>NZ_JABEPN010000005.1:0-523797 GCF_018320755.1 Delftia sp. PE138 | reverse complement strand
GAGGCTTGACCCTATAACTTTGATGACGTGATCATCAAGGTGGTTATGCCAAGTAAGGCGCAGTCAAAATACAAAGCTGATTACAGACTCTATGAATTCGTTGTGTTGCTCACAAGAGCAGCATGACAACAAGTTATGCCTGATGACCATAGCAAGTTGGTACCACTCCTTCCCATCCCGAACAGGACAGTGAAACGACTTTGCGCCGATGATAGTGCGGGTTCCCGTGTGAAAGTAGGTCATCGTCAGGCTCTTACAGCCCAAGAAACCCCGTAGCCCAAAGCTACGGGGTTTTTTGCTTGTTTGCGCAGAAGTACTTGTATCGTCGCCTGCGCGATGTGCGTGCGCCATGGTGGGCGCAGACGGCTTGAAAGATGAACATGCAACTGCAAGACATTCTGTATTCCCAAGGGTTCGGCATCCGCCGCGTGTGTTCCGGACTGGTCCAGCAGGGCTGGGTGGAACTGTGGGACACCGAGGCCAATGACTGGGTGCGTTGCCTCGACTCCACGCAGGACATCGATCCTGAAGGCCTGCGCTATCGCGTACAGGGCGTGGAGTGGGCCTATCACGCGCTGGGCTATGTGCTGCTGCACAAGCCGGCGGGCACGGAGTGCTCGCAAAAGCCTTCAACCTATCCGAGCATTTACTCGCTTTTGCCCATGCCGCTGCGCCAGCGCCCGAACAAGGGTGCCGTGCAGGGCGTGCAGGCCGTGGGCCGGCTGGACCAGGACACGACGGGCCTGCTGCTGCTCAGCGATGACGGCCAGTTCATCCACCGCATGAGTTCGCCCAAGAAGCATGTGCCCAAGGTCTACCGTGTGACCACCAAGCATGCCGTGGATGCGCGGCAGGTGCAGCGCCTGCTGGAGGGCGTGGTGCTTGATGACGACCCCAAGCCCGTCAAGGCGGCTGCCTGCGAGCAGGTGAGCGAGCATGTGCTGGACCTCACGCTGACCGAGGGCAAGTACCACCAGGTCAAGCGCATGATCGCCGCCGTTGGCAACCGCGTCGAAGGCCTGCACCGCTGGAAGATTGGCGAGCTGGAGCTCACCGAGGACCTGCAGCCGGGCCAGTGGCGGTGGTTGACGGCCGAGGACCTGGCCAAGCTCAAGGCCAAGTGAGGCAGGGGGCCGCGTTTCCATGATGAATTGCGCTGACCCTGGCCGGGGCTGGGCCCTGTTGTGCACTGCTTTCGATGCGCCCGTGCCGGATGCGCTGCGCATCCAGCAGGACGTGCTGATCGTGGTGGATGGCCGTGGCATGGTCGATGCCGTGCTGGAGCGCGGTGATCCCCGCCGCGCCGCTCTGGAGGCCGCGCATGCGGCAGCGGGCACGCTGAAGCGCCTGCCCGAGGGCCAGTACCTTTTGCCCGGCATGGTGGACCTGCATGTGCATGCGCCGCAGTGGCCGCAAAGCGGCAAGGCCCTGGATGTGCCGCTGGAAACCTGGCTGCAGGAGTACACCTTTCCCCTGGAAGCGCGCTACGGCGATGCCGGCTTTGCCACTTCGGTGTACGACAGCGTGGTGCGTACGCTGCTGGCCAATGGCACGACGACGGCCATGTACTTCGGCACCATCCACGCCGTGGGCAACCAGGTGCTGGCCGAACGCTGCCTGGCCCTGGGCCAGCGCGCCCTGGTCGGCAAGGTGGCCATGGACGAGCCGTCGCAATGCCCCCCGTACTACAAGGACGACAGCGCAGCCGAAGGCATTGCCGAGACGGCACGCTTCATCGACTGGCTGCGCCAGCATCCGGACAACGCGCAGCAGCGCGTGCTGCCGGTGATCACGCCGCGCTTCATTCCTTCATGCACCGACGAGCTGCTGCGCGGCCTGGGCGACCTGGCTGGACGCACTGGCGCCCATGTGCAAACCCATTGCTCCGAGAGCGACTGGGCGCATGCCCATGTGCTGGAACGCCAGGGCCGCACCGATGCGCATGCGCTGCATGATTTCGGCCTGCTCACGCGCCGCACGGTCGTGGCCCATGCCAACTTCCTCACGGCCGATGACGTGGCACTGATGGCGCGCACGGGCGCCTCGGTAGCGCATTGCCCTCTGTCCAACTTCTATTTCGCCAACAGCGTTTTCCCCGCGCGCAGCGGCCGCGAGCAGGGCCTGGGCATGGGACTGGCCACGGACATTTCGGGGGGCTACAGCCCCAGCATGTTCGACGCCTGCCGCCATGCCATGACAGCCTCGCTGGCCTTGCACGAAGGCGTGGATCCGGCGCAGACGGCCGCCCGGCGCGGCAGGGCGGGGCAGGGCGTGCAGGCCCGCATCGACCACGTCTTTGCACTGTGGCTGGCCACGGCGGCGGGTGGCGATGCGCTGGACCTTCCCATTGGCCGCATCGAGCCCGGCCATGCCATGGATGCCCTGGCCGTCGACTGCCTGGCGCCGGACTCCAATGTGCAGATCTGGCCCGAGCAGGACGGCCCGGCCGACATCCTGCAGAAGATCATCCACCATGCCACGCGTGCCAATGTGGCCTGCACCTGGGTGCAGGGCGCGTGCGTGCACCGGCGCCAGGCGGCCAGCCCCGCCTGAAGACCGGCTGCGTTTGCGCACTGGCTGTTTCCCGCGTTTTCCGCTCCATGACCGAACCGACCTCCTCCTACGAAGGGCGCCTGATCGCCCGCCCTGACGACCGCGTCACGCTCTCCCAGGCCCTGTTGCTGGGCCTGCAGCATGTGATGGCCATGGACGTGTATGTCGTGCCCTTCATCATTGCCTCGGCCCTGGCGCTGTCGCAGGCCGACGCGGCGTCCATGATCCAGTCCACCTTCCTCGCAGCGGGACTGGGCACGCTGATCCAGACGGCCTGGTGCATGCGCATGCCCGTGGCACAAGGGCCTTCCTACATTCCCCTGGGTGCCATCCTGGCCGTGGCCTTTGGCGCGGGCGGTGGCTTCGGCGGCATGGGAGCGGTCTATGGCGCGCTGATTCCGGGAGCGCTCATCGTCATCGCGCTGGGGGCGCTGGGCTGGTTCCACCGCGTGATCCGCTGGCTGGTGCCGCCCATCGTCGGCGGCACCATCATCCTCGTGGTGGGGCTGTCGCTGCTGCCGATTGCGCTGAGCGCCAACGTGTTCGCGGTCCACGGCGGCATGACGGTCAACCAGTCCATTGCGCTGGCTTCGGTATCGGCGGCGCTGCTGATTGCGGCCATGATGCTGGGCCTGCGCTTCGACAACCGGCTGGGCCGCTGGATGCGCCTGTCGTCGGTGATCATCGCGCTGGCTGGCGGCACGGCCGTCGCCTGGGGCATGGGGCTGTTTGCCTGGCAGCCCATTGCCGATGCGCCCTGGCTCACGCTGCCCAAGCTGGCCGGCATCGACTATCCGCTGCAGTTCTCGCTGCCCGCCGTGCTCACCTTCGTCGTGATCTACCTCGTGGTCATGGCGGAGACCACGGGCACGTGGTTCGCGGTCTCGGCCGTGATCAACCAGCCCATCACCAGCCGCCAGCTGGACCGTGGCGCCGTGGGCGAAGGCCTGAGCTGCAGCGTGGCCGCGCTAATAGGTGCCACGCCGGTCACCGGCTACTCCACCAACGCCGGCGTGATCTCCATCACCGGCGTGGCCAGCCGCATGGTTTTCATTGCAGCCGGCCTGGTGCTGGCCTGCCTGGGCTTCCTGGGCAAGTTCTCCGCACTGATCGCGGCCATTCCCTCGCCCGTGATCGGCGGCATGTTCGCCGTGGTCTGCGTGACCATTGCCATGGCGGGCATCCGCATCCTGCGCCATGTGCGCCTGGACGAGCGTGCCATGCTGGTGGTGGGCGTGCCCATCATCTGCTCCTTCTTTGCCACCCTGGCCCCCAAGGACTGGGTGCAGACCCTGCCGGACATGCTGCAGTACCTGCTGGGCTCGGCCGTGACCGTGGGCGCCATGGCCGCCATGGTGATGAACCTCATCCTGCCGCGCGCGCAGGATGACGATGCCCCGGCCAGGGACCAGGTGGTCTGAACGCCGCAGGGCCTGCTTCCCGCAAATCCATGCAAAAAGGCCATGCGCAGTTGTTGCGCATGGCCTTTTTTGCTGGAAGAGGCGGGCAGGGCCGTGCGATTCAGCGCCGGTCCAGATCGTCGATGGAGGCGCTCCAGCGGCTGTCCCAGCTGCCGCGCTCGCGCACCTGGTCGATCTGGCGGCGGTCGCGCTTGGTGGGGCGGCCTTCGTGCTGGCTGGCGATGCTGCTGGCGGGCTCCGGAGCCAGCCGGCGCTGCTCTGCCAGCCGTTCGCGCTCGGCCAGGCTTTCGGCGGTTTCCTCGTACAGGGCCTGGGCCACGGGGGCGGGGCCCCGCATGCCTGAGAGGCCGCGGATGACCACGGTGCGCGGGACCTGGCCCTGGCGCAGGGCCACGGTGTCGCCGCAGCGCACCTCGCGCGCGGGCTTGACCAGGGCTCCGTTGACGGTGACGCGGCCCTTGCCGATTTCCTCCGTCGCCAGGCTGCGCGTCTTGTAGAAGCGCGCGCACCACAGCCATTTGTCCAGACGCATGGATTCGATATCGGTCATGGCGTTATTGTGCGCGCGGCGCGGGGTGCTTGCCAGTGGCCGGCTGCAGCGGAATCGCCACGTGCGCATGCAATCCGCAGACCAGGCCTTGCCGGTAGATGTTGCGCAGCTCGATGGCGCCGCCCAGCGTCTGCACGATCTCGTGGCAGATGGCCAGCCCCAGGCCCGAGCCGCTGCGCGCATTGCCGGCCGAAAATGGCTGGAACAGCCTCTGCGCCAGCTCGCTGTCTATGCCCGGCCCGCTGTCGCGCAGGCTGAGCACGGCCTGGCTGCCGGCCTGGTGCACGCTGATGTGCAGGCTGCCGGCCGCAGGCATGTGGCGTATGGCGTTGTGCAGCAGGTTGCGCGTGAGCTCGCGCAGCATCCATTCGTGGGCAGGAACGGGGCAGGGCTCCGTGTCTATGGAAAAGTCGATGTCCTGCTCCGCAATCAGCGGCGACAGTTCGATGGCCACGTCGCGCACCACTTCGTCCAGCAGGCTGGGCGCGGGCGATGCGGGCTCGGCGCTGTCTTCCTGGCGCAGCTGCTCGACCTTGGCCAGCGCCAGCATCTGGTTGGCCAGGCGCGTGGCGCGGTCCACGGTGGCGCCGATTTCCTCAAAGGCCTGCTCGGCTGGCACATCGCCGCGCTGGGCCGACTGCAGCTGTGCCTTGAGCACGGCCAGCGGCGTGCGCAGCTGGTGCGACGCGTCGCGCACAAAGCGCTTTTGGTCCGACAGCAGCTGGCGCAGCCGCAGCATGAGCTGGTTGATGGCCTCCAGCAGCGGCTGCAACTCGCGCGGTGCTGAGGGTGCCGACAGCGGGCTCAGGTCGCCGCGCGGGCGCGATCGCAGGTCGCTGCTGAGCCGGCGCACGGGCTGTGTGGCGCGCTGGACGACGAAGATCACGATCAGCGCCACGGCGGCCACCAGCAGGGCCTGCCGCGCCAGCGTGGTGCGCAGGATCTGCAGGGCCAGCGCTTCACGCAGCTCCAGCGTCTCGGCCACCTGGATCACGGCCATGCCGCGCCCCTTGGCGCTGGCCACGGGCTGCAGCAGCACGGCCATGCGCACGGGCCGGCCCCGGAACTGTGCGTCGTAGAAGTCGACCAGGGCCGCGTAGGGCGGGCGCTGGGGAATGACGCCATGCCACATGGGCAGCTCGCCAAAGCCCGACACCATTTCCCCCTCCAGCGTGGAGACGCGGTAGAACATGCGGCTCTGGTTGTCGGCCTCGAAGATCTCCAGCGCCGAGTAGGGAACGATGGCATGCAGCTGGGCGGACTCGTCATAGCCCGTCACATCCAGCTGCTCGCTGATGCTCTTGGCCGAGGCCAGCAGCGTGCGGTCATAGGCGGTGTTCAGCGCAGCCAGCGTCTGGTGGTACAGGCTCCAGGTATTGAAGCCAATGAACAGAATGACGGGCACGAGAATGCCCGTCAGCAGCTGGCGGCGCAGCGACCAGGGCTGGCGCGTGCGCGCGGGGGCGGGAAGGGGAAGACCGGGGTCGCGCATGGGCTGCGGTGAGTGGTGGAGTGCCTCAGGCCGACTCGGCCTTGAGCAGATAGCCCAGGCCGCGCAGCGTGACCAGCTGCACGCCTGTGCCCGACAGCTTCTTGCGCAACCGGTAGGCGACGACTTCCACGGCTTCGTACTGCACGTCCGACTCGCCGGGAAACACCAGCGCGAACAGGCGCTCCTTGGCCACGGCATGGCCGGGGCGTGCCAGCAGGGCGTGCATCAGGGCCAGCTCGCGCGGCGTCAGCTCCATGATCTCGCCATCGCGGTGGATGGCGCCGCTGGCCTTGTCGTAGCGCAGCGCACCCATGGCGATGGTCTCGGGCGGCGGCTTGGGCGTGAAGCTGTCGCTGCTGCGGCGCAGCAGGGCGCGCAGCCGGGCCTCCAGCTCGTCGAGGTCGAAGGGCTTGGCCAGGTAGTCGTCGGCACCGGCGTTCAGGCCCAGCACCCGGTCGCCCACGGTGCCGCGCGCGGTCAGGATGAGCACGGGCGTGCGCAGGCCCTGGCCGCGCGCCCTCTCCAGCACCTGCAGGCCGTCCAGGCCGGGCAGGCTCAGGTCCAGCACCACGGCGTCGGGCTCGCGCACCAGCCACTGCGCCAGGGCCGAGGGCCCGTCGGCCGCCGTCTCCACCTGGATGCCGCGCCTGATCAGCGTGCGCTGCAGCGTGGTGCGCATGGCGTTGTCATCTTCTACGAGCAGCAATTGCATGGGCCGGACGTTAGCACCGGGCGCGATGCAGGCCATCGTGGCGAGAGCGATCTAGGGATTCCCCTAGGGGTTTGGACAGCCATTTGACAGGTAGCGAACCGATCATCGACAGCCTTACAACACAAGGAGTCAAACCATGCGTCGTGATACTTTTCTGAAGTCGCTGGCCGCACTGGCCGCCGCAGGCAGCCTGCCGCTGTCTGCGCAGGCTGCGGCAGCCGTCAAGATGATGCTGCCGGCCAACCCCGGCGGCGGCTGGGACACCACGGGCCGTGCCCTGGGCAAGGCTTTGCAGGACGCTGGTCAGGCTGCTTCCGTCACCTATGACAACAAGGGTGGCGCCGCCGGCGCCATCGGCCTTGCGCAGTTCGTCAACGGCAGCAAGGGCGATCCCAACGCCATGATGGTCATGGGCGCCGTCATGCTGGGCGGCATCATCACGGGCAAGCCGCCCGTGAACCTCACGCAGGCCACGCCGCTGGCCCGCCTGACCAGCGAGTACAACGTCTTCGTGCTGCCCGCCAACTCGCCCTTCAAGAACATGGCCGAGGTGATCGCCCAGCTCAAGAAGGACCCGGGCTCCGTCAAGTGGGGCGGCGGCTCGCGCGGCTCCACCGAGCACATTGCGGCGGCCATGATTGCGCGTGAAGTCGGCGTCGATCCCTCCAAGATCAACTACGTGGCATTCCGTGGAGGCGGCGAGGCCATCTCCGCCATCCTGGGCGGCAACGTCACCGTGGGCGGCAGCGGCTACAGCGAGTTCGCCGAGTACATCGGCACCGGCAAGATGAAGCCCATCGGCGTGACCTCGGGCCAGCGCCTGAAGGGCGTGGACGTGCCCACGCTCAAGGAGCAGGGCATCAACGTGGAGATCGGCAACTGGCGCGGCGTGTACGGCGCGCCCGGCATCACCAAGGCACAGCGCGATGCGCTGGTCGCCATGATCGAGAAGGCCACCAAGAGCAAGGCCTGGGCCGAGGCGCTGCAGAAGAACGACTGGACGCCTGCATGGCTGGCCGGCGATGCCTTCGGCGAGTTCGTGGACCAGGAGTTCGCGAGCCTGCGCGCCACCATGGTCAAGTCCGGCATGGTGTGATCGAGCTGCTGCACCGGCCTCTTGCGGGGTCGGTGCAGCAACAGGCCCGCACTCCTGCGGGCCTCGGCAGGCGCCAGTCGCAGCGCCTGCTTCAAGAAGCGGAAGATGCCCGCGCGCCGCGCCAGCGGCTCGCAGGCCCCGGCGGCTTAATTTTTTCCCCACGTCTGCAGCGGTGGCCGGCCCGGTCGCCGGTCCCGCTGCGGCCAGGAACTGACCATGTCCGAGTCCTCACAACCCAATCCACTTGCCACGGATGCCGCCCAGGCCGATGAGCCCAGCGGCTTTCCCTCGGTACGCGCGCAGACCATCGTCGGCTCCGGCGTGCTGCTTGTCGCCGCAGGCCTGGCCTTCGGCGCGCTGCAAATCCCTGGCGATGCCGGCTACGGCGGCGTCGGCCCCAATTTCCTGCCCTGGCTGTGTGCCTTGGTGCTCGCAGTCTGCGGCGCCTGGCTGGTCTGGGAGGCACGCACGGGCGGCTTTCGCGAAGCCTCTTGCGGGGGCGGCCACCCACGAGCCGACATCGGCGCCTTCGTCTGGGTGTCGACGGGCCTGCTGGTCAATGCCGTGCTGATCGGCACCGTGGGCTTCATCGTCAGCTGCACCGTCTGCTACGTGCTGGCCGTGCAGGGCCTGCGCCGTGCCGGCGGCCAGGCCCAGGCGGGCAAGCCCATCACCTGGGCCAAGGACGTGGTCACCGGGCTGCTGATCTCGGCGCCCGTGTTCTGGGCCTTCACGCAATTCCTGGCGATCAACCTGCCGGGCCTGACTGAGACGGGGTGGCTGTAATGGAAATCTTTGACGCACTGCTGGCGGGCTTTGCCACCGCCATCACTCCGGCCAACCTGCTGTGGGCCCTGGTCGGCTGCGCCCTGGGCACGGCCGTGGGCGTGCTGCCCGGCATCGGACCGGCCGTGGCCGTGGCCATGCTGCTGCCCATCACCGCCAAGGTCGATGTCACCGCCTCGATGATCTTCTTCGCGGGCATCTACTACGGCGCCATGTACGGCGGCTCCACCACCTCCATCCTGCTGAACACTCCCGGGGAGACCGCGAGCATGGTCACGGCCATGGAGGGCAACAAGATGGCCAAGAGCGGCCGCGCGGGCGCCGCGCTGGCCACCTCCGCCATCGGCTCCTTCGTGGCCGGCACCGTGGCCACCGTGGTCGTCACGCTGTTCGCGCCTTCGGTGGCCGACTTCGCCGTCAAGCTGGGCCCGCCCGAGTACTTCATGCTGATGGTGCTGGCGTTCACCACCGTGAGCGCCGTGCTGGGCCAGAGCGCATTGCGCGGCATGACGGCCCTGTTCCTGGGGCTGGCGCTGGGCTGCATCGGCATGGACCAGATCTCGGGCGCTGCGCGCTACACCATGGGCAAGATGGAACTGCTGGACGGCGTGGACATCGTGCTCGTGGCCGTGGGCCTGTTCGCCGTGGCCGAAGTGCTGTACGCCGCCATGTACGAAGGCAAGGTCGTCGATACGCAAAACAAGATGGGCCGCGTGCACATGACCGGCCGTGACTGGAAGCGTTCGTGGCCCGCGTGGCTGCGCGGCACCGTCATCGGCACGCCCTTCGGCTGCATTCCCGCCGGCGGCACCGAGATTCCGACCTTCCTGAGCTATGCCACCGAGAAGAAACTGGCCAAGGGCGAGGACCGTGCTGAGTTCGGCAACAAGGGCGCCATCGAAGGCGTGGCCGGCCCAGAGGCGGCCAACAACGCCACCGTGACCGCCGCGCTGATCCCGCTGCTGACCCTGGGCATTCCCACCAGCAACACCACGGCCGTGCTGCTGGGCGCCTTCCAGAACTACGGCATCAACCCCGGCCCGCAGCTGTTCAGCTCGTCCGCGGCCCTGGTCTGGGCGCTGATCGCCTCGCTGTACATCGGCAACCTGATGCTGCTGGTGCTCAACCTGCCCATGGTGGGCCTGTGGGTCAAGCTGCTCAAGATTCCGCGTCCCCAGCTGTACGCCGGCATCCTGATCTTCGCCACCGTGGGTGCCTACGGCATGCGCCAGAGCGCGTTCGACCTGTTCCTGCTGTACGGCATCGGCGTACTGGGCGTGATCATGCGCCGCTTCGACTTCCCCACCGCGCCCGTGGTGGTGGGCATGATCCTGGGCCCCCTGGCCGAGGCGCAGATGCGCAACGCCGTGTCCATCGGCGAAGGCAGCTGGTGGATCTTCCTGCAGCGCCCCATGTCGCTGACGCTGATCATCATCGTGGCCTGCGTGCTCATCGTGCCGCGCGTGCTCAAGCGCCTGCAGCCCAAGCCCTCGCCGCAGGCCACTGCCGGCTGACGCCAACCCGTTGCTAGCCGGCCCGTCGATGCTACGCATGGCGTCCACGGGCCCCTGACAGCCCCTGCCTTTCGAGGCAGGGGCTTTTTTCGTCAGCTGGTTGATGCCTTCCATTCACAGATGGTGTTCCAGCAGACCGTCTAGTCCCGCGCCGCCCTTGAATCCATGATCCAGCCATCGACAGACATCGGATTCCTTGCATGCGGCAACTTTTTCCATCGCTTTCCACGGCCTCGGGCGCGGCCCTTCTGGCGCTTGTGATTTCCACGCCAGCCATGGCGGATTCAACGGCGCCGGCGGGTTCGGCTGAAGTCTCCCACTGGGCTGCCACGTGGCAGGCCAGCCCGCAGCCGGTCTGGGGGGCGGATTTCCTCTTTCCCACCAACCTGCCCGCTGTGCTGCAGGACCAGACCGTGCGCCAGGTGGCGCGCATCAGCCTGGGCGGGCCGCGCCTGCGCATCGTGCTGTCCAACGCCTACGGCGGCCAGCCTGTGACCGTGGGCAGGGCGACCGTGGCAAAGCCGTTGCCGGCAGGCGCCGTCGAGTCCGGCAGCCTGCAGGCCGTGACCTTTGGCGGCAGCGCGCAAGCCACCATTGCCGCAGGCGCATCCCTGGTCAGCGACCCTGTGGCCTTGCCGCTGGCCTCGCTGTCGCAGGTGGCCGTGAGCCTGTACCTGCCCGGTGCCACGCCTGTGCAGAGTTTTCACTGGGATGGGCGTCAGACCGGCTGGATCGTGGCGGGCGACCAGGCCGCGGCTGCGGCGCTGCGGACTTCGGCTCCTGGCACGCTCAGCAGCACGGCCCGCCCGCTGTTGGCGGGTATTCAGGTCGAGGCCGACCCCGCGGCGCCCGCGGTGCCCGTGGTAGCGGTGATGGGCGACTCCATCACCGACGGCGCCACGGCCAGCCTGGACAGGGACAGCCGCTGGCCGGATTTCCTGGCCGCGCGCCTTGCGCCGCACGGCGCGGCGGTGGTCAATGCCGGCATCTCGGGGGCGCGCCTGCTGTCCGACGGCATGGGCGCGTATGCCCTGGCGCGGCTGGAGCGTGATGTGCTGGCCCAGCCCGGTGTGCGCAGCCTCATCGTGCTGCTGGGCATCAACGATATTTCCTGGCCCGGCACGGCCTTTGCGCCGCGGGCGCAGCGCCCCACGCTGCAGGACATGGCAGAGGGCTATCGCCAGCTGGTTGCCAGGGCGCGCAGCCACGGCCTGCGCGTGATCGGCGCCACCTTGCCGCCTTTCGAGGGCGCCTTGCCAGGCACGCCGCTGGACGACTACTACCAGGACGAAAAGGACGATCTGCGCCGGCAGGTGAACGCCTGGATACGCCTGGGCGGCGCCTTCGATGCCGTCATCGACTTCGACGCCGTGCTGCGCGACAGCGCCCACCCGGCACGCATGGCGGCGCGCTTCGACTCGGGCGACCACCTGCATCCTGGCGACGAAGGCAACCGCGCCATGGCCAACGCGGTAGACCTGAACGCCATACTGCCCGGCCTGCCACAGCGCTAGTGCGTCGCGGCGGCGGGGGCTGGCTTCCATATAAAATGCAAATGGTTCTCATTTGTCATACATCCCCGGCGTACCTGCGCCCTGGGGCACAGGGAGGGGTACTGTGGCCGCCGCCGAGTTTGCGCTTCAGCAACAAGTCGAAATTCTCTACACCGATCACCATGGCTGGCTGCGCGGCCTGCTGCGCCGCAAGCTGGGCAATGCCTTTGATGCGGCCGATCTGGCGCACGACGTCTACCTGCAACTGCTGCGCACCGGCCGTGTTCCGCCGGCCGACGAGCACCGCCGCCATCTCACCCAGATCGCCAACGGCCTGGTGATCGACCTGTACCGGCGCCGCCGCGTGGAGGCGGCCTATCTTGAAGCGCTGGCCCTGCTGCCCGAGCAGATGGCGCCCTCCGAAGAAACACGTGCCCTGGCGCTGGAGGCGCTGGTGGAGATCGATGCCGCGCTGAACGGCCTGCCGCCCAAGGCGCGCAAGGCCCTGCTGCTGTGCAAGCTCGACGGCATGGCCTACCGAGATATCGCGGCCGAGCTGGGCGTGTCCGTGTCCTCGGTGGAGAAATACATCGCTGCCGGCCTGCTGGCCTGCTACCAGGCGCTGCACGGCGCCGTGTGCTGAGTGGCCGGCATGTCTTCATCTCCGGCATCGGCCGCGTCAGCCGCATCCACTGACGCCTGCGCAACTGCGTCCGCCAGCGAGCCGCTGGAGCCGGCCATCGTCCAGCGCGCCGCCGAATGGATGGCACGCCTGTGGGCTGACGACGCCAGCGATGAAGACCGCGCCGCCTGCGCCCGCTGGCGTGCCGAGCATCCGCGGCACGAGCTGGCCTGGAGCCGGCTGCAGGCCTTTGACGACAAGCTGCGCAGCGTGCCCGGCGGCATCGCGCGGCATACGCTGGCGGACACCTCCGCTGCGTCGCCGGCGCCCCGGGGCCGCCGCCGTGCCATGCAGTTGCTGGGCCTCATGGCCACGGCCGGAGGCATTGCCCATGTGGTGCGCGGCACCGATGCATGGCAGGTCGCCGCCGCCAGCCATGGCACGGCGCGCGGTGAAGTCCGAGAGATCACGCTGCCGGATGGCACGCAGGTGGTGCTGGCCTCTGCCTCGGCCATCGACCTGCGCTTTGACCATGCCGAGCGCCTGATCCTGCTGCGCGCCGGCGAAATCCTCGTCACCACCGCGCCCGATCCGCAAAGCACACCCCGCCCGCTGCGCGTGCGCTCGCGCCACGGCACGGTGCAGGCCCTGGGCACGCGCTTCACGCTGCGCCAGGAAGAAGAGCATTCACGCGTGGCCGTGTTCGAGGGCGCGGTGGAGGTGCGTCCTGCCAGGGCGCCGGGCCAGGTGGTGCGCGTGGATGCGGGGCAGGGCGCCGTCTTCACTGGCGAGCAGGCCCGGGCTCCGGTGCCTGCGCAGGAAAGTGCCGCCGCCTGGGCGCGCGGCGTGCTGGTGGCCGACAACATGCCGCTGGGCGAGCTGGTGGCCGAGCTGGCGCGCTACCGCACAGGCCTGCTGCGCTGCGACCCACAGGTGGCAGGCCTGCGCGTCACGGGCGTGTTCTCGTTGCGCGACACCGACCGCGCCCTGCACAACCTGGCCCTGGGCCTGCCCGTGCAGGTGGTCTCGCGCACGCGCTACTGGGTCACGGTGCAGGCGGCGGGCTGAGGCTTCTTTCATCGCGGCGCCTTCCCCGTTTCTCGGAACCCGTTACCGGCTGATTCAACTTTCTGCCCCTGGGGATTGAGGGTTTGGCGTTCTCGTTCGGAAGACAGGCAAGAGCCCTTGTTTTCTGTTCTTTTCTGATCCGCCATGCCTTCCAGGAGAACCCATGCACTCACCCGAGGCCGATGACGCCCAGGCCGGCCCCGGCCCCATTGCGCAGACGCTGCAGCCCATCCGCGCGCAGCTTGTTCTTGCCGCGCTGCTGTCGTTTGCGGGCGCCGTGCTGGCGCTGGCGCCGCTGGCCGGCATCGCCCACATCGCGCGGCTGGCGCTGGCCGATGGCGGCATGGTGGCGGCAGATGCCTGGCACGTCATCGCGCTGTGCCTTGTCTGCCTGTTCGCGGGCATGGCCCTGGTGTCGGCGGGCGAGCTGGTTGCACATCTGGCCGACAACCGTCTCACCCACGGGCTGCGCCTGTCGGCCATGCAGCGGCTGGCGCGTGTGCCGCTGGGCTGGTTCACCGAGCGGGCCTCGGGCCAGGTCAAGCAGGCCATGCAGGACGACGTGGCCACCCTGCACGAGCTGACCGCGCACTTCTACACCACGGTGGGGCGCGGCGCGGGCACGGTGGCCGCTTCTGCGGTCTACCTGGTGGCCATGGACTGGCGCATGGCCCTGGTCTCGGCCCTGCCGTTCGGCATCTTCTTTCTGGTGATGCGCCACGCCATGCGGGCCAGCAGTGCCCACATGCCGGCCTTTGGCGCGGGACTGGCGCGCATCAACAACGCGGTGGTGGAGTTCGTGCACGGCATTCCCGTGGTCAAGGCCTTTGGCGCCAGCGGCCGAGCACATGGCAGCTACCGCGAGGCCGTCGATGGCTTTACCGACGCCTTCCTCGGCTTTGCGCGTCCGCTGGTGTCGGCGCGCGCCAATGCCAATGCGCTGATCGCGCCCGTGGCCGTGCTGGGGGTGGTGCTGGCCTTTGGCACGCTGTTCACGGCCCTGGGCTGGATGGCGCCCGTGGACGTGCTGCCCTTTGCCCTGGTGGCGCCGGGCATCAGCGCGCCGCTGCAGCTGCTCAGCTTCAACCTGCATGCGCTCAACCACGCCACGGGCGCCGCCCAGCGCGTGCAGGCGCTGCTGCGCACGCCCGTGCTGGAGCAACCGGCCGCCGATCAATGCAGGCTGCCCCAAGGCTGCGAAGTCCGCTTCGAAGGCGTGGGCCATGCCTACGAGGCGGGGCATGACGTGCTCAAGGGCATGGATTTCACGCTCAGGCCCGGCACGGTGACCGCCGTGGTGGGGGGCTCGGGCGCGGGCAAGTCCACGCTCGCCCGGCTGCTGCTGCGCTTCTTCGACCCGAACGAAGGGCGCATCACGCTGGGCGGGGTGGACCTGCGGCAGATCGAGACCGCACAGCTGTACCGCCACCTGGCCTTTGTGCTGCAGGACGTGCGCCTGGTGCATGCCAGCGTGCGCGAGAACATCGCACTGGGCCGGCCCTCGGCCAGCGCGCAGGAGGTGGAAGAGGCGGCGCGCGCCGCCCACATCCATGAACGCATCCTGGCGCTGCCGCGCGGCTATGACTCCGTGATCGGCGAAGACGCCCAGCTGTCCGGGGGCGAACAGCAGCGCCTGAGCATTGCGCGCGCCGTGCTGCTGGATGCGCCCGTGCTGGTGCTGGACGAACCCACGGCCGCTGCCGATGCCGAGAGCGAGGCCGCCATCCAGGAAGCCCTGTCGCGCCTGGCCGCCGGACGCACCCTGCTGGTCATCGCTCACCGGCTGGATACCGTCATGCATGCGGACCAGATCCTGGTGGTGGAAGGCGGAGCCATCCGCGAGCGTGGCCGCCATGCCGAGCTGCTGGCGCTGGGCGGACGCTACGCACGGTTGTGGGCGCTGGGCGGGTACGAATCACAGCCCTCCCAATCCCTGCCTTCCACCCCCGCCCTGGCCACGGAGCTGCCCCCATGCTGAAGACCCTGATGCAACTGCTGGGCGACGACGCCCGGCTTTTCCGCCGCTATGCCTGCATGGCCGTGCTGCATGGCCTGCTCAGCGGGCTGGTCGTCACGGCCCTGGTGCCCGTGGCGTCGCGCCTGCTGGCAGGCGATACGCGCGGCGCCGCGGCCTGGCTGGCCGTGCTGCTGGCGGGCGTGGTGTTGTGCTGGGCCTGGCAGCGCCAGGTGGAAAAGGCCGGCCTGGGCCTGGGCGCCGCCGTGCTGCGCGTGGCGCGCCACCGGCTTGGCGACCATGTGGCCCGCCTGCCCGTGGGATGGTTCACGCCCGAGAACACGGCCCGGCTCAACCACGTTGTCTCGCAGGGAATGATGGAAGTGGCCCAGCTGCCGGCCCATGTGTTCACGCCCGTGTTCAGCGGCGCCGTGGCGCCCGTTGCCGTGGTGGCCGCGCTGTGTGCCATGGACTGGCGCATGGGCCTGATTGCACTGCTGGCGCTGCCGCTGCTGGCCGGCGTGCTGCTGGTCACCGCGCACCTGGGCCGCCGTGCCGACGAGCGCCTGCAGCGCAGCATGGCCGGCGCCAGCCAGCGCATGGTGGAGTTTGCGCAGGCGCAGTCCGTGCTGCGCGCCTTCAATGGCGAAGGCGGCGGCACGCGCTGGCTGGAGCAGGCACTGGGCCGGCAGCGCGCATCCGGCGCGCAGTCCATTCGCCTGGCGGCGCTGTCGGGCGTGCTCAACGGCTGGGCCATGCAGGCCGTGTTTGCGGCCCTGCTGGTGGCCGGCGCGCTGTGGCTGGACGAGCGCCTGGGCGGCGTTGCAGCACAGGGCATGGGAATGGAAGCTGCCATCCCCGTGATCGTGGCCCTGCTGCTGGCCTGCCGCCATGTCGATCCGCTGCTGGAGGTGGCAGGCTACGCCGACTCGCTGCGCGCCGCGCGCGTGCAGCTCGATGCCGTGCGCGACATCCTCGCGGTCCAGCCGCTGCCCGAGCCTGCCGTGCCCCAGGCGCCGTGCAATGCCTCGGTGGAGCTGCGCGATGTGGTGTTCCGCTACGCGCCGGGCCAGCCCGAGGTGCTGCGCGGCCTGAGCCTGCGCGTGGAGCCGGGCTCGATGACGGCGCTGGTGGGCGCCTCGGGCTCTGGCAAATCGTCCGTGCTGCGGCTGGTCGCACGCTTTTTCGATGTGCAGCAGGGCAGCGTTCTGGTGGGCGGCATCGACGTGCGCCAGATCGCGGGCGAGCGGCTGGCCGGGCAGATCAGCCAGATCTTCCAGGACAGCTACCTTTTCCAGGGCTCCATTGCCGACAACATCCGCATGGGCCGCCCGCAGGCCAGCGATGCCGAGGTGATGGAAGCCGCCCGCCAGGCCGGCGTGGCCGAAATCATCGAGCGCCTGCCGCAGGGCCTGGACACGCCGGTGGGCGAGGGCGGGGCGCGCCTGTCGGGCGGCGAGCGCCAGCGCATCGCCATCGCGCGTGCGCTCATCAAGGATGCGCCCATTTTGCTGATCGACGAGGCCACGGCCGCGCTGGATGCCGAAAACCAGGCCGCCATCGCCCAGGCGCTGGCGCGGCTGCGCGGCCGGCGCACGCTGATCGTGATTGCCCACCAGCTGTCCACCGTGGCCATGGCCGACCAGATCATCGTGCTGGACCAGGGCCGCGTCAGCGAGCAGGGCACGCCGCAGCAGCTGGCACAGGCGCAGGGCCTGTATGCGCGCTTTCTGGCGCGGCGGCGCGCCGCCAAGGGCTGGCGCATTGCGGGCACGGACACGGTAGCGGGCACGGGCACGGGCACGGGCACGGGCACGGGTGAGGACCTCCGTTGAGCGAGCCTGCGAAGCCAACGACAGGGACGCAGGTCCCGCGCCTGGCGCCGTGGCTGCTGCCGTTTGCCGCGCTGTGCTGCGCCTCCGTGCTCACCGGCGCGCGGCAGGTGGAATGGGGGCAGCTGCTGTCGCTGTCGGGCGATGCCTGGCTCACCCTCACGGCCAGCCGCCTGCCGCGCCTGGCAGCGCTGGTGCTCACGGGGGTGGGGCTGTCGGTGTGCGGCGTGGTGCTGCAGCAGATCGTGCAGAACCGCTTTGTGGAGCCTGCTACCTGCGGCGGTCTGGACGCGGCCAAGCTGGGCATTCTGGTGTCGCTGACGGTGGCGCCCGCCTCGGCCTTCACCTCGGGCGCGTGGGGCGTGGCCTGGCGCATGGTGTTCGCGCTGGTGTTCTGCCTGGGCGCCAGCCTGCTGTACGTGGCCATCATCCGCCGCATGCGCCTGCGCAACCTGGTGCTGGTGCCTGTGGTCGGCCTGATGTACGGCAGCGTGCTCAGCGCCATCGCCGAGTTCCATGCCTTCCGCCACAACCTGCTGCAAAGCATGCAGGGCTGGCTGCTGGGCGACTTCTCGCGCGTCGTGCAGGGCCACTACGAGATCATCTACCTCATCGTGCCCATCGTGGTGCTGACCTATGCGTTTGCGCACCGCTTCACCGTGCTGGGCATGGGCGAGGGCATGGCCACCAGCCTGGGGCTGAGCTATCCGGCGCTGGCCACGCTGGGCCTGGTGCTGGTGGCGGTCACCGTCTCGGCCACGGTCATCACCGTGGGCGCCATTCCCTTCGTGGGCCTGGTCATTCCCAACCTGGTGGCCATGCGATGCGGCGAGAACCTGGGCCGCACCCTGCCCATCGTCGCGCTCAGCGGCGCCTCGCTGCTGCTGGCCTGCGACATCGTGGGCCGGCTGATCATGCACCCCTTCGAGGTGCCGATCGGCCTGACGGCGGGCAGCGTGGGCGGCGTGCTCTTCCTCGTGCTCATCCTGCGCAGGAGGCCGTGATGCGCAAGGCCTTGCCTCACACCACCGCGTGGATTGCGGCTGCCGTGGTTGCCGTCGCGCTGGCGGCCTGCTTCGTGCTGCTGGGCTCGGGGCTGGACTTCGGCTACGTCATTGCACGGCGGCTGACGCGGCTGTCGGCCATCGTCATCGGCGGCATCTGCATTGCGCTGTCGTCCATCGTCTTCCAGACGCTTGCGGGCAACCGCATCCTCACCCCCGCCATCATGGGCTACGAGGCGGTCTACCTGCTGCTGCAGGCGCTGCTGGTGCTGGCCATGGGCGTGCAAAGCCTGGTGGTGCTGGGCCCCAGCGGCAACTTCTGGCTGTCGGTGGCGTGCATGCTGGGCTACTCCTGGGCCCTGCACCGCTGGCTGCTGGGCGGGGGCCGCGACAACGTGTACTTCCTGCTGCTGCTGGGCCTGGTGCTGGGCATGGTGATAGGCACCTTCACGCAGTTCGTGCAGCTGCGCATCAGCCCGGGCGAATTCTCGGTGCTGCAGGGCTACAGCTACACCTCGTTCAACCGCGCCCGGCCCGCGCAGCTGCTGTGGTCGGCACTGATCGTGGCCGTGGCCTGCGTGATCGTGCGGCGCAGCCTGCCCGTGCTGGACGTGCTGGCCCTGGGGCGCGAGCAGGCCATCTCGCTGGGCGTGCACTACCAGCGCCAGCTGCGCCTGCAGCTGGCGCTGATTGCCGCGCTGGTGGCGGTGTCCACCAGCCTGCTGGGGCCCACGGCCTTCATGGGCATCTTCGTGGCCCACATCAGCTATGCGCTGGCGGGCACGGCGCGCCACCGGGTCACGCTGCCGCTGGGCTGTGCCGTGGCCGTGTCCATCTTCATCGCGGCGCAACTGGCGGTGGAGCATGTCTTCAACTACCGCACCTCGGTGGGCATCCTCGTCAACCTGGTATGCGGCAGCTACTTCCTTGCACTCATGGTGCGCGGGCGCGGCCGGGCCTGAGCCGAGCACCGGCGCCACCAAAAAACAGTCAAGCAATGCATGCCATTTTTCAGGAGAGAAAGCCCATGACCCATCTTTTCCGCATTCCCCACCGCGCGCCCATGCTTGCGCTGGCGGCAGCGCTTTGCCTGTCGGCCTGCGACCGGCCCGCCACACCCACGACCCAGGCCGCAGCGCCGCAGGCGGCGGCCGGCGAGTTCACGCCCGTCACGGTGCAGCACCAGCTGGGCACCACGGTGGTGGAGCGCCCGCCGCAGCGCGTGGCCGCGCTGGACATGAACGAGGCCGACTTCCTCGACCAGCTCGGCGTGCCCATTGCCGGCATGCCCAAGGACTTCGTGCCCCACTTCCTGGCCCGGTACAAGGACGATGGCAACGTGCAGGACCTGGGCTCCATCGTCCAGCCCAACCTGGAGCGCGTGCATGCGCTCAAGCCCGACCTGGTGCTGATCTCGCCCATCCAGGCCAGCGCCTACCAGGAGCTTTCGGGCTTTGCGCCCACCGTGCATTTCGACGTGGACTTCAGGAACAGCGGCACCCGGCACCTGGACACCGTGCGCGATCATCTGCTGACCCTGGGCCGCATCTTCGGCAAGCAGGACCTGGCGCGCGCCAAGGCCGCCGAGATGGACGACAAGGTGGCCCAGGCCCGGCGCGCCACCGAGGGCCGTGCGGAGACGGCCCTCATCGTCATGCACAACAACGGCGCCTTCACCTCGTTCGGCCCGCAGTCGCGCTACGGCTTTGTCTTCAACGCGCTGGGCGTCAGGCCCGCCAGCACGGCGGCCGAGGCCGACCTGCACGGCCAGCCCATCTCCAGCGAATTCATCCAGCAGGCCAACCCGGACATCCTCTACGTGATCGACCGCACGGCCATCATGCAGCGCCGCCCCGGCATGGACGCCGCAGGCATGGACAACCCGCTGCTGCGCCAGACCAGCGCCTGGAAGAACAACCGCGTGGTCTTCGTCGATTCCGAGGCCTGGTACGTCACGGCGGCCAGCGTGACCTCGGTGAAGCTCATGGTCGATGACGTGCTCAAGGGCTACGGCGATGCGCCGGCAGCGGGCGCGGGCCCGGTAGCCGCTGCGGTTGCAAATTGATCGCATTCTCGATTGAGGGTTTGGCTTTCTCGTTCGGAAGACAAGGTGAAACACCCAACGCCTACCCGAATCGAAAGGAGTCCCGCATGGCACTACGCCATCCATCCCGCCCCGCGCACAACGGCGCATCGCGCGCCCTGCCGCACCCGGCCTTTGCCTGCAGGCACACGGCCATCGCCGTGCACATGCTCTGCATGGCGGGCCTGGCACTGGGGGGCCTGGCCGTGGCCATGCCGTCCGCGCTGGCGCAGGCGGCTGCCCAGGGGGCCGCATCTGGAGCCGCCTCCGGGGGGGCACCCGGCGAGGCCCGCCGCGCCTTCAGCATCCCGGCCGGCCCGCTGGGCCAGGCGCTCAACGCCTTTGCCGCAGCGGCCGGCGTGGAGCTGACGGTGGATTCCAGCCTGCTGCAAGGCCGCAGCAGCGCAGGCCTGTCGGGCAGCTACAGCGTGGCCGAAGGCTTTGCCGAGCTGCTGCGCGGCCAGGGCCTGCGCGCCCTGCGCGAAGCCAACGGCAGCTACACCCTGGGCCGCGACCGCAACGCGGCAGCGCCCGTGGACGGCGGCGTGCTCATGCCTGCCGTCACCGTGCGCGCACAGGCTCAGCAGGCGCCGGAAGCCTATGCCGGCGGCCAGGTCTCCACAGGCGGCCGCATGGGCCTGCTGGGCGACAAGGACTTCATGGAGACGCCCTTCAACACCATCAGCTACACCGAGAAATTCATCGCCGACCGCCAGGCCCGCGACATCACCGACGTGATCTCGGCCGCCGACCCCACCGTGTTCAGCACGGGCATGACCGGCATCATCAGCGAGAACTACTCCATTCGCGGCTTCAGCTCCAGCATTGGCGATGTGACCTTTGGCGGGCTGTTCGGCGTGGCGCCGTTCTACCGCGCATCGCCAGAAATGTTCGAGCGCGTGGACGTGCTCAAGGGCCCCTCGGCCCTGCTCAACGGCATGCCGCCCGGCGGCTCGGTGGGCGGCACGGTCAACCTCGTGCCCAAGCGCGCGGGCGACGAGACGCTGACGCGGCTGACCACCTCCTTCATGTCGGATGCGCAGCTGGGCGCCCACATCGACCTGGGCCGGCGGTTCGGCGAGCGCAAGCAGTTCGGCATCCGCTTCAACGGCGTGCTGCGCGACGGCGACGGCGCCGTGAACCATCAGGAAAAAGAGACCCGGCTGGCCTCGCTGGGCCTGGACTGGCGCGGCGATCGTGCCCGCCTGTCGGCCGACCTGTACAGCAGCGAGGACCGCACCGACGGCCTGAACCGCGGCATCAACCTGGCCGCAGGCCTGCCCGTGCCCAGGCCGCCCAAGGCCGACACCCTGCTCAACCCCAGCTGGGCCTTCTACGACACCAAGGACAAGGGCGCCATGGTGCGCGGCGAACTCGACCTGGGCGACCGCGTCACGGCCTATGCCGCCGTGGGCACCAGCAAGACCCGGTATCGTTCCACGGGGGCCTACCTGATCCAGGTCTTCAACACGGCCGGCGACTACCGCACCAACCTGGCCGACCTGGGCTTCGAGATGGACAAGAAGTCGGCCGAGGCCGGCCTCAAGGGCAAGTTCAACACGGCCGGCGTGGGCCACCAGTGGGCGCTCAACGCCACCTACTACACGCATACCGACAAGCAGTTCGGCCGCCGCAACGTGCTGGCCCAGGACTGGATCACCAACATCTACCACCCCATCTGGGGCCCGGCCACCAGCTTCAACGCCCCCCCGATCTCGCGCACCGAACTGCGGCTGACCAGCATCGGCGTGGCCGACACCCTGTCCTTCGCGCAGGACCGCGTGCAGCTCACCCTGGGCCTGCGCCGCCAGCAGGTGCTCAGCGACACCTTCAACGTGGCCACGGGCGCGCGCACCGCGCGCTATGACGAAGGCGCCACCACGCCGGCCGCCGCGCTGCTGGTGAAGGCCAGCGAGCGTGTCTCGGTCTACGCCAACTACATCGAAGGCCTGAGCCAGCGCGCCACCGCACCCATGACGGCGGCCAACGCGGGCGAAGTGTTCGCGCCCTACAAGTCCCGGCAAAAGGAGCTGGGCCTGAAGCTGGACCTGGGCGACTTCGCCCACACCTTCAGCCTCTATGAGATCCAGCGGCCCAACGGCTACACCGATCCCGTCTCCAACGTCTTCTCCTTCGGCGGCGAGCAGCGCAACCGGGGCGTGGAATGGGGCTTCTTCGGCAACGTGGCCACGGGCGTGCGCCTGATGGGCGGCATTGCCTACGTACAGCCCAAGCTCACCCGCACGGCAGGCGGCGTGAACCAGGGCAAGCTGGCGGCGGGCGTGCCCAGGCTGCAGGGCAAGCTGGGCGTGGAGTGGGACCTGCCCGCCGTGCAGGGCCTGACGCTGACGGCCAACGCCACCACGGCGTCCAGGCAGTACATCAATGCCGACAACTCGCTGTCCGTGCCGGGCCGCACCGTGTTCGACATCGGCGCGCGCTACGTGACCACGGCGGCCGGCCATCCGCTCACGCTGCGCGGCAGCATCACCAACGTGGCCAACAAGGCCTACTGGGCCACGCCGCTGTGGACCAGCCTCGGGCTGGGCGCACCGCGCACCTTCATGCTGTCGGCCACGGTTGATTTCTGAGCGATGACAGGGCGGCTTGCCTTCCATCAAGCCGCACCGAGCCTGCGCTGCCGCCCTGCGGGCTATAAACTAGCCCGGTCGGGCGGCAAAGCATGCCAGCCCCCTTGCCCTCCCGCCGTATACCAGGATGACAGACGCCTATGGACAGCCGCAATGACAGCATGGACCTGAGCGACGACAGCGTTTTCGAGAGCGCTGCGGAGTTGTTCCGTGCCATGGCGGCGCCCGTGCGCCTGAAGATCATCAGCGTGTTGTGCAATGGCGAGAAGAACGTGACCGAGCTGCTCGCCAGCATCGCCACCACGCAGCCCAACATGTCCCAGCACCTGAACACGCTGTACCAGGCCGGCGTGCTGGGCCGGCGCCGCGAAGGCGTCAGCATCTACTACTTCATCGCCAACGAGCAGGCTGCGCAGATGTGCTGCGCCATCTGCGCCCAGGTCGCCATCGAGCAGGGCTGAGTGCCGCAGCCTGGCAGGGGCGACTCGGCTAGGATGCCATCCATGCCGCCCACACCCACCCTGGTCCAGCCCCTGCCGCTCGATGCCGACGGCATCCTCGCGCTGGCAGCGCGCTCCATGTTCCAGCTGTTCTCCACCATGAGCCAGGGCATGTTCCTGGCCGACAGGGCGGGGCGCATCGTCTGGGTCAACGAGGGCTACCAGCGCTTCCTGCCCGACCTGGGCGTGGCCTCGGTGGATGAGTTCCTGGGCCACATGGTCGAGGACGTCATCCCCAACACCCGCATGCGCCGCGTGCTGGAAACCGGCGAGCCCGTGCTCATCGACCTGCTCACCAACCGCGCCGGCACCTTCGTGGTCAGCCGCATCCCGCTCAAGGACGATGCGGGCGCGGTCATCGGCGCCATCGGCATCGTGCTGTTCGACCAGCCGGAGACCACGCTGCAGCCCCTGATCAGCAAATTCGCCGTTCTGCAGCGCGACCTGGACGAGGCCCGGCGCGAGCTGGCCGCTCAGCGCAACCGCAGCCTGCGCGTTGCCGTGCAGGGCGAGCGCCGCGCCAAGTACAGTTTTGCCAGCTTTGTCGGCAGCAGCCCGGCCGCCGTGGAGGTCAAGCGCCAGGCGCGCCGCGCGGCCCAGTCGCTCAGCCCCGTGCTGCTGCTGGGCGAGACCGGCACCGGCAAGGAGCTGCTGGCCCATGCCATCCACGCCGCATCGGCCCGCAGCGGCGGCCCCTTCGTCACCGTCAACATCGCCGCCGTGCCGGACGCCTTGCTGGAGGCCGAATTCTTCGGCGTTGCCCCCGGCGCCTACACCGGCGCAGACCGCAAGCCGCGCGACGGCAAATTCAGGCTGGCCGACGGCGGCACGCTGTTCCTCGACGAAATCGGCGACATGCCCCTGAACCTGCAGGCCAAGCTGCTGCGCGCGCTGCAGGAAGGCGAGATCGAACCGCTGGGCTCCAACCAGCTCGTGCGCTTTGACGTGCGCGTGGTGGCAGCCACCTCGCGCGACCTGCCGCAGATGGTGCGCGACGGCCGCTTCCGGGAAGACCTCTTCTACCGCCTGCACGTGCTGCCCATCCGCGTGCCCCCGCTGCGCGAACGCAGGCGCGACATCCCGGCACTGGTCGAAGTCCTCTCCGAAGAACTGGCCCTGCGCAACGACATGCCCCCGCCCGAACTGCTGCCCGACGCCCTGGCCCTGCTGGCCGGCCAGACCTGGCGCGGCAACATCCGTGAGCTGCGCAACGTGCTGGAGCAGGCCGCCATGCGCAGCGAAGACACCGCCATCAACGCAGAACAACTGCGCGAAGTGCTGCGCTCATCCGGCGTGGAACCCGCTGCCCCTGCGCCCGGCCCCGAGACTGCGCCCGCCCCGTCCCCTGCCCACAACAGCCCCGCCGACACCGACCTGCTGCGCCCCCTGGCCCAGCAGGTGGCCGAGCTGGAACGCAAGGCCATCACCGCCACCCTGGCCGCCAACAGCGGCAACAAACTGGCCACGGCGCGCCAGCTGGGCATCTCGCGGGCCACGCTGTATGACCGCATGGCGGTGCTGGAGCTGGGGGGCTGAGTCACCCGCCATCTGCAGGCCGTACCGTGGCCAAGAGGCAGGGCGATTCCTGCTGTTCCCCATCCCGCAGCCCATCCCGGAACCCAGTCCGTGAACATGAAAAACCTCCTTACCCGCCTCAAGACCGCATTCAGCAAGCCTGCACCCGAGCCCGCTCGCCCACAGGAACACCCGCAACACCAGCGCCAGCTGCAAGAACCCCAGGCGGATGCTGCAAAGGACGAAGTACTCATCAACGCCTACTGCACCGTCTGGGACCTTCCTGCGCTTGACTTTCCGCACACGCTGGCCGGGCGCCGCGATCTGTCGGACCCCGAGCTGGCACCGCATCTTTCCGGCTTTGTCGGCTATGTGCTGGGGCGCGGCGATGGGCAGATGACGCGCAACCGCTACCACGCCATGCGCCACATCCAGCGCGTGCAGCAGCACCTGAGCCTGGGCATTGCGCCGGAGCAGCTCGATGCCTTTGCCGGCTGGGCACAGCGCGCCAACGCCATCGCATTTCTGGCGGACGGCAGCATTCGCGACCCGCAGGGCCACATCCTGCTGGCCGCCAACGGCGCCGAGCCCGATGAACAGGCCGCGCTGCCCTATCCGCAGCAGGCCTGGCAGCGCAAGCAGCGCAGCGAGCAGACGCTGGCGCAGCGCGGCTTCATGCCAGCGGCCAGCCTGCCGCCGCTGATCTCCGAGCCCGAACTGCGCATGCGCGCGCCCGACGAGATCGCCGCACGCGCCTTCGCCCTGCTGGCCGTGGCCGTGCGCGCCGAATCGCTGAACGAAGCAATGAACGAAGCAATGAACAGTGGCGAACCGCTCACGCCCGACGAGCTGTTCCACCGCCTGCCAGCCGCCCAGGCCGCGCTCACTCCCAACGAGCGCGACTTCATGGCCACTGCCCAGCCCTCCGAAGAGGCCATCGCCAAGTTCGGCTGGCGCTACGAAGCCGCGTACTTGCTGGAATGGGCGCTGGGCTTGGTCGATACGCTGCCGTTCCCCGATGCCATCTGCGACGTGCCGCTCACCTCGCGCGTCCTGCTGCAGGCCAGCGACTTGCAAGGCGCCCTGCATGCCGCACGCATGCGGCCCGACAGCGACATCCTCGACGCCCTGGACCAGCACTACCGCCTGCACTGGATCGTGCGCCAGGCCCAGGTGCAGCAGCCCGCGCCCGTGGGGCTGAACGCCGACGTGCTCATGGAGCGCCACCACGCCCTGAACTGGCTGGTGCGCTTCGAGGGCAATGACTGGGATGACGTGGACACGCCGACCTGAGGCGTGCTGCGCAGGGCGCCTGGCTGCCGCGACCACAGCTCAACCCGCGCCCAACTGCTCCAGCGTGATGCACGCCAGCCACATTCCGGCTGCGCAGGCAGGCCCGAGGGCAGATGCGCGGAACGCCAGGGCCTGCGATTGAGCACTGCAACGCACTGGCGCACGCATCACCAGGCCCGCTGTGGATCTGCTGCAGCCATGCCGCCTGCCCGGGTTGCCGGCAGTCGTGCCCAGTAGGCTCGGCCTGAAGGCGTGAGCGCCGAGTAGGTCCACAGTCCGTCAAAGCGAAGCCCTCGGGTGAAGCGGTGGGTGAGGTGCGTGGTCTCATCCATGTGGGACCTTGTCGTGGTGGACTTCAACACGGTGCGTGCCCCGCCAATGGCTTTGCATTGCCGCGTTGCGCGGGCGACAGCGTGATTGCGGCCAGGCAGCGGCACTCGCGCCACTGCCCGTCAATGCCATCCACATCGCAATGCCCGTCGCGGTTCACCTGCACCCGCGCCGCATAGCCACAGGCCCAGGGCATGCTCCAGCCAAAGGGAATGGCGAGTAGCGCGACGGGGCGGGGCGCGCGGCATGACGGCCATGGCTTCACCGGCGCGGGCAGCATTCTCTGATGCATCTCCACACCAATCACCCAGGCCCAGAACGTGCTCTGTGGGCACCGGTGCAGCGCCTCTGACTGCAGTTGCAGCACGGCCCCGCCGCCGGCCAGCAGCGCCCGGGTGCAGGACTGCATGGGCATGTGCCCAGCCCCAGCGCTGAGCTGCACCTGCCAACGCGGCATCAGCGCGTGCAGAGCCAGCGCCACATCTTCCGGCCCCGGCCGCAAGGGCATGCCTGGCGGCAGATCCACCGACTGCCACATCTCCCGCCGCAGCACGGCAGCGCAGCGCCGCACACACCACCAGGCGCCATGCGGATCGGCCCTGCCCGCATCCGGCTGCCCCGACCAACAGGCCCGGCCCGATGGCGCGCGGGCGGCGTACTTCCAGCGTGCGGCGAAGCGCAGGCCGGGGGTGAAGTGGTGGGTGATGTGCATGGAATAAGGGCAAGCGTGCATTCACAGAAACGATCAATCGCCATTGCATCGTTGGAATCGCTTCTTGTTAACACCCTTTGGTGTAATTCGTGGGCTCAAGTACACCCATGAGCGACACGTCAAATATCCGTTGTGCGAACTTGAATGCCCTTTGCCTGCGCTTGGGCAGGACCAGTCGGAAGGGCGACAACTCGGGCTCCCCTTTGGAGTTGATCAATCGACTTGGCCGGACATCGAGTTATTGGTCTGATCGCTTGAGAGGGAGAAAGCCCATAGGCGCGAAGCTGGCGCGGGAGATAGAAGAGGCGCTGAACCTGCCGAAATATTCCCTTGACGGGGATGAAGAACACAGCGACTTCGTTCAGGTCTCGCAACTCAGCGTCGGCGTGACCGAAGACTCGGATGTTGGGAGCGCTCTTGTGGCGGAGCTTGGCGCATTGCAGTTCCGGCGCGACTTTTTGTGCTCAGTTGGTGTCAGTGCGGTGAACGCGGCCCTCGTCCATGTGGCAGGAACCAGCATGGAGCCCACGATCCGGGATGGGGCCGTGCTCTTGCTCAATCGTGCGGATGGAACGCCGCGCCGTGGCAGCGTCTATGCATTCGCGTGGGAAGGGCAGATGCTTGTGCGGCGCTTTCAGCGGGTGGGCGATGTTTGGCATGCAGTGGCTGACAACGCTGATAAAAGCGAGCACCCGGATATCGTCATTGCCGGGAAGGCAGAGGGCCTGGTGCAGAGGCATATGGGTTGGGGCCAAGCTCTGAGTCTGTCGTTGCTTGGTGGCTGACTCTTTCATCCGTCGCGGACACTTGAATGCTTTGTGCATGCGTTTGGGATATGGCAGTCGCAGAGCCAAGCGCTTGGCTCTCCCTTGGAACTGATCAACCGGCTTGGCCGGTCGCCCAGCTTTTGTAAATCACCGTCTCGCGACATTGCTGTCATTGAGCAACCGCACCCGCTGCGGCGAGAATGGCATCATGCCGACAGAACGGAGTGACATATGACAAGCCGGATATTGACGGTTGGACTTCTTGCGACGCTGTGCGTTGCGACAGCACAGGCACAGACCCCGCCGGACCTTGCCGATCTTGTCGGCGCGCGCGGCGCCGGCGGGGAAACCCAGATGCAGGCGCGTGGCTACCAGCAGGTGCGCGCCACCCGCGTGCGGGAACAATCCTGGACCTTCTGGTGGAGCGACGCGCAGCGTGCCTGCGTGGCGATTTCCACCGACGATGGCCGCTACGCGTCGATCAACCGCATCCCTGAGCAGAACTGTCGTCCTGGAGGTGTGGCAGGCGACATACCGCCGCGCCCGCACCAGCCGGACGAGCTCACACTCATCTGTTACGGTCAGGGCGAGCATGCAGTGTTCTCCAGCCACTCGGGCTACGAGTGGAACGACAGGCGCAAGCACTACGAGCCCACGCAGCGCGTGGAGTCTGCGAACGAGCAGTTCCAGACCGGTGTGCAGTTCGAGTTCCGCGATGGCCGGGGACGCATCCACCTGAGCGACAAGATGATTCCGCCCCTGCATTCCGGCGGTGTCGACGGTTGGTGGCAGCTGGAGGATGTGCAGATGTCGCCCGACCGCATCACGGCGCGCTATCAGGTCAACGGCCTCAACAGGCTCAGCGTGAACATCGACCGGCGCACCGGCATGGTCGAGATCAAGGACAAGCCCGGCTTCGTCGGCAAATGCGACCAGGGAGACTGGGGCGCGGGCCGCAAGTTCTGAAGATGGAGGCCTCCACCCCTACAACCGACAGCGGCCCTGTGCGCAGCACGCTGTCAATCCGCTTGACCACATTGCTGTGGGCAGTGCTTGTGCTTTGTTTCGTGGCGGGCCTGCCGATCCTTCTCGGTGCGAGTTGGCTCTCGCTGCCTGCTTTGCTACTGGCGGCCGCGCTGATCGCGGTTCCGCTGGTCTGGACTTGGCGGCGGATCTCGCGTTCGTCCAGGGCACGGTCCTGGGCTGCAAGTTGGCTGCATGGCAGCGTCGGATTGTGGTTTTTGTTGTGCGGATTGGCGGCAGCACCGGTGTATGTCCTTGCCGTCATGACCGAGACACGTCCAGCCATCGTGCCCACCGTCGCCATGTCCAACGGACCCCGCACCGTCGTGCTGCAAGGCATGCAGCACGTGGGTGCCGAGCGGTTCTTCAAGACCATCGTCTACGACCTTGAGAAGGCATTAGCCGACGGTTATGTGTTGGCCTACGAAGGCGTGGCCAACAGCGATCCGGAAGCCGACGCCTGGTTCAAGAAGGTCCTGACCCAGGGTAAAGACCTTGGCGACAGCTACCGAGAGCTTGGCCAGAACTGCGGTCTCGCCTACCAGATCGACTACTTCGGGCCGGTGGTGGCTGATGCCAAGGCCCACCCCGAACGGCACGTGACCATGGACGTGGACACGCGAGCGATGAAGCAGGAATACGACAGATTGGTGCAGAGCGACCCAGCCTTCGCGGCAGCGATGCGCCAACGTGAAGTGCAGCAAGCCACCGACGCTGAAGACGATTCATCGGACGTCGTGGCGCGTGTGATCGAATGGCAGAAGTCTGGCGATGAGCGGCAGGTCACGCTCGCCGGCACACTGTGCCGCGGGTTCATGACCTATGTGATGCGCCGTTCCGGCCAGGGCGGCGGCGGGGACCTGGACCCGGTGGTGCTCGACTTCCGCAATCGCCACCTTGCAAGGCAATTGCTGGATGACAAGCGCCCGAAAATCTACGTCACGTATGGCGCTGCGCATCTGCCAGGCGTGATGGAAATCATGCAGCGTGAGCCAGGCTGGAAGGTGGAGTCGGTGAAGTGGATGCGCACCATCTCGGCGCCTGAGCATCTGGAGGGGCGGCTTTAACCTGGCGGGGACGCATGGCGCCGAGTGTCTTGGTCGAGACTGCTGTCCGGTCTTGAAAACAGACAACACCCGCGCAGCATTCAGCCTCGATTCGCGTCTCTTGATGCACCAAGCGCGCTGCTGCTCGTGCGGAGCAGGGGGCCTGTGCGGCGGCTCTTCTCCGCAGCGGTCGCTCGCGGCTTAGTGGGGTACGACTGCTGATGGCCGGTAGTGCGCGTTCGACGGCGAAGTCTGGAAGACCGCAACCGCCGCAAAGCCGACACCGACAGGCCCGCGACGAACGACTGCAACGGGTCGATAGCCGTCGTTGGGTTGTCGCCGCTGAACGTCGTCAACCAGCCTGAAGCCGTCGCTCGAAAGTCTTCGCGCGACAACCACAAGAAAGGCAGTCGATGAAAAACCTATTGCGAAGGACGGCGATCACGGCGTTGCTGGCAACTCTGGGATGCAGCCAGTCGCCGAGTGGCCGGTAGGAAGCGACGCAAAGCGTCGATGTTCTGCTGAAAAATGGCCACCCGCAGACAGTGGCATTTGTCCTCAACGCAGGGGACGTTTGCGCATTCGGCCAGCAGTGGAGCTTTGAAAAGGAGCTGCGTTACAAGGAAGTGATCTGCCCCCAGGGCAAGGGCTGGATCACTTCCGACACGCCATTCAAAAAGCTGGGCGGTTGAGTTGGCAATGGGGCGAGTGCTCGCAGCGCCCCTCAGAAGCTATGCATCAACCCCGCAGCCACCCCCGTAGCCACATCCTTGTTCTGCCCGCCCTGAAACCCTCCGCTCCAATGCGTGCGGTCCAGTTCCGCATACAGCTTGCTGCGGCGTGACAGCTTGTATTCCGCAAACAGCAGGGCGCGGGTGTAGCCGTCTGCGGCGCGGCCGCTGCGTTCGCGTTCCACGCGGTACAGGGCGGCGGTCAGGTCCAGCGTGCTGCGGGCGGACCAGGTGGCGCCCAGCGAGTGCACGCGCTGCACGGTGCGGGCGGTGGTGGCGTTGGTCTGGCCGTCGCTGCGCGCGGTGTTCAGCGCAAGGCGCAGCTTGTCCCATTGGTAGCTGGCGCCCAGGGTGGCGGCTTTCAGCTCCCACTGGTCTGCGGTCTTGAAGCGCTGGTAGGCGCCGGAGACGGTCCATGTCTTCGTGCCATAGGCCAGGCCCGCGCCGGCCGATGAGCGGGCGGAGCCGCCTTGCGCCGTCTCGCCGAAGCTGTACATGGCGCGGGCGGTGAGGCCGCCAAAGCGGCCGGTGTACTTGACCGAGTTGTCCAGCCGGTACGAGCCCGTGGTGGCGCCCGCGCTGCCGTATTCCACGCCCAGGCCGTGGCTGCTGAGCGCGGCGGTGGCGATGTTGGGGTTGAAGGAGGCAAACCGCATGCCCACGGGGTCCACGGGGCTGATGGCCTCTGCCAGCAGGTTGGTCTGGCGGCCGGCCGTGACCTGGCCCCAGCTGCCGCCCAGGCCCACGATGGCCGCGCGGTCGAAGAACTTGCTGGAGTTGGCGGTGGTGCCGGTGTCCAGGTTCAGGCCGGTTTCCAGGTTGAACAGGGCGTACATGCCGCCGCCCAGGTCTTCGCGGCCCCGAAACCCGAAGCGGCTGGTGGTGTTGACGCCGCTGGACAGCGCGGCGCCCGAGGTGTTGCTGGCCGCGTTGGCAGCGGTGAGGCCGCTGGTGTAGCGCACGCCGGTATCGGCAATGCCGTAGAGCGTGATGCTGGATTGCGCAAGGGCCGACAGCGGTGCGGCGGCAAGGGTGATCAGCACCAGGGTTTTGGTGTTCATGGGTGTGGCGAGGGTGATAGGGCTGGGCAGCGGCATGCCGCAGCAGTGCCGTTGCAGCGCCGCTGGATGGAGGTCGAACCGGGGAGGGGGAAGGCCCCCTGTGTGTCGAGGGCCTTGAGTGCCTAGAGAGCCTAGAGGGCCTTGAGGGCTCGGGGGCCTGCCGTCAGGGCTTGGCCGCCGGCTCCATGCCGGTGCTGCGCACGATGGGCGCAGCGGCGGGGGCTGCCAGGAAGCGGATCAGGTGTCGCGCCGTGTCAGGGCTCTTGGCGCCGGTGGCCACGCCTGCGGAGAAGAAGACGCGCTGCTGCACTTCATCGGGCAGGGGGCCGACGAATTCCAGCTCCTTGAACGGCAGCAGTTCGCTGACCTGCTGGAAGCCGATGTCCGCATCGCCACGCAGCACCACGGCGCCCACGCGCTCGCTGAGGATGCGGGTGGCCTTGCCCTTCATCTGCTCGGCCACGCCCAGGCGCGGGAACAGTTCGTTGGCCAAGTAGGTGCCGCTGGCGCTGGCCGAGTAGGCAACGGATTTGGCGTCCAGCAGGGTCTGCCTGAGCGCGTCCACGGTGCTGATGTCGGGCTTGGGCGTGCCCTTGCGCACGCTCATGCCGATCATGGAGCGCGCCAGGTCCACGCGGCTGCCCGCTTCCACCTTGCCTTGCGCTGCCAGGTTGTCCAGGGCCGAGTCGGCGAGGATGACCACGTCGAACTGCTCGCCCCGCGCCAGCCGGCTGGGAATGGAGTCCTGCGCATTGCCCATGGAGGCGCCGCGCGAGGTGACGACCTTGTGGCCCGTGGCCTGCTCGTACAGGGGTATCAGCTGGTCGTAGGCGGCAGAGAAGCCGCCCGAGGTGACCACGCGGATTTCATCTGCGGCGGCGGTGGAGGGCGCGGCAGCGCCCAGGGCCAGGCCCAGGCTGAGGGCGCCGCCCAGCAGCGCGCCCAGGGTGCGGCGGCGCAGGGTGGATGGCACGGAGGACTGCAGGGGGGTGGAACGGATGGCGGTCATGGTTTGTCTCCTGGTTTTTTATGGTTGGGGAACGGCTAACGGCTGGCGAGGGAATCAATCGGCGGTGATTTTTCGCTCGCGGATGATGCGGCCCCACTTGGCGTGCTCGGCAGCAATGAACTGGCCCAGTTCCTCGCGGGTGCCCGGGGCGGCGGTCTGGCCGTGCTTGAGCAGGTTGTCGCGTACTTCGGGGGTGTTCAGCACCTTGACCAGCTCGGTGTTCCAGCGGTCCAGCAAGGGCTTGGGCGTCTTGGCGGATGCCACGAAGGCGTACCAGTTGGTGGCGTTGAAGCCGGGGAAGCTTTCGGCCACAGTGGGCACGTTGGGCAGGTAGGCCGGGCGCGTGAGGCCCGTGGTGGCCAGCGGGATGAGCTTGCCCGATTCGATGTGGGGCAGGGCCGTGGGCGGGGCTGCGTAGAAGGAGGTCACGCGGTTGCCCAGCACGTCCTGCAGGGCGGGCGCGCCGCCCTTGTAGGGCACGTGCAGGGTGTCGATCTTGGCGACATCGTTGAGCAGTTCACCGGCCAGGTGCGATGCGGAGCCGGGGCCGGTGGAGGCGAAGTCCAGCTTGCCGGGTTCGCGCCTGGCCTTGGCCACGTATTCGCCCAGGGTCTTGATGCCGGTGGCGGCCGGCACGACGAGCACGTTGGGAAAGTTCACGCCCATGGTGATGGGGGCCAGGTCCTTGAGCGGGTCGTAGCCGATCTTCATGAAGTGCGGCGCAATGGCCAGCGGGCCGATGGAGCCGAAGAGCAGCACCGAGCCGTCGGACGGGCCATTGGCCACCTGCGTGTGGGCCAGGTTGCCGCCCGCGCCGGGCTTGTTTTCCACGACCACGCTCTGGCCGATGTTCTCGCCCAGCTTCTTGGCGATGATGCGCGCGGCAATGTCGGCCGAGCCGCCTGCAGCAAAGCCGACCACCATGACCACGGGTTTCTTGGGGGGGAAGTCCTGGGCCTGGGCGGTGCCCACGGCCAGGGAAAGAAGGGCTGCCAGGGCGCCGCCCGCGATCAGTCTGCGTTGGTGCATGTCGTCTCCGTTTGTTGGTCTTGCCTGCCCGCAGGGGGCAGCGTTATCAAGGGCGCCATCCTATGCAGGGGCTGCTATTCTGTGAATTGCAACTTTTGGAGGGACTGTTGCATGCAGCGCATCAAATTCGACATGGGGGAGCTGATCGCCTTCGTGACCACGGCCGAGAAGGCCAGTTTTCGCCTGGCCGCAGAAGCGCTTTTCCTGTCGCCGCCTGCCTTGAGCCGGCGCGTGGAGCGCCTGGAGTCGGTGCTGGGCGTGCGGCTGCTGGAGCGCACCACGCGGCAAGTGAAGCTGACCGAGGTAGGCCATGAATTCCTGCAGGAGGCGCGCCGGGCCCTGGCCGGCCTGGACGAGGCCGTGCAGCGCGTGGATGACCAGGTCAAGCTGCGCCGTGGCCGGGTGACGGTTGCCTGCGTGCCTTCGGTGGCCACCAATCTGCTGCCGCCCGTGCTGAAGTCCTTTGCCGTGGAGCAGCCCGATGTGCAGGTGCACGTCATCGACGAGAGCGCGCACCAGGTGGTGGAGGCCGTGCTGCGCGGGGAGGCGGATTTCGGCCTGAGCTTCACGGGCAGCCAGGAGCCATCGCTGCGCTTTGAGGCGCTCACGCGCGAGCGCTATGTGCTGGCCATGCCGCGCAGCCACGCCTGGGCCGGGCGCAGCCAGGTGGAGTGGGCCGAGCTGGCGGGCAAGCGCCTGGTCTCCGTCTCCCACCAAAGCGGCAACCGGCTGCTGCTGGACCAGGTCATGGCCGGCCTGCCAGAGCAGCCCGTGGCCTGGCACGAATGCAACCACGTCACGGGCGCCCTGGCCCTGGTGGAAGCGGGCCTGGGCCTGGCCGCCGTGCCCCAGCTGGCCCTGCGCCAGGACCATGCCCAGGTCTGCGGCGTGCCGCTGACCGCGCCCGATGTGTGGCGCACGCTGGGCCTGCTGCAGCGGCGCGATCGCATGCTCGGGCCTGTGGCGCAGGCCTTGCGGGAGTGTCTGGTGCAGGCCCAGGAAGCGGGCCGCTGAGCGGGAATGCCGGTTCGGCAACGGCCCGCTTGTGCGCGATGCAGATGCCCGCCTCGCTTGTGGCCCGGATGCTCCCCCGAACAGCACCGACGGGGCAGGTTTAAGGCTTTATATGAGTTTCAATCATGTAATTGTGAGATAAAACCATTTTACTTCATTGATTTGGCTCCATATCATCCGCTCCCATTGTTCGTTTGCATTTTGGGAAGCAGTCATGGCCATCACTTCACCTCGGACCGCATGGTCGCCACAACCGGCTCCCGCGTTGAACCCGGGCCATCTTGCGTGAGAGCAGCAATGACACGTCCACTTCGTCTGGTCGCCGTATCCGGCGGACTGCAGCGCCCCTCCAAGTCTGCCGCCCTGGCAGAGCATCTGTCTGATCTGATCGCCGACGAAGTTCCGTGCGAACAACGCCTGGTGGAGCTGGGCCAGCTCGCGCCGCAGCTTGCCGGCGCGGTGTGGCGCTCGCAGTTGCCCGAGACGGTGGAGCGGGAGCTTGCGGCGGTGGAGCAGGCGGATGTGCTGGTGGTGGCCACACCGGTCTTTCGCGGCGCCTACACCGGGTTGTTCAAGCACTTCTTCGACTTCGTCCACCAGGACGCCTTGATCGACAAACCCGTGCTGCTGGCGGCCACCGGTGGAAGCGAGCGCCATGCCCTGGTGATCGACCACCAGTTGCGGCCGCTGTTCAGCTTCTTCCAGGCGCGCACCCTGCCACTGGGTGTCTACGCGACCGACAAGGATTTCGTGGACTACCGCCTGCACGACGAGGCACTGCTACAGCGGGCCGCGCTGGCGGTTCAGCGGGCATTGCCGCTGGTCGAGCTGAGGCAGCGCACCATGCCCCATCTGGCCGAATCAGCGGCTGTTGCCTGAAGAAAACAACGGTTTTCTCTCCATTCCCATGGGCCACCCGAACTCATGAAGCTGCTGGCCGGCCAGGACGTGATGGTGGGCCAGGCGCAGGGGAACATCCCAGGAATTCATGGTTTGCCCTGTATCGGATTCAGGCAGCTGTCTTGGAAAAAGACACTGAATCTGTCCAATGGCCAGACACTTTCGGCCCTGGCACGGGCTGCCTGGCCCCGGGGGGCGCAAGGCCGTCCCTGTCTTGGTGCCGCCTGGGCGTGCCTGGCACAAAGCATGCATGGTCCCCTTGCAAAACGGCAGGCCCAGCCAGGCCATCAAGCCGCAAACCCCAAAGGAGACAAACCATGCACCGCCGCCCCTTCCTCCATTGCACCATAGCACTCGCCGCCATGGCCGCTGCAGCTCCTGCTGCACTGGCCCAGCAGGGCGAGATCCGCATTGCCCACGTCTACAGCAAGACCGGCGCGCTGGAGGCCTATGGCAAGCAGACCCAGGCCGGGCTGCTGATGGGGCTGGAGTACGCCACGGGCGGCAGCATGGCGGTGAATGGCAAGAAGCTGGTGGTGATCGAGAAGGACGACCAGGGCAAGCCCGACCTGGGCAAGAGCCTGCTGGCCACGGCGTATTCCGATGACAAGGCCGATCTGGCCGTGGGGCCCACGTCGTCCGGCGTGGCGCTGGCCATGCTGCCGGTGGCCGAGGAGTACAAGAAGATTTTGCTGGTGGAGCCGGCCGTGGCCGATTCGATCACGGGCGACAAGTGGAACAAGTACATCTTCCGCACGGGCCGCAACTCCAGCCAGGACGCCATCAGCAATGCGGTGGCCATCGACAGGGCGGGCGTGACGATTGCCACGCTGGCCCAGGACAACGCCTTCGGCCGCGACGGGGTGAAGGCCTTCAAGGACGCCATCAAGAAGGGCAAGCTGGCGCATGAGGAGTACCTGCCTGCCGCCACCACGGATTTCACGGCAGGGGCGCAGCGGCTGATCGACAAGCTCAAGGACCAGCCGGGCAGGAAGATCATCTGGATCGTGTGGGCCGGGGCGGGCAATCCGTTCAAGATCGCGGACCTGGATCTCAAGCGCTACGGGATCGAGATCGCCACGGGCGGCAACATCCTGCCCGCCATGGCGGCCTACAAGAATCTGCCGGGCATGGAAGGCGCCACGTACTACTACTACGGCATTCCCAAGAACCCGGTGAACGAGGCGCTGGTGTCCATGCACTACAAGCAGTACAAGACGCCGCCGGATTTCTTCACGGCCGGCGGCTTCTCTGCGGCCATGGCCATCGTGACGGCGCTCAAGAAGACAGGTGGAGACACCAAGACCAACGGTCTGATCAAGGCCATGGAGGGCATGAGCTTCGACACGCCCAAGGGCCAGATGACCTTCCGCAAGGAAGACCACCAGGCCCTGCAGAGCATGTACCACTTCAAGATCCGCGTGGACCCGGCGCTGGCCTGGGGCGTGCCGGAACTGGTGCGCGAGATCAAGCCCGAGGAGATGCAGGTTCCCATCCGCAACGGCCGCTGAGCAATGTTGCGCACAGAGGATCTGACCATCCGCTTCGGGGGCCATGTGGCCGTCAACGGCGTGAGCTGCGCTTTCGAGCCGGGCACGCTGACGGCCATCGTGGGGCCCAACGGGGCGGGCAAGACCACGTATTTCAACCTGATCTCGGGGCAGCTCAAGGCCACGGCCGGGCGCGTGCTGCTGGGCGGGCGCGAGCTGACGGGGCTGGCCCCTTCGGCGCGCACGCGGGCCGGGCTGGGGCGGGCATTCCAGCTCACCAATCTGTTCCCGCACCTGAGCGTGCTGGAGAACGTGCGCCTGGCCGTGCAGGCGCGCGACGAGGGGCCGCACCGGCGCGGCCTGAACCTGTGGAGCATCTGGAGCGACCACCGGGCATTGACGCAGCGGGCGCTGCACATCCTCGACCAGGTGGCCCTGTCCGCCCGGCGCGACGAGGCCGTGGCCGCGCTGCCGCATGGCGACCAGCGCAAGCTGGAGGTGGCCTTGCTGATGGCGCTGGAACCCCAGGTCTATATGTTCGACGAGCCCACGGCGGGCATGAGCCATGACGAGGCGCCGGTGATCCTGGACCTGATACGCAAGCTCAAGCAGGACCGCAGCAAGATCATCCTGCTGGTGGAGCACAAGATGGATGTGGTGCGCGAGCTGGCCGACCGCATCATCGTGCTGACCAATGGCACGCTGGTGGCCGATGGGCCGCCGGCCGAGGTCATTGCCTCGCCTGTGGTGCAGCAGGCCTACCTGGGTGTGGTGCCGGAGCAGGGCGCCGTGAAGGAGGCCGCATGAGCGCTGCCGCCAACCTCAACCCAAACCCCAACCTGCTCGAACTGTCGGGCGTGCACACGCATATCGGGGCCTATCACATCCTGCATGGCGTGGACCTGGCCGTGCCGCGCGGGCAGCTGACCATGCTGCTGGGGCGCAACGGCGCGGGCAAGACGACCGCGCTGCGCACCATCATGGGCCTGTGGCGGGCCAGCCAGGGGCGCATCGCCTTTGGCGGGGCCGACATCACGGCCCTGCCCACGCCGGCGATTGCGCGGCTGAACATTGCCTATGTGCCCGAGAACATGGGCATCTTCGCGGACCTGACGGTGCAGGAAAACCTGCTGCTGGCCGCGCGCGGCGCCTCGCGCGCCGACCGCATGGACGCGCAGCGGCTGCAGTGGATCTTCGGCATGTTCCCGGCCGTTGAGAAGTTCTGGAACCACCCGGCCGGCAAGCTGTCGGGCGGGCAAAAGCAGATGGTGGCGGTGGCGCGCGCCATCGTGGAGCCGCGCGACCTGCTGATCGTGGACGAGCCCAGCAAGGGCCTGGCACCGGCCATCATCGAGAACATGATCGCGGCCTTCGCCCAGCTCAAGGCGGGCGGCACGACGATTGTGCTGGTGGAGCAGAACCTGGGCTTTGCGCGCCGCCTGGGCGACCGCGTGGCGGTGATGGACAACGGCCGCGTGGTGCACGCGGGCGGCATGGCCGAGTTCTCGGCAGACGCGGCGTTGCAGCAGTCGCTGCTGGGGCTTTCGCTATGAACAAGCTGAACAGGCTGGATGTGGATTTCAAGCCGCTGCTGCTGGTGCCCGTGCTGGCCCTGGCGGCGCTGCCGCTGGTGGGCTCGGCCTCGACCTGGCTGACGCTGACGGTGGCGGGGCTGGCCATGGGGATGATCGTGTTCATCATCGCCTCGGGGCTGACGCTGGTGTTCGGGCTGATGGACGTGCTGAACTTCGGCCACGGCGTGTTCATCGCGCTGGGCGCCTTCGTGGCCACCAGCGTGCTGGGCGCCATGGGCGACTGGACGGGGTCGGACCAGCTGTGGCGCAACCTGCTGGCCGTGCTGCCGGCCATGGTGGTGGCCATGCTGGTGGCGGGTGCCATCGGGCTGGCGTTCGAGCGCTTCATCGTGCGGCCCGTGTACGGCCAGCATCTCAAGCAGATCCTGATCACCATGGGCGGCATGATCATCGGGGAGGAGCTGATCAAGCTCATCTGGGGCCCGCAGCAGATTCCGCTGCCGCTGCCCCAGGGCATGAAGGGCGCCTGGCTGCTGGGCGATGCCGCCGTGGAGAAGTACCGCGTGGTGGCCGTGCTGGTGGGGCTGGCGGTGTTTGCCCTGCTGGCCTGGACGCTGTCGCGCACCAAGATCGGCCTGCTGATCCGCGCGGGCGTGCAGGACCGCGAGATGGTGGAGGCCCTGGGCTACCGCGTGCGCCGCCTGTTCGTGGGCGTGTTCGTGGCGGGCTCGGCCCTGGCCGGGCTGGGCGGGGTGATGTGGGGCATGTACCAGCAGAGCGTGGTGCCGCAGATGGGCGCGCAGGTGAATGTGCTGATCTTCATCGTGATCATCATCGGCGGGCTGGGCAGCACGGGCGGGGCGCTGATCGGCGCGCTGCTGGTGGGGCTGATGGCCAACTACACGGGGTTCCTGGTGCCCAAGGTGGCGCTGTTCTCCAACATCGCGCTGATGGTGGCCATCCTGCTGTGGCGCCCGCAGGGCGTCTATCCCGTGGCCAACCGCTGAAGGAGTGATCGACATGCTCAACCGATTGCTTTCCGGCGACCTGCCGCGCAGCCGCGTGCTGGCGGTGCTGCTGCTGTTGATTTTCCTGGGGCTGGCGGCGGCGCCGTTCGTGTTCCCTGGCGTGAAGGCGCTGAACGTGGCGGCCAAGGTGCTGATCTTCGTGGTGCTGGTGGCCAGCTTCGATCTGCTGCTGGGCTACACCGGCATCGTGAGCTTTGCGCACACCATGTTCTTCGGCATTGGCGCCTATGGCGTGGCGATTGCATCGTCGCGCATGGGCGCGGGCTGGGGTGCGCTGGCGCTGGGCCTGGGCGCGGCGCTGCTGGTGTCGCTGCTGCTGTCGCTGGCCATCGGCCTGTTCTCGCTGCGGGTTCGGGCCATCTTCTTTGCCATGATCACGCTGGCCGTGGCGGCGGCGTTCCAGACGCTGGCCTCCCAACTGTCGGAATGGACGGGCGGGGAGGACGGGCTGAGCTTCAAGCTGCCCGAGTGGCTGTCGCCCAGCTTCGAGCCCTTCGAGAACGAGGTGCTGGGCGTGCTGATCGACGGGCGCATCATCACCTACTACCTGCTGTTCGTGCTGGCCGTGGTGCTGGTGCTGGCGCTGCTGCGCATCGTCAATTCCCCGTTCGGCCGCGTGCTGCAGGCCATCCGCGAGAACGAGTTCCGTGCCGAGGCCATCGGCTACCGGGTGGTGGTGTACCGCACCCTGTCCAGCGTGCTGTCGGCCCTGTTCGCCTGTGTGGCCGGGGCCATGCTGGCGCTGTGGCTGCGCTATAACGGGCCCGATACCTCGCTGTCGTTCGAGATCATGATGGACTGCCTGCTGATCGTGGTGATCGGCGGCATGGGCACCATCTATGGCGCGGCGATCGGCTCGGTGCTGTTCCTCATCGCCCAGAGCTATCTGCAGGACCTGCTGCGCGTGGCCAGCGAGGCCGCGCACAGCCTGCCCTGGCTGGCCGCGCTGCTGTCGCCCGACCGCTGGCTGCTATGGCTGGGCGTGCTGTTCGTGTTGTCGGTCTACTATTTCCCCACGGGCGTCGTGGGGCGTCTGCGTTCTTCCCGCGCCGGAGCCTGACCAGGGCCCCTGGCGCATTCGTGCATCAGAGAAATACCACAAGGAGATGGGCATGTTGAAGCGTGAAGAGATGGTGTCGTCGATTCCTGCAACCCCCTGGCGCTGGGCCTTCACGGCGCTGGCGGCGGCCGCGCTGGCGGCCTGCGGCAGCGGCGAGCGTGAGCCCAGCAACGACCTGCCCAAGGGCTTTACCGAGCTGGGCACCACGGTGTATCCGGCCACGGCCACCGGCACGGGTGCCACGGCAGCCACGCAGGACTTGCTGACGGGCGGCCTGGGCAAGACGGGCCTGGGCGCCGCAGCTGCGCCCCTGTACGCGGACCCGGCCAATCCCACGGCGGCGGAGCTTCGGCGCAATGCGCTGTACTCCAACTACCGAGGCATCCTGGACCCCACGGCGGGCGGCGGCTACGGCACGCTGTACGGCCCCAACATCACGGCAGACGGGCAGGTGACTGCGGGCGAAGGGCTGATCCCCGGGCGCGAGTACCTGGCCGTGCTGGACGACGGCACGGGCCGCAAGCAGACCATGGTGGCCGTGCAGGTGCCGGACAGCTTTGACCGCAACCGGCCCTGCATCGTGCTGGGCCCGTCCTCGGGCTCGCGCGGCGTGTATGGCGCCATCGGCACGGCGGGCGAGTGGGGCCTGAAGAAGGGCTGCGCCGTGGCGCTGACCGACGCGGGCAAGGGCGTGGGCCTGCACAACCTGAGCGACGACACCGTCAACAAGCTGGACGGCACCCGCGCCACGCGCACGGACGCCGGCAGCCTGTCCTTCTTTGCCGCACGGCTGACCGATGCGGCGCGCGCCGCCTACAACGCGGCGTTTCCCAACCGCATTGCCATCAAGCACGCGCATTCCCAGCAGAACCCTGAAAAGGACTGGGGCAACGACACGCTGGCCGCGGCCCGCTATGCGCTGTACGTGCTCAATGCGCGCTATGGCACCACGCAGGACCCCGTGCCCTTCGGCAAGGACAACACGCTGGTACTGGCGGGCTCGGCCTCCAACGGCGGCGCGGCCGTGCTGCGCGCGGCCGAGCTGGATGCGGACGGCCTGATCGACGGCGTGGTGGCCTCCGAACCCGTGACCGAGATGCCCACGCGCCAGGGCTACACCATTGCCGTGGGCAATGCGACCATGCCCAACCCGGGCCGCACGCTGGCCGAGTACACCACCTACGGCAACATCTACCAGCCCTGCGCGGCGCTGGCGCCCGATGCGGCGCTGACCGAGACCTCGATCTTCAACTACATAGGCCTCACCGCTATGACGGCGCGTGCCGAGGCACGCTGCACCAGCCTGGCCGCCAAGGGCCTGGTCATCGGCGCCACCACGGCCGACCGCGCCGCCAATGCGCTGAGCAAGCTGCGCCTGTACGGCTGGACGCGCGACCACGACCGCATGCACAACGCCCACTACGCGCTGGGCAACGGCCCCATCCTGTCGGCCATGTACACCATGGCCTATGGCCGCTTCGGAGTGGATGCCAACCTGTGCCGCACCAGCTTTGCGGCCGCCAATGCCACGGGCGACGTGGTGCCCGCCACGGGGGCTGCGCTGGCCCAGAGCTTTGCCACGGCCAATGGCACGGCCAACGGCACGCCCGCCACGGTGGTCTACAACGACTCGGTGGGCGGGGCCAAGGCCTGGCAGTTTGCCGTGTCGCCCTCCACGCGCGTGGCCGACTTCGGGCTGGACAACGCGCTGTGCCAGCACGCGCTGGTGACGGGCTTCGATCCGGTGACCGGCTTCAACCTGTCCGAGAGCAGCGTGCCCACGCGCGCCCAGAGCGACGCCGTGCGCGCCGGCATCAACGAGGTGCTGCATACCGGCAGGCTGCGCGGCAAGCCCACCATCATCGTGGCGGGCCGCAGCGATGCGCTGGTGCCGGTCAACCACAATGCGCGCGCCTACACGGTGCTCAACCGTGGCCTGGATGGCTCCAGCACGCGGCTGCGCTATATCGAGGTGGTGAATGCCCAGCACTTCGATGCCTTCCTGCCGTTCTCGGGCTTCGACACGCGCTTCGTGCCGCTGCACCCGTACTTCAACCAGGCCATGGATGCCGTGTGGGCCAACCTGCGCAGCAGCACCGCGCTGCCGGCCAGCCAGGTGGTGCGCACCACGCCGCGCGGCGGCCAGCCGGGCGCGGCGCCTGCCATCACGGCGGCCCAGGTGCCGCCCTTCGTGACGCGGCCCGCAACGGCCAACACCATCGAGGTCAGCGACGGGCTGATCCGCATCCCTGAGTGAGCCAGGCCCCGGGGCGGCCGGCTGCCACGGCGGCCGGCCGCTCCTGCACAGAGATTTCTTCCATGGCTTCCACAGCATCACCCTCGTCCGCATCCCCTTTTGTTGCCGTGCCGGATTCCCGCTACGCGCACTGCTCGGGCTATGAGATCCACTACATGGACTGGCAGCCTGCGCCCGATGTGGCGCCAGCGGGCACCGTCGTCGCCTGGCACGGGCTGGCACGCACGGGGCGCGACATGGATGCGCTGGCGCAGTTCCTGGCGGGGCAGGGCTGGCGCGTGGTCTGCCCCGACACGCTGGGCCGGGGACTGAGCCAGTGGAGCCGCGCGCCGCGCGAGGAATACCGGCTGGGCTTCTACGCCCGCATTGCGCGCGGGCTGTTCGATGCGCTGGGGCTGGAGCGCGCGCATTGGGTGGGCACGTCCATGGGCGGGGCCATCGGCACAGTCTGCGCCTCGGGCCTGTTCGAGCCTTCGCTGCGCGCACGCATTGCGACGCTGGTGCTCAACGACAATGCGCCGCAACTGGCCGAGTCAGCGCTGGCGCGCATCAAGGCCTATGCGGGCGAGCCGCCGGCCTTCGACACCGTGGGCGAGCTGGAGGCGTTCTTTCGCCAGGCCTACCGGCCCTATGGCTGGCTCGGCGAGGCCGAGTGGCGCAAGCTCACCGAGACCAGCGTGCGCCGCCTGCCCGATGGGCGCGTCACGCCGCACTACGACCCGGCCATGATCGAGCAGTTCACGGCCCATGACGACGACTACGGCATCTGGCCGCACTACGACGCGCTGGAGATCCCCGTGCTGCTGCTGCGGGGCGTGGACTCGGACCTGGTGCTGCCCGAGGTGGCCAGGGAAATGACCACGCGCGGCCCCGGCGCGCGCGGCCTGCTGCACTGGCAGGAGGTGCCCGGCTGCGGCCATGCGCCGGCGCTGAACGTGCCCGCGCACTGGCAATGGGTGCTGGAGCATCTGCAGCGCGGCTGAGCATCAACCCGGGCCGGGCGCGGATGTTGCAGCCGCGCTAGCATTTGCGACGGGTGCAGCCTCGCCTTCTTTTTCGGGTGCGGGCACCGTCTGGGCAAGAGAGGCCTGACATGGGTTTTCTGGTGGAGCTGATCCGCGAGTACGGCTTCGGCATCGTCTTTCTCAATGTGTTCGTCGAGCAATTGGGCGCGCCGATTCCGGCCTACCCGGTGCTGGTCGTGACCGGTGCGCTGGAAGGCGCCGACTGGGTGCGCCTGCTGTGGCTGGTGGCCGTGGCCGTGAGCGCGGCGCTGATTGCCGACCTGTTCTGGTACCAGGCCGGCAAGGCCTACGGCCACCGTGTGCTGGGCCGCATCTGCCGCATCTCGCTGTCGCCCGATGCCTGCATCCGCCAGACCGAGACCGTCTACGGCCGCTGGGGCGCAAGGTCGCTGCTGGTGGCCAAGTTCGTGCCGGGCTTCGCCTCCATCGCCAGCGCGCTGGCCGGCGTGATGGGCACGCCGCTGCGCAGCTTCGTGCTGTATGACGGGCTGGGTGCGCTGATCTGGGTAGGCTCGGCCGTGTACCTGGGCTCGCTGTTCAGCTCCACGGTGGAAGACCTGCTGGGCGTGCTCACCGCGCTGGGCCAGTGGGGCCTGTTGCTGCTGGCCGTGGCGCTGGGGCTGTTCATCGTGCGCAAGTGGTGGCAGCGCCATCGCATGGTGCGGTCCCTGCGCATGCCGCGCATGTCGGTGCGCGAGCTGGCGGGCCTGCATGCCCAGGGCATGCAGCCCACGGTGATCGATGTGCGCGCCCTGCCGCAGTACCGCCAGGGCCATATCCCGGGTGCACAGTCCTGGGAGCTGCGCCCGCGCGATGGCGGCGAGTCGCATGCGCACCTGCTGCCCCAGCACGACCATCCCCACGGGGTGGTGGTCTATTGCGACTGTCCCAATGAAATCTCGGCCGCGCGGCTGGCGCGCCAGCTGCAGCGCGCGGGCTTCGCCAACGTGCGCCCGCTGGTGGGCGGCCTCAAGGCCTGGCAGGCGGCCGGCTTCGATGTGGAAACCGCGCCGCTGCCCGTGACGGCCAGCGCGGATGAGGGGCCGGCGCCCAGCGTCCCCTGACCTTGGCCTTGGTCTATTTGCCTGCCGGCATCGAGCAGTGCCCGCCTTGCGTGGCCTTGCCCGAGCCGGCCGCGATCAGCGGTGCCTCGAAGCGCAGGTCCACGGGGGGCGAGTGCAGGTGGTCCCAGGCCAGGAAGAGGACCAGCACGGCCCAGAAGACCGCGCGCAGGCTGTTCTGTTGTGTCATGGCGGGTCCTTTCAGAAATTGAAGTGGCGGCGGATGCGCAGGCCGAAGATGGTGCCGGCAAAGGCCAGCGGCACCCAGATCCAGCCGTGGATGCTGCCCGTGGAGATGCCCGAGAGCATGGCGCCCACATTGCAGCCGAAGGCCAGGCGCGAGCTGTAGCCCAGCACCAGGCCTGCCACCAGGGCCACCATCCATTGCGTGCCCGTGAGCGGCTTGGCATTGACGGGCTTGGCGGCAGCCACCCACAGGGCGCCGCCCAGGATGCCGATGTTGGTGATGCTGGTCACGTCCAGCAGCACGGTCTCGTGCAGGCGCGCGGCGTTGCCGGGCTGGCTCCAGAACCAGTTGCCGGCCAGGTCCACGGCGCCTGTGGCGTTGGCGATCTTGGCGGCCCACAGGCCGAAGCCGTAGACCACGCCCCAGGGCTGGCCCGCAATGATGAGGTTGAGCGTGGCCAGCACGGCCAGCAGCACGGCGCCCACCACCCACTTGCGCACGAACAGCGGCTTGGCGGGGCGCTTGAGTGCCACATTGGCGCCACGCACATACCAGGCCACGCCCAGCGCGACCACGGCCAGCGCAGCCAGCGTGGCCAGCAGGGCAGGGGCCCAGCCCCAGGCCGTGACCAGGCCCACGGGCTGGGTGTTGCCCAGGTCCAGCCACCAGCCCAGGTGCAGGCTGCCCAGGAAGCTGCCGATGGCGAACACGGGCAGGATGGCCGCATTCATGGGAATGCCCATGCCGGCCTTGTACAGCGTGCCGCTGCCGCAGCCGTCCGCGATCTGCATGCACAGGCCGAAGACGAAGGCACCCACCAACAGGCTGATGCTGGGCGGGCCCAGGGCAGCCGTGAGTTCGGGATAGTGGCCCAGCAGCGGCATGGCCAGCGCGGCGGCCAGCGCCAGCAGCAGCAACTGGCCGAAGACGCCGCTGGCGTCCTTGTCCTCGATCAGCATGCGCCAGCCGGTGGTGAAGCCGAAGCGCTTGCCGGCCAGCACCGCGCCCAGGCCCAGGCCCACGGCGAACAGCGCGGCCTGGCGCACCGAGACGCACCACAGCAGCCAGCCAAAGAAAACGGCCAGGATGGCCGCGAGAGGAAGTCGTTTCATATCATTTTTCTCCATGCAGTCGCCCTCCCCCGCGAAGCGGGTAGAGAGGCGCCGTGCCACGGGGGGAAGGCGCGCAAGCGCCTCAGGGAGTGCTTATTTGAACTTTTTTTCCCACCACTGCTTGGCGTCGTAGGCCAGGGATTCGGCGCGGCCGGGCTGGTTGGCCATGGGCGGCGCATCGGCCTGCTGCGTCCAGTCCACCATGGAGCCCGCATACAGCTTGACGCCCGGCAGGCCCGCGACTTCGGACAGGCCGAACCAGTCGGTGGCCGCCCAGTGGCCGGTGTTGCAGAAGGCCACCATGTCCTGGCCCTGCTCGCGCTTGACCTTGGCCGCGATCTGCTTGGCCGTTGCGGTATCGACAAAGGTGGAGGTGCCGGGCACGAACCACTGGTTGAAGTCCAGCTGCTGCGCGCCGGGCAGGGTGCCCGAGAGCTTGGCGGCCGGCGCGCGCGTCTTGCCCTGGTAGAAGGCGTCGGGGCGCGAGTCCACCAGGGCGGCGTTGCTGAGCCTGACATGCTGGCCCACATCCTCGCGCGTGGCGATCAGGCTGGTGTCGAGCTGGGGCTGGTAGCTGCTGCGGGCCACTTTGACGGCCTCGTTGTCCTGCGGGAGCTTTTGCTCGTTCCAGGCCTTCATGCCGCCGTTGAGCACGGACAGCTCCTTGAGGCCCAGCAGCTTGAGCGTCCAGTACACGCGCGCTGCGGCGCCGAAGTCGGTGGCGTCCGCGCCCGTGGAGACCACGATGGCGTGGGTGGCCGGCGTCAGCCCCAGGGACTGCACGAGTTCGGTGAGCTTGGGCAGCTCGGGCAGTTCACCGGGATTGGTGGCGGGGCCGCGCCATTTGCCGTAGGGAGCGTTGAGCGCACCGGGAATGTGGCGCTCACCATAGGCCTTGGGATCGCGGATGTCGATGATGCGCACGGCGTCCTGGCCGGCGGCGGCCTGCACGCCTGCGGGCGTGAGCAGGGGTTCGGCGGCGTGGGCCGTGCCCAGGGCGGTGCAGGCAAGGCCCAGCGCCAGCAGCGGGGCCGCCAGGCGCAGAGCAGGGGAAAAGGTCTTGGTCATGATGGCTGGGGCCGGCCATGGAAGACCGGCGGGACAAGCAACAGAGGTGCAATTGTCCCGCTTGCAGCATCTATATACAAAGACGCTTATGCATTCTGCTCATGAGGCAGGGTTATATGGCGCGGTGCACAGGATGCAGGACGGCCTCAGCGCTGTGCGCCCACGGCCTTGGCGCGCTCCAGGCTGGCGTCGAGGTCGGCCTGCGGCGCCTTCTGCGTGGGCCAGCCCTGCAGGTGCTGCTGGGCGATGCGGCTCAGCGCCGTGATCCAGGGCGCGCTGTCGTTGAGGCAGGCGATGTACTCGAACTGCTCGCCGCCCGCATGCATGAAGGCCTCGCGCGCTTCCTGGCTGATTTCCTCCAGCGTTTCCAGGCAGTCGCTGGTGAAGCCGGGGCAGACCACGTCCACGCGTTTGGTGCCGCTGCGTGCCAGCTCGATCAGCGAGGGCTCGGTATAGGGTTCCAGCCATTTGGCCTTGCCAAAGCGCGACTGGAAGGTCACCAGGTATTGCGAGGGCGACAGGCCCAGGCGCTCGGCCAGCAGGCGTGCGGTCTTGCGCGATTCGCAGTGGTAGGGGTCGCCCAGGTGCAGCGTGCGCTCGGGCACGCCGTGAAAGCTCATGACCAGTTTCTCGCCACGGCCGTTGCCGCGCCAATGGGCCTCGATGCGCTGGGCCAGCGCGTCGATGTAGGAAGCGTCGTCGTGGTAGCGGTTGACGAAGCGCAGCTCGGGGATGTGGCGCTGGGTGCGGGCCCAGTCGTAGACCGCGTCGAACACGCTGGCCGTGGTCGTGCCCGAGTACTGCGGGTACAGCGGCAGGATGAGGATGCGCGTGGCGCCTTCGGCCTTGAGGGCATCGAGCACGCTGGGGATGGAGGGGTTGCCGTAGCGCATGGCATGGCGCACCAGCACGTTGTGCCCGGCCTCGCCCAGCCAGCCGCGCAGCAGCAGGGCCTGGCGCTCGCTCCAGTGCTGCAGGGGGGAGCCGTCCTTCTCATGCCAGACGGTGGCGTACTTGGCCGCCGACTTGGCCGGCCGCGTGCGCAGGATGATGCCGTGCAGGATGGGCAGCCAGGCAATCCTGGGGATCTCGACCACGCGGTCGTCGCCCAGGAATTGCGCCAGGTAGCGGCGCACGGCCGGGGCCGTGGGCGCGTCGGGCGTTCCAAGGTTGCACAGCAGCACGGCGGTGCGCTGGGGTTGGTCGTGGCGGAATGGAGGTTCTGGCGCAAAGCGGGATGGCATGGCCCCGATTGTGGCAGGACGCGGCGGCCTGCCATGCGAGCCCGATGACCCGGCGGCAGCCTGCAGCGGCTGCCTTCGCTATGCTCGGACCATGTCCCAAGCCACCACCGCTCACCTCGCCGAATCCTCATTTGCCCCTGCACTGACCGCCTTGCAGCAGTTGCGCCGCAGCGGCCGCATCCGCGCCATATCCATCGATCTGGATGACACGCTGTGGCCTGTGTGGCCGGCCATCTCGCGTGCCGAACAGGTGCTGCTGGACTGGCTGCACACCCATGCGCCGGCCACGGCCGCGGCGCTGCGCGACGTGGCCGCCGTGCGCGCCATCCGCGTGCAGATCGAGCGCGATCGTCCCGACCTGGCCCATGACCTGAGCGGCCTGCGCCGCGAGTCCATCCGCCTGGCGCTGCAGCGCAATGGCGACGACGGCGCGCTGGCCGAGCCGGCCTTCGATCTTTTCTTTGCCGAGCGCCAGCGCGTGGACCTGTACGAGGACGCGCTGCCCGCCCTGCAGTTCCTGGCCGCGCGCTGGCCCGTGGTGGCCTTGAGCAATGGCAACGCCAGCGTGCATGTGGTGGGCATCGGCGAGCATTTCCATGCCGCGCTGAGCGCCAGCAAGGCCGGCATGGCCAAGCCCGATGTGCGCTTTTTCCACGCGGCAGCGGCGGCGGCTGGCGTGGCGCCTGACGAGGTGCTGCACATTGGCGACGACGCGCGGCTCGATGCGCTGGGCGCCATGGATGCGGGTATGCACGCAGTCTGGCTCAACCGCACGGGCGTAGCATGGCCTCACGAGGGGTCCACGCCCCACGTCACGGTGGCCAGCCTTGCGCAGTTGTGCCAGGGGCTGGCTGACAGCTGACCCTGCTTGCCCGCGAAGCCGCGCCACGCCATGCCCATCAGCCACAGCACAGCTTTCCTCCACCCCCCCGTCCTCCCCGCCGTGCGCAGCATCGGCTGGAAACACCCCCTGAGCTGGCTGGCGCGTGGCGCGCGCGACATGGCCAGGGCGCCCTGGCTGAGCCTTGCACATGGCCTGGTGTTGACCTTGATCGGGTTTTTGATCTTGACGCTGGGGCACAATCGCTTTTGGCTGATGGCCGGGGCCCTGTCGGGGTTCCTGATCGTCGGCCCTGTCGTGGCGACCAGCCTCTACGCCATCAGCCGTGCGCTGGAGCGCGGCGAGGCTGCCGATCTGTCCCTGGTGCGGCGTACCTGGACGCGCTGGCAAAACGGCCATGCGGCCAAGGCCGAGGGGCAGGGCGGCTACTGGTGCCTGGTGCAGTTCGGGCTGCTGCTGTCGCTGGCGGCCACGGGCTGGGTGCTGGTGTCGGCGTCGCTGATCACCGTGCTCTCGCCCGTGCGCATTGCCACCCCGGCGGATTTCGTGCAGCACGTGGTGCTGGCCCGCGACGGGCAGTTGTTTGCGATATGGCTGGCGCTGGGCAGTTTTCTGGCAGCGCCTATTTTTGCGTCCAGCGTGGTGGCCATGCCGCTGATGCTGGACAGGCGGGTGACGGTGCGCCAGGCCGTGCTGACCAGTTGGTTGGCCGTGCTGGCCAACCCTGTGCCTCTGGCACTGTGGGCCGCCCTCATTGTGTTGTTGACCCTGCTGGGCCTGGGCAGCTGGCTGCTGGGACTGGTGGCCGTGATGCCCCTGCTGGGGCACGCGAGCTGGCATGCGTACCGCGACCTGGTGGATGCGTCGACCTTTGCGGCGCGCTGAGCCGGACCGCCCGGCCTGACCGGACTTGCAGGGGAGGAGGTAGGACGGTGTTGTCGTGATATTCGGGTATACAGAAGAACAGATCGCCCATTTCTTCCTCACCTACGGCGTGGGGGCCTTCATCCTCTTCATGGTGTTCATCATCCTGCAGCTGGCACGCCAGTCCAAGGCAGGAAAGTTCGGCACCTTCGTGATCTTCCTGGGCCTGGGCGTGGGCTTTGTCGGCTACGTCGCCAAGATCGTCATCCAGTGGTGGATGGAGAGATGACGCCGCAGGCGTCACACCCATGAGCTGGACGGACTACTACCGCTTTACCGAGGGACGCAAGATATCTCCTCTGCTGGTGCAGGCGCTTGACGCGTTGGCGGGTGATACGGCAGATAAAGCGGCCATCGATCTGGGCTGTGGCGCGGGCCATGAGTGCCGCGTGCTGCTCAATACCGGCTGGCGCGTCCACGCCATCGACAGCGAACCTGCGGCCATCGAGGGCTTGCGCCCCCTGGCATCGCAGGCGCCCGGCGCTTTGACGCTGCAGGCTTGCCGTTTCGAGGATCTTTCCTCTTTGCCTGCAGCGCATCTGATCCACGCTGGACTGAGCCTGCCCTTTTGCCATCCTGAGTGCTTCGATGCGTTTTGGTCGCTGGTGCGTTCTGCGCTGCGTCCGGGCGGTGTGTTCGCCGGTCATTTTTTCGGGCCGCGCGATGCTTGGGCCGATTCGCAGTCCATGAGCTTTCATTCGCGTGATCAGGTCTTGCACCTTTTGGATGGCATGGAGCTGGTGGCCTTCAAGGAGTTCGATGGCATGGCCCCCAGCATGCGGGGCCCCAAGCACTGGCATCGCTTTGATGTCGTGGCCCGCAGGCCGGTGTCGTCGTAGTGCGGCGTTACTCGGCCTTGGCCCCCGCAGCCTTGATCACCGGGTCCCAGCGCTTGATTTCTGCGGCGGTGTGCTGGCGCAGGGCGTCGGGGGTAAGGCGGTCTGCGGACGGGATGATGACGCTCATGTCCGTGAAGCGCTTGACCAGGGCCGGTTCGGCCAGGGCGGTGCGCAGGGATTTGTTGAGGCGCTCGATGACGGCCTGGGGCGTGCCTCGCGGGGCGTACAGGCCGTGCCATACGGCAAGCTCGAAGCCGGGCTGGCCGGCCTGCGCGAAGGTGGGCACATCGGGCAGGGAGGGCAGGCGTTCGCGCGTGGCGACGGCGTAGCCCTTGAGCATGCCCGCCTGTATGTGCGGGCCGGTGGCCACGGGCTGGTCGCAGATGACATCGACATTGCCTGCCACCAGGTCCTGCAGGGCCGGACCCGTGCCACGGTAGGGCACCAGGGTGGCCTCGGTGGAGGTGGTCTGCAGCAGCAGCATGGCGCACAGGTGGGAGGTGGCGCCTACGCCGGCATGCGAGAAGCGCACTTCGCCCGGCTTGGCCTTCATGTGGGCGATGAAGTCCGCCAGCGTGGCGGGCGCAAAGCCTTTGCTGCGCACCAGGATCATGGGCACGTCGCCGGCCAGCGCGATGGGTTCCAGGTCGCGCCTCACATCGAAAGCGAGCTTGCTGTAGAGCGCGGGCGCCGTGGCGATGCCCATGTTGTGCAGCAGCAGGGTGTGGCCGTCGGCCTGGGCACGTGTGACGCGGCTGGTGCCGATGGTGCCACCGGCGCCGCCCAGGTTCTCGACGATGACCTGCTGGCCCAGGTCGCGCGTCATGGCCTCGGCAAGCACGCGGGCCAGCACGTTGGTGGAGCCTCCGGCCGCGTAGGGAACGACGATGGTGACGGGCTTGTTGGGGAAGGCCTGGGCGGCAAGGCTGGCTGCTGCCAGCGCGGCGGCGAGAAGGGTCTGGGCGAGGGGATTGCGGATGAGGGGGCGCATGGGTTTGTCTCCTGGAGGCGCGTGCAGGGGCCGCCGGCTCTGTGCGGCCGGTTGTCGGTGGCGTGTTTGGTGGCGTGAGGCAGGAAGGCAAGGGCTGCATGCGGCCCTTGACGACGGCGAGACGGCGCAGGTTCAGGCCGGGGCCACGTACCTGTACAGCTCGGTGTGGTCGGCGGCGGGTCCCAGGGACCTGGAGGCGTCGGCCGCCATGGCGCTGACCTGTTCGGCCAGTGCCATGGGCGTGTGCATGGCCTGGCCCAGCGACAGGGCAATGCCCACGTCCTTGGCCTGCAGCGCCAGCGAGAAGCCCGAGTTGAAGGCACCGTTCAGCATGAACTGGTGGGCCTTGTTTTCGGTGGTGTTGTTCTTGCCGGTGGAGGCATTGATCACGTCCACGATGGTGGCCGGCGCAATGCCGAAGGCCGCGCCTGCATGGATGGCCTCGGCCGTGGCGATCAGGGCCGCTGCCGAGACATAGTTGTTCAGCGCCTTGAGCGCATGGCCCGCTCCCACGGGACCGACATGGGTGATGGCCTGTCCCATGCGCTGCAGCAGCGGCAGGTGCTGGGCGAGCAGGTCCGCATCGCCACCGACCATGATGGACAGCGTGCCCGCAATGGCGCGCTTGACGCCGCCGGAGACCGGCGCATCCAGCAGCCCGATGCCGCGCTCGCCCAGCAGGCCGGCCAGCGCACGCGTGCGGTTGGGGTCGGCCGAGCTCATGTCGATGATGCAGGCGCCGGGCGGCAGGTGCGGGGCCAGTTCGCCCACCACGGCATCGACGATGCGGGAGTCGGGCAGCATGGTGAAGACCACGCTGCAGCCGGCAAAGTCGGCCGCGCCGGATGCCACGGCCACACCCGCATGCTCCTGCGCGAATCGTGCGGTGGCGGCGGGCACGGCGTCCCGGATGACCAGGGCGTGCCCTGCGGCGTGCAGCAGGTGGGCCATGGGCTGGCCCATCATTCCGAGGCCGATGAATCCTATGGTGGTCATGCTGCGTGCCTCAGATGTCCATCTCTTTGAAGACTTCCGACGCCACGCGGAAGGAGTCGATGGCGGCCGGCACGCCGCAGTAGATGGCGGTCTGCAGGAAGACCTCCTTGATTTCGTCCTTGCTCAGGCCGTTGTTGATGGCGCCGCGCACATGCAGCTTGAGTTCATGCGGGCGGTTCAGCGCCGTGATCATGGCCAGGTTCAGGAAGGAGCGCGTCCTGCGGTCCAGGCCCGGGCGGTTCCAGACATCGCCCCAGCAGTACTGGGTGACCAGCTCCTGCATGTCGATATTGAAGTCCGTGGCGTTCTGGATGGACGCATCGACATACTCGGCGCCCAGCACCTCACGGCGGGTGGATAGGCCCTGGTCGAAGAGGGCGGGGTTCTTGGGGGCGTAGGCTCGGGTCATGAAAACTCCTGATGGAAGGCGGTGAAGGTGTCTTTCGGTGGAATGGATTTAATCAGATTGTCAGACAATCCTACTTGATGAAAATCGGGATTGCCTGCCGGGCCAGGTGTGTGTATGACAATCCGTCAGTCCGTCCGGCCCCTGGATTGGCGGGTAGGATTCGTCCCATGAACCAGATGCTGCGTGTCCCCCGCGAAGAAACGTCGCTGCGCCAGCGCACGACGCAGACCCTGCGCACGGCCATCCTCGATGGCGTGTTTGCGCCGGGCCAGAAGCTGTCCGAGCGCGAACTGTGCGAGAGCCTTGATGTGAGCCGTTCATGCCTGCGCGAGTCCCTGCAGCACCTGCAGGCCGAGGGGCTGATCACCATCGTTCCGCACCGGGGTCCCGAGGTCACGGACATCTCGGTGCAGGAAGTGCGCGATATCTACGAGGTGCGGGCCAGCCTGGAGGGCCTGGCCAGCCGGGGCTTTGCGCTGCATGCCTCGGCAGGCCAGCGCGCCGCGCTGCGCGCCAAGCTGGGCGAGCTGGCCGTGCCCGCCGTGGCCAGCGACAAGGTGGCCCTGCTGGCGATCAAGAACCAGTTCTACGACATCCTGATCGAGGGCTGCGGCAATCTGGTGGCCGGCCAGATGCTGCGGCAGCTGAACAACCGCGTGACGGTGCTGCGGCGCATCTCCATGTCCCAGCCCGGGCGCCTGCCGCAGACGCTGGCCGAGCTGGATGCCATCGTGACGGCAATAGAGCAGGGCGACGCGGACCAGGCCGCGCGCCTGAGCGCCGAGCATGTGCAAAAGGCCAGCCAGGGCGTGTTGCGCGCCATGGCCGAGAAGGCAGGCCCGGCCAGCTGATGCCGGGGCCTGCGCCTGTACCTGGGAGCGTCAGTTCGTGTGCGCTCAGTCCGGCTTGACCTGGGCGCGCTTGAGCACTTTCTGCCAGCGTGTCTGCTCGGAGGCAATGAACTGCGCGAACTGCTGGGGCGTGCTGCCGATGGGCTCGGCCGCATCGCCCTGCAGGCGCTTGAGCGCGTCGGGCGCCTTGACGGCCTTGGCGCACTCGGCGGCCAGCTTGTCCACGTGGGCTTTGGTCATGCTGGAGGGGGCGAGCATGCCGTACCACTGCGTCATCTCGAAGCCCGGGAAGCCCTGCTCGGCCACGGTGGGCACGTCGGGCAACTGGGGCAGGCGCTGGGTCGATCCCGTGGCGATGCAGCGCACCTTGCCTGCCTTGATGAAGGGCAGCAGGGCGGCGGCGCCGACCGAGGCAGCGTCCAGCCGGCCCGACATCAGGTCCGTCATCATGGGCCCCGTGCCGCGATAGGGCACGTGCAGCATGAAGATCTCGGCCGTCATCTTCAGGTACTCGAAGGCCAGGTGCCCGGCGCTGCCATTGCCGGCCGAGCCGTAGCTGAGCTGGCCCGGCTTTTTCCTGGCGTAGGCGATGAGTTCGCGCAGGTTCTTGACCGGCACATCGGGGTGGACCACGTACAGGCTGGGCACCTTGGCCAGCAGGCTGACGGGCTGGAAGTCCTTGTTGGCGTCGTAGGGCAGCTTGTCGAAGATGTAGGGATTGACGGCCAGCGTGCCGATGTGGCCCAGGATGACGGTGCTCTGGTCATCGGCGCGCGCCACTTCCTGCATGGCGATGTTGCCGGCCGCGCCGGGCTTGTTGTCCACGAAGACGTTCTGGCCCAGGGTCTTGGACAGCTCGGCGGCCGTGGAGCGCGCCACGATTTCCGAGCTTCCGCCCGGCGCAAAGGGCACGACAAAGCGGATGGGACGCGTGGGCCAGGCGTCCTGCGCCAGCGCGGCCGCAGGCAGCAGGCCAGACAGGGCCATGGCGCCCGTGCCGGCCAGCAGTTGGCGGCGGCCGAGCGGGGGCAGGTCTGCGTGGTGAAGAAAGTCGCGCGAAGGCATGTCTGGTCTCCTGGATATCGTTGTAGTGGATGGTCCGCAGCAGATGCGGCGCCAGCGATGGTGGCGCTGGCGGCTGTCAATCTGCTGTCAAACCGGGGTCCGCAGGCTACGGAGATACCCGGGGGTCAGTCGGTGTGTGCTGTGCGATGGGCTGCGGCTGCGGCCTCGGCAGCCTGCATGCCGCTGCGCACGGCGCCTTCGATGGTGGCCGGATACGGCCCGTCCACATGATCGCCGCAGGCCCACAGGCCGTGGCCCAGCTCCAGGCCGGGCCGCTGAAGTTGGGGCAGGCAGGCGAAGGTGGCGCGCTTGTCGATCACGGTGCGCAGCGCAACCAGTCCATGCCAGCCCAACTGCGCCTGGGCCTGGGCCAGCACCTGGGCTTGCAGGGTTTCGCGGTCCGATGCGCTGTCGCTGATGACGAAGGCCATCAGGCCCTGCGGGCCGCCGAGTTGTCCCCGGTCGAAGACGAATTGCGCAGGCGCATCGGGCGTGGAGCGCAGCGCCAGCCAGGGCGCGCCCGGGGGCAATGTGTGGGAGGCGTCAAAGGTCTGCGCATAGACGGTGGCAATGGGGCGGTGCTGCAGGTCCTGGGCCAGCTGCGCCCAGCGCTGCAGGGCTATGCCGTCGCGTGCAGGCAGGCTGTCGTGCTCGGCGGCGGTGAGTGCCAGGCGCGCCGCCTCGGGCGCGGGGCAGGCCAGCAGCACGGCGTCAAAGGGCGCGTCTTCGCCCTGGGCTGCGCCCAGCGTCCAGTGCGGGCCCTGGGGTTGCAGTTCGGCCACGCGGCTGCCCAGGCGCACGGCGTGGCCGCGCTCTTGCAGCCACTGCGCGGCCGGCGCGGGGAACAGGCTGCCCAGGTCACGGCGCGGCACCAGGAAATGCGAGCCGCCACGGCCGCTGAACAGCGCATCGCGCAGCACGCGAAGGAACACCGTGCCGCTGGCCAGGTGAATGGGTGTGTTGAGCGCCGAGATGCACAGCGGGTCGATGAATTCGGTGATCAGGCGCTGCGGCAGGCCTGTGCAGAGGTCGGCCACCGTGGCTTCGGCCGCACAGCGAAAGCCCGCCAGCCGCCAGCGCACGGCGCGCGCCAGCAGGGCTGCGCGCTCTCCCAGGCTCCAGCCGCGTGCGGTGGCAATGCCGGCCAGCGCATCCAGCGGCGCAGGCCAGTCGGGAAAGCGCAGGCCGCTGCCATCGGCATAGGGCAGGGCCATGGGCTGGCGGTGCAGCGCCCGTTCAGGGTCCACGCCCACCTCGCGCATGAGGCGCAGGCTTTCGGTGTACGCACCGATGAGGATGTGCTGGCCGTTGTCCACGCGCAGCGGGCCCTGTGGCGTGTCGAGGTCCATGCCGCGCGCACGGCCGCCGGGCTCGCGTGCGGCCTCGTGCAGGGTGATGTGCCAGCCGCTGCGCGCCAGCGTGAGGGCGGCCGCAAAGCCGGCCCAGCCTCCGCCGAGGATGGCGGCGCGCGGCTTGTCCTTGGCGCTGTCTCTGCTCACCGCGCCATGCGCCCCAGCGCCTGCATCTTCCAGGCCAGCCACAACTTGCGCAGCGGCGGCAGGCTGATGCGCTGGTGGAGCACGCGGAAGTCGTCGGCCTCGATCTCGCGCAGCAGGGTGCGGTAGATGCTGGCCATCATCAGGCCGGGCTTTTGCGTGCGGCGGTCGGCCGCGGGCAGCAGGGCCAGGGCCTCGTCGTAGAGGCGGTGGGCGCGCTCGGCCTGAAATCGCATCAGCGCGGTGAAGCGGTCCGAGTATTCGCGCTTGGTGATCTCATGCGCCTTGACGTCGAACTGCTGCAGCTCGCTGATGGGCAGGTAGATGCGTCCGCGCATGGCGTCCTCGCCCACGTCGCGGATGATGTTGGTCAGCTGGAAGGCCAGGCCCATCTTGTGGGCGTAGGCCGTGGTTTCTTCCTGTGTCTGGCCAAAGATGCGCGCGGCCACTTCGCCGACCACGCCTGCGACCAGGTGGCAGTAGCGCGCCAGGCCCGGGAAGTCGAGGTAGCGGGTCTGCTCCAGGTCCATGCGGCAGCCGTCAATGACGGCCTGCAGGTGGCGCTCTTCGATGGCGTAGACCGGAGCGTGCGGCATGAGCGCCCGCATCACGGGATGCGAGGGCTTGCCTGCAAAGGCCTGGTGCACTTCGTTTTGCCACCAGCCGAGCTTGGTGGCGGCCACGCCGGGGTCGGAGACTTCGTCCACCACGTCGTCCACTTCGCGGCAGAACGCATAAAAGGCGGTGATGGCGGCACGGCGCTCGCGCGGCAGGAAGAGGAAGGCGTAATAAAAGCTGCTGCCCGAGGCGGCAGCCTTGTCTTGGACGTACTGATCCGGATTCATATGGGGCCGGATTGTCCCATGGACGGCTTGGGGCCAAAGCCTGGGTGTCGCAACGGCCGGCCCGCCATCACATGCGCAGGGCGCGCCACAGCAGCAGCGGCGCATCGGCCTTGCCGACGGTGGGGCGGCGGTAGAGGCTGGCGCCCTGCAGCGCATCGACCTTGTCCAGGATGCGCAGCCCGCCCTGCACGACCAGGCGCAGCTCCCAGCCGATGCGGCCCGGCAGGCGGTGCACCAGCGGTGCGCCGGACTGCATCAGTGCGCGCGCCCAGGCCGACTGCTCGGCCAGCAGCGCGCGCACGGCAGGGGTCAGTGCAGCGGGCTCGGCGCGCAGGTCTTCACGCCGCACGCCATGGGCGGTGCAGTCGGCATCGGTCAGGTAGTGGCGCTGGCGTGGCAGGTCCACGCTGAAGTCCTGCCAGAAATTGATCAGCTGCAGGGCGGTGCAGATGGCGTCGCTGCGGGCCAGCGATTCGGCATCGTCCACCCCGTACAGATGCAGCAGCAGCCGGCCCACGGGATTGGCCGAGCGGCGGCAGTAGTCGAGCAGCTCGGCGCGGTCGGCGTAGGTGGCGCCGGATTCGGTCTTGCGCACGTCCTGCGCGAAGGCGCTGAGCAGGTCGTCCATCAGCGCCAGCGGCAGCTGGTGGGCGCGTACTTGCGGTGCCAGCCCTGCAAAGACAAGAGGCCAGGCCGTGCAGGCGAGCATGGGGGCCTCGCCTTCGGTGCCCAGCGCCATCAAGTCGGCACGGTAGGCGGCCAGCGCGGCCAGGCGCTCGGGCGGCGTGGCGTCGCCCTCATCGGCCAGATCGTCTGCAGTGCGTGCGAAGTGGTAGAGCGCGGCAATCGGCGGGCGCAAGCGGGGCGGGCACAGCCAGGACGCCACGGGAAAGTTCTCGTAGTGCGTGACCGGGGCGGGGGAGGCGGGCAGGGTGGGAGCGGTGGACTTCACGGTGGCCGATTGTCGATGCTGCGCGCAAGGCCATGCATTTCACTTGACGGGCTCAAGGGCTTCTCCTAAATTACTAACCCGTCAGTCAGTAAACGGCGCCAGCCAGCTGCCGCGGCATGTTGCCCGGATCTTGCAGCCCGCAGCCGCTTTTCGCACCAGCCCTCCCGGATCCACATGCCCGACTTGCCATCGAACCCTGCCGCGCGCGCTTTGCCGCGCCATCTTCTTCTTGCCCCTCTGTGCCTGGCCGCCGCGCTGGCGCTGGGCGCCTGTTCCAAGGCCGAGCCGCCGCCCGAGCCGGTGCGCGCCGTCAAGCTGCTCACCGTAGGCGTGGGCGCGCTGGACACGCAACTGGAATACGCGGGCGAGGTGCGCGCGCGCATAGAGTCGCGCCTGGGCTTTCGCGTGGCCGGCAAGCTCGTGCGCCGCGAGGTGGAACTGGGCCAGCACGTGCAGGCAGGCCAGTTGCTGGCGCGGCTCGATGCCAGCGACTACCGGCTGGGAGCTGACGCCGCGCGCGCCCAGGTGGCGGCCGCGACCACGCAGCGCGATCTTGCCGCCGCCGATGTGAGGCGTTACTCGCAGCTGAAGGCGCAGAACTTCATCAGCGGTGCGGAGCTGGAGCGGCGCGAGGCCACGCTCAAGTCCGCCCAGGCGACGCTGGACCAGGCCAAGGCGCAGCTGGCATCGCAGAGCAACCAGGAGGCCTATGCCCAACTGCTGGCCGATGTGCCCGGCGTGGTGACAGGCATAGACGCCGAGCCCGGCCAGGTGGTGTCGGCCGGCTCGCCCGTGGTGCGCATTGCCCAGGACGGCCCGCGCGACGTGGTGTTCGTGGTGCCCGAAGACAAGCGCGGCGCCATCCGCGTGGGCCAGAAAGTGAATGTGCGCCCGTGGTCGGCCGGCATGCAGCCGCTGCAGGGCCAGGTGCGCGAGGTGGCGGCCAGTGCCGATCCGGTCACGCGCACCTACCAGGTGAAGGTGGCACTGCCCGCGTCGGATGCGGCCGCCGTGCCGCCGCTGGGCGCGACGGTCCATGCGCTGCCCGAGGGCATGGGCCCCACGGGCCAGCCCGTGATCAAGCTGCCGACCACGGCGCTGCGCCAGGAAGGCGGCGGCGGCCAGGGCACGGCCGTGTGGGTGTTCGATGCCGCCAGCAGCACGGTGAAGCTGCAGCCCGTGCAACTGGCCACGGCCGATGGCAACGAGGCCGTGATTGCCGCCGGCCTGACGCCCGGCATGCAGGTGGTGGCCGCCGGCGTGCATGTGCTCACGCCCGGGCAGAAGGTCACGGTCTATCAGGACCGGTATGACAAGACGCAGCAGCCGGCACAGGCGCCTGCCGCCGCAGGTGCCGCAGCTTCCGCAGGTGCGGCGTCCAGCGGAGCGGCCCAATGAGCGGGCCCAAGCACAAGGCGCCGCAGGGCGGGCACTTCAATCTTTCGCGCTGGGCGCTGGACCATGTGGCGCTGACACGCTATTTCATGGTCGTGCTGCTGCTGCTGGGCTTTGCCTCGTACTTCCAGCTGGGGCAGGACGAAGACCCGCCCTTCACCTTCCGCGCCATGGTGGTGCGCACCAACTGGCCGGGCGCCACGGCGCAGCAGATGGCCGAGCAGGTCACCGACAAGATCGAGCGTACGCTGCAGGAGGTGCCCTACGCCGACAAGATCAGCAGCTACTCCAAGCCCGGCGAGTCGCTGATCATCTTCCAGCTCAAGGACAATTCGCGCCCCGGCGATGTCCAGCAGCTGTGGTACACGGTGCGCAAGAAGATCGGCGACATGCGCTACACCCTGCCGCAGGGCGTGCAGGGGCCGTTCTTCAATGACGAGTTCGGCGATGTCTATGGCGTGATCTACGCCCTGCAGGCCGACGGCTTCAGCTACGCCGAGCTCAAGACCATGGCCGACGACGTGCGCCAGCAGCTGCTGCGCGTGCCCGATGTGGCCAAGGTCGAGCTGTTCGGCGTGCAGGACGAGAAGGTCTACATCGAGCTGTCGCAGCGCCGCCTGTCGCAGCTGGGCCTGGACATGAACCAGGTGCTCGGCCAGCTGGGCCAGCAAAACGCCATCGAGGGCGCAGGCGTGCTGCAGACGCCGCGCGAGGACGTGCAGGTGCGCGTGGCCGGCCAGTTCCTGGCGGTGGACGAGTTGCGCGCCATGCCCATCCGCGGCGCATCGGGCGCGCAGCTGCGCCTGGGCGATATCGCCGAGATCCGCCGCGGCTATGCCGATCCGGCCAATGTGAAGGTGCGCCACCAGGGGCGCGAGACGATTGCCCTGGGCGTGTCCATGACCAAGGGCGGCGACATCATCCGCCTGGGCAAGTCCCTGCGCGGCGCCGTGGGCGACATCGCGCGCACGCTGCCGGCCGGCGTAGAGCTGGCCAACATGCAGGACCAGCCCAAGGCGGTGGCCGATTCGGTCAACGAATTCCTGCAGGTGCTGATCGAGGCCGTGGTGGTGGTGCTGGCCGTGAGCTTCATCAGCCTGGGCCTGCACAAGCGCGAGGGCCACCAGCCGCTGTGGAAGCGCTGGTACATCGACCCGCGCCCGGGACTGGTGGTGGCCATCACCATTCCGCTGGTGCTGGCCGCGACCTTCCTGGCCATGTGGTACTGGAACATCGGCCTGCACAAGGTGTCGCTGGGCTCGCTGATCATCGCGCTGGGCCTGCTGGTGGACGATGCCATCATTGCCGTGGAGATGATGGTGCGCAAGATGGAGGAGGGCTACGAGAAGTACCGCGCTGCCACCTTTGCCTACGAGATCACGGCCAAGCCCATGCTGACCGGCACGCTGATCACGGCGGCGGGCTTCCTGCCCATCGGCATGGCCAAGTCCATGACGGGCGAGTACACCTTCGCCATCTTCGCGGTGACGGTGATTGCGCTGGTGCTCAGCTGGTTCGCCTCGGTGTACTTCGTGCCCTACCTGGGCATGCTGCTGCTCAAGCGCCCGCCGCACGCGGCCACGCTGCCGCCCGAGGTGGCCTCGGGCGAGGTGCCCATCGAGGAGACCAACCTCAATGCGTCCTCAGCCGAGCATGAGGTCTTCGACAGCCCGTTCTACAACCGCTTCCGGCGCGCCGTGAACTGGTGCGTGACGCACCGCTGGCTGACCATCGCCATCACGGTGCTGGTCTTTGCGCTGGGCCTGGTGGGCATGTCGCGCGTGCAGCAGCAGTTCTTCCCGGATTCCAGCCGACCCGAGGTGCTGGTGGACATCTGGTTCCCCGAAGGCACGTCGCTGGCCGCCAACGAGGCCGTCACGCGCCGCGTGGAAGAGCGCTTCATGAAGCTCGACGGCGTGCGCACGGTCAGCGAATGGGTAGGCTCGGGCGTGCCGCGTTTCTACCTGCCGCTGGACCAGGTGTTCCCGCAGAACAACGTCTCGCAGTTCATCCTGGTCGCCCAGGACCTGCCCACGCGCGAGCGTCTGCGCAAGGCGCTGCCGGCGCTGCTGGCCCAGGAGTTCCCCGAGGTGCGTGGCCGCGTCAAGCTGCTGCCCAACGGGCCTCCCGTGCCCTATCCGGTGCAGTTCCGCGTGTCCGGCACCGATCCGCAAAAGCTGCGTGCCTATGCCGACGAGGTCAAGCAGGCCATGATCGCCAACGCCGACATGCGCGGCGTCAACGACAACTGGAACGAGTCCGTCAAGGCCGTGCGCCTGGAGGTGGACCAGGACAAGGCGCGCGCCCTGGGCGTGAGCAGCCAGGCCATCGCCCAGGCGGCCCGCGTCATGCTCAGCGGCTCCACCGTGGGCCAGTTCCGCGAGGGTGACAAGCTCATCGACATCGTGCTGCGCACGCCGTATTCGGAGCGCGACGCCATCACCGACATCGCCAACGCCTACCTGCCCACGGCATCGGGCAAGTCGATCCCGCTCACGCAGATCGCCAAGCCCGTGATGGTCTGGGAACCCGGCGTGATGTGGCGAGAAAAGCGCATGTTCGCCATCACCGTGCAGGGCGATGTGCGCGAGGGCCTGCAGGGCGCAACGCTGACCCATGCGCTGCTGCCCGGCCTGCGCGAGATCGAGGCGCGCTGGCATGCCGCGGGCGACACGGCCTACCGCATCGATGTGGCCGGCGCCGTGGAGGAAAGCTCCAAGGGTTCGGACGCCATCGTCGCTGGTGTGCCCGTGATGCTGTTCCTCACCTTCACGCTGCTCATGCTGCAACTGCGCAGTGTCAGCCGTTCACTGCTGGTGTTCATCACCGGGCCGCTGGGCATTCCCGGCGTGGCGGCGGCGCTGCTGCTGTTGGGCCGGCCCTTCGGCTTCGTGGCGCTGCTGGGCGTGGTGGCGCTGATGGGCATGATCCAGCGCAACTCGGTGATCCTGATCGACCAGATCGAGACCGACCGCGCGCGCGGCGTGCCGGCCTGGGACGCCATCATCGAAGCCGCCGTGCGCCGCCTGCGCCCCATCGTGCTGACGGCCGCCGCCGCCGTGCTGGCCATGATCCCGCTGTCGCGCAGCGTGTTCTGGGGCCCCATGGCCGTGGCCATCATGGGCGGGCTGATCGTGGCCACCGTGCTGACACTGCTGGCGCTGCCGGCCATGTACGCCGCCGTGTTCCGCGTGCGCCGCGAGCCCACGCATTGAGGTGGCGGAAACGCAGAGGCCGCCGCTCAAATCCGGGGTATGGCAATGCACCCCGCAATTGCGGCTAGAATCTGCGCCCTGACCTAGGAGCCGCCGCGCAGGCGGCTCCCCCAAGAACCAGCGCGGGTGGCGAAATTGGTAGACGCACCAGGTTTAGGTCCTGACGCCAGCAATGGTGTGGGGGTTCGAGTCCCCCCCCGCGCACCACGCACCAACGCCGCTCAACTGCGGCGAACACTGCTCAAGCCCGCTTCCTGTAGAGGAGGCGGGCTTTTTTTCTGGGTCTCCGCTGCGAAACGGAACGGGTTGAAACCGGCACAAAACAGCGCAAAATCACATCACAATCCCGCGCAGATCCCGCTTGTGATCCCGCGCGTGCAGCAGGAGATGGGATGGCGTATTTCCGGAAGGTGAAGAACGGCTGGCGGGCCGAGGTGGAGCGTGCGGGCATCCGGCGCACCGCCACGCGGGCGACCAAGGCCGAGGCGCAGGGATGGGCCGTGGCCGAGGAGGCGGCCATTCTGGCCGGTGCGCGCGGGGAGTTTCCGCGGCGCACGCTGGCCGAGGCGGTGGAGCGCTATCGGCGCGAGGTCACCGACAAAAAGACGGCCAGCACGGCGCGGGCCGACCATTTGCGCTTTGATGCCTGGCTGCGCGAGTTTCCCGAGCTGGCCTCCAAGGTCTTCCACGAGATCACGGGCGACGACCTGGCGCGCTGGCGCGATGCGCGGCTGCAGCAGGTCTCCGGCGCCAGCGTGCTGCGCGAGGCGCAGCAGTTCCGTCCGATCTGGACGCTGGCGGTCAAGCAGTGGAAATGGGTGGGCAAGAGCCCCTGGCCCGAGATCAAGCTGCCGGCCAAGTCCCATGCGCGCCGGCGCACGGGGCAGTGGAGCGAGGTGCGGCGCATGCTGCGCTCGGCCAATGTCTCGCCGCGCCTGGCGCCTGTCACCGCCATGGAGCAGACGGCCTGGACCATGCTGGTGGCCCTGCACACGGCCATGCGCAGCGGCGAGATCCTGCGCATGGGCCGCAGCAATGTGGATCTCAAGCGCCGGGTCTACCACCTGCCGCACCACAAGACCGAGGCCAAGGTGGGCGAGCGCCATGTGCCGCTGACGCGCCGTGCCGTGCGCCTGCTGCGCGTGCTGGACGCCGCCGCCGAGGCTGCCGGGCGCGACGCCTACTGGACCATCAGCGACGCCAGCCGCGACACGCTCTACCGCAAGCTGCGCGACCGCGTGATGGTGCAGGGCCTGCGCTTCCATGACCTGCGCGCCACGGCGCTGACCTGGCTGAGCAAGCGCGTGGATGTGATGACGCTGGCCCGCATCAGCGGCCACGTGGATATCAACGAGCTGTTCAATACCTATTACCGGGAGACGGCCGAGGACATCGCGGCACGGTTGTAGGCAGGATGGCTGCCAGAAATATCACTCCAATATGATATCTTGACAATATTATTCTGGAGTGATAATTTCAATTCATCATCTTGAGATGATATTTTGAATGCCCTGGCCAGGAGAACACCATGGACCACCTGTTGCAACTGCCCGATCAGCTTGCGCTGCACCTGAAGTCGCTGCGCAAGGCCGCTGGCGTGAGCCAGGCTGAACTGGCACAGCGGCTGGGCGTGTCCCAGTCGCGTGTGGCGGCGATAGAGCGTGACCCGGCCGCCATCAGCGTGCGCCAGCTGATGGAGATCCTGCAGCTGCTGGATGCCGATCTGCTCATGCGGCCCAGGGCGGATGCGGTGGTTTCTCCTGCGTCTGCACCTGTGCCTGTGCCTGTACCTGGACCTGCTGCGTCGAAGGTTGCCGAGCCCGCTCCACAACCGTACGCGGGTGACAACGTGCCCCGCAAGCCCGCCGACCGCCCCGTGGCCTTCAAGCCGCAGGCGCTGCCGCCGCACTGGCAGGACCGCAAGCCGAAAGGGTCCTGGTGATGGCGGCGCTGGGCGTCTGGATGAATGGGGAGCGGGTGGGCACCTGGGAGGTCACGCGCACGGGCCGCCATGTGTTCGCCTATGACCCGGCCTGGCCGCAGAGCGCGCATGCGCGGCCGCTGTCACTGTCCATGCCCTTCACGCGTGACCTGACGGTGGCGGGCGAGGTGGTGGCCCACTATTTCGACAACCTGCTGCCGGACGGCGAGGGCATTCGCCGGCGCATTCACCAGCGCTTCGGGCTGCGCGGGGCCGATGCGTTCTCGCTGTTGGAGGCCATTGGCCGCGATTGCGTGGGTGCCGTGCAGCTGCTGCCCGAGGGGGCCGTGCCCGACGGTTTTGACCAGGTGCGCTTCGAGCCGCTGAGCGAGGCGCAGATTGCAGAGCACCTGGCCAGCCTGGGTGGCGGGTTTGGCGCGCTGGAGGTGGACCAGGAGTTCCGGCTGTCCATCGCCGGTGCGCAGGAGAAGACGGCGGTGCTGCGCCATGGCGGCCAGTGGTGCCGCCCGCTGGGCGCGACGCCGACCACGCATATCCTGAAGCCGGCCATCGGCGTGGTGCCGCACTGGCACTACGACCTGAGCGAGTCAGTGGCCAATGAGTGGCTGTGCGCCCGCCTGCTGGCCGAGCTGGGCTTTGCCGTGGCCGACAGCAGCATCGAGACCTTTGGCGGGCAGCAGGTGCTGTGCGTGGAGCGCTTTGACCGCGCCCGGACGGCGCAGGGCTGGATTGCGCGCCTGCCCCAGGAAGATTTCTGCCAGGTGCGCGGCGTTGCCAGCGCCAACAAGTACGAGACCCACGGCGGGCCCGGCATGCTGCAGTGCCTGCAGGTGTTGCAGCATGGCAGCGAGCCTGCCCAGGATTGCGCCCGCTTCGTGATGGCCCAGCTGGCGTTCTGGCTGCTGGCGGCCACGGACGGGCATGCCAAGAATTTCTCGGTGTTTCTGCAGCCGGGCGGCGGCTATGAGATGACGCCGCTGTACGACGTGCTGTCGGCCTGGCCCATCATCGGCCATGGCCACGGCAAGATTGCCCGCCAGCGCGCCAGGATGGCCATGGCCCTGCCGGGGCGCAGCCGCCACTACCGCCTGGCCGAGATCCAGCGCCGCCACTGGAAGGCCTTGGCCGAGACCACGCGCATCGCAGGCCTGTGGGAAAGCATGGTGGAGATGGTCGAGGCGCTGGACGGCGCCATAGCCCGGCTGCAGCCGCGCCTGCCGGCCAGCGTGCCGCAGCCTATGGCCCGGCAGATCTTCGACGGGGCGCGCGCCCAGGCACGGCGCTTTCTTGCGGGCAGCGATCACTGAGCGCACGGTGATGGCCTGGTGCCAGCTCACCGGCGCCCCTCGGCCCAGGCTTTGACGTCGGCCATGCGCCAGTAGCGGATGCGGCGGCTGGCGTTGATGAAGGGCTTGGGAAAGTCCGGGCGCTTGGTCAGGCGCGCGGTGACGTGCTCGCGGCTCAGGCCCAGGTAGTTGGCGATGCCCTGGGTGTCCAGGCGCGGGGCGCTGTGAAAGAGTTCCATGTTCTGTTGCGTCATTGCGGTGTTCTCCGATGTCGTGTCCGGTGCTTGGGTGCTTGATCAGGCTTGGCGCGGCGTGATGGACTTGCCTGCCTTCTTGCGCTCCACGCGTTCAACTCGCTCGACTCGCAGAACGGGCCGGCCGCTGGCCAGCAGGGCGCAGGCCTGGGCGTGGCTGGCGCTGGCCGCCTTCAGGCGCAGCACGGGCAGCAGGCGGGCGTCGGCCAGTTGATCCAGCTGCGTGGCGTCCACGCCGTGGGGGATGAGGGTGGCGCGGTAGCTGCGCAGGGCGGTGATGTTGTGGTGCATGGTGGGTCCTCCTGGGGTGGATCAGCTGGAAAAGAAAGGGTGGTTGGATGGCGTGGCGCCGGATGCGGGGCGGTGCAGCACGGAATGGGGCACTGAATCGGCACCCGAATCGGGCCCGGCCGGGTTGGCCCGGTCCTCGCGCTGGTGCCCGCCGCGGCCGATGAGGGCGCGCAGCGTGTGGCCCGTGAGCCGGGCCGTACAGTTATTGAAACCAGTCCAAGCGCGCGCCAGCGGCGCGCGGGCGGGCAGGGCGGGCGGGGCCACGTCGGCGACCTCGGCGCTTTCTGCACCTTGGGTTTCCTGGAACTCCAGCGTGGCGCGCGCCACGCTGCGCCAGGCGATGCGGCGCGAGACCAGCCACTGGCCGCGCCGGGTTTCCAGGCCCACCACGCGGCCGCAGCCGGGCGCGATGGCCTCGCCGTATTGGTTGACGGCGCCGGCGGGCACGGGGCGGCGTGCCATGCGCAGGTGCCAGCGGTCGCGGGCCAGGCAGTGGCCGCCCATGGCTTCCATGTAGCGGCGCCAGTCGGCGGGGATGTCGGGCCCGTGGCGGTGGCTGGCGCCCCAGGCCTTCCAGCTGGCCTTGTCGCCGTCGATGCGGATCTGTTCGACCTGGTCCTTGCTGACACGGCGCAGCTCGCGCCAGACGCAGACGCTGGGCATGCCCACGGCCTGGAACTGGCGAATGCCCCAGCAGGCGGCCCAGGCGTCCACGCGGCAGTGGCCGGGCATGCCGCCCTGCTCCACATCCCACAGGCGGCCCTGCACCACGTCGAGGTGGTCGGCCAGGGCCGCATGGCCCACGCTCTTGGCGATGTACTTGGCCACGTAGCCGGCAGCGCCGCCGCCGGTCATGCGCTTGACGTTGACGCGGTTGCGCTGGGCACCGCGCTCGTCGCCATCTTCGCTGAGCCACCATTTGCGGATGGCGGCCTCGATGTGCTGGGCGTGCTCCTCGCACTCGGCCCAGACCAGGGCGTGCCAGTGCGGCGTGGCGTCATGGTGCGGCTCGGCCACGCGGATGCCGTACATGGCGATGCGCTGGCGGCCCAGGTGCGAGCGCACGCGCGCCCACATGGTGCGCAGCCACAGCTGGGCATCGCGCGGCGTGCTGTGGCCGTCGTAATGGGGATTGGGACGCGGCCGGCCGCCGCTGCCCAGCGTGACGGCGTGAAAGCGGCTGGGCGCCGTCAGCGTGAGAAAGAGGCCGACGTGGCTGCGCGCGTCGGCATATTCCTCTGCGCCGCGGATGCGCGTCATCAGCTCGCCGCCACGGATCACGGGGTTGGCCGGCGACAGCGCGGCCAGCTCGGCCAGGGTGAAGACTTGGCCGGCCTCGTTTCGGTAGAGGCTGCGCTCCAGCGCGCGGGCGTTGCGCTCGATCTGCGCAGTGCGCCGGCGCACGGTGGCGTTGCTGGCATAGCCGCCGGCGCTGCGGTTGACGATGCCCAGCTTGACGGCGCCGGCCTCCACGGTGCGCGTGACGTGGCGGCGCAGCATGCGGCGCCACCAGGCCGCGTCCAGCGCGCGGCGGATGGCGGGCTCGCCGGCCAGCGGCGTGCTTTCCTGCAGGCCCAGCATGCGCAGCATCAGCCGCACCAGGTCCACGCGTGCGGCCAGGTCCATGTTCTGGGCCTGGGCGCCGGCGTCGAGCTCACCGACTTCGTCGCTCAGGCGCCTGGCCATCTGGCAGATCTCGTAGTCGTCCAGGTTCCACTCGGCCGCACGGCCGTGGCGGCTGGCAAAGTCGTCAATGGCGGTCAGCGCGTCGTGGCAGGCAGCCCATTCGGGCTGGCCGTTGGCGTGTTGCGCGCCCTTTTGCCAGTCGCCCAGGCCCAGCAGCTTCATGGGCTGCAGCCACTGCGGGGGCAAGGCTTTTTCCAGCGCCTGCATGGCGCGCTGGACCATGTGGGGGCGGGGCTTGTGCTGGTCCCATTGCTGCAGGCTGGCGGTGCGCAGCCTGCGGCCGGTGGATTTGGCGGCGAGCAGGACGGACATGGACTCAGGTCCTCAGGGCCAGCGCGCGCAGCGGCAGCAGGCAGGTGCGCAGCGCTCGGATCTGGCGGCGGATAGCGTCGCGCTCGGGCGGCGGCATTTCGCGCCAGTCGCGCAGGGCCAGCTCCTCGATCTCGCCGTCTATGCCCGCCAGCAGCACCAGGGCCATGCGGTAGTGGCTGGCCAGGCCCGCCCATTCGCGGCTTTCGGCGCTGCCGCAGCGGCCGTTGGCGCAGCGCTGTGCGGCCTCGCGCTGCAGCTCGCGCAGGCGGGTGCGGCAGTCCTGGACGCTCAGGCGCTGGTAGGCCTCGGGCAGCGCGGGCGGGTCCACGGGCCGGTATTCGGGCGCGGGCGCATCGTCTGCCTGCAGCAGTCGCATCAGATCGGAAAGGCGCAGGTCGCCGAGCTTCATGGTCTGTCCAGGTCGTTTCAGGGTGAGCGCATCCCGCAGGGCCTTCATGCAGGCTCCGCAGGTTGCGGGAAAGGGGGTGGGGTGGCGGCGGTGCAGGCGGGGCTGCCCGCGCGCCGGGTGGGGCGCCGTCAGGAGCGGCGAAGGCGCCCCGGCCGCGCTAGCTGCGCGCGCCTTCGCTGGATTGGGCGGATTCGGCCGCCTGGGCTGCGCGGTGCGCTGCGCCTTCGTATTGCGAGGACGGCATGGCGTCCAGCTGGGTCTGCAGCAGCTTGCGCTTGATGTGCGTGCTCATCGGCAGGATCACCATGGGGTTGGGGATGGCGCTGGGGCTGATGGTGCGGTTGATCTCGGTCACCGCCGAGAACACATGGCCGCACTCGAAGTTGCGGCACTGGAAGATGGTCTCGCGGCTGGTGCTGGTCAGCTGCAGGCTGGTGCGGGTGTAGGCGTGTTCGTTGCAGTGGGGGCACATCATGCGCATGGCAGGCTCCTGGGGGCAGTTGGGATCGAAGACAAGGCGGTGAACAGGGCGGCGCGGGTGGCTATCGCGCCTGATCGGCCTGGGGCAGCGGCGGCATCTGCTGCTCGTACTGCTGCATGCCCATGCGGTACAGCTTCAGCGCGAAGTTGGAGGCGCTGCGGCTTTCACGGCTGGCATAGCGGGCGTGGCGTTCGCGTTCGGATGCCGTCATGCGCAGTGGCACGGGCCTGTCATGAAGCACCGGATCCGCAGGGATACCGGGCACGGCTCTGGGGGAGTGCATGGCTGTCATGTAGTATTTGGGATGGTTTGGATGGTTTGGTTACACGCTGACTGCATCATTGCTCGAAATTTCGAGCATGTCAATTGATGAATAGAAGAAATTTCGATCACATCGGTGAAAGGCTGAGGCAAGAGCGTCTGCGTCTGGACGTGGCGCAGCTCGCCATGGCCGACGCCTGCGACGTCTCGCGCGGCACCCTGGCCACCTGGGAGAAGGGCGAGCAATCGCCCAATGCGGCTGCCCTGGCCGTGATGGCGGGCCTGGGCGTGGATGTCCTGTATGTGGTCACGGGCCAGCATGCGAACGCATCGGTCCAGACCCTGGCGCCCGACGAGCGCGAGCTGCTCGATTGCTACGGCCGGGCCGACGATTCGGGCCGCGCCGCCATCATGGCCGTGGCGACCCTGGCCGCGCGCTGAACGGCCTGCGCCGGCCGCTCCAGGACGTGCTCTACCCGCCCCTCTCGCTCACTTGGCGCGTGTCTCCAGCGTCAGCTTGGAGGTGAAGCCGCCGTCGCCCAGTTCGTGCTGGATCTTGACGACCAGCCACGGCGTGTCATCGATCTCTGCCTTGAATCCCTGCAGCTTCAGCGGCGTCTGCGGCATCAGGTCGGGCCGCGCCAGCGCCAGCTTCAGGCCCATGGTGGCCTTGGCGCGGTTGATGCGGCCCATCTCGGCCTTGGCGGCGGCCTGCGCCTCGGCCTCGCTGCCGTAGGTGTCCTTCAGGCGCTTTTCGTTGTCTTCGGCGCCCTGCGTGGCACTGCGTTTTTCGGCGCGATCCGCGTCGTTCCAGTACGCGCGAACGCCGCTGTAGTCGTTGCGCGCGGCCGTGTGGTAGGCGTGGCTGTCGCCCTCGGCGCGCGTGAGCGTGGCGGCCTCCACGGTCTGGCCGGCAGCGGTGATCTTGCTGTCGATGGCGATGAAGGCCAGCTTGCCCTTCTTGACCGTGCACACGGCATCGTACTGGCGCGCCAGGCGGCTGCAGAAGTTCAGGTCGCTTTCGTGGGTCTGGTCGATGTGGTCCACGCGCAGGTTCTCGAACTGCGCGTCCACGCGCACCTGCAGGCCGTTGCGCTGGGCGATGCTGCGCACGATCTGGCCCAGCGTGCTGTTGTGGTAGCTGTGCTCGGAGCGCGTGCGCAGCTGGCGCTTGAGCTCGGCCGAGCGCGCATGCACCACGATCCTGTCGGGCGCGCCCTGGTGCTCCACCTCGTCAACCTCGTAGGTGCCCTTGTCGACCAGGCCATGTCCGGCCCAGCCCAGCTTCAGCGCGATCTTGGATCCCTTGCCTGGCAGGGCCAGGCGCCCATCGCTGTCGTCCAGCGTGATGTCCAGCTTGTCAGCCTCTTCGCCGCGCGATTCGGACAGCGTCAGGTTCATCAGCCGCGTGTCCACCTGGCTGGTGATGTTGCGCCCGTCCAGGACGATCTCGTACTGGGGCTTGGCGTGTAGGTATTCCTGTGTGGCCATCAGATCCACCATTCCCAGAAGTCGTCATCGGGCCAGGGATCGACGCCGCCGCCGCCTTCGGCCAGGTGGTCGTCCACGCGGGCCAGCTTGAGATCGAACTCGATGCGGCGCGGCTTGCCGCCCGGTGTGTAGTGCGTGCCGGTCTGCTGCAGGCTCTCGATGACCCAGGCGCCCAGGATGCTTTCGCCGCCCACCAGGGCCCATGCCTTGCCCTGGTCGGCCATTTCGCGCAGGTCGTCCAGCGACTTGGCCGTGCCCCGGAACTCGGGTGCGAGCACGCCGGTCAGGCCCAGCGTTTCATCGCCTGGGCCCAGCGACTGGCGGGCGGGGCGCGCGCCCACGCGGCTGTTGCTCGGGTGGCGCCAGGTGCTGCTGCGCACCAGCTTGTCGAATGCCAGTGTGTCGATGCCGAAGGCAAACTGGCCCAGTGTGATCAGCATGCTCATGCTCCTCAGTCGATGTCCGACAGCTGCGACAGCACGCTGGAGCGCCTGGCCATGTCGCGGCGGTCCAGCTCGGCGGCCACGGCGCGGGCAATGGCCTGCGCATCCTGGCCGGGCGCAGCGTTGACGGTGATATGGATGGTGGCGCCGGCCACCGGGGCCGGTGCCGGCGCGGGAGCAGCGGCGCTGGCCAGCGGCGGGCGGCTGTCGATGCGCACGGCGCCCGTGTCGGCCAGGGCCGGCATGGCGCCCGTGGCCAGCGTGGCCGCCGTGGCTGCGGCCGCGACACCCTGGCGCAGTGCGCCGGCGCGGCCCTGGTCGGGTGCCGACGCATCGCCGGACTTGAACCACGAGCCCACCGACGAGGCCAGGCCGCTGATGCCCTTGCCGGCCAGGTCAGAGACCACGCCGAACAGGCCGCCCGTGGCGCCATCGAGGCCGGCCTTGCCGGCCTCCAGCAGCGTGCCGCCGACGCCCTTCCAGTCGCCGGCCTTGAAGGCGGTGGAAAGGCCGTCCCAGTTCTGCATGATCGAGCCACCCGCACCCATCAGGCCACCTGCGAGCCGGCCCATGGGTGTCATGCGCACCAGGCCCATCAGCGATGCGGCTGCACCACCCAGACTACCGCCCAGGCCACCGCCGACGGCACCCAGGCCGGCGCCCAGCAGGCCCATGACGGCGCCCGCTCGGCCCTTGCCTGCACCTGTAGCTGCGCCTGCACCGCCGCCGAAGATGCGGCCTGCAGCGCGGCCCGCGCCGGCCAGGGCGGTGCCTATGCTGCCCATGGCAGCGCCGCGGCCCATCATGGCCAGCGACAGGACCACGGCGCCCAGCCCGCGCCTGAGCACGCCCGCAGCGTTGCTGGCCATGCGCATGCCTCCCGACAGCAGACCCATGGCTCCGCCACCGCCGCTCATCATGGACAGGGACAGGACCACGGCGCCCACGCCGCGCCGGAGCACGCCCACGGCGTTGCTGGCCATGCGCATGCCGCCGGCCAACAGGCCCATGGCACTGCCGCCGCCGCCCATCATTCCCAGCGACAGGACCACGGCCGCCAGGCCGCGCCTGAGCACGCCCAAGGCGCCGCTGCCTGCGCCCATGGCCGCGCCCAGCAGGCCGAACACGGTGCGCGTGAGCAGCAGCGGCGCCAGCAGGCCGAACAGCACGCTGCTCACCACGCCGACGCCTGCGATCAGCAGGCCCAGCACGGCCACGATGCGCAGCGTCCACTGCACGATCTGGGGATGCTCCTTGACCCAGGCACGCATGCCTTCGGTCATCTCGCGCAGAGTGCCCAGCACGGCCTTGAGGTCGGACTCGATGGTCGAGCCCATGTCGCTCAACAGGCCGTTGTAGCTGTCCTTGACGGACTCGTATTGGGCCGAGACCGAGTCCTTCAGGATGGCCACGCGCCCATCCAGATCCGCCTGTGACTTGAGCTGGGAGGCGATCTGCTGGTAGCCGCCCGGGCCCTGCTGGATCAGCGCCTCCAGGGCCTTGCGCGTCTGCGCGTCGCCGCCGGCCAGCTTGTCCAGCGCAGCGGCGCGCAGCTTGTCGCTGCCCAGGCTCTGCAGCTTTTGCAGCTGGGCCATCATCTGCTCGGTGCCGCCGAACTGGCCGCTGGCGTCCTTGAAGTCCAGCGACACGCCCTGGCTCGCGAGCATCTTGTTGACCTGGCCCAGTTTGGCCGGGTCCATGGAGTTCTTGACCAGGCTACCGACGGCCTTGCCGGCGGCTTCGCCGCTGATGCTGGCGTCGTTGAGCATGAGCAGCAGCGGCGCGAACATCTGTCCCGACCTTGCGCCCTGCTGCCCCAGCTGCGGCAGGGCCTTGCCGATGGCGTCCAGGCCCTTGACCATGCCTGTGGGGTCCAGTCCCAGGTGGGAGGTGCGCTGCACCGTGTCAGCCAGTGCGGCCATGTCGCCCGCGCTTGCGCGGGTGGCCTGCTGCAACTGCGCCGCAAACTCGCCGGCCTCCTTGGCGGGCATGTTCAGCACCGCGCCCAGGTTGGCCGCCTGCCGGGCCACGCCGCCCAGCACATCCTGCGAGGATACGCCCTGGCGCTGCAGCTGGTTCATCATCGCGATGTAGTCGGCCGTGCTGCCGGGCATGTCGGTGCCCAGGCTCTTGGCCAAGTCCAGCACCTGCTGGTAGTCGGCGCCTGGCTTGCCATTGCTGCCCGCCATGGTGGCGCGCAGCTGTGCGGCGGCCTGGTCGTCGGTCATGAAGGCCTGGCTCACGGCGCGCACGGGCGCCAGCATCTTGCCGCCCGTCTCGCGCAGCGCCTGGCCGCGATCGGCCAGGGTCTTGCTCTGCTCGCGAAGGGCGTCGATCCTCTCCAGCCGCTGGGCGGCCGGTGCCACCACCTTGCGCTGCTTTTCCATCTGGGCCGTGGTGGCGCGGATGTCGTTGTGCAGCTTGCGCTCGTGCGCGGACAGGTTGCCCGTGTCCACGCCCGCGCCGCGCAGGCCTTCGCGCATGTCCGTCAGGCGCGATCGCTGCGTGGCGCGCAGCAGTGCCAGGCGCTCTTCCTCGACCTGGGCCGAACGCAGCGCGCGCAGCATGGCGCGCGAGGGCTGCTCGCCCGCGCCCGATTCCAGCCGCAGCTGGGCCATCTGCTGGCGCGCGCCACGCAGCCGTGCCGTGGTGTCTGCCAGGCCGCTGCGCAGCGCGCGGTAGTCGCCCAGCTGGGTTTGCTGCTGCTGCAGCTTCTTCAACTGGTCGACCGTTTCCTTGAGTTCCCGGGCCGTGTTGCTGCTGGTTCTGCCCAGCAGCGCCAGGGGCTGGTGCACGCGCTCGGCCTGCTTGAGCACCTCGTCCAGGCGCAGGGTGTCAACGGCCATGGAGGGCTCCCTGGCCGGTGCGGTGTTGGCGTTGGGTGGAGGTCATGGGCAAGGGGCGTGCAAGAGAGGGGCGAGAGGCGGGCGATGGAGTGGAGGTGGTGCTCAGTCCTGGCTCAGTCCTGGCTTTCGTAGCGCTCGCGCGCCCGTTCATGCCATTGGCCGAGTTCGGCCAGCGACATGTCCTCCATGTCCGCCGGCCGCCAGTGGAAGACCATGGCCAGGTCGGCCATGGCGTCCTCTACGCGCTCGGGAATTGCTCCCTCTGCGCCTTCGGCACCAAAAAAGAGGCCACCTCCGTACCCAGGGTCACCAGGTCGGCGGGGTCCAGCTGCAGCACCTCGGCCTTGTGCAGCATGGGCTCGGTCACGCGCGGCAGCAGGGTCTGCAGCGCGGTCACGTTCATGTGCAGCAGCTCGACCAGCGACAGGCCGCGCAGCGCGCCGGCATTGGGGCGGCGCACCAGCACCCGGGCCAGGTCGCCGCCGGGGCGCTTGAGCGGCACGTCGAGCGTGATCTCGCGCGCATCGCCCGATGCGAGGGCGGCCGCATTGGCGGCAGCCTGGTTCTGGAGGTCTTCCTGGGGCTTGGTGGTGTCCATGGTGTGTCAGCGTTCGGGTGAAGAAAAGAGGAGGACCGGGCCGGCCGGCCCGGTCAGTTGAGCCAGGCTCAGATGCCCAGCGCGGCGCGGACCTGGGCGAGGCGGTCGATGCCGTTGACGACTTCGACGAAGTTGACCGGATCGATCTCGATCAGCACCTGGCCGTTGATGGACAGGCGGTAGTAGCTGACGGCCAGCTTGTACTTGATCTCGGTCTTGTCGCCGGCCTTGGCCTTGCCGGGGTCGAACTCCGAGAAGCGGCCACGCATGACCACTTCCAGCGAGTCCACGCCTTCGCTGTCATCGCCCTGCAGGGCGCCGGCGAAGCGCAGCAGCACGCCGTCGTGGCGCAGCGTGCCCCAGGTGGAGATCAATTCCTTCATGTAGCCGGCAGCGGTCAGGTCGGCCTCGATGGCCTCCATGCCGAAGTCCAGGCTGACCTCGCCGTTCATGCCGCCGGCGCGGTACTTCTCCATCTTGCGGGTGAGCTTGGGCAAGCCCACTTCGGGCATGTCGCCGATGTACGAGTTGCCATCCACGAAGGTGGCGAAATTCTTGAGAGAGCGGGGCAGTCCCATGGTGCTTTTCTCCTGTGTATCCGGTGTGTTCGGTGTATTGGGTGTGTCGGGTGCGGCCGCCGCTTACTGGCCGGTGCCCACGCGCAGGGCGAAGTCGGCGAAGTAGCGATCGGTGATGCGCTGGCGAAAGCCCAGGTCCTCCAGCGGAGGCACGGGCGTGTAGTCGTAGTCCAGCACCAGCTTGCCGGCCTTGAGCGTGGCGGTCTCGTTGACCGTTTCGTCGTACCAGGCCTTGCCGTCCAGGATGTAGCCCAGGGCCTTCAACTCGCGGAACTTGGTGTTGATGCCTTCCAGGATGTCCTTGACCAGGCTGGGGTGCATGGGCTTGTCCACGGCCCAGAAATGCGCCTCGGCCATGGTGTCGGCCAGCACCTGCGCGGTGCGCACGCTGGACTCGAAGCGGAACAGCTCGCTGTCCGTGCAGGTGCGCGAGCCCCAGAAGCGGTGGCCCTGGCTCTGGATCAGCGTGGTGATGCCGGCCTGGTTGAGGATGCCGGCCTCGGTATCGGGACTTTGCAGGTCCCAGTGCACATCGCGCGAGATGCCCAGCACGCCGGACAGCGGCACGTTGGACAGCGTCTTGTGCCAGCCCTGCTCCTGGTCGATGCGTGCGCGCAGGCCCAGGGCGTAGGCCACGGGCGAGGCGTCCTGCACGGCGGCGGTGGACAGGTCGAGTGCCTTGAAGCCGGGCCACAGCAGCATCAGTTCGCGCTGGCCGAAGTGCTCGCGGTAGGCCTGGGCCTCGGCCACATCGTTGCCGATGGCCGCCGCATACGCAAAGCCGCGCAGCTTGATGGCCACGGACGCCAGCGCGTCGGTCACGGCCTGGCTGTCCAGGCCCGGCGCACCCAGAATGCGCGGCTTGACGCCGAGCTGTGCCTGGGCCGCCAGCAGCGCCTGCAGGCCCGTGTACTGGTTGCCGGCGGTGGTGCCGATGACCTTGGCGTCCTGGTCGGTGCGGCGCTCGGCCTCGGTGGCGCCTTCGCCATCGGCCACGCGCACGACGACCAGCACCGGGCGGCACTGCTCCTTGATGGCGTTCAGCGCCTGGGCCAGCGTGCCCTTGGTGCCGGCCTTGCCGATGGCCGCATCGACCTTGGTGACCAGCACCGGACGGTTCAGCGGGAAAGTGGCCGCATCGGCGTCGCTGGCCGTGGCCACGAGGCCGATCACGGCCGTGGACACGATGCGGATGGAATTGATGCCTTCGCTCACTTCCGTGACGCGAATGCCATGATGGAACGGGGCTGTCGCCATGGTGTTCTCCGGGTTGGGGGTGGTTGGGCCGTGGGGCTGTCGTCAAAAAGGGGTGGTCACGGCTGTTCGTGGGCTTGTACGGGGCCGTCCAGGATCTCCTGGGCACGCCCCGCGGCGATGAGTCCGAAGGCCTCGAACCGGCGCAGGCTGTCGGCCAGTTCGGGGTCGTCAAGATCGAGTTGCCGCGCCTGCTCGATGTCCTTGAGCAGCGAGCGCAGCGTGGCCGCGTTGAGCCGGTCGGCCTCGCCCGCCTCGGCACGGTCCACCACGGCCCACTCCAGCGCCGTGCGCTCGACCACGGTGAAGCGGCGGCGCAGGGCGTGGGGGGTAATGTGGCGGGGGGCGGGTTCGCTGGCTGCAGCGGGGCCAGCCTGGTTTTCAGGCAGCGCCTGCGCCACGTCTTCCCAGTGCGTGCCGGTCCAGCGGCGGCCGAGCACCGAGGTGTCGTAGCGGGGCAGGGGGAGCAGGTCGGGAGCGTTGAGCTCGGCGTGGGTTTCGGTGATGGCGAAGGCCACGCCGGCGGGGGTGAGCTGGGCGTAGTGGTGGGGCATTACTTGAACTCCACCACCTGGATGTCCATTACGCCTGCGCTATATAGGTTGTAGTCCGAACTTGAGTAATAGTTCGCACAGCGTAGCGTTGTGGTGTTGATGATTTCGCAATCGAACCTGACGGTGCCGGAGTTGGGTGTCGTTTGGCGTATCAATACTATGGTTCTCTGAGGATTGATGGCCGTAATGGTGACGTCCGAGTAATAGGGCGTACCACTACCAGCAGCAGGTTGAACTCTTATTCTCTGTATGCTCTTGAGCGCAGTGCTGTTGCTGAATTGGTTGCTCAATCCTGCGATTTCATTGCGCGCAGCCGCCAATGCATTACTCAGCGCAGCAATCTCCGCCCGTGTCTTCACCAAGTCGGCACTGATGACGGCATCCAGGCTCATGCAGGCACCTTTGCGCAAGCTGCGGCGTTGGCGGGATCGACAGTGGTGGTTTGTGTCATGCTGAAGTTCATGCAGCGAAGGCGGCCTGGTTGTCCTTGCAGGGCTTGGCGCCTGCCGCCTGCACGGCCGCTGGCGCTGTGCCCGGGTTGCATTGATGTTCTCGCGGCATGGGCATGGGCGCCAGCGACCTTGGCTGTGCCGGAGGGCTGCACAGAGGCTTGGTTTGGCGCTGGTTCGGGGTGCCGACCAGGAAAGGAAAAGCCCCGGCTACTCAACGGGCGCCGGGGCTTTTGCAGGTGGATATGTCAGGGGCGTTCGCCGGGCTGGACGGGTGCCCCGAGGATCTCGCTAGCGCGGCCTGATGCGATCAGTTGCAGCTCCTCGATCAGCCGCACGCCGGTAGCCACATCCGCATCGTCCAGGTCGATGAAGCCGGCCTGCTCCTGGTCCTTCAGGCAGGCGCGCAGCATGGCGGCATCCTTGCGCTGCTTCTCGCTGGTGTCGGCACGGTCCACGGCAGCCCATTCGATGGCCGAGCGTTCGGCCAGGGTGAATCGGCGGCGCAGGGCCAGCGGGGTGATGTGGCGTGGGGCAAGGTCAGGTGTGGCCACCGGTGGCATGAACAGTCCCGTGTCGGCGTCATGGCTCCAACCTGTTGCGGCGCTTTCGCATGGCAGCCATCCCGCGATTGGCTGCGAGGATTCCACGACGTTTTGTACGACCCCTTGAGAGACTAGTGCGTAGAGCATCAGTATTCCTCCACGATGATGAGGCCACCGGTTCCAAGGCCTCCGGGGGCATTCCTATCTCCGTATCCACCCCCGCCGCCCCCGCCGGCACCGTAGCCTGTTCCATCGCCTCCCGCCGTGTAATGTTTGCCACCGGCTCCGCCTACGCCGAACATTGAGCTTCCACCTCCGCCACCACCACCTGCTACGGCGCCTACGCCAGTGCCGATACCGTAGTAGGGAATGTTGATCGTTGGGAAGCCTGGCGCACATCCTTGATAGCCAGCGGTTCCGCCGCTTCCTCCGCCAATAGCTTGTGGAAATTGAAACTGGTCTTTTTGCCACCCATTCATGGCCCCGCCCCCAGCTGTTGGATTCCTGTCCCAGGATCCAGCAGACCCGCTGCCACCATTGAGCCCACCCAGTGCTCTTAGAGGACCAAATGTGGTGCTGTTACCGCCTCCAGCTGCACCCACTTGGTAGTCAATATTTCCGGAAAAAGTGATCCGAGCGCCTGCTATGCACATGCCGGCGCTGCCACCGCCGCCGCCAATCCCGTAGGTGCCCATCGCACCCATTCCTCCATTTCCTCCTGGGCCTTGCAGCCATATCAGTTGGTAGGTGCTTTGCGCCAACATGGTATGGATTCCGGCGCCAGTCGTATATCTGGTCGTGCGCAGAGGCTTGCCTGCAGTCCGCTGGACTTGTTCCAGGCTCTTGACGTCGAGCTCAAGGGCCTTGACCTCTCGCTCAAGGGCTTTGACAGCCGTGTGAGTGACGATGTCGATACTCATCGCATCACCTCGCTGCCTTGATGTCGCATCTCCGCGTTGGATTGCCCCTGGCTAAAGATGGCGACCGCTTGCCGACTTGTCTTGCGCCATTGCAGATGCTCGGCACGGTACGTGATCACACCAAAGCTCATCCCTGTACCTCCGTGGCATTGACCCCCGATACCCGCCCCGTGGCGGCGTCGTAGGCATAGGTTTCCGTGCGCACGCGCCCGCGGTAGCTGGTCTGCTGCTGGGAGACGCGGCCGGCGCCGTCGTAGCTGACGGCGGTGGTGGCGCTGAAGCCGTTGACGGTGCGCGTGATGCTGCTGATGCGGCCCTGGGCGTCGTAGCCGAAGCTTTCGCTGGTGGCACCGTTGGCCGGGCCCAGCGCGATGTGCTCTGGGTTGAGCTTGACGTTGACGCCGGCCACGCCGTTGACGCTGGCCACCTTGCCGGTGCTCAGCGACTGGACGGCGGTCTCCAGTTGCTCTATGCGGTGAGCCACCACGTCCATGGCGTCCTGCACGCCCTGGGAGCTGGCCTTGGTGTCGATGAGCTGGCGCGCTGCGGTCAGCGCCTGGTCCACGTCCTGCACGGCCTGGCGCAGGCGCAGCACGTCGTCTTCCAGGCGGTTGTCGGGGTGGGGCAGGGGCCAGCCCTGCGCTGTCTTGTCGTCGTGCAATGTCATATCACGATGGCTCGCAGGTTGGTGACCTGGGGACGGGCGCCGTGGCTGCCCGTGAGGACCAGGCGGACACGCAGGCGCTCAGCGCTGATGCCGGTGAGGCGGTAGCTCAACTCCAGCACGCCTGCGGTCTGGGGGCTGGTGCTCAGGTAGGGCACGTTGGTCCAGGCGCTGCTGCCTTCGGCCTGCATCTGCACGGCCAGAGCGCTGCCGGCGGGCAGTACGGCCTCGGCCACGACGTTGAGCGTGACGTTGGTGCCGGCGTTGATGGCGGGGCTGATGTAGTCGCCCGTGGCCTGCAGGCTGCCGGCTACCAGCTGCATGCCCGGCAGCAGGTGGGCTGCGTGGTTGGTGTTGCCAGAGAGCTTGGCGCGCACGGCCACGTTGCCGCTGTAGCGGCTGGCCAATTGCACGGGCTGGCCTGCGGCGGCCTCGAGCGTGGTGCCGTCCTCCAACTGCATGGCGAAGACCAGTTGCGCGTCGGCCGCGGGCAGCATGGCGCCGGCCTGGACCATGAGGTCGGTGGCGTCCTGCACGGCGATGCTGCCCAGCTCGATGGTGCGCGTGTTGGCCGTGTGTTCGGTCGCCAGCAGCTCGAATGCCATGTCGCGTGTCTGGTGCGGTGTCCAGGTGCTGGCGTTGCTGCTGGACAGCAGCACGCCCACGCTGTAGGGCTGGCTGGTGACCCACTGGGCACGTGCGGCGTCCCAGCCGCCCAGCTCGGCCACAGCCAGGGCCGTGGTGTTGTCGTTGGTCAGCACGACGATGGCGTATTCGACACCGGACTCCAGCAACGCAGGTGCCCATTGCGCCTGGGTGGGCTTGGCGCCAGCGATGTCGGCCTGGATCTGTGCGGGCTTGAGCACGCATTCCGCCAGGATGCTGCGCGATGGCACACCGCCGGTGACTTCGCGCAGCTGTACCTGCACATCCTTGTCACCCACGGTAGAGAACCACAGGCGCGTGCCGCAGATCTCCCGGGTGGAGCTCAGCGTGAACGTCTGGGCCAGCGGGTCGTAGATCTGGACAGTGATCTTGGACACGCTGCGTTCGAGCAGTTGGCCCTGGCCGGTGAAGACGGCTTCGGCGTGGCTGCCGGCGCGGCCTGTGAAGCGCACGCTCTTGGTGCCCGAGGGCACGCCCGCCGGGATCTTGAACTTGCCCTTCAGGCCCTGGGCCGTGGCCACGAGCGTGCCGCCTGCCAGCGGCTGGGGCGTGACGGCAATACCACCGAAAATCAACTCGGTGAGGGTTTCGCCCAGCGGGAAATCCAGCCAGAACTGCACCTCGATCTGCCGCAGATGCTCCAGTGCCGAAGTGGACTCGGACAGCAGCTTCTGGGTCTCCGTGGGACGCGCCTGGCTGGGTGTGAGCCAGACCAGGATGGGGTTGGCCCACTGGGTCTGCACGTCGGTCCAGTAGTCCACGGCGGGTGTCAGGGTGGCGGCGCTGGGCAGAACGTCGAAGGCGCCGTATGGGTTGACCAGCATGGTGCCGGTGCGCCCCAGCTGGCCCAGCACGGACACGGCCTGGTAGGGCGTGGTCTGGGGCGTGGTGATGTCGGTGCCGATCTGGTACAGCTTGGCGTTCATGGGCAGTTGCAACTGGCCGCCCAGGATATGGGCGCTCTGGCTGCGCCCCGCATCGCGCAGGCCGTTGTCCAGCATCGGATCCGCAAACAACCCCTTCTTGACCCCGCTGTGCCGCCCCGACACGTCCACCGACAGCCGCAGCTCGGCCAGGTCGGCGTAGATGGTCTGGATGTGGTCCTGGTAGGCCTTGAGGGTCTGCATGGGCACGACGCGCACGGCGTCCTGGTCCACGCGGCGGTTGTTGTCCCAGCTTTGGTAGACCGAGGCCAGGGCCAGGGTGCCGCTGGGGGCGGACGGGACCTTGGGCGACCAGGCGGCGGGCACGCCGGGCACCCATTGCAGCTGGCCTTCGCTGTTGAGCACCAGGCGGTCGTAGCGGCGCAGCGCGTAGTGGTAGCTGACCAGCACCAGGGTGTCCTTGAGCGCGCCTTCCACGGTGAAGCCCGTGGAGTCCACGGCCGTGGGCGTGGCGTTGAGCATGTACTGGTAGGTGACCTGGTAGGTGCTGCCGGGCACGGGCTCGGCGCCCGAGGGGCTCCAGTCGATCTGGCCGCCCACCAGCTTCCAGTCAGTGCCCTGCACGTAGGTGGTGCCGGCCTGGACCACGCTGTCCACGGCCAGCACGGCGTTGTCGGGCAGCGGGTCGGCCGCGCCCGTGAAGCCGCCATGCGTGAGCGTGACGGTCTTGCGGGCCTGCACGCGCACCTGGGGCGTGCCGACGGCGGGCTGGCGGTCGAAGCGGATGCGCTGGGCGGCCGTGCCGGCCGAGGTGTGGGGTTCGCTGTCCACGAAGAACAGGTCGGGCTTGGCCTCGTAGACCAGGCGGCGGCTGGCACCCAGTTCCAGCGGATGGCCGTTGACGCGGGCGGCGCCCTCGCGCACGGTGTAGACCTGCTGGCCGGTGGCCAGGTCCTCGCCCATGATCACGTCCAGGCCGCGCACGACGTAGGTGCCGCCCGCGCTGTCGCGGTCATAGCGGGCCAGGGCCTGGGTGACGGCGTCGATGTTGGGCGGCGGCTCCTTGGGCATGACGGAGCCGTCGATGATGGTCCACACGGGATAGAAGGTGCCGGCCGTGCCGTCACCCTGCGCACCCCAGACCAGGGTCACGCGCTCGCGCAGCGCCCCGGGCTCGCCATAGCCGCGCGTGCCGGCGGCGGGGTTGAGCAGTTCGGGGTCCTGCAGCTCGGTGACGGTGTCGGTCTGCAGGTAGGCGCCCACGTAGACCGTGCCCACGGTGGCCACGGTGAGCGTACCCGGCGTGATGCCGCGCACGGCACCGGCCACGTAGAGCGCGCCGGCCTCGATGGTGGTGGCACCCGTGTCGGCGGAGGTGATGCACTGGCAGCCGCGGACGATGTCGCCCTCCTTGAACAGCACATCGGTGATGCCGCGCAGGCGGTGCTGCTGCATGCTCTGCAGCTCGTTGAGTTCGGCCGATTGCAGCACGCGGTCGGCCGCGAACTGCAGCCTGTCGTAGCGCTTGCCGGCGTCGAAGCGGTCGTAGATCTTGGTCTGGCTCATGGGGTGCCGTTCAGAAGGGGAGGATGATTTCTTCGACCTGGCGCACGCTGCCGCTGCGCAGGATCCGGGGGCGGCGCTCCAGCGTGTACAGCTCGCCCTTGCCGGTCAGCTGGCTGGCCAGCACCCAGCGCTGGCCGGGCGGCACGTCGGTGGCGACCTGGGTGCCGAAGAACACGCCCATCTCGCGCACGTCCTCGCCCTTGGCGTCGTCGAAGCCGAAGGCCGCGCGCAGGTAGACGAAGGTGGTGGGTGTGTCGCTGACGCTGTAGCGCGCGCCGCTGGGCAGCTCGATCTCGCCGTTGTCGTCGGGCCGCGCAAAGCGCACCTCGGTGACCAGGCGGCGGCCGATTTCGTCGACCAGGGCGTTGGCGGTGATGGGTTCGGGCTCGGGCGCGGCGTCCCAGGCGGGCAGGCCGCGGCCCCAGGCGATGTGGATGGTCTGGGCGGCGACGGCCTTGGCGAGGGCGATGCGGCCCGCTTGCTGCAGAACTGCCATGTTCAGGGTTCCTCGGGTTCTTCGGTGGTGGTGGTGCGGGTTTCGAAGGATCGGCGCCAGGGCGTGCTGTCCCAGCGTCCGGTCCAGGTACGGGTGTTGTCGTGCGGGCGCTCGGTGCTGGCCCAGGGGTGCAGGCTGGCCAGGGCCAGCGGTGCGGGCGCCGTCCAGGCGCTGTGGGTGGCCATGGCCTGGGCGGGAATGGGCCGCAGCGGCGCGTAGTAGGCGGGCTCGCCCGTGGTGGTGGCGTTGACTTCGGTGATGCCCAGGCTGGCGTCGATCAGGATCTCGCTGTCCAGCGTCCAGGCATCGAGCAGCATGCGGTCGGCATAGGTGGCGATGGTGGTGACGCGGAACAGCTGGGCCGTGAGCACTCCCTCCGAAGGCGGTGCCTCGGTGCCGGTGCGGCGGGGCAGGCCCTGGCTGAGCTTGACGGGTTCGCCATACGGCGACACATCGATCCAGGTGCCGCTGTCGTTGTCCAGCATGCCGGCGTCCAGGCCCGGGCCGTGGTCCAGCCGCAGCGGGCGCAGGTCGTGGCCGTGGAAGACGCGGTAAAAGCGCACGTGCGCCGGCAGGCTGGCGCGCACCACATGGGCCACGCTGGCCAGCTCTGCGTCGCCGATGATGCGGCCCAGGTCCAGGTGCAGCCAGGCACCATCCTCGTCGAGCTGCGCGCCGTCATAGCCCAGCCAGCCCAGCGCACGTTGCATGGACGCGGCCGTGCCGCGCTCGCGCAGCCAGGGCAGGCCGTTGGCGATGAGGGCGGGTACGTCGTCAAAGTAGCGGTCGAACTGGGCGATGCCCCATTCGGCCGCCAGCCAGGGCAGAAAGGCCGCAGGCTCGCCCTGGGCCGGCGCGGGAAAGGCGCCGGCCAGGCCATCCCAATTCGGGACGACCTGGTCCACGGCCTTCTCCAGCGCCGTGGCGTTGGGCGGCAGCACGTGGCGGCGGGGCGCCGTCGGGATGATGGCGGCGGTGCTCATGCCTGCAGGCCCTCGTCCACCAGCTGTACTCGGCCCAGCACCGGGTATTCGTCGGCGGCCAGCGGCGTGAGCTCGGCCGGGGCCTGGGCGTCGGGGTAGGTGACGCGGGCAATGCCGTCCACATGCAGGCGCGTGGTGATCCACGAGCGCGGCACATCGCGGCCCAGCAGCGCGTAGGCGGCGATCTGGGCGGCCAGGCCGGCCTGCAGGCGCGCCACGATGTCCACGGGCGCACCGGGCTCGCGCAGCAGGTGCGCCGTGATGTCGATGGGGTGCGGGCGCGCCAGCGATACCGACACGGGCACGCCCAGCGGCCGCGCGCCTGGCGCATTGAGGGCCGACAGCACGATGGCCAGGGTCTCTTCGGCCTGTGCGGGCTCGACCAGCCACAGCTGCACGCTCACGCGGCCGGGCTGGGGCTGCGTGGCGATGGCGCTGTGCACATTGGCGCTGGCCGTCATGGCCAGGTGCTCGTAGTGCTCTGCCGTGCCGCTGCCGGCCAGCGCGCGCACGCGCAGCAGGATGCGCTGGCGGTAGCGGTCGTCGCTTTCCCCGGGCAGTCGGGCCACGTCATAGAAGGCGCCCTTGTGGTCCAGGTCCGAGCCCTGGGCGAACGCAATCAGGTGCGCACGCGCGGCATCATTGACGCGCGCCCGGTACAGCAGCTCGCGATAGGCGTGCGCCTCCAGCAGCTTGTTGAGCGGCTCGCTCTCCAGCGCCAGGACTTCGGCGGCCTCCGGGTGGCGCGCCAGCAGATCGGCGCGGTGGGCGTCGAGGATGCGCTCGAAATCCAGCGTCTCGACGACGCCGGGCGGCGGCAGGGCGTCCAGTGCAGGGGTCATGTCTTGCTTCATGAAAGGGTGCGGGCGATGGGCATCTGCAGGCTCAGCGGGGCCGGGCGGCGCGTGTTGTTGAAGGTGCCGATCAGCGTCAGGTCGGCGCGCCCGGGTGCGGCCGGATCGCGCTCGATCACGATGCGCGTCAGCCGGATGCGCGGCTCCCAGCGCATCAGCGCGCTGGCCACGGCGGCGCGCAGGCGCGCCTGGGTGGCGTTGTTGTCGGGCTGGTCCAGCAGCGCCGGGACCAGCGATCCATAGTCGCGGCGCATCACGCGTGAGCCGATGGGCGTGGACAGGATGTCGGCCACGCTCTGGCGCAGATGCTCCATGCCCTCGATGCGGCGGCCTGTATGGCGGTTCATAGCGGCCCCTGCGTGACGGCGTCGCCCGCCCTGACGCCACCATGTCGGTGGCGCAGCAGGCTGATGGGGCCGGTGGTCACATCGGGCGCGCCGGCCAGGCCCTGCGCATTGACGGTGGCCGAACCGCCACCGGCCTGCAGGCTGATGCCTTGCTCGTCGATGCTGATCACCGAGTTGCCCACGCGCAGCGTGATGCCATGGGCCACGTTGATGTTGAGACGGCCCGTGGTGCTGTCGTGTTCCATGAAATCGGTGGGGCTCCACTGCGTGTGGCACACCCCTTCGCGGTCGCTGGGCTGGGCTGCGGCGCTGCTGTAGATGCCGGTCAGCGCCACGGCGCCCAGCAGGTCGCCGCCGGGCGACAGCAGCACGCACTGCTCGCCCACCGCAGGCGGCCACCAGACGCTGGCGTTCTCGCCCGCGGCGCGCATGGCCAGCCAGGGAATCCAGTTGGTGGTCAGGTTGCCGGTCTTGACGCGGCAGCGCGCAGGGCGCGCATGGCGGACTGCGGCGATGGTGCCCGTGCGGATCAGCCCCTCCAGGCGGCGGATGATCTCGTACGGGCTCTCGGTTTGTGCGACGGGCGAATCCATGGCGTTCATGGTGCCGGCCAGGCCCTTGCGTGTCGCCGTGTGCCGGGCGTGGCGCACGCTGCCACATGCAGCCCGACATGCAGCCCGACATGCAGCCCGGCATGGAGCAGGGCCACGCCTCAGCGCGGGTCGTAGTTCCACTCGGCCACCTTCTCGCCGAACAGGAACAGCTCCCACAACTGGCGCTGCGCAATGTCGAGCTGGCCCGGCGGCTCGGGCTTGTAGATCAGGTCGAAGGCGCTGGGGCTGCCATCGCGCGGGCGCGCCAGCACGGCCTCCACCAGGTCGATCTCGATGGCGAGCTGCTGCGGCTGCGAGGCGGCTGCAGGGTCCGTGGAAGGAGGTGCAATATCGAAGCGGATCGCCTGCTCGCGCCTTTCTGCATGGTCGAACAGGTCGGGCTGGTGGCGCCGCGCCCAGACCAGCAGCGGCACGGTCACGGCATCGATGCTGCCGGTGAAGTCCGCAATCACCAGGCTCAGCGTATAGCGGTATTCCCAGGAAAGGGACGGCGTGCCCGTGTTGACCACGCGGCCCCTCTGGATGGTGAAACGGATGTTCCCCGGCGACTGTTGCAGCTGGGGCAGGGCAGCGACGAGCGCGTCGCGCAGGCTAGCGGGCTTGAGCATGGCGTGGGTCCTGGGTCATGGTGCTGGTCAGGGCGCTGGTCAGCGCGAGTCCGGCGTCGTAGGCGCGCTCGCAGGCGCTGCCTCGGTGGCGGGCGTCGTCAGCAATGCGCGCCAGCGCTCCCGCTCGCTCGTCAGCGCGGCGCTGCAGCTCGGCGAGCAGATCGAGGGCTGCGGTGTCTGGCGCGCACTGTCCGGCAGCGGCGCGAGCCTGGGCGGCAGCACGGTGGGCGGTGATGTAGTCGGCGAGGTCGCCGCGCAGCCGGCCAGCAGCAGCGCGGGCAGCATCGGCATCCGCCGCAGCGCGCGCCAGGGCCAGGTCCGTGTCGCGTGCAAGAAAGTCGAGGCGTTCACGGTAGGCTCCTTCCCGTTGTCGATAGCGTTCGGATGCGTGCAGGGCGGCGGTGGCAGCGGCCTGGCGGTCGTTCGCCAGATCCGTGCGTGCCTGCGCCGCATCGCGCTCGGCACCCAGCCGCGCCAGCGACTGCCAGACCAGCAGTGCCGCCAGCAGCAGGGCCAGCAGCTGCCAGGCATGGGTTTGCAGGCGGTCCATCAAGGCTGGGCCTCCATGCAGGCCGCGTGGCGTGCCTGCTGGCGTGTCCACACGCCGCGGCATACCTTGTTGCCGGGTGCAGAGCAGTCAAAGCGCCAGCGCGTGGGCCGGCCTGCGCCATCCCATCGATAGGCGCTGAAGCCCTGCAAAGGCTGGCTGCTGGTCATGAATCGCCAGGACAGGTAGGACTGGCAGGCGCCGGCGTAGTCGCCAGCCCGTGTCCTGGCCAGCATCGAGGAGCCGCGCCAGGCCCCGCAGCCGTATTGGCCTGCGAAGTCCACCGCCTGGGCGAACTCGGCCGGGTGCACCCGCGTGTCGCCCAGCGAATCACGCACGCAGGCGCCGTACTGCTGCTCCAGCAGGTTGATGGCCAGCTCGCGCGCCCGTTCGCGGGTGATGGGCGGGTCGGCCAGGGTCACGCGCGTGCCGTCCTCGTAGCGCGTGGTGCCGTGGCCGATGGTGGGTACATCGCCGCGAACCGGGATGATCGGATCTGCGCTGAAGCCTTCTGCGGCAATCCAGGCCGCGAGAATGGCCGCGCCAATGCCCAGGCCTGCCGCTGGCATGCGCGCTGTGCTCATGGCGCCGCTCCGGTGTCTGTGGCGGTCGAAGACGCCTTCCTGCGCGCGGCGTCCTCGGCCTGGCGCGCGCGCCGGTCCTCGCGTTCATTGCGCCAGCGCCACAGCAGATACGCGGCCTGCAGCAGCACGTAGACGATGGTCAGCGCGGTCGCTGTATGGGTCATGGTCCAGCCATTGGCCACGTTAGCGGCCACGACGGTGACGGGAGGCGCGGCCTTGGCGCCTTCCAGGGCGGCGGTCTTGACGATGGTTTCTCGGTCCATGTCAATCCCAGAAACTGATCAGGGGCAGGCTGGGGGCCTGGGCGGGTTCGGTCAGCTCGACGGCCAGGCCGGCGGGCAGGTGGGGACCGTGGGCCGACAGGCCCGGGTTGCGCTCCAGCGTGGCTTCCACCACGCCGCGCGTGGCGCCCAGCTGGCGCATGCACAGCTCGTCCAGCGTTTCGTATTCACGGGCAATGGCCTGCATCAGTCGCGCTCCCTGTATGCAGGGTCGGCGGGAGCAGCGGCACGGGCCGGTGGCGGTATCGCCTGATCCGGCGCGGGAAAGGGAATGGCAAGACTCACTGAAGCTCCTCGTGGGCCGGCCCGCGCGGACCTGTTCCTGGTGCACCTGCCATGCGTGTGGCTGCGGATACCGGGAACGCCTCAGGCCACCGGATCGCGGGGGCACCGGGCAGGCGGTATGCCGGGTCCGGCGCGCGGGCCGGGTATGAATGCCATGTTTGCCCAGGGGCGCCAGCCGGGCAATCGCCGAAGCCTGTGCGCAAACCGGGCACACCATCGGCGTATCCGGTGCAGGAACGACAAGGCCCCGCAGGGCGGGGCCTTGTCGAGGCGAAGGTGGGCTGGGCTAGCTGCGCTTGCTGCCAATTGCCTGGCTGCGATGCAGATGGTCGGACAGGTCGCCCGCCGCCGCGCTGAGCTTGCGTGACACCGGCAGCAGCAATGCGGTAATGGCCGAGGCGTGCACGGCCGTGCCCCGGGCTGCAGCCAGCAGCTCGCAGATGGCGGCCACTTGCTCGCTGGCGCTTTCCACATCGTCCCTGACCGTCTCAATCTGGTGCTGCATCACGTCTTCTTTCTACTGTATGCACATACAGTATAGGTCGAATGGGCAGATGTTTCAATTTGAAGTGACCCTGTTTCATCTGCTGATTGAGGACGGCAAGCGGGGTTTTGATCAGGTCGTGTACATGTCGACCTGGGGTGTGCAGAGTGCACCTCGAGGCTTTTGAACGGCCCGCGCGAATCCCGCGCTGTGAAGGCAAGTGATTGTTTTTGAATGGTTGACGACCCGCCCCCCGCGCACCACGCACCAACGCCGCTCAACTGCGGCGAACACTGCTCAAGCCCGCTTCCTGTAGAGGAGGCGCATTGGCCAGGCGGATTGCGGGATTCCCCTGCAAGAGCGCGCGTCCGGAGGTTAAAACCGCCTCGTTTATAATGTCCGGCTTCGCTTACATCACGGGTTGAGCGAACCATGTGCGGTCCCCAGCGGCCAGGCGCATGTGATGTAAGCCCTTGAAATCTGAGGTGCCGCGCGGCCGACTGGCTTTGGCTCGCGTTGCACCGTGACTTTTGCGCAATACGGTGCGGGCTGTACAGCAGCCGGCACGGTCCAATCCCTCATAGGAACAAACATGGCCGTTACTGTTGAAACCCTTGAAAAGCTCGAGCGCAAGATCACGCTGAGCCTGCCCCTGAACTCCATCCAGAGCGAAGTCGAGAACCGCCTCAAGCAAGTGGCGCGCACCGTGAAGATGGACGGCTTCCGTCCCGGCAAGGTGCCGATGAGCGTGGTGGCCCAGCGTTATGGCTACTCGGTGCAGTACGAAGTGCTCAACGACAAGGTTGGCGAGGCTTTTGCACAGGCCGTCAACGAAGCCAAGCTGCGCGTGGCTGGCCAGCCCCGCATCTCCGAAAAGGAAGGCGCTCCCGAGGGCGAGGCCCAGTTCGAAGCCATCTTCGAAGTGATGCCTGAAGTCAAGATCGGTGACCTGACCTCGGCCGAAGTCGAGAAGCTGACGGCCGAAGTGGACGACGCCGCCATCGACAAGACCGTGGACATCCTGCGCAAGCAGCGCCGCACCTTCGCGCAGCGCGCCCAGGCCGATGTGGCCGTGGACGGCGACCGCGTGACCGTGGACTTCGAAGGCAAGATCGACGGCGAGACCTTCTCCGGTGGCAAGGCCGAAGACTTCCAGTTCCTGGTCGGCGAAGGCCAGATGCTCAAGGAATTCGAAGACGCAGTGCGCGGCATGAAGGCCGGCGAGTCCAAGACCTTCCCCCTGGCTTTCCCCGCCGACTACCACGGCAAGGACGTGGCCGGCAAGACCGCCGACTTCCTGGTGACGGTCAAGAAGATCGAGGCGGCCAACCTGCCCGAAGTGGACGAGGCTTTTGCCAAGGCCCTGGGCGTGGCTGAAGGCACGGTCGAAGGCCTGCGCGCCGACATCAAGAAGAACCTGGAGCGTGAAGTCAAGTTCCGCGTCCAGGGCCGCAACAAGCAGGCCGTGATGGACGCGCTGGTGTCCAAGGCCGAGCTGGAACTGCCCAAGGCCTCGGTGCAGGCTGAAGTCGCCCGTCTGCTGGAAGGCGCTCGCGCCGAGCTGCAGCAGCGCGGCATCAAGGACGCCGACAAGGCCGAGATCCCTGAAGACGTGTTCCTGCCCCAAGCCGAGCGCCGCGTGCGCCTGGGCCTGGTGGTGGCCGAGCTGGTGCGCGCCAACGAGCTGCACGCCACGCCCGAGCAGATCAAGGCCCACGTGGAAGAGCTGGCCGCCAGCTACGAAAAGCCCGAAGACGTGGCACGCTGGTACTTCGGCGACCGCCAACGCCTGGCTGAAGTCGAAGCCGTTGTCATCGAAAACAACGTGACCGAGTTCGTGCTGGGCAAGGCCAAGGTCTCCGACAAGGCCGTGTCCTTCGACGAACTGATGGGCCAGGCCTGAGGGTTTGAGCACCGCCTGCCTGCCGCTTCGTGAGATCGGCGGGCGGGTTGGCATCTGCGGGGCTTGTGCTTTGGCGCACAAGCCCCATTTTCTTTCCGGATACGGCTAAAGTAGCCCCCTAGTACTGGAGAAAACATGAGCGCATTGGAAACTCAGGGTTTGGGCATGATCCCAATGGTCATCGAACAGTCCGGCCGCGGAGAGCGGTCGTACGACATCTACTCGCGCCTGCTCAAGGACCGGGTGATCTTCCTGGTGGGCCCTGTCAATGACCAGACGGCCAACCTCGTCGTGGCCCAGCTGCTGTTCCTTGAAAGCGAAAACCCCGACAAGGACATTTCGTTCTACATCAACAGCCCCGGCGGCTCCGTGAGCGCCGGCCTGGCCATCTTCGACACGATGAACTTCATCAAGCCCGATGTGTCCACGCTGTGCACCGGCATCGCAGCCAGCATGGGCGCCTTCCTGCTGGCCGCTGGCACCAAGGGCAAGCGCTTTGCGCTGCCCAACTCCCAGGTCATGATCCACCAGCCGCTGGGCGGCATGCAGGGCCAGGCCACCGAGATCGAAATCCACGCCCGCGAGATCCTCAAGACCCGCGAGCGCCTGAACAAGATCCTGGCCGAGCGCACGGGCCAGCCGCTGGAAAAGATCCAGCACGACACCGAGCGCGACTACTTCCTGTCCGCCGAGGAAGCCAAGGACTACGGCCTGGTCGATCAGGTGATCAACAAGCGCTCCTGAAGTCCGGAGGCTGCATGAGAATGGGCGGCGTTTTCCCCCTACGGAAAACGCCGCTTTCCATTTGGTTATCATCCTTTTCCATATTTCTGTAACAAGGCACCGACCCCATGGCCGAGAAAAAAGGCTCCTCCAGCGAAAAAAACCTTTATTGCACCTTCTGCGGCAAGAGCCAGCATGAGGTCAAGAAGCTGATCGCGGGTCCGTCAGTCTTTATCTGCGACGAGTGCATCGATCTCTGCAATGAGATCATCCGCGACGAGCAGCCCAGCACCGAGGCCAAGGACGGCCGAGGCGACCTGCCCACGCCCGCCGAAATCAAGGCCAACCTCGACAACTACGTGATCGGCCAGGACCTGCCCAAGCGCACGCTGGCCGTTGCCGTCTACAACCACTACAAGCGCCTGCGCCACAAGGACAAGGCCGGCAAGGACGAGATTGAGCTGGCCAAGAGCAACATCCTGCTCATCGGTCCCACGGGCTCCGGCAAGACGCTGCTGGCGCAGACGCTGGCGCGCATGCTCAACGTTCCCTTCGTCATGGCCGATGCCACCACGCTGACCGAGGCTGGCTACGTGGGCGAGGACGTGGAGAACATCATCCAGAAGCTGCTGCAAAGCTGCGAGTACGACGTCGAGCGTGCGCAGCGCGGCATCGTCTACATCGACGAGATCGACAAGATCTCGCGCAAGTCCGACAACCCCAGCATCACGCGTGACGTGTCGGGCGAGGGCGTGCAGCAGGCCCTGCTCAAGCTCATCGAAGGCACCATGGCCAGCGTGCCCCCGCAAGGCGGCCGCAAGCATCCGAACCAGGACTTCCTGCAGATCGACACGACCAACATCCTGTTCATCTGCGGTGGCGCGTTCGCGGGCCTGGAGAAGGTCATCGAGAACCGTACCGAGGCGTCGGGCATCGGCTTTGGCGCCACGGTCAAGAGCAAGAAGCAGCGCTCCATCTCGGAAGTGTTCCAGGAGATCGAGCCTGAAGACCTGATCAAGTTCGGCATCATCCCCGAGCTGGTCGGCCGCATGCCCGTGGTCACGGCCCTGGCCGAACTGGGTGAAGACGCCCTGGTGCAGATCCTGACCGAGCCCAAGAACGCCCTGGTCAAGCAGTACAGCAAGCTGCTGGCCATGGAAGGCGTGGAGCTGGAGATCCGGCCCGCCGCGCTCAAGGCCATCGCCCGCAAGGCGCTGGCGCGCAAGACGGGTGCGCGTGGCCTGCGCTCCATCCTGGAGCAATCGCTGATCGGCACCATGTACGAGCTGCCCAATGCCGACAATGTCGAGAAGGTGGTGGTGGACGAGTCCACCATCGAAGACGGAAAAGCACCGCTGCTGGTTTACCGCGAGGCGGCCAAGAAAGCCTGATGCGCCGCTGCCTGCAAAGGTCCGGCAGCGCAAGTCCCTGTGGCCCGAAATCCTTTCGGGCTGCGGGGTTGAAATACACCGGTGGGCGGACCATCTTCCGCTGACAAACCGAGGATTCCCATGTCAGGACATACCCCTTTGCCTTCCACCCCCCTAGACCTGGCGCTGCTGCCGCTGCGCGATGTGGTCGTGTTCCCCCACATGGTGATCCCGCTGTTCGTGGGCCGCGCCAAGAGCATCAAGGCGCTGGAGCTGGCCATGGAGGGCGACCGCCGCATCATGCTGGTGGCCCAGAAGACCGCCTCCAAGGACGAACCCACGGCGGCCGACATGTTCGACGTCGGCTGCGTCTCCACCATCTTGCAGATGCTCAAGCTGCCCGACGGCACGGTCAAGGTGCTGGTCGAAGGTCAGCAGCGCGCGCTGGTCAAGCAGGTCATGGATGAAGAGACCCACTTCGTGGGCTCCGTCGTGCCCGTGGCGCCCGAGGCCGAAACCCACAAGCCCAGCGAGATCGAAGCCCTGCGCCGCGCCGTGACGCAGCAGTTCGACCAGTACGTCAAGCTCAACAAGAAGATCCCGCCCGAGATCCTCACCTCCATCGCCAGCATCGACGATGCCGGCCGCCTGGCCGACACCATCGCCGCGCACCTGCCGCTCAAGCTCGAGAACAAGCAGGCCGTGCTCGATCTGGTGGACATCAAGGAGCGCCTGGAAAACCTGTTCGAGCAGTTGGACCGTGAAGTCGACATCCTCAATGTCGACAAGCGCATCCGTGGCCGCGTCAAGCGCCAGATGGAAAAGAACCAGCGCGACTTCTACTTGAACGAGCAGGTCAAGGCCATCCAGAAGGAGCTGGGCGAGGGCGAGGACGGCGCTGACATCGAAGAGATCGAAAAGAAGATCAAGCTCGCTCGCATGCCTGCCGAGGCGCGCAAGAAGGCCGAGGCCGAGCTCAAGAAGCTCAAGCTCATGTCGCCCATGTCGGCCGAAGCCACCGTGGTGCGCAACTACATCGATGTGCTCACGGGCCTGCCCTGGAGCAAGAAGACCAAGATCAAGCACGACCTGGCCAATGCCGAGGAGGTGCTCAATGCCGACCACTTCGGCCTTGAAAAGGTCAAGGACCGCATCCTTGAATATCTTGCCGTGCAGCAGCGCGTGGACAAGGTCAAGGCGCCCATCCTGTGCCTGGTCGGTCCTCCGGGCGTGGGCAAGACCTCGCTGGGTCAGTCCATCGCCAAGGCCACGGGCCGCAAGTACGTCCGCATGGCGCTGGGCGGCATGCGTGACGAGGCGGAAATCCGCGGCCACCGCCGCACCTACATCGGCGCCATGCCGGGCAAGGTGCTGCAAAGCCTGGACAAGGTCGGCACACGCAACCCGCTGTTCCTCCTGGACGAAATCGACAAGCTCGGCATGGACTTCCGTGGCGATCCGTCGAGCGCCCTGCTGGAAGTGCTGGACCCCGAGCAGAACCACACCTTCGGCGATCACTACGTCGAAGTGGACTTCGACCTCAGCGACGTGATGTTCGTGGCGACCTCCAACTCCATGAATATCCCGCCCGCGCTGCTGGACCGCATGGAAGTGATCCGCCTGTCGGGTTACACCGAGGACGAAAAGGTCAACATCGCCATCCGCTACCTGCTGCCCAAGCAGATCACCAACAACGGTGTGAAGGAAGGCGAGATGCGGGTGGAGGAATCCGCCATCCGCGACATCGTGCGCTACTACACGCGAGAGGCCGGCGTGCGTTCGCTGGAGCGCGAGCTGTCCAAGATCTGCCGCAAGGTCGTCAAGGGCCTGCAGCTCAAGAAGCTGGAGCCCACCGTCGTCGTCACTGCCGACAACCTGCCTGACTACCTGGGTGTTCGCAAGTACACCTATGGCCGTGCCGAACTGAACAACCAGATCGGCCAGGTCGTGGGTCTTGCCTGGACCGAGGTCGGCGGCGATCTGCTGACCATCGAGGCCGCCATCATGCCCGGCAAGGGCGTGATCTCGCGCACCGGCTCGCTGGGCGACGTGATGAAGGAATCGGTCGAAGCCGCGCGCACCGTGGTGCGCAGCCGCTCGCGCATGCTGGGCATCAAGGACGAGGCCTTCGAGAAGAAGGACATCCACGTGCACGTGCCCGATGGCGCCACCCCCAAGGACGGCCCCAGCGCGGGTGCGGCCATGACGACGGCCTTCGTCTCTGCGCTGACGGGTATCCCGGTGCGTGCCGATGTCGCCATGACTGGTGAAATCACGCTGCGCGGTGAGGTCACCGCCATCGGCGGCCTCAAGGAAAAGCTGCTGGCGGCCCTGCGTGGCGGCATCAAGACGGTGCTGATCCCCGAAGAGAACGTCAAGGATCTCCAGGAGATCCCCGACAACGTCAAGAGCGGCTTGGAAATCATCCCCGTCAAGTGGATCGACCAGGTCCTCAAGGTGGCGCTGGAACGCGTGCCAGAGCCTCTGTCCGACGAGGAGGCCGCCGCCGTGGCCCCGGCGGAAACCAAGGCTGTGGAGCCTGCAGTCAAGCACTGAAGATGAAAAAATGTAGCGTTTTTCCTGAACCCTCCAAGAACTACGCTACAATTCATCCCATCGCAGCAAACGACGTTGTAGAATGTCAGGCTTCGATAGAAATGCGGGAATAGCTCAGTTGGTAGAGCGCAACCTTGCCAAGGTTGAGGTCGACGGTTCGAACCCGTTTTCCCGCTCCAGATTTTGAACATGCCGTTTCGGGTGTGTTCGGTTCTGGTGGCGGTTGGCTGCCAGAATGGATGATTCAAGCGGGAATAGCTCAGTTGGTAGAGCGCAACCTTGCCAAGGTTGAGGTCGACGGTTCGAACCCGTTTTCCCGCTCCAGTTTTGAATGTGCCTTGTGTACGTTCGATTCAGGTGACGGGTAGTTGCTTGAATGTTTGCGGGAATAGCTCAGTTGGTAGAGCGCAACCTTGCCAAGGTTGAGGTCGACGGTTCGAACCCGTTTTCCCGCTCCAGTTTCTAAAAGCTGCAGCAATGCTGTAGTTGTTTGATAGTGATCTTGGCGCGATAGCAAAGCGGTTATGCCCCGGATTGCAAATCCGGTTAGACCAGTTCGACTCTGGTTCGCGCCTCCAAAAATTCATTGCGAAAACAGTTCAAAAGGCCCTTCGGGGCCTTTTTCTTTTTCTGCGTCAGGATCATTGCTTGTCCTTGCTGTCTGGTTCGAGCCAGCCCCGTGCCCGGTCAAGCTCCATCTCTCCCTCTCTCTAAAGTTTCGGCACTCTGCGAGTGGTTCAGGGCTTGTTCTTCTGTGACATGAAGAGAATTCCATTCTGTAATTCATTGCCAGTTCGGTGAATTATTTTGTTTCCAATTGTTCTGCCTGGATCCTCGCCGCGAGCGTGCTTATTGGAAGTTGATTGGAAAATTGCAAAAAAGTGCAAATGGCTTGCCATTGGCAGTGGATTCAATTGGCCGGTCGTGGATATGATGCGCGCTTCATTCATCGGGAGGGATTATGAAGATCAAGCTATTGACGGCGATTGTTGCCAGCGGCGTGGTGCTGGCGGGTTGTAAAACCATGGAGTCCGCTGATGTGGGCGGGCTGCTGGATTCAGGCTCCACGGCCATGAAGGCCATGACGCTCACGGATGACGATGTGGTCACGCTGTCCAACGACTCCTGCGCGGCCATGGATGCGCAGAACAAGGTGGCCGATGCCAAGAGCAAGTACACGGTGCGGCTGAACAAGGTCATTGCCAGCATGCCGCAGGCCGTCAATGGGAAAAAAGCCGTCTACAAGGTCTATATGACGCAGGACGTGAATGCCTGGGCCATGGCCAATGGCTGCATTCGCGTCTACAGCGGCCTGATGGATCTGATGAACGACGATGAATTGCGTGGCGTGATTGGCCATGAGATCGGGCATGTGGCGCTGGGTCATAGCAAGAAGCGCATGCAAACGGCCTATGCGGCATCGGCTGCGCGCTCGATTGCAGCCAATAGCGGCAATTCGGCGCTGGCCTCGCTGTCGCGCTCGCAGGCCGGAGATCTGGGTGAGAAGTTCATCAACGCCCAGTTCTCCCAGTCCCAGGAGTCGGCGGCTGATGACTATTCCTTTGACCTGCTCACGGAAAAGAAGATGAGTCGTCAGGGCCTGGTCACATCGTTCCAGAAGCTGGCCAAGCTCAGCGGTGGCAGTGGCGGCAGCTCCATCCTGAGCTCTCACCCCCCGTCTGAACAGCGCGCCAAGCGCATGCAGGACCGCATCGACGGCAAGTAAGCGACGGCATGGAGCGGGCTGCTGTGCGGGTGGGCATCGATCCGCTTCGACGTGGATTTTTTCCGGACTTGGTCCGGAGTGCCGGAAATCTGCGCTAGAATTCAAGTCTGCTCTGTGAGGCGCACAGCTTGACAGATATGCGGGAATAGCTCAGTTGGTAGAGCGCAACCTTGCCAAGGTTGAGGTCGACGGTTCGAACCCGTTTTCCCGCTCCAATTCAGAAAAAAGGGAAGCGGTAACGCTTCCCTTTTTCGTTGGTGCTGCAGTTCGCAGGCATGAGCAGCTTGCGTTGGCCTGTGACGCTGCGGCGCAGGGCCCCGATGGTGAAATTGGTAGACACTGCGGACTTAAAATCCGCCGCTTCCGAACAGGGGCGTGCCGGTTCGATCCCGGCTCGGGGCACCATGAGCTATGTGCAGCAGCGTTCTGATGCTGCAATCTTTGTAGCAATTTTGCGTTGAGGCGAATGCTGCGGTTGCGCAATGTTTCGCGGTGCTGCGCAGTGCATGTTGCTGGCTTCGTGCTCTTGCAGCACCGCATTGTGGCCATGCGCCGCCAAGTCCTTGCCGGCTGCATTACGTGCGAGAATCCCTTCATCAGGCCCCGGGCTGCTTGCCTGGATGGCGCGGCTCGGGCAGACAGTGATGGCGATGCCTGCATGCGTTCCGTTGACATTGATCGTGGCACATGGTGCGGCGTGACAGGTGTGGCCAAACTCATCCCAGACGAGAACATGTCGAATTACAACGCTCCATTTGAAATCCACGTGCACGGCCAGGTGCTGCTGCGCCCCGACACGACCTACGAGCAGTTGCAGGAAGCGCTGGGCCCGCTGTGGAAGTATGCGGGTGCCCGCTCCCTGGCCGATGGCGCTGGCAGCGTCTACGAAGAAGAGCCCGGCATCCAGTTCGATACCAAGGAGCGCCTGCTCCAGGTGTGCTGGACGGTGCGCGGTGATGAGGACTTCCGCCAGTCGCTGGACGACATGTGCATGGGCATCAACGAGCTGGCCGAGCAGGGCGCTGCCATCGAGGTGACCTTCTACGACACCGAGTTCGACGAGGAAGAGGAGTCCGAAGAGGCCGAGTCGCGCGACGACTTCGTCATGCTCTTCGTGGGCCCGACGCCCGCGGCCATCATGCAAGTGCAGCGCGACCTGCTGGTGCAGGACGTGGTCAACCTGATGGAGCGCCATTTCGACGGCTCCGAGCTGGGTGGCGTGGTGCAGGAGATCGACAAGCTGTTCTCCCAGCGCTTCGACGCCCTGGTCAGCTCGCTGGAGATCGGCAAGCCGCCGCGCGGCATGGGCGGATCGGGTTCGGGCCACGGCGGCAACCGCCGGCCCCGCCACCTGCATTGAGCGCAAGGCGCTGCCCCGCGCAGCGTACAGCCATGGCGGCACAGGCCAGCACGCCCAAGTATTCCGGAGCAGTCACCGAGACCGTGCGCCGCCAGCGCGAGCAGCGGCGCGAGGTGGCCGGTGGCGCGCTGCCGCTTCCCTACCTGTCCGCCTACCCGGCCGCGCTGCAGTCACAGGTGCGTGGCTGGCTGGCCGATGACAAGGCCGAGGCCTGGCTGCTGCGCAAGCATCCCGAGGCCCATGCCGTGCGCACGGACAAGAGCCTCTATGACTACGTGGATGCCCTCAAGGGCCGGCACCTGCGCAATGCCGGCACGCTGAACAAAGTGGCTTACGACGGCCGCATCCATGTGGTCCACAACGCCCTGGGCCTGCACACGCGCCGCGCCGTGGTGCAGGGAAGTCGCCTCAATGCACGGCATGAGATCCGCATCGGTGCACTGTTCAAGCAAGCGCCCGAGGCTTTTTTGCGCATGATCGTCGTCCACGAGCTGGCCCACCTGCGTGAGCCCGATCACGACAAGGCCTTCTACCAGCTGTGCACCCACATGGAGCCCGAATACCACCAGTTGGAGTTCGAGTTGCGGCTGTACCTGAGCTGGATGGACCACTCGGGCCGGCGCCTGTGGCAGGCGCAGCCGTGATTTAAGCGGCCGTGGGGATGGCGCTGGATTCGCCGACCTGAACGGACGAGCAGCATTGCGCGGGCAGATCCAGCCAGCGCGATGCGGCGGACTGCAGGGCCTGCAGCGATCCCGTGGTCATCAACCGGACCTGGCCCTCCGCCGCGGGCAAGGGTCCTGTTTCGCTGGCCAGGGTGCCCAGGCGGTCCAGCACGCGCCGCGTCTGGCGGGCCACCGGGGCACTGGTGTCGATGAACTGGATGTCCGGCCCCAGCAGCGTGCGCAACTGCTCGCGGGCGAATATGTAGTGGGTGCAGCCCAGCACCAGGGAATCCATCTCGCCCGTCTTCTGTCCGAAGCTGCCCAGGGCATTCACATACCTGGCGCACAGGCGCGCGACCTCGGTGGCCATGGGGTCGGCGGGAACGGGCTGCTCCGTGCTTTCCTCGATGGCCTTGGCCAGTCCGTCGCAGGGCTGGACATGAAATTGCACGCGCTGGCCATGGTCGGCCACCAACCGGGCAAAGCGCGCACTGCTCACCGTGCCGCGCGTGGCCATCACGCCCACGTGGCCGGTCTGGCTCGATAGCGAAGCGGGCTTGATGGCGGGCTCCACACCGATCAGGGGCAGTTCGGGCATTTCAGCGCGCAGCATGTCCACGGCAGCGGCCGTGGCCGTATTGCAGGCGATCACCAGTACCTTGATCTGGTGCTGCTCGCACAGGTGGCGCGCAATGGTGCGCGTGCGCTGCTGCACGAAGGCGTCGCCGCGTGCATCGCCATACGGTGCATAGCCGCTGTCGGCCAGGTATATGAAGCGCTCATGCGGCAGCTCATGGCGCAGCGCCTGCAGCACGCTGAGGCCGCCGATGCCGCTGTCGAAGACGCCGATGGGAGAGGCCGGGGAGGTCATGTGGAGATGCGGATAAAGGCTTTTGGAGGCGGCGCCCAGTATGCCCGCTCGGGCGCGTTCATGCTCGGGCCATGGCTTGCTGCTGCAGCCATTGGGCATGTGTCAGGCGGTACAGGCAATGCCTGCGCAGCGCATGGCCTGCCGGCACCTGCGGATGGTCGAAGTCATGGGCGTCGCGCTCCATGCCCAGGCGCTGCATCACGGCCTGCGAACGCAGGTTGGACAGCGCGGTGAACGAGACGATGGACTCCAGATGCAACGCGCCGAAGCCGTGCGCCAGCGCCGCCCGCGCGCCTTCGCTGGCCAGGCCCTGGCCCCAGAAAGGCCGGGCGAGCCGCCAGCCGATTTCCACGCAGGGCGAGAACGGCAAAGACGCGGCGGGAGTGTGCAGCCCGATGAAGCCCATGAACTCGCCACTGGCAAGGTGCTCTGCCGCCCAGAAGCCCCAGCCGCGTTCCTCGATCAGTGCCTGGATCCTGTCTGCCATGGCATCGCTTTGTTCACGGCTGAGCAGTGCCGGAAAGTGCTCCATGACCTGTGGGTCGGCATTCAGCGCGGCAAAGGGTTGCCGGTCGCCGGCCTGCCACTGGCGCAGTATCAGGCGCGGTGTCCGCAGGGTCGCTACAGGAGAATGTGTGGTGGTCATGGTTGGAGAGGGCGCTGCAGCACCAGCAGATAGGCGGCCGCATGGCCGTGGAAGGAGTGGGGGATGAAGCCTGCCTTGCCTGCCAGCTTTTCCACGCTGGTGCGGCGCTGGAAATGCGGGTCGAAGACCAGCTCGGCCACGGCCAGCAGGCCGCCGGGGCGCAGGCTCTGAAACACGTCGGCCAGCGCGGCCTGGCGGTCCGGAATCTCTCCCAGCACGGCGGCCATCACGGCGCGGTCGTGCTGCTCGGCTGCCAGCTGCCCCTGGCCCAGCGCCGCCGCCTGGGTGCGCACATTCTCCAGCCCCTGCGCGCGCGCCTTGGCCGCCACCTGTTCGAGCATGGCCGGCTGCAGGTCCACGGCCAGCACCTGTCCCTGCGCGCCAACGGCACGCGCCAGTGGCAGGGTGACGCGGCCCGGGCCGCAGCCCGCGTCCAGCACTTTCATGCCTGGCTGGATCTGCAGTTGCCCGACGATGAAGGCGGCCTTGTTGCTGGCCGCGAAGGGATTGTCGAGCTCGACCATCCAGCGCAGCCAGGACGGGCAGGGCAGAACATGGCGGCGGGAGGACAGGCGCCAGGCCAGGCTGGTCACGGCCAGCAGGGCGATGAGGACGAGCGCGATGGTCATGTTGAATGGGCAGTGTTGCAGGCAGCGGGCAGTCTGTCACAAATGCCCGCGCCAATGAAAAGACCGCCCGAAGGCGGCCTCTTTGCGCTTGGTGCCGGCGTCAGGCCGAGGCAATCTCAATGGTCTTGAACTCGCCGGATGCGATGCGCTTTTGCCATTCGGCAGGGCCGGTGATGTGGGCGCTGGTGCCGCCGGCATCCACGGCCACGGTCACGGGCATGTCCACCACGTCGAATTCGTAGATGGCTTCCATGCCCAGGTCCTCGAAGCCCACGACCTTGGCGTTCTTGATGGCCTTGGACACCAGGTAGGCGGCGCCGCCCACGGCCATCAGGTAGGCCGACTTGTGGTTCTTGATGGACTCGATGGCCACCGGGCCGCGCTCGGCCTTGCCGATCATGGCGATCAGGCCAGTCTGCTCCAGCATCATGTCGGTGAACTTGTCCATGCGGGTGGCCGTCGTCGGGCCTGCGGGGCCCACGGCTTCGTCCTTGACCGGGTCCACCGGGCCGACGTAGTAGATCACGCGGTTGGTGAAGTCCACGGGCAGCTTCTCGCCCTTGGCCAGCATGTCCTGGATGCGCTTGTGGGCGGCATCGCGGCCCGTGAGCATCTTGCCGTTGAGCAGCAGGGTGTCGCCGGGCTTCCAGCTGGCCACTTCTTCCTTGGTCAGGGCGTTGAGGTCCACGCGGCGCGACTTGTTGTAGTCGGGCTCCCAGTCGATCTTGGGCCACAGGTCCAGCGAGGGGGCGTCCATGTAGACCGCGCCGGAGCCGTCCATCACGAAGTGCGCGTGGCGCGTGGCCGCGCAGTTGGGGATCATGGCCACGGGCTTGGAGGCCGCATGCGTGGGGTACATCTTGATCTTGATGTCCAGCACGGTGGCCAGGCCGCCCAGGCCTTGCGCGCCAATGCCCAGGGCGTTGACCTTCTCGTACAGCTCCAGGCGCAGTTCCTCGACCTGGTCGAGCTTTTCGCCGCGCGCGGCCTTGGCCTGCAGCTCGTACATGTCCAGGTCTTCCATCAGGCTTTCCTTGGCCAGCAGCACGGCCTTCTCGGCGGTGCCGCCGATGCCGATGCCCAGCATGCCCGGCGGGCACCAGCCCGCGCCCATGGTCGGAACGGTCTTGAGAACCCAGTCCACCAGGTTGTCGCTGGGGTTCATCATGATCATCTTGGACTTGTTCTCCGAGCCGCCGCCCTTGGCGGCCACGGTCACGTCCAGCTTGTCGCCGGGCACGATCTGCACGTTGATGACGGCAGGCGTGTTGTCCTTGGTGTTCTTGCGCGCGAACAGCGGATCGGCCACGACCGAGGCACGCAGCGTGTTGTCGGGGTGGTTGTAGCCGCGGCGCACGCCTTCGTTGATGGCGTCTTCCAGGCCGCCCGTGAAGCCTTCCCAGCGCACGTCCATGCCCACCTTCAGGAACACGTTGACGATGCCGGTGTCCTGGCAGATCGGGCGGTGGCCGGTGGCCGACATCTTGGAGTTGGTCAGGATCTGGGCCATCGCGTCCTTGGCCGCCGGGCTCTGCTCGCGCTCGTAGGCGCGGGCCAGGTGGGCGATGTAGTCGGCGGGGTGGTAGTAGCTGATGTACTGCAGGGCGCCTGCGATCGAATCGATCAGGTCCTGCTGGCGGATCGTGGTGGTCATCGGTGGGGTGTCTTTTTGATCGGGGGAACAGGGGAGGGGAATCCCGGGGGCGATTATCGGCGCTGCGCGGCGGAAAGTGCACGCAAGGGGTGCAGTCTTGTACAAGAGTCGAGGGGTTTGCCTGGACAAGCCCGTCTCGGCGACACCTCAGTGGGGGATGGATGCGAGAGGTTCCCATTTGCGGAGTTACCATGGGCGGGTTTTTGCCATTGCGGCCCCGCCAGCCAGACATCCCCGAGCCACGCAGCGCGCGGCCCGCCGACCTGCCTCCAGCCAACTGCGCCGCGTTGTTTTCACCAAGGAGTCCACACCAATGACCGCGACCCGCCAGGAAAAAGACACTTTCGGACCCATAGCCGTCCCCGCAGACAAGCTTTGGGGCGCGCAGACGCAGCGTTCGCTGCAGAACTTCGACATCAGCGGCGAGCAGCAGCCGCGCGAGATCATCCACGCGCTGGCCCAGGTCAAGAAGGCCTCGGCCACCGTCAACCACAAGCTGGGCCTGCTCGACGAGAAGAAGACCCGGGCCATCCTGGCTGCCGCCGACGAGGTGATCGCCGGCAAGCACCCGGACGAGTTCCCGCTGGTGGTCTGGCAGACGGGCTCGGGCACGCAGACCAACATGAACGTCAACGAGGTGCTGGCCAACCGCGCCAGCGAAATCCTCGGTGGCGAGCGGGGCGAGTCGCGCCTGGTCCACCCCAATGACGACGTGAACAAGAGCCAGTCGAGCAACGACGTGTTCCCGACCGCCATGCACGTGGCTGCCGTCACGGCCATCGAGCAAAAGCTGCTGCCCGCCATTGCCCTGCTGCGCAATACGCTGCAGGCCAAGAGCGAGGCCTATGCCGACATCGTCAAGATCGGCCGCACCCATCTGCAGGACGCCACGCCGCTGACGCTGGGCCAGGAAATCTCGGGCTGGGTGGCCCAGCTGGCCCATGGCGAAAAGCATGTGCGCGCCGCGCTGCCGCACCTGTACGAGCTGGCGCTGGGCGGCACGGCCGTGGGCACGGGCCTGAATGCACCCAAGGGCTATGCCGAGGGCGTGGCGGCCGAGCTGTCCCAGCTCACCGGCTACCCGTTCGTGACGGCGCCCAGCAAGTTCGAGGCCCTGGCCTCGTGCGACGGCCTGGTCCACGCCCACGGCGCGCTCAAGACGCTGGCCGCCAGCATGATGAAGATCGCCAACGACGTGCGCTGGCTGGCCTCCGGCCCGCGCAGCGGCCTGGGCGAGATCTCCATCCCCGAGAACGAGCCCGGCTCGTCCATCATGCCCGGCAAGGTCAACCCCACGCAGAGCGAGGCGGTGACCATGCTGGCGGCCCAGGTCTTCGGCAACGACGTGGCCATCAACTTCGGCGGCGCCTCGGGCAACTTCGAGCTGAACGTGTTCCGCCCCATGGTTTCGCACAACTTCCTGCAGAGCGTGCGCCTGCTGGCCGATGGCATGAAGAGCTTCAACGACCACTGCGCCGTGGGCATCGAGCCCAACCGCGAGCGCATCACCGAGCTGGTGCAGCGCTCGCTGATGCTGGTGACGGCGCTGAATCCGCACATCGGCTACGACAAGGCGGCCTACATCGCCAAGAAGGCGCACAAGGAAGGCTCCAGCCTGCGCGAAGCGGCCGTGGCTTCCGGCCACCTGACTGGCGAACAGTTCGACGCCTGGGTGATCCCTGCCAAGATGGTCGGCAATCTGTAGGACCTGCTGATGCCATCAAAAAGGGGAGCCGGCCGGCTCCCCTTTTTTTGCTTCATGGCCTGGCTCAGTTGTCCGCCTGCGGGCGGCGCACGGTGCGGAACACGTACTTGAGCGCGTCGCCGATGGTGCTTTCCCAGACCGGCCATTCATGCTTGCCGTTGACGATGCGCAGCTCGGCAGGCTGCTTGTTCCTGCGCAGCTGGGCGTAGAGCTGGGCGGCGTCGGACTCGATCATGAATTCATCGTCGTCGCCCGAATTGATGTACATGGGCACGCTGATCTTGCGGGCGAGAAAGCTGTCCCACAGCACAGGGTAGTTGTAGCTCTTCCAGACCGTGGTGCTGTACTGGCCGCCGGTATTGGGTTCGGCAAAGACCTTGACCGAGCGTGCAGAGGAATCGGCGGGCGGCTCGGGGTTGTAGATGGCGGGGCTCAGCAGGGCGGCGGCCTGGAATTTCTCGGGGTACTTGAGCACGTAGCGCAGCGCGCCGTAGCCGCCCATGGACAGGCCGCCGATGACGCGGCCATCGCGGCTGGTGAGGGTGCGGTACTTCTTCTCGACATGGGGGACGAGGTCCTGGAAGAAGGCCGTCTCCATGGGCTCCTTGAGGTCCACGTACCAGGTCGTTCCCGCGTCGGGCATGACGATGATGGCGGGCGGGATCTCCCCGTTCTGGATCAGCTGGTCCACCGTGCGCAGCAGATTGCCCTTGACGGGCCAGTCGTTGCGCTGGCCGTCGTTGCCGTGCAGCAGGTACATGACGGGGTAGCGCAGCCTGGACTGGGCGTCGTAGCCCGTGGGCAGGTAGACGTTGTAGGTCCAGCTGCGCTGCAGCGTGGCGCTCTTGAACTCGGCGGCCTCGATGGAGCCGGCCTGGGCGGCCGGGCCGGCCAGCAGCGCGGCGGCCGCCAGCGTGCCGGAGGCGGCCTGGCGCAGGACGATGGAAAAGGAAAGTTGGCGCATGTTTTTTGTCTCCTGTGGTCCGTGGCAAGGGCCCACGGCTGCGCCAATGTAATCGAGGCCCTGGCCCCGCCTGCGCTCCGCGCGGCCGGGCCGTCGCCTCGGGGACCATGGCCCTCAGCCGGGCGCGCGCTGCGCGTGGCGCAGCGCGCTGCGAAAGCCCAACTGCCCCACCACGCAGGCCACGACCAGGGCCAGCGCGGCCGACAGCGCGGGGTTGCTGCCCAGGCTGGCGCCCAAGGTGCACAGGCCGCCCACGGCCATTTGCGTGCTGCCGTAGACACCGGCGGCTGAGCCCGTGAGGCGCGGATGCACGCTCAGCGCGCTGGCCAGCGCCGCAGGGCTGGTCAGGCCCGAACCCAGCGCGAACAGCACCATCAGCCCCACCACGATGGCCGGCGTGAGCTGGTTGAACAGGGCCAGCAACAGCAGCATGGCCGCGCTGGCCAGGCTCAGCAGATTGCCGTTGAGCATCAGCCGCTCCAGGGGCCAGTGGCGTATCAGCTGGCGGGCCAGCGCATTGCCCACGGCCATGCCGCCCATGAGCAGGCCCAGGTAGATGGCCACCTCATGCTTGGTGGAATGCAGCTGCTCGATGAACACGAAGGGCGCCGCCGCCAGGAAGGCATAGATGGACGTGGTGGCGCAGCCGCCGCCCACGGCAAAGCCTACGAAGGCCGGCGAGCGCAGCAGGCTGCGGTAGTCGTCGCGGATGGTGCCCAGGTGCAGGCGGCCCGTGGGCTGGCCGGTTTCGGGCAGCAGCTTCCAGATGGCGAAGGCCGTCACGCCGCCGACCACGGCCAGCGTGCCGAAGATGGCGCGCCAGCCCAGGGCGTCGTCGATGGCCGAGCCGATGGCCGGCGCGATGCCGGGGCCGATCATCATCATCAGGTTGAGCAGCGCCAGGCTGCCCACGGCGTTCTCGGGCGTGCTCGAATCGCGCGCAATGGCGCGGCCCAGTGCCAGGCCCGCGCAGCCGCCCAGCGCCTGGAGCAGCCGCGCGCCGATCAGCCAGGGGGCGGACGGGGCGAGAAAGGCCGCCAGGCTGGCCAGCGCATAGAGGATGAGTCCGGCCAGCAGCATGGGGCGGCGCCCCAGGCTGTCCGACAGCGGGCCATAGATCAGCTGGCCCACGCCCAGGCCCAGGATGTAGACCGTGATGGTCAGCTGCATCTGGCTGGCGCCGGCCTGGAGCTGGTGTGCCGCATCGGGCAGGGCGGGCAGGAACATGTGCATGGCCAGCGTGCCGACGATGGTCACGACCACCAGCAGCCACAGCGGCGCCTTGCGGCTGGCCGCTGTATGGTCCTGGGCGGGTGGCAGCGAAGAGTGCTCGGCAGCCATCTCAGGCAGCCTGCTCGTCGGGCAGGTCCGTGTCGCAGGCGGGCTCGGCGGCCATGGCCTCCAGCAGGCGCTGCAGCGTGGCGTAGGCCGCGTCCAGTTCCTCGGGCGGCACGGCGCCCAGCACCTGGGCGCGGGCCTGTTGCAGCAGGCCCTGCACGGCTTCGACCTGGGCATGGCCGGCTGGCGTGAGCTGGATTTTCCTGACGCGGCGGTCGCTGTCGTCCACGCGCTCTATCCAGCCCTGGGCGGCCAGGCCGTCCACCAGGCGCACGACCGAGGAGCTGTCCAGCGCCAGGGAATGGGCCAGATCCTTCTGGCGCATGGCTTCAGGCGAACGCGCCAGATGCATCAGCGGCATCCACAGCGCCTGGGTCAGGCCCATGGGCGCCAGCAGCCTGTCCAGCGTGCGGCGCCATTGCTTGTTGACCTGGCCCAGCGTGAACATGAAATGCCGCTGCACGCTGGCGGCATCGGCTTGCGCGGGCGGGGACTGGTCGGGAAGGGGAGACATCGTGGCATTCAAATAGTTGGCATTCCAATTATCTGCATGTCAACGATATCGTTTCCCGGAGCCGCCTGATACATCCGCAGGCGTCAGGGTTTTGGCCCCCGCAGGGGAGGCGGGGCCTACATGCCCAGGGACTTGAGCAGTTCGTCGGTGTCCGTGCTGCCGGCCGGTTCAGGCGCTGCGGCGGGGGCGCTGGCGTTGGCCTGCGCCATGAGGGCGTCCGGGTCGGGACGCTCCTGCGGTTCGAAATCCACCACCTTGATGAACTCCGTGCGGTCCATGGCCAGCTCGAGATAGAAGATGTTGTTGTTGCCCGTGTAGAAGGTCACGCGGCGCGCCTCGGGAGAGTCGAGGTTGGCATCCACGCTGAGGTTGACCTGCTTGTTCAGGCGGATCATCTTGGGCTGGCTTTGCGTGATGTAGGTCTGAAGCTCGCGCTGGACCTTGCTGGTGAAGTCGCCCACCACCTGGTTCATCAGCTCGCCCATGACGTTGCTGACATCGTCGGAGGTGTAGGAGCTGGCAAGGTCCTCTTCACCCATGCCCATGCTCAGCATGTAGCTGCGGTACAGCTCCATGGCGGCGGCGGCCGAGAAGTTGATGATCACCAGGCCCGAAAAGCCGCCGTCCACCAGGACAAAGCAGCCGATGTCGGGCTTGAGGCTGGTCTTGGTGATGCGCTGCACCATGCCCGAATACTGGATCTGGCACTGCGTGGCCACCTGGAGCACGCGCGAGACGGAGTTGCAGAGGCTGATCAGCACGTCTTCCGTGCCATGGACGATGGGATGTTGGGGCTGGTTCATGAGGTCAACGGGACAAAATTGTGAGCGATTATGGGTGCAAGTCCGTTGTTTGCGACTGTTTGTAACATTGAAAGTCCAATGTGCCCCCTCCTGGGGCGGGGCTTGGCAGGCGGCCCCGAAAGCCGCGCTCAGCGAATCGCCTGCGTGGACTCGCGCACAATGCAGCGCCCCTGCATGACCACCTTGCGCACGGGCAGCTCGGGCGCATGCAGCCGCTCCATCAGCAGGCTGAAGGCCGTTCGGCCCATGGCGTCGATCGGCTGCTCGATCACGGTGATGGCGGGGGCCACCAGTTCTGTCCAGCGCTCGTTGTCGAAACCGGCGAGCGCCACATCGGCAGGTATGCGCAGGCCGGCTGCGCGTATCGCGCGCAGGCAGCCTTCCAGCAGCAGGCCGTTGCTGGCCACGAAGGCGTCGGGCCGCTGCGGCTGGCGCAGCCATTGCGTGACTTCGGCCTCGGCGGCATCGCTGGTCGGGGGCAATTGGCGCAAGTCGGGCTCCAGGCCTGCATCGCGCATGGCGGCCAGATAGCCGTCGCAGCGCTCGCGCGCCGTGCTGCTGGTGCTGCCGAAGACGCCTGCAATGCGGCGGCGGCCCTGTTCCAACAGATGCCTGACCAGGGTGGCGCAGGCCTGGGCGTTGTCCAGCACCACGCTGTCATGGAAGGCCGGGGCGCCCGCCCGGTCCACCAGGACAACGGGAAACTCCAGCTGCATGCGCTCGAGCTTGTGCAGGCTGGCCTGGGTGGGCGCAAAGATCAGCCCCGCGATGCGCTCTTCCTGCATGAGCTGCAGGTACATGGCTTCGCGCTGCGGGTCTTCGTCGGTATTGCACAACAGCACGCGCCGGCCCTGGCGATAGGCCTCGGCCTCGACCGCGCGGATCAGGGCCGTGAAAAACGGGTTGCGTATGTCGGCCACCAGCACGCCCATGGGCCCTGCGTCGCGCGCGCGCAGCCGGCGTGCCATCAGATTGGGCCGGTAGCCCGTGGCCTGCACGGCGGCCGCGACCCGCGCCCGGACTTCTTCGCTGACCGAGCCGCCCGCCAGCGCGCGCGACACCGTCGATTTGGAAACCCCGGCCGCACGGGCCACATCGTTGATGCTGATGCTCAATGCAATCGTTCCCGTTGGTTGTGATGTGCCGCAGAGGATAACTCCAAAGAAATGCCGGGGTATGGCCGGATTGTGGCCAGGTTATGTTGCAGTGCAGATTGACTGATGGTTGGGAACGTTCCCACAATCCGCGCCATGAACAATGCCCATTCTTCCCTCCCGGCGGTTGCACCCACCGCTTCTGCGGGCCTGCAGATCGCCGTGCGCCTGGGCGCCAGGGTGCGCGACAAGGCCGACGCCATTGACCAGGCCGCCCGGCTGCTCCAGGACAGCGGCTGCGTGGCCCCTGGCTATGCCGCCGGCATGCAGGCGCGCGAGGCCCAGGCCGAAACCTTTCTGGGCCACGGCGTGGCCATTCCCCACGGCCGCGCCGAAGACCGGGCCCTGGTGCTGCGCGACGCGGTGGCCGTGCTCCAGGTGCGCGAGGGCCTGGATTGGAATGCCGGCCAGAACGTGCACCTGGTCGTGGCGGTGGCGGCACGCTCCGATGCTCACATCACCTTGCTGCGCCGCCTGGCCGGCCTGCTGCAGACACCCCGGCTGCAGGCGCTGTTCACCACCGGCGATGCGCAGCAGGTCATCGATGCACTCCAGGGGCAGGCGGACCCGGCACCGCCTGCCGCCCGCCCGGCGGCAGTGGACCTGGCCGAGGCGTGCGAATGGACCATTGCCTATCCCAACGGCCTGCATGCGCGGCCTGCCACGCGCTGGGCGGAGGCGGCGCGCGGCTTTGCCTCGCGCATGCAGGTGCGCCATGGCGGCGAGGTGGCCGATGCGCGGCAGATGGCCAGCCTGCTGCAGCTGGGACTGCGCGAAGGCGACAAGGTCACCGTCTCGGCAGAGGGGCCCGATGCCAGTGCCGCGGTCCAGCGCCTGTGTGCCGTGGCCCAGGCCCTGGTGGTCCAGGAACGTGCCGATGCCGACGCCGCTGCGCGCAAGGCGGCCGAATCGCCCGCCACGGGCTGGCTGCCGCCGCTGGCGCGGCCTGCCTTTGTGGGCCTGGGCGCCAGCCCGGGGCTGGCCGTGGCCCGCATCCACCAGTGGCGTGTGGAGGCCGCCGAGATCCCCGACCTGCCTGAGCCGCTCAGCGTGGGCGGCGGGCGGCTGCATGCGGCGCTGGCCGAGACACAGGGCCAGCTGCGCGCCCTGCATGACGACACTCGCCGCCGCCTGGGCGAAGGCGATGCGGCCATCTTCAGCGCGCAGGCCGAGTGGCTGGGCGACACCGGTCTCCTCACGCGCGCCTGCCAGTTCATGGTCCAGGGCCACGGCGTGGCCTGGGCCTGGGACCAGGCCGTGGAGGAGGGCGCTGCCCGTCTCCAGGCGCTGGACAACCCCGCGCTGGCCGCGCGTGCCGCCGACCTGCGCGACGTGGGCCGGCGCGTGCTGGTGCAACTGCAGCCCTCGCTGGCAGCGGCGGGGCCGGAGGGCCTGCCGGAAGGCGGCTGCATCCTGGTCGCGGCCGATCTTTCGCCCTCGGAAACCGCCCAGCTGGACACGGCGCGCGTGGCCGCGCTGGTCACGGCGCAGGGCAGTCCCACCTCGCACACGGCCATACTTGCGCGCACGCTGGGGCTGCCGGCCGCCGTGGCGGCAGGCGGCGGCGTGCTGGGCATGGCCGATGGGGCCCTGGCCATCGTCGATGGCGCCAATGGCCGCATCTACCTTGATCCCTCGGAGCAGGACCTGGCTTCGGCGCGTGCCCACATGGCCGAGCAGCAGGCACTGCAGGAACGCGTGTCCGCGCAGCGCAGCCTGCCTGCCATCACCACCGATGGCGTGCGCATCGAAGTCTGCGCCAACGTCAACCTGCCCGGGCAGGTGCCGCTGGCCCTGTCCCAGGGCGCCGAGGGCGTGGGCCTGATGCGCACGGAATTCCTGTTCCTGGAGCGCGGCAGCACGCCCGGCGAGGACGAGCAGTACGAAACCTACCGCGCCATGGCGCAGGCGCTGGAGGGCCGGCCGCTGATCGTTCGCGCGCTGGACATCGGCGGCGACAAGCAGGTCGCCCACCTGGAGTTGCCGCGCGAGGACAACCCCTTCCTGGGCGTGCGCGGCGCGCGGCTGCTGCTGCGCCGCCCCGACCTGCTGGAGCCCCAGATGCGCGCCCTGTACCGGGCGGCCCGCGATGGCGCAAGGCTGTCCGTGATGTTTCCCATGGTCACCAGCGTGCAGGAACTGCTGGCGCTGCGCGCGGCCTGCGAACGGCTGCGCGCCGAACTGGACGCCCCGGTCCTGCCGCTGGGCATCATGATCGAGGTGCCCGCCGCCGCCGTGCAGGCCGACGCACTGGCCCGCCATGCCGATTTCTTCTCCATAGGCACCAACGACCTGACCCAGTACGTGCTGGCCATGGACCGCCAGAACCCGCAACTGGCGGCCGAGGCGGACAGCCTGCATCCGGCCGTGCTGCGGATGGTGCGCGCCACCGTGCAGGGCGCTGCCACCCGCGCGTGCCCCGTGGGCGTCTGCGGCGGACTGGCCGGCGACCCGTTCGGCGCGCTGCTGCTGGCCGGGCTGGGGGTGGGCGAGCTGTCCATGACGCCCAACGACATCGCCGGTGTCAAGGCCGGCCTGCGCGCGGCCAGCCTGCGGCAGCTGCAGGCGCTCGCAGACAGGGCGCTCGGCTGCGAGGATGCCGCGCAGGTGCGGGACCTGGCCAAGGAGGTGATGGCATGAACGCCCCGCAAGCCATCACCGTGACCCTGAACCCGGCCATAGACCAGCTTGTGACCCTGGATGCGCTGCTGCCCGGCCAGGTGCAGCGCGCGCTGGGCAGCGTGCAGGCGCCGGGCGGCAAGGGCATCAATGTTGCCGCCGCCTTGGCGGGCCTGGGCGTTTCCACGGCCGCGCTGGGCGTGCTGGGCCGCGACAACGCCGGCATGTTCGAGGCCTTGTTCGCGCAGCGCGGCATTGCCGACGCCTGCCTGCGCGTGCCGGGCCAGACGCGCACCAACATCAAGCTGGTGGCCGACGGCGGACGCCAGACCACGGACATCAACCTGCCGGGCCTGGTCTTGGCCGAAGCGCATCTGGACGCCGTCATGTCCACGCTGGCCCGGTATCTGCGGCCCGGCCTGGCCGTCGTGCTGTCGGGCAGTCTGCCGGCCGGCCTGCCTGCGGACAGCTGGGCCCGGCTCCAGGCCCAGGCCGTGGCTGCCGGCGCCGACGTGCTGCTGGACACCAGCGAGGGCCCCCTGGCTGCTGCACTGGCGGCACCCCATGCGGCCATGCCCTGGGCCATCAAGCCCAACCGGGAGGAGTTGCAGGCCGCCACCGGCCTGCGCCTGGACGGCCGCGACGCGCTGCTGGCCGCCGCGCGCCGCCTGCTGGACAGGGGGCTGGGACTGGCCGTGGTGTCCATGGGCGAGGAGGGCGCGCTGTTCGCCACCGCGCAAGGCGCGGTGATCGCGCGGCCGCCGCAGCGGGCACGCGGCAGCTCCGTGGGCGCGGGCGATGCCATGGTCGCGGGCATGGTGGGCGCGCGACTGCGCGGACTGGATCTGGCGGACACCGCACGCCTGTCCACGGCCAGCGCGCTGGCCTGGCTGCAGGCCGCGCCCGCGCGCGAAGTCGATGCCAACCGCGTCCAGGCCCTGGCTGCCAGCGTGCTGCTGGAGCCATGCCAGTGGCCGTGATCCCCCATTCTTCAGGAGCTCTCATGAACCCTCTTTTTGTGGTGATCGCAGCCGCCGGGCACGACGCCGAAGCGCTGCTGGCCGCCGAAGCCCTGCGCCATGCGGCCGGACAGCGTCCCTTGGCTGTGGAAGTGCGCGCCAGCGGCGGCGTGATCGGGCCGCATGCGGCCGATGCGGCCGCGCAGGCCGGGCAATTGCTGATCGTGGCGGATGCCGGCACCCATGACGATGCAGATACCGCCGCCGATGCCTCCCGCTTCGTGCACGCCGCCGTCGAGCGCTGCAGCCTGCGCGAGGCGCTCGACGATCCGGCCGGCGTGCTTGCACGCTGCGCTGCCGCCAGTCCCGCTGGCGAGCGCATGGGCGAGAACATGGGCAAGCGCACGGGCAAGCGCATTGTTGCCGTCACCTCCTGCCCCACGGGCATCGCCCATACCTTCATGGCGGCCGAGGGCCTGCAGCGCGGCGCGGCGGCGCTGGGCCACGCCATGCGCGTGGAGACGCAAGGCTCGGTGGGCGCGCTCGATGCGCTGACGCCGCAGGAGATTGCCGAGGCCGACCTGGTCATCATCGCCGCCGACCGGGAGGTGGATCTCTCGCGCTTCGCGGGCAAGCCGCTGCTGCGCAGCGGCACCAAGCCGGCCATACGCGACGGCTCGGGCCTGATCACCCGGGCGCTGGCCGAAGCCGCCGTGCATGGTGTCGCCGTGGGCGCTGCTGCGGCAGGCGGCGCCGCGCCCACGCCGGCCCGGACCCAGGGTGGTGCCTATCGCCACCTGATGACCGGCGTGTCCTTCATGCTGCCCTTCGTCACGGCGGGCGGCATTCTGATCGCCATGGCCTTTGCGCTGGGCGGCATCTATGTCCATGACGATGCCCACCAGGGCACGCTGGGATGGACGCTGTTCCAGATCGGCGCCAAGGGCGGCTTTGCGCTGATGGTGCCGGCGCTGGCCGGCTATATCGCCTATTCCATTGCCGACCGGCCCGGCATTGCGCCGGGCATGATCGGCGGGATGATCGCGTCCAGCATGGGGGCGGGATTCATCGGCGGCATTGCGGCCGGCTTCATTGCAGGCTACGGCGTGGCCTTCATGGCGGCGCACATCCGGCTGCCGCAGGCGCTCAAGGGCCTGCTGCCCATGCTCATCCTGCCCGTGCTGGGCAGCCTGTTCACGGGGCTGCTGATGTTCTATCTGGTCGGTGCGCCCGTGGCCGAGCTGCTGCAGTGGCTGAGCGCCTGGCTGCGCGGAATGCAGGGCGCCAGTGCCTTGCTGCTGGGCCTGTTGCTGGGCGCGATGATGGCCTTTGACATGGGCGGGCCGGTGAACAAGGCCGCCTATGCGTTTTCCACGGGAATGATCGCCAGCCAGGTCTACACGCCCATGGCTGCAGCCATGATCGCCGGCATGACGCCGCCGCTGGGGCTGGCCCTGGCCACGCGCCTGTTTGCCGACCGCTTCACGCGCGAGGAGCGCGGCAGCGCCGCCTCGGCCGGCGTGCTGGGCCTGGCCTTTGTCACCGAGGGGGCCATTCCCTATGCGGCCCGCGATCCGCTGCGCACGATCCCGGCCCTGGTACTGGGCTCGGCCGTGGCCGGTGCCGTGTCCATGCTGGCGGGGGTGGAACTGAAGGTGCCGCATGGCGGCATCTTCGTCGCGCCCATTCCCAATGCCGTGACCCATGTAGCCATGTATGCGGTGGCGCTGGTGGCAGGCGTGGTGGTCACGGCCATCGCCCTGCGCATGTTCAAAAGGCCCGCCGAAGCGGGCCTTTGAAGCAGGAAGCCGGGGGAGCGCCTGGCGCGGCTCCCCCGCAGCGTTCAGCGGGCTGCGGCGCGGGCCTGTTCCAGCCAGCCGTCGAAGGTCTTCTGGTGGGCCTTGATCCAGCCGTCCACATGGCGGTTGATGTCCGAAGGCTTGCTCTGGCCCTGGCTCATCATGTGGTTCTGTGCGCTGATGTCACCCACGGGGACCTGCATCAGCTCGAACAACTTGGCGGCATCGGGATGCTTGTCGGTGAAGGCCTTGTTGGCGATGATCTGCTGCTTGTTCACCACGAAGCCGTAGTTCTTGCCGTTGGGCAGCTTGGTGTCCAGCTTGGCCTGCTCGCCGGGCAGCGAGGAGAACGGCACTTCCAGCCATACCACGTCCTTGCCGGGCTTGAGCACGTTGCTCACCCAGTAGGGCGTCCAGGTGTAGTAGAGGATGGGCTTGCCGGCCTTGTAGCGCGAGATGGTGTCGGCGATCAGCGCCGAGTAGGTGCCCTGCTTGTGGGTCACGGTGTCGCGCAGCTTGTAGGCCGTCAGGTGGTGCTCGATCACGGCCTCGCAGCCCCAGCCCGGCGTGCAGCCGGTGAGGTCGGCCTTGCCGTCGCCGTCCGAGTCGAACAGCTTGGCGATCTTGGGGTCCTTGAGCTGGCCGAGGTTGGTGATCTTGTATTCGTCGGCCGTCTTCTTGTCCATCAGGTAGCCCTGGGCGGCGTTGTCCGAGTACACGCCCTTGCGGAACAGCTTGGCGTCGCCGCCCGCGTTCTTGTAGTAGTCGGCGTGCAGCGGGTTCCAATGCGTGGCCAGGAAAGTGGCATCGCCATTGGCAATCGCCACGTGGGCCGTGGGGTACTCGACCTCCTGGAAGGGCTGCACGTCGTAGCCCAGCTTCTCCAGGGCCTTCATGACGATGAGGGTCTGGAAGCTCTCTTCGGCGATGGAGCTCTTCAGTGGCAACACCTTCACGCCCTTTCCGGGCTGTTCGTCGGCCGACCATGCGCTGGCGCTGGCCAGCGCAATGCCTGTGGCGATGGCGCCGGCGCGCAGCCAGTGGCGCAGTGCGTTGGCCTGCAGTCGGTTGGGGTTCAGGGCTTGGATCATCCTCGGGTTCCTCCGTTGTGTGATGAAAGGGGAGCGGGCGGCCAGCGGGGCTGGCCGTTTTTCGGGAAGGCGGCGCGGCAGAAGGCCCGTCCGCGCCGCAGGCAAGGCGTTCAGCTGGTGCTGCCGCGATGAACTGGCTTGCTGCCGGCGCCCAGCAGGCGGGCAATGCAGCCGGCGGGGCCGCTGTGCCACCAGCGCGCGCCGCCACGGGTGGTCTGTCCCATGGCCTGGGTGATGCGGTCCAGCACGATGGCCAGCAGCACGATGCCCAGGCCGCCCACGGTGGCCAGGCCCATGTCCAGGCGGCCGATGCCGCGCAGCACCATCTGGCCCAGGCCACCCACGGCGATCATGGAGGCGATCACCACCATCGACAGCGACAGCATCAGCGCCTGGTTCACGCCGGCCATGATGGACGGCATGGCCAGCGGCAGCTGCACCTTCCACAGCAGCTGCCAGGGCGAGGCGCCGTACGCGCGGCTGGCCTCGATCAGGTCGGGGCGCACCTGGCGTATGCCCAGGTTGGTCAGGCGGATCAGCGGCGGCAGCGCGAAGATGATGGTCACGATCACGCCGGGCACGTTGCCGATGCCGAACAGCATCACCACGGGCACCAGGTAGACGAAGGCCGGCGTGGTCTGCATGGCGTCGAGCAGCGGCCGCGTCCAGCGCTGGGCACGGTCGCTGGAGGCCAGCAGGATGCCCACGGGCAGCCCGATGACCATGCAGAACACCAGCGAGGTCAGCACCAGCGACAGCGTCACCATGGCCTCGGGCCAGATGCCCAGCATGGCGACGACCACCAGCGAAACGGCGGCGCCAATGGCCATGGCGCGGCCCGCGAACTGCCAGGCCACCAGGGTCAGGATCAGGATCAGCAGCGGCCAGGGCAGGGCCAGCATGGCATCGGTGATGCCCGACAGCGTGCCGTCGATGGGCGTGCGCACGGCCTGGAAGAAGGGGCGGAAATGGTGGACCACCCATTCCAGGCCGCTGTTGATCCAGCCCTGCACGGGCAGGCCGTCCGTGGTCAGTTGGTGCCAGAGGCTGGCCTGTGCGTCGTCGGGAACCCCGGCCGACGCGCCCAGCCAGTCGCCGCCCGGTGCATCGCCGCTGCTGGCAGCGCCCCAGGGATCGGGCGACGCATCGGCGGGCGCCTGCGTGGAGGCGGCTGCCCAGGGATCGGCAGCAGGGGCTGCGTTTGCATTGGCGCCTGCTTCGGCCCAGGGATCGGTGGCGGCAGCGGCGGTGTTCGGGTTCAGGTTGTTGTTGGCATCGCTCATGCGGCATCTCCTTGTCGTTGTTCGATCGGCTCCACGGTCGGCGCGACGGTGGGGGCGACGGTTGGGGCGTTGGAGGCCGGGAAATGCGGGTTGAGCGTGACGGGCGGCACGATCTCCTGCGGCGGCGGCACGGGCGGCGTGTCGCGGTCCAGGAAGCGCAGCATGGTGGTGCGGCTGACCACGCCCATGAACTGGCCGTCGTCGCTGGTCACCGGCAGCGCGCAGGGCGCAGCGGCCACGGGGCCGAACAGCTCGGCCACCGGCGTGCCTGCGGACAGCGGCTCGACGTTGGGCAGGAAGGCGTGGCTCAGGCCCAGCATGCCGGGGCGGCCATGCAGTGCGTCGCGCAGCGACTGCGAGGACACCACGCCCAGGAAGCGGCGGCGCGCGTTGACCACATAGGCGTAGTCGCGGTCGGAGTCTTCCAGCAGGCGCTGGGCGGCACGGCAGCCGCGGTCGCTGTGCTCGGACACCACGGTCAGGGCCTGGCGCGCAATGTCCCCGGCCTTGAAGACCGAGGCCGCGTCCACGCCACGCACGAAGCTGCGCACATAGTCGTCGGCAGGGCTGCGCAGGATCTCGTCGGGCGTGCCGACCTGGATCACCTGGCCGTCCTTCATGATGGCGATGCGGTCGCCGATGCGCATGGCCTCGTCCAGGTCATGCGAGATGAAGACGATGGTGCGGCGCTGGATCTGCTGCAGGCGCAGCAGCTCGGACTGCATCTCCGTGCGGATGATGGGGTCCAGGGCCGAGAAGGCCTCGTCCATCAGCAGGATGGACGGATCGGACGCCAGCGCCCGGGCCAGGCCCACGCGCTGCTGCATGCCGCCCGACAGCTCGTCGGGATAGCTGGCGCCCCAGGCGCCCAGGCCCACCTGCTCCAGCGCGGCCTGGGCCTGCTTCTGGCGCTCGGCCTTGTCGGCGCCGGCCAGCTCCAGGCCGAAGGCCGTGTTGTCCAGCACCGTCATGTGCGGCATCAGCGCAAAGGACTGGAACACCATGGAGATGTCCTTGCGGCGCAGCGCGCGCAGATCGCGCTCGCTCAGGGCATTGATGTCCTGGCCATCGACCACGATGCGCCCGGCCGTGGGCTCGATCAGGCGGTTGAGCATGCGCACCAGGGTGGACTTGCCCGAGCCCGACAGGCCCATGACGACGAAGATCTCGCCGGCCTCGATGGTGAAGTCGGCGTCGAACACGCCGATGGACTGGCCCGTGCGCTCCAGGATCTCCTGTTTGCTCAGGCCTTGTTGGACGAGCTCGAGTGCGGTCCTGGGGTCGTCCCCGAAAACCTTGAACACATGATCGATGATGATCTGCTTGGCCACTGTGGCGTTCTCCTTTTGGGTGAGATGGAACACAGTCCAGCGTCCTCGACGGGCGAAGACGCTGGCGCGCAAGCCAAAAATGAAGCCCTGATGCCGTTCGCTGCAGGGGACGGCCGTCCCCCGTTGCTGGAATTCAAACAGGTGCGAAAGCACCCGAGACGGCTCGGATGGCACGCGAAGCGGTGCGCAAGAGCCAGAGGTCGAGAGCAGCCGGCGGCAAGCGCGCGCGGTGTCTCAGGCGGGCATCGTGGCTGAAGATCAGCCAGCGCGATGCCCCACAACATCAGGACCGAGTTTCGGCCCGGTTGACGGGGCTGTGCCGGGAGCACAACGATCCGCCGGAGGGATCGGCAGGCCGTGAAGACGGTGCCGATGACCTGCTTGGCAGGTTGTAAAGAAGCCGAAATTATATAAAACAGGTTTTACTGCGTCAAAACGCATGAGCCGGAAAAGGCCTGTTTCGGGCTGTTTCAAGCCCTTGAGGGCTGCAATCCGGTCAGTATTTGCTCACTTAATGAGAGCATAGAGATCATGATTCACAAGGCATATGCTGTCATCGATGAATAAAATCGGTCAAGCGTCAGCTTGAGGAAAGCTTCAGGCCCGATCTGCGGCAAAAAGCGTGCCCGGCGCCCGCCCATGAAAAAAGCCCCGCAGCGGCTGGCGCTGCGGGGCTTCGGTGTGGGATGCCGCCGGCTCAGTGGTTGCCGGCCGTGCTGTTGATCAGCTTGTCGGTATAGGCGATGGCCAGGGCGCTGGCCAGGAAGGTGACGTGGATGATGGTCTGCCACATCAGCACCTTGACGTCGTAGCTGCCCGCGTTGATGAAGGTCTTGAGCAGGTGGATGGAGCTGATGCCGATGATGGACAGGGCCAGCTTGACCTTGAGGATGGAGGCGTTCACATGGCCCAGCCACTCGGGCTGGTCCGGGTGGCTGTCCAGGCCCAGGCGGCTGACGAAGGTTTCGTAGCCGCCCACGATGACCATGATCAGCAGGTTGGAGATCATCACCACGTCGATCAGCGCCAGCACCACCAGCATGATGATGGTTTCGTTGAGCGCGCCGATGGGCGCATCGTGCTTGTAGCCGATGCTGGTGATCAGCGCCTGCAGCGCTTCCTGGTTGCCGAAGGCGGCCTCGATCAGGTGCCACAGCTCCAGCAGGAAGTGCCAGACATAGACGCCCTGGGCGGCGATCAGGCCCAGGTACAGCGGCAGCTGCAGCCAGCGGCTGGCGAAGATCAGGGAGGGCAGGGGACGCAGGGGGGAGCCGGGGGCTCGGTTGGAGTTTTGCTGGCGGGCCATGGTGGTCGGTCGCGCTTGTCTTGCGTGGGGGCGTGGATGGGAGGGGACAATGGCCGTGGAAAACGGGCGCGCGATTTTAGCGGCGAAACAGTCCATTGCCGGTGACAGCCAGGAACTGCGGGGAATCCCCAGGTAGACGCGCCCAAGGGTGTTTCAGTCAGTGGCATGTAAGACCGGCCCCCGACAGTCACACCACAATTTTTATTTGGCCAGCCCAGGAGACAAGCAAGCATGAGCACCGCAACAGCATCCCCCATTGAATCGGTACTGGTGGAGAACCGGGTCTTCCCGCCGCCGGCAGACTTTGCCGCCAAGGCCCGCATCTCCGGCATGGAGCAGTACAAGGCGCTGTGCGCCGAGGCAGAGAACGACTACCAGGGCTTCTGGGCCCGCCTGGCGCGCGAGAACGTGGTCTGGTCCAAGCCCTTCACCCAGGTGCTGGACGACAGCAATCCCCCCTTCGTCCGCTGGTTTGCCGATGGCGAACTCAATGCCAGCGCCAACTGCCTGGACAAGCACATGGGCACGGCCGTCGAGCACAAGACGGCCATCATCTTCGAGGCCGATGGCGGCGAGGTCACCAAGGTCAGCTACCGCGAGCTGCTGGAGCGCGTCTCGCAGTTCGCCAACGCGCTCAAGGCCCAGGGCGTGCAAAAGGGTGACCGTGTCCTGATCTACATGCCCATGACCATCGAGGGCGTGGTGGCCATGCAGGCCTGCGCGCGCATCGGCGCCACGCACAGCGTGGTGTTCGGCGGCTTCTCGGCCAAGGCGGTGCAGGAACGCATCGTCGACGTGGGCGCCGTGGCGGTGATCACCGCCAACTACCAGATGCGCGGCGGCAAGGAACTGCCGCTCAAGGCCATCGTGGACGACGCGCTGGCGCTGGGCGGCTGCGAGGCCGTGCGCCATGTCTTCGTCTACGAGCGCACGGCCACGGCCTGTGCCATGACGGCGGGCCGCGACAAGACCTTCGGCGAGATCCTGGCCGGCCAGAGCACGGAGTGCGCGCCCGTGGCCGTGGATTCCGAGCACCCGCTGTTCATCCTCTACACCAGCGGCTCCACCGGCAAGCCCAAGGGCGTGCAGCACTGCACGGGCGGCTACGTGCTGTGGGCCAAGCAGACCATGGAGTGGACCTTCGACCTCAAGCCCAGCGACGTGTTCTGGTGCACGGCCGACATCGGCTGGATCACGGGCCACACCTACGTGGCCTACGGCCCGCTGGCCGCTGGCGCCACGCAGATCGTGTTCGAGGGCGTGCCCACCTTCCCCAATGCGGGCCGCTTCTGGCAGATGATCGAGCGCCACGGCTGCACCATCTTCTACACGGCTCCCACGGCCATCCGCTCGCTGATCAAGGCCGCCGACAGCGATGCCGCCGTGCATCCGAAGAACTGGAACCTGTCCAGCCTGCGCCTGCTGGGCAGCGTGGGCGAGCCCATCAATCCCGAGGCCTGGATGTGGTACCACAAGCATGTGGGCGGCGAGCGCTGCCCCATCGTGGACACCTTCTGGCAGACCGAAAACGGGGGCCACGTGATCGCCCCCATGCCGGGTGCCACGCCGCTGGTGCCGGGTTCGTGCACGCTGCCGCTGCCGGGCATCATGGCCGCCATCGTCGACGAGACCGGCCACGAACTGCCCAACGGCGCAGGCGGCCTGCTGGTGGTCACCAAGCCCTGGCCCAGCATGATCCGCACCATCTGGGGCGACCCCGAGCGCTTCAAGAAGAGCTATTTCCCGGCCGAACTCGGCGGGCAGACCTATCTGGCAGGCGACGGCGCCGTGCGCAGCGAGGACCGGGGCTACTTCCGCATCACCGGCCGCATCGACGACGTGCTCAATGTCTCCGGCCACCGCATGGGCACGATGGAGATCGAATCGGCCCTGGTCGCCAAGACGGATCTGGTGGCCGAGGCCGCCGTCGTGGGCCGCCCCGACGATCTGACCGGCGAGGCCATCTGCGCCTTCGTGGTGCTGAAGCGGGCACGCCCCACGGGCGAGGAAGCCAAGCAGATCGCCAAGGAGCTGCGCGACTGGGTGGCCAAGGAAATCGGCCCCATCGCCAAGCCCAAGGACATCCGCTTCGGCGACAACCTGCCCAAGACGCGCAGCGGCAAGATCATGCGCCGCCTGCTGCGCTCGATTGCCAAGGGCGAGGCCATCACCCAGGACACGAGCACGCTGGAGAACCCGGCCATCCTCGACCAGCTGGCCGAGACGAACTGAGGTCCGACACGACCGCCATGAAGAATCGGAGCCCTGGCTCCGGTTTTTTCTTGGCCGGACTGCGGGCGGCGCCCTGTCTTGCAGTCCTATTTTGTGTGGGCCGACAGCTCAGGCATGATGGTTGCGGTACAACCGAAGCTGTTGCTTTCACCACTGCCGAGGGAGGCCTTTCACCATGAATCTGAGAACCTTGTCGCTGCTGATCACCGTGGCCCTGATCGCGTTGCTGGCGGCTTTCAACTGGAACACGCTGGCCGCGCCATCCGTCGTGTCGCTGGGCGTCACCGATGTCCAGGCGCCGCTGGGCGTGCTGATGCTGGCGCTGACCTGCCTGCTGGGCGTGTTCTTCGTCGCCTATGTGCTGTGGCTGCAGGGCTCGGTGCTGATGGAGGCGCGCCGACACGCCAAGGAAATGCAGGCCCAGCGCGACCTGGCCGACAAGGCCGAGGCCTCGCGCTTCACCGAGCTGCGCACCGTGCTGGAGGACCTGCATGCGCGTGACAAGGAGGTGCTGATGGCGCGGCTGGATGCGCTGGAGGCCCATCTGGTGCAGCGCGCCCAGGAGTCGGACAACAGCACGGCCGCCTATGTGGGGCAGCTGGAGCAGCAGGTACGCCTGCACCAGCAGCCCGGCACGGGCGCTGCGGACTACAGGTAAGGGGGCCGGGCCCGGATTCACCGGCGGACCATGAAAAAACCGCGCGACTTGCGTTGCGCGGTTTTTTTGCGGGCCCTGAGGCGGGGCCCCGAAGGAAAGGCGGAGCCTACTTCAGCGACATCACCCAGGCGGCCAGCTTCTTGGCATCGGCTTCGTTGACCTGGGGGTTGGCGGGCATGGGAACCGGGCCCCAGACGCCGCTGCCGCCCTTCATGATCTTGCCTGCCAGCTTGTCCACGGCGTCCTTCTGGCCGGCGTACTTGGCGGCCACATCCTTGTAGGAGGGGCCCACCAGCTTCTTGTCCACTGCGTGGCATGCCATGCAGTTCTTGGAGGTGGCAAGTGCCTGGTCGGCCATGGCGGGGGCCACGGCGGCGACGGTCAGGGCAAATGCAATCAATGTCTGCTTCATCATGAGTTCCTGGGGTGTTGTCGGGAATAATTATGCGAACCATTGTAGTGGGCGCGCATGCGTGATGCGTTACCTCGTGTGAAGCGCTTTGTGGCGAAGGAGAAGTGATGTATCTGTTGGGAATTGCGGTCCTGCTCACCCTGCTCAAGCTGGCCGATATCGAACCTGTCGCCACCTGGTCGTGGTACGTCATCCTGGGCGCCTATGGCTTGACGGCGGCCTGGTGGGCCTGGGCGGACATGTCGGGCTACACCAAGCGGCGCGCGGCTGACAAGATCGAGCAGCGGCGCCTGAAGCGCATCGAAAAGAACAAGGAAGCCATGGGCACGGGCACGCGTTCGCGCCGCTGATCGGATCTGAATTGCGCAGCAGGCTTCGTCGCAGGCGATGCCTGGGGTCTGCAAAGGGGCGGTCCACGCCGGCCGGGGCATTCCTGCGCCCCAGCGGTGCGGCGGGTGCTGCGCCATAATCTTCGCCCAGACCCTGGCCTTCCCCACAGGACCAGGGACGGACCGAGACGACAGACAACTGGATTGCCCATGCCCGCATACCGTTCCAAGACTTCCACCGGCGGCCGCAACATGGCTGGTGCGCGCGCCCTGTGGCGTGCCACCGGCATGAAGGATGGCGACTTCGACAAGCCCATCATCGCCATCGCCAATTCCTTCACGCAGTTCGTGCCCGGCCACGTCCACCTCAAGGACCTGGGCCAGCTGGTGGCGCGCGAGATCGAGGCCGCAGGCGGCGTGGCCAAGGAATTCAACACCATCGCTGTGGACGACGGCATCGCCATGGGCCACGACGGCATGCTGTATTCGCTGCCCAGCCGCGACATCATCGCGGACTCGGTGGAGTACATGGTCAACGCCCACTGCGCCGACGCGCTGGTGTGCATCTCCAACTGCGACAAGATTACCCCCGGCATGCTGATGGCCGCCATGCGGCTGAACATTCCCGTGATCTTCGTCTCGGGCGGCCCCATGGAAGCGGGCAAGACCAAGCTGGCCAATCCCACCACGCACACGCTGGAGTTCAAGAAGCTGGACCTGGTCGATGCCATGGTGATCGCGGCCGACTCCAACTACACCGACGAGCAGGTCGCCCAGGTCGAGCGCTCGGCCTGCCCCACCTGCGGTTCGTGCTCGGGCATGTTCACCGCCAACTCCATGAACTGCCTGACCGAGGCCCTGGGCCTGTCCCTGCCCGGCAACGGCACGGTGCTGGCCACGCATGCCGACCGCGAGGAACTGTTCAAGCGCGCCGGCCGCCGCATCGTCGAGCTGGCCCGCGAGTACTACGAGCAGGAAGACGCATCCGTGCTGCCGCGCTCGGTGGGCTTCAAGGCCTTCGAGAACGCGATGACGCTGGACATCGCCATGGGCGGCTCCACCAACACCATCCTGCACCTGCTGGCCATTGCCCGTGAAGCCGAGATCGACTTCACCATGGCCGACATCGACCGCCTCTCGCGCCAGGTGCCCCAGCTGTGCAAGGTCGCGCCCAACACGCAGAAGTACCACATCGAGGATGTGCACCGCGCCGGCGGCATCTTCGCCATCCTGGGCGAGCTGGCTCGCGCCGGAAAGCTGCACACCGACGTGCCCACCGTGCACGCCAAGACCCTGGGCGAAGGCCTGGCGCAGTGGGACATCACCACCACCCAGGACGAAGCCGTGCGGCACTTCTACCTGGCAGGCCCGGCCGGCATCCCCACCCAGGTGGCCTTCAGCCAGAACACGCGCTGGCCCAGCCTGGACCTGGACCGTGCAGAAGGCTGCATCCGCTCCTACGAGCATGCCTTCTCCAAGGAGGGCGGCCTGGCCGTGCTGACGGGCAACATCGCCCTGGACGGCTGCGTGGTCAAGTCGGCCGGCGTGGACGAAAGCATCCATGTGTTCGAGGGCACGGCCCACGTGACCGAGTCGCAGGACGAGGCCGTGCAGAACATCCTGGACGACAAGGTCAAGGCCGGTGACATCGTCATCGTGCGCTACGAAGGCCCCAAGGGCGGCCCCGGCATGCAGGAAATGCTGTACCCGACCAGCTACATCAAGTCCAAGGGCCTGGGCAAGGCCTGCGCGCTGCTGACGGACGGGCGCTTCTCGGGCGGCACCTCGGGCCTGTCCATCGGCCACTGCTCTCCCGAAGCTGCCGCTGGCGGCGCCATCGGTCTGGTGAAGAACGGCGACCGCATCCGCATCGACATTCCCAACCGCAGCATCAACGTGCTGGTCTCCGACGAGGAACTGGCCCGCCGCCGCGCCGAGCAGGATGCCAAGGGCTGGAAGCCCGCCCAGCCGCGCCCGCGCAAGGTCTCGGCCGCGCTCAAGGCCTATGCCAAGCTGGTGATGTCGGCCGACAAGGGCGCCGTGCGCGACCTGTCGCTGCTGGACGACTGACACCGGGCTGCACCGCCGCCCGGCGGTGCGCACCCGATGGAAATGAAAAGGGATGGAAGGCCTTGCGGCTTTCCATCCCTTTTTCTTTTCTCTTCTCTCAGGCCCTTGAGGGCTCTTGTTTCATCGTGGGGCGACCGGCTTGCCGTTTCATCGTGGCTGCCGTTTCGGGCTTTCATCGTGGAGCAAACAGCCCACTCTCATTTATGGGAAGTGCCTGAAAAACTGGCGCGGCCAAAACAAGGGACAGCGAGCAAGGGCCGCCCCGCCGCGAGGCTGTCGTCCCCCTCCCGCGAAGCGAGAGAGGGGGAAGGCGCGAAGCGCCTCAGGGGGAGCTTCATTCAGGCCGGTTCGCCCATCTTGCTTTGCAGGTAGTTGGGCAGGCCGATCTTCTCGATCAGGCCCAGTTGCTTCTCCAGCCAGTAGGCGTGGTCTTCCTCGGTGTCGCGCAGCTGGGCCAGCAGCAGGTCGCGGCTGTTGTAGTCGCCGTGGCGCTCGCACAGGGCCATGGCCGAGCGCAGGCTGTCGCGCACGCGGTATTCGGTGGCCAGGTCCTTGCGCAGCATCTCTTCGACGGTCTCGCCGGGCGTGAACTCGTGCGGGCGCATGTCGGGGCGGCCGCCCAGGAACAGGATGCGGCGCAGGATGGCGTCGGCGTGCTGGGTTTCCTCTTCCATCTCATGGCCGATGCGCTCGAACAGGCGCAGCAGGCCCTGGTCCTCGTACTGGCGCGAGTGGATGAAGTACTGGTCGCGTGCGGAAAGTTCGCCGCGCAGCAGCTCTATGAGGCATTCGATGACTTCTGGCTGGCCTTGCATGTTCTTCTTCTCCTGACTGTGTTGAACACCGCAAGTATCGCGTGAACCCCCGGATCGGCCAAAACACCTGCCGCAATTCCCCGCGTGCCGCGCATTGCATGCATGCGCGACGCAGAAGCATTCGCATCGCCACCGGTCTGGGTGGTGACCGGCCTAGGGTAAACGCTGTATTGCTATGTCGAATAATAGTTATTTATCATAACGATTATGGATCCGAAGCATCGGTGTCCAACCTCCCATTTCCCTTTTGCACAAGGAAGCGCAATGAGCACCGAACGTACCGAAGAACAGACCGTGTCCTGCACCGTCGAAGGCCGCGTGGCCTGGGTGAAATTCAACCGCCCCGAAAAGCGCAATGCCATGAGCCCCCAGCTCAACCGCCAGATGATGCGCGTGCTCGACGACCTGGAGTTCCGTGACGACGTGGGCGTGGTCGTTCTGGCCGGTGAGGGCACGGCCTGGACTGCCGGCATGGACCTGAAGGAATACTTCCGCGAGACCGAAGCCACGGGCCTGGCCGGCACCCGCAAGGCCCAGCGCGAGAGCTATGGCTGGTGGCGCCGCCTGCGCTGGTTCCAGAAGCCGACCATCGCCATGGTCAACGGCTGGTGCTTCGGCGGCGGCTACGGCCCGCTGTTCGCCTGCGACCTGGCCTTTGCCTCGGATGACGCCAAGTTCGGCCTGTCCGAAATCAACTGGGGCATCCTGCCCGGCGGCGGCGCCTCCAAGGTGGCGGTGGAGCTGCTGTCCTTTCGCCGCGCCATGTACCACGCCATGCTCGGCGAGAACATCGACGGCCGCACGGCGGCCGAGTGGGGCCTGGTCAACGAATCCCTGCCGGCCGACCGCCTGCAGGCCCGCGTCACCGAAGTGGCCGAGGCCCTGCTGCAGAAGAACCCCATCGCCCTGAAGGCCACCAAGGATGCCATCCGCCGCGTGCGCGACATGAGCTACGACAACGCCGAGGACTATCTGGTGCGTGCCCAGGAAGCCGCCAACAGCTTCGACAACGAAGGCCGCAAAGAAGGCATGCGCCAGTTCCTGGACGACAAGACCTACAAGCCAGGTCTCGGAACCTACGACTTGAGCAAGCAAGTCACCCCCTGAGGCGCTTCGCGCCTTCCCCCTCTCTAACTCGCTTCGCGAGTGAGGGGGACGACACCCTCAGTGCGGGGCGGCGCGGCCGGCTTAGGCCCTTCCTCGGTGTCCCTCGCTTGGGCAGCGTCCACCACGCGCGGTAGGCCTCCCAGCTTTAATCATTGGAGACAAGAATGACAACGACAGAGATGGCGGCCGCCGTGCGGCCCGACATCGGCAGGCTGCTGAGGCCGCGTTCCATCGCCATCGTCGGCGCCTCGGCCACGCCGGGTGCGCTGGGCGCATCGGTGCTGGGCAATCTGGAGCGCAACGGCTTCGCTGGCGACATCCACCTGATCAATCCCAAGCGCAGCGAGATCGCCGGCCGGGCCTGCCTGGCTTCGGTGGACCAGCTGCCCGAGGGCGTTGACGTGGCCGTGCTGGCCATCCCCCAGCCCTTTGTGCTGGACACGGTGCGCGCGCTGGCGGCGCGGCGCGTGGGCGCGGTGGTGATTTTCTCGGCCGGCTTTGCCGAGGCAGGCGAGCGCGGCATGGCCGAGCAGCGCGAGATCGCACGCATCGCCGCCGAGGCCGGCATGGTGGTGGAGGGCCCCAACTGCCTGGGCTGCATCAACTACCTGCAGCGCGTGCCGCTGACCTTTGTCGAGGTGAATATCGACGCGCAGCAGGTCGATGCCGCGCGGCCCGCCATTGGCGTGGTCTCGCAAAGCGGCGCCATGATGACGGTGCTGTGCACCACGCTGGCCAGCCGCGCGCTGCCGCTGTCGCACGCCATCTCCACGGGCAACGAGGCCGCCAGCCATGCCGAGGACTATGTGGACTTCCTGCTGGAGCAGCCTTCCACGCGCGTGGTCGCCATGATCGTCGAGCAGTTCCGCCAGCCCGGGCGCATTCTGGCCGCCGTGGCCCGTGCGCGCAGCCTGGGCAAGTCGGTGGTGCTGCTGCATCCGGGCAAGAGCAGCGCGGCGCGCGCCTCGGCCGCCACGCACACCGGCGCCATGGCCGGCGACTATGCGCTGATGCGCACCAAGCTGGAACGCGCAGGCGCGGTGTTTGCCGAGACGCTGGAGGAGCTGGGCGACATTGCCGAGATCGCCATCCGCTGCCCGGTGCTGCCATCGGCTGGTGCAGCTGGTGCAGCCGGTGCAGCAGCTGCAGCTGGAGTTGCCGTGCTGGGCGAGTCCGGTGCCTTCAAGGCGTTGACGCTGGACTGGGCCGAGGAGCTGGGCCTGGCGCTGCCCGCCATCGGCGACGACGACTCGCCCGCGCTGCGGGCTGCGCTGCCCGAGTTCGTGGGCGTGAGCAACCCGCTGGACCTCACGGCCCAGGGCCTGGTCGAGCCGGACCTGTATTTCCGCACGCTGGATGCGCTGTTTGGCGATGCGCGCTTTTCCACCATCATCGTCGGCCTGATCCAGGGCGACCCGGTGACCTGCGGCATCAAGATGCCGCCCGTGCTGCGCGCCGTGCGCGAGCTGCGGCCGGCCAAGCCCGTCATCGTGGCGGGCTTGGACGAGGGCGCGGCCGTGCCTGCCGAGTTCATCGCCGAGATGCGTGCGCTGGGCGTGCCGTACTTCCCCAGCACCGAGCGTGCCCTGCGCGCCGTGCAGCGCCTGACCGCCTTCAGCCAGCGCAGTTTCGAGCGCACCGATGCCCAGCCCGTCGCCCTGACCCTGCCCGCAGGCCGCACGGTGGTGCCCGAGTACGAATCCAAGGCCGTGCTGGCACAGGCCGGCATACCCTTTGCGAAGGGCCGCCTGGCCACCTCGGCCGAGCAGGCCGTGGCGATTGCGGCGGAGATCGGCTGGCCCGTGGCGCTCAAGGCGCAGTCGGCCGACCTCAGCCACAAGAGCGATGCAGGCGGCGTGATCCTGAACATTGCCGATGCGCAGGCCATGGGCGAGGCCTGGGGCCGGCTGCATGCGAATGTGGCCGCCTATGACAGCGCCATTGCGCTGGACGGCGTGCTGGTCGAGGCCATGGGCCGGCGTGGCCTGGAGATGATCATCGGCGCGCGCAACGATCCGCAGTGGGGTCCCGTGATCCTGGCGGGCCTGGGCGGCGTGACGGCCGAGATCATGCGCGACGCGCGCCTGCTGGACGCCGACCTGTCCACCAGCGAGGTGCTGCGCGAGCTGGACCGGCTGCAGGGCGCGCCGCTGCTGCACGGCTACCGTGGCGCCCCGGCGCTGGACCGCCAGGCGCTGGCCGAACTCATCGTGCGCCTGGGCCAGGTGCTGCGCGGCACGCCGGCCATCCGCGAGATCGACCTCAACCCGGTCATCGTGCTGCCCGAAGGGCAGGGCGTGGTGGCGCTCGATGCGCTGATGCTGGTCGAGCACAGCGCCGGCTGATGCCCGCGCAAGGGCTGGCGCGGCGCGCCGGCCCTTTTCATGCGCAGCCCTGTCTCGCTTTCCCGCTTTCTTTTTTCCGCTTTCCCTTCCTCCACAGGAGGTCTCCATGAGCCTGCCTTACCCGCCGGGCCGCGTGTCCACGCCCGCGCCGGCCGAGTCGAACGGACTCGGCTATGCCTACTACGTCACCATCATCCTGCTGCTGGCCTACACCCTGTCCTTCGTGGACCGCCAGATCCTGGGCCTGCTGGTGCAGCCCATCAAGAAGGATCTGCAGCTGTCGGACTGGGTCTTCAGCATCGTCCACGGCTTTGCCTTCGCCATCTTCTACACCTTCGTCGGCATCTTCCTGGGGCGCCTGGCCGACCGCTGGAACCGCCGCAATCTCATCGTCATCGGCATGGCGATCTGGGTGGTGGCCACGGCGGCGGGCGGCTATGTCACGGGCTTCGTCTCGCTGTTCGTGGCGCGCATGTTCGTGGGCGTGGGCGAGGCGGCACTGTCGCCGGCGGCCTATTCCATGCTGGCCGACTACTTCCCGCCCGAGCGCCGCGCACGCGCCATGAGCATCTACACCTCGGGCGTGTACATCGGCTCGGCCACGGCCTTCATCGTGGGCGGCCTGGTCATCCAGGCCACCAGCCAGGCCGGCGAGGTGGTGTTCCCGCTGCTGGGCAGCTTCAAGCCCTGGCAGGCGGCCTTCATCTTCGTGGCCCTGCCCGGCATTCCGCTGGTGGCGCTGATGTACACCGTGCGCGAGCCGGTGCGCCGGGGCCTGCAGGCCCGGGCCGCATCCGCCAAAGTGGCCGCGCCCGCGGGACCGGCGCCCGACCTGTCCCATGTGTTGCGCAACAAGCGCGCCTTCCTGCCGCTGCTGCTGGCGCCGGGCATCACGGCCATGATCACCTTCGGCGTCACGGCCTGGCTGCCGGCCACCTTCATCCGCCAGTGGGGCTGGACGCCCGGCGAGATCGGCCCGGCCTACGGCGTCATCATCCTGACCTTCGGCATTGGCGGCATGCTGCTCAGCGGCTTCCTGGCCGACTACCTCACGGCGCGCGGCAAGCAGGTGGGGTCGATCGTCATCTCGCTGGTGGCCACCGGCGTGCTCGTCATCACCGGCCTGGTGCTGGCCTTTGCGCCCACGCCCACGGTGGCCCTGGTGGCCGTGGCGGCCACCACCTTCTTCCTGGGCATGCCGGTGGCGCTGGCGCCGCCGATCCTGCAGGCGGTCACGCCCAACCAGCTGCGCGGCCAGGTGACTTCCATCTACCTGCTGCTGATCAACCTGATCGGGCTGGGCCTCGGTCCCTTCCTCGTGGCCTTTTTCACGGACTTCGTCTTCCATGACGAAAAGCTCGTGGGCCTGTCGCTGGGCCTGGTGTCCGCACTGGCCGCGCTGCTGTCCGTGCTGTGCCTGGCCAGCGCCATCGGTCCCTACCGCCGCCTGGTCGCGGCCACGGAGGGCCGGGCATGAGCGCGCAGGCATCACATTGCTCGCACTACCAGCCGCCGCTGCAGGACATCCGCTTCGTCCAGCAGCACTGGCTGGGCGCCGAGGGCGACTGGCGCCGCATGCCGGCCCATGAAGCCCTGGACCAGGAGACGGCCGACATGGTGGTCGAGGCGGCCGGGCGCTTTTGCGCCGACGTGCTGGCCCCGCTCAACGGCCCGGCCGACCTGCAAGGCTGCCGCCTGGAGCAGGGCAGGGTGCGCACGCCCGACGGCTTCCCCGCCGCCTATGCAGCCTTCATGGAGGCAGGCTGGCCCGCACTGGCCTGCGCCCCCGACGCTGGCGGCCAGGGCCTGCCCCAGCTGCTGGATGCCGCGCTGCACGAAATGCTGGCCTCGGCCAACCATGGCTGGACCATGTATCCGGGCATCCTGCACGGCGCCTATGCCTGCCTGCACGCGCATGGCGACGAGCACCTGCGCGCCACCTACCTGCCGCACATCGTCAGCGGCCGCTGGCTGGCCACCATGTGCCTGACCGAGCCCCAGGCCGGCTCCGACCTGGGCCTGCTGCGCAGCCAGGCCAGGCCCCGCGGCGATGGCAGCTACAGCCTGGACGGCAGCAAGATCTTCATCTCGGGCGGCGACCAGGACATGAGCGAGAACATCGTCCACCTGGTGCTGGCGCGCCTGCCCGATGCGCCTGAGGGAACGCGCGGCCTGTCGCTGTTCCTGGCGCCGCGCGGCATTCCCCGGGACGACGGCAGCTTTCTGCCCAACGCCATCCACTGCGACGGCATCGAAAAGAAGATGGGCATCAAGGGCAGCGCCACCTGCGCCATGCGCTTCGAGGGCGCGCAGGCCTGGCTGGTGGGCCAGCCCCACCAGGGCCTGGCTGCCATGTTCGTGATGATGAACTCGGCCCGCCTGCACGTGGGCCTGCAGGGCCTGGGCCATGCCGAGATGGCCTGGCAGCTGGCGCGCGCCTATGCGGCCGAGCGACGCCAGATGCGCGCCCAGCCCCGGCCTGCCGATGCGCAGGGCCCCGCCGACCCCATCGCCCTGCAGCCGGCCGTGCAGCGCATGCTGGCCGACCTGCGCGTCTGGACCGAAGGCATGCGCGCCATTGCAGGCTGGGTGGCGCACCAGCTGGACCTGGCCGAACAGGCGCCGGATGCCGAGGAGCGCGCCCAGGCCCATGCGCTGGCCTCGCTGCTCACGCCCGTGGTCAAGTCCTTTTTCACCGAGCGGGGCTTTGCGCTGGCCAGCGAGGCGCTGCAGGTCTTCGGCGGCTACGGCTATGTGCACGAGTACCGTATCGAGCAGACGCTGCGCGATGCCCGCATCGCCATGATCTACGAAGGCACGAACCAGATCCAGGCGCTGGACCTGCTGCAGCGCAAGGTGGCCTCCAGCGGCGGTGCCGCGCTGGCGCCGCTGCTGAAGGTGCTGCGTGAAGAGGCCGATGCCTGCGACGCCGCGGGCATGGAGACCGGCTTTGCAGGCGCGCTGCGCAGCTGGGCCGAGCGCATGCAAGCGCTGACGGGCGAGCTGTGTACCGGCGCTGCCGGCGACAGGCAATTGCTGGCGCGTTGTGCCGAGGACTACTTGCGACTGGTCGGCACGCTGTGCATGGCCTTTGCCTGGGCACGCGCGGCGCGCGTCAGCCTGCCGCTGGCCGATCCGGCGCTGCGCCGCTCCAAGGCGGACAGCGCGGCCTGGTTCCTTGCGCATGGCCTGCTGGATGCGGAGCACTGGCTGCGCCGCACCGAGGCCGCTGCCCGTACGCCGCTGCCAGCCGCCGTGGCTTGAGCGGGCTGCCGGGGCTTTTATGATGGAACGCCGCACCGGCCCTGCAGAACCGCAGGCGCCGGTGCGGCCTTGCTTCGTTGCGCCTTCTTCCTCTTCCGGATCCGTGTCCATGGACAGCTCCTTCGAACCCGCCGTCGACCAGTCGCGCCTGCAGCGCTTTCTGGGCTACCGCCTCACGCGCGCGGAAATCCACATCCACAAGCTGTTTGCGCGGCGCGTGGCCGAACTGGACCTCAAGCCCAGCGAGTTCTCCATCCTGGTGCTCATCCACGCCAACCCGGGCATCTACCTGCGCCAGCTGGGCGAGGCGCTGGACATCTCGCCCTCCAACCTGGTGCCCGTGGTCGAGCGCCTGGTGCAGCGCGGCCTCATCGGGCGCCAGCCCGATCCGCGCGACCGCCGGCTGCAGCAGCTGCACCTGACGGACGACGGCAGCGCACTGCAGGCGCGGGCCGAAGGCGTGGTGGTGCAGCTGGAAGACGAACTGGAGCAATTGCTCACCGCCACCGAGCAGCGCCATCTGCTGTCTGCCCTGGACAAGCTCACGGCCATCCAGGAAGGCCCGCAAGGCTGAGCGGGCGGGACGCCATCTTTCCAACCCCTGGCCGGCGCCGGCCATGCGGCGCTGCGGCACAATGCCGACCATGCTGATGTACCCGCAGATCGATCCCGTGGCCCTGCAGATCGGGCCCCTCGCCGTGCACTGGTACGGCCTGACCTATCTGGCCGCCTTCGGCCTCTTCCTCTGGCTGGGCACGCGCAGGCTGCGCCACCCGCCCTTCGTGCGCATGCAGGGCGACCGCGCCTGGACGCGCAAGGACGTGGAAGACATTCTTTTCCTGGGCGTGCTCGGCGTGGTCGTCGGCGGGCGGCTCGGCTACTGCCTGTTCTACAAGCCCGGCTACTACCTCAGCCATCCGCTGGAGATCTTCTACGTCTGGCAGGGCGGCATGAGCTTTCATGGCGGGCTGATCGGCGTCATCGGCTCCATGGTCTGGTTCGCGCGCTCGCGCGCACGCTCGTGGCTGGAGGTGGCCGACTTCGTCGCGCCCTGCGTGCCCACGGGCCTGGCGGCGGGCCGTGTCGGCAACTTCATCAATGGCGAACTGTGGGGCCGCTTTGCCAGCCCCGAGCTGCCCTGGGCCATGGTCTTCCCGCAAAGCGGCTCCATGCTGCCGCGCCATCCTTCGCAGGTCTACCAGTTCCTGCTCGAGGGCCTGCTGCTGTTCGTGCTGCTGTGGCTGTATGCACGCAAGGAGCACAAGCCGGGCCAGGTGGCGGCGGTCTTCCTGACCGGCTATGGTGCCTTCCGCTTCATTGCCGAGTACTTCCGCGAGCCTGACGACTTCCTGGGCCTGCTGTCGCTGGGAATGAGCATGGGCCAGTGGCTGTGCGTGCCCATGGTGATCGGCGGCATTGCCATGTGGCTGTGGGCGGCGGGGCGTCCGGCCTATCCGGCCCATGCGGGCAAGCCGGCCTGAACCTGGCTGGACACAATGCGAAGCGGGCCCTGGGCCCGCTTTCTTTTTGGCGTGGCGCGCGCGTGCTGGGGATTGCCCGAAGACAAGATCGCGACATCGGCGTACACGCGCTGGCGTACAGACTCCCATAATGTGAGCAGCAAGGGATTGTCATTGGCCCGTTGGCGGCATGACAGTCCCGTGACCGCTTGATATGGAGGAGTGTCTGAATGGGTCTGGCTACCGACTGGATTGCCCGCAATGTGTCCCGCTTTCGCAGCACCGAGGCCGCTGCGCCTGCAAAAAAGGCCGAAGGCGATGCAGCCAAGGCTCCCGCGCCGCGCGGCACGGCCCAGCGCCTGCAGGCCACCCTGCGCCGAGGCCAGGAAGTGCTGTCCCCGCGCGAGCTGCGCAAGCTCATGGAAGACCTGCAGGCTGCCGCCGACGCAGCGCTCAGCGATGTCGAGGGTGGCCGCCACGCGCAGCAGCTGATGGACTGGTATGCCCAGGCCGAGCTGCCGGCGCGCCAGGATTTCTGGGCGCTGATCGTCGAGCAGTTCGGCCCCGACACCGACGCCTTGATGACCGCACGCAAGCGCTATGACACGGCCACCAGCGACGCCGAGCGCGGCCATGCCGAGATGGATCTGCGCCGCGCGCTGATGTCGCCGCGCACGCGGCTGCTGCAGCGGTTTGCCCAGCCCCAGGGCGGCATGGGCTTTCTGGTGGACCTGCGTGCCGAACTGCTGGCACTGCCCAAGGCGGAGCAGCAGCGCTTTTCCGCGCTGGATGCCGAGCTGGAGCATCTGTTTTCCACCTGGTTCGACGTGGCCCTGCTGGAGCTGCGCCGCCTGAGCTGGGACTCGCCGGCCTCGCTGATCGAAAAGCTCATCCAGTACGAGGCCGTGCACGACATCCGCAGCTGGGCCGATCTCAAGAACCGCCTGGACAGCGACCGCCGCTGCTACGGCTTCTTTCACCCCCGCATGCCCACCGTGCCGCTGATCTTCGTGGAGGTGGCGCTGGTGGACAAGATGTCCGACAGCATTGCCCCACTGCTGGACGAGACCGCCGCAGCCTCCGACCTGGGCCGCGCCACCACGGCCATCTTCTACTCCATCAACAACACCCAGACCGGCCTGCGCGGCGTGAGCTTCGGCGACTCGCTGATCAAGCATGTGGTGGAGACGCTGACGGGCGAATTCCCCCGGTTGCGCCATTTCGCCACGCTGTCGCCCATTCCGGGCCTGCGCGCCTGGATCTCCAAGCACGGCGACGCCATCCTGGAGAAGATGGACGAGCGCCAGCGCAAGGCCTTCGAGCTCAAGGCCGGCGGCATGGGCGCCGAGCACCTGCTGGCGGCGCTGGATGCGCCGCAGGATCTCAAGCCCGACGCGCCTGTGCGCCGCGCCCTGCTGTTCTGCGCTGCCCACTATCTGGGGCGCGAGACGGCCAAGGGCCGGCCGCTGGACCCGGTGGCGCGCTTTCACCTGGGCAACGGCGCGCGCGTGGAGCGGCTCAACTGGGCGGCCGACCTGTCGGCCAAGGGACTCAAGCAGTCGCTGGGCCTGATGGTCAACTATCTCTACGACCTCAAGCGCCTGGACAAGCATCGCGGCCTGCTGGCGCAGGGCCGCATACCGGTGTCCTCGGACATCGAAGCCCTGTGCAAATGAAAAGGGGCGCGGCGTAGGCCGTGCCCCTTTTCTTGCACAGGGATTGCTGCGCCTGACAACGAAGACAGCCTCAAAGAGGCGACAAGGAGACAAGTCATGCAAGCTTCCCACCCCACGGGGCGGCGCGCGGTGTTGCGCGCGGCCGGGGCCTCGATGGCCGCGCTGGCCCTGCCCATGGCAGCCCGCGCCGCGACGGACTGGCCGTCCAAGCCCGTGAACCTGGTCGTGCCGTTTCCGGCCGGCGGGGGCACCGATGCCTTTGCCCGGCCGTTCTCGGCCCAGTTCGCCAAGAGCGCGGGCAAGACCCTGGTGATCGACAACCGTGGCGGCGCAGGCGGCACCCTGGGCGCCAGCTACGCGGCCAAGCTGGCGCCGGACGGCTACAACTTCTTCATGGGCGGCACCCACCATGTGATTGCGCCGTCCATGTACCCCCGCCTGGACTATGACCTGGAGCGCGACTTCGTCGCGCTGGCCCTGCTGGCCAGCGTGCCCCAGGTGCTGGTGGTCAACCCGCGCAACGTGCCGGGCAAGACCGTGCAGGATCTGCTGGCCGACCTGCGCAAGCAGCCGGGCAAGCTCAACTACGCCTCGGCGGGCGCGGGCACATCGCACCATCTGGCCGGAGAGCTGTTCAAGCTGCAGACCAATACCTTCATCACCCACATTCCCTATCGGGGCGCAGGCCCGGCGCTGCAGGACCTGATCGCCGGCAATGTGGACATGATGTTCGACGGCCTGGGCTCCTCGGCCCAGCACATCAAGAGCGGACGCATCCGTGCGCTGATGGTCTCGGGCGACAAGCGCAACCCCGCCTTCCCCGACGTGCCCTGCGCGGCCGAGTCCGGCCTGCCCGACTACACGGTCACCACCTGGTACGGCCTGTGGGCGCCCAAGGGCACGCCGCAGGCGGTGCAGGCCCAGGTCATCGACCAGGTGCAGCGCATAGGCTCGGCCGAAGAGATCAAGTCCATCTGGGCGCGCAACGGCGCCGACTACGGCAGCATGAACCAGCAGCAGTTCGCGGCCATGGTGCATGGCGAGATCGCGCGCTGGGCCCAGGTGGTCAAGGCCTCGGGCGCCAAGCTGGAGTAGCGGACGAGGGGCCGGTCAGGGCGGGGGCAGGGCAGGGGCAGGGCGGCGGCATGCGCGTGCATGTCACCACCCTGTCACGGGCCTTGGCTACGGTCCATCCCTTCTGAGATCCATCCTGGGAGGGAATATGAACAAGGCAGACAAGGTCCGCTCGCCCGCATCCGTGCTGCTCGCGCTGGTCCTGGCTTTCGGCACGGCCACGGGCCTGGCAGGCTGCGGCGGCAGCGACGACGGCCCCGAGACCATCGGCTCGCTGCGGCTGATCGGCGACTACAGCATCAAGACCAAGACACTGTTCGACGGCGTGGAGTTCGGCGGCATCTCCGGCCTGGACCGCGCGCCCGATGGCAGCTACTGGGCCATCTCCGATGAGCGCGGCGGCGAGCGCGGCACGCCGCGCTTCTACAACCTGGGCATTCAGTTCGATGACAAGGCCATCCAGGCCGTGACCATCCGCAAGATGGTCACGCTCAAGGGCCGCGACGGCCAGCCCCTGCCCGGCACGCGCCGCACCGTGGACCCCGAAGGCATCCGCGTGGCGCCCAACGGCAACCTCTACGTGTCCAGCGAGGGCAACTTCAGCACCGACCCCGCCAGCCTGTTCCAGCCCTTCGTGCGCGAGATCAGGGTGGACGGCAGCTTCGTGCGCGACTTCGAGACGCCTGCGGCCTTCAACTACGTGGACAACACCACCAGCGGAGGGCGCAACAACAAGCTGTTCGAGGCCCTGGCCGTCACGCCCGACGGCAGCGTGTTCACGGCCAACGAGGATGCGCTGGTGGAAGACGGCCCCCTCACCACGCTGGCGGCGGGCAGCGTGGTCCGCGTCCTCAAGCTCGATCCGGCCACGGGCAAGTCCGGCGCGCAGTACGTCTACCAGCTGCCGAAGATTCCGCTGGACAAGGCCGCCAGCGGCAGCTTTCCGCCGGACAACGGCCTGCCCGAGCTGCTGGCGGTCTCCAACCACGAGTTCATCGCCATCGAGCGCGCCTTTGCCGACGGCGTAGGCAACACCATCCGCCTGACGCGCGCCACCATCGAGCCGGACACCACCGATGTGCGCAGCTTCAAGAGCCTGGTGGGCGCCAGCTACAAGCCCATGAAGCGCGAGCTGCTGCTGGAGATGCCCGTGACCTACCAGGGCGTCAAGCTGGACAACATCGAAGGCATCTCCTGGGGCCCGCGCCTGGCCAACGGCAACCGCACCCTGGTGCTGGTGGCCGACAACAACTTCGCGGACAACCAGGTCACGCAGTTCCTGGCCTTCGAAGTGCGGCCCTGAGCCCTCTTCGGGCTACCTCGGCTTGCGCGGGCGCTCGTACCCCACCTGCGCGGGCGCGCCCAGCACCATGTCGGTGAAGGCGCTGCCGCCTGCGCAGATGTGCTGGCGCATGGCCTCGGCGGCCAGCTCCGCCTGGCCCGCGCAGATCGCAGACACCACGGCCACGTGCTCCTGCTGCGAGCGCGCCAGGCGGCCCGGCTTCTCGAACATGCGGCCCCGGTAGGGCGTGATGCGCAGCCGCAGCAGCCGGGTCTGTTCCACGATGAAGTCGTTGCCGCTGGCCTCGTATATCAGTTCGTGCAACTGCATGTTGGCCTGCACATAGCCTTGGGCATCCTGCGCCTGGGCGCAGGCGGCGGTGTGCGCCAGCGCCGCCTGCAGCCGCTCGCGCAGCTGCGCATGGATGCGCGTGGCGGCCAGCCGGGCCAGCACGCCTTCCAGCTCGGCCAGGCCTTCCATCATGGCCACCAGCTCGCGCGCATCCAGGCGCCGCACATAGATGCCCGAGCGCGGAACGATCTCCACCAGCCCCTTGGCCACCAGCAGCAGCAGCGCCTCGCGCACGGGCGTGCGCGAGGCGCCGAAGCGCTCGCACAGGGCCGGTTCGTCGATGGCATCGCCGGGCTGCATGGCGCCTGAGCGCAGCTCGTCTTCCAGCGATTGCCGTATACGCTCCTGCAGGCTGGACGTGGCCGGGGTTTTCTCCAATGGCTGCTTGGCTGGAAGCATTTTCTAATTCAAATATATCTGATTGACTGACTGATACATATGACACCCAGACTCGACATCCAGGATCACCTGGCCACCATCACGCTGCAGCGCCCCGAAGCGGCCAACAAGCTGGCCCCCGAAGACCTGGGCACGCTGGTCGCGCATGTGGAGCTTATCAACCGCCGCGACGATGTGCGCGTGGTGGTGCTGCGCAGCGAGGGCAAGTACTTTTGCAGTGGCTATGATATATCAGAGATCCAAGGCAGCCAGACCGAGGGCAGCAGCTTCGGCGAGATGGTGGACGCCATCGAGCAATGCCGCGCCGTGACCGTGGCCGCCATCCACGGCGGCGTCTACGGCGGTGCCACCGACATGGCCCTGGCCTGCGACTTTCGCGTGGGCAGCACGGCGGCCGAAATGTTCATGCCGGCCGCGCGCCTGGGCCTGCATTTCTACGCGGGCGGGCTGGAGCGCTATGTCTCGCGCCTGGGCCTGGACACGGCCAAGCGGCTGTTCCTGACCTGCGAGCGCATCCAGGCCCCGGAGATGAAGGCCTGCGGATTCCTCACCCATCTGGCCGAACCCGCCGCCTTCGACGCGGCCGTGGCCCAGCTCACCGGCACGCTGGCCGCCATGGCGCCCATCCCTTTGTTCGGCATGAAAAAGCACCTGAACCTGATTGCGCGCGGCCGCCATGACGTGGCCGAGATCACGCGCGAGGTGCAGCGCAGCATCGCCTCCGAAGACCTGCAGGAAGGCGGCCGGGCCTGGCGCGAGAAACGCAGCCCGGAGTTCAAGGGGCGCTGAGCAGCATCCTCCCGCATACACGCAGATTGCCCGTGGTGCTGCCTACCGCCCACAGCCCACGGAACCGGCGCGGCCCAACTCGGGGACACCGAGGAAGGGCCGCTCCCGCACCGAGGGTGTCGTTCCCCTTTGGGGGAAGGCGCGCAGCGACTCAGGGGGTATCAATAAAGAGGAGACAAGCCATGTTCAAGCGTTTTGCACTGTCGTTGCTGCTGGCCGGATTGGCCGGTGGCGCGATGGCCCAGTCCTATCCCGCCCGGCCCGTCACGCTGGTCGTGGGATTTCCGCCCGGCGGCGGCGCCGACGCGGTGGCGCGCATCGTGGCCGACAAGGTCGGCAAGATCCTGGGCCAGCCCCTGCTGGTGGACAACCGCCCGGGCGCCGGCACCACGCTGGCGTCCGAGCATGTGGCGCGTGCAGCGCCCGACGGCTACACGCTGCTGCTGGGCAGCGCCAACATCTATGGCTCAGACCAGCTGCTCTACAAGAGCGCGCGCTATGAAGGCGCGCGCAATTTCACGGGCATCACGCGCTGGAGTTCGGCCCCCATGCTGCTGGCCGTGCGCAAGGATTTTCCGGGCCAGAGCGTGGGCGATCTGGTGGCGCTGGCGCGCAGCCAGCCCGACAAGCTCAGCTATTCCTCCTCGGGCGCAGGCGTGATCACGCACCTGGCCACGCTGTCGTTTGCGGGTGCCAGCGGCGGCCTGCGCATGCTGCATGTGCCGTTCAAGGGCGGGGCGCCATCGATACAGGCCGTGGCCGCTGGCGATGTGGACCTGACCTTCGGCACGCCGCCCTCGGTGCTGCCGCTGGCCCAGGCGGGCAAGCTGCGCATGCTGGCCGTGAGCACGGCCGAACGCTCGCCGCTGTTCCCCGATCTGCCGGGCATGAAGGAGTCCGGCGTGCCGGGCTTTGACTACACGTTCTGGTTCGGCCTGTTCGCCCCGGCGGGTCTGCCCGAGGACGTGGCGAAGAAGCTGTTCGATGCCAGCACCAAGGCGCTGGAAGACCCCGATGTGAAGGCCAGGCTGGCCAAGCAGGGCAATCTGGCCGCGCCCTCGGCATCCCTTGAGGAATTCCGTACCTGGGCCCTGAAGGAAGGTCAGGAGTCCAAGGCCCTGACCCAGCGTTCCGGCGCCGGGCTGCAGTGAGACACCCCCTGAGGCGCCACGCGCCTTCCCCCTCTCGCTTCGCGGGGGCGACGACACCCTCGGTGCGGGGGGGGGGGGCGGCCCTTCCTCGGTGTCCTGGACTTGGGCCCCGCCGGTCCCATGGGTTGTGGGTGTCGCGTCAAGCAATAGATAACGATATGGAAATCCCTATGAATGAACAAGCCACGGGCCTGCCGCTGCAAGGCCTTACCGTCATCGACCTCACGCGCGTGCTGGCCGGTCCCATGTGCACGCAGATGCTGGCCGACCTGGGCGCGCGCGTGATCAAGGTGGAGCAGCCCGGCACGGGCGACGATGCGCGCGGCATCGGACCGTTCGTGGACGGGGGCTCGGCCTATTTCCTCTCGGTCAATCGCAACAAGGAGTCGATTGCGCTGGACCTCAAGCAGCCCCAGGACCGCGAGGTCTTCGAGCGCCTGCTGCAAGGCGCCGATGTGCTGGTCGAGAACTTTCGCCCCGGCACCATGGACAAGCTCGGCTATGGCTGGGAGACCCTGCATGCACGCCATCCCCGGCTGGTGATGACCTCGGTCTCTGGCTTTGGCCAGACGGGTCCCTACAGCGGCTTTCCCGCCTACGACATGGTGGTGCAGGCCATGAGCGGCATGATGAGCGTGACCGGCCACCCGGACGCCGGGCCCTGCCGCGTGGGCGTGTCCATCGGCGACCTGGGCGCGGGCCTGTACGCGGTCATCGGCACACAGGCGGCCTTGATGCGCCGCTCGCGCACGGGGCAGGGCGAGCGCGTCGATGTCTCCATGCTCGACTGCCAGGTGGCCTTGCTGGAGAACCCCGTGGCCCGCCTGGGCGCGCTGGGCAGCGTGCCGGGGCCAATCGGCACGCGGCATCCCTCCATGGCGCCCTTCGATGTGTTCGCGGCGCAGGACGGCTGGTTCGTCATCGCCGTGGGCAGCGATGCGCTGTTTCGCAAGCTCTGCGGCCTGCTGCAATTGCCCGAACTGGCCGAGGACGCGCGCTTTGCCGGCAATGCCCTGCGCTGCGAGCACCAGGCCGAGCTCAAGGCCGCGCTGCAGGCGCGCCTGCGGGACAGTCCCAGGGCGCATTGGCTGGGGTTGCTCACTGATAATGGCATCCCGGCGGGGGAGTACAACAGCGTGGCCGACATCGTCGAGCACCCCCAGGTGCGCGAGCGCGGCATGCTGGCCCAGGTGCAGACCCCCAGCGGCCAGACGCTGCGCGTGGCGGGCAATCCCTTGCAGGCCTCGCTCGGCCAGCCCCTGGTGCGCAGGCAGCCGCCCGCGCTGGACGCGGACCGCGAGCGCATCCTGCGCGAGCTGTCCGTGGCGCCGCCTTCGCCAATCCATGAACGTGCCTGAGATTTCCCGGTCCCCAGCGGATTCTTCCTTCTTCTTCACAGCCATGACCAACCGCAATCTGTTCGCTGCCTTGCGCGCCGCCTTTCCCCAGGATCTGCAAAAGTGGGCCGTAGAGGCCATAGGCGCTGACGGCGCCAGCCTGTTCTACAGCTGGGCCGACCTGGACCGTGGCAGCGCGCGCATGGCCAACCTGCTGCAGTCGCTGCAGCTGCCGCCCGCCAGCCGCATCGCCGTGCAGGTGGACAAATCGGTGGAAGCGCTGATGCTCTACCTGGCCACGCTGCGCAGCGGCCATGTCTTTCTGCCGCTGAACACCGCCTACCAGGCCGCCGAGATCGAGTACTTCGTGGGCAATGCCGAGCCCGCCGTCGTGGTCTGCACGCCGGCCAATTTCGGCTGGGTGTCCAAGATCGCCTTCACCTCGGGCGTGGCCCATGTCTACACCCTGGGCGACGACCGCAGCGGCACGCTGCTGGAGCGCGCCGCCCACCATGGCGACGAGCATGAGGTGGTGGAGCGCGGCGAGGACGATCTGGCCGCCATCCTCTACACCAGCGGCACCACGGGCCGCAGCAAGGGGGCGATGCTCACGCACGGCAACATGCTGTCCAACGCCGAGACCCTCAAGGACTACTGGGGCTGGCAGGACGGAGACGTGCTCATCCACGCGCTGCCCATCTTCCATGTGCATGGCCTGTTCGTGGCCATCCATGGCGCGCTGCTCAACGGCAGTCCCATGATCTGGCTGGCCAGGTTCGAACCCGGCACGGTGATCTCGCGCATGCGTGACGCCACCGTCTTCATGGGCGTGCCCACGCTCTACGTGCGCATGCTGGCCGATGCGCGGCTCACGCGCGAGGCGGCGGCCCACATGCGGCTGTTCATCTCGGGCTCGGCACCCATGCTGGTGGAGACGCACCGCGACTGGCAGGAGCGCACCGGCCACGTCATCCTGGAGCGCTACGGCATGAGCGAGACCATCATGCTGACCTCCAACCCCTACCGTGCCGATGGCCGCAACGGTGGCCAGTCCGAGCGCCGCGCCGGCACCGTGGGCTTTGCGCTGCCCGGTGTGGGCGTGCGCATCGTGGACGACGCAGGCCAGCCCGTGGCCGTGGGCGAGATCGGCAACATCCAGGTGCGCGGCCCCAATGTGTTCAAGGGCTACTGGCGCATGCCCGAGAAGACGGCCGAGGAGTTCACGGCCGATGGCTGGTTCCGCACGGGCGACGTGGGCAAGCTCGACGAGCGGGGCTATGTCAGCATCGTGGGCCGCAGCAAGGACCTGATCATCTCGGGCGGCTACAACGTCTATCCGGCCGAGATCGAAGGCTTCATCAACGAGCTGCCCGGCGTGGCCGAAAGCGCCCTGGTCGGCGTGCCGCACCCCGACTTCGGCGAGGTGGGCGTGGTGGTGGTGGTGCCGCGTCCTGGCGCTTCGCTCGAGCCCCAGGCGGTGGTCGATGCGCTCAAGGGCCAGCTGGCCAATTTCAAGATTCCCAAGCGCTGCTTCGTGGTGCAGGAGCTGCCGCGCAACACCATGGGCAAGGTGCAGAAGAATCTCCTGCGCGACCAGCACAAGCAGTTGTTCGCCTGAGTGGTCGCCAAGGCGCGGGTCGCGCCCTGGCCTGATTGAAAAAGCAAAAGGCATCGGCGCCGCCGATGCCTTTTTTTGTGCAGCGAAAGCCGAAGCTGCCGCTACCCTTCAGCGCAGTACCAGCACGGGAATGTGGGTGTGCGTGAGCACGTGCTGCGTCTCGCTGCCCAGCAGCAGGCGCTGCAGGCCCTTGCGGCCGTGCGAGGCCATGACGATGAGGTCGCAGTCGCGGCGCTTGGCCACGTCGATCACGCTTTCGGCCACCAGGTCGGACTTGACGATCTCCGTGGTCACGTGGACCTTGAGCGCCTGGCCCTTGGCGTGGATGGCATCCAGCACGGTCTGCGCGTTGGCCGTCCACTGGCCTTCGATGCGTTCGATCTGCTTGAGATCCACGGTTTCGCCGCCTTCGAAGTAGCTGCGCGGATAGTGCTGGACCACCTTGACGACGATCACGCTGGCGCCGCACAAGGCGGCAAGGCCCAGGCCGCTGTCCACGGCCTTGTCGGAAAGCTCGGAACCGTCGGTGGCGATCAGGATGCGGTTGTACATGCGTGCTCCTTTCGTGTGTGCTGATGGGTGGGACGAAGTCAGCATAGACCCAACCATGAGTTAACGGTTGATTAATGTCAATACGCTTATCATGCCCCCCGATTACGCTAAGAACCATGCCCCACACCATTGCAGCCCCATCCAGCGAGGCGGCGGTGGCGGCGCCTGATTCAGGTCTCTCGCCCTCGCAGCAGGCCACGGCCCGACTGCTGGATGATCCGCAGGAGTGGAGTTCGTTCGGACGGCCCGCAGGCCCCGCAACTCCCGCCGACCCTTCCAAAGAACCCACCGATTTCCCTGCCTGGGATTCGCACGTCGTTCTGGAGGGCATGCACTGTGCCGCATGCGCGCTGACCATCGAGGATGCGCTGCGGGCCGTGCCCGGGGTGGAGAAGGCCGAAGTCAGCGCAGCCACGCGCCGCGCGCGAGTCACCTGGCGCCACGAGCAGGTGCTTCCGTCCCAGTGGATGGAGGCCGTGCGGCGCGCCGGCTACCAGGCGCTTCCTGCGCGCGATGCCTTTGCGCGCGAGCGCCGCCAGGCCGAAAGCCGCCGTGCGCTGTGGCGCTGGCTGGTGGCCGGCTTTTGCATGATGCAGGTGATGATGTATGCGTGGCCCGCCTACGTGGCCCGCCCCGGCGACCTGTCGCAGGAGATGGAGACGCTGCTGCGCTGGGCCTCCTGGGTCATCTCGCTGCCCGTGGTGCTGTTTTGCTGCGGACCCTTTTTCTCCAGCGCGCTGCGCGACATACGCCAGCGCCGCGTGAGCATGGATCTGCCCGTGGCGCTGGGCATGCTGATCACCTTCGTGATCAGCTCGCAGGGCACCTTCGATCCTTCGGGGCCCTTCGGCGAGGAAGTCTTCTACGACTCGCTGACCATGTTCGTCTTCTTCCTGCTGTCCGGCCGCTGGCTGGAGCTGCGGCTGCGCGACCGCACGGCCGGCGCGCTGGAAGCCGTGATGAATCGCCTGCCCGATGCCGTGCTGCGCGAGAACGCGGCCGGCCATTTCGAGCGCGTGGCCACGCGCCGCCTGCGTGCCGGCGACCTGGTGCGCGTGCTCAGCGGCGAGGCCTTCCCGGCCGACGGCACCATCGTGCGCGGCCGCACCCATGCCGACGAGGCCCTGCTCACGGGCGAGTCCACGCCCGTGCTGCGTGCCGAGGGCGACAGCGTCACTGCCGGCAGCTACAACCTGGACGCCGTGGTCGATGTGCGCGTGGACGGCGTGGGGGCCGACACGCGCTTTGCCCAGATCGTGGGTCTCATGGAAAGCGCCTCGCTGCAAAAGCCGCGCCTGGCCCAGCTGGCCGACAAGGTGGCGCGGCCCTTCCTGGTCGTGGTGCTGCTGGCCGCGCTGGGCGCTGCCATCTGGTGGTGGCCCACCGATCCCGGCAAGGCCATGATGGTGGCCGTGGCCGTGCTCATCGTCACCTGCCCCTGCGCGCTGTCGCTGGCCACGCCCGTGGCCATGCTCACGGCCGCCGGCACGCTGGCGCGCAGCGGCGTGCTGGTGCGCAACCTGCAGGGCCTGGAAGCGCTGGCCGCCGTGGACACCCTGGTGTTCGACAAGACCGGCACGCTCACACGCGACGGCCTGGCGCTGTCCTCGTTCGAGCCTGCGCGCGGCGAGGATGCCGACGAGGTGCTGGCGCTGGCGGCGCTGCTGGCGCGCCAGTCCATGCACCCGGCCTCGCGCGCCATCGCGCAGGCTGGCGCCCATGCCGCGACGCACTGGAAGCTGGACACCATGCAGGAAGTGGCAGGCCTGGGCCTGGACGCCTGGGTGCAGGGCCCGGGCGAACGCCGCCATCTGCGCCTGGGATCGGCCCTGCATGCGGGCGTGGCGGGCGAGCAGCCCGTGCAGGGCGTGTTGCTGGCCGAGCAGACCGAACAGGGCTGGCATACGCTGGCGCGTTTTGTACTCAGCGAGGACGTGCGGCCCGAGGCCGCCGCCGTCGTGCAGGCGCTCGGGAAGCAGGGCATCGCCGTGATGCTGCTGTCCGGCGACCGAGAGGACGCCGCACGCGCCATGGCGGCGCGCGTGGGCATCACCCAGGCCCACGGCGGCTGCAGCCCGCAGGACAAGCTGGAGCGGCTGCAGCAGGCGCAGGCAGCCGGCCACCATGTGGCCATGGTGGGCGACGGCCTCAACGACGGCCCAGTTTTAGCTGGAGCGCATGTCTCTTTTGCTTTTGGTAGAGCAGTGCCGCTGGCACAATCGCGCGCAGATTTCGTTGTTCTGGGCGACAGCCTGGAACTGGTGCTCCAGGCATGTCTGTTGTCGCGCCGCACACTGCAGGTGGTGCGCCAGAACATGGCCTGGGCTGCCGCTTACAACGCGGTGTCGATTCCACTGGCCCTGGCGGGCTTCATGCCTGCCTGGGTGGCCGGCCTGGGAATGGCACTGAGTTCGCTGCTGGTGGTGCTCAACGCCGCGCGCCTTGCGCGCAGCCTTCCACTGGCCTTGACGAATCACACGGGCACGCCTGCTGCGCCCGCAGCGTCCGTCACCATGCCGACGGGCTCCACCGCAACGGTGGGGAGGTTCTGACTATGGACATTCTCTATTTACTGATCCCGCTGTCGGTGGTGCTTGTGCTCGCCATCCTCGCGGCCCTGTGGTGGGCCGTCTATCGCGGGCAATTCGAGAGCGTGGAACAAGAGGGCGAACGCATTCTTCGGGACGATTGACGTGGGTCAACACGCCCGACAGCGAAGAAAGTAACACTTTGATAGCAATCTAAGGGGTGCACGATGGATAGTTCAAATAACAACGCTGTCTATTACGACGATACCGTCGTAAGGCAGTTCTCTATCATGGCCGTCGTCTGGGGAGTGGTGGGCATGGCTGTCGGGGTGTTGATCGCCTCGCAGCTGGCCTGGCCGGAACTCAACTTCGGCATTCCATGGCTGAGCTACGGACGCCTGCGTCCGCTGCACACGAACGCCGTGATCTTTGCCTTTGGCGGATCGGCGCTGTTCGCAACCAGCTACTACGTGGTGCAGCGCACCTGCCAGACGCGGCTGTTCATGCCCAAGCTGGCCAGCCTGACCTTCTGGGGCTGGCAGATCGTCATTCTCGCCGCCGCGATCAGCCTGCCGCTGGGCTACACCCAGGGCAAGGAGTACGCCGAGCTGGAGTGGCCGATCGACCTGCTGATCGCCGTGACCTGGGTCTCGTATGCCATCGTGTTCTTCGGAACCATCGGCATCCGCAAGGTCCGTCACATCTATGTGGCCAACTGGTTCTTCGGCGCCTTCATCATCGCCGTGGCGCTGCTGCACATCGTCAACAGCGCGGCCATTCCGGCCGGCTGGATGAAGAGCTACTCGGCCTACGCCGGCGTGCAGGATGCCATGGTGCAGTGGTGGTACGGCCATAACGCCGTGGGCTTCTTCCTGACCGCAGGCTTCCTGGGCATGATGTATTACTTCATTCCCAAGCAGGCTGGCCGTCCGGTCTACAGCTACCGCCTGTCCATCGTCCACTTCTGGGCGCTGATCTTCACCTACATGTGGGCGGGTCCTCACCACCTGCACTACACCGCGCTGCCCGACTGGACGCAGTCCGTGGGCATGGTGTTCTCGCTGATCCTGCTGGCTCCCAGCTGGGGCGGCATGATCAACGGCGTGATGACGCTGTCGGGCGCATGGCACAAACTGCGCGACGATCCCATCCTGCGCTTCCTGATCGTGTCGCTGTCGTTCTACGGCATGTCCACGTTCGAAGGTCCGATGATGTCCATCAAGACCGTCAACGCGCTGTCGCACTACACGGACTGGACCGTGGGCCACGTTCACTCGGGCGCCCTGGGCTGGGTGGGCCTGATCACCATGGGCTCGCTGTACTACCTGATCCCGCGCCTGTTCGGCAAGACCAAGATGCACTCGGTGGGCGCCATCGAGCTGCACTTCTGGATGGCCACCATCGGCATCGTGCTGTACATCGCCGCGATGTGGATCGCCGGTGTGATGCAGGGCCTGATGTGGCGCGCCGTCAATCCCGATGGCACGCTGACCTACACCTTCGTCGAAAGCGTCAAGGCCAGCTATCCGTTCTACGTGATCCGCGTGGCCGGTGGCCTGCTGTACCTGGGCGGCATGCTGGTCATGCTGTGGAACACCTGGAAGACCGCGATCTCCGGCCGTTCCGTGAAGGTGGCCGTGCCTGCCGTCGTGGCCCACGCCTGAGCGTCTAGGAGCATTACTCATGTCCGATCACAACCATAGCGCTCCCAAGAGCTTTTCCCACGAGAAGGTGGAAACCAACAATTTCCTGCTGATCGTGCTGACCCTGCTGGTGGTCGCCGTCGGCGGCCTGGTGGAAATCGTTCCGCTGTTCTTCCAGAAGTCGACCACGGAAGCGGTGGCGGGCCTCAAGCCCTACACGCCGCTGCAGCTGATGGGCCGCGACGTCTATCTGCGCGAGGGCTGCTACAACTGCCACTCGCAGATGATCCGCCCCTTCCGCGCCGAGACCATGCGCTACGGCCACTACTCGGTGGCGGGCGAGTTCGTCTACGACCACCCCTTCCAATGGGGTTCCAAGCGCACGGGTCCCGACCTGCACCGCGTGGGCGGCAAGTACAGCGACGAATGGCACCGCATCCACCTGAACAACCCGCGCGACGTGGTGCCCGAGTCCAACATGCCTGCCTACTCCTGGCTGGAGAAGAACAAGGTGGATGACACCGTGGTCGCCCAGCACATGAGCGCGCTGCGCAAGGTGGGCGTGCCCTACAGCGACGAGGAAATCAGCGGCGCCGCCGAGCAGGTCAAGGGCAAGACGGAAATGGACGCCGTCATCGCCTACCTGCAGGTGCTGGGCCGTTCGGTCAAGTAAAGGAGAGCGACATGGACATCACCACCATGCGCATCGTGGCCACGCTGGCCTCTCTGGCCTGCTTCATCGGTATCTGGTGGTGGGCGTTCGCCCGCCGCAACCAGGCCCGTTTCGAAGAGGCCGCCCAGCTGCCGTTCGAGCAAGACTGAGTCCCTCCACCAGAACGAGAACTTCCCATGAGCGATTTCGTAAACAACTTCTGGTCGATCTATGTCACGGCGATCACGCTGGGCGGCATCATCGGCTGCCTGCTGCTGCTGTATCTCACCGCACGCAAGAAGGTGGTCCCCTCGGCCGACAACACCACGGGCCACGTCTGGGACGAGGACCTGCGCGAGCTGAACAACCCCATGCCCAAGTGGTGGATGTGGCTGTTCATCATCACCTCGGTGTTCGGCTTCGCCTACCTGGCGGCCTATCCGGGCCTGGGCTCGTTCGCGGGCAAGCTGGGCTGGACGCAGCTGGGCGCCTATGAAAACGAGATGGCCAAGGCCCGCGCGGACCTGGAGCCGCTGTACGCCAAGTTCACGAGCATGAGCACCGAAGACATGGCCAAGGACCCCCAGGCCATGGCCATTGGCGAGCGCCTGTTCATGAACAACTGCGCGCAGTGCCACGGCTCGGATGCACGCGGCGGCAAGAGCTTCCCCAACCTGACCGATGGCGACTGGCTGCATGGCGGCACGCCCGACAAGATCAGGGAAACCATCACGGCGGGCCGCATCGGCATCATGCCGCCCATGGCCGCTGCCGTCGGCACGCCCGACGATGTGCGCAACCTCTCGCACTATGTGCTGAGCCTGTCGGGCAGCCCGCACGACTCGCTCAAGGCTTCGCTGGGCAAGTCCAAGTTCACGGCCTGCGCCGCCTGCCATGGCATGGACGGCAAGGGCAACCAGGCCCTGGGCGCGCCCAACCTGACCGATGACATCTGGCTGCACGGCTGGGGCGAGGCCGCCATCACGGCCATGATCAACAACGGCAAGCACAACGAGATGCCTGCCCAGAAGGACAAGCTGACCGAGGCGCAGATCGCGGTGCTTGCCTCCTATGTCTGGGGCATGTCGCACAAAGACGGCGCAGTCCGTCAATAAGGACAGGGGGCGGCGCTGCGGCGCCGCCTTTTTGCCTTTTGAGTTTTCAGATATTCCAAAAAACCAAGGAACCCACCATGAAGCCCGAGAACGGGGATGATGCCGGGAAGCCTCCCCGCAAAGTCATTCCGATCACGCCTGCCGACCCGGACCCGGGCCAGCTGGTGTCGATGTTCGAGTCCGAGAAGAAGGTCTACCCGCGCTCCATCAGCGGTGTCTTCGCACGCTGGCGATGGGCTCTGGTGTTTCTCACCCAACTGGTTTTCTATGGCCTGCCCTGGCTGGAATGGGGGCAGCGCCAGATGGTGCTGTTCGACCTGGGGGCGCGGCGCTTTTACCTGTTCGGGCTGGTGCTGTACCCGCAGGATTTCATCTACCTGGCGGGCCTGCTGATCATTTCGGCGCTGGCGCTGTTCCTGTTCACGGCCGTGGCCGGTCGCCTGTGGTGCGGCTTTTCCTGCCCGCAGACGGTCTACACCGAAATCTTCATGTGGGTGGAGCGCAAGGTCGAGGGCGACCGCAGCGCGCGCATGCGCCTGGACAAGAACGGCTGGACCTTTGAAAAGCTCTGGAAGAAGTCGCTCAAGCAGTTGCTGTGGATTGCCATTGCCCTGTGGACCGGCTTCACCTTCGTGGGCTACTTCGTGCCCATCCGCGAGCTGGGCGGCGAGCTGCTGGCGCTGCAGGGCAGCTGGCAGGTCTTCTGGGTGCTGTTCTACGGCTTCGCCACCTATGGCAACGCCGGCTACATGCGCGAGCAGGTCTGCAAGTACATGTGCCCCTATGCGCGCTTTCAGAGCGCCATGTTCGACCGCGACACCATGATCGTCAGCTACGACACGGGCCGGGGCGAGCCGCGCGCGCCGCGCACCAAGAAGGTGGACTACAAGGCCCAGGGCCTGGGCGACTGCATCGACTGCAAGATGTGCGTGCAGGTCTGCCCCGTGGGCATCGACATCCGCAACGGCCTGCAGTACGAATGCATAGGCTGCGGTCTGTGCATAGACGCCTGCAATTCCATCATGGACAAGATGGAGTATCCGCGCGGCCTCATCCGGCTGACCACGCAGAACGCCATGGCCGGCCTGTGGCGGCGGGCCCAGGTGCTGCGCCGCATCTTCCGTCCGCGCGTACTGGTCTACTCGGCCGTGCTGATCGGCCTGAGCATGGCCATGATCGTGAGCCTGGCGCTGCGCCAGTCGGTCAAGGTCGACGTGATACGCGACCGGGCGTCGCTGTCGCGCATCGTCGCGGGCGGCAAGCTGGAAAATGTCTACCGCCTGCAGATCATGAATGCCACCGAGCAGGCCCAGCGCTACCGCATCAGCGCCCATGGCCTCGACGGGCTGGAGCTGGCGTCCGAGCAGGAGGTCGAGGTCGGCCCGGCCGAGACGCGCGGCATTGCGGCGCGGCTGCAGATTCCCTACGGTTCCGCCGAGCCGGGCTCGCACACCGTATTCTTCGATATCGATGCCGTGCATTCAGGCGCGGGACGCGCGTCCGAAAAGGCCGTCTTCCTGGTGCCCCGGTGATATGTCTGGCCGGCACCGCCCAGGCTGCGCCGGCTGTTTGAAAGAAAGAGGTTATCCATGTCTTCCAGTCCCGCAGTCTCCGCGCCCGCCACGGCCCCTTCGCATCCGGACGCCGGCAAGCCCTGGTGGAAGTTCGCCCATGTCTGGCTCGTGGTGGCCGGCCCGGCCGCCGTCGTGGTGGCTGGCGTGGTCACGGCCGTCATTGCGATCAATGGCGCCGATCCCGTGATCGATCCTGACTATTACCGCAATGGCATCACCATCAACGAGCGTGCCGATGGCGTGCGTGAAGTGCCCAAGAGCCTGGCGCCCGCGGTCACCGGCCGCAACCACGCGGCCACGCCCGCGCAGGACCATCCCACGGACCGCTGAACGCAGGAAAATGCCGTGCACAAGGCCGCAGTCGCGGCCTTTTTTGCATGGTGGATGGCATCTCCAGCATGCGCGAGGGCCAAGGGTTTCCTACAGGCAGTGCAGGGTGCGCAGGGCTTGGCACGGTGCGCGGGCGGCGCGCACAATGAAAGCCACCCCTCGACAGCTCAAGGAGATCGCTGATGTTGGCCCAACGCTGGATGTGGATTGCCTGGCCGGCCTTTCTGGCCGCCGCCGTGATGGAGATGCTGGTATTCGCCTTCGTGGACCCGCTGGAGCTGCACTGGCTCGGCGACCTGGGCTGGTCGCGGCAGGGAATCTACACGCTGGCCTTCTTCGCCTTCTGGGGCGTGACCATGCTGTCCAGCCTCATGACCACCATGCTGGGACGCTCCACGCACGATCTCAACGACGGCGTGGTCTCCGAGCCGGACCCAAATCTGGCCATGCAGGGCCTGGGGCGCGATTGAACCTGCGTGCACTGCAATGGCAATGAAAAAGGCCCGCGACAGCGGGCCTTGTTCATTGCCGGGGGGTGGGGCCTTGCGGCCTCACTGGCACTGCTGGCTGTTGACGATGCGCTTGAGCGCGTCCGTGTCCAGGATGCGCAGATGGCGCTGGCGCACCTCGATGATGTTTTCCTCGGCAAACTTCGAGAAGGTGCGGCTCACCGTCTCCAGCTTCAGGCCCAGGTAGCTGCCGATTTCCTCGCGCGTCATGCGCAGCACCAGTTCCGACTTGGAAAAGCCCCGGGCGTGCAGGCGCTGCACCAGGTTGAGCACGAAGGCGGCCAGGCGCTCCTCGGCACGCATGCTGCCCAGCAGCAGCATCACGCCATGCTCGCGCACGATCTCGCGGCTCATGACCTTGTGCACATGGTTTTGCAGGGCCGTGACCTCGCGCGACAGGTCCTCCAGCTTGTCGAAGGGCATGACGCAGACCTCGGCGTCTTCCAGCGCGACCGCATCGCAGGTGTGGTGGTCGTTGACGATGCCATCCAGGCCGATGATCTCGCCGGCCATCTGAAAGCCCGTGACCTGGTCGCGCCCGTCCTCGGTGGCCACGCAGGTCTTGAAGAAGCCCGTGCGGATGGCGTACAGCGAGGTGAAGGACTCACCGTTGCGAAACAGCAGGCCGCCGCGCTTGACCTTGCGGCGCGTGGCCACGATGTCGTCGATGCGCTGCATCTGCTCGGCATCCAGGCCCATGGGCATGCACAGCTCGCGCAGGTTGCAATTGGAACAGGATGCTTTGATGGTCTGAAGGTTCATGGAGTAAACATCAGCGGCGCAGCAGTGCGCCGGCGGTGACCTCGTGGATGGCGATGAGTTGGATCAAATTGTCGCAGCACTGCCGCGAACAACTCTTGATATGAGTCAAGGACGCGGCCAATGGGCTGCGGCACAGTGGACGACATTAGAGGAAAAAACCCATGACCGCTGTCACCCCAGAGCTGCTGCGTCGCTTCGACGTACCGGGGCCCCGATACACCTCGTTCCCCACTGCCGATCGTTTCGTGGAGGCTTTCGGTGCTGAAGACTATATCCTGGCACTTGAGCACCGCAAATCGAGTACCGCAGCGCGGGCCATGCCTTTGTCGCTGTATGTGCATGTGCCGTTCTGCGAGTCGCTGTGCTACTACTGCGCCTGCAACAAGATCGTGACGCGCCACCACGATCGCGCTGCCGTCTACCTGGACTACCTGGCGCGCGAGATGGCCTTGCACACGGCCCATTGCGGCAAGGGTCAGGCCGTCAGCCAGCTGCACCTGGGCGGCGGCACGCCCACCTTCTTCTCGGACGATGAGCTGCGCACGCTGATGGCCCTGCTGCGCGAGCATTTCAAGCTGGAGCCGGGCGGCGAATACTCCATCGAGGTCGATCCGCGCACCGTCAGCGTCGAACGCCTGGCCGTGCTCAAGGAGCTGGGCTTCAACCGCCTGAGCTTCGGCGTGCAGGACTTCGACGAACAGGTGCAGATCGCCGTGCACCGCGTGCAGCCGGCCGAGCAGGTGTTCGCGCTGGTGGCAGCGGCACGGCAGCTGGGCTTTGCCTCCATCAACGTGGACCTGATCTACGGCCTGCCCAAGCAGACGCCCGAGTCCTTCGAGCGCACGCTGGCCCAGGTCAATGCGCTGCGGCCCGACCGCATCGCGCTCTATGCCTATGCCCACCTGCCCGAGCGCTTCAAGCCGCAGCGGCGCATCGCGGCCGAGGACCTGCCCCAGGGCGCCGACAAGCTGGCCATGCTCTCGCGCTCCATCGCGGCCTTCATGGAGGGCGGCTATGTCTACGTGGGCATGGACCACTTCGCCTTGCCCGAGGACGCGCTGGCCGTGGCCAAGCGCCAGGGCCGGCTGCATCGCAACTTCCAGGGCTACAGCACCCAGCCCGACTGCGACCTGATTGCGCTGGGCGTGTCGGCCATCGGCAAGGTGGGGGCCAGCTACAGCCAGAACGCCAAGACGCTGGAGGAGTACTACGACGCCATCGACGCCGGCCACCTGCCCGTGGTGCGCGGCCTGGCACTGTCGCGCGATGATCTGGTGCGGCGCGCCGTCATCATGGCCATCATGTGCCAGGGCGCCGTGTTGTTCGAGCCCATGGAGCAGGCCTGGCTGCTGGGCTTTCGCGAGTACTTCGCCCCCGAGCTGGCGGCGCTTCAGGACCTGCAGGCCAAGGGGCTGGTGCAGATCAGCGACGAGGGCTTCCAGGTCACGCCGATGGGCTGGTACTTCGTGCGTGGCGTGGCCATGCTGTTTGACCGATATCTGCAGGCCGACAAGAACCGGGCGCGGTTTTCGAGGATCATCTAGGCCCCATGCTGTTGTCGCTGCTCTGGACCGCTTTGATCATGGGGCTCGTCGGCGGGCCCCATTGCCTTGCCATGTGCGCCGCGCCCTGCGGCGTGGTCACGGGCGGGGCGGGGCAGGGCACGGTACAGGGTGGTGGGCAGGTGGTCGCCGTCCATGGACTGCAAAGCCGGCTGTGGCTGCGCACGGCGCTGTTCCATGGCGGGCGGCTGGCCGGCTATGCCAGCCTGGGCGCTGCCTCGGCGCTGGCCATGGAAAGCCTGTCCTGGCTCACCAGCCAGACCACGGCGCTGCAGCCGTTCTGGACGCTGACCCATGTCGCCGTGATGGCCTGGGGCCTGGCCATGATGGTGCAGGCCCGCCAGCCCGCCTGGCTGGAGTCTGCGGGCCGCGCCGCCTGGCGGCGCGTGCAGCCCTGGGTGTCCGCCCCTGGCGGCACGCTGGCGGCGGGCTATGCCTGGGCGCTCATGCCCTGCGGACTGCTGTATTCGGCCGTGCTGGTCGCCGCGCTCAGCGGTGGCCCCTTGCAGGGCGCATCGGCCATGGCGGCCTTTGGCGTGGGCAGCGGGCTGTGGCTGGTGGCCGGCCCCTGGCTGTGGCGGCTGGGCCGCCAGCGCCTGAACGGCCTGCGTGCCGAATGGGGCACGCGGCTGGCCGGCCTGATGCTGGTGGGCGTGGCCGTGTGGGCGCTGTGGATGGACCTGATCTACAAGCCCAGTCTCTGGTGCCGATGAACAACAGCGGGGGACAGACTTGGTCCTGAGGGTCGCGGATTGCCTGCAAGGCCCTCAGAACTGGAGATAATGCCCGAATCATCGGCTTACATTTGCCGATTCCTTCAGCCTCGGGGCCGTTGCCGCGCGTGAACCATTCCGTCCTCATCGATATCCGAGACCTCCGTCCGGGCATGTTTGTCCAGCTCGATGTTGGATGGCTGAACCATCCCTTTCCGGTCAGCAGCTTCAAGATCACCTCCAGCGCACAGATCCAGACCCTGAAATCCCTGGGCCTGGAGGCGGTGCGCTGCGTTCCGCACAAAAGCGACGCCTGGCCGGCCGAGGTGCGCACTCCGCCGCCGCAGCCGCTGCCCGCTGTGGCGGCCGCTGCAGCCGAACCCGCCGAGGAACCTGCACCGGCAGCGCCGCTGCTGCTGTCCGTGCCCAACTGGCGCGGCCGGCTGGAGGACTGCAATGCGCGCTTTCAGAAGGTGGAGCGTGGCTATGTGGCCATCGAAACCACCCTTGCCAGCGCGCCCGAGCAGGCGCGCATGCCCACCGAAGCCCTGGTCGACGGCTGCCTGGCCGAACTGGCCGGCCCGCAGGACGTGGCGATTCACCTCCTGTCCGATGGCGTGGGCAGCAACCAGAGCGTGCATGCCGTCAACGTGACCGTGCTCGGCCTGCTGCTGGGCCGCGCCCTGGGCCTGGAGGCTGCGCTGCTGCGCGACCTGGGCCTGGCGGCGCTGCTGCACGATGCCGGCAAGCCGGTGGCCGGCGCCGAAGGCATGCACGGCCTGGCCCTGGAGTCTTCCGTGCCCGACGCGCTGCGCGACCGCTACGAGCGCCATGTGGGTGAATCGGTGGCCATCGCCATGCGCATGGGCCTGTCGGCCCAGGTCACCACCGCCATCGCACAGCACCATGAATGGGCCGACGGCACGGGATTCCCGCTGAGCCTGGTGGCCGAGGACATGGAGCTCACGGGCCAGATCCTGGCCCTGGTCAACACCTATGACCGCCTGTGCAATCCCGGCGATGCGCAGACGCCGCACACGCCGCACGAGGCGCTGTCCATGCTGTTCAGCCGGCTGCGCGACAAGTTCGCCGCGCCCGTGCTCAATGGCTTCATCCGCATGATGGGCGTGTTCCCGCCGGGCTCGGTGGTGGAGCTGACCGATGGGCGCCATGCCATGGTCATGTCCGTCAATGCATCGCGGCCGCTCAAGCCTTCGGTGATGGTCCATGACGCCAGCGTGCCGGCCGCCCAGGCGCCCGTGCTGGCGCTGGAGCTGTTTCCCGCGCTGGGCATACGCCGGGGCGTGGCTCCTGCGCAGTTGCCGCGCGACGCGCTGGACTATCTGTCGCCGCGCCGGCGTGTCTGCTATTACTTTGAACGGGCGGTGGAATTGGATCCGCCGAAGGTGGCGTCTTGAACAAGCAAGCGCTCAACCGCGCCTGGCCCCGCCTGCTCGATGCACTGCAGGAGGCGCTGTGGCTGATCGATGCCCGCAGCCTGAAGGTGCTGCGCGCCAACGCTGCCAGCGAATCCGTCACCGGCTATGAGACCGATGCCGCCGTGGGACTGCCCGTGCAGGTGCTGGCCGCCACGCCGCAGCAGCAGGCGTTCTGGAGCGACCCTTTCAACTGGCAGGCCGGCGCCCAGTTCATTTCCGAGGTGCGCCGTGCCGACGGCCAGCTGGCGCCTGTGGAGATGCGCGTGCGCGCGCTCGACGGCGAGGTGCTCCTGGTCAGCATGCTGGACCGGCGCGAGCAGGCGCTGCACGAGGCCGAATTCGAAAGCCTGCTGGGCGAGTTGCGCGCCACGCTGGAGTCGGCCGCCGACGCCATCCTGGTGTGCGATCCCGATGGCCGCATCCGCGCCTTCAACCACCGATTCGCCACGCTCTGGGGCATTCCCGAGGCGTTGCTGGTGCGCCGCAACGACGCGGCCATCCTCGATCACCTGGCCGGCCAGGTGCGCGATGCCGAGTCCTACGCGCAGCAGTTGAAGCTGCTGTCGGCCCAGCCCCTGATGGAAGCGTCCGACGTACTGGACCTGCGCGACGGCCGCATTCTGGAGCGCCGCGCCGTGCCCCAGCTGCGCCGGGGCCTGCCCATGGGGCGCATTTTCTCCTTCCGCGACATCACGGCCGAGGCCCAGACCCAGGCGGGCCTGGAGCTGGCTGCGCGGGTCTTCGAGTCCAGCCTGGACGGCATCTTCATCGCCGATGACCACATGGACGTGGCACGCACCAACCCGGCCTGCGAACGCTTGCTGGGCGGCATGCCCGTGCAGGGCCGCACGGTGGAATCGCTGTTCGAAGCCACCGAAGACCCATCCGACACGCTGGGCGACCTGGCCCGCATACAGTGGCATCAAGGCGGCTTCTGGGAGGGCGACCTGTGGCTGCGCCAGGCCGGCGGTGCGCGCTGCGCCGTGCGCCTGTCCTGGGTGCCGCTGCGCAATGCGCAGGGCGACGTGGTGCAGAGCATCGGCTTCATGCGCGACCTCACCCAGCAGCGCGTGGCACAGCAGCGCATCGAACAGCTGGCCTACAGCGACGCGCTCACCGGCCTGCCCAACCGGCTCAATCTCACGGAGCGCGTGGATGCGGCCATCGAGGCCGCACGCGCAGGCGGCACGGTGTTCAGCATCCTGTTCATCGACCTGGACCGCTTCAAGATCATCAACGACTCGCTGGGCCACCAGTTCGGCGACCGAGTGCTCAAGCTGGTCGCACAGCGCCTGAGCGACTGCATGCGGCCGGTAGACATCCTGTGCCGCCTGGGCGGCGACGAGTTCGTGCTCTACCTGCACGGCTGCAACGCCGAGCTGGCTGCCGCGGTGGCCAGGCGCATCCTGCAGGAGATGGAGCGACCCTTCCTGCTCGACGGCCTGGGTTTTTCCGTGCAGTGCAGCATCGGCGTGGCCCAGTACCCGGCCGACGGCCTCACGCTGGACGAGCTGATCCGCCAGGCCGACACGGCCATGTACCGCGTCAAGGAGCGGGGCCGGGGCCATTTCAGCTTCTACCAGCCGCAAATGAGCGCGGGCCTGCTGTCGCGCATGAAGCTGGAGCATGCCATGCGCCAGGCGCTGGAGCATGGCCGCATGGCCGTGTACTTCCAGCCCCAGGTGCACATCGACAGCGACCGCATCGTCGCGGCCGAGGCGCTGCTGCGCTGGACCGACCCCGAATTCGGCGTGGTCTCGCCCGGTGTCTTCATTCCGCTGGCCGAGGAGTCGGGCTACATCGTCACGCTGGGCGCCTGGGTCATGGAGCAGGCGGTGCAGGAGGCTGCGCGCTGGCAGAAGCAGGGCATGCCGATCAAGGTGTCGGTCAATGTCTCGGCGCTGGAATTTCGCCAGTCGGGCTTTGTCGAGCGCGTGACCGAGCTGCTGCGCCGCTACGGCCTGGAACCCCATCTGCTGGAGCTGGAGCTGACCGAAAGCATCCTGCTGCAGGATGCACAGGACATGGCGCTGCGCGTATGCCAGATCGCCGATCTGGGCGTGGGCATGGTCATCGACGACTTCGGCACCGGCTACTCCAACCTGGCCTATCTGAAGAAGCTGCCCATCTCCAAGATCAAGATCGACCAGAGCTTTGTGCGCGGCCTGCCCAGCGACGAGGGCGACCAGGCCATCGTCGGCGCCATCATCAGCCTGGGGCTGGCGCTGGGCGTGGAGATCGTGGCCGAGGGCGTGGAAACGCACGAGCAGCTGACGGCCATCCACCGCATGCAGGGCCACTACTTCCAGGGCTTTCTGTGCGCGCCGGGCCTGCCGCGCGAGCAATTCGGCGAATGCCTGCAAGCCCAGCGCGCCGGCATTGGCGCCATCGCCTACCGGCAGAGAATGGCCCAGGTGGCAAGCGCTCAGCTGCCCGCGCTCAAGCCCTTCCAGAGCATGTAGGCCGCCAGGCCGAACAGCAGCGTGGCGAAGATCCGCTTGAGCTGGGCCACGGGCAGCCGGTGCGCGGCCCGCGCGCCCAGCGGTGCGGTCAGCACGCTGCAGCAGGCCAGTGCCAGCAGGGCCGGCAGCCACAGGTAGCCCAGCGAGTATTCGGGGCGTCCCGCATCACCGGCGCCTGTGAAGATCAGGCCTGCCGCATTCACCACGGCAATCGGAAAGCCCAGCGCCGCGCTGGTGCCCACGGCCATGTGCATGGGCACCGAGCAGCGCATCATGAAGGGCACGCTGATGAAGGCCCCGCCCGCACCCACCAGCCCCGAGATGAAGCCCAGGCCCGTGCCGGCACCGTACAGCCCCAGCGGCCCCGGCAGGGCGCGCGTGGCCGTGGGCTGGCTGTTGCTGCGCAGCATGCGCAGCGCCATGTAGCCGATGAACACGCCAAAGAACAGCGCCAGGTACTTGCCACGCAGCAGTGCGAAGACTCCCAGGCTGGCCAGCAGCCCGCCCGTGATGATGCCCGGCGCCAGACTGCGCACGATGTCCCAGCGCACGGCGCCGCGACCGTGGTGGGCGCGCAGGCTGGAGATCGAGGTGAACACGATGGTGGCCATGGCCGTGGCGATCGCCATCTTCACGGACAGGTCCGGGCCGACCCCGCGCTTGTCGAGAAAGTAGGTCAGAAACGGCACAAGCACCATGCCGCCGCCCACTCCCAGCAGGCCGGCCAGGAAACCGGAGCACAGGCCCAGCAGGGCCAGTTCGAGAAACAGCAGATCAGGCATGCGGCGGCAGATCGGTAGTGGAGGGGCGGGCAACAAAAAACCCGGCGCACCGTGGAGGTGCGCCGGGTTGGAATCAGGTGTCTGCAAAGACCACCGGGCCGTCATCCTGAACCGGGGTTCAGGGGGGCAAGGGCAGCCAGACGTTGGGTTCATCTGACGCGAGACGATCACGCTCGAATGGCAATGTACCAAGCCCGGGCTCATAGAGCATTGGTCCAAGGAACTATAAAGCCCGGCGGGTTTGCAGACGCCTCCATTCTAAGGCCGTTGATCAGGCCCGCGATCAAGTTCTTTGAACGGCATGGGCTTTTCATTGACATGGGCGATGCAATGAAAACAGCCTCCGAAGAGGCTGTCGTGCGGGGCAAGGAAAGGCAGCGGCGGCCCAGGCTCAGATCAGCCGCGCATCGCCCTCCAGGGCCTGGTCCAGGCGCAGCACCAGTTGCTCGGCAAGGGCCTGCTGGCGCGCACGCTCGGCCAGCTCCTCGGGGCTGGGCTCGGGCGGCTGGGATGGGGCGTTGTGCTGGGAAGCGGCCTCGTCATGCAGGGACTGCATCTCGGCCTGGGCCGTGGCCATGGCGCTTTCCTGGGCTTCGCGGTCCAGCACGTCGAAGGCCATGTTCAGCGCGGACAGCACGGCCACGCGCTCGCGGGAGCGGACCTTGCCGCTGTCGCGGATGCGGGTCATGGCCGTGTCCACACGGCGCACGGCTTCGAGCAGACGCTCTTCCTGGCCATCGGGGCAGGTCAGCACATAGCTTTGCTGCAGGATTTGCACTTCGATCTGCTTCATGGGCGTTCGGGGCGTCGGCGGTTGCGAAGGGGTCAGGCCCCCTGGTTGGAGGGCAGGCGCTCGATCAGGGCATCGACGCGGGCCCGGGCGGCGTTGAGCCGCGAGCGCAGCGAATCACGCTCCTGGGTCAGGGCCGCCACCTGCTCGGCGAGCAGCGCATTGGTGCGTTGCAGTTCCTCGTGGCGAACCAGCAGGCGCTCCACGCGCTCTGCAATGTGGTCGAGGGAAGTCTGGGAGGTCATAGACGCTGAGATTGTAGGACGTGCGAACGAAGTGAGCACATTCCGTGGAAGTATCCGAGGAAACCTGGTAACAGGCAGGCGTACACGGCTTGACGTCAGCGCCTTGCTCGGGTATTGGAGAGCGAGCGCCAGACTGTCTCACAAAATCGTAGCGCCATCTGTAGGACTCGTCTGCTTCGGCGGGATGTATTGCGTAAGCATTGGTTGCGGCCGCGGTGCGGGCGCGCACTACAATGCGCCGCGCGGAGCGAACACATGAACATTGACCTTGGCCAGGGCGGGGCACGCTGCCCGGCGCTGCTGATCACTTCCACGGCTTCGGGCCAGGGCAAGACCACGCTGACGGCTGCGCTGGCGCGGCTGCATGCGCGCCAGGGCCGGCGCGTGCGCGTGTTCAAGTGCGGCCCCGACTTCCTGGATCCGCACTGGCATGAACTGGCCAGCGGCGCGCCCGTGCACAGCGTAGACCTGTGGATGACGGGCGAGTCCGACATGCGTGCACGCCTGCACGCAGCCGCCTGCGAGGCCGATCTCATCCTGGTGGAAGGCGTCATGGGGCTGTTCGACGGCACGCCCTGCGCGGCCGATGTGGCCGAGCGGCTGGGCCTGCCGGTACTGGCCGTCATCGACGCCTCGGGCATGGCCGGCACCTTTGGCGCGCTGGCCCATGGCCTGCAGCACTATCGGCCGGGCCTGCGCTGGGCCGGCCTGCTGGCCAACCGCGTGGGCAGCGCCCACCATGCCGATCTGCTGCGTGCCGGCCTGCGCGATCCCTCGCTGTGGCTGGGCGCGCTGGCGCGCGTGCAGGGCAAAGGCGCCGCCTCGCTGCTGCCCGAAAGACACCTGGGCCTGGTCGCCGCACATGAACTGGACGATGCGCTGGTGCGCCTGGACGTGGCCGCCGATGCGCTGCAGGCTACGCCGCTGGGCCAGTTGCCCTGGCAGGCCGGGCCGGGGCAGGGCGCCAGCTGGCAGGACTGGTCCGTGGATTTTGAGCTGCCTGCCGAACGCACCGAGCAGGTGCAGCCCTGGCTGGCGGGCCGCACCGTGGCCGTGGCGCGCGACGCGGCCTTCAGCTTCATCTATGCGGCCAACCTCGACTGCCTGCGTGCCATGGGCGCGCGGCTGGCGTTTTTCTCGCCGCTGGCCGGCGAGCGCCTGCCGGATTGCGATGCGCTGTGGCTGCCCGGCGGCTATCCCGAGCTGCACCTGGATGCTCTGGCCGCCAATGCCGCGCTGCGCGGCGACATCGCCGGCCACGTGGCTGCCGGCCGCCCGGTCTGGGCCGAGTGCGGCGGTATGCTGGCGCTGTGCGATCGACTGACCGACACCGCGGGCCGGACCACGGACCTCTGGGGCCTGTTGCCCGGCCATGCCTGCATGCAGCCGCGCCTGGCCGGACTGGGCATGCTGCAGCTGCCCACGCCCTGGGGCCTGCTGCGCGGGCACACCTTTCACTACAGCCGGCTGGAGACTTCCATGACCGAGGCCGGGCGCAGCAGCCGTCCGGGACAGGACGCCCATCCCGACCGGGGCGAGGCGCTGTACCGCCACGGCAGCGTGCATGCCAGCTATTTCCATGCCTGGTTTGCCTCGCAGCCGCGTGCCGTGGCCGCGCTGCTGGGCGCCGACATTCATCCGGGGACCGCGTGATGACCGAGCCCATCTCCACCGTTTCGCTTCCCCGCAGCCAGCTCATTGTGGGCGGCCAAAAAAGCGGCAAGTCGCGCCGCGCCGAATTGCTGGCGCGCGCCTGGCTCGATGGCGCACCGGACCGCGAGGCCGCGCTGATCGCCACCGGCCAGCCCTGGGACGACGAAATGCGCGAGCGCATCGCCCGCCACCGGCGCGACCGCGCCGAGCGCGTGCCCGGCATGGCCACGCTTGAGGAGCCGCTGGACCTGGCCGCCATGCTTGCGCGGCACAGCACGCCGCAGCGCCTGCTGGTGGTGGACTGCCTGACGCTGTGGCTGACCAACTGGATGATGCCGGCCCAGCCTTCCGAGGAACTGGCGCGTGGATGGGAGGGCCAATGCACGGCCTTTCTGGCCGCCTTGCAAGCTGCGCCCGGCCCGGTGATCCTGGTCGGCAACGAGATCGGCCTGGGCGTGATTCCGCTGGGATCGCAGGTGCGTGCCTTCGTCGATGCGCTGGGTGTGCTCAACCAGCGTGCGGCGCAAAGCTGCGAAACCGTCACGCTGATGTGCGCCGGCCTGCCGCTGGCGCTCAAGGGCCCGCAGCCGTGAGGCCATGGCGTCCCGCCCTGTGGGGCCTGGCGTTGGCACTGGCGCTGTCTGCGGCGCAGGCTGCCATCCGGGTCACGGACGGGCGGGGCGTTCCGGTGGAGCTGCCACAGCCGCCGCAGCGCATCGTCAGCCTGCTGCCCTCGCTGACCGAGACCGTGTGCGAGCTGGGCGGCTGCCAGCGCCTGGTCGGCGTGGACCGCTATTCGAACTGGCCGGCCCATGTGAAGACCCTGCCCGTGATGGGCGGCGGAATCGATCCCAACATCGAGGCCATCGTCGCGCTCAAGCCCGATCTGGTGCTGGTGTCCATGGCTTCGCGCTCGGTGGCGCGGCTGCAGGCATTGGGCCTCAAGGTGGTGGCGCTGGAGCCGCGCACCCATGCCGATGCGCAGGCCGTGCTGCGCACCGTGGGCCAGTTGCTGGACCTGCCGCCCGAGCAGGGTGCCGACCGGGTCTGGGCCGCCATCGAGGCGCGCATGCAGGAGGTGGAGCGCAGCATGGCCCCCGCGCTGCGCGGGCAGACCGTGTATTTCGATGTCAACCGCGGCCCCTTTGCCGCAGGCGAGTCCTCGTTCATCGGCGAGACCCTGGCGCGCCTGGGCATGCGCAACATCGTGGGCGCGCAGCTGGGGCCGTTCCCGCGCATCAACCCTGAATTCGTGGTGCGCGCCGACCCGGACTTCATCCTGGGCGGCGACCGCAGCCTGGGCACTTCGGGCGAGCCCTATCCGGGCTGGGGCCGCATGCGCGCCATGCAGGCCGGGCGCGTCTGCCGCTTTGAACCGGCCGAGCTGGACGTGCTGGTGCGCGCCGGACCACGCATGGCCGAGGGCGCCGCGCTGATGGCGCGCTGCCTGAACGGGGCCGCACGGTGAGGCAGGCCCGCAGGCACCACAGCGGCCTGGCGGCGCCTTGGATGGCGCTGGCCCTGCTGGCCGTGAGCGCCCTGCTCATGCTGCTGGGTGCGGGCGTGGGCAGCACGGGCTGGGAAAGCGTGTGGGCCGCGCGCAGCGATCCGCTGTCCTGGCAGATCGTCACCGAGATCCGGCTGCCGCGCACGGCGGGCGCCTGGCTGGCCGGCGGCCTGCTGGGGCTGGCCGGGGCCATTGCCCAGGGCGTGTTCCGCAATCCGCTGGCCGATCCCTATCTGCTGGGCAGCGCCTCGGGCGCCTCGCTGGGCGTGGCGCTGAGCATGGCGGCGCTGGGCGCCTCGCCCTTTGCACTCGCGGGCCTGGCGCGCCTGGGTGTCACGGGCGCGGCCTTTGCGGGCGCAGCCCTGGCCGTGCTGCTGACCCTGGTGCTGGCCCAGGGCGTGCACAACACCATGCGCCTGCTGCTGGCCGGTGTGGTGGTGGGGGTGGTGCTGGGAGCGGCCGCATCGCTGGTGCTGCTGATGAACCCGGACATCATGCAGGCCATGCAGGCCTTCATGCTGGGCAGCACCTCCTTCATCGGCTGGGGCGCCTGCGCGCTGATGCTGGCCGTGCTGCTGGCCACCGCCATGGGCGCCTGGTGCCTGGGCCGCGTGCTCGACGGCCTGTCCCTGGGCGAGGCCACGGCCCACAGCCTGGGCCTGCCGCTGGCGCCGCTGCGCATGGTGCTCATCTTGCTGCTGGCGCTGGCCACGGGCACGGCCGTGGCGCAGACCGGGCTCATCGCCTTCGTCGGCCTGGCCGCGCCGCATCTGGTGCGCTCCATGGTGCGGTCCATGCACCGCTGGCTGCTGGTGCTCAGCGCGGGCATGGGCGCCGTGCTGCTGCTGGCCGCCGACCTGCTGGCGCGCTGGCTCATCGCCCCGCAGGAGCTGCCCGTGGGCGCGCTCACGGCCTTGCTGGGCGGCAGCTACCTGCTGTGGCTCATGCACCGCCGCCACGCCCTGCGCGGCGGGGAGGGCGCATGACGGCCCCCGCCCTGCAAGCGCGCGCCCTGAAGGTTCGCCTGGGCGATCGACAGGTCCTGGGCGGCCTGAGCCTGGCCCTGCCCGCCGGCCGCTGGACCGCCATCGTCGGCCCCAATGGCGCAGGCAAATCCACGCTGCTGCGCGCCCTTGCAGGCATGGAATCCGGCGCTGGCGTGCAAGGCGAGGTGGAGCTCCTGGGCCGCCCGCTGCGGCAATGGAGTGCGCGCGAACGGGCCTGCTCGCTCGCCTGGCTGGGCCAGAACCAGCCCGTGGCCGGCGACATGCGGGTCCATGACGTGGTCATGCTGGGCCGCCTGCCGCACCAGGGCTGGCTGGCTGCGCCCAGCCAGGCAGACCATGCCGCCGTGGAGCAGGCCCTGCGCCAGACCCAGGGCTGGGACTGGCGCATGCGCAGCGTGGGCAGTCTCTCGGGCGGCGAGCGCCAGCGCGTGCTGCTGGCGCGCGCCCTGGCCGTGCAGGCCCGCGTGCTGCTGATGGACGAACCCCTGGCCAACCTCGACCCGCCGCACCAGGCCGACTGGCTGGAATGCGTGCAGGCCCTGGTCGCCCAGGGCTGCACCGTGGTCAGCGTGCTGCATGAGATATCGATGGCCGTGCAGGCCCAGGACCTGGTCATTCTCGACAAGGGGCAAGTGGTGCACCAGGGGGCCTGCGCCGACCTGGCCACGCATGCGGCGCTGGAGGCCGTGTTCGAGCACCGGCTGCGCATCCGCGCCATCGACGGGCAGTGGCTGGCCCTGCCACGGCTGCGGGGGCAAGCCGCAGCTCCCTGATTGCCTGTCGGAAAAAATGTCTCTCCATGCGCCGTATCTGAGTCGCTGGGCTCTGACCATCGATGGCCAGCCCCTGTCCACGCCGCGCGGTGTGTTGCTGCCCGTGCGCCAGGGCGTCACGCCCGCCATGCTCAAGATTGCGCTGGAGCCCGAAGAAGTGGCCGGTGCCCGCCTGATGGCCTGGTGGAATGGCGACGGCGCCGCGCCTGTGCTGGCCCATGAAGGGCCGGCCCTGCTGATGCTGCGCGCCACAGGACCCGAATCGCTGGTGGACATGGCCCGTGGCGTGCGCGATGAGCAGGCCACGCGCATCCTGTGCACCGCTGCCAAGCGCCTGCACCTACCGCGCGCCAAGGCGTTGCCACCCCTGGTGCCGCTGACGCAGTGGTTCCATGCATTGCTTGCACAAGGCCATGGAACCGCCAGCCTGCTCGGCCTGTGCGCCACCACGGCACGCGAGCTGCTGGCCGCACCGCGCGACGTGACCGTGCTGCATGGTGACCTTCACCACGGCAATGTGCTGGACTTCGGCCCCCTGGGCTGGCTGGCCATCGACCCCAAGGGCCTGCACGGCGAGCGCGGCTTTGACTACGCCAACATCCTGAGCAATCCCGACCGCGCCAGCGCGCTGGCGCCGGGGCGGTTTGCGCACCGCATGGCCACCATTGCCGAAGTCTCGGGCATGGAGCAAAGGCGCCTGTTGCAATGGGTGCTGGCCTGGTCGGGACTGTCTGCCGTCTGGAGCATGGAAGACGGTGACGATCCTGGCGCTGCGATGGCTGTGGCGCAAATGGCGGCTTCGGCATTGGCATGCTGAATTTTCAGACTGCGATACATCTCTTTTTCTGCCCCAACAGGGTGAAATAGCGCTTCACGGAAAAAGAGGGTGGAGGAATTTTTCGATGCTTGCCGATGCACTGGAGATGTTTGAACAGCAGGGATTTGTCATCTGGCCAAGACCCATGGAGAAGGGCCTTCTCGACAGCTTGGTGGCATCTGTTGAAGCCATCCAGCGCCATGCGCAGGCCAGGACACTGGATCCGGCGCTGGACGAGCTGTTGGTGTACGAGAAAGATCTGCCGGCCAGCAAGCGCGCCGGCTTGGATGGTGCCCTTACCGGAAACTCGATCTTCATTGTTGGAGATCCCGCCCGCTTTGATGAAGTCTTCGCAGAGACACTTCACGATGCCGCGCTTGTCTCGGCGGCAACGACGCTTCTTGGCGTGGACGAGGCAGTGGTCCATTTCATGAACGTGACCGTCAAGAATCCCGGATTCGGACGGTCGATCTCCTGGCACCGCGATTATCCCAATGGGTATTTCTGCACCAGGGATTCCAGCTTTGTTCGTCTGATGATCTGCCTGGATGGCATGTCGGTGGAGAGCGGTGCCACCTGCTTTGATGCGGGCACTCATCGCATTTCCGACCAGGAGGCGCAGCAGCAGAAGGTGAGTGGCACCTGGCCCACTCCCGATCCGGCCGACACCGTCACCGTGCAGTGTGACCCAGGCCAGATCGTGGCGATCCACCCGAAGGTGCTTCATGGCGGAGGCATGAATACCGGCTCTGGAATGCGGCGCAACGTCATCCTGCAGATTGGCACTCTGGGTGCAGAGCCCATGACACACGCCGAAGAATCTCTGACCGGCATCGTCATCGGCGCGAAAGGCTGCAGGGAACACCTGAATCGCTGAAGGCGTATCGGGGACGAGGCCAAGGCCATCGTGGACCGCGTGGTGAGGGGCATGATGCCTTCGCCCATCCTTCGCTCATCCCTCGTCCAAGGGCCTCTGAAGGGCGCAGGCCGGCCTGGTTGTCCTGCCAGCGGAATTTTTCTAACATACAGAAATCTGTACGAAAGATCTTTGCAAAGGATCTGTGCGAGAAATCTGTACGAAATTCCTGCTCTGGGGGCCGTCATGAAGACCACGCTTGACCTCAACGATGCATTGCTGACCGAAGCAAAGACCTATGCGGCACAGCAGCACACCAGCCTGACGCGCCTGATCGAGGAGGGCCTGCAATTGCGCTTGCGCAAGGCCCAGGCGCCTGCCCGGCGCGTGCGCCTTCCCGTCTACCACGGCAAGGGCGGACTGGCACCGGGGCTGGACGCACTGAGCAACCGCGCGCTGCTGGATGCCGCCGGTCAGCAGGATCAACCATGACGCCCGATGTCAACCTGCTGGTTGCGGCATCGCGCAGCGACCACCCCCATCATTCGGTGGCCCGCGACTGGCTGGAGCAGGCCATGGCCGATGCCAACCAGGGCGTGCTGCTGAAATTGCAGCCCATGGTGGTGGCGAACTTTCTGCGCCTGGTCACGCATCCGAAGATCTTCGTCAACCCGACTCCTATGGTCGAGGCTTTGCGCTTCGTTGACGCATTGCTGGCATCGCCCGGCGTCGAGCAGGCCGTGCTGGGTGCCGAATGGCCGGCGTTAAGGCAACTGTGCGCCGACAAGGCGCTTTCCGCCAATGACGTACCGGACGCTTGGCTGGCCGCTGCCGCCATCCACCAGGGCGAGCATGTGGTCAGCTTCGATGCCGATTTCAAGCGCCTGCTGCCGCGCTCCCAGTTCACCCGGCTGGCGCCCCAATAATTCCTTTCCTTTTCAGATTCCCCCAATCCATGACCCGCATCGCCCTCATCCACGCCCTCAGCCATTCCGTCGCTCCCATCAACGAAGCCTTTGCGCGCGACTGGCCCGAGGCGGTACGCATGAACCTGCTGGACGACAGCCTCTCGGCCGACCTGGCGCGCAACGGGCGCGGGCTGGACGCCGCCATGCACGAGCGCTTCCAGCGCCTGGCGCAGTACGCCGTGGACACGGGCGCGCAGGGGATCTTGTTCACCTGCTCGGCCTTTGGCCCCTGCATCGAGGCCGTGGCCGCGCGCCATGCGCCGCTGCCCGTGCTCAAGCCCAACGAGGCCATGATCGAGGAGGCCGTGCAGGGCCAGCAGGGGGCCTTGGGTTTGATCTCCAGCTTCGCGCCCACGCTGCAGTCCATGCCGCCGGAGTTCCCGGCCAGCATCGAATTGGTGCCTGCCCTGGCCGATGGCGCCATGGACGCGCTCAACCGCGGCGACACCGCCACGCATGACCGCCTGGTGGTCGAGCAGGCCAGGGCCCTGGCTGCGCGTGGCTGCACGCGCATTGCGCTGGCCCAGTTCAGCATGGCGCGTGCCCGCGCCGCCTGCGAGGCCGCCACGGGCCTGCCCGTGCTCACCACGGTGGACAGCGCCGTGCGTGCCCTGCAGCGCCGGCTGGGCGTGCGCCTCGGTTAAAGTGGCGCTCCGCTGCGGCGCATGCCCGCCGCAGCGTGTGCAACTTTTGAGGACGACAGACCCATGCAGATTGAACAGGCCCCGACGGAAAAGCCCTATGAAAAGCCCGAAGGCGAACGCCGTGGCCTGGTGCTGGTGAACACCGGCGACGGCAAGGGCAAGAGCACGGCGGCCTTCGGCCTGGCCCTGCGCGCGCATGGCCGGGGCAAGTCCGTCAAGATCTTCCAGTTCATGAAGGTGCCCACCGCGCGCTTTGGCGAGCACCGCATGTTCGAGCAGCTGGGCATGCCCATCGAGGGACTGGGCGACGGCTTCAGCTGGAAGAGCCAGGACCATGAGCGGTCGGCCCAGATCGCGCGCGAGGGCTGGGAGCGTGCGCGCACCGCCATCCTCTCGGGCGATCACTTCCTGGTCGTGCTCGACGAAATCACCTATCCGCTGATCTACGGCTGGCTGCCGCTGGAGCCCGTGCTGCAGGCCCTGGCCGACCGCCCGCGCCATGTGCACGTCATGCTCACGGGCCGGCGCTGCCCCGAGGAAATCATTGCCGTGGCCGATACCGTCACGCGCATGGAACTGGTCAAGCACGCCTTCCAGGCCGGCATTCCCGCCCAGCGTGGTATTGAGGACTGATGCCGCCCGCAGGCCCGGCCTGCGGCGGACAATGGCGGCATGAGCAGCGAAACGCAATCCCGGGCGCCAGAGACCATTCCCGCCCAACCCTTTGCCGAGGCCGAGCGGGCAGCCGTCTACCGAGCCATCCATGAGCGGCGCGACATGCGCCACTTCTGCGGAGGCGAGGTCGCGCCCGATGTTCTGCTGCGCCTGCTGCGCGCCGCCCACCATGCGCCCAGCGTCGGCTTCATGCAGCCCTGGCGCTTCATCCGCGTGCGCGATGCGCAGTTGCGCCAGGGCATACACGCCGTGGTCGAGCAGGAGCGCCTGCAGACCGCGCGTGCGCTGGGCGAGCGCGAGGAAGACTTCATGCAGCTCAAGGTCCAGGGCGTGCTGGATGCGGCCGAGGTGCTGGTCGTGGCCATGCCGCCAGGGCGCGAGGCCCATGTCTTCGGTCGCCGCACCCTGCCCGAGATGGACGTGGCCTCGGCCGCCTGCGCCATCCAGAACCTGTGGCTGGCCGCGCGTGCCGAGGGGCTGGGGCTGGGCTGGGTCTCGCTGTTCGATCCCGAGGTGCTGGCCGCGCTGCTGCAAATGCCCGTGGGCAGCCGGCCGCTGGCCGTGCTGTGCCTGGGCCCCGTGTCGGCCTACTATGCCGAGCCCATGCTGCAGCAGCAAAAGTGGGCCAGCCGCGCACCGCTGCAGGACATGCTCTACGACGACTTCTGGGGCCAGCGCGCCGCCGGTCCGCAGCCGCAGGCATGAGCGACAGCCCTTCCTGGCAACTGCTGGGCGCCGCGCTCAGCCCGCTGTGGTGGTGCTGGCAGGCGCTGTCGCAGCCGCAGGCCCAGGTCCAAGCCGAACCCTGGGCGCGCCACGCCCTGGCCGCCGCGCTGGCCGTTCCCGTGGCCTTGCTGATCGACCGGCTCTGGGGCGAGCCGCCCGTGTGGATGCACCCCGTGGTCGCCATGGGCCGGCTGCTGGGTCCGGTTGGGCGAAGAATTGCCCCCCGCGAAGAACATGTGCGCGACTGGCCACGCTTTGCGCTGGGCGCCGTCGCCTGGTGCCTGCTGGCGCTGCTGTTCTTCACCATCTACGCGTTCATCCAGTGGCTGCTGCCGCCCATGCCCTGGTGGCTGGGCGCCCTGGTGCTGGGCGTGCTGCTCAAGCCGCTTTTGTCCTGGCGCATGCTGCGCGACGAGGTGCTGGCCGTGGAAGCCGCACTGCAGCAATCCCTGCCTGCAGGCCGCGAGCGGCTTACCTGGCTGGTCAGCCGGGACACGGCGCAGCTGGACGCAGGCCAGGTGCGCGAAAGCGCCATCGAAACCCTGGCCGAGAACCTCAGCGACTCCGTGCTGGCGCCGCTGTTCTGGTTTGCCGTGGCCGGCCTGCCGGGCGCGGCCCTCTACCGCTTTGCCAATACGGCCGATGCCATGTGGGGCTACCCGGGCTGGCGCGGGCAGGGCGATGACCGGCGCCACTGGCAATGGGCCGGCAAATGGACGGCGCGTGCCGATGACCTGCTCAACTGGATACCGGCGCGCCTGACCGCCTTGCTGCTGGCCTTGTCCGGCCTGGCCGCTGGCCGGCGGCCGGGCTGGGGTGCGCTGCGCCAGGACGCGCGCATCACCCCGTCGCCCAACGGCGGCTGGCCCATGGGCGCCATGGCAAGGCTGCTGGGCGTGCGCCTGGGCAAGCCCGGCGTCTATGTGCTCAACCCCGCAGGCCGCGTGCCTCAGGCGGCCGAGCTGCAGCAGGCTGTGGCGCATGCGGGCCGCGTGGTCGCCATGCTGGTGGCTGCAGGGCTGGCCGCCGCCCTGGTCCTTGGATGGGCGATGGCAGGAAAGACACCATGAAACCGATCCCAGTCACCCACGGCGGCACGGACGCGCTGGGCGTGCCCGCGCACGATTTCTCCACCAACCGCAATGCCTGCGGACCCTGCCCGCAAGCGCTGGATGCGCTGTCCCAGGCACACGCGGCCCAGTACCCGGACCCGCACTACACGGCGTTGCGCGCACGGCTGGCGGATTTTCATGGTGTGCCGGCCGGGCGCATCGTCATCGCGGCCAGCGCCAGCGATTTCATCCACCGCATCAGCATGCATGCGGTGCGCGAGGGCGTGGCCGTCGCCAGCCTGCCGGCACACCATTACGGCGACTACGCCCACGCGGCCCAGGTCTGGCGCCTGCCCCTGGCCGCGCGCGACGGCATCACCGAGGCCGGCCCCGGCCTGCACTGGGCCTGCGCACCATCGAGCCCGCTGGGCCAGCCCGAGGACGTCTGGCCCCTGTGGAGCGAGCCCGCACCGCCCGGCACCTGGCGCGTGATCGACTGCGCCTATGCCCCCCTCAGGCTGGAGCCGGGCATGGAGCCCGCCGTGCCCTCCCAGGTGCGCGATGCCTGGCAGATGTGGACCCCCAACAAGGCCCTGGGCATGACCGGCGTGCGCGCGGCCTACGCCATTGCGCCCGAAGCCGTGCCGCACGACCAGATCGAGGCCTTGCGCGCCCTGTCGCCATCCTGGCCCGTGGGCGCCCATGGCGAGGCCATGCTCACGGCCTGGACCGCACCGGCCACCCGGCAATGGCTGGCGCAAAGCCTGCAACGGCTGCGCGATTGGAAGGCGCAGCAGCTCGATCTGGTGCAGCGCCTGGGCTGGCAGGTACTGCCCGGCTCGCAGGCCAATTACTTTGTGGCGCGCTGGCCGCAAGCCCAGCAGGGCGATGCCATGCAGACGCGTCTGGCCCAGCTGCGCGCGCAGGGCATCAAGCTGCGCGACTGCGACAGCTTCGGCCTGCCCGGCTGCGTGCGCATGGGCGTGCTGGCGCCTGCATCCCAGAACGCCTTGCTGGCCGCCTGGCAGCCAATGGAGAAACACCATGCAATCGAATGAACCCGCCGCCGTGAATCTGCCCCTGCCCACCCCCGGCCAGCGCCCCGCGCTGTGCGTGATGGTGCTGGGCACCAGCAGCGGCGCCGGCAAGAGCTGGGTGGCCACCGCGCTGTGCGCCTGGTACCGCGCGCAGGGCTACAAGGTGGCGCCCTTCAAGGCGCAGAACATGAGCAACAACGCGCGGGTGGTCTCCGCGCCGGGCGGTGCCTGGGGTGAGATCGGCACGGCACAGTACCTGCAGGCCCTGGCCGCAGGCTGCGCGCCCGATGTGCGCATGAACCCGCTGCTGCTCAAGCCCGAGGCAGACATGCGCAGCCAGGTCGTGCTGCTGGGCCGGGTCAGCGAGGAACTCTCGGCCTTGCCCTGGCGCGGCCGCAGCGCCCGTGTCTGGCCGCAGATCGCCGAGGCGCTGTACAGCCTGCGCGCCGACAACGATGTGGTCGTCATCGAAGGCGCCGGCTCCCCCGCAGAAATCAACCTGCATGCCAGCGACGTGGTCAACATGCGCGTGGCGCGCCACTGCGGCGCGCATTGCCTGCTGGTGTCCGACATAGACCGGGGCGGCGCCTTTGCCCACCTCTACGGCACCTGGGCCCTGCTGCCGCCGGAAGAACAGGCGCTGATCCGCGGCTTTGTGCTCAACAAGTTCCGGGGCGACGCCAGCCTGCTGGCGCCCGCCCCGCAGATGCTGCAGGAGCGCACCGGCGTGCCCACCGTGGCCACCATCCCCATGCAGTTCCAGCATGGCCTGCCGGAGGAAGATGGCGTCTTTGACGACCGTGGCTCTGGAGGAGGGGCGGGGCGCGCCGTGCACACCACCATCGCCATCGTCGCCTACCCGCGCATCAGCAACCTCGACGAATTCCAGCCCCTGCTGCAGGTGCCGGGCCTGCGCGTGGCCTGGGCGCGCACGCCGGCCCAGCTGGCCGGCGCGGACTGGATCATCCTGCCGGGCTCCAAGGCCACGGCTGCCGATCTGGCCTGGATGCGGTCCCAGGGCCTGGATGCTGCCGTCGCCGCCCATGCGGCGGCAGGCCGGCAGGTGCTGGGCATCTGCGGCGGCCTGCAAATGCTGGGCGAGGCGCTGATCGACCTGCACGGCGTGGACGGCAACGCAGCCGGCCTGGGCCTGCTGCCGCTGACGACCCTGTTCGCGCCCGACAAGACCGTGCTGCCCGCCAGCGTGCAGCTGCCGCCGCTGCCAGGGGCTTTGGCGGCGCTGTCCGGCGTGCAGGCCCGGGTCTATGAAATCCACCATGGCCAGACCAGCGTGCGCCCCGACATGGTGGCCGCTGGCAGTGCCGTGGCCGAGCCCGTGCCCGGCCTGCTGTGGCACAGCCCCGATGGCCGCATCGCCGGCTGCTACTGGCACGGCCTGTTCGAGAACGCCGAGGTGCTTCGCGCCCTGTGGGGCGCCGAGGTGCCCACGCTGGACAGCGTCTTCGCGCGCATGGCCGAAGGCGTTCAGCGCTGGTTTGCCACCCAGGCTTGACCCAGGTCGGCCACCGCTTGCGCGTTGCGCGGCAACATGTAGGCCATGGACTGCATGCGCAGCCGTGCTGTACCGATAAATGGGGAGCTGGAAAACACGCATGCTTGGGCCTTGACTTTTTCACGAGGAATGGAGTGAAGCTATGAAGAATCCATGGATCCGTCCCCTGCAGCTGTGTATTGGCGCTGCCGTCCTGGGCATGGCCGGCCTGGCCACCGCCCAGCCCGGCCCCGGGCCTGATGGCACGCCGCCTCCGCCCCCCGCCGCGGAAAAGGCCAAGCCCCATCACCACCACAAGAAGCACGCCGAGCACAAGGGGCCCGCCAAGCGCGGCTATGACCGCCGCGACCCTGCCCAGCACGAGGCCGCCGCCGTCCAGGAGCAATCGCGCCGAGGCGGCGTCCAGTCGGGCGACAACTTCCAGCGCAATGCCGTGGCCCGCTGCGATGTCTTCAAGAACGAAGGCGACCGCCGCTCCTGCGTGGAGCGCGTCAAGGACGGCCAGGTCAGCGGCTCCGTCGAAGGCGGCGGCGTGCTGCGCGAGTACACGGAGCAGGTTCCTGTAAGGCAATAACAGCGCTGTTGTTCACCTGAGAAAACCCGCCGGGCCACGAAGCCGGCGGGTTTTTTTGTGGGCGAATGCAGGCTCCCGCGTCAGCAGCCTGTGGTGTGGTCCGTGCTGCAGGCAGCCGGTATCGAACCTCGACCGCAGAGACCTGGCCCGCCACCACGCCCCTGTCCACCGGATTTGACCTGGGTCATACAAACCCATTCCACCCGCCCCGGACCGGCGCGCACCGGCAAGGCATTTCTATGATGGCGCCGTACTTCCCATATGGAAAAGGATTCAACCCATGCAAGCCTTCCGGATCGTGGTCATTGGTGCGGGGCAGACCGGCACTCCCTTGCTGCAGCAGTTGCTGGACGCGCCCTTCGTGCAGTTGCTCGGGGTGGCCGACCTGGACCTGGACCAGCCCGGCATCGTGCTGGCGCGCGCGCGTGGCGTGCCGGTCACCACACGGTTCATGGATCTGGTGGATGCAGCGGTGGACATCATCATCGACGTGACCGGCTCCCCCCACGTGCGCGAGTCGTTGCGCAGCAAGATGGTGGAGACCGGCAACACGCACACGCTGATCATGCATGAGGCGATTGCGCTGCTGATGATGTCGCTGTCGGCCGGCCGGCTGGTGACCAGCAAGCACAGCGATCTGGAGTATTCCTGAACGCAGGCGGCGGATAGGCAGGACAGCTATCCGCCCCGTCCTCCCGTGCCTGGCGGATGACGGGCTGCCGCAGCAGGCGCTACAGCTACAGCCACTCCTTCATCCACCCCAGCCCCTCGCTGGTAGCGTGCGCGGCCGCGCCGCGCGCGGGGCGGTATTCGCAGCCTATCCAGCCGTCGTAGCCCAGCTGGTCCAGCAGGCGAAACAGGTAGGGGTAGTTGACCTCTCCCACGTCGGGTTCGTGGCGTTCGGGCACGCCTGCGATCTGCAGGTGGCCCACGCGGCCCGTGGGCAGGTACTGGCGGATCTTCATGGCGAGGTCTCCCTCGACGATCTGGCAGTGGTAGAGGTCCATCTGGACCTGGACATTGGGCTCGGCAATGTCGGCCAGCAGCGCATGGGCCTGGTCCTGGCGGCTCAGGAAGAAGCCGGGCATGTCCCGGCCGTTGATGGGCTCCAACAGGATGGCGATGCCGTGGGGCGCGGCCAGCCGTGCGGCGTGGCGCACGTTGGCGATGTAGGTGGCGCGCAGGGCATCGTCGCTGGCGCCTTCGGGCTTGAGGCCGGCCATGACGTGGATGCGCGGGCAGCCCAGCGCGCGGGCATAGGCAATGGCGCGTTCCATGCCCTGGGCAAATTCCGCCTCGCGCCCGGGGATGCAGGCCAGGCCGCGCTCGCCCGCGTTCCAGTCGCCGGGCGGGGCGTTGAACAGCACCTGCTGCAGGCCGTTGTCCTGCAGTCGCCGGGCCAGTTGCTCGGGGGCGAAGTCGTAGGGGAACAGGTATTCGACGGCCTGGAAGCCGTCGCGCGCGGCGGCCTCGAAGCGGTCAAGAAAATCCAGGTCGTTGTAGAGCATGGACAGGTTGGCGGCGAAACGGGGCATGAAGGCTTTCCTGAAAACGGAGGCTGAGTGTGGCATCAGGCGCGCTGCAACGCACCGAAGGCCTTGGTGAAGAAGTCCGTGGTGCCGAAGTTGCCGGACTTGAGCGTGAGGTGCAGCCCCTGCGGCGCCAGGGGCGAGGCGGCATGGCACCAGGGTACGCCAGGGTCGATCTGCGGCCCTATGCGCATCTGCTCGATGCCCAGCGCCTGCACGCAGGCGCCCGAGGTTTCTCCGCCGGCCACGACGAGCTGGCGCACGCCCATCTCGACCAGCCCCCGGGCGATGGCGGCGATGGTCTGTTCGACCAGTGCGCCGGCCTGCTCCACGCCCAGGCGGCCCTGCACGGCCTTGACGGCCGCGGATTCGGCCGTGGAGTAGATCAGCACCGGGCCGCTGGCGATGTGCTGGCAGGCCCAGGCCAGGGCCTTGCCGGCTTCGTCCTCGCCGGCGGCGATGCGCAGCGGCTCCAGCGCCAGGGCAGGGCGCCCCGAGGCGATGAAGTGCGCCACCTGCGCATTGGTGGCCACCGAGCAACTGCCCGAGACGACCGCCTGCAGGCCGGTGGCGGTGGGCAGGGCAGCGGCCTGGGCCGAGGGCTGTATGCCGAAGTTCGCGGGCAGGCCGATGGCCACGCCCGAGCCGGCCGTGACAAGCGGCATGCCGGCCAGCGCCGGGCCCAGGCGCAGCAGGTCGTCGTTGGAGACGGCATCGACCACGGCCATGCCCACGCCCTCGGCCTGGAGTGCGGCGATGCGCGCGCGGATGGCGGCTTCGCCCTGCGCGACGGCCACATGGTCGATCAGCCCCACCTTGCGCCGTGTCTGCGCCTGCAGCACGCGCACCAGGTTGGCATCGGTCATGGGCGTGAGAGGGTGGTTGCGCATACCGCTTTCGCTGAGCAGCACATCGCCCACGAACAGGTGGCCCTTGAAGACGGTGCGCTGGTTGTCGGGGAAGGCCGGCGTGGCAATGGTGAATCCGCAGCCCAGCGCGTCCATCAGGGCCTCGGCCACGGGGCCGATGTTGCCCTGCGGCGTGCTGTCGAAGGTGGAGCAGTATTTGAAGTAGATCTGCGGAGCCCGGCCATCGGGGCCCTGGCCCCGCAGCCACTGCAGTGCCTGCAGCGACTGGGCGACGGCGTCGGCCGGCGCGATGGTGCGCGACTTGAGCGCGACCACGACGGCGTCCACGCCCTCGTCCACCGGGCCGGCGGGTACGCCAATGCTTTGCACCACGCGCATGCCTGCGCGCACCAGGTTGTTCGCCAGATCGGTGGCGCCCGTGAAGTCGTCGGCTATGCAGCCCAGAAGAAGGGTCATGGGGATTCCGATGGAGCCGGAGGCAGGGTGATGCCCGGGAAGATCTTGATGACGGCGCTGTCGTCCTCGCGGCCATGGCCGGCGGTGGATGCCTGCATGAACATCTGGTGGGCCGTGGAGGCCAGGGGCAGCGGGAATTTGCTGTGGCGCGCGGTGTCCAGCACCAGGCCCAGGTCCTTGACGAAGATGTCCACGGCCGACAGCGGGGTGTAGTCGCCGGCCAGCACGTGGGCCATGCGGTTCTCGAACATCCAGCTGTTGCCGGCGCTGTGGGTGATGACCTCGTAGAGCGCGGCGGCATCGACGCCTTCGCGCAGGCCCAGGGCCATGGCCTCGGCCGCTGCGGCAATGTGCACGCCGGCCAGCAGCTGGTTGATGATCTTCACCTTGCTGCCCGCGCCCGCGCTGTCGCCCAGGCGGTAGACCTTGGCGGCCATGGCGTCGAGCACGCCTTCGCAGGCGGCATAGGCTTCGGGGCGGGCGGCCGTCATCATGGTCATCTGCCCGGACGCTGCCTTGGCCGCGCCGCCCGAGATGGGCGCGTCGATGTAGTGCACGCCCTGCGCCTGCAGCCTGGCCTCCAGCGCCACGGACCAGTTGGGGTCCACGGTGGAGCACATGACGAAGACGGAGCCGGGCTGCAGCGCGGGGGCGATGCCGCCTTCGCCGAACAGCACGGCCTCGGTCTGCCGGGCGTTGACGACCACGCTGACGATGATGCGGCAAGCGGCGGCCATGTCGGCCAGCGTGGCGCAGGCCGTGCCACCTTCGGCGGCAAAGGCGGCTGCGGCCTCGGGGCGGATGTCGTGGACATGCACGTGGTGCCCGGCGCGGCGCAAGCTTTGCGCCATGCCGGCGCCCATGGCGCCCAGGCCGATCACGCCGACGGCGCGGGGTGTGGCGGTGGTGTGGTTCATGGCTGGCGTCGGGGTGTCAGGTCATCGGCGATGTAGGCGCGCACGATGGCCGCAAAGTTCTCGTCGCCGCGCAGGCCCAGCCGGTCGGCGCGCGTGGTATCCCAGCGGCCGGGCCAGCTGCCGACGATGCGCTCGACCTTGTCGTCGGGCTGCCAGCTCACGCGGTTGGCCACTTCGTCGCCAGCCACTTCGCGCAGCGCGCGCACCATGTCGCCCGCGCTGACGGACACGCCAGGCAGGTTGATGGGGCGTCGGTCGGCGACGGCGCTGGCATCGAGTTCGCAGCCTGCGACCAGGGCCTCGACGGCGCGGCGCGGGGACAGCAGCCACAGGCGCGTGGTGGCACCCACGGGGCAGTTGGCCGCTTCGCCGTTGAGGGGCTCGCGGATGATGCCGCTGGCAAACGACGAGGCGGCCGCATTGGGCCGGCCAGGGCGCACGCTGATGGTGGGCAGGCGCAGCACGCGGCCGTCGACAAAGCCGCGCCGCGTGTAGTCGGCCAGCAGCAGCTCGGCAATGGCTTTTTGCGTGCCGTAGGAGGACTGCGGGTTCAGGGCCGTGCCGTCCAGCACGGTGTCGGGCAGGTCGCCCCCGTAGACGGCCACCGAGCTGGTGAAGACCACGCGCGGCATGTGGCCCACGGCGCGGCAGGTCTCCAGCAGGGCGCGCGAGGCATCGAGGTTGATGCGCATGCCCAGGTCGAAGTCGGCCTCGGCCTGGCCGCTGACCACGGCGGCCAGATGGAAGATCACGGCCGTGTCCTGGTCTATGGCGCCGCGCAGCACCTGCGGGTCGGCGATATCGCCCACCAGGGAGCGCACGCGCGTGTCGTCAATGGCGTGGGTGGCCACCACGTCGAGCAGGTCGATCTGGTGGATGGGCCAGCGGTTGCCGGCCAGCGTCAGCGCACCCTGTTCGAGCAGCTTGCGGGCCAGGCGCTGGCCCAGGAATCCGGCGCCGCCGGTGATCAGTACTTTCATGTGTCTTGGGGCTTGGGCTTGAAGGATGGGAAGAAGGGCCGGTCAGCGGTTGACCATCTTTGCGGGGGTGAGCCAGACCGCGAGGGCGCCCACCACGAGCACCCCCGCCAGCACGAACATGCCGGCCTGCGTGGACTGGGTCAGGTCCTTGAGGTAGCCGATCATGTAAGGGCTGGCGAAGCCCGCGAGGTTGCCGACCGAGTTGACGATGGCAATGCCCGCCGCCGCCGCCGTGCCCGACAGGAAGGCCGTGGGCAGCGACCAGAACAGCGGCGCGCAGGTCAGCACGCCGGCTGCGGCCAGCGACAGGAAGATCAGGGAAAGAACGGTGTTGTCGGCGAAGAAGGCCGTCATCGCAAAGCCCACGGCGCCCATCAGCGCGGGCACGATCAGGTGCCAGCGGCGCTCGCGGCGCCTGTCGGCGCTGTGGCCCATGAGGTTCATCACCACGATGGCGCACAGGAAGGGGATGGCACTGAGCAGGCCGATGTTCAGCGCGCCCGTGACGCCCGTGGACTTGATCAGCGTGGGCATCCAGAAGGTCAGCCCGTACTGGCCGGCGACGAAGGCGAAGTAGATCAGGCACATCCACCAGACGCGGCGGTCGGCGAAAACGGCCTTGAGCGAATGCTTCTGGGCACCTGAGTGCTGCTGGTCCAGCTCGATCTCGCGCGCCAGCAGCTGCTTTTCGGAGGCCGTCAGCCACTTGGCGCTGGAGATGCCGTTGTCCAGATAGAAGATGGTCACCACGCCGATCGCCAGGGCGGGGATGGCCTCGATCAGGAACATCCACTGCCAGCCGTGCAGGCCATGGTCGTCGTGGAAGGCCTGCATGATCCAGCCCGACAGCGGGTTGCCGAAGATGCCGGCCACGGGGATGGCCGACATGAACAGCGCCACGATCTTGGCGCGCCGGTGGGCCGGGTACCAGTAGGTCAGGTACAGGATCACGCCGGGGTAGAAGCCCGCCTCGGCCAAGCCCAGCAGAAAGCGCAGGATGTAGAAGCCCGTGGGCGTTTCCACATACATGAACATGGCCGACAGAATGCCCCAGGTGATCATGATGCGGGCGATCCAGACGCGCGCGCCCAGGCGGTGCATGAGCAGGTTGCTGGGCACCTCGAAGAGGAAGTAGCCGATGAAGAACACGCCTGCGCCCAGGCCGAACACGGTCTCGCTGAAGCCCAGGTCCTGGGACATCTGCAGCTTGGCAAAGCCCACGTTCACGCGGTCCAGGTAGGCGATCACATAGCACAGCATCAGGAACGGCACGAGGCGCCAGAACACCTTGGCGTAGGCGCGCGCCGTCTCCGGAGAGTCGGCCTGGGCAGGGTGGGCCCCGGCCTGGCCGGATGCGATATCCGTTGTCGTCATTTCAAGTCTCCCTTGGGTTCGCCGCTTGATTCGCCGCTTGATGCGCCGCTTGGTGCGCCGCCTGGCGGCTGCGCGGCTGTGGATGGGCTGGGTGGTGGAATGCGGCCGTGGGAGCCGCTGTGCAAATCAGTAGCGCGCCCCGAAGGTGGTGCGCAGCTCGTCGATGGCGGCCGCGTCCAGGGGCTGCGGCCGGGGATGGGTCATGAGCCAGAGCCTTGCGGTTTCCTCCAGCTCTTCCAGCACATGGCTGGCCTGCTCCACCGAGCGTTCCCAGACCACGGGGCCCAGGCGCTCGAACAGGGCGCCGCGCACCTGGCCGGCCAGCGCGGCCACCTCGGCGGCGGCCTGCGGATCGCCGGGCCGGCGGTAGCGGATCAGCGGGATGCGGCCCACCTTCATGACCTGGTAGGGGGTGATGGGCGGCAGCACCTCGTCCTCGCGCCAGACGCCGGACAGCGTCAGCGCCACGAGATGGGTGGAATGCGTGTGGATGACGGCACACGCCTCGCCGTCATTGCCGTAGATGCCCCGATGCAGGACCAGGGTCTTGGAAGGCTTGGCGCCGCTGACCCAATGCCCGCCGGCATCGACCTTGGACAGCTCTGCCGGGTCGAGCCGGCCCAGGCAGGCGTCGGTGGGGGTGATCAGCCAGCCGTCATGCAGGCGCGCGCTGATGTTGCCGGCAGCGCCGACGGTGTAGCCCCGCTGGTAGAGGCTGGCGCCGGTCGCGCAGATCTGCTCGCGGATGCGGGATTCGTCGCTCATGGGTGAACGCCCAGGCAAAGGCCGGGTGTGCGGGGTGCAAAAAGAAATGTGACTGATATTGTCATCAGGTCATCATACAAATTTTGCGCAAAAATCCAAACAAGGTGAAAACCCTTGGCCATGCGCCAAGGGGTGGTTTCGGAGGTTCAGGGCTTGGCGGCCAGGATGTCGCGGGCCAGGCGTTCGCCGTCCTGCTCCCAGAAGCTGGCGTCGGCGCGGTGGATGCGGTCTATGGCGTTGCCCATGTGCGTGGCGGCGGCCTTGCGCGCGGCCTTGGGGTCGCCGGCCTCGATGGCCAGCACGATGCTGTGGTGCTCGCGTTCCACGGCCTTGCCGAAGTCCTCGCGCCGCGCCTCGTTGGCGCGCGTGATGCGCATGGCGCCGCGCAGGAACTGCGACAGGTAGTCCAGCGTGCTGATCAGGAAGGGATTGCCCGAAGCCTGGGCGATGGCACGGTGAAACGCCATGTCTTCCTCCACGCCGTCACGGCCCAGCCGCACGGCCTCGGCCAGGGCGCTCTCCGCATCGTGGATGCGCTGCATATCCTCTTCGCTGCGCCGCCGCGCCGCGAGTTCGGCCACCTCGGTCTCCAGTGCGCGGCGCACCTCGGTGATCTGGATCAGCGCATTCCTGCCAGCCGCCGGCAGGCCTTCGAAGTCCAGTGGCTCTATGCCTGCCGCCTTCACGAACACGCCGCTGCCCTGGCGCGATTCCACCAGGTTGCGCGACTTGAGCTGGGACACCGCCTCGCGCACGACGGTCCGGCTGACCTCGAGCTGCTGCACGAGCTCGGCCTCGGTCGGCAGCTTCTGCCCCGGCTGCAGGTTGCCGGCGCGGATGCGCGCCTCCAGCTGCCGGGCAACCTGGTCCGCAAGCTTGAGACCGGGCTGAATGGCCGAGAAGGAAACCGTCATGGAGGGGGTGGGGGGCTGGGGAGACACGTGTGGCAGCGATTGTCTCAGAACGGCCAGGGCTTCAGCGCCGGGGAGTGTGGTGACGCCTGGGCGCTGTCTTTCGGCCAAGCCTTCAGTCCCGGGGAGGAAAAATCCCGTTCAGGACAATGCACCATTGCATGCTCAGGAATGGATCGCGTATGGGAACAGGTTGGTTGTTCCCTGTGACTCCGACCGACGTGGTACTGCTCAGCGAGGTATCGGCTGTACCGCCCTCCCGGTAGATGCCTGCGTTCTGGGCTTGAGCCAGCATCCTGTTTGGGCCCGGCGTGGAATGGGTTGCCCCTTGGGTGCTGGCGGGCATGTTCGAGACGGTATGCGTGTGCGCGGGCAACTGGGACGGTGTGAGTGTCAGCTGTTCTCTGCCGCCGGCCTCTCCCAAGACGAAGGAGGAAAGTCCGGGGGCGCCGCCTGTGCCGATGGGAACGCGTCCGCGCAGGTCGGGAAGCTGGAAGGTGTTGACGCCATTGCCGCCATACGTCGTGCCAAGTATCGAAAACAAGGCGACGTTCTGGTTGATGGGAAGGGTCTGACCCGCCGCTGGAGCCGTGTTGCTGGGGCAGAAGCTGCCGCTGAACAGAAAGAGCTCTCCTATGTAGGCTTCAGGCGCGGCATGGGCCGTCGGAATGAGGGGGGTGGAAAAGGCGAAGGCCAGCGCGAGGGCGGTTTTGCGCAGGAAGGGAGTGGAAGGCAGGGGCATGGCGAAATCCTGTGGGTCTGTGCACAAAGGCTGTATCAGCGGGCGAGCATGAAGCAGATGCGGTCCAGCGTCTCCTGTTCAGGGTCCACCCAGCCGGGGGTCAGAACGATGCCGGCGAACGGGTCCCCCGTTGCCGCGATGGCCACGGCCCGGCCCTTGTTGGTGCGACTGTCCAGCAGCAGGGTGTAGCTGCCCGGGGCTACGGCGGGGTTGAAGGCGATCGTGAAGGGGCCGCTCGCGCCATTGCGTGCTGCTGCATAGCCTTCACCACTGCGGATAACGGCCTTGGTGGCGTCGCCCGGATCGGGTGCAACGCAGCCGTGGCGCACTTCGGCCAGACCTGTGACACCACCCATGCCCGTCGGTCCCATGGGACCCTGCGGGCCCACCGAGCCTTGGAGGCCGTTGCATACATAGCTGGTGCTGGTGATCTCTGCTGCATCCAGTACGCCGTTGCGGTTGGTATCCAGGCCCTGGGTGATGCGCTGACCGCCAGTGGCACAGGTGGCGCCAGCAGCTTCTACCTGGGTCACCATCAGGGATTCCCGGCCATCGGTGCCCGCCGCGCCGACCGCTCCCGGGCTACCTGGCGCGCCTGCCGCGCCTGTAGTGCCGGCAGGTCCGGTGGCACCGGCAGGGCCGGTAGCGCCCGTGGCTCCCGTAGCGCCGGCCGGGCCGGTGGCACCGGCGGGGCCTGTGGCGCCGGCAGCACCTGCCGGTCCTGTAGCGCCGGTAGGGCCTGCGTCGCCCCTGGGTCCTTGCGCGCCCTGCGTGGAGGCGGGATCGCAACGGCCCAGACTGCCGCTGGCGTCATGGCATACGTGGCTGGTGGATGTGGCGGGTGTGCCTGGCAGCCCGGGCAGTTGCACCTCTCCCGTGGGCTGTACGCGCAGCGCCGGGGTGTTGGGTGCGGAGTAGATGATCACGCCGCCACCCGCGGGGGGCGTGAGGCTGATGTCTGCTGCCCCGGCAGGACCGGCAAGCAGGGCGAGGACGGCGGTGGTGGCAAGGGCCACCGGACCGGCCGAAGTGGGGGGCAGTGGCCGACGGACAAAAAGAGGGGAAGGCATTTGACGGATGGCTCCTGTCGGCTAGGCCTCCGGCAGGGGCGCGGTACTTGGCGGCGCTGCCAGGGCTGTCCGGGTGTGCGAGGTGACTTGGCCTGATGTTGCGCAGGTCCAGGGCAAGGTAATGGGTAAGGTGGCTGGATTGGTACCGATTCTGCGAAATTGTGGATTTTTGCAAAATCACTGAAACTTGGTAAATTGAAATTGACTATTTGCCAGGACTGTGGTTTTCCAGTTCAGCTTGGTAATGGTCCGTTGCTGCTTGCATGGGCGCAATGCAGGTTTGCTGCTGTTGCAAGCCGCGTCTGCAGGATTCTTGCGGGCCTGCGCGGCGCGCGATACTTGCGCTTTTGCCATCTGCCTTACCGGGCCGATCCCTTTTTCCATGCGAACCCCCACTACCGACTCTGCGGCCGCCGTGCCCGCCATCGCCTCGCTGGCCGATGCCGCCTTTACCCAGCGCGTGCAGCACGCCATAGACCACAAGACCAAGCCTTTGGGCGCGCTGGGGCGGCTGGAGCAGCTGGCGCTGCGCATTGCCTGCATCCTGGGTCAGGACAGGCCGGTGCTGCAGCAGCCGCAGATGCTGGTGTTTGCGGCCGACCATGGGCTGGCTGCGCGCGGCGTGTCGGCCTATCCGGTGGATGTGACCTGGCAGATGGTCGAGAACTTCATGGCCGGCGGCGCCGCCGTCAGCGTGCTGGCGCGCCAGCATGGGCTGGCGCTGAACGTGGTGGACTGCGGCGTGGCACGCGACTTTCCCGCGCGCGAGCAGGACCCCGACGACAAGCTTCCCCAGCCCGGCCAGCCGCGCCTGTGGCGCCGCAAGCTGGGCTACGGCACGCGCGACTGCAGCCAGGGCCCGGCCATGACGGCCACCGAATGCGCCATGGCCCTGCGCAACGGCGCGGCCCTGGTGCGCCAGTTGCCGGGCAATGCGCTGCTGCTGGGCGAGATGGGCATCGGCAATACCTCCAGCGCATCCTTGCTGCTGGCGCGGCTGTGCGGCGAACCGCTGGCCGAGGTCACGGGTGCGGGCACCGGCCTGGATGCAGCCGGGCTGGCGCGCAAGATCGGGGTGCTGCAGGAGGTGCTGCAGCTGCACGCGCAGGCCACCGAACCGCTGGACGCGCTGGCGGCCATGGGCGGCTTCGAGGTTGCCACCATGGTGGGCGCCGTGCTGCAGGCCGCTGCCGAGCGGCGCGTCATCGTGGTCGATGGCTTCATCACCACGGCCGCCGTGCTGGTGGCCAGCCGCCTGCAGCCGGCCGTGCTGGAGCGCTGCGTTTTCTCGCACCGCTCGGGCGAGCCCGGCCATGTGCGCATGCTGGCCCACCTGGGTGCCGAGCCGCTGCTGGACTGGCAACTGCGCCTGGGCGAAGGCTCGGGCGCGGCCCTGGCCTGGCCGCTGCTGGTGTCGGCCTGCGCCATGCTGGGCGAGATGGCCAGCTTTGCGCAGGCAGGTGTGAGCACGCGTTCGGAGGAGGCATAGCCGCTGGAGCCGCGCCGCGGCTAGCGCGGTAACGCAGCTGCCGCCAGCTTGCCCAGCCGCCTGACCAGCGCGCCGAAGCGCGCGGCATCGGTGTTGCCATAGCCGATCACCAGGCCGTTGTCCTGGGGCAGCGGTGCCAGGGCGAAGGACGAGAGGGCGCCCGGGTTCATGCCGGCGCGCCGCGCCTGCTCCACGATGGCACGGTCGGACAGGTCCGGCGGCAGCCGCACCGTCAGGTGCAGGCCGCCGTGGCCGCCCAGCACCTCATGCTCCACGCCCAGTTGCGTGGCCAGCGCCTCGCGCAGGGCCGCCTGGCGCTCGCGGTACAGGCGCCGCATGCGGCCCAGGTGGCGCGAGAACTGGCCGCTTTCCATGAAGTCCGCCATGGCCAGCTGCTCCAGTCGATGGCCGCCGCGCAGCATCTCCTGCACGGCGGATGCCGCGCTGGTGGCCAGGGCCTGCGGCAGCACCACAAAGCCCAGGCGCAGTGCCGGGAACATGGTCTTGCTGAAGGTGCCCACGTAGAGCACGGGCGCATCCGGCACCTGGCCCTGCATGGCGGCGATGGGCGTGCCCTGGTGGCGGAATTCGCTGTCGTAGTCGTCCTCGATGATCCAGGCCCCCGCGCGGCGCGCGCGCTCCAGCAGGTCCAGCCGGCGCGCCACCGACAGCACGGCGCCCGTGGGATATTGGTGCGACGGCGTGATCTGGATCAGCCGTGGAGGATGGCTGTCCCACAGGCCGGGCGCGATGGCTGCGCCATCGGCATCCACGCGCAGTGTGCTGACGCACAGGTCTCCCCCCGCAAAGGCCGACTTGGCGCCCCGGTAGCCGGGCTCCTCCAGCCAGGCATGGTCGCCCGGGTTGGTGAGCAGTTGCACGCACAGGTCCAGCGCACCCTGGGCGCCTTCGGTGACGATGATGCGCGAGGCATCGCAGCGCACGCCGCGCGAGATGCGCAGGTGCTGCGCAATGGCCTGGCGCAGTGCGGGCTCGCCCGCAGGGTCGCCATAGTCCAGCGTGGCGCTGGCGGGAAGGCGCAATGCGCGGTCCTGCGATCGGCGCCAGGCGGGCAGGGGGAACCTGTCCAGGGCGGGCGTGCCCGGCGTCAGGGGCAGGCTGCGGTCCAAGGCGTGGCGTGTGGGCGCGATGCGGTCCAGGCGCCGTGCCGTGCGGGGTGCGCAGGGGGGCGGGGCGGCGGCCTCGGCGGCTGCCATGGAATGGGTGGACACAGCCGCCACGCGCGTGCCCTGCCGGTCGGCGACCACATAGCCTTCGGCCGCCAGTTGCTCGTAGGCGATGAGCACGGTGTTGCGCGAGACTCCCAGATCCTCCGACAGCGAGCGCGAGGCCGGCAGGCGGTCACCGGCCGGCAGCCGGCCAGCCAGGATGGCCTGCTTCAGGCGCTGGATCAGCTGGCGCTGGCGGGGAGCCGCTCCAGGGCCGGATTGCAAGGGACTGGTCAGCAGGTCGGAAGCGTGCATGCAATGGACGGCGTGGCACCATGAAATAAGGAGGATATGGCGCTTTCAATGATGCCACGCGGGCGATATCGTGGCCCTGCCAAATGACCTGACCAGGAATCTCCCATGCCCCCCGCACTCAACGCCCACTCCCAACCCGTAGGCCACGACCTTCCCAACTGGACCCCACGCCAGCGCCCGCCGCGCACGCCCATGCAAGGCCGCTACTGCCGGCTGGAGCCGCTGTCCGCCGCGCGCCATGCAGCCGATCTGTTCGATGCCTTCAGCCAGGCGCCGGACGCCAGCGACTGGACCTACATGTCGGTAGGCCCCTTCGCGGATGCCCAGGCCTATCTGCGCTTTGCCGAGGCCGCCCAGGCCAGCGATGACCCGCTGCACCACGCCGTCATCGACCTGGCCACGGGCCGTGCCATCGGCTCGCTGGCGCTGATGCGCGTGGACACGGCCAGCGGCGTGATGGAAGTGGGCTTTGTCTGCTACTCGCGCCAGCTCAAGCGCACGCGTGCGGCCACCGAGGCGCAGTTCCTGCTGATGCAGCGCGCCTTCGACGAGCTGGGCTACCGCCGCTACGAGTGGAAGTGCGACAGCCTGAATGCGCCGTCGCGTGCCGCAGCGGCGCGCCTGGGCTTCCGGTTCGAGGGGGTGTTCCGCCAGGCCGTGGTCTACAAGGGCCGCAGCCGCGACACGGCCTGGTTCTCCATCATCGACAGCGAATGGCCGGCGCTGCGCGCGGCCTACCAGTGCTGGCTGGAGCCCGGCAACTTCGATGCGCAGGGCGGGCAGCTGCGTTCGCTGTCCAGCCTGATGGAGCCGGGAGCGCAGGCGGCTCAGGAGCCTGCCGGCGTGGCGTAGTAGGCCTGCAGCACCTCGATCAGGGCCTGCGCATGGCGCGGCAGCCGGCCCTGATCGCGCACGAGGATGCGGCGCTCGCGCACGCTCCAGGCATCGGTCAGCTCGATCAGTGCCAGCCGCATGCTGTCGCTGTTGCGCCGTGCGGCGCTCTCGGGAACGATGCCGATTCCCACGCCCGCGCCGATCATGCGGCACATGGCGTCGAAGCTGGACAGCTGAATGCGCAGCTTCATGGGCTTGCCCAGGCGCTCGGTCACACCCGCCAGAAAGGTCTGCAGCGTGCTGCCCTGCTGCATGCCGATGGCGTCCTCGTCCAGCGTCTCGGCAAACGCAATGCGCTTGCGCCGCGCAAAGCGGTGGCCGCGCGGCGTGGCCAGCACCAGCCGGTCGGTGCTGAAGTGGATGGTCTGCAGGCCCAGCGTGTCCACCTGGCCGGCCACGATGCCCAGGTCGGCCCGGCCGTCGAGCACGCCGCGCGCGATCTCGGCGTTGGGCCGCTCCTGCAGGTCCACGTTCACGCGCGGGTGGTCGGCAAGAAAGGCGGGCAGGATCTCGGGAAGAAAGTCGGTCACGGCCGTGGTGTTGGCAAACACCCGCACATGGCCGCGCAGGCCGGCGCCGTACTCCTGCAGGTCGTGGCGCAACTGCTCGGACTGCAGCAGCATGCCGCGCGCATGGTGCAGGAAGGCTTCGCCGGCCGGCGTGGGCCGCACGCCGCGCGCCTCGCGGTACAGCAGGGGCATGCCCGCCTGCTCCTCCAGCGCCTTGATACGCAGGCTGGCTGCGGCCAGGGACAGGTGCTGCCTTTGCGAGGCGCGCGTGAGGCTGCCCAGTTCGGCGGCATGCACGAACAGGCGCAGGTCCGTCAGGTCGAAATGCATGAGGGGCATGAAGGGCGAAGAGGGCATGGGCGGGGTCAAGGCTTTGTCAATTCCGAAGGCCGGGTCAGGAAATGCGCGATTGTGCGCCGGCCCGGCACGGGCAACCATGCGGGCTTGCGACAAGAACAAATGGAGACATGACCATGCCGGATTCTTCCTTTCCCCTGCCGTCGAGCCTTTTGCACCGCCGAAGCCTGCTGGCCGCCGCACTCGCCTTGCCCCTGCTGGGCCATGCCCAGGCCTGGCCCGCGCGGCCCATCGTGATGATCGTTCCGCAGACGCCGGGCGGCACCAACGACATCGTGGGCCGGCTGGTCAGCCAGAAGCTGGCCGAGGTGCTGGGCGCCAGCGTGGTGGTCGAGAACCGGCCCGGTGCGGGCGGCAACATCGGCACACAGGCCGTGGCCAAGGCGCCGCGCGACGGGCATACCCTGCTGATGACCATCAGCAGCAGCCAGGCCATCAACCCCGCGCTGTACCGCAAGCCGGGCTTCGATCCGGTGAAGGACTTCCGGCCCATCGGCCTGATCGGCTCCGTGCCCAATGTGCTGCTGGCCCATCCCGGCTTTGCGGCCAAATCCGTGCCTGAGCTGATCGCCATGGCCCGGGGCCGGCCCGACGAGTTCCGCTATGCCTCGGCCGGCAACGGCACGCTCAACCATCTGCTGGGCGAGATGCTCAACAGCATGGCGGGCATCCAGCTGCAGCATGTGCCCTACAAGGGCGTGGCGCCCGCGCTCAACGATGTGCTGGGCGGGCAGGTACCGCTGCTGTTCGGCAGCCTGCCGTCAACGCTGCCCCATATCCAGGCCGGCCGGCTGCGCGCGCTGGCCGTGAGCGGCGCGGCGCGATCGCCGCTGCTGCCTGATGTACCCACCATTGGCGAAACGGTGCCCGGCTACAACGGCACGCTGTGGGTAGGGCTGTTTGCTCCTGAAGGCGTGCCCGCGCCGGTGCTGGCGCAGTTGCAGGACGGCATGGCCCGCGCGCTGGCGGCCGGCGATCTGCGCGGCAAGCTCGAAGCCTCCGGCGTGGAGCTGGCCGGCCCGGCCGACAAGCCCGTGTCACCGGACCGGATGGCGGCCTTGCTGCGCGAGGACATCGCCAAGTGGGCGCGCATTGTGAAGGACTCCGGCGCCTCGCTGGACTGAGCCCCGGCCCCTTCAGCCCTGCGGCTCCATGGCCAGCGCGAACAGCTCGCTGCGAAAGTGGATGCCCAGCCGTGCAAATGCCCGGTTACGGTAGGTCTTGACGGTGGGCAGGCTGAGGGACAGGTCGCAGGCAATGCCCTCGTGCGTCATGCCCTGCAGCAGCCGGGCGCAGACATCGAGTTCGCGCGGCGTGAGGCCGGGCTGTGCCTGCAGCAGGCGCATGCGCAGGGCGGGCAATGTCTGGCGCTGTCTGGGCTGGGGGGCTGGGGACGCCGATGCCGCAGCCACGGCAGGCTGCGCCTGCGTCAGCGCGATGTGCTTGTGCGCCAGGGCCAGCAGCACGGGCGCCATGCTCTCGAAGCAGCCGATCTGCGCATCGCCCAGCGCCCTCTGGTGCTGGTGGCGGTAGAAGTTGACGGCAAACACACCGCCGTCGTCCTGGTGCTCGACGATGGATACGCGCTCGGCCATGCCGTGCGCGTCGTAGACCAGGGCGCGGTGCTCGCCTTCCACCTCCTGGGCCGTGATGTGGCACAGCGCCGTGCTGCGTGCCGGCGCTGTGCCGCCGTGCTTCCACGTGCTGTCGCGCAGATGGGGGCCTGAGAGATAGGCGCGCCAGCACTCGCGTGTGGTGTCACGCGCCTCGCTGCTGGCCGACAGGAACAGCTGCGGCCGGCTGCGCTGCCCCGTGCGGTAGACCGACCAGGAGGCGACAGGCAGCAGCGCGTTCATGGCCTGCAGCACCTGCAGGGCGAAGCCCGGCCCACCCAGGCTGGACACCATCTGGCCCAGCGCATGGCTGGACGCCTGGCCGGGCAAGGCGCTGGCGTCAAGGGCGGGGGAGGGGCAGGTCCAGTGTCTCAAGGGATGGCAGGGGCGGGCAGTGCGCTGTCATCTTCCGGGATGACGGCCTGCCCGGGCAATGGTGCTTATGCTAGGTCCCGATCCCATTCACCGGAGCCCCAGAACCATGCCAGATGACGTGCCGCAGCTTGCGGCCTTGCCCGATCCGCGCTTTCGCTTCTTCGCCGACCTGAGCGTGCAGGTGGGCCCGCCGCAGGAGGTCGGTGCCACGGCGCACGGCGGGCGCCGGCTGATCCCCATCCTGGGCGGCACGGCCCGGGGCGACGGCTGGAGCGCGCGCGTGCTGCCCGGAGGCGCGGACTTCCAGCGCATCGTGCACGGCGGGCTGGCCGAACTCGACGCGCGCTATGTGCTGGAGACCGATGCCGGCGACCTGATCTATGTCTGCAACCAGGCCCTGCGCAGCGGCGACCCGGCGCACATGGCCAAGCTGGCACGTGGCGAGCCCGTGGACCCTGCACATATCTACTTCCGCTGCGCGCCCCGCATGGAGACGGCCAGCCGTGCGCTGGCCTGGATCAACGAGCGCCTGTTCTTCGGCACCGGCGCGCGCCATCCCGATCGCGTGCAGATGCGCTTTCACGAGCTGCTCTGAGGGGGCCTTCCCCGCTTCGATACCTACAACACAGGAGACACAACACATGAACAACCCTGCATCCAAGGCGCGCCGCGCCGCCGTGGCCTGCACTCTTGCCGCCGTGCTGGCCACCGGCCTGGCTCCCTGGGCCGCGGCCAGCGCCCAACCTGCTTTTCCGAGCAAGCCCGTGCGCCTGCTCGTCGGCTTTCCTGCGGGAACGGGGCCGGACATCGTGGCGCGCCTGCTCGCGCAGAAACTCTCCGAGCAATGGGGCAACCTGGGCGTGGTCGTGGACAACAAGCCGGGCGCTGGCGGCCTCATCGCCGCCAGCGAGGCGGCACGCGCCGTGCCTGACGGCTACACGCTGATGCTGGGCGAGACCGGCCAGCTCAGCATTGCGCCCAACACCTACCAGCGCCTGCCCTACGACCCGCAAAAGGACTTTGTGCCCGTCAGCCAGGTCGTCACCTCCGACTTCGTGCTGCTGGTCAATCCGCAGAAAGTGCCGGCCCGCAATGTGCCCGATTTCGTGGCCTGGGCGCGCCAGCGCAAGGAGCTGTTCATCGCCACCTTCGGCGCCGGCACGCCCGGCCACTTCGGCGCCTTCATGTTCGGCAGCGCCGTGCAGCTCAAGCCCGAGCCCGTGCACTACAAGAACACCAACGATGCCCTGGGCGGCCTGTTCAGCGGCGACGTGCAGGCCGTCTTTGCCACGGCAGCCCTGGCCGCGCCCCAGGTCAAGGCCGGCAAGCTCGCAGCCCTGGGCAGCACGGGCGCCACGCGCACCCCGTCCATGCCCGATCTGCCGACCATCCGGGAGCAGGGCTATCCGTCGCTGGAGTTCAATTCCTGGTTCGGCGTGGTCGCGCCCGCCAAGACACCGCCCGAGATCGTGGCCAGGCTGCAGGCCGACATCGTGCGCGCCCTGCAGCAGCCCGACAGCCGCAGCCGGCTGGAAGAGGCCGGTTTCCGCGTGACGGGCACCACGGGCGACGAGCTCGCCCGCATCATGCGCGCCGACACGGTCACCTGGGGCAAGGCCGTGGCGGCCACGGGCTTCAAGGCCGATTGAAGCTCAGCGCTTGCCCGCAGCCGGCGCAGGCGTCTTGGGCGAGTAGTCGCAGTACGGCGCCACCACGCACTCCCAGCAGCGCGGCTTGCGGGCCTGGCAGACGTAGCGGCCCAGCAGGATGAGCCAGTGGTGCGAGTCCACGGCGTAGGCCGCCGGCACGCGCTTCATGAGCTGCATTTCCACGGCCAGCGGCGTCTTGCCCGGCGCCAGGCCCGTGCGGTTGCCTACGCGGAAGATGTGCGTGTCCACGGCCATGGTGGGCTGGCCAAAGGCCACGTTGAGCACCACGTTGGCGGTCTTGCGGCCCACGCCGGGCAGGGCTTCCAGTTCCTCGCGCGTGCGCGGCACCTGGCCGCCGTGGCGCTCGACCAGGATCTGGCAGGTCTGCATCAGGTGTTTGGCCTTGCTGCGGTACAGGCCGATGGTCTTGATGTATCCCTCCAGCCCTTCAAGTCCCAGGTCCAGGATGGCCTGGGGCGTATTGGCCACGGGAAACAGCTTGCGCGTGGCCTTGTTCACGCCCACGTCCGTGGCCTGGGCCGAGAGCAGCACGGCAGACAGCAGCTCGAACACGTTGGTGTATTCCAGCTCGGTCTGGGGCGAGGGGTTGGCGGCCTTGAGTGTGGCGAAGAAGGGTTCGATGCTGGTGGTTTTCATTGTGGGAAGCGCGTGTCCATCGATGTGGCGAGCATTGTCGTGCAAGTGTGATTTCTAGGACTGTTCTGGTTTTTGATGTCTGCGAGGGCCAGATCGTCTGGTTATGCCGTTGCGGCGTTGACGTGCTGGGGCCGCATGGCAATAGTGGGCCGGATCGATTCCGCCGACACCACACATACAGACAACACGCCACCAGGAGGGGGCGACCGCATGGCCACTCGCAAGATATCCGTTTCTCCCGCGATCGCGGCGGCGCAGACCCTGCTGGGTGATGTCCGCGACCTGATCGAGGCCGCGCGGCTTCGGGTGGCTTCCACCATCAACAGCGAAATGACCCTGCTGTACTGGCATATCGGCCAGCACATCCATGACTGCGAATCCGAGGTGCGGCAGGCCGGCTGCAGCGACAAGGTCCTGCCCTCCCTGGCCGGGCATCTGGTCCAGGGCTATGGCGGCAGTTTCTCGGAAAAGAACCTGTGGCGCATGGTGCAGTTCTCCACCACCTTTCCTGATGAGCCCCTGGTCATCTCGCCCACGCGGCAGTTGAGCTGGGCGCATTTCATCGCGCTGATTCCGCTCAAGGACGCCCTGCAGCGCGAGTACTACGCCAGCATGGCGAGCATTGAGCGCTGGAGCGCTCGCACGCTGCGCAGCCGCATCGATTCCCGGCTGTACGAGCGCACCGTGCTGTCCTTCGATGCGGACACGCTGGTCGCGCAGGAGCCCACGCAGCGAGCCACCGAGCGCATGTCGCCAGCGCTGTTCATGCGAGACCCCTACATCCTCGACTTCCTGGGGCTGCACGATGCCTGGCAGGAGGGTGACCTGCAGGCGGCCGTCATCCGCGAGATGGAGGCCTTTTTCCTGAAGTCGGGCATGGGCTTCAGCCTGGTGGCGCGGCAAAGGCACATGCAGATGGATGACCAGGATTTCCAGCTTGACCTGCTGTTCTACCACCGCAGGCTGCGGCGGCTGGTGGCGGTGGAGCTGAAGGTGGGCGAATTCGCGGCCGAGGACAAGGATCGGATGGAGCACTACCTGCGCTGGCTGGATCGGCATGAGCATGAGCCGGGCGAGGATGCGCCGCTGGGCATCATGCTGTGCTCGGGCAACAGCTCGGAGCAGATCGAGCTGCTGGAGCTGGGCCGCGGCGGCGTCCAGATGGCCGAGTATCTGCCCGGCCTGCCTGCTCGCCATGTGCTGGCCCAGCGGCTGCGGGAGGCCACGCGCCGGGCGCAGTGGCACTGGGCACAGTGCCACCTGGAAGTCGGGCAGGGCTGAGCACGGGCCCCGGCCTGCAGTCCATCCCTTCCGTCTTTCTCTGCTTTTTCTACTTCGTCTTCTTACCCGGGAGGCAGCAGCTCCCGCAGATGCTCCACGAAGGCCCGCACTCCCTTGGACAGCGTGCGGCCTGCCAGCGTCTGCAGCTCGATGGCGCGTGCATTCATGCCGCGTTCGCGTATGGGCACCGCATGCAGTTCGCCACGGCGCACACGCTCGCGCATGGTGACCTCACCACCCAATGACAGGCCGCCGCCATGCAGCACGAAGTGCACCAGGGTCTCGAACTGGCCGCTGACCAGGGCAGGCTCGAACACCAGGCGCCGGTGGCTGCAGGCAATGTCGAACAGCTGGCGCGCGGTGTTGGCGTCCTCGGGCAGGGCAATGGCATGGGGATGCATCTGGGCCAGGGTGATGCTGGCATGCCGGGCCAGTGCGTGGTCGGGTCGCATGATGGCGACCACGGGCGAGACCTGGCGGTGCCAGACCTCGATATCGCGTGCCGCCGCACGGCTGTAGGTCAGGCCGACATCGGCCTCGCCGCCCAGCACGGCCTGGGTCACGGCGGCAGGTGCTTCCACGCGCAGGTGGAACTGCATGCCCGGGTACTGTTCACGAAACAGCGCCATGGCGCGCGGCAGGAATTCGATGGCAAAGCCGCCCGAGCTGCACACGCGCACCACGCCCCGGCGCAGGCCCTGCAGGGCCTCGATATCCGAGACCACGCGGTCGGCCTCCAGCGCACCGCGGCGCGCGTGGGCGGCCAGCAGCTCGCCTGCCGGGCTGGGCGCCATGCCGCGCGGGCGGCGCTCGAACAGCGGCACGCCCAGCATCTCTTCCAGACCGGCGACCTGGCGGCTCACGGCCGAGGGCGAGACGTTGAGCCGCGCGGCGGCATCGCTGACCGAGCCGCTGCGCACCACTTCGAGAAAGTAGCGCAGGGCCGTGTCCTGAAGGCGGTTGGAAAGCATGTGGCTCCCATTTATGGTTTGCGGAAAACGCAACGATAAGCCGAGAAAATGGCGATTGTCGAAATATTTGCGCCTGCTTATGCTGACTTCGTTCTGTCACGAAAACGAGGAAATCCATGGAGTCAAGCACAAGCGCCGCTGCGCTGCAGCCGGGTCTGGCCACCGGGGGCGGTGCCGTGGTGGAGATGTCGGCCGTCGCGCTGTCCAAGGCCATCCACGGCCGCGAGCTGTCCTGCCTGGAAGTGCTGGATGCCTACTGCGCGCAGATCGACCGGCTCAACCCCGTGGTCAATGCGCTGGTGGCTCCGCTGGACCGGGACTGGCTGCGCGGCCGCTCCCGCGAGCTGGATACGCTGCTGGCGCGCGGCCAGAGCCTGGGGCCGCTGCACGGCTTTCCGCAGGCTCCCAAGGACATCATGCCGGCCGCAGGCATGGTCACGACCAAGGGATCGCCGATCTTCGCGAACCAGCTGTCGCAGGCCGATTGCGTGGTGTTCGAGCGCATGCGCGCAGGCGGTGCGCTCTTCGTGGCACGCAGCAATTCGCCCGAGTTCGGCCTGGGCGGGCATACCTACAACCCGGTCTACGGGACCACGCGCAATGCCTTCGATCCTTCGCGATCGGCAGGCGGCAGCAGCGGCGGGGCGGGCGTGGCCGTGGCGCTGCGCATGCTGCCCGTGGCCGATGGCTCGGACATGATGGGCTCGCTGCGCACGCCGGCCGCCTTCAACCATGTCTATGGACTGCGCACCTCGGTGGGCTGCGTGCCGCATGGCCCCTCGGAAGAGGTGTTCTTCCAGCAGTTCAGCGTGGCCGGTCCCATGGCGCGCGACATCCCCGACCTGGCCCTGCTGCTGTCCGTGCAGGCAGGCTTTGATGCGCGCCTGCCGCTGACCCGCCGCAGCGAGCCGCCCCAGGACTGGACCGCGCAGCTGCAGCGCGACTGCAAGGGCCTGCGCATCGGCTGGCTGGGGGACCTGGGCGGGCACCTGCCCACCGAGCCTGGCCTGCTGCAGACCTGCCGGGCGGCGCTGCAGCATTTCACGGCCGCAGGCTGTACGGTGGAGGAGGCCGTGCCGCAGTTCGATTTCGAGCGCCTGTGGCGCGCCTGGATCGACCTGCGCAGCTTCAGCGTGGCCGGCGCCAACGCCGCCTTGTACAACGATCCGGCCAAACGCGCCCTGCTCAAGCCCGAGGCCGTCTGGGAAATCGAGCGCGGCCTGGCGCTGCCGGCCATGGCCGTCTATGACGCGGCGCGCGTGCGCTCGGCCTGGTATGAAACATTGCGCCGCCTGTTCGACAGCTACGACTTTCTGGTGCTGCCTTCCGCCCAGGTCTTTCCCTTCGACGCAGCGCTGGACTGGCCTCACGCCGTGGACGGCCGCGAGATGGACACCTACCACCGCTGGATGCAGACCGTGGTGCCTGCCACCATGGCCGGCCTTCCGGCCCTGGCCGCGCCTGCGGGCTTCGGGCCGCAGGGCTTGCCTGCCGGGCTGCAGATCATCGGCCCGGCGCAGGCCGACCTGGCCGTGCTGCAGATCGGCCATGCCTATGACCAGGCCAGCGGCTTGTCGCGCGTGCGCAGCCCGCTGCTCGACTGAAGACTGACGACTGAATTGCCGCATTGAGCTTGTTCCCAGGTTCCCGTTCCCTCGTTCCCCAGGAGATCCGTGCCATGGCCTTGTCCCGTTCCCGTTTTCTGTCGTGCCTGATGGCCGGCGCCGCTACGCTTGCCTTGCCCTTTGCGCATGCCCAGGCCCAGTCCTACCCGGATCGCCCGATCAAGCTGGTCGTGCCCTTTGCGCCCGGCGGCGCCACCGACATCCTGGGCCGCCTGCTGGCCACATCGCTGGGAGAGCGCCTGGGCCAGCCCGTGGTGGTGGAAAACCGTCCCGGCGCGGGCACCGTGGTGGCGGGCGCGCTGGTGGCCAAGGCGCCGCCCGATGGCTACACGCTGCTGCTGGGCGCCAGCACCACGCTGACGCTGAACCCCGTGATCCGCAACCCGCTGCCCTACGATCCGCTGCGCAGCTTCACGCCGCTGGGCCTGGTGGCCGACATGGGGCTGGTGCTGGTGGCGCACAACGAAACGCCTGCACGCACCCTGCCTGAACTCGTGGCCCTGGCCAAGGCCGATCCGGACAAGCTGTCCTACGGCTCCTTCGGCACGGGGTCGTCGGTGCACTTCGGTGGCGAAATGCTCAAGACCGCCACGGGCATGCGCATGGTGCACGTGCCCTTCAACGGCAGCTCGCCCAGCCTGACCGCGCTGATGGGCGGCCAGGTGCAGGTGGCCGTGGACACGGTGGTGGCCACCACGCCGCTGATCAAGGCCGGCAAGATCCGTCCCATCGCAGCCCTGGGCCCGCAGCGCCTGGCCCTGCTGCCCCAGGTGCCCACCGTGGCCGAAAGCGGCTACCCCGGCTTTGCCATGGACACCTGGTTTGCCTTCCTCGCCCCGGCCGGCCTGCCCGCTCCCATCCAGAAGAAGCTGGAAAAGGCGCTGGCTGACACCATGGCCGAGCCGGCCATGAAGAAGAAGCTGGTGGACATCGGCCTGTCGCCCGCATGGGGTCCGGGCAGCGCGCTGCAGGAGCGCATCGAGCGCGAACTGCCGCAGATGCGCGCCGTGGCCGCCAGGGCCGACATCAAGGTTGATTGAACGCAGCTGCCTTCCGGGAGAGAGGGGCAGAGATGGCGTCGTCCCCCTTGGGGGGGGCGCCGTGCAACGGGAAGGCGCGAAGCGACTCAGGGGACTTCTAATCGTGCAGGAAAGCTGCGGCAGGATTGGCGACAATGCAGGCTTCGCCTTTTCATCGCATCGACAACGAGAATCCTGCCCATGCAATTCGCCGACCGTCTGAACAACGTAGAAACCTCCGCCATCCGCGAGCTGTTCAAGCTGCTGGGCAAGCCCGGCATCATCAGCTTCGCGGGTGGTTTTCCGGACAGCGCCATGTTCGACGTGGCCGGCATCAGCGCCGCCTCCCAGGCAGCGCTGCAGCAGGAGCCGGGCGCCGCGCTGCAGTACGGAGCCACCGAGGGCTACCAGCCGCTGCGCGAGCAGATCGCCGCCTTCATGGCCGGCAAGGGCGTGCGTGAGCTGGCCCCCGAGCAACTGGTGGTCACCACGGGCAGCCAGCAGGCGCTGGACCTGCTGGGCAAGACCATGATCAACCCTGGCGACAAGGTCATCGTGGAAGGCCCGACCTTCCTGGCCACCATCCAGTGCTTTCGCCTGTACGGCGCGCAAGTCATCAGCGCGCCCATCGATGCCGAAGGCGCCCAGGTCGATGCGCTGGAAAAGCTCATTGCCGAGCACCGCCCCAAGCTGGTCTACCTGATTCCCACCTTCGGCAATCCCAGCGGCGCCATGCTGAGCCTGGAGCGCCGCAAGAAGGTGCTGGAGCTGGCCGTCAAGTACCAGACCCTGGTGGTGGAAGACGATCCCTACGGCGACCTGTATTTTGGCGAGGCGCCACCTCCCAGCCTGCTGGCCCTGTCCAGCCAGGTGCCCGGCAGCCGCGACTGGCTGGCCCATTGCGGCTCGCTGAGCAAGGTGCTCAGCCCCGGCCTGCGCATCGGCTGGCTGGTGGCCCCGCCCGAGCTGCTGGCCCGCGCCGTGATGTGCAAGCAGTTCAGCGACGCCCACACCAGCACCTTTGCCCAGGCCACGGCCGCGCAGTACCTGAAGTCCGGCGCCATGCCCGCCACGCTGGCCCATGTGCGCGAGGTCTATGCGCGCCGCGCCAAGGCCATGGGCGATGCGCTGCGCGAGCACCTCGGCGATGCCGTGGAATTCCTGCAGCCCCAGGGCGGCCTGTTCCTGTGGGTGCGCCTGACCGGCAAGGGCGGCGCGCTGGCCGATGCCGGCGAGCTGGCCAAGCGGGCCATCGCCCAGGGCGTGGCCTTTGTGCCGGGCGCGCCGTTCTTCGCGCAAAACCCCGATGCCACCAGCTTCCGCCTCTCGTTCGCCACGGCCGACGAGGACAAGATCCGCGAAGGCATCGCCCGCCTGGCCCAGGCGCTCAAGGCGTGAGCGTGGCTGGGGACAACGAGCGCAGCGGCGAACGCGACGAGGCCCAGGCCCTGCAGGCGCGCGTGATGGAGCTGGAGATCAAGGCCAGCTACACCGACGACCTGCTGGAGCAACTGAACCTGACCATCTACCGCCAGCAGCAGCAGATCGACCGGCTCCTGGACGAGCTGCGCGACCTGCGCCGACGGGTGCCGGAGGGCGGGCCTGCTGGCGGTGCGACCCATCTGCGCGACGAGCTGCCCCCGCACTATTGAGTGCGCAGGGCTGCATGCGAATGCCCAGGCCAGGCCCTGCCTGGGCATCTTTTCATTCAAGCGGCTTGTTGGCCACGTGCTTCATCTTGCCCAGGAACAGGCGCAGGAAAAAGCCCGCCATGATCAGGATGAAGACGATGACGCCCAGGCTCATCAGCCCGTAGTCGGTGGAAAAGAGATCGATCATCAGCTTCACAAGTCCTCCTGTGGTTTGTAGGTATCGGTGGGGTCCCGATCCGACTATCGCCGTGGCATGGCGTGGAGGGCTTGTGATGGGTCAACGCGGCGGCGGGGCGGGTTTGCGGCAGCGCAAAGGCCGGGTGCCCGGCTACCGCGGGCCAGCGTGCCAATGTTCCGTGCTGGCCGCTTTCAGATCTTCCCAATCGTCGGGCGGATGGCCGCGTCCGAGCATTTTTTCGAAAACTGCATAGGGGTCGGACGCGCTGCCCGACGAGCGAAGGGTCTGCTCGTCGTTGACCCATGCGAAGACGATCACCCTGGAGCGGGAGTCGTACCGGAAGAACAGCCTGAACCTTCTGCCGATCTTGGCCCGCCGCCAGTGGCGGTGGCTGGCTCCCAGCGTATTGCCCTGGCGGTATTCGTCGCGTGAGGGATCGCCGGGAATCACTTCCAGCATCAACTGGCTCAGAGCCCTGAACAGTTTGACGTTGGCATTGGAGCCGAAGTCTTGCGGACTGTTGTGCTCTGCGCGTCGGGCGGCCTGGTGCAATTTGCGCAACTGTTCCACCACGCAGTCATGGAACAGCAGGGTCCAGCCGTGGCGCTGCATCAGATCACCACATCGCCCTGGATATCGTCATCCAGGTCCACCGTACGACCTGCGAGCGCAAGCATGTCGCGGGCCAGGTCGTCGGGCAGGCTCTGGAGCCTTTGGCCGGACTGGATATCGGCAGCCAGCAGATCGAGGAAGGCCGCTATGGCGGGGTCCTGATGCCCTTCTTCGGCGCGGCTGACAACGACCAGGCCATCCTCGCGCAGTCGGAATGCAATCTTGCCGCCCGCATCGACGCCCAAGGCCTGGCGTATGGGCTTGGGCAGCGTGACCTGGCCCTTGGAGGTGAGGGTGGCCAGTTCATGGATGTCGGGCATGGCGCAATCCTTCACAAATGACTTGGGAGATGAGTGTAAGGAATTTTCCTTACATTCGTCGATGCCAAGGACATCACCCTCGCATGAACGGCAAGGGCACCTCCGCAGGAATCGGGCAGGCATAGGGCCTGCCGCCGCGGCGCTCGAGCAGCTCCGCCTTGGCCTCGGCCATGCGCTCGGGCCGCTGCAGCAGGGCGATGGCGGTGGCGGCCATCACCTGGGCGGCGCGCACCATGCCGGCGTGGGCCAGGCCGGACTGGCCCTGCGAGACCATCTGCCAGGAGTGCAGCGGCGTGCCGAAGGCGTAGCAGGCCACCCAGGCCTGGACGGTGGGCGTGATCCAGCTCACATCGGCCACGTCGGTGGAGCCGAACAGGGTGCCCTCCACAGTGGGATCGTAGGGCGCCAGGCCCTCGAACACGGCCGGCACCTTGCCGCGCAGCACGCTGGCCAGCGGGCGGCTGACCTGGTCTACGTCATTGCTGTCCAGCGTAGCCTGGAAGTCTCCGGCCAGGCTGTGCAGTCCGGGGTCCACGCGCAGCGGGCCCAGGGCCTGCATCTGTTCGTACATGACCTGGTTCAGCGTGCGGTTCTGCAGCAGGTTGGAGCAGGCCTTGTCGAAGACGATCTCCAGCCGGCAATCCGTCATCAGCGCGGCGCCGCGCGCCACGTTCTGCACGCGCTCGTACAGTGCGGCCGCCTCATGGTTGCGCGCGGCCCGCACCAAGTACAGCACCTCGGCGCGCGCCTGCACCACGTTGGGCGACAGGCCGCCCGAGTCGGTGATGGCGTAGTGCACGCGCGCATCGGTGGGCATGTGCTCGCGCAGGTAGTTCACGCCCACGTTCATCAGCTCCACGGCGTCGAGCGCGCTGCGGCCCAGGTGGGGGGAGTGCGCGGCATGCGAGGCCTTGCCGTGGAAGACGAACTTCGCCTGGATATTGGCCAGCGTGCTCTGGCTGAACACGCCGGAGAAGCTGGCCGGGTGCCAGGTCAGCGCCGTGTCCACATCGTCGAAGACCCCGGCGCGCGCCATGAAGGTCTTGCCCGATCCACCTTCTTCTGCCGGGCAGCCGTAGTAGCGCACGCGCGCCTTGGCGCCGCTGCGGCGCAGGTGCTCCTGCAGCGCGATGGCCGCGAAATGTGCCGAGGTGCCCAGCAGGTGGTGGCCGCAGCCGTGGCCGGCCAGGCCCGGGCTGTCGGTGGACGGCGTGCAGACCAGGGCGCCGCTTTGCTGGTTCAGGCCCGACAGTGCGTCGTACTCGCCCAGGAACGCCAGCACCGGGCCCTCGTCGCCCCATTCGGCCAGAAAGGCGGTGGGAATGTCGGCCAGGGCGCGTGTGATGCGAAACCCGGCCTGCTCCAGCGCATCGATGTGCAGCTGGGCCGAAGCCGTCTCGGCATAGCGCAGCTCGGCCAGCGACCAGATGCTGTCGGCCAGGGCCGCCATGCGCGCGGACTGCTGCTGGAAGAAATCCTGAAGATGATCGACTGCGCTCATTCCGGCTTCACTCCTGCCTTGTCCAGCAGCGCCTTGTTGCGCTGCAGTTCGCTGGCGATCTGGGCAGGGAAGCGGCTCTGGTCCATCTCGGTGACCGATGCGCCCAGCAGCTTCAGGTGCTTTTGCACCTCGGGCAGGCGCACGGCCTTCGTGGACGCTTCCTGCAACTGCCGGACGATGGCGGGCGGCGTGCCGGCCGGCACGACCAGGCCGAACCAGCTGATGCCCAGCTCGTTGAGCTGCGCATAGCCCAGCTCCTTGAAGGTGGGTACATCGGGCAGATCGGGCGAGCGGCTGTCGCCCGACAGTGCCACGGGGATGAGCTTGCCACCCTTGATCTGGGGCATGGCCGAAGGCAGCTGATCGGTCATCACCTGCACCATGCCCGCCAGGGCGTCGTTGAGCGCCGGGCCGTTGCCGCGATAGGGCACGATCTGGATCTGGGTCTTCATGGTCTCGTTGAAGGACGCCACCATCAGATGGCCCAGCGTGCCCAGGCCCGGCACGCCCGCGCTGTAGGCGCCGGGCTGGGCGCGCAGCTTGGCCAGAAAGCCCGGGAAATCCTTGACGCCCATCTTGGGATGGACCATGTAGACCGATGGCATGGTCACCAGGTTGGCCACGGGCAGGAGCCTGCCTTCCAGCCTGGCGGCGCGCGTGTACAGCGAGGGGTTGATGGTGGCCGTGCTCACCGTGGCCATGCCTATGGTGTATCCGTCTGGCACGGCCTGGGCAATGCTTTCGGTACCGATCAGGCCGCCCGCGCCGGCCTTGTTGTCCACCACCACGGGCTGGCCCAGCGTGCTGCGCAGGCCTTCGGCGATCACGCGCGCGACGATGTCGGTGGAGCCGCCGGCCGCAAAGGGCACGATGAGCTTGACGGGCTTGCTCGGATAGGCGTCGGCCGCATGAGCAGTGCGGGCCAGGGTGAGGCCGCACAGCGCGGCGCAAAGGCCCGCGCCCAGGGAAAGCAGGGTGCGGCGCGGCAGGTGAGAGAGAGGCTGTAAGAGGGGCTTGGCTTGCATGGCATGGACTCCATCGACGGGGAGGGAGCCGCAGCCTGGGCCGTGCCGGCTCCCGATGCAGGCGACTATAGAAATCCTGCCGCCCGCGTGGGCCACGGTATTTGTGCCAAGCTATAAGCCGTTCCGATAGCTTGCCCTGCGCCGCCTGTGGCGCGCCAGGGCCTGCCTGGGGAAAACACCAAGATTCCCATGAGCCACGATTTTGACGACCGCGAAGGCCTGGACGACGCGGCCACGCCCCAGGGCCGGCTGCTGTTCTCGCGCCTGACCAAGCATGTGCGCCTGCGCCAGCTGCAGTTGCTGGTGGCGCTGCAGCAATGCGGCTCGGTGGTGCAGGCCGCCGCCACGCTGCACATGAGCCAGTCGGCAGCCACCCAGGCGCTGGCCGAGATGGAGCGCGTGCTCGACATCCGCCTGTTCGAGCGGCATGCGCGCGGCATACGCCCCACGCTGGCCGGCCAGACCCTGGTGGACACGGTGCGCGGCGTGCTGGCCGCGCTGGAGGAGGTGGCGGAATCGCTGGCCGCCATTCGCCGGGGCGCCGCGGCCGCGCTGCGCCTGGGCGCCATTCCGGCGGCGGCCCTGGCCATTCTTTCGCCCCTGCTGGCGCGGTTCTATGCCGAACACCCCGAGGTGCATGTCGATGTGCACGAAGACGCCAGCACCCGGCTGCTGTCCCAGCTGCTGGGCGGCGGGCTGGACGCGGTGTTCTGCCGCGAGCCGGCGCTGCTGCCCGGCCCCTTCGTCTTCGAGCCGCTGCTGGCCGACACGGCCGTGGTGGTGGCCGCACGCTCGCATGCACTGGCCGGGCGCCGTGGCGTGCCGCTGCAGGCCTTGACCGGCGCGCGCTGGGTACTGCCCACGGCCAACATCGCCGTGCGCGGGATTTTCGAGGCCGAGGTGCTCCAGGCACTGCCCGATGCGCCCTGGTTTCCCGTCTCCACCGTTTCCCTGCCGATACTGGAAGGCCTGTTGAGCCAGCCCGGCGCCGTGGCCCTGGTGCCGTTGAGCATCGCGCCGGGCCTGCAGACCCATGCGCGCGTGTGCCGGCTCGACGTGCAGCTGACGGGCCGGCTGGCGCCGCTGGGCGTGGTCCGCCGCCGCGACCGGGCGCCCGCCCTGCTGGACCAGATGCTTTCGCTGTGCGCGCAGGTTCTGCCGGCACCCCCGGCGCGCTGAAAGCGGGCGGCATGGCTTCTTGCGGCCCCCGGTTGCGGCCACAATACTGTCCGCGCGAAAACACGGCAGCACGGCCGGACCAGACAACAGAAAGCACGCAGAGGACCGCATGATCAATTGGTCGCTAGACGCCGATACCGTCACCCACAGCATCCAGCTGGCGCTGGCGCCGGTGTTCTTCCTGACGGCCGTGGCCGGCATGATAGGCGCCGTGGCCGGGCGGCTGGCCCGCATCATCGACCGCGCCCGCAAGCTGGAGGAACTGCTGCGCACGCCGCAGGAGGAGGAATTCATCGCGCGCAGCCTGACCGAGCTGCACTTTCTGCGCAAGCGCGGCCGGCTGGCCAATGTCTGTATAGGGCTGCTGACCGTCTGCGGCTTTTGCATCGGCCTGACCATTGCCCTGCTGTTCCTGGGCGAGGCCTACGGCATCAACGGCCATGGCTATGCGGTGCTGGGCTTTCTGTTCGGCGTGCTGATGTTTCTCTCGGCCCTGGCCTGCTTTCTCTGGGAAACCATCATGGCCACCAGCCTGCTGGACTTCCACACCCTGACCCGCGTGCGCGCGGCTGTGCGCACCATACAGCGGCCGGAACGCAACGACCAGGCCCAGGCTGAGCCGTCCACCCCGGCAGACGACACCGGCCGCCAGCCCTGAGCCGGGCGCGGACGGCGCCGCCGCCCCCTCACTCCATCGGGTCAAGACAGGCGGCTGCCGCCTGGATCACGCAGTCCGTCAGCCGCTGCAGGCTGGCCTGCGCATTGCGCGCATGGGCCCAGTACATGGGAATGTCCAGATCGTTGCCGGGCAGCAGCTCCACCAGGCTGCCTTCGGCCAGTTGCGCGCCGATCATCAGCGGCGGGTGCATGCCCCAGCCCATGCCCAGCTCGCAGGCCCGCGTATAGCCCTGGTTGGACGGCAGAAAGTGGCGCGGCGTGCTGCGCCGGCCTTCCGCGCCCAGGCGCTGCAGCCACTGGTCCTGCAGGCTGTCCTTGCGGCCGTAGCTCATCATGGGCGTGCGCGCCATGGCCTCGGGCGTGATGCCGTCCTTGAGGTAGCGGCGGATGAAATCGGGACTGGCGGCCGCCACGTAGCGCATGCGTCCCAGCGGCCAGGTGTTGCAGCCCGGAATGGCCGAGGACGTGGCCGTGACGGCGGCCATCACCTCGCCCTCGCGGATGCGCTTGGCCGTGTGGTCCTGGTCGTCGATGCTGATGTCCAGCAGCTCGTTGCCGTCGCGCGTGAAGGCGGACATGGCGTCCATGAACCAGGTGGACAGCGAGTCGGCATTGACGGCCAGCTTGAGCGTGGGCAGGGCCGTCTGGCCCTCGGGCACCAGTTCGGGGTTCTTGCGGCGCAGGTCGTTTTCCAGCAGGGCGACCTGCTCCACATGCAGGCACAGGCGGCGGCCTGCCTCCGTGCCTGAACAGGGCTGGCCGCGCAGCACCAGCACCTGGCCCACGCGCTCTTCCAGCAGCTTGATGCGCTGGGAGACGGCCGAGGGCGTGACGTGCAGCTTGCGCGCCGCGCGTTCGAAGCTGCCTTCGCGCACCACGGCTGCCAGGGCTTCGAGTCCGGCGTAGTCGAGCATTTAGATATTCTTCATTTGATTGAGTAAATGTAATTTTACTTAACCATTTGCGAGCCAGACAATCCCTGCCCATGTGGACTGCAAATGTTTCTTCTTCCTGGCTGGCGGGCTTCACGGTCTGCCTGTCGCTCATCGTCTCCATCGGAGCCCAGAACCTGTATGTGCTGCGCCAGGCCGTGCACGGCCAGCATGTACGCGCCTGCGTGGCATGGTGCGTGGTCAGCGACGTGGTGCTCATCGGCCTGGGCGTGGCGGGCATGGCCCGGCTGCTGGGCGACAACCCCGATCTGGCCCGCTACCTGACCCTGGGCGGCGCCCTGTTCCTGCTGGCCTACGGCCTGATGGCGCTGTGGCGCATGGCCATGGCGCCCGATGCGCAGCTGGCCGCCTCGGGCGGGCAGCTGGCGCCGCGCGGCCTGCTGGGCGTGGTCTCCACGCTGGCCGTGATCACCTTGTTCAACCCCCATGTCTATCTGGACACGGTGCTGCTGATGGGCTCCATCGGCGCGCGCCAGGAAGGCGCGCTCAAATGGGTGTATGTGATTGGCGCCGCTTCGGCCAGCCTGTCATGGTTCGTGCTGCTGGCCTTTGCAGGCCGCCGCCTCAGGCGCCTGTTCGAGAAGCCGCGTGCCTGGCGGATTCTCGATGGCCTGACGGGGGTGATGATGCTGGCGCTGGCCTGGTGGGTGGCCGGCAGCGTCTGGGCGCCGGCGGGGGCCTGAGCCGGCCTGAGCCGGCCAGAGGCGGCAGGCTCAGCCCGCCGCCTGCTCCGGCTCCGGTGCCCAGGTGCCCACGGCCTCGATGAGGTTCCAGCTGTTGCACTCGATGCAGTAGTGGCCGGTGGTGCCGGTCTTCTGGCTCTCGGCCTCGATCACCACGCGGTGACCATGGCGCTGGGCCGGCGACAGCGGACGGATCTTGTCGTACTTGAACTGCTCTGCCAGATCGCCGCGAAAGGCGATGGTGATGCGGTCGCGCTTGGGGAAATAGTCGTTCTCGTACTTGTCGAGGGTGCGGATGGCCACCAGATTGGCCATGCTGTCCGGATGCGGTGCGCTCATTGAAGTCTCCCTGCCTGTGATGGCGTTCTATGTTCAAAACGATCTGATGACGGTGGTCAGGCATCCGTGGCTTGCGGCTGCAGCGGTAGCTGCAGCCCGGTCTTGACGCGTTCCAGCGCTATCGAGGTGGTGTAGCGCCGGATGTTGTCGTCCCCCGCAAACAGCCGAGCCGCCAGCGCCTGGTACTCCTCCATATCGGCAGCCGTGACGATCAATGAATAGTCGGCTTCACCGGTCACGTAATAACACTGCTGTACCGCGTCCTCCCGATCCACGCGTGCGCGAAAGGCCTGCGACAGATCGGGGCGCTCGTTGACCAGCTGCACGTTGATGAGCACGGTCAGCGGCCGGCCTATGCGCGCCGGATCGACCACGGCCACGTTGGCCGCGATCACGCCCAGCTCCTGCAGCCGCTTGATGCGCCGCTGCACGGCCGGCGCGGAAAGGTGCACACGCTCGGCGATGAGGCGCTGTGGCGTGAGGTTGTCGCGCTGCATCACGTCGAGAATGGCGCGGTCGAAGGAGTCCAGGGCGATGGCGGGCATGGGCGGCTGGCGGCGAGAAGAGGAAAAGAGCGAATATTGCGTGAAGCGGCTCAAAAACGAGCTGTTTGCGCGGTGCGCTTGCAATATCGTACGCGCCATGACAACAAACATCACATGGAACCGCGCTTGGCCGCTGTTGGCCGTGCTGGGCTCGGTGACGGCGCTGGGCGTGGGAACGTCACTGGCCAAGCAGCTTTTTCCGGTGCTGGGAGCCCAGGGCACCTCGGCATTGCGCGTGGGCTTTGCCGCGCTGATCCTGGTGGCCATCTGGCGGCCCTGGCGCTGGACGCTGGCGCGGCCGCAGGCCTGGGCGCTGCTGCGTTTCGGCGTGGCGCTGGGCGCCATGAACCTGCTGTTCTACATGGCGCTGCGCACCATTCCCTTCGGCCTGGCCGTGGCCATCGAGTTCTCGGGGCCGCTGGCCGTGGCCATCTACCACTCGCGCCGGCCCGTGGATTTTGTCTGGCTTGCGCTGGCGGTGGCGGGGCTGGCCCTGATCCTGCCCATAGGCGGTGCCAGCGCCGGCGCCCTGGTGCTGGAGCCCGTGGGCATTGCCTGCGCCGTGGGCGCGGCCATCTGCTGGGCGCTGTACATCCTGCTGGGCCAGCGGCTGGGCAGCATTCCCAGCGGCCAGGCCGTGTCGCTGGGCCTGGTGTTCGCCGCCATGGTGGTGGTGCCCTTCGGCGTGGCCGAGGCGGGGGCCAAGCTGCTGCAGCCATCCATACTTCTTTTCGGGTTGATGGTTGCGGCCATCTCCAGCGCCTTGCCCTACACGCTGGAGATGATGGCGCTGCGCCGCCTGCCGCCCGCCACCTTCGGCATCGCGCTTGCAACTGAGCCCGCGATAGCCGCCCTCATGGGCATGCTGCTGCTGCATGAGCAACTGGTGGGAACGCAGTGGCTGGCCATTGCCTGCATCATGGGCGCGGCCATGGGCAGCGCCATCACGCGGCCGGCTGCTGCGGCCAAGGCGCCGGCGGAGGTGGCCTCCGCAGGCTGAGGCAAGGAATGCCAGCCACAAAAAAAGCGCTGCCGGGGCAGCGCTTTTTTTTCGCGGCGGTCGCAGCCGGCAAGGCTGCGGCCACCTCGCATTCAGAACGCGGGAACGACGGCGCCCTTGTACTTCTCGACGATGAACTTCTTCACATCAGGCGTGTGCAGTGCGTTCATCAGCTTGGCGATGTTGGGATCGTTGGCGCGGTCCTGGCGCGACACCACGATGTTGGTGTAGGGCGAGTCGGCACCTTCGATGAACAGCGCATCCTTGGTGGGATTGAGCTTGGCCTCGATGGCGTAGTTGGTGTTGATCAGCGCCAGGTCCACATCGCCCAGTGCGCGCGGCAGCAGCGGGGCTTCGAGTTCCTTGAACTTGAGCTTCTTGGGGTTCTTGGCCACATCCAGCGGCGTGGGCGTCAGGCTCTTGGGGTCCTTGAGCTCGATCAGGCCCTGCTTGGCCAGCAGGATCAGGGCGCGGCCGCCGTTGGAGGGGTCGTTGGGGATGGCAATGGTGGCGCCGTCCTTCAGGTCCTTGACGTTCTTGATCTTCTGCGAGTAGCCGCCGAAGGGCTCCACATGGACCTTGCCATTGGGCACGGCCACCAGCGAGGTCTTGCGGTCCTTGTTGTAGCTGTCCAGGTAGGGCTGGTGCTGGAAGAAGTTCACGTCCAGCTGCTTGTCCTCGACGGCCGCATTGGGCTGCACGTAGTCGCTGAATTCCTTGATCTGCAGATCGATGCCCTGGGCCTTCAGCGCGGGCTTGATGTGATTGAGGATTTCTGCATGCGGCACGGCCGTGGCACCGACCTTGAGCACGTCGGCGGCCTGGGCTGTCAGTGCCAGCGTGGCAATCGCGATTGCGGAGAGGGCTTTCTTCAACATGACCGGAGGACTTTCTTCAACGGGTTGCGATAAAACGCCGCCGGCCCGGGAGAACGGCTCCGCGTCGGGCTTGGCGGCAGGCAGGCGCATAGTCTAGTGCTGCGCCAGGGGCCGCGTTGAACATTTTTGATATTTGGTTATAAGGCTGTGGTTTTTTATGCGGATTCTTGCGATGGCGCAGCGCGTACCATCGCCGCCATGGACTCCGAAATGCTGCAAAAGCTGGTGCAGGTGCAAATGCCCTATGGCAAGTACAAGGGCCGGCTGATCGCCGATCTTCCCGGCAACTATCTGAACTGGTTCGCACGCGAGAGCTTTCCCAAGGGAGAGCTGGGCCAACTGCTGGCGCTGATGCAGGAGCTGGACCACAACGGCCTGTCGCACCTGCTGCAGCCGCTGCGCGACGGGCGGCGCTGAAGCGCAAGGCCCCTGAACCGGGCCCTGGCCCGGCACAGGCTCAGGGCGGAAAGCCTTCCACGGTATCCCGCAACTGAACGAGTACGGCCTCCAGTTGCGGCAGAGGCACTGAACCCAGTCCCAGACGCAGCGCATGCGGGGCATGGGGTGTCGTTGCATAGGCGTGGGCCTGCGATACGGCGATGCCGCACTGGGCCAGCGCCGTGGCCGCCCGGTCCATCCGCAGCTCCCCGGGCAGGCGCAGCCAGAGGAAGAGCGAGCAGGGGTGGGCCAGCATCTGCATTCCTGCCAGCGCCTTGCGCGCAATCGCCTGCCGGCGCCGTGCCTCCTGCCGCATGCGTTGTTCCTGCTGCCGCACGGAGCCGCTGGCCATCCAGCGCGTGGCCATGGCCGTGACCAGGCCCGGCATGCTCCAGTGGCTGGCGCGCACCACGGCCTTGACGCGGCCTGCCCATGCCTGGGGCACCACCATGAAGCCGAAGCGCAACCCGCTGGCCACGCTTTTCGAGAGGCTGGAGACGTGAATGCAGCGCTCTGGCGCCAGCGTTGCGAGGGCTGCGGGCGCCTTGCCTGCCAGAAAGGCATAGGCAGCATCCTCGATCAGCAGGCAATCGTGGCGCCTTGCGATCTCCACCAGGCGCTGGCGCTGCGCCAGCGGCATCACCCATCCCAGGGGGTTGTGCAGCGTGGGCATGGCATGGATGGCGCGTATGCGCCGGCGTGCGCACAGCCGCTCCAATGCATCGAGGTCGGGACCCTCGTCAAGGGCAGGGACCGGCTGGAGGTCCAGGTCCTGGAGCTCGGCCAGCATCCTGAAGCCCGGGTAGGTCAGCGCGTCCACGGCCACCGCATCGCCGGGCCGCAGCAGCGCACGCACGGCAATGTCCAGTCCTTGCTGCGCGCCGTTGACCAGGAAGATGCGTTCCGGCTCGGCAGCCAGGCCGCGTTCGCGGGCAAGGAAGTCGGCCACGATGCGCCGCTCGTGCAGCCGGCCGCCGGGCGGCTGCTGGTGCATGAGCGCAGCCAGGTCGCCCGAAGCAGCCAGCTCGCGCAGCATGGAGCGCAACAGCCCGGCCTGCCCCGGCCAGGTGGGATGGTTGAAGGACAGGTCGGCCGTGTCCGAACTCAGGCGGGATTCGTCGCTGCCATCCCATTCGCGCTGCTGCGGCCGATCCCGCACAAAGGTGCCGCGCCCGGTTTCACCGATGACCAGGCCGAGGGAGGCCAGCCGCGCATACACCTTGCTGGCGGACGCCACGGCCATGCCATGGCGGGCCGCGAGGTCGCGGTGCGTGGGCATCAGCGTGCCGGGCGCGAGCCGGCCGGCGCGGATGTCTTCGGCCAGCCGTTCAGTCAGCAGAGCAACGCGAGAGGCAGCCATGGAGTGTAGTTAGGACAATTTTTTGATTGTTCCAGTCTAGGTCATCACACTGGCGAGACGGGCATTCCCGGGCCTTGCCCTCCCGCTCCAGACAGGAAATCCATGCATCTTCCCAGCACTTATCTCCCCGTGCTCGACTATCTGCAGCGGCAGATCGAAGGGCGGCTTGCCGCAGACGAGGCCACGCACATGCGCTATCCGACCGCGATCTCGCAGATGCTGGGGTTTCGCATAGTGGCCGTCGGCGAAGCCATGGCCGTCGTGGAGTTCGACGCCGATGCGCAGCGCCATGGCAACCAGCAGGGCACGGTCCATGGCGGGATGCTGTGCGAACTGGCCGATGCTGCCATAGGCACGGCGCATTCCACTTTGATGGAGCCAGGCCAGAGTTTCACCAGCATCGACCTGAAGGCGGCCTTCCTGCGCCCGGTCTGGCGCTCCAGGCTGTGCGCGCGGGCGTGGGCCGAGCACCGTGGACGCACGATCAGCCACTACCGCTGTGAAATCGAGCGTGATGATGGCAAGACCGTTGCGAGCATCGCCAGCGCCGTGATGACGCTGCGTGGAGAGCATGCGCAAGGCCGTTGAAGCAGCCGCTGGACAAAACAGAAAGGCCGCGACAGGCGCGGCCTTTTGCAAGGAGCAGGCGGTTTACTTGGCGGCGGCGCGGGCGGCTTCTGCCTTGGCCTTGGCTTCATCGGCCTTGCGCTGCAGCTCGGCTGCCTCGGTTTCGGCGGCCTTGGCCTTGGCTTCGGCCTCCTTGGCGGCAGCGTCCTTTTCAGGGGTCATGGCGCCGGCCAGCGCATTGCCGGCCATGGAGCCGGCAACGGCGCCCACGGCGGCGGCGCCCAGCGTGCCCATCATGCCCGGGCCTGCAGCACCTGCAGTGGCAGGTGCCGCTGCCGGAGCGGCGGCTGCGGCCGGCGTTGCTGGCGTGGCAGGAGCTGCCGGGCTGGCGGGCGTTGCCGCCTTGCTGGCGGTGGGCGCCGCAGGCGCTGCGGGCTGGGCAGGGGCCTTGCCGATCGACGCCGGGCGCACGGACTTGCCGCCGCTGCCCATGCGCTTGGCCTGGGCCAGCGTGGGCACGGTCAGCGATGCAATGGCCAGGGCGATCACGGAGGCAGTGGTGCGGAACGAAGTCTTCACGAAGGTTTTTCCAATCATGGTGGTCATGTGCACGGTCGGCGCAGGCGGGCCTGCGCCGGTCGGAGCGCCACAGGCCGCCCGTCTGCGGGCAGGCCTGCGGCCTTGGGTGTCACATGGGGATGGGGCAGGAGATTCCAAGCACCGGCATGCGGATACGCCGGTGTGCAGCCTGCTGTTGTAGGAGAGCCACCGGCGCTGAGGCGGTGGCCTATGGGGCTGCGTCAAGCATTGTAGAAAAGACCGGGGCCTGCCGGAAAAGCAAGCCCACAAAACATTCTCAGCTATTGATTGCGGAGCAGTGCAGCGGCCTGCGCCAGCCCCCACCGCCGGTTTTCAGCGCAGCACTTCCAGCAGGCGGTCCAGGCCGCCTTCGGTGATGGAGACCTTGGCCTCGTTGCGCACGCGCGGCTTGGCGTGGTAGGCCACGGACAGGCCTGCGACCTGCATCATGGGAATGTCGTTGCTGCCGTCGCCCACGGCGATGCACTGGTCGGGGCGAATGCCCAGCAGAGAGGCGACTTCCAGCAGCGTGCGGCGCTTTTCGGCGCCGTCGCAGATGTCGCCCCAAGGCTGCTCGATCAGGCCGCCGGTCAGCGCGCCATCGCGCATCTCCAGCACGTTGGCACGCACGAAGTCGATGCCCAGCATGCCGCGCACGTGCTCGGCAAAGTAGGTGAAGCCGCCCGAGACCAGCAGCACCTTCAGGCCCGCAGCCTGGGCTGCGCGCACCAGGGTTTCGGCGCCCGGGGAGAGCTTCAGGCGCTCGGCCAGCACGCGGGCCATGTCGGCCTCGGTCACGCCGACGAGCTTGCCCACGCGCTGGCGCAGGCTGTCCTTGAAGTCGGTGATCTCGCCGCGCATGGTGGCTTCGGTGATGGCCGCGACCTCGGCCTTCTTGCCGGTGGCGTCGGCGATCTCGTCGATGCATTCGATGGTGATCAGCGTCGAGTCCATGTCGAACGCGATGAGCTTGTAGTCGGCCAGCTTCAGTGGCGGCTGGATGCCGCGGATCAGCAGTCCGGGCGCGAATTCGGTGACATCGGTCATGGGTGGGGCAGCAAAAAGGGACGGGCCGCCGGGCTGGCGGGTATCAGGCGCGAATCATATCCAGAGCCAGGGCCGCGCGGCGCAGTCACTGGCCTTGGCACTGCGGCGCGCCACGGCTTGTGCCTGGATGCGCCCTCAGGGCGCGGGTGGGCGGCGCAGGTAGATGGCATCCGACCAGGTGGCCAGCCATTGGGGGCGGAACACCACGAAGATGGCCGTCACCATGCCGGTGATCACGGCATCGCCCCAGGCCATGAGCCAGCGCGCAATGCGCGACAGGTCCTCGTTGACACCGGGAAGCGAGTGGCCTGCGGCCTGGGCCAGCAGGGCCGAGATGAAGACGCACAGCACCGTGCCCGCAAAGCCGCGCGCGAGAATGAAGACAAAGATCTGGTGCGGCAGCCAGCGCCGCAGCGCCGCACCCCAGAGCATGGCCAGCGTGGCGGGCACGATGCCCTGCCAGACCGAGATGCCCAGCGCATCTCCCCAGCCCAGGGCCGGCGACAGCAGGGCGGCCAGCCCGCCCACGATGAGCAGCAGCGGAACGGCCAGAGGCCAGCCCAGCATGAGCACCACCAGCGGCGCCGAGGACCACTGCAGTTGCAGCGGCATGCGGTGCAGCGTGGGCAGGGCCCAGATCCAGGGCAGCAGCACGAGTACGGCCAGCAGCGGCGTGACCAGGGGCGAGGCCATGCGGTCCAGCGGCCCGCCCGGACCCGGGCGGCCGGCCAGCATGCGCCAGGGGCGCAGCCACAGCGCGGTGGCCAGGGCCAGCAGGGCGATGCTCGCTTCGAGGAACATGGCTAGGACAACCCTTCTATGCGGGCTGGGCCGCCTTTGCCTCCACCAGCGGCTGGCCCAGGCTGCGCAGCACGTCGCGCACCATCTGGGCGCGGTCCTTGGGATTGTCCAGGGCGCGCTCTATGCGCAGCTTCTCGTTGCCGGCCAGCTTGATGTGCTTGTTCTTCTGGATGAGGTGGATGATGGCCATGGGGTCCACCGGCGGCTGGGGCTTGAAGGTGATGTTGATGACGCCGGGCGCCGCATCGACCTTGACCACGCCGTAGGGCTGGGACAGCACGCGCAGGCGGTGCACGTCGATCAGCGTCTGCGCCTGGGGCGGCAGCTTGCCGAAGCGGTCCACGATTTCTTCGAGCAGGGTGTCGATCTGGTCGCTGGTGCGGGCCGTGGCCAGTTTCTTGTAGAAGGACAGGCGCAGGTGCACATCTCCGCAGTAGTCGCCCGGCAGCAGGGCCGGCGCGTGCAGGTTGATGTCGGTGGAGGCCGACAGCGGGCTGAGCAGATCGGGCTCCTTGCCGGCCTTGAGGCTGCGCACGGCCTCGGACAGCATCTCGTTGTAGAGCTGGAAGCCCACCTCCATCATGTTGCCGCTCTGGTTCTCGCCCAGCACCTCGCCGGCGCCGCGGATCTCCAGGTCGTGCATGGCCAGGTAGAAGCCCGAGCCCAGTTCCTCCATCTGCTGGATGGCCTCCAGCCGCTGCTGGGCCTGCTTGGTCAGGCTGTCCAGGTCGGGCACCATCAGGTAGGCATAGGCTTGGTGGTGGCTGCGGCCCACGCGGCCGCGCAGCTGGTGCAGCTGGGCCAGGCCGAACTTGTCGGCGCGGCTGATGAGGATGGTGTTGGCGCTGGGCACGTCGATGCCCGTCTCGATGATGGTCGAGCACAGCAATATGTTGTAGCGCTGGGCCACGAAGTCGCGCATCACGCGTTCGAGCTCGCGCTCGGGCATCTGGCCGTGGGCCACGGCGATGCGGGCCTCGGGCAGGATTTCCTCCAGCTTTTGCTTGCGGTTCTCGATGGTCTCGACCTCGTTGTGCAGGAAGTAGCACTGGCCGCCGCGCTTGAGCTCGCGCAGCACGGCCTCGCGGATCACGCCCGTGCCCTCGTTGCGCACAAAGGTCTTGATGGCCAGGCGCCGCTGGGGCGCGGTGGCGATGACGGACAGGTCGCGCAGGCCTTCCAGCGCCATGCCCATGGTGCGCGGGATGGGCGTGGCCGTCAGCGTGAGCACGTCCACCTCGGCGCGCATGGCCTTCATGGCTTCCTTGTGGCGCACGCCGAAGCGGTGCTCCTCGTCGATGATCAGCAGGCCCAGGTTCTTGAACTGCGTGGACTCGGACAGCAGCTTGTGCGTGCCCACGACGATGTCCACCGAGCCGTCGGCAATGCCCTTGACGGCCGCCGTGATCTCCTTGCCCGAGCGAAAGCGCGAGACTTCGGCCACCTTGATCGGCCACTTGGAGAAGCGGTCCACCAGGGTCTGGTAGTGCTGCTCGGCCAGCAGCGTGGTGGGCGCGAGAAAGGCCACCTGCTTGCCGCCCGTGATGGCCACGAAGGCCGCGCGCAGCGCCACCTCGGTCTTGCCGAAGCCCACGTCGCCGCAGACCAGGCGGTCCATGGGCTGGGGGCTGATCATGTCCTGGATCACGGCGTGGATGGCAGCGCGCTGGTCCGCCGTTTCCTCGAAGCCGAAGTCGTTGGCGAACTGCTCGTAGTCCTGGGGCGAGTAGCGGAAGGCGTGGCCCTGGCGTGCGGCGCGGCGTGCGTAGATGTTCAGCAGCTCGGCCGCGGAGTCGCGCACCTGCTCGGCCGCCTTGCGCTTGGCCTTTTCCCACTGCGTGCCGCCAAGCTTGTGCAGCGGCGCGTCCTCGGGTGAGACGCCCGTGTAGCGGCTGATCAGCTGCAACTGGCTGACGGGCACGTAGAGCACGGCGTTGCCCGCGTACTCCAGGTGCAGGAATTCCTGCACGGCCGGCGTGCCGTCGGGGTTCTTCTGGCCCATGTCCATGTGGACCAGGCCCTGGTAGCGGCCGATGCCGTGGTCCGAGTGCACCACGGGGTCGCCCACCTTGAGTTCGGACAGGTCCTTGATCAGTGCCTCGACATCGCTGACCTGCTCCTGGCGCCTGCGCCTGCGGCCCGTGGGGCTGGTGGCGAACAGCTCGGTCTCGGTGACGAAGTCCAGGCCTTCCTCCACCCAGGCGAAGCCGTTCATCAGCCCGGCCGTGGCAATGCCCACCTTCTCGCCCGCATCGCCCTGGAACTCGGCCAGCGAGTCGAAGACCGGCGGGTTCACGCCCGAGGCGCGGAAGAAGTCCAGCAGGCTTTCTCGGCGGCCATCGGACTCGGCCAGCAGCAGGATGCGGTGGGCGCTGGCGGCAATGTGCCTTTGCAGGCGCGCCAGAGGGTCTTCCGCGCCGCGCACCACGGACAGGTCCTCCAGCTTCTGGAAGATGGCGCTGTCTGCCACGTCCTCGGTGCCTGGGCGCAGCGCGAGCTGGGCGTGCTCCTTGGCGCGCGTGTAGAACTGGTCGGCGGACAGGAACAGCACCTCGGGCGGCAGGGCCGGGCGCTCGGGGTCGCCCTGCACCAGGCGGAAGCGCTCCTTGGTGTCCTGCCAAAAGCGCTGGAAGGCCGGCTCCAGGTCGCCATGCATGACCACGGTGGCATCGGCGCCCAGGTAGTCGAAGACGGTGGCCGTTTCGTCGAAGAACAGCGGCAGGTAGTACTCGATGCCGGCCGTGGCAATGCCCTGGCCCATGTCCTTGTAGATGCGGCTGCGCGTGGGATCACCCTCCAGCAGCTCGCGCCAGCGCTGGCGGAACTTGGCGCGCGCGTCCTCGTCCATGGGGAACTCGCGGCCGGGCAGCAGGCGCACCTCTGGCACGGGGTAGAGGCTGCGCTGGGTGTCGGGGTCGAAGGTGCGGATGGAGTCGATCTCGTCGTCGAACAGGTCCACCCGGTAGGGCTGCAGCGAGCCCATGGGAAACAGGTCGATCAGGCCGCCCCGCACCGCGTACTCTCCATGGCTGACCACCTGGGAGACATGCTGGTAGCCGGCCAGCGTCAGCTGGGCCTTGAGTTTGGCCTCGTCCAGCTTCTGGCCGCTCTTGAACTCGAAGGTGTAGCCGGCCAGGAAGGAGGGCGGCGCCAGCCGGTACAGCGCGGTGGTGGCGGGCACCAGCACCACGTCGGCGCCATGCTCCTTGTCGCGCTGGTTGATGCGCCACAGCGTGGCCAGGCGCTCGCTGATCAGGTCCTGGTGGGGAGAGAAGCTGTCGTAGGGCAGGGTCTCCCAGTCGGGGAACAGCGCGCAGCGCAGGCCCGGGGCGAAGAAGGCCATCTCGTCGATCAGCCGCTGGGCATCCGAGGCGTCAGCCGTGACGATGGCTGTCACCCGGCCAGCAGCCTTCTCGCGCTCGCCCAGGCGGGCCAGCAGCAGGGCGTCGGCGCTGCCCACGGGGTGGGGCAGGGTGAAGCGTTTTCCGGGAGTGAGCTTGGGCAGTTCCATGGTGCTTGGACGTGGGCGCCGCAGCGCCTGGGCGAAGTAACGACAAAACCCCTCGGCACGCGCAGAGGGGTATCGAAGCATTTTAGCCAGCACGCATGGCGGCCATGCAGGCATGCCCGCATGGCCATGGCGGCACATGGCCGTCACTACAATGCGCCACCATGAAAGATCTGCTTGCGGCGGCTGCGCCCGCATCCCTGGAGCCGGCCCGCCTGTGGGCCTTGATCCCCTGCGCGGGCACGGGCTCGCGCGCCATCGCACCCGATGCGCCTGCGCCTGAACTGCCCAAGCAATACCACCTGGTGGCCGGTGCGCCCATGGTGGCGCACACGCTGGCCGCCTTTGCGGGCACAGCGCGCGTGCACCACACGCTGGTGGTGATCGCGCCTGGCGACGACTTCTGGCGCCAGGGCCTGCCGGGCCCGTCGCCCACGCGCTACTCCACGGCGGCATGCGGAGGCGCCACGCGGGCCGAATCCGTGACCAACGGCCTGAAGGAGCTGCTGGCGCGCGGTGCGGGCGCGCATGACTGGGTGCTGGTGCACGACGCCGCGCGCTGCCTGGTGACGCCCGCGCTCATCGATGCCCTGATCGACGCCTGCGAGCACGATGCCGTGGGCGGCCTGCTGGCGCACAAGCTGCCCGACACGCTCAAGACGGCCGTGGCCGGGCCCAGCGGGGTGCGCGTGGCGGGCACGGTGGACCGCAGCGACAAATGGCTGGCGCAGACGCCGCAGATGTTCCGCATCGCGCCGCTGCTCGATGCGCTGCAGCACGCCGGCTCGGCCGTGACCGACGAGGCCAGCGCCATGGAGGCCGTGGGCCAGCGCCCGCGCCTGGTGCCCGGCGGCGCGCAGAATTTCAAGGTCACCTATCCGGACGATTTCGCGCTGGCCGCCGCCGTGCTGTCGCAGCGCGAGCGCAGCACCACGCTGGAGCGATACCGGGGCCAGCGCGACCATCCGCAGGCGTCGGGCAATCCATTTTTCTGAACCTGGAATGTTTCACATGAATTTTCGTATTGGCGAGGGCTGGGACGTGCATGCCCTGGTGCCCGGGCGCAAGCTGATCCTGGGCGGCATCGAGGTGCCGCACGAACTGGGGCTGCTGGGCCATTCCGATGCCGACGTGCTGCTGCACGCCATCACCGACGCGCTGCTGGGCGGCGCGGCGCTGGGCGACATCGGCCGGCATTTCCCCGACACCGACCCCGAATTCCGTGGCGCCGATTCGCTGGTGCTGCTGGTGGAAGCGGCGCGCCGCGTGCGCGCCACGGGGCTGGAGATCGGCAACATCGACAGCACCATCATTGCCCAGGCCCCCAAGCTGGCGCCGCACATTCCTGCCATGCGCGAGCGCATCGCCACGGCGCTGGGCTTGGCGCTGGACCAGGTCAACGTCAAGGCCAAGACGGCCGAAAAGCTCGGCCCCGTGGGCCAGCAGCAGGCCATGGAGGCGCGCGCCGCCGCCTTGCTGTTCCGCGCCTGACCAGCGGGGTGCCATCCCCATGCAAAAGGCCCCGGCGATCGGTCAACGATCGCCGGGGCCTTTGTATCTGCCGAACGTATCTGCCGAACGTATCTGCCGAACGCGCGCTGCGGGCTTAGTCCTCTCCGTCCAGGGCGCCGTCCTGCGCACGCGGGGGCAACTGGCGCTTGATCTGCGGGCGCTGCAGACGCTGCTCGGGCTCGGCACCCTTGGCCACGCCCGAGGCACGCTGCAACTGCACATGGGCAACCAGCCCGCCCGTGGAGGAGTTGGACAGCGCAAACACGCCGCCCATGCGCTGCACCGTCTTGTCCACGATGGACAGGCCCAGGCCCGCGCCCGCTGCGGCCGTGCGCGCGGAGTCGCCACGGAAGAAGGGCTGGGTCAGGCTGGCGAGCTGCTCGGGCGGCACGCCACGGCCATGGTCGCGGATGCGGATCACCACCCAGCTTTCGCGTTCCGATGCCGTCACGTCCACGTGCGTGGTTTCGGTCTCTGGCGTCTTGCCGTAGCGGCGTGCGTTCTCGAACAGGTTGGAGATCACGCGCGCCAGTTCCACCTCGTCGGCCAGTACATAGACGCCTTCGGGCACGGCCATGCTGATCTGCAGCTCGCGGTGGTCCTGCACCGCATAGACGCAGGAGGACACCACGGCATGCAGGTTCACCGGGTTGAGGGTGACATGGTCGGGGCGGGCGTAGTCCAGGAATTTGTCGATGGTGGCGTCCAGCTGCACGATGTCGGCCACCATGTGCTCGCGCGCCACGTCGTCCACCACGCTCATCTCGGTCTCCAGCCGCAGGCGGGCGAGCGGCGTGCGCAGGTCGTGGGAGATGCCAGCCAGCATCACCGCGCGGTCCTGCTCCAGCTGGGCCAGTTTCTGCGCCATGCGGTTGAAGCCGATGTTGACCTCGCGGATCTCGCTGGTGACGGCTTCCTCGTCGAGCTGGCTGGCGTCGAAGTCGCCATCTCGCACGCGGTTGGCCGCATAGCTCAACTGCTTGAGCGGCCGGTTGATCAGGCGCGCGATGGCTGCCGCCCCCGCCAGGGACAGCAGGCCGGCCGTGATCAGCCAGATCAGCCAGGTGCGCCCGCTGGCCGGCGTGAAGCGCGAGCGGTCCATCAGCAGCCAGGTGCGGTCGCCATTGATGGTGAAGCCCACCCACAGCCCCGGCTCGCCATTGACGCTACGCGCCACGATGGTGCCGTAGCCCAGGCGGCGCGTGAGCTCCTCGGTCAGGCGCTTGCCCAGCGTGCTCTGGTCCAGCAGCTCGAAGCTGTCGCCAGGCTCGCGCGGCAGAATGCGCACGCCTTCCTGGTCGGCCATGGTCTTGATCAGCGAGACGCGGTTGATGGCATCCGAATGCACCAGGGCCGCGCGGCTGAGGTTGACCAGCGAGGCGATCTGCTGGGCGGTGTGCAGCGTGCGCGGCTCGAATTCGAAGGCGCGCAGCGTCTGCAGCCACGCCAGGATGCTGCCCACCAACAGCAGGGCCAGCAGGCAGAAGGTACGCCAAAAAAGGTTGAGTCCCAGCGGAGAGCGCGCAGTCATGCGCCGCTCGTAGTCGAGCGGCGCAGGGCTGGTGGCGTCATGGGGCGGGACGGTGAAGGAACTCATGGAAGCGGTTCGTCATTCTAGGGGCCGGCTGCGAGATTACGCCTGTGCCGGCCAGCCTGCGTTACCGGTTGTCTCGGTCGACAGGGTGAGGTTTTGGCGCTGCGCATTGTCAACGGCACATAAAACGTTACGGCCCCAACCCAGGGACGCCGAGCAAGAGCCGCCTCGCGGCGAGGGCGTCGTCCCCCTCCCGCGGAGCGAGAGAGGGGGAAGGCGCGCAGCGCCTCAGGGGGTGATGCATTTCAGTTCGCGCCGTCCGGTACGAACACATAGCCGACGCCCCAGACCGTCTGGATATAGCGCGGAGCGGCGGCATCTTCCTCGATCAGCTTGCGCAGGCGCGAGACCTGCACGTCCAGGCTGCGGTCGAAGGGCTCGAATTCGCGGCCGCGCGCCAGCAGGGCCAGCTTCTCGCGCGACAGCGGCTGGCGCGGGTGGCGCACCAGGGCCTTGAGCATGGCGAATTCGCCCGTGGTCAGCGGCAGTTCCTCGCCGTTCTTTTGCAGCACGCGCGTGCCCAGGTCGAAGGTGAAGGGGCCGAAGCTCACCACCTCGTTGTCGCCGGAAGGCGCGCCCGGCGCTTCCTGCGGCGGGCGGCGGCGCAGCACGGCATGGATGCGGGCCAGCAGTTCGCGCGGGTTGAAGGGCTTGCCCAGGTAGTCGTCGGCGCCCACTTCCAGGCCCACGATGCGGTCCACATCCTCGCCCTTGGCGGTCAGCATGATGATGGGCGTGCGGTCGTTGGCCGAGCGCAGGCGGCGGCAGATGGACAGGCCATCTTCGCCGGGCATCATCAGGTCAAGCACGATCAGGTCCACCGTTTCGCGCAGCAGGATGCGGTTCAGCGCCTTGCCATCTTCGGCAATCATGATCTCGAAGCCTTCCTGCGTCAGGTAGCGGCGCAGCAGGTCGCGGATGCGCGCATCGTCATCCACCACCAGGATCTTGTCGGTGCGGTTGGTCGTAGTGGCCATGTTCATCCTCGGTCGGTCATTTGTAACAGCCGCCATTGTTACCAGCTTGCGCCGAAAAGTCTGGACAAACCCCCGAAATATTGCCGTGTGTTACAGATGTTGCGTTTAAATTTAGAACGGAAAATGTGTCTTTAGAATATTTAACTATGGGTTTTCCATGTTGATGCATTTATCGTTGCAATAATGTTGTCAATGGAGGAGCCGGCAGGCCTGCTTGGCTCCACACCTGTCACCATCTGGCGGCATGCCGTAGCGAAAGGGCGGCATGCAGTTGTATCCCTGAACTACCTTTCATTTCAAAGGGTGAACGCATGAGCAAGCTTTCCAAACAGCTGTCCCGCCCCTGGGTCAAGTCCGTGGTCGCGGCCACTGCGCTGGCCTGTGCCAGCGGTGCCTGGGCGCAGAACGCCGCCACGGCGCCGGCACAGCCTGCCAACGTGGTGCAGTTGTCTGCAGAAGGCTCGGTGGACGTGGTGCAGGACCTGCTGACCGCCACCTTGTCGGCCACGCGCGAAGGGCGTGATGCCGCCACGGTCCAGTCCCAGCTGCAGAAGGTGGTCGAGGCCGCCATGGCCGTGACCAAGCGCAGCGCCCAGCCGGGCCAGATGGATGTGAGCACCGGCAGCTTCGGCATCTATCCGCGCTATGGCAAGGACAACAAGGTGGAAGGCTGGCAGGGCCGCGCCGAGATTCTTCTGCAGGGCCGCGACTTCGCGCGCATCACGCAGACGGCGGCCCAGGTGCAGGACATGACGCTGTCGCAGGTGGGCTTCGGCCTGTCGCGCGAGGCCCGTGAAAAGGTCGAGGGCGAGGCCCAGGCCAAGGCCATCGAACAGTTCAAGCAGCGCGCCTCCACGCTGTCCAAGAGCTTCGGCTTTGCCAACTACAGCCTGCGCGAGGTCAACGTGAGCAGCAGCGATACCTCGGTGCCCATGCCGCGTCCGCGCATGATGGCCATGTCCGCCAAGGCCGCTGGCGCGGAAATGGATGCCGTGTCCGTGGAAGCGGGCAAGGCGCAGGTGATGGTCCACGTGTCGGGCTCGGTGCAGATGTACTGAGCAGGCGTGGGCCGCCCATGAAAAAAGGAGCGCCGTGGCGCTCCTTTTTTGACGTGAACCGGTGCTGGCGCGCTTACTGCGCCGCCCAGCCGCCATCCATGTTCCAGGCCACGCCGCGCACATTGGCTGCGGCGGGCGAGCAGAAGAACACCGCCAGTTCGCCCAGTTCCTCGGGCGTGGTGAACTGCATGGAGGGCTCTTTCTCGCCCAGCAGCAGCTTCTTGGCTTCTTCATTGCTGATGCCGTGCTGCTCGGCCTTGGCGTCCACCTGCTTTTGCACCAGCGGCGTCAGCACCCAGCCGGGGCAGATGGCGTTGCAGGTGATGCCGGAGGTGGCGTTCTCCAGGGCCGTTACCTTGGTCAGACCGACAATGCCGTGCTTGGCCGCCACATAGGCGGACTTCTGCGCCGAGCCCACCAGGCCGTGCACCGAGGCCACGTTGATGATGCGGCCCCAGCCCTTGCCGCCATCGGCCGCCTGCATCATGGGCAGGACCAGGCGCGAGGTGTGGAAGGCGCTGGACAGGTTGATGGCGATGATGGCGTCCCAGCGCTCGGGCGGGAAGTCTTCCACGCGCGCCACGTGCTGGATGCCGGCATTGTTCACGAGGATGTCGATCTGGCCGAAATTGCGCACGCTGTACTGGACCATGTCCTCGATGTCCGCCACGCGGCTCATGTCGGCGCCGTGATAGGCGACCTGGGCGCCGGCGGCCTGGCCTGCGGCCAGCACTTCGGCACGGGGGCCGTCCACATCGCCGAAACCGTTGAGCACGATATTGGCGCCCTGGCGGGCCAGCGCCTTCGCGATCCCGAGGCCGATGCCGCTGGTCGAGCCGGTCACGAGGGCGGTCTTGCCTTTCAACATAGAGAGTCTCCGAATGAATGTACGATGCAACACAGCCATTATCGGCGCCGGCTCCGCGAATGCGTTTCCATGAATCATCCTACGCTGAACTACGTATCCTGCCCGGGGGTTGCCGGGCGTGCCTCACCCTGGAGCCGTACTGCCAGCCCGGCTGCTCAAGAGAATGCTTCGCACCGCATGGCTTATTGGGAATGGAATCGCACCGGCGATCCGCACCATCCCCATGTCGTGGTCTGCGTGCACGGCCTGTCGCGCCAGGGGCGTGACTTTGATGCGCTGGCCGAGCGGCTCAGCGAACGCGCCCGCGTGATCTGCCCCGATGTGGTCGGGCGTGGCGAAAGCGACTGGCTGCAGGATCCGGCCGCCTACCAGGTGCCTCTTTACGCAGCCGACATGCTGGCCTTGCTGGCCCAGGTGCATGCGCAGGCGCCTGTCGAACAATTGGATTGGGTGGGCACCAGCATGGGCGGGCTGATCGGCATGGCGCTTGCGGGCCAGCCGGGGCTGCCGCTGCCGGCGCCCATCCGCAGGCTGGTGCTCAACGATGTGGGACCTGTCATCGAGTGGTCTGCCCTGGAGCGCATAGGGCAGTACCTGGGCAAGGGCGCGCATTTTGAAAATCTTGAGCAGGCAGCCCATGCGCTGCTCTTGATTTCCGAAGGCTTCGGCCCACATAGCGAAGGGCAATGGTTGCGATTGACGCGACCTATGATGCGGCCGGCCGCCGATGGCGGCCTTGTCCTGCACTATGACCCTCAGATTGCGGTGCCCCTGCAGCACATGACGCGCGAGATGGCCCAGGCCGGCGAAGCGCTGCTGTGGCAGCTGTATGACCAGATCAAGGCACGCGTCTTGCTAGTTCGTGGTGCGCAGTCCGACCTGCTGACGGCGGCCACGGCACAGGCCATGGCGCAGCGAGGGCCGAAGGCGCATTGCGTGGAATTTGAAGGGGTGGGACATGCGCCCACCTTCGTCGCGGCAGGGCAGGTGGCCTTGCTGTGCCGGTTCTTATGGGGAGAAGAGCGCTTGCCAAGCACCATGAATCTTGCCGAGCAGGCCAGGGAGAGTGACGAATGAAGACTGCCAGCAGCGAGGCCGCCGTGCAGGCGCCTTCGCCCGGCGCAGCCGCGCCGGGCCAGGTGCCGTCGGTGCTGCCGCACCTGATCACGGCCACGTCGCAGACCCTGCCCGAACAGGTCAACGCGCTGGCGCGCGCGCGCAGCTTTGCCGAGCCGCTGATCGCCACCGAGACCATGGAGTCCGGTGAGAACACCATGGCCCATGCCGATGCGGTGGCTGCCATCCTCAAGACCATCGGCGGCTCCGAAACCATGCAGGCGGCGATCTATCTGGTGCATGCCAGCGTGCACCTCAATCGCCCGCAGGAAGTGATCGCCAAGGCCTTTGGCGAGAATTTCGCCACCCTGGCCGTGGAAACCAACAAGCTCATGCGCGTGCAGGAGCAGGCGCGCGGCGCCGAGCTGGGCGGCCAGTACCTGGACGATGAGGCCACGCAGACCGAGAACGTGCGCAAGATGCTGCTGGGTTTCTCGCGCGACCTGCGCGTGGTGCTGCTGCGGCTGGCGTCGCGCCTGCAGACGCTGCGCTATTACGCAGCCAGCAAGCGCCCGGTCTCGCCCGGCATTGCGCGCGAGGCGCTGACGGTGTTTGCGCCGCTGGCCAACCGGCTGGGCATCTGGCAGATCAAGTGGGAGCTGGAGGATCTGTCCCTGCGCTTCCTGGAGCCCGAGACCTACCGCGAAGTGGCCCGCCTGCTCGATGAAAAGCGCGTGGAGCGTGAAGCCTATATGGAGCAGATGCGCGCACGGCTGGAGGCCGACCTGCGCGCGCACAGCATCAGCGCCACCGTGCAAGGCAGGCCCAAGCACATCTACAGCATCGTCAAGAAGATGCGAGGCAAGTCGCTGAACTTCGACCAGGTCTTCGACATCCGCGCCATGCGTGTCGTCGTGCCCACGATCAAGGACTGCTACGCCACCCTGTCCTGGGTGCATGAGCAGTTCACGCCCATCGAGGCGGAATTCGACGACTACATCGCCAAGCCCAAGCCCAACGGCTACCAGTCGCTGCACACCGTGGTGCGCGACGAGACGGGCCGCGCAATCGAGATCCAGATCCGCACCCAGGCCATGCACGACCATGCCGAGCACGGCGTGGCCGCCCACTGGGCCTACAAGGAGGCGGGCACCAAGGGATACGCGGGTGTCACGGCCAGCAGCGAGTACGACGCCAAGATCGCCGTGCTGCGCCAGTTGCTGGCCTGGGGCAGCGACCTGGCGGGCGCCCACCATCGGGGCCTGTTCGAGGACCGCATCTACGTGCTCACTCCCGATGCGGCCGTCATCGAGCTGCCGCAGGGCGCGACGCCCGTGGATTTCGCCTATTCGGTGCACACCAGCCTGGGGCACCGCTGCCGCGGCGCGCGCGTGGACGGCGCCATGGTGCCGCTGAACACGCCGCTGCAAAACGGCCAGACCGTGGAGATCACCACGGTCAAGGAGGGGCGCCCCTCGCGCGACTGGCTCAACGCCGACCTCGGCTACCTGACCAGCAACCGTGCCAAGGCCAAGGTGCGTGCCTGGTTCAATGCCCAGGCCACGCACGAGACCGTGGCGCGCGGCCGCGAGGCGGTCGAGAAACTGCTGCAGCGCGAGGGCAAGACGGCCGTCAAGCTGGAGGAGCTGGCCGTTCAGCTCGGCTTCAAATCGGCCGATGCCTTGTTCGAAGTCGTCGGCAAGGATGAATACTCGCTGCGCAACATCGAGACCGTGCTGCGACCGGCCGAGGCGGAGGAGGAAGTCGAGGAATTCTCCCCGGTGCGCAAGGCACGCGGCACGGACTCGCCCAAGGGCGGCGTGCTGGTCGTGGGCGTGGATTCGCTGATGACGCAGCTGGCCAAGTGCTGCAAGCCTGCGCCGCCGGACGACATCCGGGGCTTTGTCACGCGCGGCAAGGGCGTGAGCGTGCACCGCTGCGACTGCTCCAACTTCCGTGAAATGGCAGCGCGCAATTCCGAGCGCGTGATCGACGTGGCCTGGGGCCAGCCCAAGGCGGCGGCCGTGGCCTCGGCCGTCTACCCGGTCGATGTGTCCGTGGAAGCGGCCGACCGGCAGGGCCTGCTGCGCGATATCTCCGAAGTCTTTGCGCGGGAGAAGACCAATGTCATCGGCGTGCAGACCCAATCCGTCAAGGGAACGGCCTGGATGACCTTCACCGTGGAAGTGGCCGATTCCGGTCGCCTCAACAAGGTGCTGGGCATTGTGGCCGCCGTGGCGGGCGTGCGTTCGGCACGGCGGCGCTGAGCCTGTTGGGGTATTTTTGCCGGAGCCCTGGAAAACCCGTGCTAGAATCGCTTTCTCGAACAAACACAGGCGCGTAGCTCAGCTGGTTAGAGCACCACCTTGACATGGTGGGGGTCGTTGGTTCGAGTCCAATCGCGCCTACCAATTTTCCATTGCCAGATGGAATGCAAGAAGCCTTCTGATCACTCAGAAGGCTTTTTTGTTTGGTTTTTTTGTTTGTGCGCCCGCCAACGATGGGGAGACTTGCTGGTCAAGGAGGCGGGCAGGGCCCGCGCTCCTCTGTCAGGAGGTCAGGTGCCGACTCCGGCCTGTGCCTGCAGGTAGTCGTTTTGCAGGAGGTACATGCGGATGGCGTTGCGGTACTGGCCATTGGCGAAGAATTCGTCGATCAGCACGCCTTCCTGCACGAAGCCTATGCGCGCGTAGATGTGGATGGCCTTCTCGTTCTCCTGGTCCACATGGAGAAAGATCTTGTGCAGGTTGAGCGTCTTGAAGCCATAGTCCAGCGCCAGCCGCGTTGCCTGGGCTGCGATGCCCTGGCCCTGCTGCTCGGGGGCGATGATGATCTGGAGCTCGGCGCGCCGGTGGATCAGGTCGATCTCCACCAGCTCGACGAGACCGGCGCGATCGCCCTGGTGCTCGACGATGAAGCGGCGCTCGGTCTGGTCGTGCACGTGCGCGTCGTAGAGCGCGGAAAGCTCGTCGAAGGTCTCGTAAGGCTCCTCGAACCAGTAGCGCATGATGGCGGCATTGTTGTTGAGCAGATGCACGGAGCGCAGATCTTCGCGCTCCAGGGGTCTCAGGCGGATGCTGTGATTCATGCGCTCATTGTGCGAGAGCCGCGGTATCCGGCTGCAGGCCACGGATTACCAGCCGGTAGATCAGATCGGCCGCCGTGTCGTAGTCGTCGGCGGTCAGTTCCGGCCGGCCCAGCAGCAGCGCGAACTGGGCCTGCTGGTCGGCGTAGGCCTGGGTCACGGACCAGAGGATGAACATCAGGTGGGTGAAATCCACGCGGGCAATCTTGCCCTGCGCCACCCAGCGCTCGAAGGCCTGCACGTCGGCTGCCAGCGCCGGGCCTACCTGGCTCGATATGGCCTGCCCGAAGCGGGGCGCGCCGGCCATCACCTCGCGCGTGAAGACACGGGAGCCATGGGGCCGCTCGCGCGAGGACTGCAGCTTGGCTCGGATGTAGATGCGCAAGGCCTCCGCCGGGTCGTCGCCGCGCAGCAGGTCGGACATGCCGGCCAGCCACTGCGTCAGCACATCGCCCAGCACGCGCAGGTACAGCTCCTCCTTGCTGGCGAAGTAGTACAGCAGGTTGTGGCGGCTGAGGCCGGCGTCGTGCGCGATCAGTTCCAGCGATGCGCCTTCGAAGCCGTATTGCGCAAAGTGCAGTTCGGCCGTCTGCAGGATGTTCAGCTCCTTGCGCAGCCGTGCAGCGGTGGGCTTGCGCGTGGCCGATCGGGCCTGGGGGGAGGGCGCATTGTCAGAAAGGGTTGCCATTGCGCAGATGGTAAGTGGAGATAAGTGGCGCCATTTTGGTGCGATTGTCTGGCATCTTTCTTGCTGACGACTTTCTGGGTGATTTTACTGATTGGTAAATTTTTTCACCCGCGTAAATTCCGTTCCACCCCCAGTGCGCCCGACAAGAGGCGTCACTTGCACATGCGAGGACCACGATGAAACCTCCGAAGACTGTGTTGCTGGATCCGGGGCCTTGCAGGAGTTCCTCCTGCGGGCCGCTTTGCGTTGTCCGAGATGGCCCGGCATGGCCCTGCATGCCGTGTCCCCCTTCACGCCCTCAATCCTGACTCTGGAGGATGCACCATGGATAGCCCCGCGCAACGCGCCTGCGGCATTGCCGCCGGCCGCCTGAACCTGGCCGACTACGCGGCCAATTTCTCCGACGCCCACCCCCCGCTGAACCGCGCCCAGGCCCTGATTGAGGCCGAGCGCTGCTACTACTGCTATGACGCGCCGTGCACCACGGCCTGCCCCACCAGCATCGATGTGCCGGCCTTCATCGCCCGCATCGCCCAGGACAACGTCCGTGGCGCGGCGCGCGAGATCCTGACGGCCAACCCGCTGGGCGGCATGTGCTCCCGTGTCTGCCCCACGGAGCAGTTGTGCGAGCAGGCCTGCGTGCGCAACACCCAGGAAGACAAGCCGGTCGAAATTGGTGCACTGCAACGCTATGCGACCGATGCCTTCATGGCCTCCGGTGGTGCACCGCTGTTCCAGCGTGCCGCCGCCACGGGCCGCAAGGTGGCCGTGGTCGGAGCTGGCCCTGCCGGCCTGACATGCGCGCACCAATTGGCGCTGCAGGGCCACGAGGTGGTGCTGTTCGACGCCCGGCCCAAGCTGGGCGGGCTCAATGAATACGGCCTGGCCAGCTACAAGACCCCCGGTGATTTTGCGCAAAAGGAAATCGACTGGCTGCTGTCCGTGGGCGGGATCACGCCGCGCAACAACCAGCGGCTGGGACGAGATTTCACGCTGGATTCGCTGCTGGCAGAGCATGACGCCGTATTCCTCGGCCTGGGCCTGGCGGGCGTCAATGCGCTGGGCGCGGCCGAGCCGCAGGCCGAAGGCTTGCGCAATGCGGTGGACTTCATTGCCGACATCCGCCAGACGGCCGACAAATCCATGGTGCCGGTGGGCCGGCGCGTGGTGGTGATCGGCGGCGGCATGACGGCGGTGGATGCGTCCGTGCAGGCCCGGCTGCTGGGCGCCGACGAGGTCACCATGTTCTACCGCCGGGGCAAGGATGCGCTGTCCGCCTCCTGGGTGGAGCAGGAATGGGCGCAGACCCATGGCGTCAACTTGCGGCTGTGGGCCGCGCCCCAGGAGATCCTGGTGCAGGACGGCAAGGTCTGCGGCGTGCGCATGGCCTGCACCCGCATGGAGGGCGACAGGCTGCAGGTGACGCAGGAGGTGTTCGACGTGCCGGCCGACATGGTGCTCAAGGCCATTGGCCAGACCTATGTCGCCACGCCGGCGGGCGCGGCCATTGCCTTGCGTGACGGCCGTATCGACACCGACGACGAAGGCCGCACCAGCGTGCCGCGCGTGTGGGCCGGCGGCGACTGCCGCGCCGGTGGCCAGGACCTGACCGTGCAGGCGGTGGAGCACGGCAAGGTCGCCGCGCGGGCCATGCACCAGGCGCTGACCAGCGCCGTGGCGGCCGGGGTTTGAGCGGCTGTGCCCGCGCTTTTCAAGGAGCATCGACATGGCAGACATCAGCAGCCGCTTTCTGGGCATTTCCAGCCCCAATCCGTTCTGGCTGGCCTCGGCACCGCCCACGGACAAGGAGATCAACGTCACCCGCGCATTCGAGGCCGGCTGGGGCGGCGTGGTGTGGAAGACGCTGGGCGAGGACCCGCATGTGGTCAACGTGAACGGGCCGCGCTACTCCACCCTCATGGCGCAGGACCGGCGCGTGATGGGCCTGAACAACATCGAGCTGATCACCGACCGGCCGCTGCGCACCAACCTGGAGGAAATGACCCGCGTGAAGAAGGCCTGGCCTGACCGCGCGCTGATCGCCTCGCTGATGGTGCCCTGCGTGGAGGAAAGCTGGAAGCGCATCCTGCCCATGGTGGAGGATACCGGCGCCGACGGGCTGGAGCTGAACTTCGGCTGCCCGCACGGCATGAGCGAGCGCGGCATGGGTGCGGCCGTGGGCCAGGTGCCCGAGTACATCCAGATGGTCACGCAGTGGTGCAAGCAGTACAGCCGGCTGCCGGTGATCGTGAAGCTCACGCCCAACATCACCGACGTGCGCTTTCCCGCGCGGGCGGCCAAGGCCGGCGGGGCGGATGCGGTGTCCCTGATCAACACCATCAACTCGCTGATGGGCGTGAACCTGGACACCCTGGTCATGCACCCCAGCACCGACGGCCAGGGCTCGCACGGCGGCTACTGCGGCCCGGCCGTGAAGCCCATCGCCCAGAACATGGTGGCCGAGATCGCGCGCGACCCGCAGACGGCGGGCCTGCCCATCTCGGGGATCGGCGGCATCACCACCTGGAAGGACGCGGCCGAATACATCGCGCTGGGATGCGGCAATGTCCAGGTGTGCACGGCGGCCATGGTCTACGGCTTTCGCATCGTGCAGGACATGTGCGACGGGCTGTCCAACTACATGGACGCGCACGGCTTTGCGCGCATCGAGGACTTCCAGGGCCGGGCCGTGCCCACGGTCAGGGACTGGAAGGACCTCAACCTCAACCACATCGACAAGGCCGTCATCAACCAGGACAGCTGCATCCAGTGCGGGCGCTGCCACGTGGCCTGCGAGGACACCTCCCACCAGGCCATCACTTTCAGCAAGGAGGGCGGTGTGCGCCGCTTCGAGGTGGATGACACCGAATGCGTGGGCTGCAACCTGTGCGTGTCCATCTGCCCCGTGCCCGAGTGCATCACCATGCGCAGCCTGCAGCCGGGCGAGGTGGACCCCCGCACCGGCCAGACGGTCACCGGGGAGTATGCGAACTGGACCACGCACCCGAACAACCCCATGCGCCAGGCCGTGACGGCGCAGGGCTAGAGGGGGCATTGCGGCAGGTCGGCGCACGGCCCGCATCCGGGCCGACCTGGCACGAAATGCGCTTGATGGAAAAAGTCAGACCCTGGATCAGCAATGGATTGGTGATTTCTCTCTTCGAGAAGGAGCTTCGCAATGTCGCATGCCCCGCATTCCGGTGAGTCCGCAGGCAGCCTGTGGAACCACGACCTCGCACCCACGCTGCCGAGCCAGCGCACCTGGACCTGGTACCACTTCGCCGCCCTGTGGATAGGCATGGTGATGTGCATCCCGGCATACACGCTGGCCGCCAGCATGATCACGAACGGCATGTCGTGGTCGCAGGCGGTGATGACGGTGTTCCTGGGCAATCTCATCGTGCTGATTCCCATGCTGCTCATCGGCCATGCCGGGGCCAGGTACGGCATTCCCTTCGCCGTGCTGGCCCGTGCCTCCTTCGGCACCCACGGGGCCAAGCTGCCCGCACTGCTGCGGGCCCTGGTGGCCTGTGGCTGGTACGGCATCCAGACCTGGTTCGGCGGCATGATGATCTACACCCTGCTGGGCGTGCTGCTGGGCCATCCGCTGGAAGGCGAGAAGATCGCGGGCCTGGGCATCAATGTGGGGCAGCTGGTGTGCTTTCTGGTGTTCTGGGCGATCCAGTTCTACTTCGTGGTGCATGGCATCGAGTCCATCCGCAAGCTGGAGACCTGGACAGCGCCGCTCAAGATCCTGATCTGCTTCGTGCTGCTGGGATGGGTCTACCAGAAGGCCGGCGGCTTCGGCCCCATCATGGAGCAGCCTTCGCAGTACGCGCCGGGCGGCCCCAAGGCGGGCCAGTTCATGTCGGTGTTCTGGCCGTCGCTGACGGCCATGGTGGGCTTCTGGGCCACGCTGGCCTTGAACATTCCGGACTTCACGCGCTTTGCCAAGTCGCAGAAGGACCAGGTGGTGGGCCAGGCCATCGGCCTGCCCGTGCCCATGGGGCTGCTGGCCATGCTGGCGGTGGTGGTGACATCGGGCACCGTGGTGATCTACGGCAAGGCCCTGTGGGACCCCGTGGATGTCGCCAGCCGCATGACGGGCGCGGCCGTTTTGATCGCGCTGATCGTGCTGCTGATCGACACCGTGAGCGTGAACCTGGCAGCCAACCTGGTCGGGCCGGCCTATGACTTCTCCGCCCTGGCGCCCAGGAAGATCAGCTACCGCGTGGGCGGCTACATGACGGTGGCCATTGCCATCGTGATGATGCCCTGGAAGATCCTGGAATCGACCGAGGGCTACATCTTCACCTGGCTGATCGGCTACTCGGCACTGCTGGGGCCGATCGCGGGCATTCTGATGGTGGACTACTTCCTGGTGCGCAAAAAGCAGCTGGTGGTGGAAGACCTGTACAGGGAAGAGGGCGTCTACCGCTACTCCAACGGCTGGAACTGGGTGGCCGTGGCCGCCTTCGCCCTGGGCGTGGCGCCCAACCTGCCCGGCTTCCTGCACGCGGCGTTCCCCGCTGCATTCCCGAACGTGGGTGATTTCTTCAAGCATGCCTATGACTACGCATGGTTCATCGGCCTGTTCATTGCCGGCGTGGTCTACCGCATCGGCATGGCAGGCCAGGTGACCAAGGGCGCGCCTGCGCTGAGCAAGGCATAGGCCGGACCAACCAACAGGAGGCATGACGCTATGGGTCAATCACAGGGTTCGGTATGGGTGCGTGGCGGCACGGTGGTGAATGCAGACCGGCAGGAGAAGGCCGACGTGCTGTGCGTGGATGGGGCGATTGCGGCCGTGGGGCCGGATGTGGCGGCCCTGGTGCCGGCCGGGGCGCAGGTGATCGATGCCTCGGGGCAGTTCGTCATGCCCGGTGGCATCGATCCGCACACCCACATGCAACTGCCCTTCATGGGCACGGTCACGGCCGATGACTTCTACACCGGCACGGCGGCGGCGCTGGCCGGTGGCACCACCAGCATCATCGATTTCGTCATTCCCGATCCGCAGGAGCCGCTGCTGGACGCCTACCGCAAATGGCGCGGCTGGGCCGAGAAATCGGCGGCGGACTACTCCTTCCACGTGGCCGTCACCTGGTGGAGCGACAGCGTCCATGCCGACATGGGCACGCTGGTGCGAGAGGAGGGCATCAACAGCTTCAAGCACTTCATGGCCTACAAGAACGCCATCATGTGCGACGACGAAACGCTGGTGAACAGCTTCAAGCGCGCGCTGGAGCTGGGCGCCATGCCCACGGTGCATGCCGAAAACGGCGAGCTGGTCTACCTGCTGCAGCAGGAAGTGGCCAAGATGGGCATCACCGGGCCCGAGGGCCATCCGCTGGCCCGTCCGCCCATGGTGGAGGCCGAGGCGGCCAACCGCGCCATCGCCATCGCCGGCGTGCTGGGCGTGCCCATCTACGTGGTGCATGTCAGCTGCACCGAGGCGGCGCAGGCCATTGCCGCGGCCCGTGCACGCGGCCAGCGCGTGTATGGCGAAGTGCTGGCCGGCCATCTGGTGATCGACGAAAGCGTGTACCGCGACCCCGACTTTGCCAAGGCGGCAGCCCATGTGATGAGCCCGCCCTTCCGTGCCAAAGGCCATCAGGAGTCCTTGTGGCAGGGCCTGCAGTCGGGCCAGCTGCACACCACGGCCACCGACCATTGCACCTTCTGCGCCGCGCAGAAAGCCATGGGCCGGGACAACTTCGCCAAGATCCCCAACGGCACCGGCGGCGTGGAGGAGCGTCTGGCCGTGATCTGGGATGCGGGCGTGAACACCGGCCGGCTGACGCCCAGCGAATTCGTGGCCATCACCTCGGCCAACACGGCCAAGCTTTTCAACATCTATCCGCGCAAGGGCCTGGTCGGCGTGGGCGCCGATGCCGATCTGGTCGTCTGGGACCCTGCTGCCACGCACACCCTGTCGGTCAGGACCCAGCGCTCCAAGGGCGACTACAACATCTTCGAGGGGCGCACCGTACAAGGCATGCCCAGCCACACCATCAGCCAGGGCGTGGTGGCCTATGCGCAGGGCGATCTGCGTGCCGAGAAGGGCAAGGGGCGCTATATCAAGCGCCCTGCCTTCGGCCCCAACTTCGATGCGGTGCAACGCCGCGCCGCCACGCTGCAGCCCACGGCCGTGGCGCGCTGAAGCCCGCATGACAAGGAGACCGCAATGGATACAGATACCCAAGTGAAGCAGGACATCGCGCAGCTGCGCGTCAACGGAAGCCGGCTGTGGGATTCACTCATGGAGCTGGCGCAGATCGGCGCCACGCCCAAGGGCGGCGTCTGCCGCCTGACGCTGACCGACCTGGACCGCCAGGGCCGTGATCTGGTGACCCGCTGGGCGCGCGAGGCGGGCATGACGGTGACCATCGACAAGATCGGCAACGGCTTCATGCGCCGGCCCGGGCGCGACAACAGCCTGCCGCCCATCATGACGGGCAGCCACATCGACACCCAGCCCACGGGCGGCAAGTTCGACGGCAACTACGGCGTGCTGGCGGGGCTGGAGGTGGTGCGCACGCTCAACGACCACGGCATCGAGACCGAAGCGCCCATCGAAGTGGCCTTCTGGACGAACGAGGAAGGCTCGCGCTTCGTGCCGGTGATGATGGGCTCGGGCGTGTTCGCCAAGGCCTTCACGCTGGAGCATGCCTATGCAGCCACCGACTCCGAAGGCAAGACCGTCAAGGGCGAGCTAGAGCGTATCGGCTATGTGGGCAGCCAGGAACCGGGAGACCACCCGATCGGCGCCTACTTCGAATCCCATATCGAGCAGGGCCCGGTGCTGGAGGACAACGCCAGGACCATTGGCGTGGTTACCGGCGTGCTGGGCATCCGCTGGTATGACTGCGTGGTCACGGGCATGGAGGCCCATGCCGGCCCCACGCCCATGGCCCTGCGCAAGGATGCGCTGCAAGTGGCCGCGCAGCTGATGCAGGAAGTGGTGGCCTGCGCCCACCGCCATCCGCCCCACGGGCGCGGCACCGTGGGCATGGTGCAGGTCCATCCCAACAGCCGCAACGTGATCCCGGGGCAGGTCAAATTCAGCATCGACCTGCGCAACGCCACCGATGCCGACTGCGAAGCCATGGACGCCGACATCCGCGCAGTGGCCGACCGCATCAGCCGGGAGACGGGCCTGCCCATAGCGATCAACCTGGTGTCCAGCTACCCCGCCCAACCCTTCCATGCCGACTGCGTGGATGCGGTGGCGCGCGCCGCCAAGGCCCTGGGCTACTCGCACATGCCCGTCGTCTCGGGCGCCGGGCATGATGCGGTCTACATGGCGCGGCTGGCGCCGGCCGGCATGGTCTTCATCCCCTGCAAGGACGGCATCAGCCACAACGAGATCGAGGACGCCACGCCCGCGGACATCACCGCAGGCTGCAATGTGCTGATGCACGCCATGCTGGAACGCGCCAGGGTGGCGGGTTGATCCAAAAAACTGCGCAACTTGCCCGGAAGCCCTGTTTTGCACTGCTATACTTGCGGCTTCAACAAACGACAGGCGCGTAGCTCAGCTGGTTAGAGCACCACCTTGACATGGTGGGGGTCGTTGGTTCGAGTCCAATCGCGCCTACCAAACACAGCAGTCTCACCAGGGGCTGCAAAAAAGAAATCCCGCTTCAAGCGGGATTTTTTTTGCCCCAACGGTTGCATGGCGGCCATTTGCCGTGTCGCATGCGTTGATCCCCATCAGGGTTACTGCTGCGCCGGGTGCTGCAGGTGCTGCCTAGAATCTGTTGCAGTGCAATAGCCGATTGCCCGCACGAGCCGGTGCAAGCAGGCGCAAACAGGTACAGCAGGTACAAGAGGAGAAGCATTGCAATGCAAGAGACGACAACAGCCGCCGCCCCCAGCGCACAGCGCGTGATCAAGAAATACCCCAACCGCCGTCTCTACGACACCAACACGTCCTCCTACATCACGCTGACGGAAGTCAAGCAGCTCGTGATGGGCAACGAGCCCGTGGTGGTCAAGGACGCCAAGACGGGCGAAGACCTCACGCGCAGCATCCTGCTGCAGATCATTCTGGAAGAAGAGGCGGGCGGCGCCCCCATGTTCTCCGAGACCGTGCTGGCCAACATCATCCGTTTCTACGGCCACGCCATGCAGGGCTACATGGGCTCCTACCTGGAAAAGAACGTGCAGATGTTCACCGACTTCCAGAACAAGCTCGCCGAGCAGGCCCAGGGCACCTCGCCCGAGGCCTGGAGCCAGTTCATGCGCATGCAGCCGCCCGCCATGCAGAACATGATGAGCAGCTATATGGAGCAGTCGCAGAACATGTTCGCCCAGATGCAGGAGCAGATGCAAAAGCAGACCGAGCAGATGCTGGGCGCGCTCGGGATCAAGCGCAATAGCTGAGCTTGCAGGGATAAGTTCGGGGGCGGTTTACCAAGTTCGCGCAGAACTGGGACAATATCGCCCCTATGACCCCCACGAGCGACGCAACAACCATGACAACCCCTGCCGGCGCGGCCGCTCCGCGCGTGGGCTTCGTCTCCCTCGGGTGCCCCAAGGCACTCACGGACTCCGAACTCATCCTTACCCAGCTCAGCGCCGAGGGTTACCAGACCTCCAAGACCTTCGAGGGCGCTGACCTGGTGATCGTCAACACCTGCGGCTTCATCGATGACGCCGTGCGCGAGAGCCTGGACACCATTGGCGAGGCGCTGGCCGAGAACGGCAAGGTCATCGTCACGGGCTGCCTGGGCGCCAAGGCGGGCAAGGATGGCGGCAACCTGATCCAGGAAGTGCACCCCAGCGTGCTGGCCGTGACCGGTCCGCACGCCACGCAGGAGGTGATGAATGCCGTCCACACCCATCTGCCCAAGCCGCACGATCCCTTCATCGACCTGGTGCCGGGCGCCTTTGGCGAGGCGGGCATCAAGCTCACGCCCAGGCACTACGCCTACCTGAAGATTTCCGAGGGCTGTAACCACCGCTGCACCTTCTGCATCATCCCTTCCATGCGCGGCGATCTGGTTTCGCGTCCGGTGGGCGATGTGCTCAAGGAGGCGCGCGCACTGTTCGAGGGCGGCGTCAAGGAACTGCTGGTGATCAGCCAGGACACCTCGGCCTATGGCGTGGACGTGAAGTACCGCACGGGCTTCTGGGACGGCAAGCCGGTGAAGACGCGCATGCTCGAACTGGTGCAGACGCTGGCCGAGATCGCCGAGCCCTATGGCGCCTGGGTGCGCCTGCACTATGTCTACCCGTACCCCAGCGTGGACGAGATCATTCCGTTCATGGCCACGGGCCGCGTGCTTCCTTATCTGGACGTGCCCTTCCAGCACAGCCATCCCGATGTCTTGAAGCGCATGAAGCGCCCCGCCAACGGTGAAAAGAACCTGGAGCGCCTGCAGCGCTGGCGCGAAATCTGCCCGGACCTGGTGATCCGCTCCACCTTCATCGCGGGCTTCCCCGGCGAGACGGAGCAGGAGTTCGAGCACCTGCTGCAGTTCCTGCGCGAGGCGCAGATCGACCGCGCGGGCTGCTTTGCGTACAGCCCGGTCGAAGGCGCTGCCGCCAACGAGATTCCCGGCATGCTGCCCCTGGAAGTGCGTGAGGAGCGCCGCGCGCGCTTCATGGCCGTGGCCGAGGAGGTTTCCACTGCGCGCCTGCAAAAGCGCGTGGGCCAGACCATGCAGGTGCTGGTGGACAAGTCCGTGGGCCTGGGCAAGAAGGGTGGCGTGGGCCGCAGCTATGCCGATGCCCCCGAGATCGACGGCCTGGTGCACCTGCTGCCGCCCGAGAAGGCCAGCAAGACCTACAAGGTGGGCGACTTCGTCAAGGCGCGCATCGTGGGCACGCAAGGCCATGACCTGGTGGGCCAGCCCGTGTAAGCCTGCCGTTCTGCCATCTCCCGAAAACGGGCAAGGTTCTCCTTGCCCGTTTTTTTTGTCTTTTCCGGACCAGTGCCTGATATCGATCAAGGCGGCCGGACCTCTTCGCTGAAATGCTGTACCTACTTTGACGCAAAGAAAGGATGGCGCGAATGAACAGGACCATGAAGGCCGCCGTGGTGCGGGAGTTTGGCAAGCCGCTCACCATCGAGGAAGTCCAGGTGCCCAGGCCCGATCCCGGCCATGTGCTGGTGAAGATCGAGGCCTGCGGCGTCTGCCATACCGACCTGCACGCGGCGAAGGGCGACTGGCCCGTCAAGCCCAATCCGCCTTTCATTCCCGGCCACGAAGGCGTGGGCTATGTGGCCGCCGTGGGCGCGGGCGTCACCCACGTGAAGGAGGGCGACCGCGTGGGCATTCCGTGGCTGTACACGGCCTGCGGCCATTGCGAGCATTGCCTGGGTGGCTGGGAGACGCTGTGCGAGCAGCAAAAGAACACCGGCTACTCCGTCAACGGCGGCTTTGCGCAGTACGCGCTGGCCGATGCCAATTTCGTGGGCCTGCTGCCCGGCAGCGTGGACCTGATCGAGATCGCGCCCGTGCTGTGCGCGGGCGTCACGGTCTACAAGGGCCTGAAGGTCACCGACACCAAGCCCGGCAACTGGGTGGTGATCTCGGGCATCGGCGGCCTGGGCCACATGGCCGTGCAATATGCCAAGGCCATGGGCCTGAACGTGGCGGCGGTGGACGTGGATGACGACAAGCTGGCGCTGGCACGGCGCCTGGGCGCACAGGTCACGGTCAATGCCATGACCACGGACCCTGCGGCCTACCTGAAAAAGGAGATCGGCGGCGCGCACGGCGCCCTGGTCACGGCGGTCTCGCCCAAGGCCTTCGAGCAGGCGCTGGGCATGGTGCGGCGCGGCGGCACGGTATCGCTCAACGGCCTGCCGCCCGGCAGCTTCCCGCTGCCCATCTTCAACATGGTGCTCAGCGGCGTGACGGTGCGCGGCTCCATCGTGGGCACGCGGCTGGACCTGCAGGAGTCGCTGGATTTCGCGGCCATGGGCAAGGTCAAGGCCACCGTGTCCACCGACCGGCTGGAGAACATCAACGACATCTTCGCGCGCATGCATGAAGGCAAGATCGAAGGGCGCGTGGTGCTGGACCTGAACGCCTGACGCTTTGCCCACCCCCAAAAAAACAGGCTTCCCTCGGGAAGCCTGTTTTGCATGGCGCACGCCTTACACCATGCGGCGGATCGGGCGCTTCTTCCACACCAGCTTGTAGTAGGCGGTCTGCAGGCACAGCGTCAGGGTGTAGGACAGCGGAAAGGCCATCCAGATTCCCATCAGCCCGAAGCTGCGGCTCAGCCACCATGCCATGGGCAGCTCCAGCACGGCGAGCACCGTGATGGTGATGGCCGTGGGAATGACCACATCGCCGCTGGCACGCATGATGGACGACAGGGCAATGAAGCAGCCCAGCAGCAGGCCGCTCCACAGCACGATGTACAGCAGCTCGATGGCCAGCACCAGCACCTGCTCGTCGGTGATGAACATGCCCAGCAGCGGCCGCGCGAACAGGCTGCCGATCAGGGCCAGGGCGGCACCCAGCACCAGGTTCATGCGTATGGCCGTGGCCGTGATGGCGCCCAGGCGCTCGCTGCGGCCAGCGCCGATGGCCTGGGCGCCGAGGATGGAGGCCGTGATGGCCACCGAAATGACCGGGAACTGCGCAAACGAGTTGATCTGGTTGACCGCACCATAGGCTGCCGTGGCGCTGGAGCCGAAGCCGTTGACCAGCGACACGACGACCAGCCCGGCCATGGACGAGGCGATCATCTGCACGCCCGTGGGAATGCCCACGCGCAGGATGCTCTTGAGCAGGGTCCGGTCAATGCGCATGGCTTTCCACAACGCGGCATTGGGCGCCAGCGGGCTGGCTATGCGGCGCAGCCGCCAGCCCAGCCAGGCCAGGGCCAGGGTGAAGCCCAGGATCATGGACACGCCCGCGCTGGCCACGCCCAGGCGCGGCAGGCCGCCCCAGCCCGCAATCAGCGCCGGCGTGCAGACCAGGCCCGTGCCGGTGGAGATCAGCAGGGCCAGCATGGGCGAGACCGTGTCGCCCACGCCGCGCAGCAGCGAGGTGGCCAGCAGGAACACGAACAGCCCCGGCATGCCCAGCAGCACGATGCGCGAATACAGCGTGGCTTGCTCCATGATGTCGGGCGGCGTGCCCAGCAGACGCATCAGCGGCTCGGTGAACAGTCCGCCGAACAGGGCCACGACGGCGCCGAACAGCAGCCCTATGCACATGGCCGTGCCTGCGATGGCGCGCAGCTTGTCGTGCATGCGCGCACCGTAGGCCTGGCCTATCAGCACCGAGGAGCCTGCGCCCAGGCCGATCACGAAGGCGATGAAGAGAAACATCACCGGAAAAAAGGCCGCGACGGCCGCCAGGGCCTGCACGCCCAGCATCTGGCCGATGAAGACGCTGTTGATGGTGCCCGACAGCGACTGCAGGATATTGGCCAGGACCATGGGGCCCAGGAACACCAGGAAGGTGCGCCACAGCGGCTGGGTGCCGTGGGCGATGGGCGGCCCGGCGGGGCTGGATGCGGCAGGCGCAGCAGCCTGGGGCAGAGGTTCGTTAGGTTTCGTCATGTTGTGTCTGTTAATGCGACGAGAAAATGCAATGGAAGGCGGGGGCTTCAGTCCTGCGCTGGCGATGGCGGCGAGGACCAGGCAGCGCTGCTCAGTTGCTGCAGATAGCTTCGCACATCCTCGGGCCAGGTGGCGGTGTGCCTTGCAAAGGCGTCGGCCTGGTGTGCAAAGAGGGCGCGGCTGGCGTCCTCGAAATGGGGCAGGTCGCCCGCCATCTCGCTCATGAATCGGTAGGCGGCCTCGGTGGCGGCGCGCACGGCATCCTGTGCGGCATGCTTGCCACGCGCCTCGTCCACCAGTCTGCGCAGTGCGCCGGAGGCGCCGCCGGGCTGGCGGTTCAGCCATTCCCAGTGCCGTGGCAGCAATGTGACTTCGCGTGCCACCACGCCCAGCTTGGGGCGGCCCACGCTGCGCGGTGCGGCGGCTTGTCCGGGTGCGGGCGATGCGGCCAGTTCGCTGCGCCAGTCCAGGTCCAGCCGCATGCCGCTGTGGTCGTCGAAAACCCACAGCGGCGGCGCCGATCCGCTGCCTTGCGGCTGCTGTTCATGGCTTTGCAGGAACTGCAGGACGGCAGGCCTGTCCCCCTGCAGCAGGCGGCCATGGCCCTGGAAGATGGTGTAGCTGGGTGCGGGCTCGGCGCCCGCCATGCAAGAGTCGGTAGTCATGTGCTAGATATTAGCCGGGTAAAATATGCAAGTCAATTAAACCCGGGTAAATGTCTGCATGGATGCCGCGCGCCCAAAGAAAAAGCCCCTGGCAGAGACTGCCAGGGGCTTCGCAGAGGGAACTGCAGGCGTCGGTCAGACGCGCTTGCGGTACTCGCCGGTGCGGGTATCGATTTCGATCTTGTCGCCCTGGCTCACGAACAGGGGCACGGGCACTTCAAAGCCGGTGGCGATCTTGGCGGGCTTGAGCACCTTGCCCGATGTGTCGCCCTTGACGGCGGGTTCGGTCCAGGTGATTTCGCGTTCCACGGACGTGGGCAGTTCGCAGGAGATGGCCTTGCCGTCGTAGAACACGACTTCGGCCTGCATGCCGTCTTCCAGGTAGTTGATGGCGTCGCCCATGTTGGCGGCTTCCACTTCGTACTGGTTGTATTCGGCATCCATCCAGACGTACATCGGATCGGCGAAGTAGGAGTAGGTGCACTCCTTCTTGTCCAGGATCACGTTGTCGATCTTGTCGTCGGCCTTGAACACGACTTCGGTGCCCATGTTCGACAGCAGGGCCTTGAGCTTCATGCGCACGGTGGCGGCGCCGCGGCCACCGCGAGCGTATTCGGTCTTCAGGACGATCATCGGGTCCTTGCCGTGCATGATCACGTTGCCGGCGCGGATTTCTTGAGCGATTTTCATAGCTTGCTTGGCTGAGGTTGAAGCCGCTCAACAGGGCAGGCAAGCGAAGTCGCTGGGACGGTGCGCCTGCCGCAGTTCCGCGGCGGGTGCAACCCTGGTTGGTCGATGGCGGCCGGCTGGCGGTCGCCCGCAACGGCGCCTCCAGGGAGGCAAAACGTGCATTCTAGCTTTTTTCGGTCACGAAAGCTTGCAGCTGCTCAATCAATGGGGTCTGTTGCAGCAGCCGCGCGCGCGCGGCCAGTGCGCAGTCCTGCCATTGCCGCAGCAGCGCAGGCGTGATTGCGGGCAGGGTGCTTGCCGGTGCCATGCCGTTCCAGGCATGGTGGAAGGCGCGCAGGCTGGCCGGCGCCTGCAGCCAGTCCAGGAAGGCGTCGAGCTTGTCGTGGTGGGCGTCGTCGTGCTGGGGATAGATGTGCCAGACCAGGGGCTGGCCGGCCCACAGCGCGCGTACCAGCGAATCCTCGCCGCGCACCAGGTTCAGGTCGCAGGCCCAGAGCATCTCGTCGAACTGCGGCTGGGGGCAGGGCTGCAGCGCATGCCGGGTCACCGAACCGTGGTCTGCGGCGGTCACGCCGGCCATGGCCTGCTGCACCGCGGCTGCCGCGCGCCCGGGAGTCACCAGCAGATGCGTGGCCTGTGGTGCGGGCGGCGCAGCATGCAGCTGGCACAGCCAGTGCGGCAGGGCAGGCGGTTCGTAGCAGAACAGCGAGATGGCGCAATCGCCGGTGCCTAGGCCGTGGCGTGTGCGCCAGGCCTGCCGGCCCCCGGAAGCAAAGGCTGCCTGGCGCGCGGCCAGGTCCGGCTCGCGCAGCAGGCCACCCGTGGCGGCCGTGAAGCCCGGATAGAAGAACCAGCGCGTCAACCCCGCAGCCGGCCCCGACATCAGCGGCGATGGCAGGCGGTGGCAGCGCTCCACATAGTCCTCGGCCGACAGGTACTCCAGGTTGATCCACAGCGGTGCCCGGCGCGCGATGGCCGCCAGAAAGGGCGGCGGAATCTCGCAGCCGAAGGCCTCGATGACCACATCGCCCACGGCCTGCGGGACGTCCTGCGCCTGCGTGGGCCAGCCGTGCACGCTGAGTCCGGCCGGGTGCGGCCGGGGCGCCATCCAGGCCAGGGCGCTGGCGTCGTCCATCCACAGCCGCACGCGCTGGCCGCGTGAGGCCAGGTCGGCCGCCGCGCGCCAGCACACGCCGATGTCGCCGAAGTTGTCTATGACCTGGCAGAAGATGTCCCAGGTCCGTGCAGCGGCCTGCTCTGGCTGCGGGTCCGGGGGGATGGGGTTGAAGGCAAGCATGGGAATCAGGGTTCGCACAGGTGTTCGACCAGCAACTGCGCCACGGGCGGCAGTGCCTCCTGCGAGCGCACGCACAGCATCAGCTGGCGCTCGGCCCAGGGCTCGTCCAGCGCAATGCAGCGCAGCGGCAGGGCGCCCAGGTACAGGCGTGCGCTGCCTTCGGGCAGGATGCCGACGCCCAGGCCCGAGGCCACCATCAGGCACAGCGCGTCATAGCCCGTGACCTTCATGCGCAGCCGGGGCTGCAGGCCCAGGTCGGCCGCGGCGCGCGTGATCTGGTGGTTGAGCGCGCTGCCCGCGTGCATGCCCACCAGGTCATGGTCCAGCACCTGGGCCAGCCGCAGCGAGCGCCGACGCGCCAGCGCATGGCCCTGGGGGACGATGACGATGAGGCGGTCGCGCCGGTACGGGCGCAGGCGGATCTTCTCCCCGTAGCTGCCCTGGTTGAGGATGCCGATATCGGCCTCGTTGTCGGCCACGGCGCGCGCGATGTCGCTGCTCACCCGCTCCTGCAGGCGCACGTCCACATGCGGGTGCTGGTCCAGGAAGCGCTGCAGCTGGGAGGGCAGGAACTGCGTGATGGCCGAGATGTTGGCCATCACGCGCACATGGCCGCGCAGGCCGCTGCCGTACTCGCGCATCTGCTCGCCGATGCCGTCCAGGTCATTGAGCACGCCGCGCGCCATGTTCAGCAGTGCATAGGCGGCGGCCGTGGGTACGCTGCCGCGGTTGCTGCGGGTGAACAGCTCCACCTGCAGCTGGCTCTCCAGCTCGGCCAGCCGCCGGCTGGCGGCCGAGGGGGCGATGTGTTCACGTGCGGCGGCGCGGGCGATGGCGCTTTCCTCCATCACGGCCACGAACAGGCGCAGCGAAATCGGGTCGAGTTTCATGGGGTGGCGATTATCGCCCGGCCCCGCCCGACCGGGTTCTGCCATGCCGGTTTGCGATGGCAGCGTCGCGCTTGAGCGTTTTGCGGCCGGCGCGGACGGCGGCAAGATCGGCGCCGCGGCAATGCCATCGGAGGCTGGCCGCAGGAGACAAAGAGGAAGCGCTAACCCATGACACAACAGACAAGGCAGGCCCCCACACCCGGCGCGCTCAGCGGCGTGCGCGTGGTCGAGATGGGGCAATTGATCGCCGGGCCGTTCTGCGGCAAGACGCTGGGCGAGTTCGGCGCCGACGTGGTCAAGATCGAGGCGCCGGGCGCGGGCGATCCGCTGCGCAACTGGCGCCTGATCAAGAACGGCACCTCGGTCTGGTGGCAGGTGCAGTCGCGCAACAAGCGTTCGGTGGCGCTGGACCTGCGCCAGCAGGAGGGCCAGGACATCGCGCGGCGCCTGATCGCCGAGGCCGATGTGCTGGTGGAGAACTTCCGTCCCGGCACGCTGGAGGGCTGGGGCATGTCGCCCGAAGAGCTCCATGCGCTCAACCCCGGGCTGGTCATCCTGCGCATCTCGGGCTACGGCCAGACCGGCCCCTACCGCGACCTGCCGGGCTTTGGCGTGATCGGCGAGGCCATGGGCGGCCTGCGCCACCTGACGGCAGAGCCAGGCCGCGTGCCGGTGCGCGTGGGCGTCTCGATTGGCGACACGCTGGCCGCGCTGCATGGCGTGATCGGCGTGATGATGGCCCTGTACCACCGCAAGGTGAACGGCGGTGCCGGCCAGGTCATCGACGTGGCGCTGCATGAGGCCGTGTTCAACGTCATGGAAAGCCTGCTGCCCGAATACAGCGCCTTCGGCGCCGTGCGCGAGGCCGCAGGCAGCGCGCTGCCGGGCATCGCGCCGTCCAACGCCTATCCCTGCCAGGACGGCTGGGTGCTGGTGGCCGGCAATGGCGACTCCATCTTCAAGCGCCTGATGGCCACCATCGGCCGCCAGGACCTGGCCGACGATCCGCAACTGGCCGACAACGCGGGCCGCGTGGCGCGCATTGCCGAGATCGATGCCGTCATCGGCGGCTGGACGCGCACGCAGAGCGTGCAGGCCGTGATGGACCAGCTGGCCGCCGCACGCGTGCCGGCCGGCAAGGTCTACACCGCCAAGGACATTGCCGAGGACCCGCACTACCGCGCCCGCGACATGATCCTCAGCCAGCACACGCGCGACGGCGACGACATCGAGGTGCCGGGCATCGTGCCCAAGCTCTCGCTCACGCCGGGCACGGTGCGCACCAGCGCCCCCCATGTGGGCGACGACACCGACGCGGTGCTGGCCGAGGCCGGCCTCACGGCCGAACAGATTGCGCTGCTGCGCAGCAAGGGAGTGATCCAATGAATGCCGTCCACCCCACGGATGTCTGGCAGGGCGCGGGCCGCCGCGTCTTCTTCAACGAGGTCGGCACGCGCGACGGGCTGCAGATGGAGCAGGCCTTTGTCCCCACCGAAGACAAGATCGCCCTGGTCAATGCGCTGTCGCAGGCCGGCCTGTCCAAGATCGAGGTCACGGCCTTTGTCTCGCCCACGGCCATTCCCGCACTGCGCGACGGCGAAATCGTCATGCGCGAGATAGAGCGCCGCCCCGGCACCGTCTACACCGCCCTGGTGCCCAATGCCCGGGGCGCCGAGCGCGCCATCGAGGCGCGCACGGACGAACTCAACCTGGTCATGTCGGTCAGCGAGACCCACAACCTGTGCAACCTGCGCATGCAGCGCAGCCAGTCGTTCGCGGCGCTGGCCCAGGTCGTGGCCACGGCGCAGCAGGCGGGCGTGCCCGTCAACGTCTCGCTGTCATGCTGCTTTGGCTGCCCCATGGAAGGCGATGTGCCGCAGCAGGAAGTCTTCGGCTGGGTGCAGCGCTTTGCCGATCTGGGCGTGCAGGGCATCACGCTGTGCGACACCACGGGCATGGCCTTCCCGACCCAGGTGCGCGCCATGGTGGCCGCCTTCCGGCAGCGCTGGCCGCAGCTGGGCATGACCCTGCATTTCCACAACACGCGCGGCATGGCGCTGGCCAATGTGCTGGCCTCCATCGAGGCGGGCGGCGACCGCTTCGATGCCTCCATCGGCGGCCTGGGCGGCTGCCCCTATGCGCCGGGCGCCTCGGGCAATGCCTGCACGGAGGACATCGTCCACGCGCTGCAGCTCATGGGCTACGACACCGGCGTGGACCTGGCGCAGATCGTCGCGGCCGCGCGCAGCCTGCCCGCGCTGATCGGCCATGACACGGCCAGCCAGATCGCCAAGGCCGGCGCGCGGCTGGACCTGCACCAGCCACCGGCCGACTTTGCAGCCATCCGCGAACGGGCTTTGGCCAAGGGCTGAGGCCGGCGCGCATTCTCATTCACAAGAACCGAGCAAACCAAGGAGACAAAGATGAAGAAGATTCAATGCAGACAGATCGCAGCCGTGGCCATGGCCATCGCAGGACTGGGCCTGGGCGGCACGGCCGCGCTGGCCCAGGGCGGCTACCCCGCCAAGACCATCACCATGATCGTGCCGGCCGCAGCCGGCGGCACCACCGACCTGGCCGCGCGCATGGCGGCCCAGGCGCTGGCGCCGGTGATCGGCCAGTCGGTGGTGGTGGACAACAAGGGCGGTGGCAACGGCTCCATCGCGGCCAGCCTGGTCAAGCGTGCCGAGGCCGATGGCTACACCCTGCTCATGCAGTACTCGGGCTACCACGTGATCTCGCCCCACCTGACCAAGACCCGCACCTGGGAGCAGGGCGACTTCCAGCCCGTGGCCAATGTGCTGTCGGCGCCGCAGATCATCGTGGTGCGGTCCGAGCTGCCCGTGAAGACGCTGGCCGAACTCGTGGCCTATGCCAAGGCCAACCCGGGCAAGCTGAACTACGCCTCTTCCGGCAACGGATCGCTGCAGCACGTGACGGGCGCCATGCTGGAGCAGCAGGCCGGCATCAAGATGGTCCACGTCCCCTACAAGGGCACCGGCCCCGCGCTGCAGGACCTGCTGGGTGGCCAGGTGGACCTGACCTTCGGCACGGCGCCGCCCTTCATGCCCCATGTGCAAAGCGGCAAGCTGCGCGTGCTGGCCGTCACCGGCACGCAGCGCCTGCCCAGCCTGCCGGATGCGCCCACCACGGCCGAGGCCGGCTACGCAGGCGTCAACGCCACCTCCTGGTTTGCCGTGTTCGCGCCCGCCGCCACGCCCAGGCCCGTGATCGACAAGCTCACGGCCGACCTCAAGAAGGTGGTGGAGAACCCGGCCTTCAAGCAAAAGGCGCAGGAGCAGGGCGCCACTGCCGACTACATGAACCCGCAGCAGCTCGGCGCCATGGTCAAGACCGACTGGGCCAACTGGGCCCAGGTGGTCAAGTCCTCGAAGATCGAGGCCGAGTAAGAGCCCGAGGGCCCGCAGGCCCGCTGCGGCGTGCCCGGGCAGCGGCCACAATAGGCGCATGTCCGAACCCCATTCCGATGAACTGCTGGCCCAGGTGGCAGCGCTGCCGGGCCTGCCCGGCGTCTACCGCTATTTCGACGCGGCAGGCACGCTGCTGTACGTGGGCAAGGCCATCAACCTCAAGCGCCGCGTCTCCAGCTACTTCACCAAGAACCATGGCGGCACGCGCATAGGCCACATGGTGAGCAAGATCGCCCGCATGGAGACCACGGTGGTGCGCTCCGAGGCCGAGGCCCTGCTGCTCGAAAACAATCTGATCAAGACGCAGCAACCCAAGTACAACATCCTGTTCAGGGACGACAAGAGCTATCCCTATCTGAAGATCACCGGCGTGGCCGCGCGCGACGGCCGGGATGGCGAGCCGGCCCACCAGCTCTTCGCCCGCATGGCCTACTACCGCGGCGCCGTGGACAAGCGCCACCGCTACTTCGGCCCCTATCCCAATGCCTGGGCCGTCAAGGAAAGCATCCAGCTGCTGCAAAAGGTCTTCAGGCTGCGCACCTGCGAGGACACGGTCTTCGCCAACCGCTCGCGGCCCTGCCTGCTCTACCAGATCAAGCGCTGCTCCGGCCCCTGCGTGGACCTGATCTCGCCCGAAGCCTATGCGCTGGATGTGCGCAATGCCGAGGCCATGCTGCGCGGCGAGACCCAGGAACTGCTGCGCCAGCTGGAGGCCCGCATGATGGAGCACGCCGGGCGCATGGAATACGAGCAGGCCGCCGAGGTGCGCAACCAGATGACGGCACTGTCGCGCGTGCTGCACCAGCAGGTCATAGAAACCGCCGACGACCGCGACGTGGACATCCTCGCCGTGAAGGTGCAGGGCGGCCGCGCCTGCGTGAACCTGGCCATGGTGCGCGGCGGCCGCCACCTGGGCGACCGGCCGTACTTTCCCGCCAACCTGGGCGATGCCGCCTCGGTCTACGCCGGCGAGGAAGAGGCCAGTCTTGCCGAGTCCGCGCGCCCGGTCGAGGAGATCGTGCTGGAGGCCTTCATCGCCCAGCACTACACCGGCGTGGCCGTGCCGCCCGTGCTCATCGTCAGCCACCCGGTGGACAAGAAACTGCTGGCGCTGCTGAGCGAGCAAGGCGGCGTGCGCATCACCGCCGTGCAGCAGCCGCGCGAGCAGCGGCGCATCTGGCTGGAGATGGCGCAAAAAAACGCCGACATCCAGATGGCCCGCCTGCTGGCCGAAGAAGGCTCGCAGCAGGCGCGCACGCGCGCGCTGGTCGAGGCGCTGGACCTGGCCTGCGAGAACCTGGACGAACTCACCATCGAATGCTTCGACATCTCGCACACGGCAGGCGAGGCCACGCAGGCCTCCTGCGTGGTCTTCCATCACCACAAGATGCAAAGCAGCGAATACCGGCGCTTCAACATCGAAGGCATCACGGGCGGCGACGACTATGCCGCCATGCGCCAGGTGCTGACGCGCCGCTACAGCCGCGTGGCCGAGGCGCAAAGAGAGGCGGGCGGTGCCGAGCTCACCGGCAAGCAGCCGCAACTGCCGGACCTGGTACTGGTCGACGGTGGCAAGGGCCAGGTCAGCATGGCGCGCGAAGTCTTCGAGCAGCTGGGGCTCGATGTCTCGCGCATCGTGGGCGTGGAAAAGGGCGAGGGGCGCAAGGTCGGCCTGGAAGAACTGGTCTTTGCCGACGGGCGCGAGAAGATCTACCTGGGCTACGACTCGGCCGCGCTGATGCTGGTGGCCCAGATCCGCGACGAGGCCCACCGCTTCGCCATCACCGGCATGCGCGCGGCGCGCGCCAAGGTGCGCGTGGGCGGCGGCAAGCTCGAGGAGATTCCGGGCGTGGGCCCCAAGAAGCGCGCGCGCCTGCTGCAGCGCTTCGGCGGCGTGCGCGGCGTGTCGGAAGCCACGGTGGAAGACCTGTGCAGCGTGGACGGCATCTCGGCCGCGCTGGCTGAAGATATCTACCGTGCATTGCATTGAAACGACTGTCCCGCGGGCTGCACCGCAGGCCCGCAAACAGAACCTCAAACACCAAGGTACGTGACACAATGGCGGCCATGTTTCTCACAATCCCCACCTTGATGACCTGTACGCGGATCGTCGCGATTCCGCTGATCGTCGGGGTGTTCTATGCGCCTTTCGACGTGGCGACCCGCAACCTGGTCGCCACGGTCATGTTCATCGTCTTCGCGGCCACCGACTGGCTCGACGGCTACCTAGCGCGCAAGCTCAACCAGACATCGGCCTTCGGCGCCTTCCTCGATCCCGTGGCCGACAAGTTCCTGGTCTGCGCCTCGCTGCTGGTGCTGGTGCATCTGCAGCGCACCGATGTGTTCGTGGCCCTGATCATCATCGGCCGCGAGATCGCCATCTCGGCCCTGCGCGAATGGATGGCCCACCTGGGCGCGGGCAAGAGCGTGGCCGTGCACATGCTGGGCAAGCTCAAGACCACGGCGCAGATGGTGGCCATCCCCTTCCTGCTGTACGACGGCCGTGTGTTCGGCATGATCGACACCGGCGTCTGGGGCCAGGTGCTGATCTGGGTGGCGGCGGTGCTCACCGTCTGGTCGATGGTCTACTACCTGCAAAAAGCCCTGCCGGAGATCCGCGCGCGGGTCACGCACTGAGGGCGTTGCGGATCGCTCCCCCAGCCCATGCGCCTGACATGCGGGGCGGTCTGGGGTGCTCTTCTTTTGGAAGCATATGAGTGAGGCAGGGCAGCTGCTGCAGCCTTGCCGGCGCGCAGCGCCAAGGCGCATTGCAGCACTGGCAAGGCCTGCGGCGGGCAAGTCCATTGTCAACCCTTGTCAATTCGTGAAGCCGCTAGCACCCGCTGCGCGCAAAAAACCGGCCGCAAAGCCAAAGCTGGCGCCAAAACCGCATAGAATCGTGCCCTGTCGTTGCGATGCACAGCGTGCATTGACACCTGGAAGGTCGATGGCTTTAATTCACCGATGCCTGCCCCGAGGCAAGCGTCGAACGGCAAGCCAGATTCCGTATCCGTCGCGCCGGGTTTCTGGTCGCGCCAAGTTGGTGGCCGCAGAGACATTCCATTCACTTATTTCTCCAGAGGCATCTTGTGAATAAAACCGAACTGATTGAGCACATCGCTAACAACGCCGACATCTCCAAGGCTGCGGCTGCTCGCGCACTGGATTCCACGATTGAGGCTGTGAAGAAAACCCTCAAAAAGGGTGGTACAGTGTCGCTCGTTGGTTTTGGTACATTCGCCGTTGGCAAGCGCGCCGCCCGCACGGGCCGCAACCCCCGCACCGGCGAGACCATCAAGATCAAGGCCGCCAAGGTTCCCAAGTTCCGTCCGGGCAAGGCATTGAAGGATGCCCTGAACTGACACCAGTCAAGGTGGGGTGCTTAGCTCAGTTGGTAGAGCGGCGCCCTTACAAGGCGTAGGTCGGCGGTTCGACCCCGTCAGCACCCACCAAGAACAAAAGGCGAACGAAAGTTCGCCTTTTCTATTTCTGCCACTGAAAGACAGACCATGTTCGAATCCATCCGCAAGCATTCCAAGTTCGTGATGATCTTGTTGTTCTTGCTGATCATTCCCTCGTTCATCTTCGTGGGGGTCAACCAGAACTACTTCACCGAATCCAGCGTGATCGTCGCGCGTGTGGATGGACATGAGATCAAACAGGCCGACTGGGAGAACGCGCACCGCATGGAAAGCGACCGCCTGCGCGCCGAGAACCCCAACGTCGACCCCAAGCTGCTGGATTCGCCGCAGGCGCGCTACGCCACGCTGGAGAAGATGGTGCGTGACCAGGTGCTGGCCGCTGCCGTGCAGAAGATGCACCTGGCCGCATCGGATGCACAGCTGGTGCGCACGCTGCAGGAGATTCCCGCGATTGCCGCGCTCAAGAAGCCGGATGGCTCCATGGATGCCGAAGCCTACCGCGCCCTGGTCGGATCGCAGGGCCTGACGCCTGAGGGCTTCGAGGCCAATCTGCGCCGCGAACTGTCCATGAACCAGGTGATGGGTGGCGTCACGGGCACGGCCTTTGCGACCGACGCCCAGGTCAAGCAGGCCATCGATGCGCTGTACCAGCGCCGCGAAGTGCAGGTGGCACGCTTCGAAGCCAGCGCCTACGCCAGCAAGGTCCAGCCCACCGAGGCCGACCTCAAGGCCTACTACGACGCCCACACCAGCCAGTTCCAGCAACTGGAGCAGGCCAAGGTGGAATACCTGCTGCTGGATGTGCCCAGCATCGAGGCCGGCATCACGCTGAGCGAAGACGATGTGCGTTCCTACTACAACCAGAACGCCGAGCGCCTGGCCGGTCCCGAGGAGCGCCGCGCCAGCCACATCCTGATCAACGCATCCAAGGATGCCCCCGCGGCAGAGCAGGAGAAAGCCAAGGCCAAGGCCGAGGAACTGCTGGCCGAGCTGCGCAAGGACCCCAAGCGCTTCGCCGAGCTGGCCAAGGCCAACTCGCAGGACGGCGGCTCCGCTGCATCGGGTGGCGACCTGGGCTACTTCGGCCGTGGTGCCATGGTCAAGCCGTTCGAGGATGCAGCCTTCGGCATGAAGGTCGGCGACATCAGCGACGTGGTGCACAGCGACTTCGGCTACCACATCATCTCGCTGGTGGACATCAAGAAGCCCAAGGCGCCGAGCTTCGAGCAGATGCGTCCCAAGCTGGAGGCTGAACTCAAGCAGCAGCAGGCGCAGCGCAAGTTCGCCGAACTGGCGGAAGGCTTCTCCAACGCGGTCTACGAGCAGTCGGACAGCCTGCAGCCCGTGGCCGAGAAGTTCAAGCTCACCGTGCAAAAGGCAGACCATGTGACGCGCCAGCCCGGCCCCAACGTCAAGGGCCCCCTGGCCAATCCCCGTTTCCTGGAGGCGCTGTTCTCCAGCGATTCGCTCAACAACAAGCGCAACACCGATGCGGTGGAGCTGGGTTCCAACCAGTTGGTGGCCGGCCGCGTGGTGGAGTACACGCCTGCCCGCACGCTGCCCATGGCCGAGGTCGGCGACAAGCTGCGCACCCTGTATGTGGCGCAAAAATCCGCCGAACTGGCCAAGGCCGATGGCGAAGCCAAGCTCGCCGCATGGAAGGCCAAGCCTGACGCGGCGCAATTGCCCGCAGCCAAGGTGATCAGCCGTGACCAGCCCGAAGGCCAGTCGCGCGAAGTGGTGGACGCTGCCCTGCGTGCGCCCACGGCCCAGCTGCCTGCATGGACGGGTGTTGACCTGGGCGCGCAAGGCTATGCCGTGGTCAAGATCAACCGCATCGTCGAGCGTCCGGCCGATGATGCGCAGGCGGCTGCCGCGCAGAAGCAGGACTTCCTGCGAAGCTCGGCCGTGGCGGAAGCTATGGCATACTACGAGCTTCTCAAGAAACAGCTCAAGGTGCAGATCAAGGTCCCGCGCCCCTGATGAGGGAAATTTCTAGAAAAACAGAAATTTCAGAAATCAAGCAGTTTTTTGGAATAGAATAGCGTTCTTCTACGGTGGCTGTAGCTCAGTTGGTAGAGTCCAGGATTGTGATTCCTGTTGTCGTGGGTTCGAGCCCCATCAGCCACCCCAAATAAAAAAATCCCCAGAGCAGAAATGCTCTGGGGATTTTTGCTTTGGGCGGCAGGGGGACTGCTTGTGCCCGGCAGCTTGTGCCCGGCAGCTTCAGGTGCGCCGGACAAGGTCCCTGCCGGCTGTGGCTGCATGGAGGATGGCGCCATCCTGCCCCTTGCCCGCTTCCCCCGATGCGCCGTTGTTCCTGCTGCACCCGATCCGTCACGCAACGCCTGTTCCAAAGCATTTGCCTGCTGGTTTTTGGCATATAATCGAATGCTTCAACGGTGGCTGTAGCTCAGTTGGTAGAGTCCAGGATTGTGATTCCTGTTGTCGTGGGTTCGAGCCCCATCAGCCACCCCAAACAAGAAAATCCCCAGTGCAGAAATGCACTGGGGATTTTTGCTTTGGGCGCAAACTTTATCTTCCTCGGGCTGGAAGCAGACGGGATATTCGCATGGCCAATTGCGCTGCGGCTGGATTGCGGCCGCGCATGCTGCGGTGGATTTTCAGGCGCTTGGTGCGAGGCCTGCCTGCCTGACTTCGGGACCTGCCGTATCGCCACCGTGGCCATGCCATGCCCGTTGCGCGGGCCGTCCCGCCGAGCTTGCGTGCACGGACGGCGGGCCGGGCTTGCTGGATGGGGTGTTGCGCTTTGCGCAGGTTTTTATAAGACAAGTCCTATATTTGTCCCATAACCTGTGTCAATAGGTGTTCCAAATTGCCTTTGCATTACGATTGCAAACATCAATCAAGAGCAATGGCGCAGGGCTTGCAGGCCTGTCGCATGGTTCCCCGGCAACGAGAAGCACGCTTGCATGAAAAACCCCGGTTACACGCGCAACGGCTGTCCAGGCGGCACGTGGCAATGGCCCCGTGGCTTCACCCTCATCGAGATGATGGTGGTGGTGGCGCTGGTCGCGATTCTGGCCGCTCTGGCCGCTCCTTCCTTCATCGCTCAAATAGCCAACCAGCGCGTCAGCTCGGCTGCGCTCGAGTTGCAGTCGTTGCTGCAGCTGGCTCGCTCCGAAGCGGTCTACAAACGGGTGGAAAGCAGCTTCGTGGGCGCGGGGCAGACATGGTCCGCCAAGTCGGGCGGGCAACTGGTGCGCGAGGCCCGGGTGCCTGATGCCGTGACCGTCTCGCCCTCCGGTGATTCTTCCCAGGGTGTCCTGTTCGAAACCACGGGGACCGCCAGGCAGTTCTCCGGCGCCAGCACGCTGTACACGCTGACCGTCACGGCTCACCATGCCACGCGCATGCAATGCCTGAGAGTGACTCGCGCCGGGCTTGTGCGCCAGCAGCGGCTGCCTGCCGGCGGCAGTTGCTGATGCGCGTGCAACGGGTCTGCCACATGTCCATTCCTTTTCCTTCTCGCAGGCAACGCGGCGCAGGCCTTATCGAGGTACTCGTCGCCGTGCTGCTGGTGGCCGTGGGGCTGCTGGGCGCCGTGCGCATCCATGTGCGTGCCATTGAATACACCGTGGATACCGAGCGGCGCCAGATGGCATCCATGCTGGCTTCCGAGCTGCTGGAGACCCTGCGGGGCGACACGGCCACGGTCCTGGACGCGAAGGGCGTGCCCGTGGCGGAACTGGGCGGCTACCAGAAGCTGGAGGGTGCCGCGATGCCCGCGGCACCCGTGGCCTGCCAGCCTTTGCCCCAGCCGCGGGCGCAGCGCCTGGCCTGCTGGGGCGAGCGGGCCCGCAAGCTGGTGCCCGATCTCACCGAGGACCGCATCGACAGCTCCTTCGCCGTGAGCGCCGATGCCGACGGCCTGGTGTCCGTGACGGTGGCCTGGCCGGTCAAGAAAGGCCAATGTCTGGATGGAAGCGACAATGAATTTTGCACATTCACGCTGCGGTCGCGGCTTTGAGCGCGGGCCGGGCGCACGGGCGTGCCGCATGCGCATGCCGTCCCAGGCGGGCCTGTCCCTGGTGGAGATTCTGGTGGCGCTGGCCATCGGCCTGTTCCTCGTGCTGATTGCCACCACCATCTACATGCAGGGGCTGTCGAGCTTCGGTTTTCGCGTGGGGCAGAGCGAGAACCTCGGCAACAGCAGGCTGGCGCTGGCCGTGCTGGACTCCGAGTTCTCCAAGGCAGGCTACAGGAGAGACCCTTCGCAGGCGATGTTCGACGCATTTCCTGCCGATTCCTCGCCCCATCCCAACGGCTGCCAGTTCGCCCAGGGACAGGCGCTCTACGCGGCTGACGCGCAGACCATCTGCCTTCGCTTCCAGCCCCGGGACGCTGCGGAAACCGACTGTGCGGGCACGCCGGCGAACCTGGGGGCCGCCGGCCCCTATGACGCTCCGGCGCCGGCGACCGGCATGTTCGCGGAGAAATACACCGTCGAAAGTGGTGTGCTGGTCTGCCGGGCCGCGCAGGAGGTTGTGCCGCTCGCCGATGGCGTGCGGGCGGTGCATTTCGAGTTCGGCATCGATCGGCAGACAGCGCCCGGCGCGATACGCAGGGTCGATGCCTTCACGGCCACGTTGCCCGGGAAGCAGGAAGCCATCCGTTCCCTGCGCCTTGCCCTCTTGCTGGAAAGCTCCGGCAAGGTGACGCAGGGCATGGCCTCCACCGTCTGCGAGCGTTGGGCGCAACTGGGCGGCGCCCGGGCCCGATGCGATGCGAATGCCGGCTCCCTGCTGCAACTGGCCACCGGCACGCTCACCCTGAGGAATCTGATGCCATGACCGCGCTGATCGGAGCCCGGAGCCGCCGCTGCATGTCCTGTGTCCTGCACGGGCGCCAGCGCGGCAATGCCTTGCTGGTGTCCATGATCATGCTGCTGCTGGTGTTGCTGCTGGCGGTGGTCGGCATGCGCGTGGCCACGCTGGAGGCACGCATCGCCGCCAACATGGTGGATAGCCAGCGGCTGTATGAAACCGCGGATGGCACGCTGCGAGAAGGCGAGCGCAAGCTGCTGGAGCATGCCGTCGCACTCAAGCCTTGCAATGGCGCCGGCACTCCGGTGGCCGAGGGCAGCGGCATTCCCTGCTCGGTATCCGATGTGCGTACGGACTCCATCGGGCTCGGTACGGATTTCCGGACGACCAAGGCCAAGGCGGCCGGGTTTCAGAAGCCCGATGGGTACTGGTATCCCCGATACATCACGACCGCCTGTCCCAAGTCGGGTAGTGCGACGTCCGCGCTGGATGCACCCGCCACCGGCTGCACGGACTTCTATGAGGTCAATGCCCAGGCCACGGAAAAGGAGCAGGCCCAGGCCTGCGGAGCGCATGCGCTGTGCCTGCGGTCCAGCGTCAACATGTTCATAAAGTAAGCAGGGGGAGGGAGCTTCAATGGCTCGCATTGCAAGTTGGAAGACCATGCATGGTCCGAGGGGGCGCCAGGGCCGGGCACGCGCGTGGCCGGCCCTGGCGCTGTGGACGTGCGCATTGGCACTGGCCAGTACGCCGGCGCATGCCCAGGGGCGCGCGGACACCGTGCTGTCCCAGATGCCGCTGTTCGTGAACCAGGCGCTGGCGCCCTTGAACATGCTGGTGATGGGGCGTGACCACAAGCTGTACTACGAGGCCTACAACGATGCCTCCGACCTCAACGGCGACGGTGTGATCGATGTCGGGTACAAGCCGGACCAGATCGACTACTACGGCTACTTCAACAACAACGTCTGCTACAGCTATTCCAAGGGTGTTTTCGTGCCCTCGCAGGCAGCGACCGGAAGCAACAGGAAAAAGTGCTCGAACCACTGGAGCGGCGACTTCCTGAACTATCTGGGCACATCGCGCATGGACGCCATACGCCGCGTGCTCTATGGCGGCATGCGTGCGGAGGACACGGCTTCGCGCACCGTTTTGCAGACCGCCTACATTCCCAGGGATGCGCACAGCTGGGGCAAGGCCTATGACCCTGCGCGGGATGCCAAGGTCTACAGCATTTCGGACTATGCGCCGCTGCGCCCGCCGGCGGTCGGCACGCGCCATCTGTTTGCCGTCACCACGCTGGGGGAGGCCGCTGGCGTCATCACCCAGTTGCGCGTGCTCAATGACTCCTCGTTCCAGATCTGGGACTGGGTGTCCCAGGAGGGCTTTGCAGGGCAGAGCAACTGTGCAGGCGGCAATTCGTGCGCGCGGGCCAGCAGCAGGATCACCGACTACAACCTGCTTGTGGAGGCCTGCTCCAGCAGCAATGTCCAGTTGCTCGAGGCCAGCTGCAAGGCCTATCCCAACGGCGGCAAGACCGTCTACAAGCCCACGGGGCTGCTGCACGACTTCGGGGAGAACGGGAAGATGTACTTCGGCCTGCTCACAGGCTCGTACGAGAAAAACATCGCCGGCGGCGTGCTGCGCCGCAATATCGGCAATTTCGCAGAGGAAGTCGACCCTCAGACGGGCCAGTTCAAGACGGGTGTCAATGGCGTGGTCGCCAACATAGACCGCCAGCGGCTGATCGGCTACACCGGCGGCAAATACGTGGAATGCGGCTGGATCACGTCCGGCCCCATCAGTTCGCTGGACAAGCCTTCGAAGTGCGCCATGTGGGGCAATCCCATCAGCGAGATGATGTTCGAGACCATGCGCTATTTCAGCGGCGCGTCCCAGGCCCTCGGCATCTATGACTACGCCGGCGGCTCCTCCAAGGATGCGTCCCTGGGTCTGTCCAAGCCCGCCTGGGAAACGCCCTACAGGGCCAAGGCCGAAGGCGGGGGCGGCTACCAGTACTGCTCCCGTCCCGTCATGACGGTGCTCAGCGACATCAATCCCTCCTACGACGGCAAGCTGCCCGGCAGCCGCTACGCGAGCGTCGGTGCCAGCGCCCTCAATGGCTTCAATGTCTCAGACGAGGTGGCGGCCATCGGCTCGGCCGAGCGCATAGACGGGAAGAACTTCTTCATCGGCCAGTCAACATCGGCCAATGCCGACCAGGCTCCTTCGGTCAAGACCATTGCAGACCTGTCCTGGGCGCGCGGCCTGTCTCCTGAGGAGCCCAGCAAGGAAGGCACCTACTATGCCGCAGGCGTGGCCCGTTTCGGCGCCAGGAATGCCATCTTCGGCAACAGCCAGGGCAAGAATGCGCTGAGGACCTACTCCGTGGCCATTGCGTCACCGCTGCCGGAAATACGCTTTCCGATCGGCGGCAAGCGCTTTGTGACCATTGCACCGTTTGCCAAGACCGTCTCCGGCAGTGCCGGTGGCAGCACCGTGAACAATGCGGTCTTCACGCCGACCAACCAGATCGTCGACTACTACGTGGTCAACATTGCCAACACGGGCAAGGCGGACATCGATGCCTCGGTCAATGGCGGGCGGCCCTATGCGGAGTTCCGCATCAACTACGAGGACGTGGAGCAGGGCGCCGACCATGACATGGACGCCATCGCGCGCTACACGATCGCGCTGCAGGCCGATGGCAAGGTGAAGATCGACATGGTGTCCGAATACGCCGCTGGCGGCCTGGGGCAGCACATGGGCTATGTGATCTCGGGCACCACCAAGGACGGCATGTACCTGGAGGTGCGTGACAAGGACACGGCCTCGGCCTACTACGCCTACAACACGCCCCCCAATCGCGATCCGGGCTACTGCCGGGGCAGCATCTCGGCCCAACAGCGCACGGAATGCTCGAACCTGGGGCTCACGGCCACCCGCAGCTTCACTCCCGGCAATGCGACCGATGCGGGCAGCTTCCTGAAGGGACCGCTGTGGTATGCCGCCAAGTACGGCGTGCCGGACCGCGACCCCTCCAAGATCACGGGAGATCCGGACAACTATTTTCTGGTGACCAATGCCGGCACGCTCAAGGACCAATTGACCAAGGCGTTCAACGACATCCTGCAGAACATCGGTTCCGTGACGGCGGTCAGCGTGGACATGCCCACGGCGACACTGGGCGAAGGCGCCGACCTGTACCGGACCACGTTCGAGGTCCAGTACTGGAGCGGCGATGTCATCCGCGAGAAGCTCACCACCAGCGACAGAACGCTGGTGTGGAGCGCGGCGGAACTCCTGTCGGAGCGGTCCGCCGATGACCGCAAGATCTACTACCCCAGCAGGACCGGCAGTGCCGTGTCGCTGAGCCCTTTCACGTACTCCAGTCTCAGCGGGCAGCGTTCCGATGCGTCCTGGCTGGCCGTGCTCAACACGGACCCGGCCACGAACTCCGCCGATGGCCAGGCAAAAAAGCGCATCGAGTTCCTGCGTGGCGAGGTGCGCGATGACTTGCGCGTGCGCAAGCCCCTGGCCAGCGGAAAGCCCAATGTGCTGGGCGACATCGTCAATTCCTCGCTGGTGCGGGTCAAGGGAGGCCTGTACCGCGCCTCCGCTGCGGACAAGCTGGAGGGCAGCGCCACCTATGCCGCCTTTGCCGCGAAGCAGGCTGCCAAGGAGATGCTGTATGTGGGCGCCAACGACGGCATGCTGCACGCCTTCGACGCGACATCTGGCAAGGAGGAGTTCGCCTTCATTCCATCGGGGGTGAAGAATTCGCTCAATGTCCTGACGTCCCGGTATGGCGCGGGCGGCGCTCCCCACCGCTACTTCGTGGACGGGACGCCCGTGGTCTCCGATGTCTACTTCGGCAACGCCTGGCACAGGGTGCTGGTCGGCAGCCTGGGCGCGGGCGGGCGGCAGGTCTTCGCGCTGGACGTCACGGACCCCACCTCCCCCCGGTTGCTGTGGGAGTTCGGCGTTGAACAGGACGAACGCATGGGTTACTCGATGCCCACGCCCGTCGTTGCGCGGCTCAACGACGCCGGCCGGTCCAAGGGCAGGTGGGTGGTATTCCTGTCCAATGGCTACCAGGCGTCGAACAGCGCCTCCGGCGAGTCCAGCCTGTTTGTGCTGGATGTCTCCAGTGGCGAGGTCATCCGGCGCTTTGATCTCGCGGCAGGCATGACGGCCGCAGAGCTGAGCGCGCTGCCTGCGCCGAAGAACGGCCTGTCGCGCGCCGCCGTGGTGGACAACAACGGCGATGGCAAGGTGGACGTGGCCTATGCCGGTGATCTTGCGGGCAATGTATGGCGCGTGGACCTGGCCAGCGGTGCCAGCGGCTCATGGAATGCGCAACTGTTCTTTGTGGCACGCGAGTCCGAACGCAGCGGCGGCAAGCGGCTGTCCATCACCACCGCGCCCTACGTGGTGCGGCACTCCAGCGGCAAGGGCGATGTGGTGGCCTTCGGCACGGGCCGCTTCATGACGGATGACGACAAGCTGGACATGCGCCGGCAATCGGTGTTCGGCGTCTGGGATCGCTACGGCACACCCGCCACGACTGCGCCGCAGCCGCTGCCTACCGCCAGCAAGGGGCGCGGGGACCTGCAGGCCCAGCAGTTCACCCAGGTGAGCGGCTTTCCGGGCAAGTTCGCCCTGTCGGCCAACCCGGTCACCTGGTACAAGGACGCCACCAGCACCGGCGACTCCAATGTGCACAGCTGGGGCTGGTACGTCGATCTGCCGCGCGACGGCGAAAGACTGGTCTACGACATGAGCCTGTACGGGCGGGGACTGGTGTTCACCTCCATCCGGCCGCCGCTGGGCGACCCCTGCTCCGCGGGCCTGGCCAGCACGATCTACGCCATCGATCCCGACACCGGGGGCAAGACCGACTATGTCGCCTTCGATGTGAACGGCGACGGCATCTTCAACGCCTCCGACAACCTGGCAGGCCAGCAGGTCAACGGCCGCGAGGTGGGGCCGGGCCGGCCCACCATCAGCGGCGCGAAGATCTTCGACTCCAGCGGAAAGCCAAGCGGGGCGGGAGACCCAGTCAAGACCGGGGGCGACGATATCAACAGCGGAGTGGACCGGGGGCGACAGAGCTGGCGCCGCCAGCCCGCGAACCCGTGACCGCCATCCCATCCACAACACACAGGGGCCTGCCGGCCCCGGCCGTCTGGCTGGCCCTGCGGGCCCCCGAGGAGAAATGCGTGCGCAGCAAGCTACATGGATTCACGCTGATCGAGCTGATGATCACGGTGGCGGTGGTCGCCATTCTTTCGGCGATCGCCTACCCCTCCTACCAGGAATACGTGCTGCGATCGCGGCGCGTGGAAGCGCAAAGCCTGCTGGGCGAGGCCGCCGCCCGGCAGGAGCGCTGGCGGGCGCAGAACGGCGGCTACACAAGCTCCGTCGCCAACCTCAGGCTGCCCTGGGGGGACAAGTCCGAGAACGGCCACTACACCCTGACGATGGCCACGGCCGCCAATGACGGCGGCTACACGCTCAAGGCCACGCGCACCGGCCGCCAGGCATCGGACAGGCGCTGCGGCGACTACACCCTGAACGCCCTGGGCGTGAAAGGCATATCGCCCCTGGGAACGGTGGAGGACTGCTGGCGCTGAGCGCCACCGGGGCCAGGGTCTCAGTCCTGCGCCTCATCCACAAATTCCACCATGGCCGCCGACACCTTGGGCAAGCGGCCTCGTACCCGTGCCGTGCTACCGCAGTCAGGTGCGTTGCGAATCCAGCTGCTCACCGTTCCTGGCCACTTCCTGCGCCTTGGAGTAGCTTTCGATCAGCAACTGGTACGGCGGGAAGACTGCGCTGTAGGCCTGCGCCCACTGCAACGCGTCCTCACGGTTCCAGGTCTTTTGCACCTCCGAGCACACCGCCGCCGTGTCCATCGGCACGACACCAGCCTGCACGATGCGCGCCAGCGTGATTTCCTGCGCCATTTTCGAGTAGGTCCCCGAGGCGTCGATCACCGCGAAGACCTGGTAGCCCTCGTGCACCGCGGCGATGCTGGGAAAGGCCATGCAGACGCTGGTGATCGTCCCCGCGATGATGAGCTGCCTGCGCCCGGTGGCCTTGACGGCAGCGACGAACTCCGGGTTGTCCCAGGCGTTGATCTCGCCCTTGCGCGCAACGTACCGGGCATGCGGGGCGTACTGGTGGATCTCGGGGATCAAGGGGCCGTTCGGACCCTGCGGCACCGATGCGGTGGTGATGACCGGGATCTTCGCCAGTGTCGCTACCTTGGCGAGTGTGGTGGCATTGGCACGTACCTCGGTGAAGGGCATGTCCTTGATGGTCTGGAACAGGCCGCTTTGATGGTCGATCAGCAGCATCGCCGCATTGTCGGGATCGATGACCGGGCGGGCGCCGTTGAAGTTGGCGATGGTTTGGGGTGTGCTCACGGTCTTCTCCTCAATTGCCCTGGGTGAACGTGGTGTGGCTCGTGATCAGGTTGCGGTAGTCGGGGATGTGGTTGGAAAACAGAGTGCCCAGCCCCTGCACGTCGTTGCGCCAGTCGCGGTGCAGTTCGCAGGCAGCGCCGAACCAGCTCATCAGTTGCACGCCGGCCTGCGACATGCGATTCCACGCCGCATCGCGGGTGATGGAGTTGAAGGTGCCGGAGGCGTCAGTGATCACGAAGACGTCGAAGCCTTCCTCGATGGCCGACAGTGCCGGGAAGGCCACGCACACCTCGGTCACCACGCCGGCGATGATCAGTTGCTTCTTGCCCGTGGCCTTCACGGCCTTGACGAAGTCCTCGTTGTCCCAGGCGTTGATGTTGCCGGGCCGGGCGATGTAGGGCGCCTGGGGAAACTGGCTCTTGAGCTCCGGCACCAGCGGTCCGTTGGGGCCGTTCTCGAAGCTGGTCGTCAGGATGGTGGGCAGCTTGAAATAGCTGGCGATGTCGGCCAGCGCCAGCACGTTGTTCTTGAACTTGTCCGGGTCGATGTCGCGTACAAGGGAGAGCAGGCCGGTCTGGTGGTCTACCAGCAGCACGGCGGCGTTGTCCTTGTCCAGGCGGACGTAGGGCTTGGTCATGGTGAATCTCCTTGGGGTTGCAAAGTGCCCGGGATGGGCGGTTCAGGCGCAGCCGTGCACGACCGGGGCAGCAGGCCCCGGCTGAACAAAGCCGCGTCGGGGGAAACATGCAGGACTCCCGGCGGGAGCCCTGCGGCGCTCAGTGCGCCATCTGGCCGAAGCGTCCGCTGTTGAAGTCGGTCATGGCCTGACGGATCTCGGCCTCGCTGTTCATCACGAACGGGCCATAGCCCACCACCGGCTCATCGATGGGCTCGCCGGACAGCCACAGCACGGTGGCGTCGCTGCTGCCCTCGATCTCCACGCCGCTGCCGGTGCGCTCCAGGTGCACCAGTTGTCCTTCCCGCGCGATGGCGCCGTTGACCAGCACCGAGCCGTGGAGCACCACCAGGGCCAGCGTGTGGCCGTCCTTCGCGTCGAACCGGCCCACGCCGCCATGGCGGATGCGGATGTCCCACACGTCCATCGCCGTGAAGGTCTGCGCCGGGCCGCGGTGGCCGCCGAACTCGCCGGCAATCACCCGCACACGGCCCGCGCCTTCCGCCAGGTCCGCCCAGGGAATCTGCGCATCCAGCAGCGTCTGGTAGCCCGGCGCGGTCAGTTTGTCCTTGGCGGGCAAGTTGACCCAAAGCTGCACCATCTCGATGGTTCCGCCGCGTTCGGTGAAGGCGCGCGAGTGGAATTCCTCGTGCAGGATGCCGCCGCCAGCGGTCATCCACTGCACGTCACCGGGGCCGATCAGGCCGCCGGCGCCGGTGGAGTCGCGGTGCTCCAGCTCGCCCTGGTAGACGATGGTCACGGTCTCGAAACCACGGTGCGGGTGCTGGCCGACGCCGCGCGGCCGGTCGGTCGGCCCAAAGGGCGTCGGCGCCGCGTGGTCAAGCAGCAGGAACGGGCTCAGGTGCTTGCCCAGCCCGTCGTAGCCGAACAGCGAGCGCACCGGAAAACCGTCGCCTACCCAGTGCATGCGGGGGGCGCTGTAGACACCGAGGATTTTCTTCATGCTGATCTCCTTGTGTCGCCGAGACAAAGGTCTTGGCTGACGGATAGAGAATAGGATTTGAACGATGAACGCGGTAGTCGTTAATATTTGCCATCAGAGTCCTATCTGAGGAACGATGAAGGCGGTGTGCAATGAAAGACCTGAACGACCTCTACTACTACGTGCAGGTGGTGGACCACGGCGGCTTTGCGCCCGCGGGCCGCGCGCTGGGGATGCCCAAATCCAAGCTGAGCCGGCGCATCGCGCAGCTTGAGGAGCGTCTCGGCACGCGCCTGATCCAGCGCTCCACGCGGCGATTTGCCGTCACCGAGACCGGCCAGACCTACTACGGCCACTGCAAGGCGATGCTGGTGGAGGCCGACGCCGCCGACGAGGCCATCGCGCTGACCCACGCCGAGCCGCGCGGCATCGTGCGCATGACCTGCCCGGTGGCGCTGCTCGATGCGCGCATCGCCGACATGCTGGCGGCCTTCATGGCCGCGTATCCGCGCGTGGAGATCCACCTCGAGGAAACCAACCGCCGCGTCGACGTGGTGGGCGAGGGAATCGACGTTGCCATCCGCGTGCGCCCGCCGCCGCTGGAGGACAGCGACCTGGTGATGCGCATGCTCGCCGAGCGCGGTCAATGCCTGGTGGCCTGCCCGCAGCTGCTGACAGGCGGCATCCCCCAGGTGCCCGCCGACCTGGCAGGCCTGCCGAGCATGGACCTGGGCCTGCCGCAGCACGAGCATGTGTGGCACCTGATCGGCCCGGACGGCACGCAGGCGGCCATCCGCCACCGGCCGCGCCTGGTCACGCGCGGCATGCTGGCGCTGCGCGCGGCGGCCTTGGCGGGGGTGGGCGTCGTGCAACTGCCCTCGATGATGGTGCGCGAGCAGATCGCGCGCGGTGAACTGGTCCACGTCATCCCGGGCTGGGCGCCACGGCGCGAGATCATCCACGCGGTGTTCGCCTCGCGGCGCGGGCTGCTGCCGGCCGTGCGGGCGCTGCTGGATTTCCTGGCAGAGCGGTTTGAGGCGCTGGACGAAGACTGAGCGGCCGGCAAGCCCCATGGTGGCGGTAGCAGCTCATGGCTGCATCTCGCCTTGTGGGGCACGGCTCCTGCCGCATGTCCGTTCAATGCGGGTGTTGGTGTCCGGATGGCATGCGCTTGGGTTGCTGCACCCAGACCTTGACCTTGTACTCGCCTGACTTTTCGAATCGAAGCGTCAGGTCGAAGCGATCACCCTCGCGCAGGGGCTGCGTGAGTCCGATCAGCATGAGGTTGTGTGACTGGCCATGGCGCAACTGCACCTCCTGGCCTGCGGGCAGTTCGATGAAGGGCACTTCGCGCATGCGCATGATGTCGCCCTCCATCTTCATCTCATGCAGCTCCACGCGTGCGGCCGCTGGCGTGCTGGCCCCGATGAGCCGGTCGGCGTTCTTTCCCTTGTTCCTGATCCCCCGCAAATACGCCGCCCCGTTGCTGGAGCCGGCGATGGAGGGCGTGGCGTAGGGGTGGTCTATGACCAGGTCTCCCGCCCGGAAGTCATGGGCCCGTGCCGTCAGCGGCAGTGTCAGGGCACAGCCCGTGCCCAGCAGCATTCCAAGCGCCTGGCGGCGAAGCATCGTGGTCATTTCCAGTTCCTTTCCAACAGGGCATCGGGGGTCCAGATCAGCCGCAGGCCTGCCACCGTATGGCCTTTGCCGGCAATGTGCTCGCGCCCGGCTTCAAGCGCGATCAGAACGCTTTTGACGGGGCGCCAGCCGGCCATGGCCGTGAAGCGGCGCGATGGGTTGTTGGGCAGCAGGTTGGCGTCCGTGGCCACCAGCAGGGCGCCCGGCCCGCTGACGCGATTGGTGCTTCTGAGCCATTCCTGGCGGGCACCGAATTCCCAGCGCGCGCGCGGCTGCCAGAGCACCTCCAGCCAGCCGCCCAGGGTGCGGCCCTGGTAGCGGGTGTCGCCGTTCTGGGAATAGAGGTTTCCGCTTTCGCGCCGCCAGATGCCTGCTCCGGTGAGCTGGACGCCCTGCAGCGGCGTGGTCCAGGTGGCGCTGGCCCCGGCCAGGTCCACGGTGCCGTCGAAGCAGGTGATGTCGCGCAGGCTGGCATTGCACTGTGGCGCCGTGTGGATGTGGCCGCTGTTGGAGCGCTGTACATAGGCGCCGCGCCCCTTGGGCTGCATCCGGCTGTAGAAGGCGTCAGCTTGCACCGATGTCCAGGCGGCGCTGGCATGCACGACGGGCGCCCAGGCGGCGTTGTCGCTGCCGGGAAAGCGCCGGGCGCGCCAAAGCCCCAGGTCAATGCCCTGCAGCCAGGACATGGCGCCTTGCAGGTGGGGACGCCATGCGGCGTTGACGCCATCCTCGATCCAGTCGCCGTTGAAGGCCGCCCGCTTGGCCAGCGGCATCTGGCCGTAGCGGTCGAAGTGCCCGGCACGCGTGAGCACCTGTCCCATGGGCACGCGGTTGCGGCCTGCGCCCAGGGTCAGCTCGGCGTCTGAGCCGCTGCGCGCCTCCATCCAGGCGGCCTCCACGTGGGCTGGGTCGCTGTCGTGCCAGCCCATCACGATGTTGGCCCCCAGTTGGGGAGATACGCGCAGGCCGGCGCCCAGGGTGCCATGCTCCAGCCGCCAGCCGCGCTGGTCGTCAGGCGTGTCGCCCAGGCCCAGCGTGCCGGCCAGCCTGGGTGCCGGCAAGGTGGAATCGCCATGGAGATAGGCGGCCACCGCCGCCATGTCGATGCGCAGGCCGTTGGTCTGCGGTATGCCGTCATCCAGGGTGTGCGCGGCGGCGCTGCCTGCTGCCAAGGCGATGACGACGGCGATGGCCGCTGCCAGCGGCTTGCATTGCGCGAGGAAGGTGCGTTGCATGCTATTGGCCTGCCTGCCGTGCAAAGGGATCGGCGAGCCTGGGGTTGGTGAGCAGCTCATGGTCCGTGAGGGTTTTGAGAAAGGCCAGCAGGTCGGCGCGGTCGTCGGCCGTCAGGGCGATCTGGTTGATGAAGTCGTTCTTGTTGGGGTTGGCGCGCCCGTCGCCGGCATGCGGGCCGGAGGTGATGTTGCGGCCACCGGCTGCATAGAACTGCAGCACTTCCTCCAGCGTCGCGATGCTGCCGTCATGCATGTAGGGGCCGGTGACCTCCACATTGCGCAGGCTGGGCGCGCGGAACTTGCCCATGTCCTTGAAGAGCTGGGTCAGTTCGTAGACGCCCCGGTTGGGCTCGGGGAAGGCGCCGGTGCCGCCGATGTTGTAGAGGCCCGTGTTGTGGAACGGGGTCTCGACGATGCGGCTGCCCGCGTGCACGATCTGGTCGTTGAAGTTGAAGCTGCTGTGGCAGTGGAAGCATTCGGCCTTTTCGCCGAAGAACAGGTTCATGCCGCGCTGCTCGGCCGGGTTCAGTGCCGTGCTGCCCTTGAGGTACTGGTCATATTTGCTGTTGCCCGAAAGAATGGTGCGCTGGAATGCCGAGATGGCGTGGATCACATTGCCCCAGGTGATGGGCGCTGCCTGGCCCGGGTAGGCCCTGGCGAAGCGCGGGCCGTAGCCGGTGTCGGCAGCCAGCCGCGCGAGGATTTCCTCCTTGTTGTTGTCGTTGACGCCCATCTCCACCGGGTCCGTGCCGAACAGCGGCGTCTCCATCTGCTTTTCAAGCGTGACCAGCGAGGGGTTGGCCCAGGTCAGCGTGGCGTTGTAGACCACGTTGGCCAGGCTCTGGGCGTTGCGCGGATGTGCGTGCCCTGTGGAGCCCAGTGATGTCGTCAGGCCATCGGTGAAGGCCTTGGACTGTATGTGGCAGCTCGCGCAGGCCTGCGTGCCGTTGCCCGACAGGCGCCTGTCATAGAACAGAAAGCGGCCGAGCTCGGCCTTCTCCGCCGTCATGGGATTGGTGTCGGGCACCTTGGGGGTGGGGAAAAAGGAGGGCAGCACCCAGGACCAGCCCGTGCTGCTGCCGGAGTCATCGTGGACGGCGGTGTCGCCGCCCCCGCAGCCCGCCAGGGCGATGACCCCGGCAAGGCCGCACAGGGCGGCGGTCCATGCCGCCACCCGCCGAAGCGAATGGGGCTTGTGCATTACTTGGCCTCGGTACGGAACACGGTCTGGCCGCTGCCTTCATTGATGGAGCGGCCTGTGGTCAGATCGATCTTGAGCGCGCTGAAGATGGGCACGCATTCCGGATCGGTGGCCCCGGACATGCAGCCGGCGGCGCCGCCCAGGTCTTCCTTGACGTTCGAGCCCTGCAGCAGCTGCGCAATGTCCAGCACCACCTTCTGGGTGCCGGCATTGAAATCGCCGAACCCGAAATCCATGCGGTCCGCACGCGCGCAGCTGACCGTCTCGCCGGTCACGGGGTTGCCCGTGCAGCCGGTGGAGCCCAGGTGCACGTAGAAGGTCTTGCCGGGGGCGGCCGGCGCGGGGCGGGCCACGCCGCCCACGGGGTTGACCTCGATCTGGGCGAACTTGCGGCCGGCCTGCCAGGACCAGGCCAGGGCCTGCACATCGAGCGGCTTGGGCGCGACGGCATAGTCGGTGTGGTTGACCGAGGAGGGCACGCCCACGGTCATCCTGATGCCCTTGTACGTGCCTGCGGGCACCGTGCCCCGGACCTGCGTGTTCTGCGCCTGCGTGCCTGCGTCGGCGCATGCGCCGGTGCCGTCCTCCAGGTCGATCAGCGTCACCTCCTTGGTCTGCCAGTCGTTGACGTCCAGGGTGACGGCTACGGCCTCGCCCTTGTCATTGATCAGCGAGACGCCGCTGACGTAAAAGCGCAGGTCATGCAGGTCCACCGTGGCCTGGCTGGTTCCCACGCCGGCGATGGGCGTGCCGCATTTGGCGGGCAGGTTGCCGGCCTTGGCGGCGAACTCGATGGCCACGGGCTGGGGGCCCGTGGGCGTGGTGGGCGTGGTGGGCTGGCCGTTGTCACCGCCTCCGCCGCCACCGCAGGCGGCCAGCAGCAGCGGCAGCGCGGTGGCGATCAGGGCGAGGGGAAAGCGGGAGTTGTCAAAGTAAGTGGTACGCATGGGTAAACGGTTTCTTGGTGCCTGCGCTGGGGCCATGGTGGCGCGCAGGCGTGGGTAACCCTGCAGGCTGCGACACGGGTCGCGGCTTGGCATGGGAGAGGAATTCGGGAATGGGCGACGGCATGCCGCCCGTGCGGCCCTTTCGGGCTTCAGGAAAGGGGAGGCGCCCTGGGGGGAGTGCTCAGCACCACGCGCAGCACGGTGTCCCGCGGGCGCAGGGCCTGGGGCGGCAGCGGGGTGGGAGGCGGCGGTGCGGCAAAGCGCAGGTCCGCGCGGGACACATCAGGAGGGGCATCGCCCACGACCCGGCACAGCGGGCAATGCGCCTGGCCAGCGGCCGTGGTTTGACCATCGGCTTCGGGCTCGCCTGCAGCAGACACCGGTTGCGCCTGCTGCAGTCCCAGGGGCGTGCAGACTTCCATGGCCAGCCGCGCCAGCGGGTCGCCACTGCCCTGGCCCGATGCCAGCACCATCGCCAGGGCAGGGTGCACAAAGGCGAACAGCAGCGCCGCAGCCATCCATGCGGCAAAGCGCCGTCCCTGGTCGCGCCGCTGTCGTGCGCCCGGCAACGCCCACGGCCAGGCGGGTGGCCCGAAGGCCACCCAGCGCTTGATGCGGAAGCTGCTGCAGCGCATGGGCCCTGTGTCAGTGCTTGTGATCGTGGCCCGAGGGCGCCGCCTTGGTGGCCAGCGGGCGTACGGGCGCCTGCACCTGCACGGATTCACGCTTGCCGTCCTTGCCTTCGATGATGAGGGTCAGGGGCACGGTCTGGCCTTCCTGCACCTGCTGCTTGAGGTCCAGCAGCATCACGTGGTAGCCGCCGGGCTTGAGCTCCACGGTCTTGCCTGCCGGCAGCGCGATGGACGGCACCTGGCGCATCTTCATCACGTTGTCCTGCATGGCCATCTCATGGACTTCGACGACCGGCGTCAGGGGCGAAGTCGCTGCGACGAGCTTGCTGTCCTGGGCGGCCTGCAGTTTCAGGAAGGCGCCGGTGGCCTTTTGCTGCGGCACGGTGGCGCGCACCCAGGCATCACTGACGCTGACCTGGGCATTGGCGAATCCGCTGATCATGGCGGCGGCGAGGGCAAGCAAACGGACGTGGCGTTTCATGGGTTTCTCCTTCGTTGGCAAAAATGTCGTGTGTGTCGGGTGCGTGCCTGGTGCGTGACTGGTACGCGACTGGTGCGGTGGACGGCTGGAAGGTGTCCGTCAGAAGCGCAGGTTCATGCTGGCATAGACGCCGCGCCCGTCGGCGGGCGAGTAGCCCGAGGAGCCGCTGTCATACCAGGCGTAGACGTACTTGCGGTTGGTGACGTTCTTGACCTGCAGGCCCAGGTCCATGGTGTCCGAGAGCCGGTAGCTGGCACCCAGGTTCAGCACGGCGAACTTGCCTGCGCGGCCCTGGGTATTGGTGCGCTCCAGGTAGTAGTCGCCCTGGGCATTGCCCCAGGCCGACAGCTTCAGCCGGTCCGTGGCCTGCCAGTCCACGCCGGCCGAGACCAGGTAGTGCGGCACGTTCTCGATTTCCTTGCCCAGGGTGGCGGGTGCGCTGGGGTCGGGCGCGGTGATGCGCGCCACCTGGTGGGAGTAGGCGATCCAGGCGGTGGTGCGGGCATGGGGCTTCATGTTGAGCTGTATGTCGTAGCCCTTGCGCAGCGTCTTGCCCACGTTGCCCAGGCCGCCGGGGTCGGGCAGGCCGTCCACGCCCAGCACCCGGGCCACCTCGCCCGAGGCGCGCTGCTCCCAGTAGGCCACGCGGCCGTTGAGCCAGGGCAGGGGAGAGAACTTGACGCCCGCTTCCCAGCCATCATTGATGGAGGGCCTGAGGTTGCGATCCTGCGTGCGGTAGGCGTCGATGCCCGAGCCGATCTGGAAGGTCCGGCCCCAGTTCGCGTAGACGCTGGCCTGCTGGCTCAGGGTGTAGGCGATGCTGATCTTGGGCTGCTTGATCAGGCCGTAGTCATGCACGGGGGCGCGCGTGCCGGCCAGGCGGTCGATGAAGTGGCCATCCACGTCGTCAATGCGCAGCGCCGGGATGATCCGCAGGGCTTCGATGGGGCGGATCACGGCCTGCACGTAGGCGCCCTGCGTATGGAGGTCGAAGTCCCAGTCGCGGAACGGTGAGGTCCGCACGCGCTCCGTGGTGCGGTAGCGCTGGCCCAGGTTGCTTTGCCGCTGGGCGTCCAGACCGCCTTCGAGCGTGAATTCATGCGCCCAGGCCACCTTGGGGCGCCAGGTCAGGGTGGTGATGGCGCCTTGCTGCTGCTCGTCGTTGTAGCGCTCCTGCTGCGATCCCGCTGCCGAGAAGCGCACCCAGCGCTGGTTCTCGTACTGGTTGGCGTAGACCTTGGCGGACAGCGACAGCTCGGGCGTCAGTTCGCCATCCAGGTGGGCGCTGAGCTGGCCGGTTTCCCGCTCGCCACGGTCGGCCGCCGCGTAGGCCGGGGAGCTGCGCGGCGCCTTGATGGCTTCTTCGTAGCTGAGGTAGCCCGACTCCAGCGCCTTGTTGCGGTAGTAGCGCGCGATCACGCCGGTGCGCCAGCGGCCATCGTCCGAGGTGTAGAACCATTTGCCGGACAGGGACAGCTTGCGGGCATCGGCATGGTCCCGGTAGCCGTCCGAATCGCGCCAGGCCAGGAAATAGTTCTGGCTCCAGTTGCCGCTCTCGATGCCCTTGGACACCTGAAACTCCTTGGTCCCGAAGCTGCCCACGGTCACGCTGGCACGGCCCTCGTTGCCGCCCGTGCGGGTGATCACGTTGGCATTGCCGGCGATGTTGTTGAGGCCGTAGCGCGCGTCATTGGTGCCGCGCACGATCTCGATGGCCTCGATGTCCAGCGGGAAGACCGCGTCCAGAAAGGGCATGCCCCCGGCGTTGTCATTGCTGGGGATGCCATCGATCAGCAGCTTGACCGCATTGATGCGGCCTTCGCCGTTGAAGCCCCGGAAGGAGAAGCGCCCGGCATCCGTGCCCTGCTTGAACTGCGTGACCTGCACGCCGGGCGCCTTGGACAGCAGCTCCCAGCTGTAGTCCACATGCTCGTTCTCGAGGATGTCCGCGCCCACGATGTCCACGGAGCTGAACACGCTGCGCGTGGACAGCGGGCCGGAGGCCTTGGAGGTGATGCTGATGGTGCCCAGCGTCAGGGCGGAGTCGTCCTGGCTCAACGGTTGGGGGGCGACCAGGCCCTGGGCATGTGCCGCCGAGGCCAGTGCCAGGGTGATGGACAGGGCCAGGGGGCTGCGCGAGAAGGAGAGGGAGACAGACATTACGTGAGGCGGACGGTGGATGGTGTGGAGGATGCGATCGGCTCAATGGGCCGGATGTGCGGATGGGGGATGCTGGCCCTGCGCGTCCATATGGACCATGCCGTCGAACAGGGACAGCAGGGCGCGGCGCGGGGCGGGCATGGCGGACTCGGCCTGCACGACCTTGCTGGCCAGGCTGCGCGCGGCCGATGCAGACAGGCCAGCCATTGCCAGCATCTTGGGGTCCTTGAGTCCATCGCCGCCACAGACGGCCACCAGCCATTGGCCGTGCGCGTCGCGCCGCAGCAGGGCCCGGCCACCGCGATCGCCTTGTATCCATCCGGCGACCGCATGGCCGCCTTCGATGGAGATGGGCGCTACCTCCAGCCTGGCCTCGGGCTTGTCCCAGGTGGCCATCATGGCGCTGCGGATGGCCGCCGCGTCAGCCGATCCGGCCGTGGCGGGGGGCGTCGCGCCCGAGGCCGCCGCCATGGCGGGCAGGCCCAGGACCAGGACCAGGGCCATCGACAGGGCGATGCTGCTCAAAGAAAGATGTCTCATGCGTGCTCCTTGTGCGGGCTGTGCGGGCGGGGGATCAGAAGCTGGCCGCCACGCCGATCTGTGCCGAGCGGCCGGGCATGGGGTAGCCGGGGCGATAGGCGTAGTTGCGGTCGAACAGGTTCTCCACGGCCAGGAAAACCTCTCCCTTGCTGCCCAGGGCAGGCACCGGATAGGCCACTCGCAGGTTGGCCACGGCAAAGCCGGCCACGCGCTCGGTGTTGGCGGCATCGGCGCCCCGCGCGCGGCTCAGCGCCCAGACTGCCGACTGGTACTGCGCATCGAAGGCGACCCGCACCGGGCCGGCCTTGCCATTGACGCCCAGCGTCAGCGCGCGGCGCGGGCTGTAGGGCAGGTTGTCCATGCTGGGGTCCAGCAGCGTCAGGCCGGCAAAGCCCGACCAGCCGCCGCCCAGCGCCTGGCGCAGCGACAGCTCCATGCCGCGCATGGTGTAGCCGCCCAGGTTGATGAACTGCGGCGGGGGCGGGACATTGGGCGGAAAGCCGAAGACATAGCGGTTCTTGACCTTGTCGTGGAAGATGCTGGCGTCAAGCTGTGTGGCCTGCGACAGCGTCCACTTGAAGCCCAGTTCGGCGTGGTCCATCTCCTCGGCGGACAGCCGCTGCCACGTGGAGCCCAGGGCCGGAATCAGCGATGCCAGCAGCGGCGTCTCCAGCCCGGGGTAGTTGATGCCGCGCGACAGGTTGGCGTAGACGGTGAACTGCTCCGAGGCCAGCGACAGGCCCGCATGGGGGGCCGCCTTGGAGCTGAACTGGCTGTGGTCGTACATGCGCAGGCCGGCAGAGGGCACCAGGCTCCATGTCGCCGACAGCGGGATCTCCTGGCTGAGTCCCGCATAGGGGGAGGTGATCCTGAAGGTGGGCGCCTGGAAAAATCCCTGCGGCGCTGGTGCGACGCGGTTGAAAGCGGCATCGCCCGAAATGCGGTCATGGTCCAGGCCTGCAGTGACGGTGGCCCCCTTCCAGGGCGAGAACTGTTCCTTCCAGCGCAGGCCGCTCATGCGGAACTTGTTGATGCTGTCGCCGTCCGGCGCGGGCTGGTCCAGCCAGTCGCCCCGGCCATGGTTGCTGTACAGCTTGAGCTCGCCCCGCCAGTCACCATGCACGTGGGACACGGAGCTGCTGAACATGCTCGCCTTGGTGTTGTACTGGGGGGCTTGCGCCGCAGCGGCAAGCCGTGCGTCGCCAGGGTCCCTGGCCTTGTTGTCCACCTGCAGGAAGCTGGCCGCCACCGACCAGTTCGCACCCAGCCTGTAGCCAATGCGCCCCATGAGGTTGCTGAGCCGGCCATCCGCATTGGTGCGGTGGCCGTCCGAGCGCGCAAAGCCCTGGGCCAGGCTCCAATCCAGGTTGCCGCTTCTGCCCAGCAGACTGGCCTGTTCGGTGAGGGTGCCGTAGGAGCCCGCCGAGATCCTGGCATCCCCGTGCACGCCGTCCTCGGTGGCGCGGCGCGTGAGCAAGTCGATGGAGGCGAAGTTGTTGCCATTGACCTGGGGCTGCGGGCTCTTGTAGACCGTGATGGACTGCATGCCGTTGACGGGCAGCAGGTCCAGCAGGGGATGGCTCCACAGTCCCATGTAGAACGGCACGCCGTCCACATAGGTCTTGATCTCGCTGCCGGGTCGGCTCACGCCCATGCCGCGGATATAGACGGCGCCGCCCTGATCGCCGCCAAAGGCACCCACGGGGTTGTAGCGCGAGATCTGGACACCGGGCGTGCGGCGCAGGGCCGAGGCCAGGTCCACCGCGTTCTGGTCGCGCAATTGGTCCTGGGTGATCACGGCCGAGTTGGAGGAAAACGCATCCAGCTCCATCTCTTCCACCACGGGGCGGGCATTGACGGTGACGGGGGCCATCTGAGGCTCCTGGGCATGCGCGCCGGCAGCCAGTGTGAGAAGCGCCGAGGCGATGGAGGACCTGTGGAAAACGGCCGGAATGCAGGTGAAGCGTTGGGCAAGCATGGGTGTGCACGCAGTCCGTCTGAACTGCGCAAATCATTGTTGGACGATCCAGGGCAGGCCATTGCCCGTGCGCCGCACCGCCGGCCTGGTCACAGGCGGGCGCATTGGGGGCTTGGGGCAGGCCAGGAAATGACCTCGCAACTGGCGTGGCGCAAGGCCTTGCCATGGTGTCGCGGCCAAGGCAGCCGCGCTATCGATGCGAGGGAATCAGGCCTGTGCGGGAGGCCCGCGGGGCGGAAGCGGCGCGCCGACCAGGGCTGCGATATGGGCCGCTGCAAACGGATGCAGGGCTGCCGCCAGAGGATGGGGTTGTGCCACCGCCAGGCTGACGGGAGGCAGAGGCAATGCAGGGGCCAGGCACATCGAGCAGTCGAGCGTGTGCTGACCTGGCGCCTGGGCCTGGCCCTCGTCGTCAAGAACCACCATGGTGATGGCTCCGCCGCTGGAGCAGATGAGCTCCATGGTCTTGGGGTTCACGAAGGGCGAAGCGCCCGCAACACCCAGCGTCAGCAGGAACCACGCCAGGGCGAGGCGCTTCCAGAATGACGATGTGCGAAGGGTGTGCATAGCCCGCGATTATGGCGGCGATATCGGACCGACAGCAACCTTCTTGCGCAATGGCGGATGCAGATCCGGTCCGGTTGATCTTGATCAAGGCGCTCGCCGCCGCTTGAAGGCGACGGATGGCAAGGCAGTTTTGCAGGGAACTCACAACAGCTTGCCAGGCAGCTGCCTCGCTCAACAGGCGATGGCCCCCCATAATGCGTACGCATGCAAACCTTGCGCAATTGCCTGATGCTGCCCCGCCTTGCTTTGGCGTGGTTCATGCTGGCATTGGCGATGGCCGTGGCGTCGCCCATCGTGCATCCGCGCTCCCTGGAAGTGGTTTGCACGGGCAATGGCAGCATGCAGGTCGTCGTGCTGGATGACGAAGGACAGGCGAGTGCCGGCACGCATCACTCGCTCGACTGTCCTTTGTGCCTGGTGGTCACGCCTCCCTTGTTTCACCCTTCGCCGGAGTTTGAACAGCCGCAGCCGTTGGGATTGGCGGTGCAGCCCGTGGAGTCGGCGCGCATTGCCGCGCTGGTGGGGGCACCGCTTCCGCCCAGAGGTCCGCCGGCGCGCGTGTAAGCCTTGTGCGGCGGGCCCCGATGCCTGCCTCACCTTCGCCGCCGGGCCTTGTGGGGCACGGCAGGTCTCACTTGCACGCAAATCGCTCATGACCCGTTCCATTGGCCCCGCGATGCCCGAAGGCATCGTTCACACTTCTTCATCCACCTTTTTGCAACGTTCTCGCCAGACCCGGGCCGTGGTGTTGCTCCCCATGGCGTTCGCTTGCTCGGCAAGCTGGGGACAGGCCTCCACAACCCTGGACACCATTACCGTGCGCTCATCCGGCGACAGCGCCCTGGAGCGCCCGCTGGCCACCGGCAGCCGACTGGATCTCAGCGCACGCGATACGCCCGCCAGTGTCGAAGTGATCACGCGCGAGCAACTGCAGGCCAGGGGCGACACTTCGCTGGTCGATGCAATCACCCGCTCCACGGGTATCACCAGCCTGGGGCATCCGGGCAACAGCGGCAGTTCGCTGTCGGCACGGGGCTTCACCGACACCACATCGGTCATGCGCTTGTATGACGGCACTCGCCAATATGGCGGTGTGGGCGTGAGTTTTCCCTTCGACACCTGGTCCGTAGACCGCATCGAAGTGCTGCGTGGACCGGCTTCCGTGATCTATGGCGATGGCGCCATTGGCGGGGTCATCAATGTGATTCCCAAGAAGCCCACGCGCAGTCCGATACGCAACGAGGTCCAGGCCACGGTGGGCACCGACGGAAAACGCGGCCTGGCCTTTGGCAGCGGCGGCGCAATCAATGAGCACTGGTCCTACCGTCTGGATGCCAGTGGCGACCGCTCCGACGGATGGGTTGACCGGGGTGATTCCAGCAGCCGCACCCTCTCCGCAGCCTTGCGATGGGATCCGGTGCAGGACTTCAGCGTGCAACTGTCCCACGCACTGGGCAGGCAAAAGCCCATGCGCTACTTCGGCACGCCGTTGATCAATGGAGTTCAGGATCCGGCGGTGCGCGAACGCAACTACAACGTGGCCGACAGCCGCATCCAGTACAAGGACCGCTGGACCGAACTGGCGGCGCAATGGACGCCCTCCAGCAACGTGATCGTGCGCAGCAAGCTCTATCACATAGCCAGCGACCGCTACTGGCGCAACGCCGAGACCTACCTGTACAACGCCTCCACCGGCCTGATCGACCGATCCGGAAACACCGAGATCGCCCATGACCAGACGCAGACCGGCAACACCACGGATGCGACCTTCAGCGGCAGTCTCTTCGGTCGCAAGAACCAGGTGTCCCTGGGCTTCGATGTCAACCGCGCGGCTTTCCAGCACTCCAACAACACCTATGTGGGCAGCTCCGGTTCGGTGGACCCCTACAACCCCGATCCCGGTCAATACACCAGCTCCATTCCCTTCATTCCCCGCTATCGCAACAAGGCCGAGCAATATGCGCTGTTCGCCGAGGACCGCCTGGAGATGACGGACCGCTGGTCATTGGTGGCAGGTGCGCGGTTTGACCATACAAATCTCTCGCGCCAGGACCTGGTGGCTGGTACGCAGGCCTTCAAGCGCAGCTACTCCAATGCGGGGTGGCGCTTGGGAACGGTCTACCAACTCCACCCCGGCCTGTCACTGTATGCCCAGGCATCCAAGGCGGCGGATCCGGTGAGCGGCCTGCTGATGCTGTCTGCCGCCAACGCCGCTTTCGACGTGTCCACAGGGCGGCAGTTCGAAATCGGCCTCAAGCAATCGTTCTGGGAAGGCAAGGGCGACTGGACGCTGGCGATGTACTCCATCACCAAGAACAATCTGCTCACGCGTGACCCTGCCAACCCCGCGCTGCGCATCCAGGTGGGGCAGCGGTCATCCAAAGGCATGGAGAGCACCCTGTCGATGCAGGTCGCCAAGACGGTCCGGCTGGATGCCAACGTGGCCTTGCTCAAGGCGCGGTACGACGACTTCAGCGAGTCGGTTGGCGGCGTCACCGTGTCCCGCAATGGCAACGTGCCCACCGACGTGCCTGAACGTGTCGCCAATGTCTGGGTGGGCTGGAACCTCGCTTCGAACTGGACACTGTCAGGAGGGCTGCGCCATGTCGGCAAACGCTATGCCGACAACGCCAATACCTTGAAGCTGGGGGCGTACACCACCTTCGATATGGCACTGCAATGGAAGGCCACTGCAGATACCACGCTGACGCTGCGCGGGTTCAACGTTCTGGACAAGCACTATTTCTCCACGGCCTACTACACCACGACGCAGTGGCTGGTGGGCGAGGGGCGGCGTGCGGAGATCACGTTGCATCACCGCTTCTGAAGGCGTAGCTGGCGACGCGAACCCACCTGATACTCCCCATCGCCCAGCCAGCACACCGCGCTGAGCTGAAAAAGGTCGGTCTCCTTGAATGCCGCACAGGACTTCAGGAGCCGGCCGGTTGTAACGCTTCGAGCACCATCAACGCATCTCCCGCAGCCACAGCCTTTCCAGCTTGGCAATGCGCGGCAGCAATCCTGCCTGCCTGACTGGCTACCACCTGGAACTCCATCTTCATCGCTGGCCGATGGACGACGTCCTAAGCTGGATGTACCTGAAGCCCGAGACCAGCGCGGGCTCTTGGACTTCTTTGGATCTATTGGGATTTCTTGGGATGCCAGGATGGCCCCCGGAGGGGCTCGAATTGATCGATTGTTTCTAGGGAAAAATCAGTTTAGAAAAAAAGTACCAACATAAATACCAACAAAATGAAAGCAGCTTTCCTGTCTGTCTGCTGGCTGTACCTGGCCGTTGTGCTGGTCCTCTACATTCGCAAGATCGTGGGCCGGTCTATGAAGGCAGCGCTGGGCAGAGAGCTGGCGCTCGAGGCCTTGTTGATGGCGGTCTGGTGACGCAAACCTCGGCCGCACTTCTTGCCCTCTTGGGACCAGGGCGGCCCTTGTGAAAGCGACGTCTTTAAGCGCCTCTGAGTCGCCCGTAACCTTGAGCGGAGCATGAGCCGGCGCGACAGCTGCAGGGGCAATGCCGTTGCCTAGCCATTCTTCAATAACATGAAAAAGTGCGCATCCAAGCACCTTGACTTGAGGTTGTAGCCTTTCTAGCAGAGCGAGGGCAGTCCAGGCAGCGATGACAGGCAGTCAGAACCTAAGTGAGCTTCCCGCTGCTCCCATTCGCGGTTTCTGCAAGTGCCAGGCACGCAGCCTTCAAGCGAACTCCCAGGAGGCCTAAAGAGGCTGCGTCCTGGTTACTCCAGTGGGCCATCACAATCGCACCTTCCGTCAAGCAGGAGATCAGCGTGGCTGTCGTGTGCGCTTCGGCCTCCGTCAAGTTCGGGTTGATTCTGCGCAGGATCGGGGCCAAAGCCTGGATGTATTCCGCGTAGATTTGCTTGAGCCAGTCCGCAACGATGGGACGGTGGCGGCCCATCGCCCACACTTCGAAGTAGAGGTTTCGCACGTTGACGTCGCGAACAAATGTCCAGGCGTCGTCGAGGAAAACTTTCAGGTCATCTGTTGGGGACTCGTACTGGCCTTCTGCCAACTGCCTGGAGTACCGCATGAATTCCTCGGTCGAGGAAGTGATCGTTGCAAGAATGAGCGATTCCAGATCGCCGAAATGATGCTGAACGGTGTTGAGCCGAACGCCTGCTGCTGAAGCCACTTTGCGCAACGAGAAATCTGCATAGCCTTGTGCCAGGACCTCTTTCGACGCCTTCAGGATATCCGCACGCCTACGTTCGGACTGTACGGCTCGCACGCCCGGCGCGCCTGTTTCGGAGGCAGCGGACGGGGCGTTTTCGTTTTTGGGTTTTGTCATGGCATGGATTGAAGTCTGTCGGATCTCTGGTGATTATGGAGACGCTTCGATAGCGCCCACCTCCTGTCTGATTTAAGGTTTCAAGCCCCGCATGGTCTGCATGCGGGGCATGAAACGAGCGCTTTTTGCCGAGCAGAGTTGGCTTCAGTTTGTGCTCGTGGCGAACCCCGCCGACACGCCTGGCAAGCGGGGCGTCAAGAAGCGTGCAAGTGATGTTTGTCCTGTGTCAGAGCTTGAGGTGGTCGCCCAGTTCGCTGTAGTTGACCTGCCAGAGGCCGGGCGATCCGATAGGGTACTGCGAGCGGAACCCGAGCAGGCGCTGGACGCGCGGCGACAACTGCCGAACGATGTCCATGCTGACCAGGAAGGGGTAGGCCTCTTCGCCGGTGAGAAAGCCTGGGTTGAAGGCGAAGGCAACGCCTCGGCGGTACTGGTCGGTGGTCAGGTTGGCGCCACCGCCATGGGCGGTTTTGCCGCTGAACAGGAGGACATCTCCTGCATTCATTTCGGCCGGGATGGTCTGCTCCGGCGTACCGCGATCTTCGAAATTTTCCCAGTGGTTGCTGCCGGGGATGACGCGGGTGGCGCCGTTCTTCTCTGTGTAGTCGGTGAAGGCGATCATGAAATTCATGGCGGCCTCGGGGCCCTTGGGGCCCATGCCGATGAACGGATACCAGTTCTCGAGGTCGCGGTGCAGCATCTGGGCCTTGTTGCCAGGGCCGATCTCGATCACCTGCGCGGTGGTCATCCAGTACGAGCCCGATTCCTCGAGGAAGATCGCATCGAGCAGGTTGTGCACCAGGTCGCGGTCGAGGATTTCCTCGCGGAAGGTCTTGCTGTGCGTGACCAGATTTGTCAGGCGCTTGGTGTTTGCGCCGTGAAACTCGGCAATCAACTCGATTTCGTGCGTCGATCCCGGCGCGAGGGCGTCCATCGGTCCCTGGATCTCGGCATTGAAGCTGTCGATCTGTGACTGGGTAAGGAAGTTCTTGATGATGACGCCGCCGTCTTCCTTGAGGATCCGGAGGATCTCGGCGATGGGCGTCGAGGTCGTGGCGGTGCGCAATGCGCTGATTGTCGGGGTCATGAAGCGTCTCCTTTGTGCCGGCTGGTATTGATTAATTTGATTGGTCATATGACCAATCTTCTGAAATGATGGGATACATCGCACCGCGCTGTCAAGGGTGGCCACACCCCCTTGAGGCATGTGGTGGACCTGCTCCGGTGCCGGGCACAACGGACGTCCCACCCATCAGCGGGAAGGGCCGCCGCGTCTTCCTTGTCGGCACGTTTTCTCCAACGGCCGAGGCGGCTCGGATCGATGGAGACGCCCGTTTGCACGTCAGCTTCGCCTCGCATGAAATTGTCAGCAAGGGTTTCCCTGACCTGTGTTCGTTACAGCTTCTCGAGAGAGAAAAACGGTGATTTCACCTTGACCGTGCTTGGACAGGCAGGCCTGCGAGGAGCCACCTGTCGATCCATTTTTTCCTGCCGTGGGTGATCCGGGTCGATCCCCGCGCTGTTCTCGATGGGATCTCCCTGACCCGGGAAAAGCTTGGGCGCGCGCCGTCTCATCCACCTACTTTTCCGCAGCGGCACCAGCATGAATCTGGACGCCCACGCTCCCTGCCGTTCGCTTGTGGGGGGTAGTTTCACTAACCGCATTTCCCCTATGTTGTTTATGTGGTCATGTGACCAATAATTTATTCACTTTGCTTGCGCAGATGCGCCGAAGAGAGCGTGAGTGGACGCGCAGATGGCGCGTTCGATGACTGAGACCTCCGTACAACCACACATCACAGGAGTAGTTCACGTGACCCCAGCAACACGATTCGTGGTGGCTGCGATTGGCGCCTTGGCAGCGGCGGGCGCTCCAGCCGCCGAGAGCCAGGACTGGCCGCTGCTCGGCCGCAATGCGGACATGCAGCACAACAGCCCCTTGCAAGCGATCAACGAAAAGAACGTGGCGAACCTTGGCCTGGCCTGGTCGGCCGAGATGCCGACGAAGGACGGCATGGTCGGCAATCCGCTGGTGGTCGATGGGGTCGTCTATCAGAGCGCACCTCGCACGCAGGTGTTCGCGAACGACCTGAAGACGGGCAAGCTGCTCTGGAAGTTCGAAGCCCCAGTCAAGATGCCTGACGAAACGGGTGTTCCGCGTTGGGCATACAACGTGAACCGGGGCGTCGCGGTTAGCGGCGACCATGTCTTCTACGCCTCGGCGGACTGCAGGCTTTATGCGATCAACCGCAAGTCGGGCGCGCTCGCCTGGTCGGTGGAGGCCTGCGACGCCTCTCAGGAGACGGGCTGGTATGCCATGACCATGGCGCCGCGCATAGGCGGTGGCATGGTTTTCGTCGGCAACGCTTGCGGCGACAGCGGCATCGGCCGCGGCCACGTCGATGCTTTCGACGAGAAAACGGGCAAGCCGGTCTGGCGCTTCTACACCGTGCCGGACGATCCGGCGAAGGGCAAGCAGAAGACGCCCGAGCTCGAAAGGGCCGTGAAGACCTGGGGGAAGGACTGGCACTCCAAAACCAACGGCTGCGGCAGCGTCTGGGACGGCATGACCTACGACGCCAAGCTCCATCAGCTCTACATCGCCGTCGATGGCCCGGCGCCCTGGATCCCCACGCTGCGGGGCAAGGGGGCGGGCGACGAGCTCTACACGAACTCGGTCGTCGCGCTCGACGCGAGCACCGGCAAATACCTCTGGCACTACAAGCAAACGCCTAACGACGGCTGGAACTATTCGCCCAATGCCCCTTTGATGCTGGCCGAACTGCCCATCGGTGGCAGTTCGCGGCGCGTGGTGATGACGGCCCCGAAGAACGGCTTCTTCTATGTGCTTGATGCGAAGACGGGCAAGTTCATCTCGGCCAACAACATCGTCCCGGTCAACTGGGCAAGCGGCATCGATCCCAAGACCGGGCGCCCGATCTTCAAGGCCGAGGCACGCTACTGGGAAAAGAAGGATGGCAAGGCCGTGATCATTCCTTCGACGTCAGGGGCTCACAACTGGCATGCGATGGCCTACAACGAGCAGACCGGACTGGTCTATCTCGGCGCTGCCGTGGTGCCATCCCTGGCGGAAATGAAGCCGGACATGATCGGAGGTCTGGTCACGCACGATTATTTCGGCTACGAGGCCGCGAATGCGAAATACCGTCCTTATGGCGAGCTGATTGCCTGGGATCCTGTTGCCCAGAAGGCCCGTTGGCGGGTTCGGCGCGACATCCCGTACAGCGGCGGCACGCTGACCACGGCGGGCAATCTGGTGTTCCAAGGAACGGGCGACGGCAAGTTCGAGGCCTTTGCGGCAGACACCGGCAAGCGTCTGTGGTCGTTCGACACGGGAGGTGTGGGCATGGCAGCGCCCACGACTGTCTCGCAAGATGGCGAACAGATTGTCCTCATGCCGATCGGTAACGGCGGCGCGGCGTCCATCGGACAGATCCTGACGCGCGTCGCATCGACTGCACAAACCCGTGCATCGCCTTCCCGCCTTCTGGCATTCAAGCTGGGAGGGACCGCGACGCTTGTCAAGGCTGAACCCCAAGTGGTTCCCGAACCTCCTCTTCCGCGGCCTGCGAACAAGGCGCAAATCCACGCCGGGGCAATTCTGTGGGAGGGCAAGGGGTGCGTGTACTGCCACGGCCATGAAGCTGGCAGCGCCAACGGCAACGTGAAAGACCTGAGATTCAGTTCGGCTGAAACGCACGGACTGTTCGCCGGCATCGTCATCGGCGGCCTGCGCAAAGAGCAGGGCATGCCGGTATTCCAGGACATCACGATCGAAGAGGTCAACGCGTTGCATGCGTATGTGCTCGACCGTGCCTGGGCCGGGTACCTCGATGCCGGCAAGTCGAAGCCCTGAACCGCACAGATCGAGGAGGCGAGCCATGATGACGGTACGCGAACGATTCCCCAAGCTTTTTGCCGCTGCGTTGCTCTGGCTGGCATGTGCGGGTTATGTGTTTTTTGGAGGTATGCCCGCCTTTGTCGTCCAGATGGCCGCGGACTGGCACTACACGGCGACGCAACAGGGCGTGATCGCCATGGCCGAGGTGGTCGGCAATGCCATCGGCTCCCTGCTGCTCGTCTACGTGATCCACAGCCGAACGGCGCGCTTCACCTTGGCCTGCGGCTTGCTGATGCAGCTTGCGGGCAATGCGGCGATGTATGGCGACCCCGCGTTCTGGCTCGCCTGCTGCGAGCGGGTATTCGCAGGCATTGGCGGCGGCATCGTCTTCGGCACGGCCATTCGCTACGTGTCGTTGAACCCGCGCGCCGACACCTTGCTGCCGCTGATGGTGGTTTGCCAGTATCTCGGCATGACCTTGTTGACCTCGGTCATCGTGCCGGGGCTGGGTTCGATCGGCGCTTCGCTCATCTACTGCGCGGCGACGGCGGGCGTCTCTTTGTTCGTGCTGTTCTTCTTCATGGATGGATGCAGGGTGGTCGGGGAGTCGCCAGATGGCGAGCTTCCCGCAGTGAACGCCGGCGCCGCGTGGCTGGTGCTTGCATCCATCTTTCTGGTGTCGGCCTGCGCCGGCCTGGCATGGACCTTTCTGGAAGCCGTGGGCCTTGCTTCGGGTCTTGCGCCAGACCAGGTTCACAAAGCCATTGGCGCGTCTGCCGTGCCCACCGTACTGGTCTGCCTGTGCATGCCGGCACTGCTTCGTCGCGGCTGGGCCTTGTCGTCAGGGACGGTACTTCTGAGCGTCTGCGCGGCGGGTGCGCTGCTGCTGGCCACACCTTTGACCCCATGGACGTTTGCCGTCGGTGCAACGGCGTTCACCGGCGCCTGGATGGCTAGCGGGGTGGCGCAGTACGCAATGCTGCCGGGGTTCGACCCTGTGGGCCGGCATATCGCGCTGATCCCTGCCTGCGTCGGCATCGGTTCTGCGGTCGGATCGCTGGTGGGAGGAGGGCTGATCGACTCCTCTTCCGCCTTCGGTGTGGCGTACGACATCTCCGCGATCTTCGCCGTGCTGGCCATCGTCTCGATGCTGGCGGCCCACCGGTGGGGCGCACAACGAAGTGTCATTGGCGAGGCCCCGCTTCGCGATTCAACGAACTGACGCAACAGCGCAGCCCTGCGTTTCATCCCTGCTCGAAAGGACCCTCAGCATGAACCCCATGAACTGTCACCGCGCGGTTGCCATTGCCGCGGCCATGTCGATGTCGTTTGCCTACGCGGACGATGCCGGCAAGTTGGGCACAACCCTGTCGCCCTCGGGCGCTGAAAAAAGCGCCTCTGCCGACGGTGCTGTGCCGGTCTGGTCTCAGCCGGAGCCTCAGGGGGCAGGCTGGACATTCGGCAAGCGGCGCATCGAATTCTTCAAGTACAAAGACGACAAGCCCCTGTATGCCATTGATGCGGGCAACGTTGACAAGTACGCCGACAAGCTGGCGCCGGGCCAGGTCGAACTGATCAAGTCCACAAAGGGCTTCCGCATGGACGTGTACCCCAGCCGAAGGACCTGTGGCACGCCGGACTTTGTGGCGGAGAACACCAGGAAGAACGTCGGCTTCGCCAGGATGGCGAGCGACGGGGTTTCCTTGGAAGAGGCCCATGTTCCGGGATTCCCTTTTCCGATGCCGGGCAATGGCGCGGAGGCCATGTGGAATATGAAGCTGCGCTACCGCGGGCTGGCGTCGGGCATGCGCAATTCCCAGACCATCGTCTCTCCACGCAAGGGCAGCGACGAATGGATCAAGGCGGCAAACGACATCACGGTGTTCGTCCCCTGGGGCGTCAAAGGCAGCACGCTGTTTTCGAAGGTGGACCGCATGGAGGCGGCGGTCTACTTCGCCTACAACGCACCGGCGGCGCTTGCCGGGCAGGCCGCGGTGGTGACCACCATCGCAGGCAAGCCCCAGGAGGCGCACTACTACTTCCCCGGCCAGCGCCGCGTGCGGCGCATGCCCACCTATTCCTATGACTCGCCCCAGATCGGCATGGACAACCAGGTCACGGTCGACGAGTCGTACGTATACAGCGGACCGATGGACCGCTTCGACTGGAAGCTCGTCGGCAAGAAGGAACTGATCGTCCCCTACAACGCCCTGGGCATCTTCGACTTCACGGCCAAGGCGGACGACGTGCTGCTGCGCGATGCGCCTGCGCCGGCCGTTCGTCGCTATGAGACACATCGCGTCTGGATCGTGGAGGCCACCGTCAAGCAAGGTGTGCGCCATCTGGCACCCAAGCGCACGTTCTACCTCGACGAGGACAGCTGGGTGCCATTGCTGGCGGTGGACCAGGATGCGCAGGGCAAGGTCTGGAAGGTGCGCGAGGGCTACGCGATGCCTGTCTACGAGACAGGCACATGCGACGTCGCGGCGTACTCCCAATACAACCTGGCGGACCAGCGCTACTTCCTGGACTACACCTCGCTTGGGGCAGGCAGTGACATCCAGTACTACACCGAGGCTGCGGGCAACCCGCGCCTGAAGCGCGACTTCTACACCTCGGACAACCTCCGTGCCATCAGCGAACGCTGAGCAGGCGACAACACGCCGCGCAACGAGGAGAACTGCGATGCATCACAACTGGAGACTGGCGGCTCTGGTGGGCCTGATGGCCGCCGGTACCGGCCACAGGGCCTACGCTATCAATTTCGAGACCGAAGGTCTGAGGGGGTCTTTCGATTCTTCCATTTCACTGGGCACGGGAGTGCGCGCCCAGTCGTCGGCCTGTGGATTGGTCGTTGCCGGGGCCACGGGCAACGGCGCGCCTTCGGGCTGCCTCTCGCCCACATCCGGGATCGGCGATCAAGGCAACCTGAACTATGGCAGGGGCGATGCCTTCACCACCTACCTTAAAGGCAGCCACGAACTGCTGTTGAAGTTCCCGGAGGATGTCACGGTGATGGCGCGGGCCAACTGGGTGCGTGATTTCTCCGCGACACATACGACAGGCGTGCTCAGCGCGACCACGCCGCCCGGCATGGGTGGCCTCACCGGCAGTGCAAGCGAGGATCTGCGTTTCAAGGCCCGCTTGCTGGATCTCTGGGTGAGCAAGTCCTTTGCCATCGGCGAGCGGCAGGCGCGCGTCCGTGTCGGCAACCAGGTAATCAACTGGGGAGAGAGTCTCTTTTTCCCTGGTGGTATCAACGCCACCAACGCTTTGGACTACATGCGCCTGGCACAGCCTGGCGTGCAGTTGAAGGAAGCCGTGCTGCCGGCACCCATGGCCAGCTTCGCGACTGGATTGGGGCACGGGCTTAATCTGGAAACCTATGCGCAATTCGGCTGGAACAAGAGCTATCTCCCTCCGGTGGGGAGCTACTGGTCTTCGACGAATTCCCTGGGCAAGGGGATGGAAGACTTCGGATACGCAGGCAGCAAGGCTCGCAATGGTGGCCAATGGGGGGCGTCGCTGCGCTGGCAGCCGCCGGGGTCGGAGCTAAACCTGGGTCTCTATGCCCTGAACTACCACGACAAACTGCCCGCGCTGAAGATTGATCAAGCGACCTTCGCACCGTCCTGGGTGTATCCGGAGAACCGCAGGCTGTACGGCATCAGCGCGAATTTCCCCGTGGGCGATTGGGCCGTGGGCACCGAGCTGTCGTATCGGCCCCGGGATGCCGTGGCCCTGAGCCCCTTGGCTGGCTGCGCTGACCGTGACGGCCGCTGCTGGGTGGATGAGAAGCGCTTTCAGTGGCATCTGACCGGGGTCTATGCCTTCTCGCCCGCCAATACGCCGGATTTTCTGAAGCTGATCCGCGCCCAGGCGGCGAACCTGATGGTCGAGACCGTCGTGGTGCACTACCCCGGCATGCGGCGATCCTATGGCGGGGATCCCGTGTCCGCCGGCTATTGGGGATGGGGCCAGGAAACCGATCCCACGGCGGCGCCGCTCACCGGCGGAACGCGTACCTCGGCGGGTATCGCGCTCGACTTTAGCGTGACTTACGACGGAACCCTCATCCCAGGCTGGCAGGTCATCCCGGAGATCTACTACTCGCGGGCACTGACGGGCCGCACGCCGAACGCGTCGGCGATGTTCATGAAGGGGGCCCAACAGATGAACCTGATCGTGACGTTCATCCAAAACCCCGCGAAATGGCAGTTCGCCGTCAACTATGCACGCTTCTGGGGCGGCTCCTCGCCTTTCGATCAGCCCTTGCGCGACCGCGCCTTCGTCGGCGCCGTGCTGACTCGAAATTTCTGATGGGGAGCCGAACGTGACTTTTGCCGAGCGAAATTCCAAACGCGGCCTGCTGAAGCGTTTGGAAAGCTGGTTGTTTCAGCGGCGCGTAGCGGTGCTGGGTGTGCTTGCCTTGCTGACGGTAGGCATGGGCTGGTTCGCCAGCCAGCTGCGGATGGATGCGGGCTTCGAAAAGCAATTGCCGATCGGGCACGAGTATGTGCGGACCTTCAACGACTACCGCAACGACCTGCTCGGCGCCAACCGACTGATCATCGCGGTCAAGGTCCGCAAGGGGAACATATGGAGCCCGGCGGCACTGCAGCGCCTGTATGACGTGACGCAGGCGGTGACGTTCATGCCCTACGTCGAGCGCGCTAGCGTGCAGTCCCTGTGGACGCCAAACGCCTTTGTCAACGAGATCACGGAAGAGGGCTTCCGCGCCGACCCCCTGGTGCCAGGGGACGTGACGCCCGACCGGCTGGACGAGCCAACCATCCAGGCCATCGCGCGTTCGACGGCCCAGGGAGGCTTCGTGGGAACCCTGGTCTCACGCGACCAGTCCAGTGCCATGGTGACGGCCGATCTGTCCGAAGTCGATGCCCAGGGCCGGCACATGGACTATGTCGAATTCAACCATGAGCTCGAGCGCGTCTTGCGTGCGAAATTTGAAGACGACGCCTTCGAGATCCAGATCATCGGCTTTGCCAAACAGATCGGCGACATTGCCGATGGTGCCTCTGCGGTTCTGCTGTTCTGCGGTGTGGCGCTGCTGCTCACTGCACTGGCGGTGTATGGCTACTGCCGCTCATGGCGGCTGACCCTGCTGCCCATCGTCTGTTCGCTCTCCTCGCTGGTATGGCAGTTCGGGGCCCTGCGGATTCTGGGCTATGGCCTCGATCCCCTGGGTGTGCTCGTCCCTTTCCTGGTGTTCGCGATCGGGGTGTCGCACGGCGTGCAGCAGATCAACCACATCGTGCGTGAAGTGGCCCATGGCAAGAGCTGCGACGAAGCAGCCCGCTCGGCCTTCACGGGTTTGTTGATCCCCGGGACGCTGGCCCTGGTGACGGCCTTTGTCACCTTCATCACGCTGCTGATGATCCCGATCCCCATGGTTCGCGAGCTGGCCATCACCGCTGCGCTGGGCGTGGCATTCAAGATCGTGACCAACCTGGTGATGCTGCCCGTGGCAGCCTCGCTGATGCAGGTCGATCAGGCCTATGCGCTTCGCGTCGAGCAGTTGACGGTACGCCGGCAGCGTTGGTTGCGCCTGCTGGCGCAAGTAGCCGTTCCGCGCCATGCGGTCGTGGTGCTGGCCATTGCAGCTGTGGTGCTGGGGGCCGCAGTCTGGAACAGCCGCGACCGTGTCGTCGGTACGCTCGAAGCAGGCGCCCCCGAATTGCGTCCCGAGTCCCGGTTCAACCGCGATGCATTGGCGATCGCATCTGGATACGACCTGGGACTGGACTGGATGAGCGTGATTTTCGAGGCGCCTCCGCAGTCGTGCGACAACGTCGCTGTCGGCCAGTACCAGGACCGTTTCGTCTGGGCAATGCAAGGTGTGCCGGGCGTGCTGTCGATCAACTCATTCTCGTCGGCGCTGCGCCAGTACAACGAAGGCTACAACGAAGGCAACCCGAAGATGGGGGCGGTCCCCATCGACGGCGGCAACTACGCAGCGCTGGCCGTGGAGATCGCGCGCAGTCCAGGGCTCATGCGCAAGGACTGCAGCATGACGGCCGTGCATCTGTTCCTCTCGGACCACAAGGCCACCACCATCGAAGGCGTGGTTTCGGCAGTCAAGGCGTTCCGCCAGCGCGAACAGCTGCCAGGCGTCGCGATTCGCCTCGCGTCGGGCAACGCCGGCGTCCTGGCCGCAGTCAACGAGGAGATCGAACACAGCGAACTGCCCATGATGCTGTACGTCTACGCAGCCATCATCGGACTGATCCTGCTGGTTTACCGGGATGTGCGGGCCGTGCTGGTGTGCTGCCTGCCTTTGGCGATCAGTACCTTCATCGGCTACTGGTTCATGAAGGAGCTGCAGATCGGCCTGACCGTTGCCACGTTGCCTGTCATGGTGCTCGCGGTAGGGATTGGCGTGGACTACGCGTTCTACATCTACAACCGGCTGCAGCTGCACATGGCCAGCGGGCAAGGCATCGTCAAGGCGCTGGAGCATTCCATCCTTGAGGTCGGGGCAGCGACCATTTTTACGGCGATCACGCTGGCCATCGGCGTGGCGACGTGGAGCTTCTCGTCGCTGAAGTTCCAGTCGGACATGGGCAAGCTCCTGGCCTTCATGTTCATGGTGAACATGGTGATGGCCATGACGGTGCTGCCGGCATTCGCGGTATGGCTTGAGAGGGCGCTGCCGCGCCGGGGGCCGGTCCGGTCCGTGGGCCTGATGGCGCATTGAACGCGGGGATGACGATGACAAGACGTTTGTACAAGTGGGCGGCCTGGGGACTGGCAGGGGCCATTGCCTCCGCGGCCTGGGCAATGGACGAAGTCAAACCCGTACCGGCCATGACATCTGCCATCGCGACTCAGGCGGCCATCCTGGGCAGCACCTGGGCGGGAACACGGGCCGTGGCGGTCGGCGATCGCGGCGTTGTGCTGCTTTCGGACGATGGCGGCGCACGGTGGCGTCAGGCGCGGTCGGTGCCGGTCTCCTTCACGCTGACATCGGTGAGCTTTGCCGATGCGCAGCATGGGTGGGCCGTAGGGCACGGCGGGTCGGTGATCGTGACGCGCGATGGCGGAGAAACTTGGCGCGTTCAGCGGGTCGTCACGACGGAGGATCGGCCGCTGTTCTCCGTGCACTTCTTCGATGCACATTCCGGCGTCGCGGTTGGGCTGTGGTCGCTGGTTCTGGTGACTTCCGATGGCGGTGAAACCTGGCAGGAGCGGCCATTGCAGCCTATGCCCGGCGCCAAGAAGGCCGACCTCAATCTGCTGGGCCTCTTTGCCGGCAGCGATGGCGTGCTCTTTGCCGCCGCAGAGCGCGGCCAGGTCCTGCGCAGCGACGACCGCGGTGCCACCTGGACATACCTTTCCACGGGCTACAACGGAAGCCTTTGGTGCGGTGCCATGTTGGCGGATGGTGCGCTGCTTGTCGGCGGGCAGCGCGGCACGCTGCTGCGCAGCGAGGACCACGGCCAGACCTGGAAGCCATTGCGGCTGGATACCAAGAGCTCAGTCACCGCAATCGCGGGCGCGTCGCAGGGCGTGACGCTGGTGGGGCTCGACGGACTCCTAGCGCGCAGCGGCGATGGCCGCGATTTCACGATCGAAACCAGGCCCGACGGGGTGGCGATCACCTCCGCGCTGGTGACGCCGCGCGATGGGGGCAGACAAGCGCTGCTGTTCACACGCCGAGGCGTGGTGCGCGGCGGCGGGCCGCCCTAATGCACTGGCGTCCATTGCCAGCCTGAGGCCTGGCCTTCGCCCATCTTCAATTTCATCCAAACAGGAGACAAACGTGATCACCCAACCTCAGGCCGCGCTCGTGAGCGGCCAGCATCTCGACTTTATTGTCGTGGGCGCCGGCATCTCGGGTCTTGGTGCGACTTACAACACGCACAAGCGATTTCCCGATCATTCATTCGCCGTACTCGAAGCCATGGACGGATTCGGGGGCACCTGGTGGACGCATCGCTACCCTGGCGCGCGTTCGGACAGCGATTGCTACACCTACGGCTACAGCTTCAAGCCCTGGGAAACGGGACGCGCCATCGGCACGGCCGACGAGATCCGCGCCTACTTAGGTGAGCTGATCGAAGAGAACCAGCTGACGCGCCACATCTACTACGGACACCGGATCACGGCAGCCCGGTGGTCGTCCCAGGACAAGTGCTGGACGCTGGAAGTCACTCGTATCCATTCGGGCGAAACGCTGACGCTGACGACGAGTTTTCTGTGGATGTGCTCGGGCTACTACGACCACACCAAGGGCTACACGCCCGAGTGGTCCGGCATGGGTGAATTCAAGGGGCAGTGGGTGCATCCGCAGCACTGGCCCCAGGATCTGGACTGCACGGGCAAGCAGGTGGTCGTCATCGGTTCAGGCGCCACGGCCGCTACCTTGATCCCGTCGTTGGCGGACACCGTTGCACACGTGACCATGTTGCAGCGCTCGCCCACGTTTTTCGCGGCAGATTCCCCTATCCATCCGCTGGAGACACAACTGCGCGAACTGGATGTGCGTCCCGACTGGGTGCACGAGATCATGCGGCGCGCATTCGTTGCCAAGGTGGACAGCGAAGTCCGCATGTCCTTCGAGCATCCCGAGGAAATGCGCGCGTGGATTCTTGAGCAGGCGCGAGCCCTCCTGCCTGAAGGCTTCGACGTGGACAAGCATTTCAACCCGAGCTATCGCCCATGGCAGCAACGCATCGCGCTGGTTCCTGACGGTGACCTGTTTGCGGCCATCCGCTGCGGCAAGGCTTCGGTAGTGACCGACGGTATCGAGCGCTTCGACGCCACGGGCATCCAGTTGACCAGTGGAGCGCATCTTGATGCCGACATCGTCGTCACCGCGACGGGCTTCAACATGCAGATGTTCGGAGGCGTGCCATTTTTCGTTGACGGCGAGGCGGTGGACTTCACCAAGCGTGTCAGCTATCGCGGCGTGATGATCGAAGGCATCCCCAACATGGCCTACGTCATGGGCTACTTCCGCTCAAGCTGGACGCTGCGCGCAGACCTGGTCACCGACCTGGTGTGCCGCATCGCCGAGCACATGCAGAGGGAGGGTCACAGCATGGTGGTTCCCACCGTGCCTACCGCGGACGCTGACATGCCGCGCCTGCCCTGGATCGATTCGGAGAACGTCAACTCGGGCTACATCATGCGTGCCCTGCACCTGCTGCCCCGCCAGGGCGATCGTCATCCCTGGAAGCAAGGCCTTGAGTACGAAGAGGAGCGTGTCTCGTTCCCCTCGGTGCGGCCTGACGAAGAGGCCCTCACATACCGCTGATCGCTCGTGACGCCTGCGACCCCTTCATCGCTCCAAAAAAGAAAGCCATTCCATGTCACTCGATCCCCATATCGCCGGCGCCATGAAGATGCTGGCCGAGGCTGGCGCGAAGCCGCTGCACGAAGGCACGCCCGAGGAGGGCAGGGCCTTCTATCTGGCGACGACGGCCGGCGCACTGACGCCCGAGCAAGTCGTCCCCGTGGCCCGTGTCCAGGACATCACCGTCGGTGGCGCTGTCGGGCCACTGAAGGCCCGCGTGTACCGCCCGGAAGGCGAGGGCCCGTTTCCGACCGTGGCCTATTTCCACGGCGGCGGATTCGTCATTGGCGACCTGGACACGCACGACAACATCTGCCGTGACATCTGCCGCGGCGCGAGTGCCGTGGTGGTGTCCGTGGACTACCGGCTGGCGCCCGAACATGCGTTTCCTGCAGGCATTGAAGACGCCGTCGCGGCCACGAAATGGATCGTGGCGCATGCGAGCGAGCTGGGCGGCGGCCGCATCGTCGGCGTCGCTGGCGACAGCGCGGGCGGCAACTTCTCGGCGGTCGTCGCCCAGCAACTGCGCGATGAAGGTATCCCGCTGGCAGCGCAGTTCCTCATCTACCCCGCTGTGGATCATGTGGCGGCGCAGTACCCCAGTGTCGCGGAGAACGGCGAGGGATATCTGCTCGATGTGGCCACCATCAATTGGTTCTATGACCACTACGCGGGCGACTATCCAGATCCGATGGATCCACGCCTGGCGCCGTTGCAGGCCAAGGACTTGAGCCGGCTCGCACCGGCGCTGGTGGTCACGGCGCAATTCGATCCATTGCGCGACTCGGGCGCTGCCTACGCGGCGGCCATGAACGCGGCCGGCAGCCCCGCAAAACATATGCCGGGCCCAGGAATGATCCATGGCTTCTTTGAAATGGGACCGTGGTCGCCTGGCGCGCAACAGCTGATGCAGCGAAGCATCCAGCAATTCGGGGCGATGTTGCATGAATGAAGCGAGGGCCGTCACGCCTGTGCCGGCTTGAGATCAACGAGCTCGACGCTCACCGAGGCCCAATCACCATGAATACGATTTTTCTTTTGCTGGCCGATGTGCTGCTGATCCTTGCCGGGATCATCTATGGCGCGAAGTTTCTCAAAAAGCGCAATTATCTGTGTGGGATCGAATGGTTCGTCATGGCCATCTCAGGCACCCACTTCCTGTTGTGGGCGCTCTTGGGATGGGATTTCGGCTACAGCGTTGCGCATTTCTTCGATGCGTTCTCGCGGTCCTTCGGTTTTCCTGTGGTCGCGGTCGCGGGCATGATGGTGGTGACCCACAGCTACCAGCCCTCGCGCCTTGCGGATGTCCTGTATTTCCTGCTCGGTTTCGCAGGCGCTGCCGTGCTTGTGGCGGCCGACCATGCGCCGGCGTTCGCGGTCTACAAGCCGCCGTTCTACCTTCTGATGTGCCTGGTCTTCCTGGCCTATCTGGCGTACTTCGCCTGGAGGCTGCACAAAGCGGGAGAGGCGCTGCATGCGATGGGAACGGTGTTCGTTGCGCTGAGCGGCCTGGCCATCGCCGTCTTCTACGACTATGTCCCGATACCCGGCGACGACGCGGATCGCACGGTGTTCTACACCGCAGCCTTGTCCGTCTGGGCTTTCATGATGGTCGAGCTGTACTACGGCTATTGCGCACTCGAGCGTGCCACACAGGCGCGGTTCGGCGCCTATGCCCGTGAGCCGCTTGCCAAGACCCGTTTGCGCCGTCACGCCTGACAGCGCGCAAAGCCCCCCTCATCGCTTAATCCTTTGGAGTGCAATCATGGCTCACTGGCCAGACCTGGCTTCCCGTTCCCGGGAACTGTATGAACGCGGCTTGAAAGTGCTGCCCGGCGGCATCACGCGCACATTGCCATGGCAGGAACCTTTTCCGGTCTATGCCTCGTATGGCGAAGGGGCCTACGTGGTCGACGTCGATGGAACGCGCCGCCTTGACCTGCTGAACAACTTTGCCTCTCTGATCCACGGTCACGCGCATCCAGGCGTCGTGCAAGCCGTCCGTCACCAGGTCGGCAATGGAACGGCCTTCACGCTGCCCACGGAGCAGGAGGTCGCGCTGGCGGAAACCCTATGCGGACGGGCAGAGAGCTTCGAGCAGGTGCGATTCTGCAACTCGGGTTCGGAAGCCGTCATGAGCGCGATCAAAGCCGCCCGTGCGATCACGGGCCGGTCCAAGATCGTCAAGGCGGAGGGCGTCTATCACGGTGCCTACGACTATGCCGAGGTCAGCCTCGATTCTTCACCGTCGAATTGGGGCGAGGATCCGAACTCGATCGGCTACTCAAAAGGGGTGCCCAAAGGGGTGACCGACGATGTTGTAGTCATCCCCTTCAACGACGTCGAGGCCTCCGAGCGAATCATCCGCGCAAATGCTGCAGACATCGCGGCTGTCCTGCTCGACGCAGCGCCCAGCTATTTGGGATTCATCCAGGTCTCCCCGCGCTTCACCGACATGATTGAACGTGTGACCCGCGAGATCGGAGCACTTTTCATTCTTGACGAAGTCATCTCGTTCAGGTCTCACACGGGTGGCGCTCAAACGCTGCTGGGCATCCATCCGGATCTGACCACCTTGGGCAAGATCATTGGTGGCGGCTTCCCCGTCGGCGCAGTGGCGGGACGGCGTGAGCTCATGCAGATCTACGACCATCGCCAAGGCAAGCCCGGCTTGCCGTGGAGCGGCACCTTCACGGCCAACCCGGTCACGATGACCGCGGGCAAAGTCACGCTGGATCTGCTTGACGACAGCGCGATCGATCGCATGGCACAGCTGACTTCCCGGCTGGTGGGGGCGCTGAACCAGGCATTCGCGCGGTCCGGCTTTCCAGGGCAGGTCACAGGCTTCGGGTCGAGCTTCATGGTGTTCGGCCATCAACGGCAGGTGACCGATTACCGCTCCGGCTATTCCAGCCCTGAGGAAACAAAGCGCGTTGTCGCACTTCAACGCGCCTTGACGCTGGCGGGCTTCCATATTGCCCGCACCGGTAAGGCATTCCTTTCCACCCCGATGACCGAAGCGGACATCGAGAGCTTCATCAGCGCCGTCAGCCGCATCGTCGATGCGCGGCTGGAGCCGGTGGGCGCGGGGGTGGTGTCATGACTTTTCCCAAGAACCTGCGAGCGAGGGCCACACTGTGACGGACTACATCATTGTCGGCGGCGGGTCCGCAGGCTGTGTTCTGGCGAATCGACTGTCCGCGAACCCGGACGTCGAAGTCACGCTGATCGAAGCCGGCGGCTGGGACAGCAGTCCCTTCATCGGCATGCCGGCCGGCTATTTCCAACTGATGAAACGGGCAGATCGACTGGGGCTACAACACCGAGCCCCAGGAGCATCTTGCCGGCAGACGGCTGTTCTGGCCGCGGGCGAAAGTGCTGGGCGGATGCAGTTGCGTCAACGGCATGGTCTATATCCGAGGCAGCGCCACGGACTACGACCATTGGGCGGCTTTGGGCAACAGTGGTTGGTCCTTCGAGGATTGCCTGCCCTATTTTCTTCGTGCCGAGAACTGGAACGGCCCCAGCAGTCCCATCCATGGACACGACGGTCCGTTGCATACCAGCCGCTACGGTGTCCAGCACCCCTTGTCGAAGGCGTTCGTGGAGGCGGGCGTCCAGGCCGGATACCCGTACCGGGACGACTTCAATGGCGGTGAACAGGAAGGCTTTGGCCCCTGCGACAGCACGATCAAGGCCTACGGAAACAAGGGGATCCGGGCGAGCACGGCTTTCGCTTACCTGCATCCGGTCAAGGACCGAAAGAACCTCAAGATCATCACCAAGGCATTGGCCACCCGGGTCATCGTCGAGCATGGCCGCGCGGTCGGCGTCGAGTTTCTTCGCCGTGGCCGCAAGGAAGTTGTGCGTGCGCATCAGGAGGTGCTGCTGTCGGGCGGCGCGATCAACTCGCCGCAGCTGCTTCAGTTGTCCGGCATTGGCGATCCGTCGCATCTGCGCGCTGTGGGCATCGACGTCACGGTGGCATTGCCTGGCGTGGGCCAGAACCTGCACGATCACCTCTCCGTCGGAGTGCAATGCCGCTCGACGCAGCCCAACTCGCTCCTGACCTATGTGCGTCCCGTTCGTGCTGCCGCCGCCCTGGCGCGGTACATGTGGGACAAGGGAGGCCCTGGCGCGTATCACGGCGTGGAGGCGCTGGCCTTCGTGAAAAGCCAGCCCGATCTGATCGCCGCGGACATCCAGTACCACTTCGAGATGATCATGTACCGCGAAAACGGTCGGGTCATCATTCCCGAGCACGGTTTCACGCCCCTGTTCAACATCTCGCGCCCCAAGAGTCGGGGCTGGTTGAAGATCCAGTCGGCGGACCCCACTCAGCACCCGCGCCTTCAGCCCAACTATTTCTCGGATCCGGATGACATTCGCATCTATCGCGAGGGGATTCGTGTCGGCCGGGAAGTGCTGGCGCAAAAGGCGTTCGATCCCTATCGCGGCGTGGAGTACGCCCCCGGACCGCAGGCCACGACCGATGCCCAGATCGACCAGTACCTGAGGGAGAACGTCGAATCCGTCTACCACCCGGTAGGCACTTGCAAGATGGGCAGCGACGAGATGGCTGTCGTGGACGATCGGCTGCGCGTGCGCGGCGTGAGCGGCCTGCGCGTCATCGATGCACCCATCATGCCGACCATCGTGAGCGGCAATACCAATGCACCCACGATCATGATCGCCGAAAAGGCGGCGGATTTCATCCTCGCTGCGGGCTCCCGCGGCGCCAAGGCCGCGACCGCGGTCGCCGCCGTTGCGGCCTAGCGGTCCGCGGCATATCCCCTCAACCTCATCCCGTAGACAGGAGACTCCCGTGTTTGACCAAGAACTGCTGATCGGTTCCGCCTTTGTCGTGGGCGCGGAAACCAAGGAGAAGATCCTTAATCCAAAGACCGGGGCGCTGCTGACCGAATTGGCCGAAGCCTCGCTTGCGCAGGTCGATGCGGCGGTCGAGGCAGCGTCCAAGGCCTTCACCGCCTGGTCTCGAACCACGCCTGCCGAGCGATCGCGCCTGCTGTTGAAGCTGGCCGATGCCATTGAGAGCGCCGGCGAGGAATTCGCGACGCTCGAAGCGCTCAACTGCGGCAAGCCGCGCATCCGCGTGCTGGAGGATGAGATCCCGGCGATCGTCGATTGCTTTCGCTTCTTCGCCGGCGCCGCACGAACGATGCACGGCGCTGTGTCCGGCGAATACGTTGCCAACCACACGTCGATGATTCGCCGAGACCCGATCGGCGTCGTCGCATCCATCGCGCCCTGGAACTACCCTCTGATGATGGCGGCCTGGAAATTGGCACCCGCGATTGCTGGCGGCAATACGGTCGTGATCAAGCCTTCGGAGCAGACGCCCCTGACGCTGCTGAAGCTTGCGAAGATCATTGCGGACATCTTTCCCGCCGGTGTCGTCAACGTGGTCACGGGGCGCGGCGCTAGCGTGGGCGATGCGCTGATCCACCATCCGAAGGTGGCGATGGTCTCGCTCACCGGCGATATCGGCACGGGCAAGAAGGTGCTGCAGGCCGCGTCCAGGATCGTCAAGCGGACCCACCTCGAGCTCGGCGGCAAGGCGCCCGTCATAGTCTTCGATGACGCCGACCTTGCCAGCGTCGTGGAAGGCGTCAAGGTCTTCGGCTACTACAACGCTGGCCAAGACTGCACCGCCGCCTGCCGCATCTATGCCGGCAAGAAGATCTACGACAAGCTCGTTGCCGACCTTTCCGGTGCGGTCAAGAGCCTCAAGTTCAATCAGCCCAACGATGACGACAACGACCTGGGCCCACTGATCTCGGCCAGGCAGCAATCCCGCGTCGAATCCTTTGTTCAGCGGGCGTCTGAAAACAAGCACATCGAGATTACGGCGGGCGGCCGCGTGGGTGGTGGTAGCGGCTTCTTCTACGAACCCACCGTCGTGGCTGGCGCGCTGCAAGGCGACGAAATCGTCCAGCGCGAAGTCTTCGGTCCCGTCGTCTCGGTGACGCGATTCGACGATGCCGATGAAGCAGTGCGCTGGGCCAACGATTCCGACTATGGCCTGGCCTCATCGGTCTGGACCCAGGACATTTCACGCGGCATGGCGACGGCCGCCCAATTGCAGTACGGCTGCACCTGGATCAACACGCACTTCGTGCTGACGAGCGAAATGCCGCACGGCGGCGTGAAGTCATCGGGCTACGGCAAGGATCTGTCCATGTACGCACTGGAGGACTACACGGTCGCGCGGCATGTCATGGTCAAGACAGGCTGAAACGATGCACAGGGTCAACGCGATCGCCGGCGCCCGTGTGGCGCAGATCGAGGGCGGCAAGGGCGGCAGCCTCGAGCTTTTTTACTTATTGAAAACTGGTCAAAACACAAGGAAACAGGAACAGCATGCTCTCGCAATCAGCTCCTCTCGATGAACCTCTGGACGTCCTGATCATTGGGGCGGGAGTTTCCGGCATCGGCCTTGCCGCCTATCTGCGCCGAAAACAGCCCGGAAAACGCTTTTCCATTCTCGAGGCTCGAGAGCGGATTGGCGGAACATGGGATCTGTTCAAATATCCCGGCATTCGATCCGACTCGGACCTCTACACCTTCGGTTTCGACTTCAAGCCCTGGGTCAAGAACAAAACGCTGGCGGACGCACGGGACATCCTCGAGTACCTTCGCGAAACCGTTGAGGAGTTCGATCTGGGGCCGGTCATCCAATACCAGCAGCAGGTGGAATCGGCGGACTGGCTGAGCAGTGAGGGCCTTTGGGCGGTCCGGGTCCGCGACGGAATCGGCGGCGATGTCCGCACGGTCAGGACCCGCTGGCTGTTCAGCGCTGGCGGCTACTATCGATACGATCAAGGCTACAGCCCGCGCTTCGAAGGCTCGGAACGTTTCAAGGGGCGGATCGTGCATCCGCAGCATTGGCCTGAGGATCTGGACTACTGCGGCAAGCGCGTCGTCGTGATCGGCAGCGGCGCCACGGCAGTGACGCTCATCCCGGCGATGGCCGATCAGGTGGCGCACATCACCATGCTGCAGCGCACGCCTTCGTACATCATCAACCAGCCTGCTACCGACTCCGTCGCCGGCTTCCTGCAAAAGATACTGCCGGCCCAAACCGCCTACTCGCTGACCCGCTACAAGAACGCCAGGATCACTCTGGGGTTCTGGAGCTTTTGCCAACGCTTTCCGAAGCTGGCCCGAAAGCTTCTCGTGGGGCTCGTGCGCCGGGACCTGCCGAAGGGGTACCCCGTCGACGTGCACTTCAACCCGCCATACAACCCTTGGGACCAGCGGCTGTGCTCGGTGCCCGACGGTGACTTGTTCAAATGCCTCAGTTCGGGCAAGGCGTCCGTGGTGACCGACCAGATCGAGACCTTCACCGAATCGGGCATCCTTCTCAAGTCGGGCAAGGAAATCGAGGCCGACATCATCGTCACGGCCACCGGACTCAACGTCCAGCTCTTTGGGGGAGTGGCCTTGCGCAAGGATGGGCAGCCGGTGGTGTTGAGCGAAACATTGGCCTACAAGGGAATGATGTTGTCCGGTGTGCCGAACTTTGCCTTTGCCGTCGGCTACACCAACTCGTCTTGGACGCTGAAGGTCTGCCTGCTGTGCGATCACTTCTGCCGGCTCCTGGCTTACATGGATGAACATCGGCACGCCGTCTGCGAGGCACAGGCGCCAGAAGGGATCGAGACCCGCCCGCTGCTGGATTTCGGTGCAGGCTACGTGCAGCGCGCGCTGCACAGCGTGCCACGACAGGGACCCGGCGAACCTTGGGTCATGTCCATGGACTACTTCCGCGACGTCAAACTGCTGCGACGCGGGCGGGTGGCAGAAAAGTGCCTGGCGTTCTCGCCGGCCCCCGGCGCGAGTTCCCAGGCTCCGCTTGATCTGCGACTTTCAAAGGCTCGCGCATGAACACGGGAGACCTCTTCTGCAATATGGCCGATGGCCGACGCATCTGCTACCGCAGCCACGGCCCCGATGGCGGGGAGACGTTAATTCTGGTGGTGGGCCTGGGGTTGCAACTGACGTACTGGCCACAGGCCTTGATCGATGGTCTGGTAGAGGCCGGTTTGCGGGTGGTTGTCTTGGACAACCGCGACGCGGGACAGTCGTCCTTCACCGACGCCGAGCCGCCCAGCACATTCCAGCAACTCCTTCGCCGGCCCACGCGCGGCTACGACCTGGGGCACATGGCCAGCGATGTGGTCGGTTTGATGGATGCCCTGTCCATAGCCTCTGCCCACGTCATGGGGATGTCCATGGGCGGCATGATCGCGCAGACCCTGGCGGCGCGCCATGCCGAGAGGATGAAGTCGTTGACCTCCGTCTTTTCGACCACCGGATCATTGAAGGTCGGCCAGCCGGCGCTCAAGTCGATATTGCAGCTGATCCGTCGGCCGCCACGTGATCAGCGGGAGGCTGCTCGAGATTACGTCGACCTCTTGCGAGTGGTCGGCTCGAGCCTGGAGTGGAGCGAGCCTCGGCACCGGCAATATGCAGAACAAGCCTGGGAGCGCGGTGGTGGCCTGCGCAACAACGTCGGCACCGCGCGGCAGATCGGGGCAATCATCAATTCCGGTGATCGGACGGCCGAGTTGGGCCGCGTGCGGTGCCCCACGCTGGTCATCCATGGCGACCGGGATCTGATGGTGGCGACCAGTGGCGGTTACGCCACCGCAGCGGCCATCGGTGGCGCACGCCTGGTCATCTTGCCGGGCATGGGGCATGACATTGCACCGGGTCTGGTCAACATCCTCGTCGACCTGATCGCGGGACATGTGCGGTCCTGCCTGCGCCCTGCGAGCTAGGCGAGGGTGCTTGTCGGCCTTTGGGGCTTTGGCGCGCGCGACATCAGATCATGGTGGCGCCAAAGCCTTCAGCGATTCAACCAGCTCCTGGTAGGCCGGGGATTTTCGAACAGCCTCCGAACCTGCCTGCTGCAAGTCGCGGACGTCCTGTGCTTCGACCGTGAAGGCCGTCGGCACACGCAAAAGCCTGTAACGGAAACTGTCGTCGTCGACATCGTTCAGGCTTACGCTGACGACATATACCTCGCAATCTGCTGCAAACGGGCTGCCAGGCAAACCTCTGGTGCGCTGAATCTCGTTACGCCAGCGTTGCAGATCATCGTTGAGCATTGCCAGCGTCTGCTGGCTGTCGCGGGTCCCGGCACCAAAGATCAGTGTCTCCAATACCTGTGGAATGGTAGGGACCTGATCACTCTTGTCCACACGCTCGGCAAGCGCACGTGCAGAGTTGACTGTGACCAGCACCAGGCGATGGATGGAGCCAGCTTTTGCTTCAGGGAAGTTCGCGCCCATGGAGCCTACAGCGGTCATTTGATCGAGCAGCAAGCGAACGCCGAGGTTGTCGCTGACTCCGCCATCCACCAGGTGGATATAGGGGCGCTCCTTGGCATTGCGGTAGCTGACGGCACTGCGCCGCAATATGTGTGCGCGGTAGCCTGACGCGGGCTGAAGTACCGATGCTTTTACCTCGGGACATTGGTCGGCATAGTTGCGTATGGCGACGGGCGACAGCAGCAGCGGTACGGCGGAGGACGCTGCAACTGCGAATGACAGTGGGGTAGCGTCAAGATCGGAGCAGATCAGCTGGAACTGTTCGGACGTGAAGTTGAAGGGGGCCCCGGTGGTCAGGTCGGTAGCCGTGATCATGAGGTCCGGTGCTCCAGGGCGCCTGCGAGCGTCGGCGAAGGTCTTGCCTTCGTAGAGCTTGTTCAGGCGATCCATCAGCAACTGCGTTCTGCCATACCAGGGTGAGGTCAATGTGTAGAGCTCACCAGGCCAGAACACATCGCGTATGAGACGGCTTTCGAATGGCGTGAGCAGGAATTCTGGCTCAAATCGCTTGAGCGTCGCGTCGCCAAAGGCTGCGTAGTGTGCGGCCAGGATGCTGCCACCTGACACGCCACTGATCAATACGGTCTCGTCCAGCAACGTCGTTGTGCGTTCTCCGATCTTGAACTCCTGCGCCTTGAGTTCACGCAGCACACCGAGGCCAAAGGCTGCGGCACGCGCACCCCCTCCGGACAAGGTCACGGCAACCATGACAGACTTTGGTTGATGCTGCTCGGCCGCTAGCACCTCCCGAGGCTGATGGGGATACGGTTCATTGATCCAGGGCCTGTAAGTGGAGCATCCTGCCAGCAATAAGATCGAAATGGCTTGCAGGGTGCGAGTCCAGGGTGAAGCTAACTTGCGCATGTGTATACCGTGAGGAAAGCCGGTGTCAATCTGCCTTGTCCTAGTGACCTGTACATGTTTTGCACATTTCAATCGAGCCGGATGGTGGGACGGAGCCGGGCATTCATCAGATCGACCAGCCACATCTGGCTGCCACGCCAGAAGCCATGCAGCTGGGCCTGGTGGCTGCGGTAAAGCAGTGCATGGCTCAGTTGCGCCAGGCGCCCTCTGAAGGTCACACCCTTGAACAAGCCTGTCTTGCCGAGCGAGCCATAGGCGTCATATTCACCCAGTGACACCAGGGCCCCCATATCACGGTACTTGAAATCCGGTGGTGATATGTCGTGCAGCAGTGCGGCTGGAAGATGGCGAATCAGGTGCTGCGCTTGTTGATGAGCAATCTGTGCGGTAGGAGGAAACGGCCGCTCGGCCCCCTCGGGTATCAGGCTGGCACAGTCGCCCAATGCATAGATGTCCGCGTCATGGGTAGTCTGCAATGAAGGGCGCACGATCAACTGATGGTTACGGTTGGTCTCCAGCCCATCCAGATCACTCAGAATCTCCGGGGCCTTGACTCCGGCCGCCCAAACCTTCAGTGATGCATGAACTTCCGTGTTGTCGCCCAACACGAAGCCGTGCGCATTGACCGCTGCCACACGCGTCGCGACCTTGACCTGCACACCCAGAGCTTCCAGCCGAGCTTGGGCACTGGCGGAAATATCTTCCGGAAAGGCCGCAAGGAGGCGAGGGCCGCTTTCTATGAGCGTGATGTTTATCCGCCTCTTCAGACCCTTGGCTCCATAGGCCTCTGCAGCGTCAGCCAAACCGACGAGTTCGGCAGCCAACTCCACACCAGTCGCTCCGCCACCAACGATGGCGATGGAAAGGGTGGCATTTTTCTCATTGCTGCCTTCGTGTCCCAGGCATTGGAGCAGCTGCGTGCGGATCTCCTGGTTGAATGCATCTGCCTGCAGGCGTGAGTCGATGGTGTAGCAGTGCTCGGCCGCACCCGGTGTGCCAAAGTCGTTTGCCTGGCTGCCTACTGCGATGATGAGCTTGGTATACGGAACGCTACGCTCCGGGACAAGCACCCGTCCGTCGGGTGCCAGCAGCGCCGCAATCTCCACTTGTCGCGACTCGCGGTCAACGCCCAGCAGTTCACCGGGCTCGTAAGAGAAATTGCAGGCATGTGCTTGTGCTATGTAGGCCGTTTGTTGCTGGTAAATATCGCGCGTGCCCGCTGCGATGGTGTGCAGCATGGGTTTCCACACGTGGGCGAACTCGCGATCAATCAGCAGGACTGGTGGCAGCTTGCTGCCGGAATTGGCACTCAGCTTGCCCATCGCCGTGGCAACGGCAAGACCTGCCACGCCACCACCTACGATGATGATCGGTGCTTGGGATGTATTCATGTCATGGTTCCCTGGGTAGAGATGTCCTGTCAGGCAGCTACCGCTTGGGCGTTATTGCGGCCTGTCAAGCGTGCCGCCCATTGGGCGATTCGGTCGCTGAACAGCAGTTCGTACAAGACAGGCACCAGGCCCAGCGTGATCAGGGTGCCGAGCATCAGGCCGCCGATGATGGTCACGGCCATGCCGGTCCACAAAGTGCCGGCAAACAGTAGCAGCGGGATCAGACCCACGATGCAGGTCATCTTGGTCATCACGATGGGGCGCAGTCGCGCTACCGCTGCCGCGACGACCGCTTCGCGCCGGGTCTTGCCCTCGGCCAGCTCTTCCTCGATCCGCTCGAGCAGCAGCACCGCGTTGTTGACGATGATGCCTGCCAGCGACAGCAAGCCGAACGTTGCCATGAAGCTCATGGGCTCTCCCGCGATCATCATCGCCGGCCCGACACCAATCATTGCGAACGGAATGATGGCGAGGATCAGCGCGAGCTTTCGGAAGGAACGGAACTGCCATAGGAACAGAACCAGCATGGCTACGGTTGCATGCGGTAGGTACTGCTCCAACGAGACGTTGGCTTCAGCGGAGTCTTCAATCTCTGCGCCCATTTCGATGCGATAGCCTGGTGGCAAGGCGATCTGGCTCACGACTGGAGCGGCAGCTTGTACCGCCTGCAGTGCCGTGCCATGGGTGCTGCGGCCCTCAACCGTCAAGGTGCGCACCAGGTTGCGGCGTAAGAGCGCTGCGGGCTCGAAGTCGAGGCTCACTGCAGCCATGGCCGAAAGTGGGTGCGGCGCCCCTCCATTGGCAGGATAGATGAGTGTATTGGCGAGGTTCTCCGCACTGGCGCGCTCGGAAGCCGTACCGCGTATGACCAGCGGTACCAAGGTGTCGTTGTCGCGCATGACGGATGCCTGAATACCGCTGTTGCGCGCTGCCAGCGTCGTCGCAATGTCTTCGCTGCTGATTCCCAGCGCTCGTGCCTTGGCTTGATCAATCTGTACATTCATGCGTGGAACACGGGGGCCCCAATCATCGCGAACCATCACCATTCCGGGAATAGGTCGCAGCGCAGCTTTCACCTGTTCGCCGATGGCTCGCAACACATTCTCGTCAGGCCCGGAGATCCGATAGGCAACCGCACCCGCGTCATTGCTGCTGCGCGAGAACAGCTTGGGGTCGATACGCACATCCGGGTGATGGTCATTCATCCAGGCGGTGGTGCGTTCCATCACCGTCTTGAGTTGCTTGGCATCCTTCACCGTGACAGTGAAGTAGCCCACGTGAGAGGCTGGCATAGGAGGGGTCAGTGCCAGCACGACCCTGGGCCCGCCTTCGGCCACATAGCCAATGCTGGTGCTGACTTCGGGGTTCACCTGCCTGTCAGCGAGCCAGCGGCTCAGATCCTCTACCACCTGCTTGGTTTGGCGCGTGTCCGTACCCGGCTGCAGCTCCAGCCCCATTTGGAACTGGGGGCGATCCGATGGCGGCAAGAAGCCTGCGGGCAGGTTGGCCAGCAGAAGCAGGGCACCGGTCAACAGCGCGACCATGAATCCCATGAAGATGGCTTTGTGCGCCAACAAGTACCGGATCACCTTGGCGTAGCCGGCATAGAAGCCGGTAAGCTGGGGTTCGGCGTGTGCATCGTGATTCTCGTCTGTCGGCTTGGGGTGGGCTTTCAGGAAGTAGTAGCAAAGCAGCGGAGTCACTGTCAGGCATAGGAGCCAGGAGCCGAGCAGGCACAACCCCAGAACGATGACCAGCGGCTTGAGGTATTCATTCGTTGTGGTGTTTCCAAAGAAGAAAGGAGAGAAGGCCAAAATGATGACCAGTGACGAGGTCAACAGCGGAATGGCAAGCGTCCGCCCGGCTTCGATGCAGGCGTTGCGGCGGTCTTCACCCAATGCGAGTCGCCGCTCCACGTCTTCCACGATCACGATGCCGTTGTCCACCAGCAGTCCCAACGCAATGATGATGGCCGCCATGGATACCGAATGCAGTTCAATCCCCAGGCTGCGCATGATGAGCAGCGTGAGGAGAATCGTCAGCGGCACGATGCTGCCCACCACCAGGCCCGCCCGCCACCCCAGGAAGAGGACGACCACGATCATCACGATGACCACCGTCTCGCCCATCACTTGGTTCATGCGACCCATCTCGGTCTTGACCACGTCGGGCTGGAAGGTCACGTAGTCCAGGCTGAAGCCCGCAGGCAACTGGGCCTGCAGCTCCGTCACGCGTTGCTGCAATGCGGCGCCCACAGTCTTGACGTTCTGGCCTGATCGCATCGAGATGCCCAACACCACGGCATCCTGGCCCTTGTAGATGGCCGCGCTTTCCGGAGGATCGGCCTTTTGCACCTGGAGACGCGCCAAGGCGCCCAGACGGATTTGGGCAGGGCCAAGGTGCGACGCGTCGGCGCCCTGGCGTGCCAATGGCACCGACAACATGAAGTTTTCCAGTTCGGCGACGGAGCGGATTTCGCCCGATGCGATTACCACACTGTTGACGCCAGCCAGAACAGCCTGGCCCCCTGACTGCACCACGTTCTGCTGGCGCAGTTGTTGCAGCACCGCAGCGGGCGACAAACCCAGACCCGCCATGCGTGCACGGTCGAACTCAAGATAGACACGGTCCTCTTGCCAGCCGTGCACGCTTACGCCCTGTATGCCAGGTAAACGGAAGATGCCTTCTCGCAGCATCTTGAGCGGCTCGCGCATCTCGCTCATGGAGAAGTCCGGCGCTGTCACGGCAATCGACGCGATTGCCACGCGGCCGAAATCGTCATCGATCTGAGCAGGCAAGGTACCCGTGGGGAACAGGGGTTCCACCTCCTGCACCTTGGCGCGCAATCGCTGCCATACCGGCATCAACTCCTTGACGTCTTCGCGCAAAGTAGCCTTCACCAGCACAGAGCCGGAGCGCACCGTGCTGACGACGTTTTTCAGTTCCGCCATCTGGCGCAGATTTTCTTCCACGGGACGGGCAATCAGCTGCTCCATGCGCTCGGAGGGCATGCCAGGATTGGAGATCATGATCACGGCATCACGTATCGTGACGGAGGGCTCCTCCTGCGAGGGAAAGCTCAGGAAGGTAAAGATCCCCGTAATCAAAATCAGCAGCGCGACAAAAAGGGTCAGCCTGCTGGATTGCAGCGCTCCTTCGGCCAGCTTCATGATTTCGCCCCTTTCAGGACAGTCTGGGGCACATGCACTACCACTTGTTGTCCAGCGTTCAGAAAGGCGGTGCCGGCGGTCACCACGCGGTCCCCGACGGATAAGCCCTGGTCGATGACAACCCGCCCGTGGGACGTCAAGTGGCCTGCGGTCTTGATAGGTCGCAACTCCAGTTTGTTTTCCTGATCGATCACGTACACCTGGGCCTGAGACGCTTCAGTGCCAGCCATGACCGCAGTAACGGGCAAGGTCAGTGTGGCAGCCTGGGCTGGTTTCTGTGGTAGCTCTACCGACACCATTCCGCCGCTTCGAAGTCCGGGGCTGCTGCTTCGTTCTGTGCGCTGGACGCTGTAAATGGCCTGAACCAGTGAGCCGTTGTCACTGCGTGTGGACAAGTATTCGAGCACCAACGGGAAAGTGCGTTCGCCACTGCGGCCCTGCGCCTTATCACCCACAGCAAGCGTACTGGCGACGGTATCCGGAAACATGGCAACCACCTCCAGAGCACTTCCCGCCTGCAACTGCAAAATGGTCTGTCCGGCAGACACGTCGGAATGTGGCTGTGCTTGTCGGCCCACCACTTCACCATCAAAAGGCGCGGTGATTTTTGTCAGGCTCAGGTCACGGCGTGCCGATGCAAGTGCGGCATCTGCCGCATCGAGCTGGCTGCGCGCCAGTTGGTGCGCAGCGCGAGCAGACTGCAGGGCAGTGGGGGAGATGATCTTGTCATTGGCAAGCATCTCCTGTTGATGGAGTTGGGTGCTGCGCTCTAGCAGCGATGCGGCTGCTGCCGCACGGTCCGCAGCAGCTTTGTCCACGCGCCATCGGGCAGGTGACTCGTCCAGCCGCGCAATCACTTGACCTGCCCGCACACGGTCGCCCACTTCGACGGAAATGGCCGTGAGTCGGCCAGATGTTTCAAAACCCAGATCAGTGCGTTGGCGCGCGCGCAACGTGCCGACAAAGTTATCTGCGCGGGATGCAATGCCCGCTTCGCCAACGACCTCGATTTTCACCGGTTTGGGCGTAGCCGTTGTAGTGGCGGCATGTTGTGTGCAAGCAGCCAGCGTGACGGTCGATAGCACGCATGCCAGTAACCGGGAGATGGAGTTGAGAGAGAAATGCATGATTGGATGCGTGTGTGAATGGTTCAGGGCAGTTGTGCAATCAACTCTTCAACAGTCTTCCTGACGGCATTGCGCTGCTCAGAGGTGAATTGGTGAAGACGGAGCAAATCAATGAGTTGCATCCCATCCATTGCCAGACTGATCAGCAAAGCGCGGCCTGGATCGGCGCACTCACTGGCGATACCGTAGCTGCGCTCGAACAAGGCCTGTACAGGTGGCAGCAGGTCAGGATGAGAGAAATGGGCTTCAAGCAGGTTGCGCATCAGTCGCTGCAGCTGCGGGGGCATTTGGAACGTCATTTCGACCAGTTCCATCATGGCGGACTGCAATTCGCTTTGGCTCCCGCGGGAGGCGTCATTCACGCGCGATGCGCGCTGCTCTTCGGCGGCGCGGCTGTAGAGATCGATGGTTCGGGCCATGCTTTCCACCACAGCCACCAGGAGCTCGTCGCGGGTCTTGAAGTGATATATGAGACCGGCCTTGGTCACTCCCGCAGCGGCAGCAGCAGCTTCAATGGTCAGTTGCTGAACCCCGCGCTCACTCACCAGGGCGGTAGCGGCGTCAAGGATCTTGTCTCGGGAGCTTGGGCGTCTTGTCGTCTTGGTCATGAAAACTCCACTTGAAAACTTATCTATACGTATAGTATAGTAATGTCATCGCAACGTCAACGCCTGGTCCTCATATGCTCGAAATTTCTCCACGTTCCCAACGCTTTCTCCGTCGACCCCTGCTGCTTGGCGTTCTCAGCCTGGCCGCTCTTGGCTTGGGAGGCTGCGCGTCGGTTCCGCCCTCGGTCGGGCCTGACGCTGCATCGGTGGACGTGCCTGGGCAATGGGGTGCCCCATACCAAGGTGTTGCTGCCGTCAACGCTGACTGGTGGACAGACTTCCATAGCGCTGAACTGGACCGTCTGGTCCGCATGGCACTGGATTCCAATCGGGATCTGCGCATCGCCACAGCCCGCATGGCCCAAGCCCAGGCACTGTTGGGAAGTGCTGAAGCCGAACGCCGCCCACAGTTGGGCGCCACAGCCGGTGCGCAGCGGGGGCGAGACAGCGCCGACGCAGTGAAGGCTGAACGCAGTTCCGTCGGTTTGCGCGCAAGCTGGGAGGTGGATCTGTTTGGGCGCGGCGCACTGGGCGTGGACGCCGCCAAGGCAGACATACAGAGCAATCGCCAGGCACTCGCTGCCGCGCGTATCGCTCTGGCTGCCGATGTCGCCACTGCGTACTTTGAACTGCGCACCCTGGATGCCCGCGTGGGGATGAGGCACGAAGTCATGACCTTGGCTGAGCGCCAACTGCACGTGGCGCAGAAAAAATTTGAGGCGGGCCAGTCCAGTGCACTGGACGTTGAGCGCTGGAAGACAGAGCTTGCACAAGAGCGCGCGGCAGTCCAGCAAGTGAAGGGTGAGTTGCAAGTGCGTCAGCGACAGCTGGCGGTGCTGTTGGGCGCCAGCCAGCCACCGGTGCTGGATCTGAAGGCTGAAGCCGTCATGCCCCAGGCGCCCGCTCCCTTGCTGCCTGCCGATTTGTTGGAGCGCCGCCCTGATGTACAACGCCAGGCCCGCGCTCTGGATGCTGCGCTGGCACGGGTGGGTGTCGCCCGACGCGAGATTTACCCTCGCCTGCAGATCGCCTGGGCCGGAGCGCGCGAGCGGTTGGCGGCCATCGGTGGCTCCGCGTCTCCCATTTCCGTGGTGGGATACGGCATCTCGCTATCCCTGCCCATTCTGGACGGTGGCCGGATTCGCTCGAATGTAGAGATACAGGAAGCCCGCGCCCAAGAGGCAATGGCGGGGTACGAGCAGTCGATGATCTCCGCGCTGGCCGACGCCGAAACTTCGCTGGTGCAATGGTCGGCATCGGAAGCCAGTTTGCGCGAACTGCTGGATGCACGAGAGGCGGGCGACATGGCAGCGCAACGCGCGGCGCGCATGTTCGCTGCCGGCATGGCTGACGCCACGGCAGTGCTGGACACTCAACGCGAACAGCTGCGGGTACGGGACGCAGTCGCACAGGCCGAGGGGCAGCGCTGGACATCGGCCGTTCGTCTTCGCCGCGTGTTTGCCGGAACTGTCTGAATGCATCCCCTGTGTGCAAAAGCCGCGAATCGATCTGACATTCATATGCCTTGACGAACAGAGATGTCGGATGACCAAAAGGCAGAAGAGGTTGCGTATCGGGAAGGTTGGAGATGTTTTGCTTGCACGCCCATGACCATCGAACTGGATGACAAGCTGGCCAGTGCGCTGGCACTGGCGGTGTCTCAACACCCAAGAGCAAACCTTGAACAGCTTGCACGCGCGGCAGGTACTTCCAAGGGAACGCTTTACCGAATCTGTGCGACTCGGGAGGGGATGATTGAATTGTTGATGCAACGCACTGAACGGCACATGCGAGAGGCGCTGGAAAAGGCAGATCTCACGCGGCTACCTTTTGCTGATGCGCTTCATCGCCTGACAAAACACCTTATGACCCATCGTGAGCTCTACCTGTTCTGGAGTGCCGTTGTATCGGTCGACCTCGGAGGTACCAAAGACCACGACATGAAAGGCTACGCGCTTTCCTTTTTTGGAGGTGCGCTCGAGGATTTTTTTTTAAGAGGGCAAAAGGCTGGCGTTTTCCGGATTGACATGTCAGCAAGATGGCTGGCGAAATCCTATAGCTTTTTGCTTTATGGCGCTCTCGATTCAGCCCAGAGAGGAGAGATTGCCACGTTGGGAATATCGGGAAGCGTGAACAAGATATTCCTGTGTGGTGCCAGTTCCGATCCTGCATCAGTCACATAGGGCAGGGTGCATTGGCATCGCCGAAGGTGGTGCGTACTATCTTGCCGCGGGTCGCGCCGCGCAGTCTCGTGCTGCATGGATCAGGCGCTTGACCGTGCAGCCGGACCACGGCAATGCCTGCGGGTGCCAGGGGCCACTCACCTTGTCGGTGCCTCAGACCTGCATGCTGGCGCATGCCATCCCCATTCCGAGTCCCTTGTCCAGCTCGGCGCCTTTCGCAGGATCGAAAAAGTGAATACCACGTTCTACAGATAAACCATTGCCACCCTCGCATCCTGGTCTGAAATGCCGGGAGAGGAACTGGCTGTTTCGATCCGGTTGCGCCCGGCCGCCTTTCCCCTGTAGAGGGCGGTATCGGCCTGTCGAAGGGCCTCTTCCATATCATGCGTGCCATGGAAAGGAGGCGAGATCCCGATGGTGACCGTGCAGCGCAGCGGATGACTGGAGCCAGCAACCGAGACCGCCTGGCTTGCAATGCCGGTGCGCAGCCGTTCTGCCAACTGTGTGGCGCCCCTGGTGTCCGTTTCCAGGCAAATGACTACGAATTCTTCGCCTCCAATGCGGCCTGTCAGGTCGCCGTGGCGTACGGTGGCGCGAAGCAATGCGGCCACGTGCCGCAGAACTTCATCCCCTGCCTGGTGTCCATGGGTGTCATTGATGCGCTTGAAATGGTCGACATCCATCAGTAGCAGGCATGTCGGCGCAGCGTTGCGGCTGTTGAAGTACAACTGCATCGCTTCTGAAATCCCTCTGCGATTGAGCAGATGGGTCATGGGATCGCGTGCCGCCATTGTGCGCAGGTCATCCGTCAGGCGCCGCAACACCAGCCAGACAATGGAGGGAGGCAGCACGGTCGCCAGGGTGGACATGTAAATGTAGAAAACCATCTGAAAGCGGCTTTCCATGTGCAGTGCTTCCAGGCCGCTGTCCATAATTTTCAAGAATTTCAATGCATTGAGCACACAGATGCCGCCAATCACAAAAGCAAAGAAAATCATTTCCCCGTAGAAATCCTTGGCAAAAGTGCGTAAGCCATAGATGACGTTCAGTGTCATGGCGAAGAAGAGCACTGCCGACATTGCTGCGAGCATCGCGTAGCGTGCCACAGGCCCGGCGCTCCAATGCACCAGCCATTGCGCCATGCCGTAGGCCACTGAAAACGCGATCAACGGGCGCCACACTGGAACGGGCTGCCCAAAAAAACGCATGGCACCGAGCCAGTAGGCGATGGGCGCTGCCAACGTGAGGGTGTGGTTGACCACGCTCATCACGCTCCAGGCGGGCTCTCCTTCAACCAACTGCAGCACATAGGCCGACCCCAGCAGGAGGTCGCCCAGGGCAAAGACATCCATTCCCATCCTGTTGCCTTGCAGGCGTCGGCTGATGAGCAAGAACATGACCGAAAAGCACAGCAGGTGTGCGCAGAGCATGCCGACGAGAATGGTTGCAACCATGGGGATGTCAGGTGGGAAGTGCTTTGTCTAAAAGGGTGTTACCGGGCTGCGGCCACTGTCGCATCACCAGGAAAATGTTGGGTGCCAGGTGCATGCTTTGGCAATGTAGCCGACATGGGGGCTAGCAGATGGCCCAAGGTGCTTCGGCTGCTCTTGGCGAACAAGGCGTGCATGCGCTCGTGGGACCAGTCCATCGATGTGATGAAGGTGGCGGCGCGCTGCAGCTTCTGCATGGCTCGATCCCTGTCTTCATCTGATGTTGCCCCCAAATTCCCGCCCCCACCCTATTCGCAATAAAGCATCTGGTCAGCCGCTGCAGCCTGTTGCTGCCTGAACCCCCGAGGCGACCGCATTTTCAGCGAAGAATGCGGATGCACCTCGTTGAAGTGCTCGAAGGCAGCTGGCAGTTGTGCCACTACCGTCACCAAGCCACAGGCACGTCGGTAGCCATAGCTGGGCAAGTCGGCAATTTCCTGGCGCAGTTCGGCGAGCAGCCCTGCATCGTCGCTGGGTGTGCGATGGCTGCGGCCATCGGCCCAGTCTTCACCGCGCCCAATCAGGTCGGGCACATGCGAGCGCGCCAGCCCCATCATCCGCAGACCAGTTTTCACTGGTCGTCCCCGGGCAACAAGGGCGAGCGCGCAATCCACTTTTTTCTGCGACGTACTCCACGGCTTCCTTGAGGATTTCGTTCTCCAAGGTCTTCTTGCCGAGCACGCGCTGCAGCTTGGCGATTTCTGCGCGTGCAGCCGCCAGCTCGGATGCCGGCACGACTGCCTCGCCAGCGGAGACGGCGGTCAAAGCACCCTGGCGTTCGAGCTTGCGCCACTGGCACAGCAGTCCAGCGAAACGCCTTCCCGCCGAGCGACCAATGACACGCTCATGCCCGGTTCGTAGGTTCGGCGCACCAGCGCCGCCTTCTCTGTGAAGGGCCAGCGCCTGCGGCGCTGATCCTTCACGACTACCTCTATTGACTCCGTATGCTTAGTCATATGCACAGTCCTGTTCCTATCTCAGAAGACAAGCGATAGGGCGGGGCCGGGGAATTAAGGGGTTAACTCAAGGGCTGACAGCTGCAGAGCTGCCTTGGTTGTGGGCTGACCCCTGTATTCGTCTATTGAACGTAGAAGCTCTCCAGCTTTGCTTGGCTCGAGGACTGCTGCCATGTGCTTCACCACGATTGGCTCAAGAGCACCTTGCAGGTCAGAGACCGGGTTGCGCTCACATCGTCCCGTCTGGATGCCGTAGCGAAACACCTGCCCTGCTGTCTGGCGAAGCGTGTGAGCAGTTTCGCGTGCCCCTCGTTTTTCGACCTTGCGGAGCACGCCCAGCAGCAGGGGAGGGGTGATCTCAGGAAGCAACATGCGGACCACATGCGGGAACAGATCCTTGGACATGTTGCGCAGCCATTTCTCTGCGTAGGTGTCGCTCCATGCACCGGACTTGACGCCATGAAATTCACGCGCGACAGCCTCAAAAGTGCTCTCCTGGGCATGGGCGAGGGCGAGCTTCTGGACTTGCTTTGCAAGGCTGGGGTCGATGCTGGATGCGAGCTGTTCTCTGGCTTCATCGCGGCGACGGCGGGCCTGGGCGAGTCCTACAGTGGGATACACCCCTAGTGCAAGCGTCTTCTGCTTGCCTGCAAAGCGGTACGCCATGCGCCAGTACTTGCCAGACTCCTTCACGTGCAGGTACAAGCCATGCCCATCGGAGTGCTTCGATCCAGCGCTCTTGCTGGGGTCGTGTCTGAGGGCTTTGATGAAGGTGTCTGTCAGGGGCATTCAGGTCGTGTTGGCATCTTGCGTGTCAAGTACACGGGATACCAACAAACATCCTGGATGTCCCCGGATGCCGTTGGACGGCTTTGAACGCTGGATGTCCTTGAAGCCCAAGGCCAGCGCCTATTCTTGAACTTCTTTGAACTTCTTGGGATGCCAGGATGGCCTGCCCGGAGGGACTCGAACCCCCGACCTATTGCTTAGAAGGCAATTGCTCTATCCGGTTGAGCTACGGGCAGGTATGGCCGCTGACGGGCCAGCGCGGATCATACCCGCAATGGGCGGGCGCTCAGGGCTTGGCGGCGTGCCCTGGCGCCCTTGCCGTCATTCGGCGTCTTCTTCTTCCTCGAACACCACAGAAGGGGGGGCCATCACGCGCGCCATGTCGCTCAGCGTGGGCACCAGGCCGCGTGCGAGGTAGCTGTAGGGCGTGTCGGGCTCCAGCGCCGCAGCGGCAATATTGGCCATGGGCTGGTTCATCGACAGGTAGTAGCTGCCCACGGGTGCTTCGACGGCGCCGCGCGTGAGCGCATAGGCGCCGCTGGCGGGCGTGGCCGAGCGGGCCTCGTTGTACGAGTCGGCCAGCAGCTGGCCGGGCTCGGCCACCTTGAGCACTTGCAGGCCCAGCAGGCGCAGCCTGTCCACGGCGGTCTGGGCGCTGGCGGACAGCCAGTAGCCGCAGGAGCGCGGGCGCGACAGCGTGGTGCGGGCCTGCAGGGAGGCGTTCCAGTCCACGCGCACCTGCTGGTCGGCACCCGTGTCGGGCTGGATCATGGTGAGCGTGCGCTGCTCGGGCGTCTGCTCGGCCTGGACGGCCAGTTGCTGGTGGCAGGCGAGAGAGGCGGTCTCGCGCGCCACGAAGGCCTGCACCTGGGTGAGGTCCTTGGCGCGCTCGGCGCTCGAATGCAGCATGCGTGTGGCGGCGGTGACCAGGGTGTGCACGCGCCGCTGGATGTGGGCGCGGCCCAGGTCCGAGCCACGGCTGCTGACCAGATAGCCCACCGAGTTCTTGAGTCCGCTGATGTTGCGCAGCGAATCGGGCGCCAGGCTGCCCATGGAGATGGACTTGTCCTGCAGGTCCTGGCTGGTGGTGTAGTACCAGTCGCTGCTCAGGCCGGCCTGCGACAGCGCGGTGCGCAGCGGTGCCGTGTACCACTCGCGCGCAGCCTTGGTCACGAATTCATTCTGGTTGGCCGTGGCCGAATACTGCAGCAGGGCGTCGTAGCGCTGTATGGCCTGGTACTTCTGCAGGAAGATGCTGGCGGCCGGGAATTCCTGCAGGTCCACCACGGCGACGGGGCGGTAGTCGCGTGCCAGCGTGGCCAGGGCCTTGGCCTCCGGCGTGTTCAGGAGCAGGTGGTCATGGGCGATGTCGGTGCCATCGGCTGCATTGCGCGTGCCGGCTTCCACGGCATCGGGGTTGGCGCGCGGCACGAGGATCACGTTGATCTGCTGCAGCAGCGGCTCCAGCAGGCCGCCGGGAGCGAGTTCGCGGGCAATGATGAGCAATGCCTCGGTCCCTGCAGGCTCGTCGCCATGCTGGCCGGCCACGAGCATGACCGTGGGGCGGCGGCTGTCATAGAGCGCCGACGGCTGGATGCCGGGAGCGCGCGTGGCCACCAGGGCCTGGATGGGGCTGCCGCGCTGCGAGCTGCCGGGCTGCACGATTCCCAGGCGCGTGTCGCGGCCCAGGGATTTGCTGGCCTGGCTGTTCAGCCAGGAAGACAGTTCGCTGGCCGTGGTGAACTGGTTGCGCTGCGGCGCCAGGCCGGGCGTGTCATAGCGCGTGGCCGGGTCGGGGAAGCGCGCCGCCACGGCCGCGTTGTAGGGCAGGGGGACGAGGTTGTTGGCCGGTGCGATCGGCTGCGTGGTCGCCTGGGGCACCACGGGTATTTCCGGGGCCGGGCGGGTGGGCGTGGCCACCTGGGGCTTGGAGGACGTGGGCCAGGGCGGCAGCGGCGTGCTGGAGCAGGCGGCCAGCAGGGCGGTGCATGCCAGGGCCGACCACCGCAGCCGGCCCTGTGGCAGCTCCGGATCGGGGCGCTGGCTGGAGGGTATGGCGGGTGGAGTCAGCAGTGTCATGGCGTGGCCTTGAGGAACCAGTCGTGGGGAATCTTGGGGAATCCGGGAAAAGGGGTGCGGCCTTCAGTCGCCGCAGGCCGCAATGCTATCGGGATGATAGCCATGCAGGCTTGCGGCGCGCTGTCGGCTGAAGGCGCAATCTGTGCAATGCAAAAGGGCTGCAGCCCCGGGGAGATGCAGCCCTTTGGGCTGGTGCAATGCCCGGTATGCCGCCTGGCACGCCGGGTATTCAGTGCAGGTCAGCGACCGTAGCCGCCGCGCGAGGAGCCGCCACGGCCACCGCCGCCGAAGCCACCACCGCCGCCGCCGCCACCGCGGTTGAAACCACCGCCGCCGCGGCGGCCGCGTTCGGCCATGGTGTCCACGCTGGTGCGCATCGGGTCGGGTTGGCCGCCGCCGGCGCCGCCGCGCGGTCCGCTGCTGCGTGCATGGCCGAGCTGCGTGCCCAGGTGGGCGTCAGCGCGCGGGGGCTGGTCGTCGAAGCGACGGCCACCGCCGCCTTCGCCGTCAGGACGCGGGCCGCGACGGGGGGCGTTCTGGGGACCTGCCTTGGGGCGGTGAGCAGCGCCGGAGCCGTTGCCCGGACCGTCGAAGCGGTCGCGGCGCGGCTTGTTGTTGGCGCCTGCGCCGGCGTGGTTGCGGCCACGGCCCTGGCCGCCTGCGCTGCCTTCGGAGCGGCCTTCGTCCGAGCCTGCCTTGGGTGCTGCCTGGCCACGGCCGCCTGCACGACCGCCGCGGTCGGGCTGGGCAGCCTTGTTGGTGCGGATGCGGTCCATCATTTCCTGGCGCGCGGCCTTGGCGGCGGCCTGCATGACGTCACGGCTGGGCGGCTTGCCCGCGCCGCCCCAGATGGTCTGGCGGCCCATGGCGATGGGTTCGGCCACTTCGCCTTCTTCCGGGCCGAAGCCTTCGAGCACCTGCACGGGGATTTCCTGCTTGGTGAAGCGCTCGATGTCCATCATGAAGCCTTCTTCGTCCATGCACACGAGGCTGACGGCATGGCCTTCGCGCCCGGCACGGCCCGTGCGGCCGATGCGGTGCACGTAGTCTTCGGAGACGTTGGGGATTTCGTAGTTCACGACGTGCGGCAGCTCATCGATGTCGATGCCGCGTGCAGCGATGTCGGTGGCCACCAGTGCGCGCAGCTCGCCGGTCTTGAAGCCGGCCAGTGCCTGGGTGCGTGCGCTCTGGCTCTTGTTGCCGTGCAGCGCCATGGCGCTGATGTTGTTCTTGGTCAGGAATTCGGCAACGTTGTTGGCGCCGAACTTGGTGCGCGTGAACACCAGAACCTGGCTCCAGTTGTTCTCGTTGATGATGTGCAGCAGCACCTGCTTTTTCTTGCCGCGGCCCACGGGGTGGATCACCTGGGTGATGCGCTGCACGGTGGTGTTGCTGGGCGTGACCTGGATGGACTGCGGATTGCGCAGCAGGCCGTTGGCCAGGTCGCGGATCTCGTCGCTGAAGGTGGCCGAGAACAGCAGGCTTTGCTTTTCCTTGGGCACCAGGGCCAGCACCTTCTTGACGTCGTGGATGAAGCCCATGTCCAGCATGCGGTCGGCTTCGTCGAGCACCAGGACTTCGACGGTGGACAGGTCCATGAAGCCTTGCTGCTGCAGATCCAGCAGGCGGCCCGGCGTGGCGACCAGGATGTCCACGCCCTTCTTGATGCGGTCGATCTGGGGCTTCATGCCCACGCCGCCGAAGATGACGGTGGAGTTGATGTCCAGGTACTTCGCGTAGCTGCGCACCGATTCCTCGACCTGCGCTGCGAGTTCACGCGTGGGCGTCAGCACCAGGGCGCGGATGCCCTTGCCGCCGAACTTGTTGCGCGGCACCTGGCCTTGCGAGAGGCGGTGCAGCATGGGCAGGGTGAAGGCCGCGGTCTTGCCGGTGCCGGTCTGGGCGCCTGCCAGCAGGTCGTGGCCGGCGAGCACCGCCGGAATGGCCTGTGCCTGGATGGGAGTCGGGTTCTCGTAACCCTCCTCAAGCACGGCCTTCAGAATGGCGGGAGCCAGATTCAGTTCTTCAAATGTCATGTGATCAAAGATGCGCCCGTCCGGGGCGCTGGGTATCAGCCTGCCGAGGCAACCAGGGCGGTTGCCGGACCAGTCGTAGGCGGATGAGGTTCAATGTCGGGAGCCTGGAAAACAGCGTCCATCGTCCCCAGCTGGAATGCTGATGTCACGGGCAACTGGAACCCGCAACGCAGGGTATTGTCGCATGCGCCGATAATCACGGCTGGCGTGCAACCGATTTGTTGCCCGGTTTTTGCAGAAATCAACGATTCAAGTACTCGGACCAGAATGGCTCAATACGTTTTTTCGATGAACCACCTCACCAAGACCGTGCCGCCCAAGCGGCAGATCTTGAAGGATATCTCTCTCAGCTTTTTCCCGGGCGCCAAGATCGGCGTGCTGGGTCTGAACGGCTCTGGCAAGTCCTCGCTGCTCAAGATCATGGCCGGGGTGGACAAGGAATTCGAAGGCGAGGCGCTGCCCATGCAGGGCCTGTCCATCGGCTATCTGCCGCAGGAGCCTCAGCTCAATCCAGAGCACACGGTGCGCCAGGCTGTGGAAGAGGCCATGGCCGAAGTCAACGCGGCCCGCGCGCGCCTCGATGAAATCTACGCCGCCTACGCCGAGCCCGACGCCGACTTCGACGCGCTGGCTGCCGAGCAAGGCGAGCTGGAAGCCAAGATCGCCGCTGCCGGCACCGACTCCGAGCACCAGCTGGAGATCGCCGCCGACGCCCTGCGCCTGCCGGCCTGGGACGCCGTGATCGGCAAGCTGTCCGGCGGCGAGAAGCGCCGCGTGGCGCTGTGCAAGCTGCTGCTGTCCAAGCCCGACATGCTGCTGCTGGACGAGCCCACCAACCACTTGGACGCCGAGTCCGTGGAATGGCTGGAGCAGTTCCTGCACCGCTTCACCGGCACCGTGGTGGCCATCACCCACGATCGCTACTTCCTGGACAACGCTGCCGAGTGGATCCTGGAACTGGACCGTGGCCACGGCATTCCCTACAAGGGCAACTACTCCGAGTGGCTGATCCAGAAGCAAAACCGCCTGGAGTCCGAGCAAAAGGGCGAGGAAGCCCGTGCCAAGGCCCTGAAGAAGGAACTGGAGTGGGTTCGCCAGAACGCCAAGGGCCGCCAGGCCAAGTCCAAGGCCCGTATCGCGCGCTTCGAGGAACTGAGCGATTTCGAATACCAAAAGCGCAATGAAACCCAGGAAATCTTCATTCCTGTGGCCGAGCGCCTGGGCACCCAGGTCATCGAGTTCAACAACGTCACCAAGAGCTTTGGCGACCGCGTGCTCATCGACAACCTGACCATGAACATCCCCGCTGGCGCCATCGTCGGCATCATCGGCCCCAACGGCGCCGGCAAGTCCACGCTGTTCAAGCTGATCGCGGGGCGCGAGCAGGCCGATTCCGGCGAAGTCATCGTGGGCCAGACGGTCAAGATGGCCTATGTGGAGCAGACGCGTGACGCGCTGGCCAATGACAAGACGGTGTGGGAAGACATCTCGGGCGGGCTGGACATCATCAACGTCGGCAAGTTCCAGATGGCCTCGCGCGCCTACGCAGGCCGCTTCAACTTCAACGGACAGGACCAGCAAAAGAAGGTCGGCAACCTCTCCGGCGGCGAGCGCGGCCGCCTGCACCTGGCCAAGACCCTGATCCAGGGCGGCAACGTGCTGCTGCTGGACGAACCCTCCAACGACCTGGACGTGGAAACCCTGCGCGCGCTGGAAGATGCGCTGCTGGAGTACGCGGGCACGGTGCTGGTGATCTCCCACGATCGCTGGTTCCTCGACCGCATCGCCACGCACATCCTGGCCGCCGAAGGCGATTCGCAGTGGGTGTATTTCGACGGCAACTACCAGGAGTACGAAGCCGATAAGAAAAAGCGTCTGGGCGAAGAAGGCGCCAAGCCCAAGCGCATGCGCTACAAGGCACTGAAGTAAGCATCAAAGGCAAGCCTCAAAGCGCCTCCGGCACGGGCTGGAGCCTGTATTCTTCGGGCCATGAATCCTCCACCCGTTTCTGTTGCCGCGTTGCAGGCCTGCCTGGTGCAGGCTGTCCGCGGCTCGGAGGCGCTGATCCTGCGGCTGCTGCAGCGCACGGCTCATGCCATGGAGCAGGCCGAGCTGCCTGGCTCCGGCCTGCCGCGCCGCGCTGAAATCCCCGAGGCGCTGGAATTGCTGGCCCGCCACCGGGCCGCCATGCTCAAGGGCTATGGGCTGGCGCTGCTGGAATGCTTTGGCCAATCCGGTGGCGCTGCCGCCTGGCCGCCGGTGCCGGGCATCTCCGGTGCGTCCGGTGTGCCCGGCACCACCGATTTCGCCTCCCTCTCCCTCCTGGATGACTCCGTGCTGCAGTCGCAGCTGGCCCACCAGCGCCTGCTGCAGCATGTGGCGCCGCAGGTGGAGATCGCACTGGCCGAGCTCGATGCCCTGGTCAGCGCCATCCAGGGCCTGGACCGTGTCCAGCCCGAACGCAACCCGCTCAGGCCCCACAACTATGTGCAGGCGCTGCAGCGCGTGATCGACGACACCGGGGTCGAGCCCGAATGCGCCGCCTGCTGGCTGGGCTTCATGCGCGAGCATCTGGGCGCATTGCTGGTATCCGAGTACGGCCATGTGGCCCAGTCCCTGCGCGACCAGGGCGTGCAGCCTGCCGCCTATGGCGTGGCACCGCCGCCCGAGCCGGGCCGGCGCCAGACCGACATGCCGGGGCCGAACCGCTGGCGTGCGCCTTCACACTATGGCGATGCCGTGGCACAGAGCCGCGCCTACGGCGCCTTCGGCCAGCAGGCGCAGGAAGATGAGTTGACGCGGCGCCTGGTGGCCGCCCTGCTGTCCGACCCCCGCTGGATGGATTCACACCGCGAGGCGCCCGCTGCGGCGCCTTCTTCCATGCTGGCGCTGGCCCAACCATCCGCCTATTCCGTGCCCGGGCAGTTTGCGCCGGCCATGGACGGCGCAAGCCGGCTGCAGACCACCGCCTGGCAGGGCAGCGAGACGGCACCCACCGTGCTGGCGGCGCTGCCCGAAGGCTGGACCTCGCTGAGCTGCATGGCGCTGGAGTCCGTGCAGCACCACTCGGCCCAGCTGGAGCAGCTGATGCAGGCCCTGCAGCCGCAGGAGCCGCAGGAGCCTCCCCCGGGCGCGCGCGCCGACGACGGCGCGGCGCTGCATACGCTGCAGCGCATGATGCGCTTCATGGCCGCCGACACGCGCCTGCTGCCTTCCGTGCAGCGCACGGTGGGCCGGCTGGAGCCGCTGCTGCAGCAGCTGGTGGTCCAGGACACGCGCTTTTTCGAGGACCGCAATCACCCTGCGCGCCAGCTGCTCGACGAGCTGACGGCGCGCAGCCTGTGGTTCGACAGTGAATCCGCACCGGGCTATGGCCAGTTCCTGCAGGTGGCCGATTCCGCTGCCATGCGGCTGGCGGCCCTGCAGCGCGCCGATGCATCGGCCTTTGCCACGGTACTGCAGCAGCTGCGTGACGGTTGGGGCGGCAGCGGCATGCAGCCCGTGGGCCCGAGCGAAGCGCCTGAAGATGGCACGGTGACCGGCCCCGTCTCGGCCGCGCTCCGGCGCGTGGAAGGGCGGCGTGCGGACCCGCGCTGGCCGGAAACCGCCATGCCCCGGGCCGAGCAGATCGCAGCCGCCATCCGGCGCCTGCCCAGTGCCCAAGGCGTACCCGATGACATCCTGGAATTCGCCACGGGGCCGTGGGCCCAGGTGATTGCCAGCGTCCAGGAGCCTGTGGACGGCAGCGAGGCCCGCGACCCCGGCGGCTACCTCGCCCTGGTGCCCAGCCTGCTGTGGAGCGTGTCCGCACACGCCGGCCGCGATACCGACCGGCTGGTGGCGCTGGCGCCGCGCCTGCAGGCCCGGCTGCGCGCCGGCCTGCGCAGCGTGGGGCGCACGGAGGAGGAGATCCAGGCCTTTGCCGCGCGCCTGGCCGGCCTGCACCAGGATGCGCTGGATGCGGGTGTGGTCCGCCAGCCCATAGAGAGCGTGGATATTTATCTGGACTCCGTGCCGCCCACCGTCTATGGGTCGGACTCGGTGCTGGCGTCCCTGCCTTCCCGGTTCGATGCTGCCGGGCCCGGCCAGGCCAGGCCCGTCCAGGCAAGGCCCGGCTCCTCGGCAGCGCGCCTGCCACAGTCGTTGTTCGGCGTGGCGGCCTCCATGCCGGTGCCGCTGGATGTGCCTCAGCCCATGGCGAGCGATATGGCGCACGAGATGGCCACCCTGACCGAGCAGGACCTGGAGCTGCCCGAGGCGCTGCAGGACGAGCTGCCTGCCCCCCCGGCCGTTGCGGCGTCGCCGACCAGGATGCCTGGCGAGCCTGCCGGGCCCCAGGTGACGCCGCATGCGACATCCGTGGCACCTGCACCTGAACCTGTGGCACCCGTGGCGCCCGTGGTCTCCGAGGACTGGGCGCTGGGCACCTGGGTGGAGCTGTCCAATGCCCGGCAGAGCATCCGCACCCAGCTGACCTGGGTCAGCCCGCAGCAGACGCTGTTCCTGTTCACGGCCACCGATGGCAGCACCCAGTCCATGACGCGCCGCATGCGCGACAAGCTGCTGGCGCAAGGGCAGCTGCGGCGCGTGGACTGAGGCGGCTGCGGCGCCGGCCTCACCCGCCGCTCCTGCCGCACCCGCCGCACCCTCTCTTGCACCTCCAACACCCGCCTGCCGGACATGCGCCGGCGCCGATGGGGACGAATCGTGCCCAATTCGGGCGTTGCGGAGGTTGAGGCTTGAGGCGCGTCAAAAAGACAATGTCCTGCATCGATGCGCCCCGGATCATGGGGCGCATCACCACCGAATAGACCCCACCAGCAGGAGACAGGAACCATGGCGCGTTTGAGGATAGGCATCGTCGGAGCAGGCATTGGCGGATTGGCGGCAGCCAATGCGCTGCACCAGGCAGGGCATGAAGTATTGGTGTTCGAGCAAAGCCGGCAGTTCCTGCGCGTGGGCGCGGACATCAACCTCACGCCCAATGCCGTGCGCGCCCTCGATGGCCTGGGCGCCGACATCGCCGCCGCCGTGCGCGCCAGCGCCGCACGGCCCACGCACCGCATCAGCCGCAACTGGGACACGGGCGAGGAAACCTCGCGCCTGACCATGGGTGACGAGGCCGAGCGCAAATACGGCGCACCCCAGCTCACCATCCACCGCGCGGACCTGCTGGCGGCCCTGGCCGATGCCTTTCCACTGGACCAGGTGCAGTTGGGCAAGCGCGCCAGCCAGATCACGCAGAGGGGGCAAGGCGTGGACATCGCCTTCACCGATGGCAGCGAAGTGGCCGGGCTGGACGCACTCATTGGCGCGGACGGCATCCACTCCGTGGTGCGTGCGGCCCTGTTCGGCGCCGAAAGCCCGCGCTTCACGGGCGTGGTGGCCTTCCGCGCGGTGGTGCCTACCGAGCGCGTGCGCCATGTGCCCGACATCCAGGCCTTCACCAAATGGTGGGGTGCCACGCCGCAAAGCCAGATCGTGACCTTTCCGCTGAACCAGGGGCGCGATACCTTCATCTTTGCCACCACGGCCCAGGAATCGTGGCATGAGGAATCCTGGACCACGCCGGGCAGCGTCGAGGAGTTGCGCGGCTTCTATGCCGATTTCCATCCCGACGCGCGGGCGCTGCTCGACGCCTGCGACACGGTGCTCAAGACCGCGCTGTACGAGCGCGATCCCCTGCCGGCCTGGTCGCAGGACCGCATCACGCTGCTGGGCGATGCCTGCCACCCGATGATGCCCTTCATGGCCCAGGGTGCGGGCATGGCCATCGAGGATGCCGTGGTGCTGGCGCGCAACCTGGACGCTGCCCATGGATCGCAGCAGGTGCCCGCTGCCCTGGCGCGCTACCAGGCCATGCGCATGCAGCGCACCAGCGAGATCCAGATCGGCTCGCGCGGCAACAACTGGCTGCGCGCCGGTGGCAATGCCGATGGCGTCTACGGCTACGACGCCTGGGCGGTGGCACTGCAGGCCTGAACCCGGTCAGGGCCGGCAGGCGGCCAGCTCCCTGGCACAGGGCAGCTCCAGCCCTTCGGCCGTGGTCAGCGACTGCGCGGCCAGCACGGCGCGCACCGTGGCCAGGGCCACGGCCTCGGCGGCCATGGCGGACAGGGTCAGCATGCCCAGCGAGTGCTCGGCCAGGCCCGTGCCCAGGGCGAACAGGGTGTCGCCATCGCTCATGGTGTGCACGGGTCGTATGGCGCGTGCCAGGCCGTCATGGGCCACCACGGCCAGGCGCTGGGCCTGGGCCTTGGTGATGCGTGCATCGGTGGCAACCACGCCGATGGTGGTGTTGGTGCCTGCCAGCAGCGGCCGGGGCTCTTCGCCGCGCAGCAAGGCACGGCAGGTGTCGTGCAGCTGGCGGCCATCGGGGCTGCGCGCGCCGGCCAGCAGCACGCCGCTGTGGGGATCGACCACATCGCCCACGGCATTGCAGGCGATGAGCGCGCCCACGGTGACGCCGTGCACGGTGAGCGAGGCCGTGCCGATGCCACCCTTCATGGCGCGATCCATGCCGAAGACCTTGCCCACGCAGGCGCCCATGCCGGCGCCCACATTGCCCTCGGCAGGCCGCGCGGCGCTGGCGGCCTGGCAGGCCGCATGGCCGGCATCGGCCCCTGGGCGGATGCGGCTGTCGCCCACCGCCAGGTCGAACAGCACGGCGGCCGGCACGATGGGCACGCGGCCCACGCCCACATCCAGCCCTATGCCCTGCTCGTCCAGCCAGCGCATGGCGCCGCTGGCCGCGTCCAGCCCCCATGCGCTGCCGCCCGAGAGCATGACGGCATGCACCTGCTGCACCAGGTTGGAGGGATGCAGCAGGTCGGTCTCGCGCGTGCCGGGGGCGGCGCCACGCACATCGCAGCCCCCCACGGCGCCGCCGCGCGCCAGCACGACGGTGCACCCCGTGGGGCGGCGGGCATCGGTGTGGTGGCCCACCTCGATGCCCTGTACGCGGGTGATGGAGCCGGGGTCTGAGTCGGTGCTTGGCATGCGCTGCTCTGCTCTGTGATGGACAGGCCTTCACCTTAGCCGAAACGGCAGCCCTGCACCCGGTCTTCAGCGCAGCACTTCCAGCTGCGTGACCACGAAGGCGCCCTGGTCCTGCTCGGCGCGAAAGCGCACCTTGTCGCCCGCCTTGAGGGCGGGCTCGGGTGCTGCCACGCGCAGCTGGAAGACCATGGTCATGGGCGGCATGCCCAGGTTCTTGAGTTCGCCGTGGCGCAGCGTGACCTTGCTGGTGCGTGCATCCCAGCGCGTGACCTCGCCTTCGCTGAGGTCCTGGCTGGCGGCGGCGGGTGCGGTTTCGGCAGATTGCGCGCCATGCGCCGCATGGTCGTGGGCCGTGGCCTGGGCACAGGCCCAGGCCGGGATCAGCGCGGCGGCAAGGGCCAGGCGCACGGCAAGGGCGGTACGGGACGTACGGGAAACAAGGAGGACTGTGTTGTGCATGGTGTGCTCCGGGGTTCAGCGGTAGCTGGTGAAGGTGCGGGTGGAAACGTCGCTGTTCATGAGGTTCTTGGTGATGAGCAGCACCTCGTAGGGGTCCTTGCGGCCGCCGTACTCGGGGCCGTCCATGCCGGGGCTGCCCACGGGCATGCCGGGCACGGCAATGCCTACCGCCTTGGGCTTTTGCCTGAGCAGCTTGTGCACGTCGGCCGCAGGCACATGGCCTTCGAGCGCATAGCCTTCGACCAGGGCCGTGTGGCAGGACCCCAGGCGCGCCGGAATGCCCAGCCTGGCGCGCACGGCGCTGTTGCCGGTGTCGTGCACGGTGACGGCAAAGCCGTTGTGCTCCATGTGCACCACCCAGTCCTGGCAGCAGCCGCAGTTGGGGTCCTTCCAGACCTCGACCGGGATGCGGGCCGTGGGTGCAGCCGCCCACAGCGAAGGGGCGGCGAATGCCGTGCAGGCCAGGGCCATGCGGCGCAGCGCACTGCGGCGCGGGTGGGCGGATGCCATGCGTTCATGTTTCATGGGGTGCTCCTGAAGGGGGGAAGAAGTGGCGCGCTCATTGCGTCACGGTGATGGTTCCGCGCATGCCGGCCTGGTAGTGGCCGGGGATGAGGCAGGCAAAGTCGAAGCTGCCTTCGCGGTTGAAATTCCAGACCAGGTCGCCGGATTGGCCGGGCGAGACATGGGCCATGTAGGGCTCGCCGTGCTCCATGGTGGGGAACTTGAGCATCATCTGCGCGTGCTCGTCCAGCGAGGCCGGCGTGCCCAGCACGATCTCGTGCATGACCTGGCCCTTGTTGGCCACGCGCAGGCGCACCGTCTCGCCGCGCCTGACGCTGATGCGCTCTGGCGTGAAGCGCATGTTGTCGCTCATGTCCAGGGTGATGGTGCGCCGGGCGGCTGAGGCATCGCCGGCAATGCCCCAGGGCTTTTGCTCCTTGACCGCGGCGGCCTTGGGAGCGTCATCGTGGGTTTCGCTGCCATGGGCGAAGACGGCAGCGGGGCCGGCAAGCAGTGCGGTGGCAAGGAGGAGGGCAAAGGTGTTCATGAGGTGCTCCTTGGATGGCATCAGTGGTGCTCATGGCCCGCACCGGGCTTGCGCACGCTGGGCGCGCCGGGGGACTGGCCGGGCGTGGTCTGGCGCGGTGCGGAGGCCTCGGCCGCCGGCCCCTTCCATTCATAGGCCACGCGGCCCTTGGGGTGGTTGAACCAGCCCGGGTCGCCGTAGTCGTTGGCGCCCAGCTGCTCGCGCACCTTGAGGGTGGTGAACATGCCGCCCATCTCGAGGGGGCCGAAGGGGCCCGTGCCCGTCATCATCGGGAAGGTGTTGTCGGGCAGCGGCATTTCCATGGAGGCCATGTCGCCCATGCCGCGCTCGCCCATGACCATGTAGTCGGGCACGATCTTCTGGATCTTGCCGACCAGGCCCCGGTGGTCCACGCCGATCATGGTCGGCGTGTCATGCCCCATGGCGCCCATGGTGTGGTGGCTCTTGTGGCAGTGCAGGGCCCAGTCGCCCAGCTCGTCGGCGATGAACTCCACCTGCCGCATCTGGCCCACGGCCACGTCGGTGGTCACCTCGGGCCAGCGCGCGGACCGGGGCACGGGGCCGCCGTCGGTGCCCGTGACCTCGAATTCGTGGCCGTGCAGGTGGATGGGGTGGTTGGTCATGGTCAGGTTGCCCACGCGCAGGCGCACGCGGTCGCCGCGCCTGGCGACGACGGGGCTGATGGCGGGGAACACCCGGCTGTTGAAGGTCCAGATGTTGAAGTCCGTCATCTCGGCCACGCGCGGCGTCATGGAGCCGGGCTCCACGTCGTAGGCCGACAGCAGGAAGGCGTAGTCGCGCTGGACCTCGGCGATCTGCGGATGGGCCGCCTTCGGATGCGTGATCCACAGGCCCATCATGCCCATGGCCATCTGCACCATCTCGTCGGCATGCGGGTGGTACATGAAGGTGCCGGGACGGCGCGCCGTGAACTCGTAGACGAAGGTCTTGCCGGGCGGGATGTGCGGCTGGGTCAGGCCGCCCACGCCGTCCATGCCGTTGGGCAGGCGCTGGCCGTGCCAGTGCACGGTGGTGTGCTCGGGCAGGCGGTTGGTCACGAAGATGCGGACCTGGTCGCCTTCCACGACCTCGATGGTGGGGCCGGGGCTCTGTCCGTTGTAGCCCCACATGTTGACGAAGAAGCCCGGCGCCACCTCGCGCACCACGGGCTCGGCCACCAGGTGGAATTCCTTGACGCCTGCGTTCATGCGCCAGGGGGTGGTCCAGCCGTTGAGCGTGACCACGGGGCGGTAGGGGCGGCCGTTGGGCGGGGCCAGCGGGGCGGCGGTTTCGGCCGAGGACTGGGTCGCTGCCTCGGGCAGGGCGGCCAGGGCCACACGGCTGACGGCGGCACTGGAGACGGCGGCCACGGCGGCGGCGGTGAAGAAATTGCGGCGGTTCATGTCAGTGGCTCGCTTCGTTGGTGGGGGTGGGCGCGGCAGCGCTGGCGGCAGCCTGGATGGCTCCCGGCGACGTGCCGGTCAGTGCCAGCTGCAGGTCGGTCTCTGCCAGCCAGAAGTCGCGCTGCGCATCGGTGGCGGTGGCCACGGCCTGGGCGCTGCTGCGGGCCTCGGCCAGCAATTGCCAGACGCTGACGAACATGCCGTTGTAGCGAAGCATGGTTTCATCCTGGATGAAGCGGCGCAGCGGCAGCACCTCAGCCTGCTGCTGGTGGGCCAGGTCCCAGGCCGTGCGGTAGCGCATCCAGCTGCTGCGCGCCTCGGCGCGCGCCTGGATGGCGCCTTGCTGCAGCTGGGCCGCGCTGCGCTGCAGCTCGGCGCGCGTGCGGCCGCTGGCGGCGCCACCCCAGTCGAACAGCGGCAGGGGCAGGTCGATCTCCCAGCCGCGTGTCACATCACTGTGGCCGGTGGCCCGGTCCGTGGCGGTGTTGCGGCTGTAGCCCAGGCCGATGTCGCCGAAGATGGCGCCGGCGCGCGCCCAGCCCCGGCGCTCGCCCAGATGGTCCAGGTCGCGGCGCAGGGCGCGCAGGTCCAGGCGCTCGCGCAGCGCGGTGGCCTCGGCATCGTCCCCGGCGCGCAACTGCGTGGCGGCCTGCGGGATGGCGGGCAGCTGGTCGGGCAGCTTGAAATCGATGCGCCGTCCCCACAGGCCCATCAGGCGGGCCAGTTGCTCATGCTCGGCCGTGGCGGCCAGGCGCGCACGCGCCAGCTGGGCTGCGGTGTCCTGCTGGATGCTGAGCTCGCGCGCCTGCTGCAGCCGGCTGAAGTTGCCCACGCGGGCCATGCGCCGCGCCAGCTCGGCACCGGCCTCGGCCGCCTCGTGCATGCGCTCGCTGGACGCCAGCTGCTGGCGTGCGGCCACGGCGCGCAGCCATGCGCGGCGCGTGTCGGCGGCCAGCCGCAGCACGTCCTGCGCGGCGGTCAGCGTGGCCTGTTCCATCTGCATGCCCTGCCAGCGGCTGCGCCAGGGCAGGGTGATCAGGCTGACCAGGCCGAAGCTCAGCTGGCGCTCGATCTCGCGCTCGTCGCTGTTGACCATGCGGCCCAGGGTCAGCGTGGGGTTGGGCAGTGTCAGGGCCTGCACGCGGTCTGCATCCTGCACGCCCAGTTGCGCCAGGCGCGCCTGCAGGCCGGGGTTGTTGAGCAGTGCGATGCGCACGGACTGGTCCATGTCCAGCGGCTGGCGCAGCCACTCGTCGATGCGATGCTGCGCCGCGTCGCGGGCCTGCAGATCGGTTGGTGGCAGTTGGGCGCCGTCCGGCAGGCGGCTGGCGGTATGGGACTGAACCACGCCGCGCAGGCCGTCGGGCGAGATGCTGGCGCAGCCGGCCAGGGCCAGCACGGCAGCCATGGCGCCGACCAGCCGGGTGGGGGCGAAGACGGTGCGCTTCATGGCCGGCCTCCGTGCTGCATGTGAGAGCCGTGCGGGGACGGCGCAGGCGTGGATCGGCCGGCCTGGGCCGCCTCCCAGCGCAGGATGTCCACATGGCCGTTGGGAAACTCGCCCACGGCGGCGTTGGCCTGGCGCCAGTCGGTCAGCTCGGTTTCCACGGCGCCGCTGGCCGGCAGCGCGGCATGGCGCAGCGGCAGGCTGGCCGCAGCCGGATCGATGGCGCCGTTCAGGCCTGCGGAGGAAGAGGCCGGGGGGTGGCTGCCGTCATGGGCCCTGGCAGCGGGGCTGGATGCGGCAAGGGCCGCCAGCCCGAATTGGATAAGGGGGACTAGAAAATGCGCACGGCGCATGGTGTTCTCCTGAATGCGAAACGGACAACGCATCCGCGGCCAGACGCCCCGCCATGCCCGCAAGCGGGCTGCCCATGGAGGGGCGGCAGGGATGGCGCGGACGCACTTCGGGCGTCAGGCTTCAGGAAATGGGTGGCTTGATGGCCTGCAGCTTGGCCGCGCTGGCAAAGCGCGTGCTGCCTTGGGGGCGCAGTGCGGCGGACGGCGCAGCGCCGTCCGAGCCGATCTGGCCAGGGGTGAAAAGGGCCGAATGGCAGATGCCGCACAGGGTGCAGCTGGGGCCGTGTTCATGCTCGCCGCAGCCGCCGCCCGCAGGGCTGCCGGCCTGGGGGGAGCAGTCTGCACTGTGCTCGGCGTGCGACGTATGCGAGGGGTGAGAGGGCTGCTCCATGGCGTGTGCCGGATGCCGTTCATGGCTGTCCGGCGTCTGCGCTATCTCCGGCGCATGGTGGTGGAGTGCGGAGTCCGACGCCAATGCGACGGCCGGAGCCGGGACGCCCATCACCGGAGCCGCCCCCATGGCCATGGCATCGCCCAGCAGGCCACGCAGGACCAGCAGCAAGACCAGGACAATGGACAAGGGGCGACGCATAGGCATGGATGATACCGGACGGTGCCACGAAGTTCCTCAGGTGCGGGCCCTCTGCCCGGGCGGGCGGCGCGTGGTGCGCAGTGCCTCGGCGATCAGCGCCGATATGGCGGGTGGCATGTCCATGGGCAGGGTGGCCGGCACCGTGGTGCGGCCGGTGTTGCCGCGCGGCAGCCGGTCCAGCAGATGGCCTGCGGGCACCAGGGCCAGGCGCAGCAGCTGGCCGGCGACCTCCCTGCCGTCGCGCAGCTGCAGCGCGTGGCGCAGCATCCAGCAGTGGGATCGCCAGTGCAGGCCCAGCAGCTGCTGGCCCAGCACATGGCTGGCCTCCAGCAGCAGCCAGCGCTGTGCGGGCGCCTGGTCCTGGCTTGAACGGAAGCTGTGCAGCAGGTGGGTGAAGGCGGCACGGCGCTGGGCGTCGGTCATGCCGCCTCCCTGTCGCTGCCCCAGCGGCGCAGCCGAAGGCCGTTGCCGACCACCAGCAGGCTCACGCCCATGTCGGCGAGCACAGCCAGCCACATGCTGGCGTTGCCGGCCAGGGCCAGCGCGAAGAACACCAGCTTGACGCCCAACGACAGGGCGATGTTCTGCCAGAGCACGGCGTGGGCGCTGCGTGACAGCTCCACCACCTCGGGCAGGCGGCGCAGGTCGTCGTTCATCAGCACCACGTCGGCGGTTTCCATGGCCATGCCCGTGCTGTGCATGCCGCCCATGGCAAAGCCGATGTCGGCTTGGGCCAGTGCCGGCGCGTCGTTGATGCCGTCGCCCGTCATGGCCGTGGGGCCGCGTGTGCGTTGCAGCTCGGCCAGTGCGTCGAGCTTGTCCTGGGGCAGCAGGCCGCCGCGCGCATCCTGGATGCCGGCTTCGGCAGCGATGGAGCGCACGGTGGCCGTGTTGTCGCCGCTGAGCACCACGGGCTGCACGCCCAGGGCCTGCAGGCGTGCCACGGCCTCGCGGGCCTGGGGCCGCAGCGGGTCGGCCACGGCGAACAGGGCCCGCACGCCGCTGCTGTCGGCCAGCAGGGTCACGGTGCGGCCCTGGGCTTCGTGCATCGCCAGGCTGGCACGCAGCGCGGCGCTGTCCCAGCCTTGCTCCTGCACCCAGCGCAGGTTGGCCAGGGTCCAGAGCTGGCCGTCGATCTCGGCCTGCACGCCACGGCCGGGCAGGGCCAGCAGCTTGCTGACCGAGGCCCGTGCGGCATCGGCGGCCACGGCGGCATCGGCCTGGAGGCCGGAAGCAATGGCGCGCGAGACCGGGTGGTCCGAGCGGCCGGCCAGGGCCAGGGCGCGCGCGGCGGGCAGGGCGGGGCCAGGGGCGGCGTCCCGGGCTGCATCCTCTTCGCCCCAGGACTTCCATTCGACCAGCTTCGGGCTGCCCGTGGTCAGCGTGCCGGTCTTGTCCAGGGCAATGGCGCGCAGCTTGCGCGCCGATTCCAGCGCCTGGCCTCCCTTGATCAGCAGGCCGCGGCGTGCAGCCGCCGTGAGCGCGCTGACCACGGTGACGGGGGTGGACAGCACGAGGGCGCAGGGGCAGGAGATGACCAGCAGGGCCAGGGCCTGGTAGGCCGCGTCATGCCAGCTCCAGTCCATGACCAGCGGCGCCAGAACCGCCAGCGCAATGGCCAGCACCAGCACGATGGGCGTGTAGACGGCGGCAAAGCGATCGACAAAGCGCTGGGTGGGTGCCTTGGAGGCCTGGGCCTGCTCCACGGCATGGACGATGCGCGCAATCAGGCTGTCATTGGCCGCCGAGGTGACGCGCATCTGCAGTTCGCCATCCTGGTTGATGCTGCCGGCGTAGAGCTCGTCGCCCGGGGCCTTGTCGGCCAGGGCGCTTTCTCCGGTGATGGGCGCCTGGTTGACCGAGCTTTGGCCTCGCAGGACCACGCCGTCCAGCGGCACGCGCGCGCCGGGGGCCACGCGCACGGTGGCGTCCAGCGCCACGTCGGCGGCCGCCACGCGCTGAACGCTGCCGTCGGGCTGGAGCACGTCGGCCGTCTCGGGCGCCATCTGCAGCAGGCTGCGGATGGCATTGCGCGCGCGGTCCATGGCCTGGTCCTCGATGCGCTCTGCCGCGGCGTACAGGGCCATGACCATGGCGGCCTCGGGCCACTGGCCGATGGCGAAGGCACCCGTGACGGCAATGGCCATCAGCGCATGGATGCCCAGCTTCAGGCGCAGCACGTCGCGGATGCCGGCCTTGTAGACGCCCAGGCCCGACAGGGCAATGGCCAGCACGGCCACGGCCATGCCGCCGTATTGCAGGGCCGGCACGCCGCCCTGGGAGCCGCTGAGCCAGTGGGCGGCTTCGGCCAGCACGGCTGCAATCAGCGCGGCCGTGATGCGCGGCCAGCCGGGCAGCACGCTGTGGTCATGGCCGGCATGGGGATCGCTCTCGTCGTGACCGTGGTCATGGTCGTGGTCATGGGCGTGATCGTGGCCCTCGCCGTGCGCATGCGAGTGGCCATGGGCCTTCTTGCGGGCCGGCGTGGGCTGGGTGATGGTGAAGGGCGCGCAGCAATCGGTGCCGCAGGCGGAAGACGGCGAAGTCGAGGCGGGCGTGGAATGGGCTGGGAAGGCTTTCAGGGCCTCGTTGCCCTGAGGGCTTGGCAGGCGATTGGAGTTCATGCGAGCATTGGAAACGGTGAAGTCACTTCAAGGTCAAGCATGTCACAGCATGAATCTGCGCGCTGGCGCATCGGCGAGGCGGCCAAGCGTTCCGGCGTGGCCGCCGCCAACATCCGCTACTACGAGAAGGAAAGGCTGCTCAGTGCAGGCGCGCGCGAGGACAACCAGTACCGGCTGTACAGCGACAGCGATGTGCACCGGCTGCGCTTCATCCGCCTGTGCCGCGCCATGGACATGTCGTTGGAGGAGGTCCGCACCCTGCTGGCGCTGGACGGCGCCAGCAAGGCCGACTGCGTGGCTGCCAACGAAACCCTGGATGCCCACCTGGGCCATGTGCGCGAGCGCCTGGCCGAGCTGCGCGCGCTGGAGCATGAGCTGATGCAACTGCGCAGCCAGTGCGACGGGTCGGCCAGCTACTGCCATCTGATCGAGGCCCTGCATGCCCAGGCCGACGAGCCGCTGGCGCCTGCCCTGGGCAGCTCCGGCGCCAAGCGCCATGTGTAGCGCCGTCCGCGGCTGCCTGTCTTGCGCCGGCGTCCGACGGACCGTCCCGGTACGGCTCGCTATCATCGACCGATGAGCCTCAGCCACGCAGCCCTGTCCCTTCCCGACCGCATCTGGGCGGCGCTGCGCGACCATGCGCTGGCCTGGTGGCGCAGCGTCTACCTGGGCGCCGTGCTGCTGGTGCTGGCCATGTCCCCTTCCAGCTACCGGCGCGGCGCGCGGCGTGCCATGGCGCACCAGATCTATGTGCAGACCGGCCCCATCCTGCTGGGTTTCACGGCGCTTGCGGCCCTGCTGTGCGCGGTCATCACGCGCATCGTCATCGTCACGGCGCTGAGCTATGGGCTGTCGCGCTATGCGCTGGAGATGGTGGTGCGCGTGCTGGTGATCGAGCTGATCCCGCTGACGGCCGCGCTGTTCGTGGCCATGCGCTGCACCATTCCCAACGGCACGCTGATTGCGCAGCTGCGCGCGCGGGGCCAGCTCCAGGCCTGGCAGGAGCGCGGCTCCGATCCGCTGCGCATGGCCCTGGTGCCGCGCGCGGCCGGTGGCGTGTTTGCCTCGGTCACGCTGGCCGTGCTCAGTTGCGTGGTGGCCCTGGTCACCGTCTACCTGAGCGTCTATGGCTTCACGCTGGCGGGCCTGCCCGGCTACACGCGCATCTTCGGCCAGATCTTCACGCCGGCCGTGACCCTGGTCTTCGTGCTCAAGACCTGGTTCTTCAGCCTCACCGTGGCCATCATGCCCATGGCCTCGGGCCTGTATGCGCCGCTGCGGCGCCACCGGCTCGGCGGCGCGGCGCTGGGCGGCTTTGCGCGCATGTTTGCCGTGCTGCTGGTGATCGAGGTGATCTCGCTCATGGGCAACTACTACTGAGCACGCCCGCTGAACTCCACGAACCCCACATGCACGGCAAGGCCCGTGCCAGAACAAGGAATGCCATGACCGATACGCGGCGCACGCCGCCAGACCCCTGGGACGGCGAGGAAATCGAGGCCCTCAAGCCTGTGGCGCACCTGCGCGCCAAGGCGGCGGGCCTGCTGCTGTTCACGCTGGTGCTGATTCTTGGATCGGCCCTGTACCTGCTGTACTCGCGCGGCGTGTTCGACGCCACGCAGCGCCTGGTGCTCACGGCCGACGACTCCGAGGGCGTGAGCGTGGGCATGGACATGACCTTCTCGGGCTTTCCGATCGGGCGCGTGCGCCGCATCGAGCTGGCCGAGGACGGCAATGTGCGCATCCTCATCGACGTGCCGCGCAAGGACGCGCACTGGCTGCGCGAGTCCAGCGTCTTCACCCTGGTCAAGGGGTTGGTGGGCGGCACCACCATCAAGGCCTACAGCGGCATCCTCAGCGATCCGCCGCTGCCCGACGAGGCCGTGCGCCCCGTGCTGCGCGGCGATGCCACGGCCGAGCTGCCGCAGATCATGTCCACGGCCAAGGAAGTGCTGGGCAACATCGCCCAGCTCACCGCACAGGACTCGGCCCTGGGCGGGTCGCTGACCGAGCTGCGGGGCCTGGCCGGCCGGGCCCAGGGGCCGGGCGGCGTGCTCGGCGTGGTCATGGGCAGCGAGCAGGAGGCGCGCAAGGTCACGGCCCTGCTGGACCGCGCCAATGCCACGCTGGCCCGCATGGAGCGCATGGTGGCGCGGGCCGACAGCCAGGTGTTCGACGCCGGCGGCGTCATGCCCGAGGTGCGTTCCACCGTGGTGCAGCTCAACGGCCTGCTGGCCGACACGCGCCGCACGCTGGGCAAGGTGGACGCCGTGCTGGCCGAGGCCCAGGCCGTGGGCTCCAATGCGCGCGAGGCCACGGCCGACCTGGGCGCCCTGCGCGCCGAGGTGGAGGGCAACCTGCGCCGCCTCGAAGGCGTGCTGGCCGACCTGCAGCGCAAGTGGCCGTTTGCCCATCAACCGGAGTTGAAGCTGCCATGAGTGCTGCCGCCAAGAAACTTTCTGCCGCAGCCCTCCTGGCGCGCCATGCCGCCGCCGGCGCCGTGCTGACCGTGGTGCTGGCCGGCTGCAGCAGCCGCCCGCCCGCACCGGACTGGGCGCTGAATGCCGAATCTGTGTCCCAGCGCGCCTCCACCGCCTACCTGGAAGGCCGCCAGCGCGTGCAGGCCCTGGAATGGGACAAGGCCCGCGCCGAAGTGGCCGCCACGGGCCGCACCGACCTGGCCGCGCGTCTGGAGCTGATGCGCTGCGCGGCCCAGGTGGCCAGTCTGGAATGGGACGACTGCCCCGGCTACCAGGCGCTGGCGCTTGACGCGGCGCCGGCGGAGGCCGCCTATGCGCGCTATTTGCAAGGCAGGCCCCGGCCCGAAGACATTGCGCTATTGCCGGAACTACAGCGCCCCGTGGCGCAGGCGCTGCTGGGTGCGCCTGCCTCGGCGCTGGCTGCCGTGGGCGCCATCAAGGAACCGCTGCCCCGGCTGGTGGCGGCCGGCGCGGCCTTGCGGGCGGGGGCGGCACAGCCGCAGTTGCTGGAGCTGGGTGCCGAGACCGCCTCGGCCCAGGGCTGGCGCCGTGCGGTGATGGCCTGGCTGCTGCTGCAGGCCAGGGCCCATGATCAGGCGGGCGAGGTGGACAAGGCCCAGGCCGTCAGGCGCAGGCTGGCGCTGCTGGAGAAGACGGCCAGCGGTGGGGGCGCATCGGCAGGTACATCAACCGGCGCATCGGCCGGCAAATGAAAACAGCGCCAGTCCGCAAGGGATGGCGCTGAGCAGGCATTTGCAGGCGCTTGCAGGGCCTACATCGACGACAGCAGGGCGCCCGGGTCTTTTTGCAGCAAGGTGTCTGCGGCCGGGGCGGCGCTGTCCAACCACAAGGTGGCAACGCTGGCGGCGACGGCAAGCAGTACCGTGGCGGTGAAGGCAATGAAGGGATGACGTCCGAAGGGGCTGGGTCTGCGCATGGTGCACCTCCTGTCTGGCAGCGCAGGCAGAGCATGGGGCTGGGCCTGGACTCCATTGCACACCGGATTGCGCAGCGTGGCTGTCGGACAATCGCTTTCTCTCTTGACGTTCGTGAAAAAAGCGGTGGGAGAAATTCCCTATCGATCTTCAGAAGGCCGAAAAAAAAGCGAGGCAGGGCCTCGCTGAAAGTTCGGGACGTAAGTCCCCGGCCCGTGCTGGCAGGCCAGGCGTCGCCTTAGAAACGGTGGCGGATACCCGCGATCAGGCTGGTGCCCGACTTCAGGTCCGTGATGCGGTCGTGCATCAGCACGGTGTACACATCGGTGCGCTTGGACAGGTAGTGGTCGTAGCCCAGGCTGGCCGTGGTGCGCGTGGAGTCCACGGCGCCGATCTCGGCCTTGGTGCGGGCCAGGGCGGCCTTGATGGTGCCGGCGCTGCTCACGGGCACGTCCAGGCCCAGCGAGTAGGTGCTGTTCTTGCGGTCCAGGTCCTTGACCTTGGCCTGGCCATAGGTCGCGTACAGCTTGGCCACTTCGAAGTTGTAGGTGCCGCCCAGCATCCAGTCGGTCTTGGTGGGCATGACGGCCAGGCTCACGGGGTTGCTGATCTGGGCGCGCTCGTAGAAGGCCACCAGGCTCAGCGGGCCGCCGAAGTACATGGCGTTCACGCCGATGTTCTTCTTGCCGGAGTCGCCGCCCTTTTCACCGAACTGGTAGTGGACGTTGGCCTGCAGGCCGCCGAACTTGGGCGTGCTGTAGACGATCTGGTTGCTCCAGCCGGTGTCCGACGGCGTGGTCAGGTTGGCCGAGCCCCAGGCTGCCGTGCCCACGTTGGCGTGCAGCACCAGCGGGGAGATGGTGAAGGAGTCGCCGAAGGGGTTGGTCAGGATGGTGGGCAGGAAGTTGGGCGCCATGCCGCGGCCCAGGCGCACCGTGCCGAAGCCGCCGGACAGGCCGACGTTGGCATCGCGCGAGAAGTACGGGTCGCCGTCGAAGCGGCCGGGGCTGCCGGTGTCCACGCGCATGAAGGCCGTCAGCTGGAAATCGACCTTCAGGCCGCCGCCCAGGTCTTCCTGGCCCTTCATGCCCCACCAGGAGGTGGTCATGCCGCCCGAACCCACGACGCCCTTGCCGCTGGCGTCGCCAGCCATGCGCATGGAGCCGGCATAGGCGTCCACCAGGCCTGTCAGCTGGACCGAGCTTTGGGCGTGTGCAGCGCCGGCGCAGGCCAGTGCAGCGGCCAGTGCGATGAAGGAACGTTTCATGTTGAGGAGTCTTTCATTGTTGGATAGTGGAAACGGTTGGCCAGTGCTGTGACCGGGGCAGACGATGAGGCAAACGCCCTGGGCGGGCTATGTGGCAAACCTGGGACAGTGGCGTTTTCGCATCAGGGTCCGGCCGGTGTCGGCGTGCCTTTGCGGTGCGCGCGCGAGGCAGTCCAGACTGGCTAAGCCGCGTATTACAACGCATCCCAGCCATTGCACCGGCCAGAAAGTGGTGTCTTTGACACAGTTATGACGAAACTTAATTTGTGTTTTGCACTCTCGCGGCTTGAACGCTGCCGTGCACTGGGTTGGGGCCGGGGCACCAGGCCTGTGCAGCAGGCCCTTGCAAGAGGGCTCAAAGGTCAATTCAGGGCTCCTTGTTCGTCGGTTGGAGGAAGATTTCCGCCTGTTGCCAGGCCTGTGGCTGCAACTGATTGCAAACGGCGTGCCAGCCTGCAACCCGGCCACCGGCCTCCACGGGGGGCCATGAGCCGGGCATGTGTTTGCAGACGTGTCAGACTCGCGCCCATGTCCGAATCCACCCTGCTCGTTGCCGATGACCACCCGCTGTTCCGCGCTGCGGTGATCCATGTGCTGCGCGAGGCCCTGCCGCAGTTCGCCGTGCTGGAGGCCGCAAGCGCTGCGACCCTGGGGGCGGCGCTGCAGCAGCACCCCGAGATCGAACTGGTGCTGCTGGACCTGGCCATGCCGGGCGCGCGCGGCTTCTCCGCGCTGCTGCATGTGCGCGGCGAGTACCCCGACATTCCGGTGGTGGTGATCTCATCCAACGACCATCCGCGCGTGATCCGCCGTGCCCAGCAGTTCGGTGCTGCAGGCTTCATTCCGAAGTCGGCGCCGGCCGAGGCCATAGGCACGGCCCTGCAGGAAGTGCTGGACGGCGGCAGCTGGTTCCCGCCCATGGCCGCCGAGCGCTCCGAGGCCGACGCCGCGCTGGCCGCGCGGCTGGCCCAGCTCACGCCCCAGCAGTTCCGCGTGCTGCTGTGCCTGGCCGACGGCCTGCTCAACAAGCAGATCGCCCATGAACTGGGGCTGGCCGAGAACACCGTCAAGGTGCATGTGACGGCCATTCTCAAGAAGCTGGAGTGCTACAGCCGCACGCAGGCTGCCGTGCTGGTCAAGAGCCTGGAGAACGACGGCACGGCCTGAACTCCATGCCGCGGCGTGCCGTGCCCCTACCGGTGGCGCAGCAGCATCTGGCTCATGAGCGCACGCAGCGCGGGCGGGCGCACGGGCTTGGCCAGAAAGCCCCAGCCGCGCTCGGCCGCCTGGCGGCGCAGCATGCCGTCGCGCTCGGCCGTGACCAGGATCACGGGCGGCGACTGGCCCCAGCGCTGGCACAGCTGCGCGTAGACATCGGGGCCGTGCAACTGGCCCAGGCGCACATCGAGCAGCACCAGTTGCGGTGCCTCGCCGGGCGCGGCCAGCGCCAGCGCCTCGGCCGGGCCGCCGGCCAGCGGCACGCTGCAGCCCCAGCGCTGCAGCAGGGCGCGCATGGCGGTGCAGGACTGGGGATCGTCCTCCACATACCAGGCGTTCATGCCCTGCAGCGGTGCATCCTGGTCCGGGTCGCCGGTCTGCGCGCTTGCGGCGATCTGCGGCACGGCGCCCGGGTCGCCCAGCGGCACGCAGACCCAGAACACGCTGCCCCGGCCCAGTTGCGAGCGCAGGCCGATCTCATGGCCCAGCAGCCGGCCCAGGCGCTCGACGATGGCCAGGCCCAGCCCGGCGCCACGGTCGTCGCCATGGCCTTCGTCCAGGCGGCGGAATTCCTCGAAGATCTCGTGCTGCAGGCTCTCGGGAATGCCCGGTCCCTGGTCGTGCACCTCGATGCGCAACTGCTGGCCCTGGCGCCGGCAGCCGATGACGATGCGGCCCTGGCGCGTGTAGCGTATGGCGTTGGACAGGAAGTTCTGCAGGATGCGGCGCAGCAGGGCCTCGTCGCTGCGCACCACGCAGCGCGTGTCCACCGCGCTCAGGCGCAGGCCCCGGCTTTCGGCCAGGATGCCGAAGTTGTGGCGCATGACCTGCAGCAGCGGGCCCAGCGCGAAGTCGCGCACGCGCACCTCCAGCTGGCCCGATTCCATGCGCGAGATGTCAAGCAGGCTGCCCAGGATGGCGTCCTGCGCGGCCAGGGCGCCGTCGATGCTGTCGGCCACGTGGCGGCCCGCCTCGTCATGCAGATGGCTGCGCAGCAGGGAGCTGAACATGCGCGCGGCGTTCAGAGGCTGCAGCAGGTCGTGCACCGCAGCGGCCACGAAACGGGTCTTGTAGCGGTTGGCCTGCTCGGCCTCGCGCTTGGCCTCGGCCAGGTCGCGCGTGCGCTCGGCAATGCGCTGCTCCAGCGCATCGGCCAGCGAGCGCAGTTCGCGCGCGGCGTTCTTGTAGCTGGTGATGTCGGCGTAGCTGGTGACGAAGCCGCCATCGGGCAGCGGGTTGCCGCGGATCTCCAGCACCGTGCCGTCGTCCTTGGTGCTTTCGCGCAGGTGCGGGCTGCCGCTGCGCAGATGCTGCAGCCGCCGGTGGATGGCTTCTTCGATGGGGCCGGGCCCCAGCAGGCCGCGCCGGGCGTTGTAGCGGAACAGGTTCTCTATGGGCTGGCCCGTGCGCAGCAGCTCGGAGGGAAACCGGAACAGCTCCACGTAGCGCGAGTTCCAGGCCACCAGGTTGAGGTCGGCATCGATCACCACCACGCCCTGGGGCAGGTGCTCCAGGCTGCGGCTCAGGCCCGTGTCGGCCTGGCGCGCGGCCTGGACGATGCCGTCCTGGGCCGTGCGCAGCTCCTGGGCATGCTGGCGCAGCACGGTCTCCAGCTCCAGGCGGCTGCGCAGGCGCAGCGCGGCCAGCCGCCTGCGCTGGCGCACGAACAGCACCAGCATGCCCAGGGCCAGCCAGCCCCCCGCCGCCGCCGCCGCCGCCCAGCGGCTGGCCACGGTGCTGGCCTGCGTGTCATGCAGCAGGTGCAACTGCCAGTCGCTGCCGGGCAGAGGCAGGGTCTGCCACAGCGTGGTGCCGGGCAGTGCGGGTTCCTGCATCTGCACCAGGCGGCTGCCTTGCTCCAGGCCCTGGCGCACCCGGTAGCGCATGGGGTGCAGTTCCTGGTCGATGTACTGGCGCGTGGCGGCCAGGTCCGCCTCGTCGGCGGGGCTCAGGGGTGACAGCAGGCGGTAGCGCCAGTCGGGCTGGCTGGCCAGGAAGACCACGCCGTGCTCGTCCGAGGCCATGACCACGTCGGGCGTCTGCAGCCATTCGCGCTCCAGCTCCAGCAGCGCGATCTTGATCACCACCAGGCCCGCGACGGCGTTGTGCTCGTCCAGGATGGCCTGCGAGAGGAAGTAGCCCGGCAGGCCCGTGGTCAGGCCGATGCCGTAGAACCGCCCGCTGCCGCGCGACAGCGCCTGCTGCACATAGGGCCTGAAGCTGTAGTCCACGCCCACGTTGCTGCGCGTCTCGCGCCAGTTGCTGGCGGCCAGGGCCGTGCCGTGGCGGTCGATCAGGGTCAGCGTGGACGACTGGCTGGCGCCGTTGGCCTGCTCCAGCTTGCGGTTCAGGGCATCGACCTCGGCGGGAGACAGCGGGTGGGTGAGGGCGGCACGCAGCTGCGCATCCAGCGCCAGCACCTCGGGCAGGGTGCGGTAGCGGTCTATGCGCTGGCCCAGGGCCTGGGCGTAGAGGCTGAGCTGGCGCTGCACGCTTTCGGCCTCGCCGCGCAGGGCTCGGTGGTAGACCAGCTCCCCGGCCAGCAGCATGCAGGCGAGCATGCCGCCGAACAGCAGCAGCAGGGTCCAGAAGGAGCGGCGTGAAGGGCGTCGAACGGGTTGGGGCATGGTGGTCTGGGCCCGATTGGGCGCCAGCTTGGTGCCTTCCAGGGACGGGAAGGGGTTGGGGATTACCCTGATTCTGCGTCCATTCTCCCTGGGAGAGCGCCTGCGCCTAATACCAATAGGTTATCGGCGCCGGAGGATGCCAGCGGTACAACCTGCACCTTCCCGCAACTTGCCGCACCTCGGTGGTGCGTCAACCCCACAGAAATCCTGCCGGAGCCGCACCATGCATGCCGTCCCCACCCACGCCGCCAGCCCCGAGCGGCTGCCCTTCTACCGCCAGCTGTATTTCCAGGTGGTGGTCGCCATCGTGGCGGGCGTGCTGCTCGGCCACTTCGAGCCCCAGTACGCCGAGCAGTTCAAGCCGCTGGGCGACGCCTTCATCAAGCTGGTGAAGATGATCATCGCGCCGGTGATCTTCCTGACCATCGTCACCGGCATTGCGGGCATGACGCACCTGCGCACGGTGGGCCGCGTGTTCCTCAAGGCCATGGCCTACTTCCTGTTCTTCTCCACGCTGGCCCTGGTGGTCGGCATGGTGGTGGCGCACGTGGTGCAGCCTGGCGCGGGCATGAACATCAACCCGGCCGACCTGGACCAGGCTGCCGTGAAGGGCTATGTGGCCAAGTCGCATGAGCTGACGCTCACCGGCTTTGCCATGGACATCATCCCCAAGACGCTGGTCAGCCCCTTCGTGGGCGACAACATCCTGCAGGTGCTGTTCGTGGCCGTGCTGTTCGGCATCTCGCTGGCCATGGTCGGCGACGCCGGCAAGCCCGTGCTCAACTTCCTGGAGGCGCTGACGGCCCCCGTGTTCAAGCTGGTCGGCATCCTGATGAAGGCTGCGCCGCTGGGCGCCTTCGGCGCCATCGCCTTCACCATCGGCAAGTTCGGCCTGGGTTCGCTGGTCAACCTGGCCTGGCTGGTGGGCTCGTTCTACATCACCTCGCTGCTCTTCGTGGTCGTGGTGCTGGGCTTCGTGGCGCGGCTGTGCGGCTTCTCGGTGCTCAAGCTGGCACGCTACCTGAAGGCCGAGCTGCTGCTGGTGCTGGGCACCTCGTCCTCGGAATCGGCCCTGCCTTCGCTGATGCAGAAGATGGAGCGCGCCGGCTGCGGCAAGTCCGTCGTGGGCCTGGTCGTTCCCACGGGCTATTCGTTCAACCTGGACGGCACCAACATCTACATGACGCTGGCCGCGCTGTTCATCGCCCAGGCCACCAACACCCACCTGACCCTGGGCCACGAGATCGCGCTGCTGCTGGTGGCCATGCTCAGCTCCAAGGGAGCTGCCGGCGTGACCGGCGCGGGCTTCATCACGCTGGCCGCCACGCTGGCCGTGGTGCCCGAGGTGCCGGTGGCGGGCATGGCCCTGATCCTGGGCGTGGACCGCTTCATGAGCGAGTGCCGCTCGCTGACCAACTTCATGGGCAACGCCGTGGCCACCGTGGTGGTCTCGCGCTGGGAAAACGAGCTGGACTACAGCAAGCTCAACGCCGCCCTGGATGGAGAGCCTGTGCAGGCCCTGCCTGCCGAGGCCGCCGTGGCCAAGGCCTGAGAACGCCCTGGCCAGGGCAAGGGCCGGCAACGGCCCCTGCCTGCCCCACCGCTGCGCCACCCCAGGGTGGCGCTTTGCTTTGTCTACTCGCCTGCCAAGCTGCCGGGCGCGGCTGACGAGCGCAGCGACAGCTCCAGCCGGTAGGCCAGGGCCACGAAAAGGCTTTGCGCCAGCCCCATGGCCGCCGTCAGCGCGCGAAAGCCGAAGGTGGCGCTGTCCTGCACGATCAGGGCCGCCTCGGCCTCGCGCGCAATGGGGCTCATGCGGCTGTCGGTCATGGCGATCAGGTGGGCGCTGCGCTGCCTGGCCCACTGCGCCACCTGCACGGTTTCGTCCGCATAGGGCATGAAGGAAATGGCGATCATCACGTCGCCGCTGCGCACCGACCGGATCTGCCCCTGCTGCATGCTGCCCAGCGCGCTGAACAGGCCTATGCGCTTGTCGGTGTGTTGCAGCGCATATTCCAGATACACGGCCACGGGAAACGAGCGGCGCGAGCCGGCGATCCAGATCGCCTGCGTGCCGGCCAGCAACTCCACCGCCCGGTCGAATGCCTGACCGTCCAGGTTCTGGCGCAGCTGTTGCATGCCGGCCATGCCGCCTTTGAGGAATTCGTCGGCAATCTGCACGGGCTCCAGGGCGGCGGGGCCGGCCTCGACCATGTCGCGCACGCGCAGCTCATAGGCGCGGCCCGGCGCGATCTGCTCGGCAAGGCCTTCGCGGAACAGGCGCTGCATTTCGGAAAAACCCGAGAGCCCGAAATGCTTGGCAAACCGTACGACGGCCGAGGGCTGCACACCACATTGCGCGGCCAGGGACTGTATGCCTTGCAGGCCGAGCTGGTCGCGGTGGACCTCGATGTGGCGGGCAATGGCCTTGAGCTGCCGGCTCAGGCCATCGTATTCCTGGGCAATCTGCTGCAGGAGTCGGTCCACGGATGCGGGGGGCGGCGGGGAAGGGCTCATCGCAGGCGGGCCGGTGGGCGATCCCGGGGCAAGGGATCGACTGATTTCTGGATGGGCCATGATGCCATGGCGATCCCCGGGTCCCGGGCCGCTGGCGGCTCAGGCGGGGCATGGCATTCCCTAGCAGTAGTCCACCCAGATCCCGCCGGCATCGGCCGAGCGCACGCAGTTCTCCACCCAGCGCACGCCCTCGATGCCAGCATGGATGTCCGGATGGAGGATGGTTTGCAGCGCCTCGCGATCGCGCCTGTCCGTGGCCTCCATCGCCAGCGCGAAGCGGTGGTAGAGGTTGGACCATGCCTCGAACAGGCCTTCCGCATGGCCTGCGCTGATGCGGTCTTCCTGCAGCGCGGCGGGGTGCAGATAGCCCATGCCGCGATCGAGCACCTGCGCCGGCTGGCCCTGGACTTCGTGGCGCAGCTGGTTGGGGTGTTCGTCCCACCATTCGAGGCTGGCCCTGGCGCCGATGACGCGCAGCTTGTGCCCATGCATGGAGCCGCTGTTGACCGCGCAGGCCCACAGGCAGCCCATGGCGCCGCCCTGGTACTGCATGAGGGTGAAGGCGTTGTCCTCCAGCGGGGCGCGGCTGCTGACGAAGCTCTGCCGGCTGCACATCAGCCGCTCGATCTTCAGCCCCGGCAGCATCACCTGGGAAAGGTACAGCGGATGCGTGCCAATGTCGCCCAGCACATAGCTGGGGCCGGCAAAGGCCGGGTCCATGCGCCAGCGCGCGGCGGGGCTGGACTGCTCCACCGCCTCGCTGTGAAAGCCGTGCGAGAACTGCATCTGCACGATGCGGATGTCGCCCAGCTCGCCCCGCGCGATCATCTCGCGCGCCTGGGCGATGAGCGGGTGGCCGGCATAGCCGTAGGCCACGCCGACCATGCGGTTCCTGGCAAGGGACAGCTCCAGCAGCTCCTTGGCCTCGGCCGTGGTGAAGCACAGCGGTTTCTCGCAGACCACGTGCAGGCCTGAGAGCAGGGCGGCCTTGCAGATCTCGAAATGGGTGTTGTTGGGCGTGGCGATGGATACCGCGCGAATGCCGTCCGGGCGGCCGGCCTCGGCCTCGAACATCGCCCGGTAGTCGGCGTAGCAGCGCTGCACGTCCACGCCCAGTTGTTCGCCGAACCGGCGCCCGCGCGCGGCATCGATGTCGAACGCCCCGGCCACGAGCCGGAAATTGTGGTCGCGCAGCGCCGCCGACCGGTGCACATGGCCGATCTGGCTGTTGTGTCCGCCGCCGACCATGCCCCAGGCAATCGGGCGGCCGGGCAGAAGGGTTCCGTCGATCATGGTGTCCACCTTTGTGTTGCGTCTTCAGCAAAAGCGTCTTCAGCAAAAACCTGTGCGGGCCAGGAAGGCGCGGCTGGCGGCCACGTCGGGCAGGCTGGCACCCGCATTGCGCGGGTCGCGCTCCTGCTCCACCGTGATGCAGCCTGCATAGCCGATCTCCCGTAGCGTGGCGCCTATGGCCGGATAGTCGAGCACGCCTTGGCCGATGGGGCACATCACGCCCCGGGCGCAGGCGTCGAAGAACGCAATGCGCTCGCCCATCACCTGCCCGTACACCTGGGCGTCTATGTCCTTGAAATGCACGTATTCCAGCCGTGCCGCATGCCGGCGCAGCCAGCTTGCCGGGTCCATGCCGCTGTAGTGCAGGTGGCCGGTATCCAGGCACAGTCCGGCGGCCTGCGCCGGCACGTCGGCGGCGATGCGGTCGATCTCGTCGGCAAATTCGATGTAGCCGCCCGCATGCGGATGGATCACCGCGCGCACGCCGAAGCCGCTCCAGGCAAGGTGCGCTATCTGGCGGATGTGATCGACCATGGCGGCCCAGCGTGCATCGGACAGGCGCGGGGCGCGGTCCGGGTGGCCGGCCTCGAAGTCGCGCTCGGGGTGGCCCCAGTCCATCACCACGAGATAGGGCGCCGGGTAGCGTTGCCCGGCTGCAGCGGCCGGCCTGGGAAGCTGGCTGATGAGTCCGCAGATCTCGCGAGTCTGGCGCAGCAGCTGCGGCAGCCGGGCCGGCGAGACGAGATCGTCGAAGATCGTGCCGGCGGTGATGCACAGGCGCCGCTGCGTGAATTCCGTGCGTACCAGGGCCGCCTCGAGCGGGATGTAGCCGCAGGGGCCGAGTTCCATGCCCCGAAAGCCCGCCTCGCAGGCCTCGTCCAGCACCTGGCGCCAGGGCGGCAGGTGCGGGTTGTCCACGTTGTCCACGCCCCAGCAGCAGGGCGCGCAGCCAATGGTCAGGGTCGCTGTCATGGTCGCAGTCATGGCGTCAGGGGCTCAGGGCTGGTAGAACGCCGGGCGCGCTGCGCTCGCCATGCGCTCTATCGCGCCGGAGGACTGCGCCAGCAGGCAGGCATCGGCGGCCACTGCGGCGGCGTAGCCGTCCCAGGCCGAGGGACCTGTCAGTTGCCGGTCGCGCACGCCGTCGATGAAGGCCTGCAGCTCCGCGTCGTAGGCGGCGATGAAGCGCTGCTTCCAGTCGGTCAGCAGGGGCGTGCAGCTGCTGGCCGCGCGCTTCATGGGCACGGCCGCAGGCTCCGGCAGGCGCGCGATGCCCGTCTCGCCCACCACTTCGCACTGGATGTCGTAGCCGTACCGGCAGTTGACGAATACCTCCACGTCGATGCGCACACCGCCCACGGTCTCCAGCAGGATGATCTGCGGATCGTTCAGATGCGGCAATGCGTGGCGCGTCTTCCTGGGGAACACCACCTGGGCGCTGGCGTAGTCGTCGTCCAGCAGCCAGCGCAGGACATCGAGCTCGTGGATCAGCGTGTCGGTGATGGCCATGCTGGTGGTGTAGCCCCCGGCCACCGTGGGATTGCGGTGCGCGCAGTGCACCATCAGGGGCGCGCCAATCTCGCCGGCGGCGATGACATGGCGCAGCGCACGGTAGCCCGCGTCGTAGGGGCGCATGAAGCCGACCTGCACCAGGCGCCGGCCCTGCGCCACCTCCGCTTGCACGATGCGCATGCAGCCTGCGGCGGTCACCGCCAGCGGCTTTTCACAGAACACGGGCTTGCCGTGGGCGATGGCCTCCAGCACCAGTTCCTCGTGCGAGGGACCCCAGGAGGTGACCAGCACCGCCTGCACCTGTGGCGCAGCGATCAGTGCCCGGCCGCTGTCCATGATCTCGATGGCCGGATCATGTCTGGCCACCACGTCCCGCGCCTGCTGCGCATCGATGTCTGTCACCGCCACCACCCGGGCGCCCGACATCACCCGGGAGATCCTGCGGATGTGGTCTTGTCCGATGGCTCCGCAGCCTATTGCTCCGATCTGCAGCGTCATATGGTTCCCTTCTTTCAAAGCAATGAATGGCGGATGAAGTCCATGCTCTGGCGCAGCAGGGCTTCGTTGCTGTCCGCGTCCGTGATCCGGGCCGCGAACGGCTCGAACGAGACCGGGCCGCCATAGCCGCGATCGAGCAGTTCTCGCAACTGGGCGATGTTGCCCAGGCGGTCTCCTTCGCCGACCAGCACGCGGTGGCCGTCGCGCATCTGGCCGTCTTCGAGCCGGTGGTCCTCGACGCCCGAGACATGCACCAGCCCGGTCAGGTCGGGAAAGAAGATGTCTTCGCCGGCCAGGTAGTGGTGGAAGCTGTCGTGCACCAGCCTGAAGTGGCGTTCGCCGGCTGCGCCGTAGATCGCCTCGACGGCATCGGACTTGCGGCGCAGCGCGCACTCGGCAAAGCCCAGGGGCTCGACCAGTCCCTGCACGCCATGGCCATCGAGGAGGGGGCGCAGCTGCCTGAGGGCATGCACCAGGTCGCGCCGCCGCTGGCCGGGCGTGCGCGGGTCGGCCCTGTCGTTCAACGGGCACATGACCAGGGCCCGGGCGCCGCAGTCACGCGCGTACGCCGCCAGCGCGCGCGCCTTGCGCTCCAGGCCGGCGTCGAAAACGTCGAAGGGATACAGCGCGTTGATGGACACGATGGTGATGTCGGCCTGCCGCGCCGCGGCCTGGATGGCGGCGGGCGCCGTGCCGTCGCAGGTCTCGGCATGGGGCAGGTCGTTGCGGATCTCGATGGCCGACACGCCCAGGCGCCGGCACATGGCCAGGTAGCCGGCAAACGGCATGCGAGAGGCGCTGATGCGGTTGATGGCGAAATGGATGGGATTCGTCATGGGCCGGGACTCGGGTGGGAAGCGGTGGTCAGGGGCGCAAAGCGGTCCGGGAAATGCCTTTCCAGCTGTTGCTGTATCTGCTGGCGCATGAAGCGGCTGGATTCGGCCGCACGCTCTTCCCAGGCGAACACGCAGGACGACAGAACGCCGTCGAAGCCGGCGCTGCCCAGCGTGCCGAAGAACAGGTCCCAGTCGATCTCGCCCTGTCCCATGTCCAGGTGCTGGTGCACGCGGATGTGGTGCGAGCCCGGCGGGTTGACGATGTAGCGCAGCTGGCTGCTCTTCCTGTGGTCGAAGGTGTCGGCCACGCGCACATGGGCCAGCAGCGGCGCGGCTTCGCGCAGCATGGCGGCCATGTCGCCGCCGTAGTGGAAGGTGTGCGGGGCGATATAGGACAGCCGCAGCGCCTTCGAGCCCATGTTCCTCACGATGTCCATGGCCGGCTGCAGCTGCTCTATCCAGTCCTCCGGATGCGGCTCCACGGACAGCGTGATGCCTTCGCGCTCCAGGATGGGCAGCAACTCGTCCATGGAGCGGAACCAGGCGGCCTCGCACATCTCCTTCGGATTCGCGCCGGCAGGACCGTTCACCGAGCGCTCGGGCGAGGCTCCACGGCCGAACTCCGAGACCATCAGCGCGCACTCCATCTCGATGGCCACCTCGATGGCCTTCTTCCAGCAGCGCATCGCCCATTGCCGTTCGTCCTCGAACGGGCTGGCCCAGCGGTACATGGGCTGCAGCGATGCCAGTGCCACGCCGCTGGCGCGCATGGCCTGGCGGAATGCGGCCATGCGCTCCTTGGTGGCGCGCGGCATCACCCACCAGTCCAGGAAATCGCTGCGCGGCGACAGCTCGATGTGCGCATAGCCCAGTTCGGCCACGGCCTGCGGCAGCCGGTCCAGCGGCTCGTGCCGGATCATGTAGGGATCGAGGGCGATTTTCATGGTGTCTGCCTGCAGGGCGCGCCGTCAGCGCCGCGCCTTCTTGTTGCGGTACTGGTCGGCGACCACGGCCGCGACGATGATGGCGCCCTTGACCATCTCCTGGTAGTAGGCGTCGATGCGGATGAAGGTGAAGCCCGAGGTCATGACGCCCAGGATCAGCACGCCGATCACCGTGCCGGTGATGCGGCCCATGCCGCCGGCCAGCGAGGTGCCGCCGATCACCACGGCGGCAATCGCATCGAGCTCGTACATGACACCCATGCCCGACTGGCCCGAGATGGCCCGCGCCGCCGTCACCGTGCCGGCGATGCCGCCGAGCAGGCCGGCAATCATGTAGACCCAGACCAGATGCCGCTGCACGTTGATGCCCGAAACCACGGCTGCCTGGCGGTTGGAGCCGATGGCATAGGTGAATTTGCCGAAGCGCGTATGGCGCAGCACCACGTGGAAGACGGCGGCGAGCACCAGAAAGATGATCACCGGATGGGCGCCGGAGCCGATCGCTGCGAAGTCGTCGGTCAGCATGGAGACGGGCGTGCCGTTGGTGAACCACTTGGCAAAGCCGCGTGCGGCCACCATGGTGCCCAGCGTGGCGATGAAGGGCGGAATGCCCGTGAAGGCGATCAGCGAGCCGTTGAGCAGGCCGACCATCAGGCCCACGCACATGCCGGCCGCCACCGGCCAGACCACGGGCAGGTCGGTCAGCTGCGGGAACACGGCACGCGGAAAGTCGGACACCTGTGCCAGGCTGGCGGACACCACGGCGGTGGCGGCCACCACCGAGCCCGACGACAGGTCGATGCCGCCGGTGATGATGACGAGGTTGACGCCCACGGCGATGATGCCGATCACCGCCATCTGCAGCACGATGATCTGCAGCCGCTCGGCGTTGAGCAAAAAGCTCTGGCCCACGGTGAGCCAGCCGGCCGCCTCGAAGAACAGTGCAATGCCCAGCAGCACCAGAAAGATGCTCAGTTCCGGCGGCCGCCTGGCCCGGTGCAACGGGCCGGTGCCCGGGCCGGGCGGGGAGGGGGCCTGCGAAATCGATGGGGTATTGCTCATCTTGCCTGTCTCCGCTTGGGGTCCCCGGCTCAGCGGGAAGCCAGTTCCATGATCCGTACCTGGTCGGCGTCCCTGCGCTCGACGATGCCCGTCATGCGTCCCTCATGCATGACCAGGATGCGGTCGCTCATGCCCAGCACTTCGGGCATCTCCGAGGAAATCATCAGCACGGCCGCGCCCTCGGCGGCCAGCGTGCCGACAAGGCGGTGGATCTCGGCCTTGGCGCCGACATCGATGCCGCGCGTGGGCTCGTCGAGGATGAGGATGCGGGGCCGCGTCAGCAGCCAGCGGCCGATCAGCAGCTTTTGCTGGTTGCCGCCCGACAGGTTCTGTATCTGTTCATGCAGGCCGGGCGACTTGATGCGCAGCGTGCGCGCCATGTGCTCGCAGTCGCGGCGCAGCGCAGCCCGCTCGACGAAGCCGCACTTCACATGGCGGCTGCTCAGCACCGCCATCTCCATGTTGGCCTGCAGGTCCAGGCACGTGAAGCAGCCGGTGTCCTTGCGGTCCTCGGTGAGAAAGGCCATGCCGTGCCGCATGGCCTGCGCGGGCGAGTCGATCTTCACCGGCCGGCCGTCGATACGGATCTCGCCGCTGGTGGCGGGCACCACGCCGAACAGCGCCTCGGCCAGATTGGAGCGCCCGGAGCCCACGAGGCCGGCCACGCCCAGGATTTCCCCGGCGCGCAGCTCGAAGCCCAGGCCGCTGAACACGCCCTGCACGCCCAGCCCGTCCACGGACAGCACCACGTCGCCCAGGGCCACGTCCTGCTTGGGGAACATCTGTGTGATCTCGCGCCCCACCATCATGCGGATGATGTCGTCGCGCGTGACGTCGGCGGCCGCATGCGTGCCTATGTAGCGGCCATCACGGAACACCGAGAACTCGTCGGCGATCTCGAACAGCTCGTTCATCTTGTGCGTGATGTAGACGATGCCTTTGCCCTGGCTGCGCAGGTGGCCGATGATCCGAAACAGGTGCTCCACCTCCCTGTCGGTGAGCGCGGAGGTGGGCTCGTCCATGATCAGCACCTCGGAGTCGAAGGACACGGCCTTGGCGATCTCCACCATCTGGCGGCTGGCCACGGTCAGCGTGCGCACCTCGGCCCCGGGATCGATGCCGATGGCCAGCCGGTCGAACAGCGCCTGCGTGCGCTGGCGCAGCTGGCGGTGGTCGACCAGGCCGAGGCGGTTGAGCGGCTCGCGGCCAATCCAGATGTTCTCGGCCACGCTCATGCCGGGCATGAGGTTCAGCTCCTGGTGGATCATGGCAATGCCCTGCTGCAGCGCATCCAGCGGGCCGTGCAGCGTGACGGGCCTGCCCCTGAGGCGGATCTCGCCCTGGTCGGGCGCATGCATGCCGGCAATGATCTTCATCAGCGTGGATTTGCCGGCGCCGTTCTCGCCCATCAGCGCATGCACGCTGGCGCTGCGCACGCGCAGCTGCACATCGGCCAGTGCCACGACGCCGGGAAACGACTTGCCCACGCCACGCACTTCCAGAAGCCAGTCGCCAGCAGGGGATGGGGAAGCTGCTGGCCAGGGGGCGGCCTGCAGCCTGCCCGGCGAGACGGTGGGCATGGGCACTCCTTGGAGGACAGGTTGTGAAGAGGTGGCGGGGGTGACGGGGCGACGCGGACCAGGCGAGGCCGGCTCAAGGCCTGGCGTACTGGTCCATGTTCTCGGGCGTGACCAGTTCGAAGGGCACGTTCACGAAGCGCTCCACGGCCTGCTTGCCGGCCAGGCGCAGGGCGGCATCGACGGCATTGGCGCCCTGGCCCGCCAGGTTCTGGAAGACGGAGACCTTGAGGTCGCCGTTCTTCATGGACGCCAGCCCGTCCGGCGTGGCGTCTATGCCGGCCACGATCATGTCGGGCGTCCATTTCCTGGCCGACTTCAGCGCGTTGATGGCGCCTATCGCCATCTCGTCGTTGTTGGCGAGGATGGCGTCGAACTTCATGCCCGAACTCAGCCAGTTCATGGTGATGTCCTGGCCCTGCGTGCGGCTCCATTTGCCTTCGCGCTTGTCCAGGATCTTCATGCCTGCGCACTCGCGGGTCGCCAGCACTTCCTCGATGTCGCGGGTGCGCACGCGCGCCGAGTCGTTGGACAGCTCGCCCATCAGCACCAGCAGGTCGCCCCGGCCGCCCAGCAGCTTGCAGACCTGGCGGGCCTGCAGCGTGCCCGACAGCTTTTCGTCGGACGCGACCACGGCAGTGCCTGCGGGCAGCTTGTCGAAATCCACGGGCTGGCGGTTCACGTAGACCAGCGGAATCCGGGCGGCGCTCACCATGCGGGTGATCTTGGGCGTGGCGTCGGTATCGACCGGGTTGACGATGATGGCGTCGGCCCGCTGGGCAATCATGTTCTGGATCTGGCTCAGCTGCTTGCCCACGTCGTTGCTGGCGTCCTCGATCTGCACGCCGGCTCCGTGCCTTTTCGCTGCATCGACGATGCCGTTGCGCAGGATGGTCAGGCCCGTGTCGTCAAACAGCGCCATCGCCACGCCGATCCTGAGGGGCTGCACCGGGGCCTGGGCCTGCGCTGCCCGTGGTTGTGCCTGAGCCTGGCCATGCAACGGCAGGGCGACCAGAAGGGCTGCGGCAATGGCAGCCAGCAGGTGTCTTTTACTCATCCCTCGTCTCCTTGTTCCTGAGCGGCAGCGGGGCGCATGCAGGCCCCGCATGGACTCGCCACACACCGGATTGCACCGGACCGTGAGGAGAACTGTAGTTCCGTGCCGTGAAATTTTGGAAATTAATTTCTAAGTGATTACACCTAAGGAAAATAATTTCCAATAGTTTTAATCTTTCGTCCATGTTCTGAACGGCGGGCATCGGAGACAAGGCAAGCCATGACAAGCACTGTGAGATTGACCGTCAGCCAGGCGCTGGTCCGCTACCTGGCGGCCTTGCGGGCCGAGGTCGTGCAGCCGGACGGCAGCACCTCCATCCAGCCCTATTGCGGCGGCGTGTTCGCCATCTTTGGGCATGGCAACGTGGCCGGGCTGGGCGAGGCCCTGCATGCCGACAGGCACAGGCTGCCCACCTTTCGCGCCCACAGCGAACAGGGCATGGCCCATGCGGCCGTGGCCTTTGCCAAGACCCATTTCCGCCAGCGCATGATGGCCGTGACCTCCAGCATCGGCCCCGGCGCCACCAACCTGGTGACCTCCGCCGCGCTGGCGCATGTGGCGCGCCTGCCGCTGCTGCTGCTGCCCGGGGACATCTTTGCCTCGCGCCTGCCCGATCCCGTTCTGCAGCAGGTGGAGAGCTTCGAGCAGGGCGATCTGAGCGCCAACGACTGTTTGCGCCCGGTCACGCGCTACTTCGACCGCATCATGCAGCCCGAGCAATTGCTGGTGGCCTTGCCGCGTGCCATCCAGGTCATGACCGACCCGGCCCAGTGCGGCCCCGTCTGCCTCGCGCTGCCGCAGGATGTGCAGACCCAGGCCTTCGACTGGCCCATGGATTTCTTCCACCCGCCGCTGATCCGCCTGCGCCGCCAGCCGGCCGACGCTGCCGGGCTGGCCGAGGCCGTGGCCTTGCTGGCCTCCGCCAAAAGGCCGCTGATCGTGGCGGGCGGCGGCGTGCTGTACAGCCAGGCCTGGGAGGCCTTGCGCGTGTTTGCCGAAACGCATGGCGTGCCGGTGGCCGAGTCGCAGGCCGGCAAGGGCAGCCTGGCCTGGGACCATGCCCTCAATCTGGGCGCCATCGGCGTGACCGGCTCGCCGGCTGCCAACCACGCGGCCCGGCACTGCGATGTGCTGCTGGCCATCGGCACGCGGCAGCAGGATTTCACCAGCGGCTCGCAGGCGCTGTACAGCCAGGCCACGGTGCTGGGCCTGAACGTGCAGCCCTTCGATGCCGCCAGGAAGCGTGGCCGCCAGCTGGTGGCCGATGCCCGTATTGGCCTGGCCCAGCTGGGTGCAGGATTGGCCGGCTGGCGGGCCGATCCACGGTGGACCGAAGAGCTGCGCGCCCGGGCCTCAGCCTGGGCACAGCGCGTGGCGGAGCTGACATTGCACGTGCCCCAGGGCGAGCTGCCCTGTGACGCCGAGGTGATCGGGGCCTTGCGCGAGTCTGCCGCCGACGCAGGGCTGGACAGCGCCCGCAATGACATCGTGGTCTGCGCGGCCGGCACGCTGCCGGCCGAGCTGCACAAGCTGTGGCGCAGCGGCCTGCCGGGCAACTACCACGTGGACTATGCCTATTCCTGCATGGGCTACGAGATCGCGGGCGGTCTGGGCGTGAAGCTGGCAAGGCCCGAGCGCGAGGTCATCGTGGTCGTGGGCGATGGCTCCTACATGATGCTCAACGCCGAGCTGGCCACCTCGGTGCTGCTGGGCCGAAAGATCATCGTCGTGGTGCTGGACAACCGTGGCTACGGCTGCATAGAGCGGCTGCAGATCCGCTGCGGCGGCGCCAGCTTCAACAACATGCTCGACGACTGCGTGCCCGAGGGCGGCGAGCGCTCGTCCATAGATTTCGCCCGCCACGCCGCTGCCATGGGGGCCGAGGCCGTCCACGTGGGCGGTGTGCAGGAACTGCGCCGCGAAATGCTGCGTGCGCGGGCGTCCCGCCGCAGCCAGGTGCTGGTGATAGATACCACCCACCACCGCACCACGGCCGACGGCGGCGCCTGGTGGGAGGTTGCCGTGCCCGAGGTCTCGGACCGCCCCGAGGTCCAGGGCGCGCGGCGCGAGTACCTGCACCACAAGGCAGGCCAGCGGCGCTGACGCCGCGCCACCGTCGCCCCGCCCGATTTCTGCCCATCTGCCCATCTGCCTAACTGTCTAGGCGCCTATCTGCCCCAAGGAGGACTCGCATGAACTGGAAGGTTCGCATCGGTATCAATCCCCTGTCCTGGATGAACGACGACCTCCCTTCGCTGGGGGGCGATACGCCGCTGGACACTGCACTGAAGGAAGGCGCCGAGATCGGCTACGCGGGTTTCGAGCTGGGCAACAAGTTTCCGAAAACCGGCCCCACGCTCAAGGCCAGGCTCGACGCGTACGGGCTGGCCTGCGTCTCCGGCTGGTACTCGGGCTTTCTGGCGCAGGCCGATGCGGGCAGCGACGACCAGGCCCTTGCCGCCGAGGCCGAGCGCTGCAAGCCCCACATGGACAGGCTGCGCCACAACGGCGTCGACGTGGTGGTCTATGGCGAATGCGCGGGCACGGTCCAGGGGCAGATCGGCACGCCTGTGTCCCGGCGCCCGCGCTTTGCCGACGATGCGGCCTGGCAGCGCTATGCGTGGCGGCTGGATGCCTTTGGCGCGCACCTGCTGGAGTGTTACGGCATCCGGCTGGCCTATCACCACCACATGGGCGCCCAGGTGGAATCCCCGCAGGATGTGGACCGCCTGATGGCGCTGACCGATCCGCGCAAGGTCTTTCTGCTGTTCGATACCGGCCATGCCTACTACGGCGGCGCGGCCGATCCGGCGGCGCTGCTGAAAAAACATGTGGCGCGCGTGGCGCATGTGCATTGCAAGGATGTGCGTCCCCAGGTGATTGCCCAGGCGCGCCAGGGCGACTGGAGCTTTCTGCAGGGCGTGGTCAACGGCATCTTCACGGTGCCGGGTGACGGCGCGCTCGACTTCGAGGCGGTGCTGCGCACGCTCAGGGATGCCGGCTACCAGGGCTGGCTCGTGGTCGAGGCCGAGCAGGACCCCGCCATCGCGCCCGGCTACGCATACGCGAAAAAGGGCTACGAGACGCTGAGCGCGCTCGTGGAGCGGCTGGGCGCCTGAGGCCATCCGGCATCGAGGCATGAAAACCAAGGGAGGACAACGTCATGACATCTGCAATCCACCACGCCCTGTGGGGCCCTGCGGCCCGGGCCACCGTACCTTGCCTGTGCGCTGCGGCGCTGGCCGGCGCAGCCAGTCTGGCCGCGGCGCAAGGCAGCGTCACGCTGTATGGGCGCATCGTCAGCGGTGTCGACTATATGAACCGCATTGCCGAGGGGCCGGGCCGGTCTTCCGATCAACTCCGGCACGCCGGGCAATGGGGCGCGACCTGGTGGGGGATGCGCGGGGCTGAGGACCTGGGTGGCGGCCTGAGCGCCGTCTTCCATCTCGAAAGCCAGTTCTCCGCCGACGACGGCACGGTGGGCGACAGCTTCTTCAGCCGCTATGCGGTAGTCGGCCTGCGAAGCCAGACGTACGGCACGCTGCTGCTGGGCCGGGCCATGGGCATTCCGGACGGCGAGGTCTGGGCGCTGGACCCCATGGGCCTGCAGGCCATGGGTGCGGGCACGCTGCAGGGCAACCGGACCTGGGGGTCGCGCCCCAATGCCATCAGCTACCAGTCGCCGGCCTGGGGCGGGCTCTCGTTTCGCACCCAGCTGGGGCTGAACGGGGAGGCGGGCCGTTCCCGGGCCGGGCGCCAGGCCGCCGCCAGCGTGGGCTATGAGCAGGGGCCGCTGGTGCTCAAGGCCTTCTACGAAGAAATCCGTGACGGCAACGGCGCTTTCAGTTCGCTCTACACGGCATCGCGCCTGTACACGGTGGGCGCAACCTACCGCGTGGGCGGCCTCAAGCTGTTCACGGGCTACAGCCAGATCCGGTCAGGCCTCCTGACGGTGGCCGACGCCGACAACCCGGCAGGCGCCCGCAGGCAACAGACCTACTGGATGGGCGCCAACTACCAGGCCACGCCGGCGCTGGTGCTGGTGGGCGGCGCCTACCGCGCCAACCGCAGTGGCGGCGGCGCCAGCCTGCTGAGCCTGGGGGCCAACTACCATCTTTCCCGGCGCACCATGCTGTATGGCACGGTCGGCACCCTCTCCAACGGGGGCACAGCCTCGTTCTCGGTGGAGGCCAACAGCGGCAAGCCGCTGCCCGGCTCCGGCCAGCAGGGGCTTTACGCGGGCGTCGTGCACTCGTTCTGAAGCCGCCTTCGCCGCGCATCAACCCTCAGCCCGGCCGGGTCAACCCCCGCTGGGCCGGCCCCCTTGGGGCGGGGCGGTGCCGCTTGGCTGTATTCTTGGCGCTTGCCTTCACGCAGCCTTGCGGCCGTCCCCAACATGCATTTGTCCAGACGCGAATTCCTCGGCGCCGGCGTGGCCGCCGCCTGTGCCTCGCTGGTCGGTTGCGCGGCCTCGGCGCCCGTGTCGGGCAGTTTCCTGCAGCCGTGGCGCAGCCATCTGGAGATGCCGCGCGACCAATGGCGCCAGCGCCTGGCCGCCACCCAGGCGCTGGGCTGCCGCGAGCTGTTCGTGCAATGGAGCGGCCTGCTGGGCGATACCGAGGCGGGCAGCTGGATGCTGGCCGACGCGCAGATCGCCGACCTGCTGGACATCTGCACCGAACTGGGCATGGGCGTGCACTTGGGCCTGCCCTATGACGAGCGCTGGTGGAAGCAGATCAGCCTTGACAACGCCGCAGGCCCTGCGCCTTACCTGGCGCATATCGCCGAGCTGGGCGCCAGCCACATGTACGCCAGCACCTGGCCGCGCCATGCGGCCTTTCGCGGCTGGTACATCCCCTACGAGCTGGAGCAGTACCACTGGGCCGCGCCCGAGCGCATCGAGCTGCTGGTGAGCGCGCTGCAACCGCTGGCCCAGGCGGCAGCGGCCACATCCGGCCAGGTGCCCGGCATCTCCACCTATTTCAGCCAGCTGCAGACCCTGGGCAGCCTGCCCACGCTGTGGAGCATCCTGCTGGACCGCGTGTCCCTGCGCCCCATGGTGCAGGACGGCGTGGGCGTGGCGGGCCTGGGCAACTACGAGGCGCTGGCGCCGCTGCAGCAGATGCTGCTCGAGCGCAGGGCGCCGTTCGATCTCATCGTGGAACTGTTCGAGCAACTGCCGCCCGCGCGGCCCGATGGCTCGGACTTCCAGGCGCGCACGGCCAGCTTCGAGCGCGTGCGTCGCCAATGGGACGTGGCCCGCGACTACGGCGCCCAGCGCGTCGTTGCCTTCGCCATCGATCCCTGGGTGCTGAACGACACGCCCGAAGCCCGGCAACTGCTGCGCGGGTGGAAATCCGCCGCGCGCTGAGCGGCAGGCGGCCGGGTCAGAAGCGCTTGGCGATGATCTCTCGCAGGATCTCGCTGCTTCCGCCGAAGATGCGCAGTGCCCTTGCATCGGCCCAGGCACGGCCGATGCCGTATTCCGCCATGTAGCCGTAGCCGCCGTGCAGCTGCAGCAGCTCGTCCAGCACCTGGCCCTGCAGCTCGGTGGCGTTGAGCTTGGCCATGGCGGCGGTGACGGAGTCCAGCGAGCCTTCCATGTGCTGGGCCAGGCAGTCGTCCAGGAAGACGCGCAGCATGGTGGTCCTGGCCAGGGCGTCGGCGAACTTGAAGCGGGTGTTCTGGTAGTCGAGCACGCGGCGCCCGAAGACCTTGCGGTTGCGCACGAACTCGGCAGCCTCGTCCAGCATGCCTTCGGTGGAGGCCGCCGCACGCAGCGCGATCGCCAGCCGCTCCTGCGCCAGTTCCTGGGTCACATGCTCGAAGGCTGCGTTCTCGCGCCCCAGCAGGTGGTCGGCCGGCAGGTGCAGTTCGTCGAAGAACAGCTCGCAGGTGTCCTGGCTGTGCTGGCCTATCTTGCGCAGCGCCGGGCCCTTGCCCAGGCCCTTCATGCCTTCTTCCACCACGAACAACGACAGGCCGCGCGCGCCCAGGTCGGGCTCGGTGCTGGCCAGCACCACCATCAGGCCGGCGTTGACGCCGTTGGTGATGAAGGTCTTCTGGCCGTTGAGCACGTAGCCGCCGCCTTCACTCTCGCTCTTGCGGCGGGCGCGCGTGCGCACGGCCTTGAGGTCGCTGCCCGCGCCGGGCTCGGTCAGCGCGATGGCGCCGATCAGCTCGCCCGTGGCCATGCGCGGCAGCCAGCGGTCCTTCTGCACCTGCGTGCCGAAGTTCCAGAGATAGGGCGCCACCATGTCGGAGTGGATGGAAAAGCCGATGCCCAGGCAGTTGGCACGCGCCAGCGCCTCGATGACCACGGCCGCGTGGCCGAAGTCCCCGCCCTGGCCGTAGGGCGGGGGCAGGTCGCAATTGAGCAGGCCGCTGTCGCCAGCCTTGCGCCACAGGGCGCGCGGCGTGATGCCCTCTGCCTCCCAGTCATTGATGTGGGGCAGGATCTCGGTGGCCACGAATCGGTCCACCTGTTCCTTGAACAGCAGGTGGTCTTCACGCAATACGGAGCGGGTGCGCATGTCTGTGTCGGTCTCCTTGGGCTGGGTCAGGGGCGATAGGTGTCGGTGGCGCTGGCCTGGCCGCGCAGCACGGGGGAGGCGGCCGTACCCGTCATGAACAGGCTGTAGTGGTCGCCGGGCTGCAGCTGGGGCAGTGCCAGCGGCGCGCTGACGGCCTTGGCGCAGCTGGCACTGAGCTGGGCGCTGACCGGGTTGATGGAGCGGCTGGCCGATGCGGCCGGCGCCACGCCCGTGAACAGGGGCGTGCCCGCGGGCGCGACCTGCAGGCTGCCCTGGGGGCAGTCCGTGGTGAGATTGTAGAAACGCAGCTCGGCCTTGAGCGCGTCCTGGCTGCCGCCGGAGTCGTCGATGGCCGTGAAGCGCGTGGCCGCGTTCTTGCCCTGGCGCTGCGGCACCAGGGTGGTGAAGCTGCCCGGCGCCACCTTCATGCTGCCGGCGCTCTTGCCGTCCAGCTGGATGGCAAAGGGCGTGTCGCCCTTGACGATGGCGTAGCTGCTGGCCGGCTTGCTGCCGGACAGCGTCTGCTCGGGGCCGTCGGCGATCTTCACGCGCAGGCTGCCCGCGTCGGGGTGGACCACGCGCACGAAGGACGAGCCTGCGGGGGGGCGCGCGGCGTACAGCTGGGCCAGCGTGCCTTCGGCATGCGCTGCAGGCAGGCAGGACAGGGCCGCCAGCCCGGCCAGGGTGAACAGTGCTTGGCGCCTCACAGCGGAAAAAACGGAAGTCATGCCTGCAGATCCTTGTTTCATTGGGCGGGGCGCATGCGCGAGTCGAGGTACATGCGCTCCAGTTGCTTGCGGTCGGCCTTGTCGGTCTGGGTCAGCGGAAAGCCATGGCAGGCCAGCAGTTCCGACGGAATCATGTAGGGCGGCACGCGCTGGGCCAGCAGTTCGCGCCATCCGGCCAGGTCTTCGGGCAGGGGGTGCATGCCGGGCGGGCCGCTGCGGTCCAGGTCCACGAAGCCGATCATGCGCACGATGAAGCCGTCGGGCCGCTTGAGTGCCACCGCCGCGCCTGCGCGCACGCCGGGCAGGGTGGCCAGCACGGCATCGACCTCGGCCAGCTCGATGCGGTAGCCGTGCATCTTGATCTGGTCGTCGCGCCGGCCGTGGAAGGTGACCAGGCCCTCGCCGTCGATCTCGCCCAGGTCGCCCGTGCGGTAGCCGCGCTTGCCGTTGCGCATGAACATGCGGGTGGCGTGCAGGTCGGGGCGGTTGAGGTAGCCGCGCATCACATGGTCGCCGGCTACGCAGATCTCGCCTTCGTCCAGGAACACATCGGCATAGGGCTTGGCCCGGCCGATGGGAAAGGGCAGCGGCGCGCGCTGGCGCAGCGCGGGGTCGATCTCCACCCAGGTGGTGGAGCAGGTGGCCTCGGTGGGGCCGTAGGAGTTGATGATGCGCGCCTGGGGAAAGCGGCTCCACAGCGCCTCGGCCACGGTGGGCGTGAGCGATTCGGCGCCGAAGACGAAGACGCGCAGGTCGGGCAGGTGCTGCTGGTCGAAGTCGGCATCCAGCAGCTGCTGGCGCACGAAGGAGGGCGTGGACGCCCAGACGTTCACATGGGTGCGCGCCAGGTAGGCGGCAAAGGCCTGGCGGTCGGCAATGGTCTCGCGCGCGCACAGCACGCAGGCACCGCCCGTGACCAGGGCGCCCATCCAGTTGAACAGCGAAAAGTCGAAGCTGAACAGCATCTGGTCCATGAACACCGGCGCCTCGCCCAGGGCCAGGCAGTCGCGTATCCAGCCGGCGAACAGGCCCATGCTCTCGCGCCCGATCTGCACGCCCTTGGGATCGCCCGTGCTGCCCGAGGTGAACATGATGTAGGCCAGCGATTTTTCCTGCAGCGGCTGCGCGGCGATGCCGGTGTCCACAAAGCTGCGGGCCTGCGCGTCGTAGTGCAGGCCGGCTTGCACCAGCGTGGCGATGCGCGCCATGCGCTCGGCCGGGTTGATCACGTCCACGGGGACAAAGGGCACGCCCAGGCGCAGGCAGCCGAGGATGGCCACGAGAAAGGCCGTCTCCTTGTGCCCCGTGATCAGCAGCGGCTCGTCGCGGCGAGCGCCGCGCGCCAGCGCCTGCTGCTCCCATTGCTCCACGGCCTGGGCCAGTTGCTGCCAGCTCAGCGTGCCGGCGGCATCGATGACGGCCGGCCGCTGCGTGCCGGCGTCGGGCTCGATGAAGTCGAAGCGGTCAAAACTGAATCGCATGCGGGCTCCTTGCGGCGGTGGGTGGATGGGGATGGCTGCGCAGGCCGGGCCGACAGTGCCGGCGTCTCATCACGCCTTGCGCTGCTCGGCCACGTACTGCGCCAGCGTTTGCACGGACTCCAGGTGCAGGTCGATCTCCGATGGCGGTATCTTGACGCCGAATTCCTTCTCGATGGCCAGGGCCACGTCCACGGCGGACAGCGAGTCCACCAGGCCCGATTCGAGCAGCAGCGTATCGGGCTCGACCGAGGTCAGGATGATGGCTCCGATGATCTGGGCAATCTTGGTTTCGATGTCATTGTGGGACATGCTTTTTTCTCCAACAGGCGTTTCAGAACTGGAAATACAGGAAGCGGGTTTCCTTGTGCAGGTTGACCAGGCACAGGAAGAGCAGGACCAGGGTCACGGCCGTCCAGCCCGCGCTGGGGCGCCAGCGCATCCAGGCCCGGGGCGCTTCCTGCACCTTGAACATGGCGGGCGAGAAGCGGCCCAGGATCTGGTGGGCATTGGGCGTGAACCAGGCAATGGCCAGCAGCAGCAGCACCAGGGCCAGCTGCATATGGTGGCCTATGGCCAGGCGGATGGCATCGCCCAGTGCCAGTCCCTGGACGTGGGACAGCGACTCCAGCGCCTCCACGCCGCGCAGGCCGGCCATGCCCTTGAGCAGCAGCATGGCGTCGCCCACGCCGTGGGCGCGGAAGAAGGTCTGGGCGATGAGCACGGCGATGAAGGTGATGACAACGCACAGCGCCTGCACGCCCCGGCCCGATTTGCGGGCGGCGGCCGGCTTGCGGCTGACCACGAAGATGCGCCAGGCATGGTTGACCGACAGGTAGAAGGCATGCAGCAGGCCGAAGATCACGTACTGCAGGCCGGCGCCGTGCCAGATGCCCGCCAGCCCCATGGTGAACAGCGTGGGCACGACGATGGTGGCCGCAAAGCCGCCCGGCGTGCGCGCGGCGCTGGAGCCCACGGACAGGCCGCGCTTTTCGCGTGCGCGCGAGATGGCCATGGCCACGGGGTAGTACAGGTAGGCCGTGAGGTAGCGCGTCAGCGTCATGTGCCAGCGCGCCCAGAAGTCGATGATGCTGCCGGCCTTGTAGGGCGAGTTGAAGTTCAGCGGGAAACGGATGCCGAACATGCGCGCCAGGCCCAGGGCCATGTCCGAATAGCCCGAGAAGTCGAAGTACAGCTGCAGCGCGTAGCTGAGGCTGGCGCCCCAGGCGGCCCAGAACTGCAGCTCGCCGGGCGCGGCGAAGCCGGCGTCCGCATAGGGTGCGATCTCGTCGGCCAGCAGCACCTTCTTGGCCAGGCCGATCACGAACAGCGTGCCCCCGATGGACAGGTTGTCCGCGCGGAACCGGTAGTTATCCGGCTGCGCGAACTGCGGCATCATTTCCTTGTGGTGCAGGATGGGCCCGGCAATCAGGTGCGGGAAGAAGGTCACGAACAGCACGTAGCTGAGCAGGCTGCGTTCCTTGACGATGCCCGAGCGGCAGTCCAGCAGGTAGCCGATCTGGGTAAAGGTGAAGAACGAGATGCCCAGGGGCAGGATCAGCTCGTGCATGCCGCCCTGCGTCAGCCCCCATTCGCCCAGGAAGTTGAACAGCGTGGCGAAGTACTTGTAGTGGAACAGTGCCGCCAGGTCCGCGCCCACGCCCAGCGCAGTCACCAGCCCCTGCAGCCGCGCATGGCCGGCAAAGCGCAGGATCAGCCGGCTCACCACGTAGTTGAAGGCAATGGACAGGGCCAGCAGGGCGACGAACTGCGGGTTCCACCAGCCATAGAAGACGAAGGACGTCAGGCACAGCCAGAACGCGGCCAGCCGCAGGCTGATGGCGCCGGCCAGGTAGTGGCCCGCCAGCGCGATGGGCAGGAACAGCAGCAGGAAAAGATAGGAGTTGAACAGCATGTAGCGGGCGGTTTCACGCAGGCGGGGAGGCGGCGTCCAGCTCCTTGAGCGCCGCTTTTTCATCGTCCGTCAGGGGCAGGGACAAGGTGTTTTCCGAGAACTCCCAGATCACCAGCCGCAGGCTGGCCGGCCAGGAGGCGCGGCGCTTGAGGGCGGACACCATGGCGCCGCTGAACTGGCCGCCATCCATGCTGAGGTTCCAGACTTCATGGCCCAGCGCGCGGCCCAGCTGTGGCGCGAAATTGCTGCGCAGGCCGTTGGAGCTGCCGGCCAGCAGCACCTGCACGGGCGGCGTCTCGTCCAGCAGGCCGCCGCCGCGCACGGGGGTGATGGCCTGGGGGCGTATTTCGTCGCGCTGCGGGCGCCAGCCTGCCGGTGCGTCGGCCAGGCCGGCCAGGGCCAGCAGGTCGCCGGGCAAGGGCTGCAGCGGCCCGGGTGCAGACTCCTCGAAGGCCTGGCTGCCGCGCTGCCCGCCCAGCAGCGGCAGCGCGGCCCGGGCCACGGCCAGGGCGGCGGCGCGTGCGCCCTCGGCGTTCATGTGCACGTCGGTGCGAAAGAACACGGGCTGCGTCTGCTCCTGGGCCTGCAGGGCGGGGCGCAGGTCGGCAAAGGCAATGCCGTCGGCCTGCAGGCGCTGCTGCCACAGGTCCAGGCGCTGCAGCATCACGGGGGCCACGGGCAGGCCGCACAGATGGTCGGCCTCGATGCGCGACTTGTCGGGCACGGCCACCACCAGGGTGGCAATGCCCTTGTCCTGCAACTGCCGTGTCCAGTGGCGCAACAGGCGCTGGCGCGCCTCGAAGGGCGCGGCGCCCGTGCCGGGCTGGGGCCGCAGGCCGTCGCGGTAGAACATCCACTGCGGGCAGCCCAGGGCCACCTGCGCGCCTGTATCGCCCAGCAGGCGATAGCGCAGCGCGGCCTGGCCGGTTTCCAGCGAGGACTGCGCAGGCAGGCGCAGGCCCTTGTTCAGCGCCGTGCCCGCGCGGCCATCGAGCCAGGCCGACAGCTGCAGCTCGCCGGCCTTGGGGCCGTGGCGGGCCAGCGACCAGCCACCCCAGGCCAGGCCCGACAGCAGCAGGGCGCCCCAGATCCAGGCATTGCGCCGGTGGCCCTTGTCGGTTTGCAGGTCTTGCGCGGCTTGGTCCACGGGTCAGCCCTTGAGTGCGGCGCGCAGCCGCTCCAGCCAGGTGGCGCTGGGCATGAGGGAGGCGTTGTCCCACTGGCCGGCCGCGTTGGGGCCGTAGCTGTAGGTGGGCTCGAACATCTGCCACACCAGCACCTGGGGCTTGTGGGACTTGAAGGCCGGCGACTCCAGGTACTCCAGCAGCATGGTCCACTGGCCCACGTTGCCGGGCTTCCAGTTCAGCGAGACGGGGCGGTCCAGCAGGCTGGAGAGCTTTTGCGGAAAGCCGAAGTAGGGCTGGACCATGCTGTGGCCCGTCACATGGACGGGCGCGGGCTCGTCGTCGAGCAGGCCCTTGGCGGGGGCCTGGCGGCGCACGGTATAGACCTCGCGGCCCACCTGCTTGCGCTCTTCGGCGGTGAGAAAGAGCTCGGCCAGGTCGCCATAGCGGCGCTCGGTGACGGTGTCGCCCAGGGCCAGGCCGCTGCCGGCGCGGCCCGCCAGCTGGGGCACCTCGCCCTGGACCATGCGGGCCGTGGCTTCGGCCGTGGCGTCGGCCGCCGCCTGGGTCCAGTGCTGGTCGGTGCGGTAGAACACGTCCTTGCCGCTGTCGCGCACGGTGCGCAGCACGGCCTCGTCGTCGAAGCTGGGAATGCCTGCGCCCTGCAGCGCCTGCAGCACCTGCTTGTAGCGGCCCTGGACATCGGCGCTCATGGCCTTGCCATCGGGCATTTTGTCAGCGTAGAAGCGCACCTTGTCGGGCAGCAGCAGCACCTGCAGCTTCACGCCGCGCGCGGCCAGCAGGTTGCGCGCCTCGGTGATCAGCCGCGTGGATTCCGTGATGCCGGCGCGGTCCACCTGGGTCAGGCTGCCCCAGCCCGGAAACAGCCAGCCGTCCTTGCCCCTGAGAACGATGGAGGAGCTGTCCTGTGCCTGTGCCTGTGCCGTTCCCTGCGCTGCCAGCGCGCCCAGCACCAGGGCGCAGCCGGCCAGCCCGCGTGCGGCGCGCGCCATGCCCGAGCGCAGTCCGTGCAGGGCGGGGCGGGGTGCTTGCTTGGTCGAATCCATGGGAGCTTTCTCCTTTTCTCTTGTCTGTGTGGTGGCGGCGGCGGGGCGGGGCTTTCAATAGGACAGCGTCAGCGTCATGAACAGGCCCTTGGCGCGGTCGGCCTGGCCGCCGCCGATGTTGAAGCGGTACTGCATGGACCAGTCCAGATAGGACTGGGCCGTGCTGTAGTGGCTTTCGCGGAACCATTGGCGCAGGCTGATGCCCACGCCGGCGCTGGCCGACCAGCTGCTGCCATTGCCTTGCAGGGCCAGGGTCTGTCCCTGCTGGGCGGCCAATTGGGCTGCGGTGGGCGTGGCGCCAGGGGCGGCCTGCAGGGAACGCACTTGCACGCGGTTCCTCTGTTTGATCCAGTCGGCCGCGACCACGCCGAACGGGAAGATCACCAGGCCCTGGTTGATGCCGTCGGCGCGGAAGCTGCGCCCGATGCGGGCCTCGGTGGAGAAGAACCATTGCTCGCGCTTGTAGCGGCCCGAGCCGTCACCCACCAGGGCGCCATTGGTCTGGTCTGTCAGCGTGAAGCGCGAGGCCATGCTCTGGTTGGCATAGCCGGCCTGGCTGTAGCCTTCCATGGTGAACCAGCTGGAGCGGTCCGTGCGCCGGCCCGTGCCTTCGTAGAAGCCGTGGGTGACATAGGCCAGCCAGCCGCCCTGGCCCGCGCCCGCGCTGTACTTGGCCGAGATGGGATTGCCCAGTGCCGGGCCCGTGGGGTTGAGCGGATCGCGCCCGCTCATCAGGCAGCGCAGCTGGGGCGATTCAGGCGTGATGAAGCCCGAGCGCGTGGCGGAGCCGATGTTGAACTGGCGCTCTATGCCGAAGGTCAGCGCGTACTTGGTGGACGGCGTGAAGCGCATGCCCAGCGAGCCCGTGGTGGTGGGCAGGCCCGAGATGCCGCGGTTGTCGCCTGCCTGCACATTGATGGGCAGGCCCGTGCAGGGGTCGATGGCGCTTTGGCCCAGCGTGGTGCCGCCCCCGTCATGCAAGGTGCTGCCCAGCCGTCCGTAGACATCGAAGATGCGCGTCGATGAGTTGAGGAAGTTGGACGGGCGCCAGTAGGCCTCGGCCGTGCCGAAGACGGCGTCGCCGGCCTGGGTGAGGATGCCGTCCGAGAATGCACGCCCCGCCGGCCGCGCGCCCCGGTAGCCCAGGGAGACGATGGCGCCCCATTCGCGCGAGTAGCCGGAGACGGCGCTGCGCGCGTTCTCGCGCTGGCCCGGCGTCAGCTTGGCGGTGCCGGCATCGTCCAGGTCGATGGCTTGCTTGAAGGTGTGCACGGCGCCCCGGCTGTCGCCGGTGCCGGCCAGGGCATAGCCCTCGTCCAGCATGGCGCCCGCAGGCGCCTCGCCCGTGGCGCGGGCGGCACGAAAATCCTGCAGCGCCTTGGCCGGCTCTTCCTGGCGCGAGTACAGGTAGCCGCGCTGCATCAGCAGCTGGGCGTCGTTGGGGGTGAGGGACAGGGATTTGTCCAGCCGCAGCAGGGCCTGGCCCTGCTGGTCGCGGTTGCCTGCGGCCAGCGTGGTGGTCAGCAGCTTTTGCAGCTGCTCGTTGTCGGGGTCCTGCTCCACGGCCGTTTGCGCATGTTCGATGGCAGCCTTGTAGTCCTGGCGCGCGTAGGCCGCATAGGCCTGGGCGCTGGGGCCGCCTGCGCCCTGGGCATCGGAGGGCTGCAGCTCGCAGACCGTTCCGTAGGGCGTGTCGCGGCAGTCCTGCAGCGGCGGCGGGTAGTCGGCCATGGCCAGGGTCTGCGAGGCACCGCGCGTATCGGCCACCATGGGCGTGTCGCGGCCCGGGCGCAGTCCATCGGCTTGCTTGAGGCGGCGGGCCACGGATTCATCCTGCGCCGGCATGGGCGCCAGCAGCGCGCGGGCGCGTGCCGCGTCGCCCGCAGCCAGGGCTGCGTCGGCCGCGATCAGGCGCAGGTCGGCCGATTGCTTTTCGTCCAGCCAGTCCTGCTTGAGCACGTCGTCGAAGTCCTCGTTGGCCAGCGTGGTCTTGCCCTGGCGCTGGCGTATGTAGCCGCGCATGCCCAGGGCGGCCGTGTCCTCGTTGTCCTGCGCCAGTGCCTCGTCGGCAGCCTTTTCCGCGTCGGGCAGTTGCTCGGCCAGCATGAGCGAGGTGATCAGCAGCAAGCGGTGCGATGCCGTTCCCGGCGCCAGCGCCACGGCCTCGCGCGCAAAGGGCACGGCCTGCGCCGGGTTGTTGGCGATCAGCGCCTGGTAGGCCTTTTGCGCGGGCAGCACGGCCTGGCTGCGGCGCAGGGTCTGGCGCTTGGCCACCAGGTCGCTTTTGTTGGGTGGGTCCAGGGACAGGGCGGCATCTGCGGCCTCGATGGCGGCGCCCAGCTGGTCCTGGGCTTCCAGCGCACCAATCCACAGCAATGCCCATTGGCCTTGCGTGGGGTCCAGGCGAAAGGCCTGCTCGGCCTTGCGCGCGCTGTCTGCGTAGTTCCTGGCGTTGTAGTCGGCGTAGGCCTCGGTGGCGATGGGAAAGGCCTTGGTGTAGGCCTCGGAGGCCGTGGCCGCGCCGCCACCTGCGGCGGCCCCGCCTGCCGCAGCCGCGCGCACATTCGTCTCGGCCTGCTGCAGCGTGGCCTCGTCCATCCCGGCGGCGCGGGCCGAGGCGATGGCCTTGAGCGCTTCCTCGTTCTTGCCCTGCCTTTGCAGCGAGTAGATCAGCAGCATGCGCAGGCGCAACAGGTCGGGACGCAGCTGTATGGCCGATGCGGCGGCGCTGGCGGCCCGCGCAAAGCGGCCGGCCTGGTAATGGGCATAGGCCTGGTTGGCCAGCTGCCATGCGCGGCCCCTGAGCGGCGCCTCGGCCTTGACGGCTGCTGCGGCCTGCGGCCAGGCCGGCGGCGCGTTCCAGCCGGCGCCCAGCAGGGCGGCCAGGGTGAGTGGGCGAACGAGGGGTGCGAGACGCTTCATATGCCGGCCCTTGGTGTGCTTGGATTGCCTGTTGCGGCCAAGCCGGGATGTGCCGGGGGATCGGTGGGCTCCCCCTGCTGGAAGCTGATGGCCTCGCGCAGCGTGGCCTCGTCGAGCCAGCCTTGCTCCATGAGGATGGCGCCCAGCGGGCGGCGTTCGCGCCGCTGGATCTCCAGCGCGCTGGCCAGCCGGGTTTCGTCGATGGCCTGCCAGGACAGCAGCAGCTCGCCCAGGCGCTGGCGCTGGTGCACCAACTGGTCTGTGGAGGGGAAGTCGTGCATGGTCTTGTCCCAGGCCAGGCGCTTGCCCGTGACCAGGTGGACGATGAACAGCTTCCAGGCGCGCGCCGCTGCCATGGCATTGATGAAGTTGCCGATCACCATGCGCGGGACGGACAGCAAGGCGTGCTCCCAGCCGTACAGGCGCGAGACGAACCATGCGCGTTGCACCACGCGCAGCAGCAGGGCGACGACGTTGACGCTCATCAGCGTCACCAGCCAGCCATTGGGGGCGAACAGGGAGGGGTAGTAGACCGTCCACCAGCCCATGTGGTCGGCCAGCAGGAAGACCAGAAAGTTCAGCAGCAGCAGATAGGCCAGGATGGCCACGAAGGAGGTCACCAGCCCTTTGCGGTCGCGGAACAGCAGGTACTTGGTGGACAGCGGCCCGGCCCAGCCGACCTGGCTCCAGCCCTGCAGGCCGATGCCCAGCGTCCAGCGCGCCTTTTGCCGGTAGGCGGTCTTGAAGGTGTTGGGAAAGAACTCGCGTATGCCCAGCGGCATGGTGAGGGTGGACACCTTTTCCTTGCCCAGGCCGAACAGCGGCTTGCGCCGTATCACGTAGTCCACGGGGAATTTGCCGAAGATCTGCTTCATGCCCCGGCGCGCCAGCCGCGCGCCGATGTCGTAGTCCTCGGTCAGCGTGTCGGTGTTGAAGGGCTGGTTATGGGTCTCGGCGGCCAGTTCCTCCATCGCCTTGCGCGAAAAGCAGGTGCCCACGCCGGCCGAGGGCACCATGTGCGACATGCTCTCGCGCACCACCAGGTCCTTGGTGTGCCATTCGGCGAATTCGTCCATGTAGGTGCCGGCCACCAGCTCGTACCACTCGCGCTCCAGCGAGGTCACGGGCAGCTGGATGAAGTCCATGCGCGGCAGCAGGTAGTTGTAGTACTTGAGTTCCAGCGGGTGCAGCACGTCTTCGCTGTCGTGCAGGATCAGGCCGGCAAAGGGCTCGGGCTGCAGCGTGTTCTGCTGGAAGATGGCCTGCACGATCCAGTTGAGGCAGTCGGCCTTGCAGGTGGGGCCGTCATGCGGCACCTCCACGCGGACCAGCTGGCGGTAGCGCCGGCGCATGCGCTCCACCTCGTTCTTGGTGCGCTCGTCGTTGCGGTAGGTGCCCACGAAGATCATGTAGTTCTTGTAGTCCAACGTGCCCACCATGCTCTCGAGCATGGGCGCGATCACGTCGTACTCCAGCCAGGCCGGCACCATGATGGCCAGCGGCTTTTCCTCGACCTCCTGCAACTGCTGTGCCTTGAGCGGCTGGTAGCGGCGCTTGACGGTCAGCGCGCGCCAGGCCTCGCGCACCCAGTACCAGGCATCGATGAACAGGTCATCGATGCTGGACAGCAGGATGATGACGGCCACCACGGCGCTGGTGATCTCCAGCGCGTGGTAGTAGTCGGCCACCAGGTAGGGCCAGTAGAGGGAAGAGATCATGGTGATCGCCTCATGCCGTCGTCATCGTGGCTCGGGCCCGGCTCAGTGCCTGGGCTGCTTGCTGCGCGCCACCGCCCAGGCCAGCAGCACCAGCAGCACCACCACGACCAGCGCAATGGCGATGCCGGGCACGCTCCAGGACAGGAAGTTGCGCCATTCGTGGAAGGCGCCTTCGCGCGGACCGGACGGAATGCCGGCATCGGGGTTGCTGCTGTCGACCCAGGCCAGCGGGCCGTCACCGCCGATCACGGCGATGTTGCCGCGATTGAGCAGGAAGGGCTCGCCCAGGCCGCCAGTCCACTCGCCGATGGCACGCCACAGCACGCCCTGCTGGCCGCCGGCAGTGACCACTTCGGCCGAGGACAGCTGTTTCAGCCCCTTGATGTCCAGCCAGTCCAGCGACTTGCCGCGAATGCGCAGCTGCTGACCGTCCGTGACCGTCACCAGGGGCTTGGCGCCGTCCACCGGCACCTCCATGGCCACGAAGGGCATGGAAGGCTTGGCGGGCGCATCGGCCTGGGCCACGACCAGCTCGGCCTGCGAGGCCGACAGGCCGCTGGCTGCTGCCAGGTTGGCCATGCGCTCCAGCGCGGCCGGCGCGGCCGACAGGTAGCTGGCAGGCACCAGCAGCTGCGACCTGGCGCCCAGCAGGGGCAGCAGGCCGATGAAGCTGCCGTTGGGCTCGGCCTTGCCGGGCGTCACATAGCTGATGGCCGGCAGCACGCTGGCGGGATAGGGCTGGGGAATCTCGTTGCAGTCGGCCGAGTAGGGCTGGCGCTGCACCGACACGCGCAAGGTGTTGTTGATGCCCAGCGCGTAGCCGGGCACGCGGGCGCGCAGGCGCTCGGGCTGGCCGTTGGCGTCCAGCTGGCGGGCCGACAGCAGCATGCCGTTCCAGAACAGCGTGGCCACGGGGCGCGTGGCCGAGGCGCCGGGGGCTGCGGCCACGTACAGCGTGATCTCGCCCGGCATCCGGCCCTGCGAGGCGACGGCGCTCAGCGGGAAGTTCATCGTCCACTCGCCGCGCGACAGCACGTCGAAGCTGTCGGGACTGCCGCCCAGGCTGGACAGGCGTATGCCCTTGGCCTCGTCCCATTGCGGGGGCTGGGCCGCAGCCACCGTCACGTTGTCGCTGACCAGCAGGCGCTGCAGGGCGGCCTCCTGCAGGCCGGCCACGCGCGCACCCGCATCGGAGGCCACGGCCAGCACCATCTGGCGGCCCATGGGCAAGGCACGCAGTTGCTGCGAGGCCAGCGCCTCGCTGGCCAGCGGCGCGCGGCGGGCACGCCATTGCTGCAGCGCCTGGCCCGCATCGGGGTCGGTCGCCAGCTGGGCCTGCAGGGCTGCGAAGGCGGCGGTCAGGCGCTGCTGCAGTGCCTTGTCGGCCACCACGATGTCGCCGCTGACCTGGGCGGCCCCCAGCATGAGCAGCGCGCCCAGTTCGGCGTCACTGGCCAGCTTGTGCTGGGGCTCGGCGCCCCGCAGCGCGGCAAAGGCGGGCACGCCGGCCAGGGCGGCGGGAACCTCCAGGCCGCGCAGGTCGATCACCTCGCCCACGGCAGGAAGGGCCCGTACCTGCATGCGCCTGTTGTTGCGCTGCAGGCTGGCACCGATGCGCCAGGCGCTGTCGAACGAGGCCTGCTCCAGCTGCCTGCCCGACACCAGCACGGTGGTGCGCACGGGCAGGGTGTTCCAGACATCCTCGATGGTGCGCACATCGCGCGGGTCCACGCGGTAGCTCAGGCGTGTCTGCGGCGAGATGGTCAGCGAGTTGGCGAGGGAGTGGTTTTCGTCGCAGCGCTGCTGGCTGTTGTTGCGGTTGCGCCAGTTCACGCCCAGGCGCACGAAGTCGCTGGCGCGCGCAGGCTGGGCCACGGGCAGGTTGCGCTGCAGCGTGCCTTCGCCGTCCGGCACGGTCTGGGATACGGCCGGCGTACCGTTGAGCGAGATCACCACGGTCGAGGTCCCCGGCTCTCCCTTCAGGTAGCGGCCATCGAAGGCGATGCTGGCATCGCCCAGAGGCAGGCCGCGCGGCACGGGCAGGTAGAAGTCCTGGGTGGCCGTGCCGGCCAGCACGACCGGGTCGACAATGCCCAGCTCCTTGAGCGTGACGCTGCGCTGCACCCCGTCGCTGGCGCCCAGCTGCCGTATGGCGTCACCCAGCGCCGAGGCGGATGCCGTCTGGGCGAACAGGGCGCCCAGGCCCAGTAGCGAACCCAGCGCCCAGCGGGCCCCGGTGCGGGAAAACGAATGGCGGTGGATGGTCGGTTGCATGGGGGGCCTCTTTTTCACTTCGGTGCTCGGTTCGTGACGCGATTCGTGACACGTTCAGTTGCTGCAGGGCGGCTGCCGTTGCGTTGGGACTGGCGGCCTTCAGGCCGGCGCCAGGCCCTTGCCCATGGTGGCGAGGATGCCTGCCGGTCCGGCGGCAAACTCCTCGAAGGGCTGTCCCAGCAAGGCCCGTACGATGCGCTGCGAGGCCCGTCCGTCGCCATAGGGATTGATGCGGCGCGCGAACGAGGCGCGGTGGCCTTCATCGGTCAGAAGGCGGTTCACCTCGGCCACGATGCGCGCGCGCTGCGTGCCCACCAGCAGCACGGTGCCGGCCGATACGGCCTCGGGCCGCTCGGTCACATCGCGCATCACCAGCACGGGCTTGCCCAGGTAGGGTGCTTCCTCCTGCACGCCGCCGGAATCGGTCAGGATGATGCGGGCCCGCTGCATGAACCAGACGAAGTCCACATAGTCCAGCGGATCGATGAGGCGGATGTTGTCCATGCCGCCCAGCGTACGCATGACCACCTCGCGCACGGCAGGATTGAAGTGCACCGGGTAGACGATGAGCAGGTCCGGATGGCGCCGCGCCAGCTCGGCCAGCGCGGCGCAGATGTTCTGGAAGCCTTCGCCGAAGTTCTCGCGCCGGTGGCCCGTGACCAGCAGCAGCGGGCGCTGCGCGTCCACCCAGGGATGGCGCCCGGCAATGTCGCGGGCGAGCTCGGGCCGGGCATCGAGCCGGTCGCACAGCGTGGCCAGCGCATCGATGACGGTATTGCCGGTCACGGCGATGCGGCCCTGCAGGTTCTCGCGCAGCAGGTTGGCACGCGACGTGGGCGTGGGCGCGAACATCCACTGGCTGACCACATCGACCACGCGGCGGTTCATTTCCTCGGGAAAGGGCTGGGCCAGATCCCCCGTGCGCAGGCCGGCTTCCACATGGCCCACGGGAATGCGCCGGTGAAATGCTGCCAGCGCACAGGCCGTGGCCGTGCTGGTGTCGCCGTGCACGAGCACGTAGTCGGGCTTTTCCTGCTCCAGCACGCCGTCGGCGCCCGCCACCACGCGGGAGAACAGGCCGTTGAGTGTCTGGCTGGGTTGCATGACGGCCAAGTCGTGCCGGGCCTGCAGGCCGAACAGATCCATCACCTGGTCCAGCATCTGGCGATGCTGGCCTGTCACGCACACCACGCTTTCGATGCCGCGCGTCTGCGACAGGGCCGTCACCAGCGGCGCCATCTTGATGGCCTCGGGACGGGTCCCGAAAAACGAAAGAATTTTCATGCCAACCCCTTTGCGTCTTCTTGTGCTCTTCGCTCCTGCGTTGTTCTGGTGCTCCGCGCCCGGAGAGCGGGGGCCGTCTCAGCCCGAGGGCAGGCCGGGCAGGCTGCAAGGCGGTGTGGAATATACGTCGGGTTTTTGGCTTTTTCGATCGGCTTGGCGTCTCTGATTGAAAACTATCGTCAATTGAGTGAAATTGACGGAAATTAAGAGGACTTGAAGGGATTTTGTGACATTGCTTTCCATTTGGAACCTCCGTCGGATCTCTCACCCTGCAAGCCTCTTGCGGCTGGGCCTGAATGCTTGTTCGCGCCGCGCTGCGGTTGCACAAAGCTGCGCGCCTGGGTGCTTTGTTGCAGCTAGTACATCACTGAAACAAGGCTGTGCCTGTCGGACACCTGCGTATTGCATGCCCAGGCAGGGGTCTGCGCAAGGCTTGAGGGGCAGGTGCAGCCTGTGACTTTCCCTGATGCGCTGACGGCCTGCCGGGTGGATGCGGCGCGAGGCTGCGCGGGGCAGGACCCGGGCCGAATGCAGGCCCGGAAACGAAAACGGGCCCCGTGTAGGGGCCCGTTTTGCTGGGTGTATGGCGGAGAGGGCGGGATTCGAACCCGCGGTGGGGATTAGCCCACACACGCTTTCCAGGCGTGCGACTTAAACCGCTCATCCACCTCTCCGAAGCCCTCGATTGTAGCAGTGATTTCGGGCGTCCACGGTAAGAAACTGGTGCCGGCCGCGCTGGCCCGTGCGGCGATGGTTGCCCCACTCAAGGCCTGCAGTGCAACCGTGGCAATGCCGGGTGTTGCCTGTCCGGGCGCGGACAGGCGGGTAGTGACGGCAGGCAATACCGTGACATGGGACGGATTTGCGATGGGTTCAATGCATGCGCCTGGTGGTCATCCACTGATTTTCAGGGTGGAAAATGTAATGGAGTTCGTGTAAATGGAAGGTGCCGGAATGCGGTGTGAATCTCCGGTGCGGACCGTCCATCTGTGGCGACATTTTTCATGTGTACAAGATGGTATTTTCATTGCCCAGCTGCGTTGGTGCAAGCTATTGATATTGTTGAGGTTTCTTGAAAAAACACCGCCAATGAATCGGTATTTGCACGGGGTCCGGGAGGCATTGCGGGGGACGAATTTCCTTCATGCGGCGTTGGATGCATTTTGCAACAGACATCAAATGGGAGCTTGTGGAAAATGCCTGCGCCGATGAAATGCAGCAGTAACGGATTTCCGTCTGGCAAATCATAGGAACTCGCTATCGCCATGGCTTCCCACTCAATGCACGCCGATTCTCCATTTCGCCAGACGCCGGTATTGCCCGCACTGGCCTTCGGGCTTGTGGCGCTGCTGGGTACGACGGCGTTCGCTGCCGGGCTGCAGCGGCAGGTGCTGGAAAGCCTGCCGTCCGGCACGGCCAAGGGGGCGCCTGCCTATGAGTTGTCCCTGCCTGCCTGCACGGCGTCGGCCTGTCCCTTCGAACTGAGGCTGGTGCGTGCCGGTATGGAGCAAGGCAAGCCAGCGGCGCTGGCCTGGCCTGCTTCAAGAGGGCAGGCCCAGCTGGCGCCATCCGATCCGCTGTACGGCGTGGGCGATCCCTTGTCCGAGGCCGCGCAGCGCACGCGCGTCTGGACGACCGGCGAGGAAGAAGGCACGGTCACCGCCGCGGCGCGGACCTTGCGCCTGCCCGGCGCGCAAGGCGGGGCGCGCGCCTTGCTGGTCACGCAGATGGGCGGCTTCGACCATCCCAAGCGCCGCCATGCGCTCTATGTCGCCACGGCCCAGGGACCGCATCTGGCCTGGCAGTACGAAGAGCCTCCAGGCAGCTACCAAAGCTGGGTGCTGGCGCCCACGGGCCGGATCCCGGTGCTGCTGGTGCGCTATGACTCACCGCAGGACGACGCCCCCGACCAGATCGAGACCCGCAGCCTGCGCTGGAACGCAGGCCGGCAGGCGTTTGCCGAACAGGCATCGGCGCCGCCGGCTGCCGTGCAGGCCGTGGTGGCTGCGCGCTATGCCGGGGTGGCCGCTGCGCGTGCAGCGCGCGCGCAGCAGGCCGACTGCCTGGGAGGCTATGCCGTGGTGCTCACACGCCCCGCAGGAGCTGCGCCGCATCACGCCCTGGTGCAGGTGGCCGCGGATATGGCACAGGCGCATGCCGAATCGCTGCGGCTGCGTGCCTGCTCGGCCAGGCTGCAGCCGCGCACGGTGCCTTTGGCGCATCTGCTGCCGAAGGCGGAACAGGCGCCCGGCCGGAAACCTGAACGCAAGACCGATCCCGCCCGCTGAGCCCGAGCAGCGCGTGACACCGACAACCGCAAAGAGGGAAGACACATGCCAGACATCAAGGACAGCGTAGGCGAGGGCGGCAGCAACCAGGTCCATGACGTGGCCCTGCTGCAGGCCATGCTGCGCGTGGTGAAGGACGCCAAGAATGCACCCTATCTGGGCGTGGACTACGACGGCAGCTACGGCGCGCAGACGCGCGCCGCGCTGGAGCGTTTCCAGAACGACCACAAGCTGGCGGCGGCCAAGGCCGCGCCCGGCCAGCCGCAGGCCGGTGGCGCCAAGGAGGCACTGGGCCTGGCGGCAGCCGGTGGCGCCACGGTGGCCAAGCTCAGCGCCATGCTGCCCGCATCGCACCAGAACATGCGCTCCGCGAACAACTCCAAGACGGTGTATATCGAGGCCAAGGCCCAGGATGCGGCCACCAGCAAGGCCGCCATTGCCAACGATGCGGAGTACGAGCCCACCTTCCGCGCCAAGCTGGCCAGCCTGGTGCAGCAGATGTACGACACGCACAAGATCGCGCTGTGGATCACGCCCACCGGCCGCCGCCGCACCTTTGCCCAGCAGGCGGCAGAGACCCAGACCAAGGCCGGCCCCGGCGAGAGCAACCACAACTTCGGCCGGGCGGCCGACATCGGCTTCAAGCGCTTCCAGTGGGTCAAGGGCGACGGCAGCATCGTCACCGATGCCGACTGGCTCAACCAGCTGCACACCGCCAAAGCGGCCGATGCCGCGCGCTGGTGGGATGAGCGCGACCGCCTGGCCGCCAAGCAGGGCCTGCTGCCGCTGAAGTTCGAGCGCGTGCACCTGCAGGCCTTCGCCCAGGAAGGCGTGAGCAACCAGCGCTCGCTGGCCAAGCTGCTCAATGCCGTTTCGCAGAACAACATGCGCTGGAAATCCGCCTACCAGGCCGACCTGCAGTCCCAGGGCAAGCACTGGGTCACCGTGGGTTCGGCCAAGTCCATCTGGGCCGGAACGGCCTCCGTGACCAAGGCCGATCTGGCCAAGGCCCGCACCCTGGCCACGGGCAAGCAGGTGAAGGAAACGCAGATCACCCAGGACGAGGTGGCCGCCATGCGCCGCATGCTCAAGGCCGATTTCGAGCAGGCCGACCTGAACTGGTCCAAGTGGGCACCCGTGCCCTGAGCCCGGCCGGACGTCTGCCGCCTGCCGCGCGAGCAGGCGCCACTGCCGTGCATCTCCCGGAGAAAGCATCTTGAGAACCGACTATTCGAAGGGCGAGGCCGCGCTGCGCGTGCCCTTGCCCATGTCCATGCCCATTTCCCTGTCCCTTGCCGCCTCTGCCGGTGCGCCCACCGGGCCGCCCGCTGCGGTCCGTGCGCCGCAGGACGTGCTGTCCGGTGTGCGCGTCGCCTCGCAACTGCTGCAGGACTTTCGGCCCATCACCGAAAGCATCGAGTGGGAGCTGGGCCATCTGCATTGGGCGCAGGCGGGCCTGTTGACCTTTGCCGAGAACGAGGTGCCCTATGTGGTCAACAACAGCGGCCGCCTCTCCGAAGATGCGGCGGCCCTGCTGTTCCATCACTGCGCGGACACGGCGCCGCAGGGCACGATTGCCGTGCTGGAGCTGGGCGCGGGCTGCGGCCTGTTCGCGCGCATGTTCCTGCAGGCCTTCCGGCACCTGTGCCAGCAGGAAGGGCGTGATTTCGACCAGCGGCTGGTCTGCTACGTGACAGACGGCTCGCCGCGCACCGTTGCGCAGTGGCACGAGCGCGGCCTGTTTGCCGAGTTTGGCGGCCAGGTCGTGGCAGGCTGCTGCGACGCCATGCACCCCGAGGCCGTTCGGCTGCACGACGGCAGCACGGTGCCGCTGCCGCCGCTGCATGCCGTGTTCTGCAACTACGTGCTGGATGTGCTGCCCGCCACCGTCGTGCGGCGCCAGAATGGCGGGCCGGTGCAGGAGCTGCGCATACGCACCCGCCTGACGGACGATGCCCAGCTCGTGCGCCAGTACACCGCGCTGTCGCCGCATGAGATCCGCGCCCTGGTGGATCACGCGGATGCGGCCGAGCGCGCGCGCCTGCTGCCCCTGGTGGGCCTGTTCGAGCAGGAGACGGGATTTTTCGACTGCGGCGACGCGGCACTGTCGCCCTGGGTGGATGCCGCCCTGTCCGTCAGCGAGGACGCGACACGCCTGCTGGTCAACCACGGCGCCTTCGACGCGCTGCAGACGCTGCAGCAGCGGCTGGCGCCCAAGGGCCTGGTGCTCATCAACGACTACGGCGCCTGCACGCCCGAGGCGGCGGCCCAGTCGGGCGCCTCCCAGCGCTTTGGCCGCACCAGCGCCATCGGCCTGAACTTCCCGCTGCTGGCGCAATTGTTCGGGCGCGAGGGCTGGCAGGTGCTGGCGCCTTCGGGCGATGCGCAAAGGGCCATCCATGCGCGGCTGCTGATCGGCGAGGGATGCGAGCGCACGGCGGCCGCCTTTCTCAACCGCTTCAGCGCCGACGCGCAGCAGTTCTTCGAGGCCCCGGCCCATGAGGCCCGCACGCACCTGGAGTCGGGCCGGCAGGACGCCGCGTTGGAAAGCTACCGCCAGGCCATCACCCGCAGCCCGCGCGACTGGCGCCTGCTGGGCGAGGTGGCGGAGTTCGTGGGCCTGCAGCTGCGGGACTTTGCGGCAGGCATCGAGCTGGCGCGCAGCGCGCTGGAGCTCAACCCCTGGCTCAGCACCTGGCTGTGGAACGTGCTGGGCGACTGCCTGTTCTGCCAGGAGCAGTTTGCTGCCGCGCATGACGCCTACCTGCAGGCCGAGCGCATAGACCCGCGCGATGCCCGCACCCAGCTCAACCTGGCCTACACCTGGCAGCAGTGCGGCGACCCGGGGCGCGCGCTCGCCTGCATCGCCCAGGGCCTGGCGGGAGATGCCCATGGCGTGCACACGCAGCGCCTGATGGAAAAGCAGCAGCAGATCCTGGCGCAGATCGCTGCCCTGCGTGCCTCGCAGCAGCAGCGGCTGGCGCAGCGCGCGGCGCGTCTGCAGGCCGGGGCATAGGCCAGGACATAGGCTGGCAGGCCCGCCAACGGCCCGGCCTGCCAGCTTCAGTGCTGGCGGCCGGCCAGCCGCACGCCCAGCGCTGCCGCCGATGCCGCGCAGGCCAGGGCCACCACGCCGCCCCAGCCCCATTGCGCCAGGGCCAGCGCGCCCAGCGCCGAGCCCGAGGCCATGCCGATGAACACGCCCGTGAACAGCAGCGCATTGAGCCGGCTGCGCGCGGCAGGCTCCAGGCCATACACCAGGGTCTGGTGCGCCACCAGCGTGGCCTGGATGCCGAAGTCGAAACCGATGGCGCTGGCCACCAGCAGCGGCAGCTGTGCGCCGGCCGGCAGCCAGGGCGACAGTGCCAGCACGGCGAACGATGCCAGGGCCAGGCCCGCACCCAGGCAGGTCACGCGCTGCGGGCCGCTGCGGTCGGCCAGCCGGCCTGCCAGCGGGGCGGCCAGCGCACCGGCCGCACCCGCCAGGCCCAGGGCGCCGGCAGCGGCGCTGCCCATGTGGAACTGCTGATGCAGCATCACGGCCAGCGTGGACCAGAACGCGCTGAAGGCCACCGACAGCAGGCCCTGTGCCAGTGCCGCGCGGCGCAGCGCAGGCTGGCTGCGCCACAGCTGCACCATGGAGCCCAGCAGCGCGCCATAGCCCAGTTGCGTGGTGGGTTTGAAACTGGGCAGCCCGCGCCACAGGGCCACCCCCAGCAGTGCCATGGCAGCGGCGGCCAGCAGGTAGACGCTGCGCCAGCCCCCATGCTCGGCCAGCAGGCCGCTGACCACGCGCGACAGCAAGATGCCCAGCAGCAGCCCCGTCATCACCGTGCCCACCACCTTGCCGCGCTGGTGCTCGGGCGCCAGCGTGGCGGCGGCCGGCACCACGTCCTGCGCCAGGGTGGCGGCCAGGCCCACGGCCAGGCTGGCAGCCAGCAGCGGCGCCAGGCCCGGAGCCAGCCCGCTGGCCAGCAGGGCCAGCATCAGCGCGGCGGTCTTGGCCAGGATGATGCGCCGGCGGTCCATGCGGTCGCCCAGCGGTGCCAGCAGCAAAATGCCCAGCGCATAGCCCAGCTGGGTCAGCGTGGGCACAAAGCCCACGGCGCGTTCGCCTGCGCCCAGGTCGGGGCCGAGCACCCCCAGCATGGGCTGGCTGTAGTAGAGCGAGGCCACGCCCACGCCCGCCGTGGTCGCCATCAGCAGCACCAGCGATGCCGGCACGCCGGCAGCCTGCGCGCCCGCAGCGGTTTGCATATGCGTAGATTGAATAGAAGACATGTTGAGGCGCCTGTCAGGCGCAGTTGAAAAGCGATGGCCGTAGTGTGGTGCGGCGCAGCACACCACGGTAGTGGCTGCGCCTGCAGAATCGATATACGCTTGGCGTATGACCCTTGCCGACCTTCCCCTGCCTTCTGGCGCTGACCGCATCGAACTGCTGCAGACCTTTGTGCGCATCGTCGAAAGCGGCAGTCTTTCGGCCGCTGCGCAGCAGATGTCCACCACCCAGCCCACGGTCAGCCGGCGCCTGCAGACGCTGGAGCGCGCGCTGGGCCTGCGCCTGCTGCGGCGCTCCACCCACGCCATGGCGCTGACCGACGACGGCCAGCGCTGCCTGGAGCACGCGCGCGAGCTGCTGGAGGCATGGCACGCGCTGGAGTCCGACCTGCGCGGCGCCCAGGACACGCCGCGCGGCCTGCTGCGCGTGGTCGCGCCCCACGCCTTCGGCCAGGACCAGCTCATGGCGCCGCTGCTGGCGTTTCTGGACCGCCATCCGGCCGTCAAGGTCGAATGGCTGCTGCATGACCGCCAGCCGGACTTCATTGCCGAAGGCATCGACTGCGCCGTGCAGGTCGGCACCGTGGTCGACCCTTCGGTGATTGCGCTGCGCGTGGCCGAGGTGCCGCGCATTGCCGTGGCCGCGCCTGCCTTGCTGGGGCAGGGCAGCGTGCCCCAGCACCCGCGCGAACTGCAGGGCCTGCCCTGGATTGCGCTGCGCACCTTCTACCAGCGCGAGCTGGAGCTGCACCGCGTGGGCGATGAGCGGGTCTGCAAATCCTGGCGCCTGCAGTTCGAGCCCCGGCTCAGCACCGACAGCCTTTATGCGCTGCGCAACGCTGCCCTGGGCGGACTGGGCGCGGCCCTGGCCTCGGCCTGGATCGTGCGCGAGGATCTGGAGGCCGGGCGCCTGGTGCATCTGGCGCCCGACTGGCAGGCGGCGCCGCTGCCCGTGCATCTGGTCTACCCACCCGCGCGCCACCAGCCGGCGCGGCTGCGCGCCTTCATTGCGGCCATGCGGGAAGTCATGCCGGGCCTGACGGGAATGCGCGCGCCGCTGCCCTGAGTTGCTTGCTTGCTGCATCGTGTCCGCCCACGGCACCAGCCCCGACCTGAACCTGCCCGGTGCGCCGCGCAGTGTGATGTTGGCGCTGCGGCACAGCTTCTGAGGCTGCGCCCGGCATGGCCCCGGGCTTCTCCAAAAGACCAAGGCCCACGCGAGTGGGCCTTGGTCTATCCGGGCGTTGCCGTCTACTCGGTCGCCTTCTTCAGCGATTCCTTGGCGTTCTCTGCCGACTGCTTGGAGCGCTTGTTGTGGTAGTCCGACTTGACGTTGTTCACGGCCTTGCCGACCGGCCCGCTGTCCTTGGCCTTGGCGTCGGCCTGCTTTTCCTTCACCTTGTGGTCTGCAGCGTCGGCGGCTTCGGAGGCGGCCTTGCCCACCTGGGCATGGACGGGTGACAGGGCAGCGGCAGCTGCGAAGGAAATGGCGGTGGCAAGCAGCAGTTTCTTCATGGAATGCAATGTCCTGTGATGAGATGGCTGCATGGTGCGCCGGACCGCCGAGGCAACCGTGTAGGAGCAGGGCTTTGCACGGCGCGGGCGCTGCGGCCCACTCGCAGAAGGGCCGCCGACGGCAGCTTGCTTCAGTGTCCGACATGGTGCCGCCGGCCGAGCTTCTAGCCTTGAGCCAACCCCGTCACAACAAGGACCCCCATGATCACAGCCGAACCCACCATGACCAATCTTTTCGACCAGCTGGGTCTGGACTCCAGCCCGGAGGGCATCAAGCAGTTCATCCTCTCGCACCGGCTGGAAAAGGACACGCTGCTGGTGGATGCACCGTTCTGGACCGACGCGCAACGTGCCCTGTTCTCGCAGCAGTGGCATGCCGATGCGACCTGGGCGCTGGTGGTGGACCAGCTCAGCGAGGCCTTGCATGCCGAGCCGGACCTCCAGGCTGCGCCTTTGCCCGCAATTGCCGGGCACGAGCAGGAGGCTCGTCCCTGATCCTGTGATGCAACCGCTTGCGATGAACCCGTGGTGCTTACAATTTTTCCGGCTCGTTCAACCCATTTGCCTACGGAGTCGTTCACATGCTGACCTCGACTGGTCTGGCGCCGGCCCCTGCAGGCTCCGACGCACAACTCCCCCTTGATCCGGGCCTTGCTGCTTTGGAGGCCTTTCCGGACGCAGTCTTCGTCGTCGGACTCGATGGACGCCTGGCGCGCTGCAACCGCCATGCGTTGAGCCTGCTGGAGCATTCCGGCGATGCCCTGGAGGGCAGTGTTTTCGAGGACCGCTTCGTCGCCAGCAGCGGGCGCGCAGGCTGGTTCAACAGCCAGTGCGAGCCCGCAGGCGCCGCACGGCAGGCCAGCCGCTGGCCCTTGCTGACCTGCACGGGACGCGAGCGGCCTGTGGCCTCATGCAGCTCTCGCGTACGGCTCGGCGATGGCAGCCTGGCCCTGCTGCTGAGTGTGCGCGAGGCGGATGCACCCCCGTCCGGGGCATCGCAGGCTTTGGCCGTGCCTTCCCGGTCCAGCCCTCTTTCCAGCGCCGAGCGCAGCTTTGCCTTGCTGGTGCAGAGCGTGACCGACTGTGCGATCTACATGCTGGATCCCGAAGGCCGTATCGTCAGCTGGAACCTGGGTGCCAAGCGCATCAAGGGCTATGAAGAGGACGAGGTCCTCCATACCCATTTCTCGCGCTTTTACACACCAGAGGACCAGCAGGCGGGGCTGCCACAGGCGGGACTGCGCACGGCCGTCAGCACCGGCCGCATGGAGGCCGAAGGCCTGCGCGTGCGCAAGGACGGCTCGCGTTTTTGGGCATCGGTCGTGATCGATGCCATCTACGACGAGGGCCGGCTGATCGGTTTTGCCAAGGTCACGCGTGATGTGACGGAGCGCAAGGCTGCCGAGGCCCAGCTGCGCCAGGCCTTGAAGATGGAGGCCATCGGCCGCTTCACGGGCGGGGTGGCCCATGATTTCAACAATCTGCTGATGGCCGTGCTCAGCAGCCTGGAACTGCTGCGCAAGCGCATGCCGCCCGACGATCGCCTGCGTTCGCTGGTGGAGATCGCCACGCGCGGCGCACAGCGCGGTGCCTCGCTGACCCAGCGCATGATGGCCTTTGCGCGGCAGCAGGAATTGAAGACGCAGGCCGTGGACGTCGCTGTGCTGCTGACCGGGATGCAAGGCCTGCTGCAGCAGACGGCTGGCCCGCATATCTTTCTGAAGATGGTCCTGGCCTCAGACCTGCCGCGCATCGCCACCGACCCCAGCCAGTTCGAGAGCAGCATCCTCAGCCTGGTTGCCAATGCGCGCGATGCCATGCCGGGCGGCGGCGTCATCAAGATCACGGCGGCCGTGGAAACCACGCTGCCGCGCCAGCTTGCGGGCCTGGCCTCGGGCTCGTATGTCTGCGTGCGCGTGGTGGACACCGGCGAGGGCATGGACGAACAGACACTCTCGCATGTGGTCGAGCCCTTCTTCACCACCAAGGGCGTGGGCAAGGGCACCGGCCTGGGCCTGGCCATGGTGGACGGGCTGGTGGCCCAGTCCGGCGGCAAGCTCGTGCTGCACAGCGCCCTGGGCAGCGGCACCACGGTGGAGATGTGGATGCCCGTCTCCAAGGACGAAAGCACGGCCTGCCATCTGGGCGGGCAAAGCGTGCAGGACGTGGGGCCCCTGGATGTGCTGCTGGTGGATGACGACCCGCTGGTGAGGGCCAATGCCTCGGCCCTGCTGGAAGACCTGGGCCACCGCGTCACGACCCTGAGCGCCGGGCAGGAGGCCATCGACCTGCTTGCGCGGCAGGCGCGCTTCGACGTGGTCATCTCCGACTACGCCATGCCCGGCATGAACGGCGTGGAGCTGGCCCGGCATATTGCCGCGCGATACCCGGGCCTGAACTTCATCCTGGCCAGCGGCTTTGCCGACATACCGGCACTGCCACCAGGAATGACGCGGCTGGCCAAGCCCTATTCGCAGGACGATCTACGCCAGCTGCTTCATCAGCTCGGGAAGGCTTGAGCCCCTGGAAAGCCGCGAGATCCTGAGACGGCCTCAGACACCAGCCTTCTCGAACAGCCGGCGCAGTACCTGCATGGGCAGGAACTTGACGCCGCGCCGCTTCAGCTCGCGGCGAAAGAGGCGCTCCCTCTCGATAAAGTTGATTTTTGGTTTCATCTCGTTCCGGGTGCAATGACTGAACCGGGCAATCTATCAGCGCAGAGGGGCGCTGCTGTAACACCCTGTCATTGCCCCCTTGATCGAGGGCCATCATCGCCGCGTGCGGCCGTGCAGGCATCGGGTGGACGAAAAAAAGCCCTGGGACCAACGTCGTCAGGGCTTTTTCACTGGCTTGGCGCCATGTCTGGCGGAGAGGGCGGGATTCGAACCCGCGGTGGGGATTAGCCCACACACGCTTTCCAGGCGTGCGACTTAAACCGCTCATCCACCTCTCCGAAGACCGCGATTCTAGCATCGATTTTTTGGGGTGGCCGCGAAGTTTCCTGCATGCGTGATCGATATGCCCTGGACGGCTGGCGCTTCGGGCATGGCCCGTGCCTGCGCCTGCAGCCAGTTGCAGAAGATGTCGAGCCGGGTCTGCACCGCAGTGCTTCGGCGCAGCGCCAGGTAGCGGTAGCCGGAGGCAGTGAAGCCGAAGGGCGCCAGTAGGCGGCCGGCCTGCACGTCGTCCATCACCAGGTGCCAGGGGGTGACGGCCGCGCCCAGGCCGCGCAGCGCGGCTTCCAGCGTGAAGTAGTAGTGCTCGTAGACGGGGCCGGCCGCTGCGGGCGGGGCCATGTCCATGGAGGCGGCCCACAGGTCCCAGGCGTTGCGCCGGCCGCGTGTGTGCAGCAAGGTGAGGCTGGGCAGGTCTTCAGGCTGCTGGAGGCGTCCTGCCATGGCCGGGGACATCACCGGGCCCAGGTATTCGGCGAAAAGAGGCAGGGACGTCTCGTTGTCTGCAAGGGCCTCGCCGCTGTCGTGCGTGATGGCCGTGATGAGCAGGTCGCAGCCTTCGCGTGCAGCGTCGGTGCCGGTGTCGGTAGTGCGCAGGCGCACCTCGATGCCGGGGTGGTGCGCGTGAAAGTCGAACAGCCGGGGGATCAGCCATTTGACGGTGAAGGTGCTGAAGCAGGCCACGTCCAGAGGGCCTTCGTGGGCGTCGCCCAGGCTGCGCACCGCCTCATGGATCTGCTCGAAGGCCTGGGTCAGCGCCGGCTGCAGGGTGCGTGCTGCCGCAGTGAGCGTGGGGCGGGCCTTGGTGCCTGCGAACAGCGGCAGGCCCAGGTGCTGCTCCAGCTGCCTGACCTGGCGGCTGACGGCGCCGGGCGAGACGCACAGCTCGTCCGCCGCCGCCGTCATGCGGCCCAAGCGTGCGGCGGCTTCAAAGGCGCGCAGGGCGGCCAGCGGGGGCAGGCGGCGGGTCATGGGTCGGGTGGAGGCTATGTGAGTTCCAGGTACATAGAACCGGCCGAATCATCGCTTTTCAGGCCATGGGCCGGTCGGTAGATTGCCGCTTCGGCTGGCAATCCTGCGTGGATTCTGGCCGGACTTTCCATCTCCATTCGATCCCAAAGCACATAGCACCATGCCCTTCGTCCACACCTATCTGCCCCAGTCCACCTCCACTTCCCAGCGCGATGCCGCCGTGCAGGGCATTCACCGCGCCCTGGTGGAAGGCATCGGCATGCCCGAGGACGAACTGTTCAACATGGTGCACCCGTACGCTCCCGGGCAGTTCGCGTTCAGCCGCAGTTTCAACGGGGTGGCGCGTTCGGATGCCGTGGTGGTGGTCGAGATCACCATGCGGCGCGGGCGCAGCGATGCGATGAAGAAGGCCTTGTATGCGGCCATTGCGCGCAATCTGCATGAAGGGGCGGGGGTGGCGCCGGCCGACGTGTTCATCTTCATGCATGAGAACGACTACTCGGACTGGTCCGTGGGCCATGGGCGCTTCGCCATGGGCCTGGTGCAGCAGGTGGGCGCACCCGCCTGATCCGCACAACGCCGCTGCAATGAAAAACGGGCCGCGATGGCCCGTTGTTCATGGCGTGGCGGCGGCTCTCAGCTGGTGCGCTGGCCGGTCTGGATCATCTTCATGGCCGAGGTGATCAGGCTGGAGACTTCGGTCATGTTGCTGGGCACGATCAGCGTGGTGGTGGCGTCAGAGGCAACCTGGCCATAGGCCTCGACGGCCTTTTCGGCGACCTTGAGCTGCACGGCCTGCTCGCCACCGGGCTGGCGGATGGCGTTGGCCACGCGTTCGATGGCCTGGGCCGTGGCGTCTGCGACCGCCTTGATGGACTCGGCCTCGCCCTGGGCCTTGTTGATGACGGCCTGCTTCTCGCCTTCGGAGCGGGCGATGAAGGCTTCGCGCTCGCCCGTGGCGATGTTGATCTGTTCCTGGCGGCGGCCTTCGGAGGCTGCGATCAGGGCGCGCTTTTCGCGCTCGGCCGTGATCTGGGCCTGCATGGAGCGCAGGATTTCGGCCGGCGGCGTCAGGTCCTTGATTTCATAGCGCAGCACCTTCACGCCCCAGTTGAGCGCGGCCTCGTCGATGGCGGAGACCACCTGGGCGTTGATCATGTCGCGCTCCTCGAAGGTCTTGTCCAGTTCGAGCTTGCCGATCACGGAACGCAGCGAGGTCTGGGCCAGCTGGGTGACGGCCATGATGTAGTTGGACGAGCCGTAGCTGGCGCGCATGGGATCGGTGACCTGGAAGTAGAGGATGCCATCCACCTGCAGCTGGGTGTTGTCGCGCGTGATGCAGACCTGGCTGGGCACGTCCAGCGGGATTTCCTTGAGGCTGTGCTTGTAGGCCACGCGGTCCACGAAGGGCACGAGGAAGTTCAGGCCGGGCGTGAGCGTGCCGGCGTACTTGCCGAGGCGTTCCTTGACCCAGGCGTGCTGCTGGGGCACGACCTTGATGGACCGTGCGATGAAGATGGCCGCGATGACCAGAATGACGATGGCGATTTCCATGGTGTCTCCAGGCCCCGGAGGGGCATTCGGTGAAACAAGAGGGCGGCGGGACGGCTGGCGGATGGTGCCTGCCACTATGCCCGATGCAGATGCCCGCGCCGTGAAGCGCGGGCGTGGGGATGGGCAATCAGAGTTTGTCCACCAGCAGCCGGTTGCCGACGACCTCGGCCACGCGGTGCATGCCGGCAGAGGGCAGGTTGCCCGGACGGCTGATCACGGTCCATTGGGCGCCGCGGTAGCGGACCTGGGCCGTGCCGTCGGAGTTCCATTGCTCGACCATGACGGATTCGCCGACATCGAGGTTGACGTCGCGGTTGCTGGAGGCGGGCTGGCGGCTGGGCAGGCGCCGGCGCACCAGGTAGCAGGCCAGTACGAAGGCGCTGCCGAGCACGGCGGCAATGACGAGCTGGGCAATGGGCGCCAGGCCCATGTGGGCGCACAGCGCACCGACGATGGCGCCCAGTGCCAGCATCAGCAGATAGAAGCTGCCGGTCAGCAATTCGGCGATGACCAATGCGCCGGCGACGAGCCACCAGATGGTGGAATATTCCATTCCCAGACTCCCTGTTTATGACGGTTGCTTGTGTTTAGTGCACCACATTCTGGGTGAAAAGCCGCACGCTTCAAAGGCGCAATAAGGATATTCCTTACACTTCGCGCCTGTTTCGTTTTTTAGGCCCGCTCAGGTTACGGAGGCTGCCCCCATGAAGTTTCGCTTTCCCATCGTCATCATCGACGAGGACTACCGTTCCGAGAACACCTCGGGCCTGGGCATCCGCGCCCTGGCACAGGCCATCGAGCAAGAAGGTTTCGAGGTGCTGGGGGTGACCAGCTACGGCGACCTGTCGCAGTTCGCGCAGCAGCAAAGCCGGGCCAGTGCCTTCATCCTGTCCATCGATGACGAGGAGTTCTCGCTGGGTGGCGAAAGCGATCCCGTGATCCACAGCCTGCGCAGCTTCATCGGCGAAGTGCGCCGCAAGAACGCCGATGTGCCGATCTACATCTACGGCGAGACCAAGACCAGCCGCCACCTGCCCAACGACATCCTGCGCGAGCTGCACGGCTTCATCCACATGTTCGAGGACACGCCGGAGTTCGTGGCCAAGCACATCATCCGCGAGGCCAAGAGCTACCTGGAAGGCGTGCAGCCGCCGTTCTTCAAGGCGCTGCTGGACTATGCGGAAGACGGCTCCTACAGCTGGCACTGCCCCGGACACTCGGGCGGCGTGGCCTTCCTCAAGAGCCCCGTGGGCCAGATGTACCACCAGTTCTATGGCGAGAACATGCTGCGCGCCGACGTGTGCAACGCGGTGGAGGAACTGGGCCAATTGCTGGACCACAACGGCGCCATCGGCGAGAGCGAGCGCAATGCCGCGCGCATCTTCAATGCCGATCACTGTTATTTCGTGACCAACGGCACGTCCACGTCGAACAAGATCGTCTGGCACCACGCCGTGGCGCCCGGCGACGTGGTCGTGGTGGACCGCAACTGCCACAAGTCCATCCTGCACTCCATCATCATGACGGGTGCGATTCCGGTGTTCCTCAAGCCCACGCGCAACCACTTCGGCATCATCGGCCCGATCCCGCAAAGCGAGTTCTCGGTGGAGTCCATCCAGGCCAAGATCGCGGCCAATCCGCTGCTCAAGGGCGTGGATGCCAAGACGGTCAAGCCCCGCGTGCTGACGCTGACGCAGTCCACCTACGACGGCGTGCTCTACAACACCGAGACCATCAAGAGCATGCTGGACGGCTATGTGGCCAACCTGCACTTCGATGAGGCCTGGCTGCCGCACGCTGCCTTCCACCCGTTCTATGGCAGCTACCACGCCATGGGCAAGAAGCGCGCGCGCCCCAAGCACTCGGTGGTGTATGCCACGCAGTCCATCCACAAGCTGCTGGCCGGCATCAGCCAGGCATCGCATGTGCTGGTGCAGGACAGCCAGACCGAAAAGCTGGACCATCACCTGTTCAACGAGGCGTACCTGATGCACACCTCGACCAGCCCCCAGTACAGCATCATCGCCAGCTGCGACGTGGCCGCCGCGATGATGGAGCCGCCCGGCGGCACGGCCCTGGTGGAAGAGTCGATTCTGGAGGCGCTGGACTTCCGCCGTGCCATGCGCAAGGTCGAAGACGAGTTCGGCGACGACGACTGGTGGTTCGAGGTCTGGGGTCCCGAGAAACTGGCCGATGAAGGCGTCGGCTCGGCCCAGGACTGGATCATCCGCGGCCAGGACGCGGCGCCCAAGCGCTCCAAGGCCAAGAACGGCAAGGAGTTCGACAACTGGCACGGCTTTGGCGAGCTGGCCGACGGCTTCAACATGCTGGACCCGATCAAGTCCACCATCGTGACGCCGGGCCTGGACCTGGACGGCGATTTCTCGGACACGGGCATCCCGGCCTCCATCGTGACCAAGTACCTGGCCGAGCACGGCGTGGTGGTGGAGAAGACGGGCCTGTATTCGTTCTTCATCATGTTCACCATCGGCATCACCAAGGGCCGCTGGAACACCATGCTGACTGCGCTGCAGCAGTTCAAGGACGACTACGACCGCAACCAGCCGCTGGCACGCATCCTGCCCGAGTTCTGCCAGCAGCACCGCCGCTACGAGCGCATGGGCCTGCGCGACCTGTGCCAGCACGTGCACGAGCTGTACGCCAAGTACGACATCGCCCGCCTGACGACCGAGATGTATCTGTCGGACCTCAAGCCCGCGATGAAGCCCAGCGATGCCTACGCCCACATCGCGCACCGCAAGACCGAGCGCGTGGAAATCGACCACCTGGAAGGCCGCATCACCGTGGGCCTGGTCACGCCGTACCCGCCCGGCATTCCGCTGCTGATCCCCGGCGAGGTGTTCAACCGCAAGATCGTGGATTACCTGCTGTTCGCGCGTGAGTTCGCCAAGGAGTGCCCTGGCTTCGAGACCGACATCCACGGCCTGGTGGAGCTGGAGGACGCGGACGGCGAGGTGCGCTACTACGCCGACTGCGTGGCCCAGGCCGCTCCTGCCCGCAAGGCGCCGGCTGCCGGCAAGTCTGTGGCCGGAAAATCCGCAGCGGCCAAGGCGGCGGCCAAGCCGGCTGCCAAGGCTGCGGCAAAGCCCGCTGCCAAAAAGGCCGTGAAGGCTGCTGCCGTCAAGGCGCCGGCCAAGCGCCCCGCAGCGGCCCGCAAGGCCGGGTCGGCGCCGGAAGTCGGCACGGCCGCCAAGCCGGCGCGCGGCCGCAAGATGGTGCAGGTGGGCGATGATGGCCCCTTCGGCCGCACGATCTGATCGGCTGGCCGGCTGACGACGGCCCGTCAAAAAGGCGCGGTCCCCGCAAGGGGCGCCGCGCCTTTTTTCTTGCCCGCTGTTTGCCGCTCACTCCAGGCGGATCCTGGCATCGTGGATCAGCGCGGCCCAGTCCGTCTGCTCCTTGAGCAGGTACCGGGCCGCGTCCTGCATGCTGCCGCCCAGGGCCGTGCTGCCCTCGGCCTGCAGTTGCTGCTGCACGGCGGGCTGCTGCAGGGCCGCGTTCACGGCGGTATTCATCTTCTGCACGATGGCGGCCGGCGTGTCCTTGGGCGCGACGATGAGCTTCCAGTCCACGGCCTCGAAGCCTGCATAGCCCGATTCGGCCACCGTGGGTACCTCCGGCAGGATGGGCAGGCGCCTGGCCGAGGTCACGGCCAGGGCGCGCAGCTTGCCGCCCTTGAGCAGCGGATAGACGGCCTGGGGCGTGCCGAACATGTAGTGCGTCTGCTTGCCCAGCAGGTCGGTCACGGCCGGCGCTGCGCCCTTGTAGGGCACGTTGAGCACCTGGATGCCGGCCTTGAAGGCCAGCATCTCGCCGGCCAGGTGGCCCACCGTGCCCGTCGATGCCAGTCCCTGGCGGATGCCTCCCGGGTCGGCCTTGGCGGCCTTGACCAGGTCCTGCACCGATTTCCATGGCGAGTCCTGCGGCACGACCAGCACCGTGGGCTGGGCGGCGACCAGGGCCACGGGGATCAGGTCGGTGCGGGGGTTGAAGGGCATGCTGGGCAGCAGGGCGGGGTTGATGGCGAGGTTGGCGGTCTGGCCCATGCCGAAGGTATAGCCATCCGGCGCGGACTTGGCCACCGCATCCAGCCCGATGTTGCCGCCCGCGCCGGGCTTGTTGTCCACCACCACGGTCCATTGGTTCAGCGTGCCCACGCGCTCGCTGATCTGGCGCGCGACCGCGTCCGTGCCGCCGCCCGGCGTGTAGGGCACGACCATGCGCACGGCGCGCGAGGGCCAGTTGCCGGGCTGGGCCTGGGCCGCCAGCGGGAGCAGGGCGGCAGCCAATGCGGGCAGGGCGCACAGCAGCAACTGGCGGCGCGGGGCGGAACAAGGGCGGGCCTGTGTCTGTGTCCGGTTTTGGGCGGCCGGGTTGCGGTGGATGGCGGGCATGGTGTTGTCTCCGGGAATTTTTGGGAAAAGGCCTCCCCGCCGGGCGCGCGGCAAGCGTCGTCCGGTGTGGGGTGGATGGGGTGCAAGGTTGCAGGGGCGCCGCGCGTCGGGTGGACGGCGGCGGCTTCAGTGGCTCAGCCTGGCATCAATGGGAGGCCTTGGCGTGGCTGTCGGTGGCCTCGCCCTGGGCCAGGGCCAGGGCCTGCTCGCTGCTGTAGCCCAGTGCGGTGAGGATCTCCAGGCTGTGCTCGCCCAGGCGCGGGGGCGACAGGCGCACATCCAGGCGCTTGCCGTCCAGCGTGAAGGGCAGCAGCACGGTCTTGGTCTCGCGGCCATCGGGCAGGGTGATGGGGGCCAGCGCGCCCGTGGCGTTCAGGTGCGGGTCTTGCAGCAGGTCCTGCGGGCGTGCGATGGGGGCGAAGGGCAGGCCGTTCTTCTCGAAGACCTCGGCAATGTGGGCGGCGCTGTGCGGGGCCATCTTCTCGCGCAGCAGCGGCATCAGCCAGCTGCGCGCCAGCACGCGGTCGTTGTTGCTGCCAAGGCGCGGATCGTCGCGCAGCTCGCCCAGGCCGAAGGCGTCGCAGAACAGGCGCCAGGCGCCGTCGCTGACCACGGCCAGGAAGATCTGCTCGCCGCCCTGGACCTCGAACACGTCGTAGATGGCCCAGGCCGAGATGCGTGCCGGCATGGGCGCGGCCGGCTTGCCGGTGACGGCGAACTGCATCATGTGCTGGGCGACCAGGAAGATGTTGTTCTCGAACAGTGCGCTTTGCACTTCCTGGCCGCGCCCGGTCTTCTCGCGCTGGGCCAGGGCAGCCATCGCGCCCATGGCGCCGAACATGCCGCCCATGATGTCGTTGACGCTGGCACCGGCGCGCAGCGGGTCGCCGGGGCGGCCCGTCATGTAGGCCAGGCCGCCCATCATCTGCACCACCTCGTCCAGCGCCGTGCGGTGCTCGTAGGGGCCTGGCAGAAAGCCCTTGTGGCTCACGTAGATGAGGCGCTCGAAGCGGTCCTTGAGGCTGTCGTAGTCCAGCCCCAGCTTGCGCATGGTGCCGGGCTTGAAGTTCTCGCAGACCACGTCGGCCGTGGCGATCAGGCGCAGCGCGGCCTGCTTGCCTTCCTCGGTCTGCAGGTCCAGCGTCACGCTCTTCTTGTTGCGGTTGAACAGCGGGAAAAAGCCCGAGCCCGAACCCAGCAGCTTGCGCGTGGCATCGCCGTCGCGGCCGTGGCCCACGGGCTCGACCTTGATGACTTCGGCGCCCAGGTCGGCCAGCATCATGCCGCAGGACGGGCCCATGACCATGTGGGTGAACTCGACCACGCGGATGCCTGCGTAGGGCAGTGGCGTGGCCTGGCCTGCGGCCGTGTCGGGGGAGGTGGGTTGGCTCATGGGAAAACGGTGAATGAATGTATGGGTTGTCGCCGCGGCTCAGGCCGGTGCGTAGGGGTGGGGCGCAAAGCCCTTGGGCAGTCCGGCCAGCGGCGTCATGCCGTGCAGCTCCTCGCCGGGCAGGCCTGCGGCCAGCGGCTGGCGGGCGGCGATCAGGCGATCGATGTGCACGCCGGTGCGGATGCCCATGGCCTCGAACATGAAGACCAGGTCTTCGGTGACCACGTTGCCCGAGGCGCCCGGCGCGTACGGGCAGCCACCCAGGCCGGCCAGCGAGGCATCGAAGGTGCGCGCGCCAGCCTCGTAGGCGGCCAGGCAGTTGGCCAGGCCCAGGCCGCGCGTATTGTGCATGTGGGCCGCGCCTGCCTGTTCGCCCAGCTCGGCCCGCAGCCGTGTGAACAGGCGCCGCACCTGGGCCGGGTTGGCCATGCCCGTGGTGTCGGACAGGCCCGATTCGTCGGCGCCCGCCGCCACGCAGGCCAGGGCCAGTGCAATCACTTCGTCCTCGGGCACCAGGCCCTGCAGCGTGCAGCCGAAGGCCGTGGAGATGCCCGCCTCGATCAGGGCATGCGGTGCGATCTCGTCGCGCAGCGCGGCAATGGCCCGCACCTCGTCCACCATCTGCATGGGGGTCTTGCGCACATTGGCCATGGAATGCTCGGGGCTGGCCGATACGGGCAGCGTGACCTTGTGGACGCCGGCGCGCAGCGCAGCCTCGGCACCGCGCAGATTGGGGACCAGGGCCATCACGGTGACGCCGGGCAGCGTGATGGCGTGGGCGACCACCTCGGCCGCGTCGGCCATCTGGGGCAGCAGCTTGGGCGAGACGAAGGAGCCGACCTCGATCTCCTGCAGGCCCGAATGGGCCAGGGCGTCGATCCACGCCAGCTTGTGCGCTGTGGACATGGTGGAGGCCACGGACTGCAGGCCATCGCGCGGGCCGACTTCGCTGATGAGTACGTCAAAACGGTGGGAGGACATGGGCAGGGACATCCGGTGGTGGGTGGCGATGACCGCAGGATTCGCCTGTTGACATCGGTTGCTTGAGTCGTTCTAATAGATAGAACTTGATTCTCTCTATTGAAATATTCCCTGCTGCACGCGCCATCGTCAAGCCTGCGTGCCTGGGGTTTTCCCTTGGGTGCCTTTTTATGCCTCGCAAATCAGTGACGGAATCGGTAGCCGACGAGAACGCCGCGCCGGGCGGAGTGGCTGCGGTGGACCGGGCCTTGAGCCTGCTGGCCGCCTTTGGCGACGGAGATGACGGGCTGACGCTGGCCCAGCTGTCGGAACGCACGCGCCTGTACAAGAGCACCGTGCTGCGGCTGCTGGCTTCGCTCGAACATGGCGGCTGGGTGTTGCGCCTGGATGATGGCCGCTATGCCGTGGGCCCGGCCGTGGCACGGCTGAACACCGTGTATGCCCGGCATTTCTCGCTGGACAGCGTGGTCATGCCCGTGCTGCGTACCCTGGTGCAGGCCACGGGCGAGAGTGCGGCCTACCACGTGCGCCAGGGGCAGGACCGGCTGTGCCTGTACCGCGTGGATTCGCCCCATCCCGTGCGCGACCATGCGCGCACCGGCGATCTGCTGCCGCTGGGGCAGGGTGCGGGCGGGCGGGTGCTGTCCGCGTTCGATGCCGAACTGTACGCCGCATCGCGCGGCGGCAGTCGCACGCAGCTGGCCCGCGTGCGCGCCGATGGCTACTGCGCCATGGTGGGAGACAGGCACCGGGAGATCGCCGGGATTTCTGCCCCGGTCTTCAAGCGCGATGGAGAGTTGGCAGCGGCACTGACACTGACCATGCCAGCCCACCGCTACGAGGAGCGCCACGCCCGCCATGTGCTGGCGGCGGCGCGGGAGCTGGGGCTCTTGCTGCCCTGAGCCAGGCGTGCGCGGTGCGCGGACTCAGCCCAGCGCCGTGTCCAGCACCATCATCAGCACAAAGCCCAGCATGAGGCCGCCCGTGGCAAAGGCCTCGTGGCCCTTGCGGTGCGACTCGGGAATGATCTCGTGGCTGATCACGAAGAGCATGGCGCCTGCCGCAAAGCCCAGGCCCCAGGGAAGCAGCGCGGCCGAGCCGCTGACGATGACTGCGCCCAGCACGGCGCCCAGCGGCTCCACCAGGCCCGATGCCATGCCCAGCGCCACGGCAAAGCTGCGCTTGTAGCCCGCAGCCAGCAGGGCCACGGCGACCACCAGGCCCTCGGGCACATCCTGGATGGCAATGCCTGTGGCCAGCGCATTGGCGCGCAGTCCGTCGTTGCCCGCATAGCCCACGCCGATGGCCAGGCCTTCGGGCAGGTTGTGCAGGGCAATGGCAAAGACGAACAGCCAGGTGCGCTGCAGCTTGCGCGCGCCTTGCGGGTCCAGGCCTTCGCGGCCCTTGATGAAGTGCTCGTGCGGCAGCAGCCGGTCCATGAGCATGAGCGCCGCGCCGCCCAGCAGGATTGCCGTGCCGATGACAGCGCCTGCCGCCCAGCTCCCGCCCCCAAACAGGCCCTGCGTACGTACCGCTTCCAGCCCCGGCAGGATCAGCGAGAAGGCGCAGGCCGCCAGCATGACGCCGGCGCCAAAGCCGAACAAGGTGTCCTGCGTGCGCTCGGACAGGCGCTGGGACAGCATCACGGGCACGGTGCCCAGGGCTGTCGCCAGCGCGGCTGCCGAGCCGCCGGCCAGGGCCTGGAAGACCACCGGATGGTTCTGGGCATAGGCCCAGAACTGGCTGGTGAGCGCCCAGGCGCCGGCCATCATGATGGCCAGGCCGATCCACAGGCGGATGTTGGACCGTACGCTGGTCTTGGAGCGGAAGCGTTGTGGCAGATCCATGCTGGTCGGGAATGGGTTGGGGCGTTGGCGGGCAGGCTTGGCCGATCAGCCGCGGGCTGCGGCGTAGCGGCGGGCCACTTCGGCCCAGCTGACTACGTTGTAGAACGCCGCGATGTATTCGGGGCGGCGATTCTGGTACTTGAGGTAGTAGGCGTGTTCCCACACGTCCAGGCCCAGGATGGGGGTGGCTCCGGAGCCGATGCCGGCCATCAGCGGGCTGTCCTGGTTGCCGCTGCTTTCCACGGCCAGCTTGCCGTCCTTGTCCACCACGAGCCACGCCCAGCCGCTGCCAAAGCGCGTGAGCGCGGCCTGGGTGAAGGCGGCCTTGAAGGCATCGAAGCCCCCCAGCTCCCTGTCGATGGCCTGGGCCAGCTCGCCCGAGGGGGCGCCTCCGCCACCCTGGTCTGCCGGGGCCATCACGGTCCAGAACAGGCTGTGGTTGGCATGGCCGCCGCCGTTGTTGCGCACGGCGCCGCGCACGCCTTCGGGCAGCAGGGACAGGTCGGCGATCAGCTGCTCCACCGGCTGGCTGCCGTGCGGCGTGTCCTTGAGTGCGGCATTCAGGTTGTTCACATAGGCCTGATGGTGCTTGGTGTAGTGGATCTCCATGGTCTGCGCATCGATATGGGGCTCCAGCGCGTCGTAGGCGTAGTTCAGGGGAGGCAGGGTGTAGTGGCTCATGTGGTTTCTTTCAGGGACTACGGGGGAAATCGGTGCGTCGTAAGGCGTGTGGGGGCGAGACCTGCAGTCAGTGCGCCAGCCGCGAGGGCAGGGCCGTTGCCGCGATGTCGAAGACCCGGGACGAGGCCTGCAGTGCCGCATCGATGGGGGCTTGAACGGGAGAGGGCAGGCTGAGGTCAGGGGTTGCTTGCATCTCTGCTGGATCCGAGGGTTTCAGAGATTCCTTGATATTGATCTGAGAATTGTATTATTCATGAGAATCATTCTCATTCAAAACAAAAATGACCTCAGTCAAGCCGATGTGTATTTCCTTGCGCGTGCAGGCAGGACCCGCAGTCGTGGGTTCCGGGCGAAAAAAAAGCCCCGCAGGCGGCAATGCCTGCGGGGCCGGTCGGGTGGCGGTGGCCGCTTAGACCTGGTCGGCCGACAGGCCTGCAGTCTGGCTGAAGCCGCCGTCCACGTAGGTGATCTCGGCCGTCACGCCCGAGGCCAGGTCGGACAGCAGGAAGGCGGCCACATTGCCCACATCCTCGATGGTCACGTTGCGGCGCAGCGGCGATGCATCGGCCACGCGGCCCAGCAGCTTGCCGAAGTCCTTGATGCCCGATGCGGCCAGCGTCTTGATGGGACCGGCCGAGATGCCGTTGGCGCGGATGGCGCGGCCGTCTGCCGTGCGGCCCACGGCCTCGGCCAGGTAGCGCACCGAGGCTTCCAGCGATGCCTTGGCCAGGCCCATGGTGTTGTAGTTGGGGATGGAGCGCAGCGCGCCCAGGTACGACAGCGTCAGCAGCGAGGACTTGTCGTTGAGGTAAGGCAGGGCCGCCTTGGCCATCGCGGGGAAGCTGTAGGCGCTGATGTCGTGCGCGATCTTGAAGCCCTCGCGCGACAGGCCTTCCAGGAAGTTGCCGGCGATGGCCTCGCGCGGCGCGAAGCCGATGCTGTGCACGAAGCCGTCGAACTTGCCCCAGGTGGCGCCCAGGTCGGCGAACAGCTTGTCGATCTGGGCGTCGTCAGCCACATCGCAGTCGAAGATCAGCTTGGAGTCGAATTCTGCGGCGAACTCGGTGATGCGGTCCTTGAAGCGCTCGCCCACATAGCTGAACGCCAGCTCCGCGCCCTGTGCGTGGCAGGCCTTGGCGATGCCGTAGGCGATGGAGCGGTTGGACAGAACGCCCGTGATCAGCAGTTTTTTACCGGCGAGAAAGCCCATTGTTGTTCTCCAGAGGAAGTGAGTGGAAGTGCGCAGCAGCTGGCGGCGAAGGCGGGGCCCCGCGTCAGCGTTTGCCAGCGGGCGGCTGGCTGCGTGGTGCAGAATTGTCGCATGCGCCATTGGATGATTTCTTCGCTGCTGTTGGCCTCGGCGTGTGTGCCGGCGTGGGGCTCGCATGCCTATGCCCTGTGGGGAGAGCCCCGCTATGCCGAGGGCTTCAGCCATTTCGACTATGTCAACGCCAAGGCCCCCAAGGGCGGCGAGCTGCGCCTGGTGAGCAACCTGCGCATCTCCACCTTTGACAAGTACAACCCGTTCACCATCAAGGGATCATCTCCGGCCTATCTGGCCGAACTGATGTTCGACACCCTGCTGTGGCCCTCGCTGGACGAGACCGCCACGGGCTACGGACTGCTGGCAGAGGATGTGCAGGCCGCACCCGACGGCCTGTCGGCCACGTTCCGGCTGCGGCCGCAAGCGCGCTTTCACAACGGCAAGCCCGTGCTGGCTGCCGATGTCAAGTTCAGCTATGACACGCTGGTGGGGCCGCACGCATTGCCTGGCTACCGATCGCTGTTCTTCGATGTGGCGGGGGTCGACGTGCTGGATGAACGCACGGTGCGCTTTCGCTTCAAGCAGCCGAACCGGGAACTGCCGCTGGTTGTGGGCGCCATTCCCGTCTTCAGCCGCGACTGGGGCATGGAAAACGGCAAGCCCAAGCCCTTCGACCAGGTGGTGACGGATACGCCCATCGGCAGTGGACCCTACAGGATAGGACCTGTGCGCTTCGGCAAGGACATCACCTATGTGCGCGACCCGGACTACTGGGGCCGCGATCTGCCCGCGCGAGTGGGCACGGCCAATTTCGACCGCATCTCCGTCAAGATCTACCGCGACAACACGGCGAAGCTGGAAGCGCTGAAGGCCGGCGAGTTCGACCTGATGCGTTTTTACAGCGCCGGCGACTGGGCGCGGCGCCTGTACGGCAGGCGCTTCGACCGGGGCGAGCTGGTCAAGGGCGAATTCAGCAACAAGCTGCCCTCGGGGTTCCAGAGCTATGTGCTCAACACCCGGCGCCCTTTGCTGCAGGACGTGCGCGTTCGCCGTGCGCTGGACCTGGCCCTGGACTACGAATGGATGAACCGGCAGATGTTCTACGGCTCCTACCAGCGCGTGCGCGGGCTGTTCGGCAACACGGCCTGCGAGACCCATGGCGAGCCCTCGCCAGAGGAGCTGGCGCTCATGGAGCCCCTGCGCAAGAGCATTCCGCCGGAGGCCTTCGGCCCCATGGCCGAGCCGCCGCGCACCGATGGCAACAACTCGCTGCGTGCCAACCTGCGCCAGGCGCGGCAATTGCTGGCCGATGCCGGCTGGACCATTCAGGATGGCGTGCTGCGCAATGCGCGGGGCCAGGCCATGGAGCTGGAGTACCTGGACAGCAGCGAGTCGGGCATACGCCAGGTCTCGCCCTGGATACGCAATCTGGAAAAGCTGGGCATACGGCTGCGCTTTCGCTCGGCGGACTTTGCGCTGTACCAGCAGCGCGTGGAGAAGTTCGACTACGACATCATCTCCATTGCCTACCAGGGCACGAACAACCCGGGCCAGGAATTCGCCGACCTGTTCGGCAGTCGGGCGGCGGACACGGACGGCTCGGGCAATTTTCCCGGAGTCAAGAATCCCGCCGTCGATGCCTTGATCCGGCGCATGACCGAGGCCAAGACCGAAGCGCAGCTGTTGCCCGCGTGCCACGCACTGGAGCGTGTCATCGCGCATGGACACTACCTGATTCCGCAGTGGAGCGCGGGAACGCACCGCATGGTCTACGACTCCTGGCGGCTGGTGCGGCCCGCCGTGGTTCCCGCCTACGCGAAGGGCGAGAGCTGGGCCATGGATACCTGGTGGGCCCGCATGCCGGTGCTGACCGCGCCGCCTCCATGAGCGGGCGCTGCCGCCGCATCGTTGCGATCCGTTGCATGATGGGCACGCTCCCGGGCCGGGGTGCCCCCCGGCAATCGACATAATGCAGGACTTCTTATGTGGGCCTACATACTCAAACGCTTGCTGCTGATGGTGCCGACCCTGCTGGGCGTGCTGCTGCTGACCTTCGTGGTCGTGCAGTTCGTGCCCGGTGGCCCGGTGGAGCAGTACCTTGCCGAAGCCAAGGCCAGCGTGGGCCGTGGCGGCGAAGGCGGTGGCCTGGCCTACCGTGGCAACCAGGGGGTGGACCCCCAGCGCATAGAGCAGATCAAGGCCCTCTACGGGTTTGACAAGCCGGCCCATGAGCGCTTCTTCCAGATGCTCGGGCAGTTCGCGCGGTTCGATCTGGGGCGCAGTTTCTTTCAGAACAAGGATGTCTGGCAGCTGATCAAGGAGAAGCTGCCGGTCTCGGCCAGCCTGGGCCTGTGGACCTTTTTCATCAGCTACCTCGTGGCCGTGCCCCTGGGCATTGCCAAGGCCGTGCGTGCCGGCTCGCGTTTCGACTTCTTCACCACGCTGCTGATCCTGGTGGGCTATGCGATTCCGGGCTTTGTGCTGGGCGTGGCGCTGCTGGTGATCTTCGGCGGGCAGCTGCAATGGTTTCCGCTGCGCGGGCTGACCTCGGCCAACTGGGATGAGCTGTCCTGGGGCGCGCGCATCGTGGACTATCTATGGCATATCGCGCTGCCGGTCACGGCCATGGTGGCGGGCAGCTTCGCCATCACCGCCATGCTCACCAAGAATGCCTTTCTGGAAGAGATCCGCAAGCAATATGTGCTGACAGCCCGCGCCAAGGGCCTGTCGGAGCGGCAGGTGCTTTATCGGCATGTGCTGCGCAATGCGCTGATTCCCATCGTCACCGGCTTTCCGGCCGCCTTCATCGGTGCCTTCTTCACGGGCTCGCTGCTGATAGAAACGCTGTTCTCGCTGGACGGCCTGGGCCTGCTCAGCTATGACAGCGTGATACGGCGCGACTATCCCGTGGTGCTGGGCACGCTGTACCTGTTCACGCTGATCGGCCTGGTGACCAAGCTGGTCAGCGATCTTTGTTATGTGTGGGTGGATCCGCGTGTACGGTTTGACTAGGTACCTTCCGAGCCGCTTCGCGGCTTGCCCGGTATGCACGGCGCCCTGTATCACGGGGGGCGGACGGGCGGCGCGTGGCGCCGGGCTTCGTTTCCTGGAGCGACATGGACACTGAAATGCAATCCGTTGTGGTTTCTGGAACGGGGCTGCCGGGGGCTGGGGCGCCTGCACCGCTGGCGGCGGCGGCGGTTTCGCCGGCGCGGCGGGCTTGGCTGCGGTTCAGGCGCAATCGGCTGGGATATTGGAGCCTGGTCGCTTTTTGCGTGATGGTGGTGCTGAGCCTGGGCGCCGAGCTGATCAGCAACGACCGGCCCCTGGTGGTGCGCTACGAAGGCCAGACCTACTGGCCGCTGTGGAACGATTATTCCGAGAAGACCTTCGGCGGCGACTTCGAGACGGCGGCCGACTATCTGGATCCCTACATCCGGGATCGCCTGAGCCAGGGTGGCAACTGGGCGCTGTACACGCTCAATCCCTACGGGCCGCAGGCGCTCAACTACTTTGCGAGCTTGCCCAATCCGGCGCCGCCCTCGCGCGAGAACCTGCTGGGCACGGACGATCGCGGGCGCGATCTGCTGGCGCAACTGATCTACGGCTTTCGCGTGAGCGTGCTGTTTGCGCTGGCGCTGACGGCCTCCGGCGTGGTGCTGGGCGTGGTGACGGGGGCCATCCAGGGCTTTTTCGGCGGCAGGACCGATCTGGCGTTTCAGCGCTTCATCGAGATCTGGGGCTCCATGCCCGAGCTGTATCTGCTGATCATCTTCAGCGCGGTGCTGGCGCCCAGCGTCTCGCTGCTGCTGGTGCTGCTGTCGCTGTTCGGCTGGATGGGGCTGTCGGACTATGTGCGGGCCGAATTCCTGCGCAACCGCCAGCTCGACTACGTGAAGTCGGCGCGTGCGCTGGGCGTGGGCAATGGCGCGCTGATCTGGCGCCATCTGCTGCCCAACAGCATGACGCCCGTGGTCACCTTTTTGCCGTTTCGCATGAGTGCAGCCATCCTGGCGCTGACTTCGCTTGATTTCCTGGGCCTGGGCGTTCCGCCCGATACGCCCAGCCTGGGCGAGTTGCTGAGCCAGGGCAAGAACAGCATCGATGCCTGGTGGATCTCGCTGTCCACCTTTGCGGTGCTGGTGGTGACGCTGCTGCTGCTGACCTTCATGGGCGATGCGCTGCGCGATGCCCTGGACCCGCGCAAGGCCGCTGCCACCGATGCAGCCCCGGCCGTTGATGCGAAGGACGCCGCATGAACGCAGAGCAGCCGGCAATGGACATGCCTTCCGCCCCCGGTCGTGGCCGGACGCTGCTGTCTGTGCGCAACCTGCGCGTGCGCTTTGGCAGCAAGGACGTGGTGCACGGCGTGAGCTTCGATCTGGCGGCCGGTGAGAAGCTGGCGCTGGTGGGTGAGTCCGGTTCGGGCAAGACCATCACGGCGCTGTCCCTGCTGAGGCTGGCCGGTGACGCCCAGCTGGGCGGGCAGGCGCTTTTCGACGGCCGCGACCTCCTGCGCCTGCCCGAGCGCGAGATGCGGGCCGTGCGCGGCGGCGACGTGGCCATGATCTTCCAGGAGCCCATGACGGCGCTCAATCCGCTGATGACCGTGGGCGAACAGGTGGGCGAGGTGCTGCGCCTCAAGCAGGGGCTGACGCGGGCGCAGTCCCTGGCCCAGGCGGCCGAACTGCTGGCGACCACGGGCATTGCCGAGCCCGTGCGCCGTGCCCGCGCCTTTCCGCATCAGCTCAGCGGCGGCCAGCGTCAGCGCGCCATGATCGCCATGGCACTGGCCAGCAGCCCGCGCCTGCTGCTGGCCGATGAGCCGACCACGGCGCTCGACGTCACGCTGCGCGGACAGATCCTGCAATTGCTCGATGACCTGCAACGCCAGACCGGCATGGCCGTGCTGATGATCACCCACGACCTGCACCTGGTGCGGCGCTTTGCCGATCGCGTGGCGGTGATGGAGCGCGGGCAGCTGGTGGAGCAGGGCGAGGTGCCGGCGGTCATGGCAGCTCCGCGCCATGCCTACACGCGCAAGCTGCTGGCCAGTGTGCCGCGCCGCGATCTGGTCGAGGCGCAGGCCGGTACACCGGGGGCGGCTCCCGAGCCGCTGGTCCATGCGCAGGGCCTCAAGGTCAGCTACCCGGTGCCGTTGACGGGCGTGCGCGGCTGGTTTGGCCAGGGGCGTTTTGTTGCCGTGCAGTCCGCCGACCTGGACCTGATGCCCGGGCGCACCGTGGGTGTGGTCGGGGAGTCGGGCTCGGGCAAGTCCACGCTGGCCCAGGCCGTGCTGGGACTGCTGCCGCATGAAGGCCAGCTGCGCATCGCTGGCCAGGCCTGGAGGCAGCCGGCCACGCGCAACTCGCCGGCCAATCTTGCGCTGCGGCGCAAGGTGCAAGTGGTGTTCCAGGACCCGTATTCATCGCTGTCGCCTCGGCTGACGCTGGAGCAGATCGTTGGCGAGGGCCTGCGCGTGCACGCCCCGGCGCTCACGGGGCGGCAGCGCCGTGACCGCGTCGTGGACATGCTGTCTGCCGTCGGGCTGACGGATGAGCAGTTCCCCGGTCTGCTCGATCGCTATCCGCATGAGTTCTCCGGAGGCCAGCGCCAGCGTATCGCCATTGCGCGTGCCCTGGTGCTGGAGCCTGAAGTGCTGGTGCTTGACGAGCCCACCAGTGCGCTGGATGTGACCATTCAGCAGCAGGTGCTGGGCCTGCTGCAGCGGCTGCAGCGCGAACGTGGCCTGGCCTATCTGCTCATCACGCACGATGTGGACGTGATCCGCGCCATGGCCCATGACGTGGTGGTGATGAAGGATGGTGCCATCGTCGAATCCGGCCCCGTGGCCCAGGTGCTGGGCGCGCCGCGTGAGTCCTATACCCAGCGGCTGGTGGAGGCTGCTGGCTTTTCGGGTGACGGCATGCCCGACGGGTTTTGAGTTCGCCGGCCTGCCGCCGGGCCGCTACCAGCTGCCTGTGGGATTGACCCCGTCCTGAAGAATCCACTGCACCTTGTCCACGGGCACGCCCAGCAGCCGGGCCTGGGCCAGCAGGCGCGCTGCCACGCCATCGGGCAGTTCAGGGGTGCGCGAAAGAATCCAGAAATAGCGCAGGTCCGAGCCGACCACCATGGCCCAGCGGTAGTCGGCATCCAGGGCCACCACGTTGTAGCCGCCGTAGAACGGTCCGAAGAACGAGACCTTGAGCGCCGCAACGCCGGGGCCATGCACCGTGCGGGCCTTGCCTTCAGCAGACTTCCAGCGCCGGCGGCCTGCGTCGTAGCCCCGGTTCAGCACATGCACGCTTCCATCGGGAAGCGGCGTGTATTCGGCCTGGGTGCGCTCCAGGCCTTTTTCGAAGCGGTGGTCTATGCGGGCCACCTCGTACCAGCGGCCCATGTAGCGCTGGATGTCCCAGCCGCGTACGGGCTCCACTGTGGCAGGAATGGGCGGGTTGCGCAGGCCCTTCCAAAGCAAGGCGGCTGCAGCGGCCCCGACGGCAAGCCCAGCCAGGCCTGCCGCGGGCCGAACCCAGGCAGGGCGGGGTGTGGACGGGGTGGTGACTTCTGTGCTTGGTTGGCGGGGTGACATCGTGCGGAACTCCGTGTTCAGGCAGGAGCGCATGCCAGGGGCATCATGTGCGCTTGGCAGCGTGCTCCTACTTTAGGACAGAACGCCGGGCCGCGGTGTAGGCCGGCGCTGCCGGAACTGCGGCTGTGCGGGCTGCGCAACGCAGGAACTTTCCCTATGCCGGAGCAGGCCATGTGTTTTTTTATGCGCGGGCCTGCAGGTCTATGGCCTAATTGCGCGTTCTCATTTTTTTGAAGAAGGAAATGCCATGGGCAACAAGATCGTTACCGAAGCCGACCGCAAGTTCACTCCCCAGCCTCCCCTGCCCAACGGCGTCACCCTGCCGACGCCCGGCCGTGGCCAGCGCGTGAGCCGCGCCCGTGGCGCCCACACCCATACCAAGAAGAACCCCGGCAAGCGTCACCGCTGAGCACGGCGGGCCGCATGCATGACTGCTGCGGCCGCGTTCTGAAAGCAAGAGCCCTCGAAAGAGGGCTTTTGCTTTTGGGGCGAATGCGCTCAGTGCTGCAGTGCCTGGAGCTTGCGGCGCAGCATCTGCACTTCCTCGATCAGGTCCGCCGTCAGCGCGGCCAGTTGAGGGTCGGCATCGAAGCTGTGCTCCAGATGGGCTATGCGGCGCGCACGCACCAGCATGTGGCTGCTGAAGCGCCACTGTGCCTGCGCGTCGGCCGCGTCGCCGGCCGGCTCGTTCTCGCAGTACAGCACCCCGGTCTGCACGCGCTCCACCACCCAGTCGGTGTTGCGCTGGCAGTGGCGGGCGAGATCGTGCAGATCCAGTGCGCCTTCATCCAGCAGTTCTGCAGGTTCGTAGAAGGGATACAGCGGCGTGCTCATAGCGAGGCTCCTTGGCCCGTGCCGTGCTGGCGGGCATCGAACGAGGGGAAGGCCTGGGCCAGTGCCTCATAGGCCTTTCGCTGGGCGTCGGTCTGCGGCTCCGGCAGGCTGATGCCCAGCACCAGATACAGATCGCCTGGCGTGGCGGCGGGCAAGCCCTTGCCCTTGATCCGCAGCTTGCGGCCTGCGCGGCTGCCGGCAGGGATGCCGACATCGAATTCGCCGGCAATCGTGGCGAGACGGACCGTGCCGCCCAGCGCGGCTTCCCAGGGCGCGAGCGCGATGGGCTGATAGACGTCCTTGCCCTCGGCCCACCAGCGCGGGTCGTGGCGCAGATGCACCTGCAGCAGCAGGTCGCCTGCAGGACCCTTGCCCAGGCCCTGGCCGCCCTGGCCTGCCAGGCGGATCATCTGGCCTTCGCGCACCCCCTTGGGAATGCTGACCTGCAATTCCTTGTCCCGCGCCACCGGCCGCCCGTCCTCATCCAGCACCGTGCTGCGCAGGTGCAGGCTGCGCTGGGCGCCGTGGTAGCTGTCCAGCAGGTCCAGCTCGATGCTGGCGTGCTGGTCCTGCCCGCGCAGGTCGGGTGGAGGTCGGTGCTGCCCGCCGCCCGCATGGCGCGCGCGGGCGCCCTGGCCGAACATCTGCGAGAAGAATTCGCTGAAATCCGCATCGCCGTCCGGCATGGCGCCATCGCCGCTGCGAAAGTGGAAGTCCTGACCTTCCCAGTCCGGTGGCGGCTGGAATCCGCCGGCGCCTGCGCTGCGGCGGGGCGCATCGGCCAGCGCGTCGTAGGCGGCACGCTTTTCGGGATCGGACAGCACGGCGTTGGCTTCATTGATCTCGGCCATGCGTTGCGAGGCATCCGCTTCCTTGCTGATGTCCGGGTGGTACTTGCGCGCCAGCTTGCGGTAGGCCTTCTTGATCTCGTCAGCACTGGCCTGCCGGTCCACGGCCAGGATGCGGTAGTAGTCCTTGTATTCCATGAATTTCCGTCCTCCAGCCCTTGCGGGCGATGTTCTGGGCAAGCCAGAAGCCAGCATAGCCCGGTCATGGCAGGGTCTCAACCGATGGGCCTTTTCCTGCTGGACTGGCATCTTGTGACGGGTTTACTACATTCGCGCGTCGGCAGGACGCAACAGGAGGCGTCGGACATGGCACATGGCAGGCGATGGCGGTACGGGACAGGGCTTTCAGGCGTCAAGGGGGCAAGGAGCTTGCTGGGCGCATGGCTGGCGGCCTGTGCATGCGGCGTGATGGCGCAGTCAGTCCAGCCGGCACCGGGCGTGCCGATGGCGGACCTGCCCCCCGCCGTGGTCAGTGCGCCTCTGCCCGATGTGGGCTCCATGGCGTCCAGGGTACTGGCCTGCACGGCCTGCCATGGTCCCGAGGGACGGGCCACACCCAGCGGCTACTTTCCTCGCATTGCGGGCAAGCCTGCGGGCTATCTTTACCGCCAGCTCAAGAATTTCCAGCAGGGGCGCCGCAGCTATCCGGCAATGAACCGGCTGATCGAATTCATGTCGGACGACTATCTGCGCCAGATCGCCGTGCATTTCGCAAGCCTTGAGCTGCCCTATGCGCCGCCCGTGCCGGCGCAGCTGCCGCCCGCCGACCTCGCGCGTGGCGAGCAGCTGGTGCTGCAGGGCGACGCGCAGCGGGGCCTGCCCGCCTGTGCTGCCTGCCATGGCCAGCGGCTCATGGGCGCGGGCGACGATATCCCGGGTCTGTTGGGCCTGTCACGCGACTATCTCAACAGCCAGATCGGCGCCTGGCGCTCGGGCCAGCGCCAGGCGGCCGCTCCCGATTGCATGGACCAAGTGGCCAAGGCGCTGACGCCGCAGGAAGTCGTGGCCGTCACGGCATGGCTGTCGTCGCGGCCTGCATCGGCGACGCCGGGAGGGCGCGAGGCCTTGGCGCGCCCCTTGCCGCTGCGCTGCGGTGCGGTGGCCGCTGTGGGCGGTCAGGAGGGCAGGCCATGAGTGTCCAAGTGGAAAATCCGGCCAGCGCGAGCGTACGCGGGCGGTGGCCCCTGCTGGCTCTTGTGGTCCTGGCCCTGGTCCTGGTGGGGCTGCTGCTGGTCTGGCTCAACCTGCGGGGGGAGCAGGGGGTTCATGCCTATGGCCACGGCGGCTGGTCGGGATCGACCGAAACACAGGCCGCCCTGGTCGAGCGCGGCGCCTACCTTGCGCGGGTAGGCAACTGCGCTGGCTGCCACACGGCGGCGGGCGGTGCCGAATATGCGGGCGGGCGGGGCTTGCCCACCGCGTTCGGCACGCTGTACACCAGCAATCTCACCTCCGACAAGGAGACGGGCTTGGGGCTGTGGTCGGCGCAGGACTTCTGGCGTGCGCTGCACAACGGGCGCTCGCGTGGTGGGCGCCTGCTATATCCGGCCTTCCCGTATGACAGCTACACCCGCGTGACGCGCGCCGATTCGGACGCCTTGTTCGCCTATCTGCAAAGCCTGCCCGCCGTGCGCGCGCAGACGCCGCCGCATGCGCTGGACTTTCCCTATGGCTGGCAGGGGTCGCTGGCCGTCTGGCGCGCGCTGTTCTTCTCGCCGAAGGATTGGCAGGACCAGCCAGGGAAGGCCCCGGCCTGGAATCGCGGCGCCTATCTTGCCCAGGGGCTGGGCCATTGCGCGGCCTGCCATGCGCCGCGCAATGGCCTGGGTGCCTCCGGCCAGGCCATGTCCGGCGGCTTTGTGGCAGGGCAGTCCTGGTATGCGCCTTCGCTGCTCGATCCCGGCGAGGCGGGTGTGCGCGCCGGCCAGGAATCCGCCTGGGTGCAGTTGCTGCAGACGGGGTCCGGCCCCGCAGGCTCGGCACTGGGCCCCATGGCCGAAGTCGTGGCGCGCAGCACCCAGCACTGGCAGCCACAGGATCTGCAGGCGCTGGCTTCCTATCTGCAGGAGCGGGGTGCTGCTGCTGCCCCAGCTGCCGGCACAGACGGGCACGGTGCCATCAAGGCTGTGCAGCCTGGGCAGATGGCCTTGGGGCGGGCCGTGTACGAACGGCAGTGCGCGGTCTGCCATGGTGCGCAGGGCCAGGGAACACCGGGCGCGTTTCCTGCGCTGGCCGGCAATGCTTCCGCGACCATGGCCGAGCCGCGCAACCTGCTGCTGGTGCTGCTGGACGGTGGCTATCCCCCGTCCACGCGGCAACAGCCGCAGCCGCATGGCATGCCGCCCTTTGGCCATGTGCTGTCTGACGCACAGGTGGCCGCCGTGGCCAGCTATGTGCGCAATGCCTGGGGCAACAAGGCGGCGGAAATCGGTACCATGGAGGTTTATCGCGCCCGGGAAGGGCGTGGTTTCTGAGAGGTTTTCCATGGATTCAATGGCCGGCAAGCTGCCGGACGACAGCGCGGCAGCCAGCCCCTGGTGGGTGGTTTGCCTGTGTGCGCAATGGTGCGGCGTTTGCAACCAGTACCGGAGCGCGTTTGCGGAGCTGGCCACCCAGTTCCCGCAGATGCACTTCGTCTGGCTTGATGTCGAGGACCGCGAGGATGTGGCCGGGGACCTGGACATCGAAACCTTTCCCTCTGTGCTGATCGCTGACGGCGAGCGCGCGCGCTTTCTGGGGCCGGTGCTGCCCCAGCCGGGCGTTGTGGCGCGCATGCTGCAGTCATTGGCCCAGGACCCTGGCGCGGCCCCGGCCGACCCCGCCGAAGCGCAGGCCCTTTTGCGGCGGCTTCAGTCGGCGCAGGCGCTTGAGCGCGTGGGCGCCTGAGCCTCCGGCGGAGGGGTGTCCGCCCTGGCCTGGGCTGCCTTGCGCAGTGCCTGCCAGCGCCTGTTTTTGTACGGCGCGAACTTGGCCTGAAGGTCGTTTGCGGATACAATGGCATATTCACGACCAAACGGGCGGGTACCAACCGCCCTTTTTTTTGGGCGATCTTCGGGCGACCTTAGGGATTGCCATGGGGCTCGGCGCTGTTGGGACATGGCTGCTGCCAAGGTTCCAGGGGCGTTCCGGGTCTTTTGTGTTTGCAGGATTGAATTTAATTACACGTGGCACTACAGCAAATCGTTGAACAAACCGTGACAGGTCTGGGCTATGACCTGGTGGAAATAGAACGCTCGGCAGGCGGGCTGTTGCGCGTCACAATTGATTTGCCTTGGCAGCCCCCGGTGGAGGGCGAGCCGGTGGTGCCGGAGCAGTTCGTGACAGTCGAGGACTGCGAGAAGATCACGCGCCAGCTGCAGTTCGCGCTGGAGGTCGATGGCACGGATTACACGCGCCTCGAGGTCTCCTCCCCGGGCATCGACCGCCCCCTGCGGCATGAGCAGGACTTCATCCGCTTTGTCGGGGAAGTCATCGACCTGACCCTCAAGGAGCCCATCGGCGCTGCCGCTGAAGGGCAGGTCAGCGCCAATCGCAAGAAATTCCGCGGCACGCTGGAGCGTGCCGAAGGTGGTGGCTGGCAGATCGTCTGGAGCGACGAGCCACCCGTCAAGCCTGGCCAGAGGGTCAGCAAGAAGCGTGTTCCCGCGCCCCTGCAGGCGCTGGGTTTCACGCTGGAGGAGCTGCGCGAGGCGCGTCTGGCTCCCCTTGTGGATTTCAAGGGGCGTTCTGCCAAGCCGGTCTGATCGGAGCGGGCAGGGTACGTCGAATCATTGGGGCAGAAGGGCATTGCCATCCCCTTTCTGCGTGATTGAAATAGGAGAGTCGTCGCATGAATCGCGAATTGTTGATGTTGGTAGAAGCCATTTCGCGCGAAAAGAACGTGGAGCGCGATTTGGTGTTCGGTGCAGTGGAATCGGCCCTGGCCCAAGCCACGAAGAAGCTGTACCAAGGTGAAGTGGACATCCGCGTGGCCATCGATCGCGACAGCGGTAACTACGACACCTTCCGCCGCTGGCTGGTGGTGCCCGATGATGCGGGCCTGCAAAACCCCGATGCCGAAGAAATGCTGATGGACGCACAGGACCGCGTCCCCGGCATCTCCGAAGGCGAGTACATCGAGGAAGAGATCGAGTCGGTGCCCATCGGCCGCATCGGTGCGATGGCGGCCAAGCAGGTCATCCTGCAAAAGATCCGCGATGCCGAGCGCGAAATGCTGCTCAACGAGTTCCTGTCGCGCGGCGACCGGATCTTCACGGGCACGGTCAAGCGCATGGACAAGGGCGACATCATCGTCGAGGCCGGCCGTGTCGAAGGACGCCTGCGCCGCAGCGAAATGATCCCCAAGGAAAACCTGCGCAACGGCGACCGCGTGCGGGCCATGATCATGGAAGTGGACGCCACGCTGCGCGGCGCGCCCATCATCCTGTCGCGTTCGGCGCCGGAGTTCATGGTCGAGCTGTTCCGCAACGAAGTGCCCGAGATCGAGCAGGGCCTGCTGGAGATCAAGAGCTGCGCTCGCGATGCCGGCAGCCGCGCCAAGATCGCCGTGCTCAGCCATGACAAGCGTGTCGATCCCATCGGCACCTGTGTCGGCGTGCGGGGCACCCGCGTCAACGCCGTCACCAATGAATTGGCTGGCGAGCGCGTGGACATCGTGCTGTGGTCCGAGGACCCCGCACAGTTCGTGATCGGTGCGCTGGCTCCGGCCAATGTGTCGTCCATCGTTGTGGACGAGGAAAAGCACGCCATGGACGTGGTGGTTGACGAGGAAAACCTCGCCATCGCCATCGGCCGTGGCGGCCAGAACGTTCGCCTGGCTTCCGAGCTTACCGGCTGGAAGATCAACATCATGGACGCGGCTGAGTCTGCGCAAAAGCAGGCGGACGAGTCTGCCGTTGCGCGCCAGCTGTTCATGGAAAAGCTCGATGTGGACGAGGAAATCGCCAACATCCTCATCGAGGAAGGTTTCGAGACCCTGGAAGAAGTGGCCTACGTGCCGCTGCAGGAAATGCTCGAAATCGAGGCGTTCGACGAAGAGACGGTGAACGAGCTGCGCACCCGTGCGAAGGATGCCCTGCTGACGCAGGAAATCGCGCACGAGGAAAACGTGGGCAAGGTGTCGCAGGATCTGCTGACGCTCGAGGGAATGACTCCGGAGATCGTGGACAAGCTGGCCGAGGCCAATGTGCACACTCGCGACGATCTGGCCGATCTGGCCATCGATGAGTTGACCGAGCTGACCGGGCAGACCGAGGAAGAAGCGAAGGCTTTGATCATGAAGGCGCGTGAGCACTGGTTCACCGAAGGGCAAGAGTAAGGTCAGGGAGGTTCAGAGCATTTATGTCCAGTAATACGGTTGCCGAGTTTGCAAAAGAGCTCAACAAGACCCCTGACACGTTGCTGCAGCAGCTCAAGGCTGCAGGCGTCGCCAAGGACAACGCATCGGATGCGTTGACCGACGGCGACAAGCAGCAACTGCTCAGCCATCTGCAGGCCAGCCACGGAAGTGGCGCCAAGAAGATCACGCTGACCAAACGGTCCACCAGCGAGATCAAGCAGGCCGATTCGTCGGGCCGCGCCCGCACCATCCAGGTGGAAGTGCGCAAGAAGCGCACCTTCGTCAAGCGCGACGAGGCCGCCGAAGGCGCCTCCGATCCCGCTGCCGTTGCGGCTGCCCAGGAGCAGCGCGCGGCGTCGGAGCGCGAATCTCAGGAATTGGTGCGCCGCGAAGGGGAAGCACGTCGCCAGGCCGAAATGATCGGCCGGGAGGAGGAAGAATTGGCACAGCAACGCCGTGAGCGCGAAGAGCGCGAGCTAGTCCAACAGCGCGAGCGCGAAGCCGAAGAGCGCGCAGCCGCCTATGCGGCTGCCGAAGCCGCAAAGATTGTCGAGGCCAACCGCGCTAAGCAGGAAGCCTCGCGCGAGCAGGCTGCCGGCCAGATAGCGCGCGCCGAAGCCCAGCTCGCGGCACGCGCCAAGGCCGAGGAAGAGTCCAAGGCCCGTGCGGCCGAGGAAGCCGAACGCGCCAAGGATCTGGAAGACCGCCGCCGCAAGGCGCTGGCCGAAGCCGAAGCCATTCGCGCCATGATGGCCGCGCCCAAGAAGGTGCTCGTGGCCAAGAAGCCCGAAGAGCCCAAGCCCGTGGCAAAGCCTGCAGCGCCTGCTGCCGCCGATGCCAAGAAGACCACGCTGCACAAGCCCGCTGGCACGACCGCCGGCGGAGCCGGTGCGCGCGCGCCTGCCGGCGCCGGCAAGGAAGTCAAGTCCGCCAAGCTCTCCTCGAGCTGGGCCGGCGATGGCAAGAAGAAGGAAATCAAGACCCGTGGCGACAGCTCCGGTGGCGTGGGCGGCCGTTCCAACTGGCGCGGCGGCCCGCGTGGCGGCCGTCGCGGCAATGACCGCAATGACGGACAGCACCAAAGCGCGGCAACGGAATTCCGTGCCATCGAAGTGCACGTGCCCGAGACCATCACCGTGGCCGAGCTGGCGCACAAGATGTCGGTCAAGGCATCCGAGCTGATCAAGGTGCTGATGAAGATGGGCCAGATGGTCACCATCAACCAGCCCCTGGACCAGGACACGGCCATGATCGTGGTCGAGGAAATGGGCCACACCGCCAAGGTCGCTGCGCTGGACGATCCCGAAGCCTTCACGGCCGAGGAAGTGTCCCAGCAGGAAGCTGCCCAGGAGTCGCGCGCCCCCGTGGTCACCGTCATGGGCCACGTGGACCACGGCAAGACCTCGCTGCTGGACTACATCCGCCGCACCAAGGTTGCGTCGGGCGAAGCCGGCGGCATCACCCAGCACATCGGTGCCTACCATGTGACGACGCCCCGCGGCATCGTCACCTTCCTGGACACCCCGGGCCACGAGGCCTTCACGGCCATGCGTGCCCGTGGTGCACAGGCCACCGACATCGTCATCCTGGTGTGCGCTGCCGACGACGGCGTGATGCCCCAGACCAAGGAAGCCATCAAGCACGCGAAGGCGGCGGGTGTGCCCATCGTGGTTGCCATCACCAAGGCCGACAAGCCCGATGCCAACCTCGACCGCGTCAAGCAAGGCCTGGTGGCCGAGCAGGTGGTGCCTGAAGAGTACGGCGGCGAGTCCCCGTTCATCGCCGTGTCGTCCAAGACCGGCCAGGGCATCGACGAGCTGCTGGAACAGGTCCTGCTGCAGGCCGAAGTGCTGGAGCTGACCGCTCCCGTGGAAGCCGCTGCCAAGGGTCTGGTCATCGAAGCGCAGCTGGACAAGGGCCGCGGCCCCGTGGCCACGGTGCTGGTGCAGTCCGGCACGCTGAAGGTGGGCGACGTGGTGCTGGCAGGCCAGACCTACGGCCGCGTGCGCGCCATGCTGGACGAAGACGGCAAGCAGACCAAGTCCGCTGGCCCCTCCATCCCGGTGGAAATCCAGGGTCTGTCCGACGTGCCCCAGGCCGGCGACGACTTCATGGTGCTGCAGGACGAGCGCCGCGCCCGCGAAATCGCGACCTACCGCGCCGGCAAGTTCCGCAACACCAAGCTGGCTCGCCAGCAGGCTGCCAAGCTCGAGAACATGTTCGCCGAAATGGGTGCGGGCGAGGTCCAGACCCTGCCCATCATCGTCAAGGCCGACATGCAGGGCTCGCAGGAAGCACTGGGCGCATCGCTGCTCAAGCTCTCCACCGAAGAGATCCGCGTGCAGCTGGTCTACTCGGGCGTGGGCGGCATCAGCGAGTCCGACGTGAACCTGGCGCTGGCCTCCAAGGCCATCATCATCGGCTTCAACGTCCGGGCCGATGCCCAGGCGCGCAAGACGGCCGAGAGCAACGATGTGGACCTGCGCTACTACAACATCATCTACGACGCCGTCGAAGAGGTGAAGGCAGCGATGTCCGGCATGCTGGCTCCCGAGCGCAAGGAAGAGATCATCGGCATGGCCGAGATCCGTACCGTGTTCGTGGCGTCGAAGATCGGCACCGTGGCTGGCTCGTACATCACGCAAGGCCAGGTTACGCGCAATGCGCATTTCCGCCTGCTGCGCGAGAACGTGGTCATCTACACGGGCGAGATCGAATCGCTCAAGCGCCTGAAGGACGACGTCAAGGAAGTCAAGGAAGGCTTCGAGTGCGGTATCAAGCTCAAGAACTACAACGACATTCGCGAAGGCGACGTGCTCGAAGTGTTCGAGATCAAGGAAATCGCGCGCTCGCTGTAATTCGACATGGCAACACGCAAGTCCGCTGCGCCGAACCGCAGCTTCAAAGTCTCCGACCAGATCCAGCGGGATCTGGCGGAGCTGATCGCACGCGAGTTGAAGGACCCGCGCGTGGGCATGGTGACGCTGCAAAGCGTGGAGGTGACTCCGGACTATGCCCACGCCAAGGTCTACTTCAGCCTGCTGATCGGCGATCCGCAGGAGACGCAGGACGCCCTGAACCAGGCCGCAGGCTTCCTGCGCAACGGCCTGTTCAAGCGCCTGCACATCCATACCGTGCCCACGCTGCACTTCATCTACGACCGCACCACCGAGCGTGCGGCCGACATGAACGCCTTGATCGCCAAGGCCGTCTCCTCGCGCGGGAAGGAAGAGTAGCCCCATGAACGCGCCACGCACAAGGGTGCAGCGGCGCCCTGTGCATGGGGTGTTGCTGCTCGACAAACCGCTGGAGCTGTCCAGCAACGACGCCTTGCAGAAGGTCAAGTGGTTGCTGCGCGCCGAAAAGGCCGGACACACCGGCACGCTGGACCCATTGGCCACCGGCGTGCTGCCGCTGTGCTTCGGTGCGGCGACCAAGTTCAGCCAGTTGCAGCTCGAAGCTGCCAAGACCTACGAGGCGATTGCGCGCCTGGGCCAGACCACGACCACGGCCGATGCCGAGGGCGAGGTGCTGCGCGAGCGCGCCATCGATCCCGCCGCCCTCACGGCCGAGCGGCTTGCCGCCGTGCAGGCGCAGTTCACGGGCTCCATCCGCCAGGTGCCGCCCATGTACAGCGCGCTCAAGAAGGACGGCAAGGCTCTTTATGAATATGCGCGTGCCGGCATCGAAGTCGAGCGACCGGCGCGCGAAGTGACAATCCACGCACTGGAGCTTTCGCTGACGCAAGACAGCCAAGGCCAGCCGGCGATCCGGATGCTGGTGACCTGCAGCAAGGGCACCTATATCCGCACGCTGGCGGAGGACGTGGGAGAGGCCCTGGGCTGCGGCGCGCACCTGCGCGCGCTGCGCCGTATCGACACTGGCGGGCTGGGTGTCGAGCGCTGTATCTCGCTGGAGGCGCTGGCCGCCATGGGCGAGGACGAGCGTCTGCAGCAGTTGCAGCCTGTCGATGCCTTGCTGGCCAGCCACACGGCTGTCACGCTGGGCGAGCAAGATGCGGCCCGTTTTCTCACGGGCCTGCCCCGCAAGGGCGCTTGGGCCGATGCCGAGGCGGTGGCTGTGTATGGCGAAAACCCCCAGGCTCTGCTGGGGGTGGGGCGCGTGGTGCGTGGGGAACTCATCCCCGCCCGCCTGCTCAGTTCACTGGAAATTCAACAGATTTTGGAAGACACGCCGCGCCCATGACGCAGCGGCAATGGGAAAACACTATGAGCAAACAAATCCGCAATATCGCGATCATCGCCCACGTGGACCACGGCAAAACCACCATGGTGGACCAGCTGCTGCGTCAATCCGGAACCTTCGCCGAGCACGAGAAAGTCGTGGACACGGTGATGGACAACAACGCCATCGAACGCGAGCGTGGCATCACCATCCTGGCCAAGAACTGCGCCGTGAGCTGGAACGACACGCACATCAACATCCTCGACACACCCGGCCACGCGGACTTCGGCGGTGAAGTGGAGCGTGCCCTGTCCATGGTCGACGGCGTGGTGCTGCTGATCGACGCGCAGGAAGGCCCCATGCCCCAGACGCGCTTCGTGACCAAGAAGGCGCTGGCCCTGGGCCTGAAGCCCATCCTCGTGGTCAACAAGGTGGACAAGCCCGGCGCGCGTCCCGACTACGTGGTCAACGCCGCGTTCGACCTGTTCGACAAGCTGGGTGCCACCGACGAGCAGCTGGACTTCCCCGTGGTGTACGCCTCGGGCATCAACGGCTGGACCTCGCTGGAAGAAGGCGCTCCGGGCGAGCAGTGGGGCCCCGACATGTCGGCCCTGTTCGACACCATCCTGAAGCACGTGCCTTCGGTCAAGGGCGATCCCGCCGCTCCGCTGCAAATGCAGATCTCGGCGCTGGACTACTCCACCTTCGTGGGCCGCATCGGCGTGGGCCGCATCACTTCCGGCACGCTCAAGCCTTCGACCGACGTGCTGGTCATGGAAGGTCCTGACGGCAAGAGCTACAAGGGCCGCATCAACCAGGTGCTGAAGTTCCAGGGCATCGACCGCGTGCAGGTGACCGAAGCCGGCCCCAGCGACATCGTGCTGGTCAACGGTATCGCCGACCTGGGCATGGGCGTCACGCTGACCGACCCGCTGAACCCCCGGCCGCTGCCGATGCTCAAGATCGACGAGCCCACGCTGACCATGAACTTCTGCGTCAACACCTCGCCGCTGGCGGGCCGTGAAGGCAAGTTCGTGACCAGCCGCCAGATCTGGGACCGCCTGCAAAAGGAACTGCGTTCCAACGTGGCCCTGCGTGTCAAGGAAACCGACGAAGATGGCATCTTCGAAGTGTCGGGCCGCGGCGAACTGCACCTGACCATCCTGCTGGAAGAAATGCGCCGTGAAGGCTACGAGCTGGCCGTGTCCAAGCCCCGCGTGGTCTACCGCGACGTGGACGGCGTGCGCCACGAGCCCATCGAGCTGGTGACGGCCGACATCGAGGAAGGCCACCAGGGTGGCGTGATGCAGGCCCTGGGCGAGCGCAAGGGCGAGCTGGTCAACATGGAACCCGATGGCCGCGGCCGCGTGCGCCTGGAATACCGCATTCCTGCGCGTGGCCTGATCGGCTTCACCAACGAATTCCTGAACCTGACCCGTGGTTCCGGCCTGATCTCCAACATCTTCGACAGCTACGAGCCGCACAAGGGCGAAATCGGCGGCCGCAAGAACGGTGTGCTGATCTCCATGGACGAAGGCGAAATCTTCACCTACGCCCTGGGCAAGCTGGACGACCGTGGCCGCATGTTCGTCAAGGCCAACGATCCCGTGTACGAAGGCATGATCATCGGCATCCACAGCCGTGACAACGACCTGGTGGTCAACGCCACGCGTACCAAGCAGCTGACCAACTTCCGCGTGTCCGGCAAGGAAGATGCCATCAAGATCACGCCCCCGATCGACCTGTCGCTGGAATACGCGGTGGAATTCATCGAGGACGACGAGCTGGTGGAAATCACCCCCAAGAGCATCCGCGTGCGCAAGCGCCACCTGTCTGAGAACGAGCGCAAGCGTGCTTCGCGCGCAGGCGCATAAGCGCCGTGGCGCCGAGGGCGCGCAAGCCAGCCGGCTTAGCCGCCCTGATTGTCAAAGGCCGCATCCGCGGCCTTTGTCTTTTCTGCGGCGGCTTCTGCCAGGCCGTCCGCCAGGCCGTCCGTCAGGCATTCAGCCGCAGCAGCAACTCGCGCAGGCGCTGGCCGGCCGCTGCGCTTTGCTGCGGATTGAGCGCCAGGGCCAGGCCGATGGAGGGCAGGTTCTCGGTATCTGCCAGCGCGCGGAACACCACCCCCGGCGTGCTGCCCTTGGCCACGACGGCCGGCACCAGGGCCACGCCCAGGCCCGCGCCCACCAGGCTGACCAGGGTCTGGGCCTGCACCGCATGCTGCTTGACCTGGGGCATGAAGCCCGCGTTCTGGCAGGCCAGCACCACAAGCGCATGCAGGCCGGGCACTTCGCTGGGGCGGTAATTGATGAATGGCTGGTCGGCCAGATCCCGCAGCCGCAAGGCGGGCCGCTGCAGCAGCGGGTTGCCTTCGGGCAGCACGGCCACCAGTTCGTCCTTTTCCACGGGCGTGATGGACAGCTCGGTGGCCTGCGTCACCGGGTAGCGCAGCAGGCCGGCATCGAAATCGCCGCTGGCCACCTGCGCGCAGATCTCGCGCGTGGTCGATTCGGTCAGCACCAGGTCGATCAGCGGATATTCGCTGCGAAAGGCCTGCACCAGCCGTGGAATCAGCGAGAACGTGGCCGAGCCTATGAAGCCTATGTGCAGCCGGCCGCGCTCGCCACTGGCCGTGGCCTGCGAGACCTCCTGCACCTGGCGCGCATGGTGCAGTGCCAGCTCGGCACTTTCCAGGGCCGCCCGGCCTGCCTCGGTCAGCTCCGTGCCCCGGCGGTCGCGCTGGAACAGCTGCACGCCCAGGCTGTCTTCGAGCCGGCGGATGGATTGGGACAGCGGCGGCTGCGACATGTGCAGCTGCTCGGCCGCCTGCCGGTAGTTGAGCGTGCGGGCCAGGGTGACGAAGTGACGCAGTTGGCGCAGGTCCATTGATATCCACCGTGTATCAGCGATGCTGAATTAAGTCTTAGACGCGACTTCAAAGATATCAAATACTGGCTCCCTGAAGCAACATGGAGACCACAGTGCAGGCTGCGTTGACAGGGATTCGGGTGCTGGATCTGTCCAGCGTGGTGTTCGGGCCGCTGGCCAGCCAGGTGCTGGCCGACTATGGTGCCGAAGTCATCAAGATCGAGCCGCCGGCCGGCGACTCCACGCGCCATACCGGCCCGGCCGTGGAGCCCGGCATGGCAGCCATGTTCATGGGCACCAACCGCAGCAAAAAGAGCGTGGTGCTGGACCTCAAGCAGGACGAGGCGCGCCAGGCCCTGCATGCGCTGCTGGCTACGGCCGATGTGTTCATGCACAGCATGCGCCCGCAGAAGCTGGCCCCGCTGGGCCTGGACCCCGACACGCTGCGCGAGCGCTATCCGCGCCTGGTCTACGCAGGCCTGCATGGCTTTGGCGAGGACGGCCCCTATGCGGGCATGCCCGCCTACGACGACGTCATCCAGGGCATGAGCGGCCTGGCCGACCTGATGGAACGCCAGACGGGCGAGGCGCGCTACCTGCCCACCATCGCGGCCGACAAGACCTGCGCCCTGGTGGCCGCGCATGCCGTGCTGGCGGCGCTGTTCCAGCGCGAGCGCAGCGGCCACGGCTGCTTTGTCGAAGTGCCCATGTACGAGACCATGGTGGGCTTCAACCTGGTCGAGCATTTCTACGGCATGCACTTCAGCCCCGCGCTCAGCGGCGCAGGCTACCCGCGCGTGATGGCGCCCTGGCGCAAGCCCTACCGAACGCTGGACGGCCACGTCTGCATGATGCCGTACACCGATGCGCACTGGCAGCGCTTCTTCGCCGCCGTGGGCCAGCCGCAGCTGGCCCTGGACGCGCGCTTTGCCAGCCAGGCCAGCCGCACGGCCCACATTGCCGAGCTGCTGGAGACCGCTGGCGAGCATGTGGCCCTGCACGGCACCCAGTACTGGCTGGACACCTGCCAGCGCCTGGAGATTCCCGCCGCCCCGGTGGCGCGCATGGATGAGCTTCCCGCCGATCCGCATCTGCAGGCCACGGAGTTCTTCGTGCCGCTGCACGACCCCGCCATGGGCACCGTGCACCTGCCTCGCTCCTCCGTGCGCATGGATGGCCGGCAGGCGCCCATGGGCATGCCGCCGCGCCTGGGCGAGCACACAGTGGCGCTGCTGGCCCAGGCGGGCTGGAGCGCCGAGCGCATTGCGGGCCTGAATACCCCGCAACAGGAGATTTGAAATGACTGCAGACATCACTCCCCCGCCCGCCGCCTCCGCACCCGCCTGGAACGCCGTGCCCCGCATGGGCCAGGGCTTTTTCTGGCAGGACCTGCAGGTTGGCCAGCAGCTGCGCACCTTCCGCCGCACCGTGACCGAGTCCGACCTGGTCGCCTTCATCAATGCCACGGGCATGCTGGAGGCCATCTTCATCGAGGAGGGCTACGACGGCGGCGCCATTGCCGGCCGCCCCGTGCCGGGCGCCATGACCTATGCGCTGATCGAAGGCTTCATCCTGCAAAGCATGATCCAGGGCACGGGCCTGGCCATGCTGGAGCTGCACCAGAAGATCCTCGGCCCCGTGCTGGTGGGCGACACCATCGAGGCCCTGGTCGAAGTCACCGCCATCAAGCCCACCTCCAAGGGCAACCGCGCCGTCGTCACCTCGCGCATCGAGGTCTTCAACCAGGGCCACCAGAAGGTGATGGAATACACGGCCGTGCGCCTGCTGGCCGGACGCAGCTAGACGGACAAAAGAATTCCCATAACGACACCAGGAGACAACAGCATGGACAAGAAAGGCAACAAGGCCGCAGGCAGACAAGCGCGGCGCAGGGTGCTGGCCACCGTGGCGGCCTGCATGGCAGCCGCAGCGGCAGTGCCGGGAGCGGCCCTGGCCCAGCAGCCCTGGCCCAGCAAGCCCATCACGCTGGTCGTGCCTTTCCCGCCGGGCGGGCCCACCGACCTGGTGGCGCGCGTGCTGGCCCAGCAGGTGGGGCAGCAACTGGGCCAGACCGTGATCGTGGACAACCGGCCCGGCGCCAACGGCAACATCGGCAACGCCCTGGTGGCCAAGGCCGCGCCCGATGGCTACACCGTGCTCTACAACACTTCGTCGATTGCGCTGAGCCCGTCGCTCTACAAGAAGATGAGCTACGACGTGAACAAGGACCTGATGCCCGTGGCGCTGACGGCCGTGGTGCCGCTGGGCCTGGTGGTCAACCCCAAGCTGCCGGTGAAGAACGTGCAGGAGTTCGTGCGCCATGCCAGGGACAAGGCGGGCCAGCTGTCCTATGGTTCGGCCGGCAACGGCAACGTCACGCACCTGGCGGCCTTCCAGGTCGTGCAGCACTACCAGATCGAGGCCAGCCACGTGCCCTACAAGGGCAGCGCGCCGGCCGACGTGGATCTGGTGGCCGGGCAGATCGACTTCATGACCGACACCATCAACTCCGTCGCACCCTTCATCAAGGAGGGACGGCTCAAGCTGCTGGCCGTGAGTTCCTCCAAGCGCCTGCCCAACTTCCCCGATGCACCCACGCTGGCCGAAAGCGGCATGTCCGGCTTCGAGGCCGGGGCCTGGCAGGGCGTGATGGTGCCCGCGAAGACGCCAGCCGCCATCATCCAGCGGCTCAACCAGGAGCTGATGCGCGCGCTCAAGGACCCGGGCGTGGTCGAGAAGCTGCAGCTGCAGGGCGCCGAAGGACTGGGCTCCTCGCCCGAGGAATACGGCGCCTACATCCGCAGCGAGATCAAGCGCTGGGCCGGCGTGGTCAAGAGCACGGGCGTCTCTCTGGACTGAGTGCGCTGCGGTGCGCGGCGGCTGCCCGCCCTGTCGTGCACTTGCGCAAATTGGCACCTGTTTGTCAGGGGTGGGCGCGGATTTTCAGCTATGGTTGCGGCTCATCGCCCCGGGCTGCCGGGGCAGGGCATGCATAGCAACAAGGAGCAAGATATGACGGGAGCTGCCGGCGAAGTCCTCAGCGAAGTGCGGGGCCGCATTGGCATGATCACCTTGAACCGGGCCAAGGCGCTGAACGCGCTGTCGCTGGGCATGGTGCGCGATCTGCTGGCCACCCTGCTGGCCTGGCAAAAGGACGATCAGGTGCTGGCCGTGGCCATCCGCGGCATGGGCAAGGAAGGGGCCTTCGGCGCCTTCTGCGCGGGCGGCGACATCCGTTTTCTGCACGGCGCAGGCAGCACGGGCAATCCCCAGCTGGAGGACTTCTTCACCGAGGAGTACGCGCTCAACCACCTGATCCACACCTTCGGCAAGCCCTACATCGCCTTCATGGACGGCATCGTCATGGGCGGCGGCATGGGCATCAGCCAGGGCGGCACGCTGCGCATCGTCACCGAGCGTACCAAGATGGCCATGCCCGAGACGGCCATCGGCCTGTTCCCCGATGTGGGTGGCGGCTACTTCCTATCGCGCTGCCCCGGTCACGCGGGTGAGTGGCTGGCGCTGACGGGCGACGTGATCGGCGCGGCCGACGCGCTGGACTTCGGCCTGGCCGATGGCTATCTGCCCTCGGACCAGCAGCCTGCGCTGTGGGATGCCCTGGCCGCCGGCAGCTTTGCCGATGCAGCGGCCGTCGAGGCGCTGGTGAAGTCGAAGTTCACGGCCCCGGCCAAGCCAGCGGCCCAGCCCCGCGCCGAGATCGACCGCGTGTTTGCCCTGCCCACGGTGGCTGCCATGGTGCAGGCACTGGAAGCGGCGGATGGCGAGTGGGCGCAGCACACGGCAGCCACGCTGCGCAAGCGCTCGCCGCTGATGCTGCACGTGGTGCTGGAGCAGATTCGCCGCGCGCGCGGCATGACGCTGGCCCAGGACCTGCGCATGGAGCGCGACATGGTGCGCCACTGCTTTTACCTGCGCCCCGGCCAGAGCGAGACCATCGAAGGCATTCGCGCCCTGGCCGTGGACAAGGACCACCAACCGCGCTGGAACCCCGCGCGCATCGAAGACGTGCAGGACGCGCAATGGCGTGCCTTCTTCGACAGCCCCTGGCCAGTGCACTCGCACCCGCTGGCGGCGCTGGACTGATCGCGCGGCGGTTGCTCAAACCTCCAAGGGTTCAAAAGGCTATCCGGCACCGCGCCGGATGGCCTTTTTTTCGGTTTAGCAATCAGCGGGCTCCATGCGGCAGGAATGGCCTGCCAGCAGCCGTACCGCGTCGTCAATGCGCGGGCCCGGATCCCATTCGGGCACGGGCGGCGTCAGGCCCAGGGCCATCTGCCGCAGCGGCTCGGCAATGGCCATGGACAGCAACAGGTCGCAGATGACATCGGGCTGCTCTGCCCTGAGCAACCCCTTCGCGCACTGGCGCCGCAGCCAGTCCACCAGCATGCCGCGGCCGCGCTCTATGCCGTTGCGCTGGTAGACCTCCAGCAACTCGGGCTTGGCGGGGAAATCGGTGGTGAGCAGGCGGAACATCCCCACCGCCTCGGCCGACAGCACGCGCGCGGCAATCACGCGCAGGATCTCGGCCAGCGCCGGAGCCACCTCTGAGGCCGACTGCGCATCGGCCGACAGGGCGGGGCGGAAACCGTCGGTCCAGCTGCGCACCACCAGGGCCACCAGATCCTCGCGGTTGGCGGCAAAGCGGTAGAGCGTCTTCTTGGCCAGCCCCGCGCGCTTGGCCACGGCTTCCATGGTGGTGGCGGCATAGCCTTCGTTGAGCAAGAGCCAGGTGGCGGCGGCCAGGGCGGCATCGTTGGCCTCGTGCTCGGGCCGGGCCGGCCGCCCGCGCGGCCTGGGGGCCGCAGGAGTGATTTCGGATTCCATTGGATTTCTTGTCGTTCCGTTCGGTGTTGCGCAGGGTCGTGCCTGGTTGTGCAGCATTTTGTTACCCGGCTGGGATTATCCGATTGTTTGGAAACGTTGTTCGTTTCTTTAATATAAGATGGCTTTTCCTCATCAACCCAGGAACGGAAAACACCCATGAACTCCCATGCCTTCGAGCCCGACATTTCCCGCATCGACGAGCTGCTGCACATCACGCCGCTGCGGCTGGAGACGGGAATCCAGCGCCTGCCCAGCGGCTGTCTGGTGGTGGCCTGCCGCACCGACCTGCACGGCTGCAGCGGCCGCATGCTGGACTGGTGGTTCAAGTTCTTCGAGACCACGCAGCACATCAAGTGGTGGCATCCGCATGACCACATCGCACATCGCGGCTGGGATGCGCAATGGAAGAAGGGCGAGAGCTACATAGGCGCCTCCATCGAGGCCGTGGAGTCCCTGGCCGATATTCCGCCCGTGGCGGCCAGGCTCAAGTTCCATGATCCGCGCGAGCTGTTCGACCCTGCGCAACTGGAGCTGGCCTTTGCCGAAAAACGCGCCTCGGCCGCCGTGTATGCGCGTATCGGCTTCGGCGAGCATGTGCAGCTGGATGCCAGCGGGGACCCGATGGACGGGCAGATGGTGCACCTGGCGCGCGATACGCCCTTTGGCTGCGTGCTGCGCAGCCGCTTCCTGCTGGGGCAGTCCTGCACGGACCCGGCGGCCGAGCTGCCCGACGCTCTGGGCCTGGGCCTGCTGCGCCACTGCTACACGGAGTTCACCTACCTGTCGCGCTTTCTGCCCTCGCTGTACTACGGCGAACATGGCAACGGCGAGGCGGCGCCGCTGCCCTGGTAACTGCGGCCCCAGGGCTTCAAAGCTGCTGGTGCACGGCCGTGGCCAGCTGCAGCAGCCGGTTGCGTGGCAGGGCGCCGCTGAGGGCATAGCCAAAGCCCTGGTCCACCCAGTAGAAGCTGGGCACGGGGCCGTCGCTGCTGAAGCGAAAGGCGGTCTCGCCACGCGTGGCCGGGTCCTCCAGCGCGCCCAGATACAGGGTGATGCGCTCGCCGGCCGCATCCTGGTACATGAACTGGGCGCGTGCGCCGCTGTCGCCGGGCAGCAGCCGGCCGCCCACCAGCTCATAGCCCAGTTCCGTGAGGGCTGGCAGCTTCAGCGGCCGGCCCAGCCGCTTGGAAAGCCATTGCAGCAAATGGGCCTGTTGCGCTGCCTCGACCTCGACCGGGTGGCGCTGCTCGGGCTGGTAGACCGCGTGGGCGACTGCTGCCTGATGGGCGAAGCGGGCAGGTGCGGCAGCGGCCAGCGTGTCCGCCGTTGAGGGTGCCGCAGGCGCTGCCTGCTGCCCGTGCACCAGCCAGCCCAGGCCGAAGGCCAGCAGCCAGCCTGCGGCCATGCCGCCCCAGCGCCACCATTGCTGCTGGCGCTGTTGCAGGCCCTGCAGCTGCTCGGCGGCGGCGCGCATTTCATCGGGCATGGGCGGTTCGCTGCGGGCGCCGTGCAGGGCGCGCAGCAGCTGCCGCTGGCGCTGCCATTGCTCCACGCGTGCTGCGCTGTCTGCATCCAGCTGCTCGCGCAGCGCCTGTGCCTGTGGGGCCGGCAGGCGGTCATCGACCAGGGCATGCAGCTGCTCGTCGGGGATGGCCGTGGCAGCCGAGACACAGGAGGAGGGGGAGGTGGGGGCGGGGGCAGTCATGGCGGCCTCGTCATTTGAGCCGGCGCAGCGACGGGGCTGCGGCTTGGGGTGCAGCAGTCTGGGCGGGCGAAGCTGCGGGCGGTGCCTCCATCAGCTCGCGCAACCGGGAGCGTGCGCGCGACAGGCGCGACATCACGGTGCCCAGGGGCAGCTGCAGCACGCGCGCCGTGTCGGCATAGCTCATGTCCTCCACGCTGACCAGCAGCAGCACGGCCCGCTGCTCGGCGGGCAGGCGCTGCAGGCAGCGCTCCAGGTCCAGGGCAGCGTCGCTGCTGTCCTCGGGCGCTGCCAGGGACTCGGACAGGCTGTCGATGTCCAGCCACTGCCCTCGTGCGGCAGAGCGCCGCTGGTTCAGGTAGAGGTTGTGCATCAGGGTGAACAGCCAGGCGCGCAGATCGCCATCGGAGCGCCACAGCAGCCATTTGCGGCAGGCGCGTTCCAGCGTGTCCTGCACCAGGTCGTCGGCTGCCCAGGCATCGCCTGCCAGCAGCCGCGCGTAGCGGCGCAGGCCGGGCAGGTGCTCCAGGATCTGGCTGCGGTCCATGGGCAGGTCTGATCGCGCAGGGGGCCGGACTCAGGGGCGTGCGGTATGCCAGACGCCCATGACGCCGTCGCCCGTGGTATCGCCGGCCTTGCCGTCCTTCACCCAGTAGTACAGGGGCTTGCCCTTGTAGGCGATCTGGCTGCTGCCATCGTCGCGCTGGATCACGCTGTAGTTGCCGCCAGAGGGCGCCTGCTTGCCCATCAGGGGCGGCCAGTTGGTCGCGCAGGGGCCATTGCAGACGGACTTGCCACTGCCGGCCGTGTCCTTGTCGAAGGTATAGAGCGTCATGCCGTTGGCGCCGACCAGGATGCCGTTTTGCACGCTGACCGCACTGGGCGGCGTCTGGCCAGAGGCGTTGGCCGCAGGCGCGGAATAGCAGCCTGCCAGGGCCAATGTCAGGGCTGCCGTGAAGGCACAGGTACCAAGTTTCATGCCGAGCTTCTTCATCGCTGTCTCCGGTGCTTGCCGGCGCGCGAAATTGCGGCCGGACACTGCAATGAACACTGGGCCGTGCCGGTTTATTCCGCAGCAGTGCAAAAAAAGCTGCGGATGCCCGTCAACGGTTGAAGCTCTTCATGGCGCGCTCGACCTCGCGCTTGCCTTCGCGGTCCTTGATCACGTCGCGCTTGTCGTGCTCGGCCTTGCCCTTGGCCAGGGCAATGTCGCATTTGACATAGCCGTTCTTCCAGTGAAGGTTGATGGGCACCAGGGTGAAGCCCTTTTGCTCCACCTTGCCGATCAGGCGCAGGATGTCGTCCTTCTTGAGCAGCAGTTTCTTGATGCGCGCCGCGTCGGGGTTGACGTGGGTGGAGGCGGTCTTGAGCGGGTTGATCTGGCAGCCGAGCAGGAACAGCTCGCCGTCCTTGACGATGACGTAGCCGTCCGTCAACTGCACCTTGCCGCTGCGCAGTGCCTTCACTTCCCAGCCGTGCAGCACGATGCCGGCCTCGAAGCGTTCCTCGAAGAAGTAGTTGAATGCGGCTTTTTTGTTGTCGGCGATGCGCGACTGTGTTTCAGGTTTCTTGGCCATGGAGTAATAGATGCGGCGAAAACCTGGAGATGAAAGGTCTCCCTACAATACTGGATTGCCGTCTTCCCGCCGTGCGGGATTTTAGTTTCGCCTTGCCGTCATTGTGACAGCCGGCTGTGCCATGGCGGCGCTGCCGGTGTTTTGCATGCCGTGCAGCCCGCCCCATTCATGAAAAAAGTCAATAAGTCCGTCCTGATCTGGTACAGCCCCCAAGAAATGTTTGCCCTGGTGACGGACGTGGCCCACTATGCCGACTTCCTTCCCTGGTGCGATCAGGCCAGGGTGCTGGAGCAGGACGAGCAGGGCATGACGGCCGAGGTGGGCATTGCATTCGGCGGCATGCGCAAGTCCTTCGTCACGCGCAACACGCACAGCGTGCTCGACGATGGCGGGCGCCAGGTCAGCATCCGCCTGATCAAGGGGCCGTTCTCGCGGCTGGAGGGCCACTGGATGTTCCGCCCCGTGGGCGACGGATCGCAGCGCGCCTGCCGTGTCGAACTGCAACTGGACTACGGTTTCGACAACATGGCCCTGGCCGCCGTGGTCGGCCCGGTGTTCGACCGCATTGCAGGCTCCATGGTCGATGCCTTCATCAAGCGTGCCGAGCAGGTCTATGGCTGAGGCCCAGCCCGCTGTGCGCATCACGCTGGCCTGCAGTGCGCGCGCCGGCGAAGTCGTCGAGCTGTTTCTGCAATTGCCGGCCGGTGCCACGATTGCCGATGCGGTGGCGGCGGCGGGCGGCTGGCAGGCGCTGGGCTTTGCGCAGGCCGGGCCGGCAGGCCTGTGGGGCCGCGGCGCGCCTTTGACGCAAGCCCTGCGCGACGGTGACCGAGTGGAGCTTTACCGGCCCTTGACCGTGGACCCCAAGGTGGCGCGCCGCGAGCGTTTCGCACGCCAGGGCGCTCGGGCCACGGGGCTGTTCCAGCGCCAGAGGCCTGGAGCCAAGGCCGGCTACTGAGCCGGCCCGGATTCGGCGATCAGCGCATTGCGCCGCAATCGGAGGCGATGATGGCGTCGGCGCGCTTGAGTTCCGCATCGCGCGTGGCGTCGTCCATGAAGCCGCGCTCGCCCTGCTCATTCGTGTAGCCCAGCAGGCGGCCCGAAGACAGCGCGGTCTTGGACTGCTTGGCGCGTGCGCAGTTGTCCTGGCGCTGCTTGGCAATCCGTTCCTTTTCCGCCTTGGCCTTGGCGGCCTCCTGGGCTTCGGCCTTGCGCTTTTGCTCTTCCAGTGCCTTGTCGGTGCCTGCGGGCTTGGTGTCCTTGGCGGCTGCGGCAGGTGCTGCCGGTGCCGCGGCGTCCGCCGCAGGCGCCGTGCCTGCATCCGCAGCTGCCGCAGCGGCGGAGGGCGCGGCGGCAGGCGGCGGTGTGCTGCCGCCAGGCTGGCGCAGGATGTTCTTGGCGGGAATGTCAGGAGGCGGTGCGCGGTCGCTGAAGACCTTGCGGCCTGTGGCGTCGACCCATTGCCACTGGGCGGCTGCGGGCAGCGAACAGGCGGCAAGCGTGACTAGCAAAACAAGCTTGATGGCGTGCATGGTGAGTTGGGGATCGGGCCGAATGGCCTACAGCATACATTGTGATCCGGCGCACGGGTACAATCCTTCTTTTGGAGCTCTCACATGCGCCTTCTCGGTAAAGCCCTGACCTTCGACGACGTCCTTCTGGTCCCCGCTTTCTCCCAGGTCCTGCCCAAGGACACTTCGCTCAAGACGCGCTTTTCGCGCAACATCTCCCTGAACATTCCCCTTGTGTCCGCCGCCATGGACACCGTGACCGAGGCGCGTCTGGCCATTGCCATCGCGCAAGAGGGCGGTATCGGCGTCATCCACAAGAACATGACGGCCGAGCAGCAGGCCGCCGAAGTGTCCAAGGTCAAGCGCCACGAATCCGGCGTGGTGCACGACCCCGTGGTCATCACCCCCGAGCACACCGTGCTGCAGGTGCTGCAGCTGTCCGAGAACCTCGGCATCTCGGGCTTTCCCGTCTGCGACGGCGGCAAGGTGGTGGGCATCGTCACCAGCCGCGACCTGCGCTTCGAGACCCGCTACGACGTCAAGGTCAGCCAGATCATGACGCCGCGCGAGCGCCTGATCACCGTCAACGAGAAGGACGGCACCACGCCCGTGGAAGCCAAGGCCCTGCTCAACAAGCACAAGCTCGAACGCATCCTGGTCGTGAACGACGCCTTTGAACTCAAGGGCCTGATCACCGTCAAGGACATCACCAAGCAGACCACCTTCCCCAACGCAGCGCGTGACAGCGCAGGCCGCCTGCGCGTGGCCGCCGCCGTGGGCGTGGGCGAGGGTACCGAGCAGCGCGTGGAGCTGCTGGTCAAGGCCGGCGTCGATGCACTGGTGGTGGACACGGCCCACGGCCACAGCAAGGGCGTGATCGACCGCGTGCGCTGGGTCAAGCAGAACTACCCGCAGGTGGACGTCATCGGCGGCAACATCGCCACCGGCGCCGCTGCGCTGGCACTGGCCGAGGCAGGCGCCGACGCCGTCAAGGTCGGCATCGGCCCCGGCTCCATCTGCACCACGCGCATCGTCGCCGGTGTGGGCGTGCCCCAGATCATGGCCATCGACAGCGTGGCCCAGGCCCTGCAAGGCACGGGCGTGCCGCTGATCGCCGACGGCGGCATCCGCTTCTCGGGCGATATCGCCAAGGCCCTGGCCGCTGGCGCCTCGACCATCATGATGGGCGGCATGTTCGCCGGCACCGAAGAGGCTCCGGGCGAAGTCATCCTGTACCAGGGCCGTTCGTACAAGAGCTATCGCGGCATGGGCTCCATCGGCGCCATGCAGCAGGGCTCGGCCGACCGCTACTTCCAGGAATCGAGCACCGGCAATCCCAACGCCGACAAGCTCGTGCCCGAAGGCATCGAAGGCCGCGTGCCCTACAAGGGCTCCATGGTCTCCATCGTCTACCAGATGGCCGGCGGCGTGCGCGCTGCCATGGGCTACTGCGGCTGCGCCACCATCGAAGAGATGAACAACACGGCCGAGTTCGTGGAGATCACCGCCGCAGGCATCCGTGAATCGCACGTGCATGACGTGCAGATCACCAAGGAAGCGCCCAACTACCGCGCCGACTGATCCAGGTCCAGCGCCTTGGCGCGGGATGGAAAAGAGGTCCGGGCAGCCGCTGCCCGGGCCTCTTTTTTTCGTGCGCTCACGAAGCTCAGATGGCGAAGCTCAGATGGCGAAGCTCAGATGACGACGCTCAGATGGCGAAGTTGTCCAGCACCGCGCCCGAGCTGGCGCTCGATGCGTTGAACGCGAACTTGGCCTGCACGCCCCGCGTGTAGCGGGGCGCGGGGGCCTTCCATGCCGCACGGCGCTGGGCGAGCACGTCTTCGGGCACGTTCAGCTGCAGCTGCAATGCGTGCGCGTCGATGGTGATCGAGTCGCCCTCGTGCACCAGCGCGATGGTGCCGCCCACGGCCGCTTCCGGCGCCACGTGGCCGACCACCATGCCCCAGGTGCCGCCGGAGAAGCGGCCATCGGTGATCAGGCCCACGCTCTCGCCCAGGCCGGCGCCGATCAGGGCGCCCGTGGGGGCCAGCATTTCCGGCATGCCGGGGCCGCCCTTGGGGCCCAGGTAGCGCAGCACCATCACGTCGCCGGCCTGTATCCTGCCGTCGAGGATGGCCGCCAGTGCCGATTGCTCATCGTCGAACACGCGTGCCGGGCCGGTGATGACCGGGTTTTTCAGGCCCGTGATCTTGGCCACCGCACCTTCCGGACTCAGGTTGCCCTTGAGGATGGCCAGGTGGCCCTGCGGGTAGAGCGCATCCGAGAGGGGGCGGATGACCTGCGGGTTGGGCGGTTCGTCAGGCACGCCGGCCAGTGTCTGGGCGATGGTCTGGCCCGAGATGGTGATGCAGTCGCCGTGCAGCAGGCCCGCATTCAGCAGGATCTTCATCACCTGCGGGATGCCGCCCGCCTGGTGCAGGTCCACCGCCAGGTATCTGCCGCTGGGCTTGAGATCGCACAGCACCGGCACCCGCTGGCGGATGCGCTCGAAGTCGTCGATGGACCAAGGCACGCCGGCCGCATGGGCGATCGCGAGAAAGTGCAGCACGGCATTGGTGGAGCCTCCGGTCGCCATGATCACCGAGACCGCGTTCTCGATGGACTTGCGCGTCACGATATCGCGCGGCTTGAGGTCCATCTTGATGGCCTCGATCAGCACCCTGGCGGATTCCTTGGCCGAGTTCTCCTTTTCATCATGGGGATTGGCCATGGTGGAGGAGTAGGGCAGGCTCATGCCCAGCGCCTCGAACGCGCTCGACATGGTGTTGGCGGTGTACATGCCGCCGCACGAGCCCGTGCCGGGAATGGCGTGCTGCTCGATGTCCTTGAGCTCCTGGTCGCTGATCTTTCCCGCGGCGTTCTCGCCGACGGCCTCGAACACGCTGACGATGTTCAGGTCCCGGCCTTTCCACCTGCCGGGCAGGATGGTGCCGCCGTAGACATAGATGGCCGGCACATTGGCGCGCAGCATGCCCATCATGCCGCCCGGCATGTTCTTGTCGCAGCCGCCGACCACCAGCACGCCGTCCATCCACTGGCCGCCCACGCAGGTCTCTATGCAATCGGCGATCACCTCGCGGCTGACCAGCGAGTACTTCATGCCTTCCGTGCCCATGGACATGCCGTCCGAGATGGTCGGCGTGCCGAACACCTGCGCGTTGCCGCCGGCCTCCTCGATGCCTGCGATGGCCGCGTCCGCCAGCCTTTGCAGGCCGGAGTTGCACGGCGTGATCGTGCTGTGGCCGTTGGCCACGCCGACCATGGGCTTCTTGAAATCCTCTTCCTTGTAGCCCATGCCGTAGAACATGGAGCGGTTGGCTGCGCGCGCCTTGCCTTCGGTGATGTGGGCGCTTCGGCGGTTGATCTGGTTCGGCGGGGTCATGGCATGTCTCTCGTTGTGGGGGTTGGATGAGTATGGGCCGACTGATTCATCTGATCCAATCCTATTCATCGGCATGATTGATATGCTGCACATATGAATGAGCCCCCCATTGATCTGCGCGTCTGGCGGCAATTCCTGGCCGTGGCGGACGAGCTGCACTTCGGCCGCGCCGCATCGCGCCTGCACATGACGCAGCCGCCGCTCACCCAGGCCATCGCCCAGCTGGAGCGCAGCCTGGACGTGGCGCTGTTCGAGCGTTCGAGCCGCCACGTCGCGCTGACGCCGGCCGGCGAGGCGCTTGTGCCGCAGGTGCGTGAGCTTCTGGCGCGGGCGGCGGCGCTGCCCGGGATTGCGCGGGCTGCGGCAGCGGGAGAAGTGGGACGCGTGCGGCTGGCCTTTGTCTCCACCATCGGCTTCACCCGGCTGCCGCTGTGGGTGCGGGACTTCGTGGCAGGCACGCCAGGTGTGGCGCTGGAGCTGGTCGAGGCCACCAGCGATGTGCAGATGGAAGCCTTTGAGCGCGGGCAGATCGATGCCGGACTGATGTTGCATGCCCCCGGGCATGCGCCGGCCGGCCTGGAGCGCCTGGCCGTGGGACGGGAAGCCATGGTGCTGGCCCTGCCGCAGCAGCATGCGCTTGCCGGTGCGGACCGGCTGATGCTCGACGAAGTGCTGGAGCAGCCGCTGGTGATCTTTCCGCGCCGCATCATGCCCTCGCTCCATGACGCGGTGACGGATCTGTACCGACGGCACGGACATGTGCCGCGCATCGCGCAGCAGGCGATACAGATGCAGACCATCGTGAACCTGGTCTGGGGCGGTATCGGCCTGGCCTGGGTGCCCGCCAGCGTGATGCAGTTCTGCAGGCCCGGAGTGGTCTACCGCGAGGCGGTTTTCGCCAGCGCCCGTGCAGGCAGCAAGGCCGTTGCCCTGCCGGTCTGCGAGACCAGCCTGGCCTGGCCTGCCGGAGCCATGTCGCCCGCGCTGGCGCGGTTTGTCGGCTTCGTGCGCGAACAGCGCTGACTGGCGTTCACCGACAGCCCCCCGAGGCAAGGCCCGTGAATATACGCATGGTTCTGGTCTGAATTTTTGGAAATTCTGGCCAGAATGATAGAATTCGGGCCAGGCCGGACACCAGGCCTGCTTTTGTTTTCAGCCCCGCCATGCAATCTGTCGGTATCTACGAAGCCAAGACCCGTTTCTCCGCCCTGATCGAACTTGTCGAGCAGGGCGAGGAAGTGCGCATCACCCGCCACGGCAAGGAAGTGGTGCGCATGCTGCCGGTGCGCCGCCGCCCCGTGATCACCGACGAGCAGATCGCCCGCGAGCTGGAGCAGATGCAGGCGCTGCAGGCCACGGTGCGGCCAGCCCAGCCGGCCCAGTCGGCACAGGCGCCGGACTCCACCACCCGACTGCGCCACGCAGGCCGGAGCCAGGCATGACCTCCTTCGTGCTCGATGCCTCCGTCACCGCCGCCTGGCTGCTGCCCGATGCCGCCAGCGTGCACACCCAGCGCCTGTACACCCGAATCCGACGCCACGAAGTGGACCCGCAGGCGCCCAACCTCTGGCAGTGGGAGTGCGGCAACCTGATCGCCTCGGGCGTGCACGGCGGCCGCATTCCGCACAGCTCGGTCGAAGGCCTGTGGGGCGTGCTCGAGGCCATCCGCCACCGCGTGGAACTGCACGAGCTGGCGCCCGCCCAGCACAAGGCCGTGCTCGACGTGGCGCTGGACACCCGCCTGCCGGTCTATGACGCGGCCTACCTGTGGCTGGCGCAGTCGCTGCGCCTGCCGCTGGCCACCTTTGACGCGGCCCAGGCCGCCGCCGCCCGCAAGCGCGGCCTGGCGCTGCTGGCCCCTGAAGATTTCTGATCCCCTCCCATCACCTTTGCCTGAGATGACCATGCAACACGACAAGATCCTCATTCTTGACTTCGGCTCCCAAGTCACCCAGCTGATCGCCCGCCGCGTGCGCGAAGCCCATGTCTACTGCGAAGTCCACCCCTGCGACGTCAGCAGCGACTGGGTGCGCGAATTCGCCGCCGACAGCCGCCTCAAGGGCGTGATCCTGTCGGGCAGCCACGCCAGCGTCTACGAAGTGGACGACCGCGCCCCCGACGCCGTGTTCGAGCTGGGCATTCCCGTGCTGGGCATCTGCTACGGCATGCAGACCATGGCCACCCAGCTGGGCGGCAAGGTCGAAGGCTCGCACACCCGCGAATTCGGCTACGCCGAAGTGCGCGCCCATGGCCACACCGAACTGCTCAAGGGCATCGAGGACTTCGCCACGGCCGAAGGCCACGGCATGCTCAAGGTCTGGATGAGCCACGGCGACAAGGTCACCGAGCTGCCCCCGGGCTTCAAGGTCATGGCCTCCACGCCGTCCTGCCCCATCGCCGGCATGGCCGACGAGGCGCGCCGCTTCTACGCCGTCCAGTTCCACCCCGAAGTCACGCACACCGTGCAGGGCGCGGCCCTGCTCAACCGCTTCGTGCGCGAGATCTGCGCGGCGAATGCCGACTGGATCATGGGCGACTACATCGAGGAAGCCGTCGCCAAAATTCGCGAGCAGGTGGGTGATGAGGAAGTCATCCTCGGCCTGTCGGGCGGCGTGGATTCGTCCGTGGCTGCAGCCCTGATCCACCGCGCCATCGGCGACCAGCTGACCTGCGTCTTCGTGGACCACGGCCTGCTGCGCCTCAATGAAGGCGACATGGTCATGGAAATGTTCGAAGGCAAGCTGCACGCCAAGGTCATCCGCGTGGACGCCAGCGACCTGTTCCTGGGCAAGCTGGCCGGCGTCAGCGAACCCGAGGCCAAACGCAAGATCATCGGCGGCCTGTTCGTGGACGTGTTCAAGGCCGAGGCCGCCAAGCTCAAGGCCGGCGATGCAGGCCACAAGGGCGCCACCTTCCTGGCCCAGGGCACCATCTACCCCGACGTCATCGAGTCGGGCGGTGCCAAGAGCAAGAAGGCCGTCACCATCAAGAGCCACCACAACGTCGGCGGCCTGCCCGAACAACTGGGCCTGAAGCTGCTCGAGCCCCTGCGCGACCTGTTCAAGGACGAAGTGCGCGAACTCGGCGTGGCCCTGGGCCTGCCGCGTGAAATGGTCTACCGCCACCCCTTCCCGGGCCCGGGCCTGGGCGTTCGCATCCTGGGTGAAGTCAAGAAGGAATACGCCGACCTGCTGCGCCGCGCCGACGCCATCTTCATCGAGGAACTGCGCAACTGGACCGACGAAGCCACCGGCAAGAACTGGTACGACCTCACCAGCCAGGCCTTCACCGTCTTCCTGCCCGTCAAGAGCGTGGGCGTCATGGGCGACGGCCGCACCTACGACTACGTCGTGGCCCTGCGCGCCGTGCAGACCAGCGACTTCATGACCGCCGACTGGGCCGAGCTGCCCTACGGCCTGCTCAAGAAGGTGTCTGGCCGGATCATCAATGAAGTGCGCGGCATCAACCGCGTGACTTACGACGTTTCGACCAAGCCGCCGGCGACGATTGAGTGGGAATGATTGCGCAATAGGAAACGGCCGGGGTCGTCCGGCCGTATTTCCGAATCAAGCCCGCGGCACTGCGGGCTTTTTTCTGCCCGCCCGCCGTTGTTCAGTGGGATGCTGGAATAGCCGAATGCTCGCGCAGGTATGCCCTCAGCTTCGCGTCCGTGGCATACACATAGCACCCCTTCATGCCACGGGTCATCAAGGTGCGATAAGTGTTCTTGATGATGCTTTCCGCCAGCCGTGCGGCCTCGGCAGGCTGCTCCTTCGTCATCTTCACGAATCCCTTCATGGTCTTGTCATGTCTGTCCCTGGCTCGGGGCACTGCCACCAGCGTGTCGCCCATGATGGTCAGGTCTGGCCCGATGATGACTCCCACATAGTCCACTTCCAGCCCCTGGCAGGTGTGTATGCAGCCGACCTGTGCCACAGAGTTCGGTGCCACGATCCAGAGGCTGCCGTCCTGGTCCAGATTCCATTGGCGCTCGTAGTCTCCGATGACTACGTCCATAAGCTTGGGATTCTTCTTGCTGTTCCATGGCCAGCAGTAACCAGCCACAACGCGTGCCCGGTTGTTGGCGTTCTTCGTCTCGATGGCCTTGTGCAGATCCGAGGGGTCGTCAAACACCTGAAAGTCAAACGGAATATCTGCAAGGCTAGGGTTGGCGGTAGTTCGGATCTGCAACGTATGGTCTACCCAGGCCAGATAGCCGTCGGAGCCGGCGCACCGAAATTGGGAAGTCAGCGAATATTCCTCTACCTCAGCATTCCGCCCGGCTGCAAACTTGCGGATGATCTCCTTGGAACCTACATCCTTGAGAGTCACGCGCTGGTCTTCGTCGATGAAAAAGATGCTGCACTTGGCAGCTTCTATCAGCTCCTTGACCTGATGGGTGCCCAGATTCCCATAGAAGCCGCTTTTTTCGGTTAGGCGATGTGCTTCGTCCACGACCAAGACATCAAAGGCATCCTGCACGGTTTCCGTGAAGGAGCCTGATCCGCCGAAAAGATTGACCAGATGTGCGTTGTCGCGCGTCTGTATCAGCTTGTCGCTATAGACAGCGCGTGGGGCAGCGTTCTTGGAAATGTATTTGACGGTCAAGCCTTCGCGCAGAGCCGCAAGCAGGTTGACGGCGATCACCGACTTGCCGGTTCCAGGACCGCCCTCAATGATCAAGACGCGAGGCCTGCCGCTGGCGCTGGCCTGGCGGCATGCCGCCTTCGCAGCCTCGAACACTTCCTTCTGGTCGTCGATTAGCGCGAACTCGCTGTTGCCCTTCAGCAGCTTGCCGACCACATCCGCCAGCGCTTTGGATGGCCGCATCCTTCCTCGTTCAAGATCGAACAGCACCTGGCGGCCTCGGCCATGCCGGATGTGCTGTTTGATGAACTCGCGGAGTTTCTTGCGGTCTTCATCGCCTTTCAGGAACAAAGGTGCCCGCTCGATATAGGGCTGGTACTGGGGGGAGTCGATGATGCCATCGGCGGCATAGTTGTGCAGGTAGGCGCAAGGCTTCAGCTGCAGCCCGCCGTCATAGATGGCCTCGTTGAACCCCTCCAGAAATGCCGTGTACGACCACGCCTGGTAGCTGGGGTGAATGCGCGCCTGGTCAGGGCGCATTCCACCGCGCAAAAGCACGATGGCATCGCGGTCGGTGGCGCCGACCGATGACCATTGCTTGAGTTCGACCACCACCAGCCGTCGAGAGCCGTCGTCGGCATGTCCGGCAAGAATGACATCGATGCGTTTTGACGATTGCGGCAGGATGAATTCGACAGCGACCCCGATGTCGGGTGCGATTTCCGGGTCACGCAGAAGGCGGGCAATGTAGCCCAGCGACTCGCGCCATGATCGGATCTCCGCCTTGGCTACCTTGCGGTGAGTCGCTGCCTGGTACTTCGCGTAGATGACGTCTTCAATATCGCGTTCGTCGTAGTCGAGCAGGAATTGTGTCTTCTCGGCCTGATAAACGATCATGGCTCGGGCAACTGGTCGTATTTGGTGCTGACGCCGCGCGACGCCTCGACAGGGTATTTGGCGGCGTTGGAAGCCAGCTTGCTGGCGATGGCTGCGTTGAGGTCCACGTCCAGCACATCCGCCAAGCGGATGAGGTACAGGGCGACATCGGCCAGTTCGTCGCGTACCGCCGAGGCGGTTTTAGGATTCGAGGCGGCCGAATGAGAGTCGGCCTCGGTCATCCATTGGAATATTTCGGTCAACTCACCCACCTCGCCCGAGAGAGCCATGACCAGATTCTTGGGTGAATGGAATTGCTGCCACTCCCGCTCTTGCGCAAACTGCCTCAGCGCGTGTACCGCGCCCGTCACGTCAATCAGACTTTTGTCCACATCCAGACCCTTTCGGAACGGATTGTTACCTATTCTGCAGTTCCTAGGACTCAGAGACCTGAAGTATCGCTGCGCCTAGGAAGATTCTGAGCCCGGGCGAGGCTTGGATGTAAGAACTAGCCGCCTGATTCCCAGGCCAGGTGCAAGCACTTGCGCGCAGACAGACGAAGTCCAGTGTTCCCCATGAAAGACATGGCTGCTACCAGACCAAGCATGCGTTTGTAACGTAAAGTACTATTTCTTTGCAATTTGCTGTGTGCTGCTGCGGACCTAGCCCGTGGGTATTGATTCCGCATGAAGATACTTCTCCCAAACGCTGATGGCTGTTGAAATCTCTCGCCTTCAAAGTCCTGCGGCCGTTCAGGCGGCGTTGGACGAGTTTTCACGTCTTGGTCGGACGGCATTCCTGAAGCGATACGGATTTGGAAAATCGCGCGATTTCTTGGTTCGCAATGCAAGAACCGGGCAGCTATGCGACTCCAAGGCCATCGTCGGAGCTGCGTTCGGCCATCAGTTCCCGCAGGAGGGACCGCTCAAGCCGACTGATTTCTCCGGTGGAGAGGCCACCGTCGTTCCTCGATTGCAGCATCTGGGCTTCGATGTCGTGCGCATTGGTGAAGACTGGACCTTCGATGAGGTGCAGGCCACGGTCGCGTCATATTTCGAGATGCTTTTGCTGGAGGCCGAGCAGCAGCGCTACACCAAGACCGAATTCAATGCGCAGTTGCGCCAGCGGCTGCGTGAGCGCAGCAAGGGATCGGTGGAGCTGAAGTTCCAGAACATCAGCGCCGTCCTGCATGACCTGGAGCTGCCCTTCATCCGCGGCTACAAGCCCCGGAGCAACGCTCAGCTTCTGTTGCGTCAGGCGGTGCAGCAGTTCGTCCTGAATCAGCCGGGCCTGGTTTCCCGTGTGGTGGATGCGATGGAGGAGGTCAAGACGTCTGCTGAGCAGAGCTTTCATGCCTGCCTGGTTGAACCGCCTGCGCTGGAGACAGTGGCGCAGTTAGCGAAAGACGGCGCCAAGGTCAGATTTCCACGCAAGACGAACTGGGCCCAGCGGGATGAAGCCAACCGGCATCTTGGCCGTGCCGGAGAGCAGTGGGTCATCGGATTCGAGCAGCGGCGACTTGTCCATGCCGGGTATCCGGAGCTTTTCCAGCAACTGGACTGGGTGTCTGACCGGCTCGGCGACGGGAGCGGCTACGACATCCTCTCGCATGAGCGGCCCGGCGAGCATCGCTTCATCGAGGTCAAGACCACCAATGGCGGGCATGCCTCGTCCTTCATCATCAGCCGCAACGAACTGGATTTCGCAGCAGAGGCCGGGGATGCCTTCCATCTCTACCGGGTTTTTCAGTTCCGGGAGGAACCAAGGCTCTACATCCTGAACGGGCCGCTGGCGGACCAGCTGCACCTGGAGCCCATCGATTTTCGGGCGTCGTTCCGGCGCCTGGTGGGGTAACGCGCAGGTCGGCCGGGCCAGAGCTCCCCGCAGCTTTGATCACAGGCACATGAAAGAGGGCTGAAGAGGGCTGCCCTGCGCATCCGCTGGAGCGCGACGACAATAGCCCATGATTCAAGAAAAGCCCCTGGCGGCAACCGAACTGGAGCGGCCTGCCATGGCCTTGCGCACTCTTGCGAATGGGGTCCGGCTGCTGGCGCTGCCCATGCCGCATTTGCAGAGCGTCAGCGTGGGTGTGTTCCTGCGCGTGGGCTCCCGCGACGAGACCTCCACCAGCAACGGCATCAGCCATGTGCTGGAGCACATGGCGTTCAAGGGCACGCACACGCGTTCCGTGCAGGAGATCAACCTGGATGCGGAGCGGCTGGGCGCGGAGGTCAACGCCTTCACCGGCAAGGACATCACCGGCTATTTCATGACCGGCCTGGGCTGGCATGCGCAGGCCTTGCTGGGAATGATTGCGGACATCGTGCTGAACAGCGTGTTTCCCGAGCATGAGCTGCAAAGGGAGCTGCAGGTGATCCGGCAGGAGGCCATCGAGTACGAAGAGGACCCGGAGGACAGCGCCGGCGATCTGCTGGACCGCGCCATCTGGGGCGACGACCCCATGGGCATGCCGGTGATCGGCACGGTGGCCAATATCGAAGGCTTCACGCGGCAGGATCTGGTGCGCCATGTGCAGTCCCATTACGTGGGAGAAAAGACCGTCGTCGTCGCGGCCGGAAACTTCGATGTGCCGGCCTGGCTGGAGCAGGCGGCGCAGCTGTTCGCCGGCATGCCTGCGTCGGCCGATCCCGCTGTGGCGTTGCCCCCTCAGCCCGCAAAGTATGTGGGGCAGGCCCTGGCGCAACGCTTCACGCAGGTGTCCCAGGTGTTCGTGAACCTGGCCTATCCCCTGGTGTTCGAGCAGTTGCAGGGCGAGCATCCGCAGCGTGCGCGTCTCGTGGCCTCGCTGGCGGCCCATCTGCTGGGTGAGGGGATGTCGTCGCCCCTGGTCGATACCGTGCGCGAGCGGCTCGGACTGGCCTATACGGCCTATGCGGCGATGGAGGGCGGTGACGTCTGGGCCAATTTCATCGTGCATGCGGTCACGACGCCGGACAAGCTCGAAGCGCTGGTGGCCGCGACAGGCGGCCTGCTGCGCGCCCAGGCTGCCGGCATCGACCCCGTGCATCTGGAACGGGCCAAGAACCAGCTGGCGGTCTCGCGGGTGCGTGCGGGCGAGCGGACCTACGCCACCATGGAGCGGGCTGTCGAGGACCTCTTTGCCCATGGCAGCGTGACATCCGTGGCCGAAACGCTGGCGATGATCGATGGCATCGGGGCCGAGGAAGTGCGCAAGGTCTTCGAGCGCATGCTGACCCATCCTCCAGCGGTGGCCATCACCGGCAAGGGCGCCAGTGCCCGGACCGTGCGGCAACTGGCCGCAGGCCTGGCGGCCTGAGCCGGCAGCGCGCGATCAGCGGCCAGCGTCCAACCGCCAGCCGCAACACATGGCGCTTTTCCCGTTGTCATGGAGTTGAGGGAGCGGGCGGCGGCGCGTTCCATTGCCGCTTGAAGTAGTGCGACTTCGGGTGCTCCTGCAGGAACACGCAGCACTGCACCCACGCCGCTGATTCCGGGGGCGCTTCGAACGGGCCGATCGCACCGATCGCACCGATCGCACCGATCGCGCGCGAGAGATGCTCGAACACGGCCTCGGCCATGGCCGAGCACATCTGCGGCGGGCGCGGGTTGGTCAGCGTCAGGGTGGCGATGAGTTGCTGCGCGTGGGGGTCCTCGCCGCACAGTCCGACGGCGATGGGTGCCACGCGCGACTTCAGGTCCGCGAGCCGTGCCCATCCGCGCTCGGCCAGCGCAAGGTGCATGGCGTGCAGGACCGGCTCCCACTGGATCGACGGGAGCAAGGATGGCGATACCTCGATGGCGATGTGCGGCATGGGGCGGCGCCTTCAGTCGAGCTTGATGCCGACTTCGCGGATCAGCGTCTGCCAGCGTGCCCGCTCGCTGTCCAGCAGGCGTGCGAATGCCTGGGGCGAGTTGTCGATGGGCACCGAGCCGAGTTCGGCCAGCCTGTCCTGCGTGGCCTTGGCCGCCAGCGCCGCGCCCATGTGCTTGACCAGCCAGGCCTTGCGGTCGGCCGCAATTGCAGCGGGCGCGAGGAAGCCGTACCAGCCGCTGATCTCGGCGTCCACACCCGATTCCTTGAGCGTGGGCACGCCAGGCAGCGCGGGAATGCGCCTGGCGGACGTCACGGCCAGCGCCTTCAGGCGCCCGCTTTGCACATGCTGCAGGATGGCCGGCGTGGCTTCGAACACCATCTGCACCGTGCCGCCCAGCACGTCGTTGAGTGCAGGCGCGGAGCCGCGGTAGGGAATGTGCAGGATCGAGGTGCCGGTATGGCGCTTGACGAGTTCTCCCGCCAGGTGCTGCGGCGTGCCGTTGCCGGCGGATGCGTAGGAGAACTTGCCCGGGTTCTTGCGCAGCCATTCGAGCGCCTCCTTGGCCGTGGCCGCCGGGAAGGAGGGATGCACGGCCCAGATCAACGGCACCGAGGCGGCCCATGCCAGCGGTGTGAAGTCCTTGGCCGGATCGAAGTTGAGCCTGGAGTACAGCGCCGGGTTCGCGGCCATGGGGCCGAGTGCGCCCAGCAGCAGCGTGTAGCCGTCGGCCTCGGCGCGTGCTGCCGCCTCCGTGCCGATGTTGCCGCCCGCACCGCTGCGGTTGTCGACGATCACCGTGCTGCCGCTGTCCGACTGCAAGGCATTCGCCATCAGGCGGGAGACGGCATCGGTGGTCGCACCTGCCGGATAGGGGCAGATGATGCGGATGGGCTTGGAAGGGAATGCCTGTGCGCGCGCCGAGGGGCTTGCGCCCATGGCTGAAATGGCCGTCGCCGTGCTGGCGTACTGAAGGAAGTTGCGTCGTTTCATCGGTGCTCTCGTGACCAGAGTTGTCTCGTGGCCGTAGTGTCGGCAGGCCCTTGTTTCTTCGCAATTCGCATTTTCTGGCCGCGCCTATCGGATAATCCGATGGCCATGTCCGCACGCAGCCGCGACCCCCTCGATCTCGTCTCATTGCGCCAGTTGCGCTACTTCGTGTCGGCGATGCGGGCGCACAGCTTCAGTGCGGCATCACGCGATGCCTCGATCTCGCAGGCGGCGCTGTCGGAGCAGATCGCCTTGCTGGAATCGACCCTGGACGTGCAGCTGTTCGACCGTGCGAGCGGGCGCGCCGTAGCCACGGCCTCCGGACATGAGCTCGACCGCCGGGTGTCGGCCTGCCTCAGTGAGCTGCAGGCGGCGCTGCGCGACGTGCAGGCGCGTGCGAGCACCGTGGCGGGCCTGGTGCGCATCGGCCTGGTGCAGTCCTACGCGGGATGCTGGGTACTGCCCGTCGTGCGCAGGGCCCAGGCGCAGTGGCCGCAGCTGGCGATCGCACTGCGCAGGCGCACCGCACAGGCCTTGGTGGAGGGCGTGTTGCGTGGCGATTTCGATCTCGCCGTCAGCTTCGACCCGGAGCCGCATGCCGATCTGGAGATCCTGGCCTGCTTCGACGAGCCCGTGGTGGCCGTGGGATTGAAGCCCCGGCGGCGGCGACGCCTGCTGGAGCTCAGCGAGGTCGCGAACCACCCCCTGGCCTTGCTGCCAAGCGAATACGCCATGCGGCGCCAGCTCGACAACGCCTTTGCGGCGCAGGGGCTGAAGCCGGGCGTGCATCTGGAGTCCGATACGCTGGAGGACCTGGTGCATGCCGCCCGTGAAAACGGCATGGTTGCGCTGCTCAACGGTGCCGCGGCAATGAGCCTGGACGTGCAGGATGCAGTCCCGTTGGCCGAAAGAAATCTGGGCCGGCAAGCCTGCCTGGTGCGCTCACGCAGCCGTCACCACGGCTTTGCCGCCCAGTACGTATGGGACGAGCTGTCGGCGGCAACCCCCACGCTGCCGCCAGCGTGGGGGCGGCGCGTTGCAGCCGCGCGCTAGTCGTCGGCCGGGTCCGTTCCGCCCAGGCCCGTACCGCCCGTCAGGGCACTTCCTTCAGGCCCACCAGTTGCAGGGGGCGTGCCAGCAGTTCGTCGAAGCGTTTCTCGAACGCCTTGAAGTACGGCATGCTGAAGTGCGCATCCAGCGCTGCCTGGTCCCTGAATGACTCCCGCATGTAGAAGGTGCCGGGTTTGTCCGCCAGCTCGAACAGCGTGTAGTCCAGGCATCCGGGCTCTTGCCGGGTGAATGGCACCAGCGCGCGCAGGGCGTCGCGCAGCTGGTCTTGCTGGCCGGCCTTCGCCTCAAGGATGGCCAGGTTGAAAATGGTCTCTGTCTTCATGGCTCAGCCCCAGTTCTCCAGCACCACCTTGCCGCGCGCCTTGCCCGACTCGATCAGGGCATGGGCGCGCTTGAGGTTGTCGGCGTTGATGCTGCCGAAGCGCTCGGCCAGCGTGGTGCGGATCAGGCCGGCATCGACCAGTGCGGCAACCTCGTTGAGCAGGCGGTGCTGGCCGATCATGTCGTCGGTGCCGAACAGGGCGCGGGTGAACATCAATTCCCAGTGCACCGACACCGACTTGCGCTTGAGCTTGGTGATATCCAGCGACGCGGGATCGTCGATCAGGCCGAATTTTCCCTGGGGCGCGATCGCCTCGACGATCTGTGCGAAGTGCAGGTCGGTCTGCGTGAGGCTCACGATGAGGTCCACCGTGGGAAAGCCGATGCGCTTGAGTTCGTCGGCAATCGGCTGGCTGTGATCGATCACGTGGTGGGCGCCGAGCTCCTTGACCCAGGCCTGCGTCTCGGGCCGCGATGCGGTGCCGATGACGGTAAGGCTGGTCAGCCGCGTGGCCAGCTGCGTGAGGATGGAGCCCACGCCGCCGGAGGCGCCGATGATGAGCAGTGTCTTGTGGCTGGGGTGCTTGCCCGGCGCGATGCCCAGGCGGTCGAACAGCATCTCCCATGCGGTGATGGCGGTCAGGGGCAGGGCCGCCGCCTGTGCGAAGTCCAGCGACTTGGGCGCGTGGCCCACGATGCGCTCGTCCACCAGGTGCAGTTCGCTGTTCGTGCCAGGGCGCGCAATGGAGCCGGCGTACCAGACGCGGTCGCCCGGCTTGAACAGCGTGACTTCGGGGCCCACGGCCTTGACGATGCCGCTGGCATCCCAGCCCAGCACCTTGTGCGTTTGCCCCTCGGCGGGCGCGCCGCTGGCGCGCACCTTGGTGTCCACCGGATTGACGGACACGGCCCTGACTTCGACCAGCAGGTCGCGGCCGGTGGCCACGGGATCGGGCAGGGTGATGTCGATCAGCGATTCGGGTTGGCTGATGGCCTGGGGCTTCTGGTATCCAACGGCTTTCATGGTCGTGCTTTCAAAGGTTGAGGAAGAGGGGAGAGCAGGGAGGGCTTCAGGCGGTGGCGAGGGCTGCGTAGTCCGAGTAGCCGCGTGCGTCGCCGCCAAACAGGGCCTTGGGATCGAATGCGGCCAGCGGCGCCTGGGCGGCGTAGCGCGCCGGCAGGTCCGGGTTGGCAATGAAGGGGCGGCCGAAGGCGACGAGGTCTGCCAGGCCCTCGTGCAGGATGGCTTGGGCGCGCTCCGCGTCGTACTTGCCCGCAACGATCACCTTGCCCTGGTAGGCGCGGCGCAGCGCGTGGCGGAAGTCGTGCGGAATCTCGGGCGCATCGTCCCAGTCGGCTTCCGACAGGTGGATGTAGGCCAGGCCGATCTCGTCGAGCTTGCTGGCCAGATGCAGGATGGTCTCGATGATCTGCGGGCAGTTCATGTTGCGCTGCGTGATGAAGGGCGCCAGGCGGATGCCGGTGCGCTCGGCCCCGACCTCGCCCGCCACGGCGGCCGTGACCTCTTCGGCGAAGCGCGTGCGCTGGGCGATGCCGCCGCCGTAGGCGTCGGTGCGGTGGTTGGAGGTGGTGCGCAGGAACTGATCGATCAGGTAGCCGTTGCCGCCGTGGATTTCCACGCCATCGAAACCGGCACGCATCGCATTGGCCGCGCCCCTGCGGAAGTCGCCGATCACGTCCTGGATGTCCTGTGCGCTCAGTGCGCGCGGTACGGGGCAGTCGACCATGCGGCCGACACCGTCGTCGCCGACCACCCAGACCTGCGCTTGGGGCGACAGCGCCGAAGGCGCGACCGGCAGGCCATCGGCGTGAAAGCTGGCATGCGACATGCGGCCAACGTGCCACAGCTGCAGCACCATGCGCCCGCCGGCGGCGTGCACCGCGTCCGTGACGCGGCGCCAACCGTCCACCTGCGCCTCTGAATAGATGCCGGGGGTGAAGCTGTAGCCTTGGCCCTGGCGGGAGATCTGGGTGGCTTCCGAGACGATCAGGCCGGCGCTGGCGCGTTGTGCGTAGTAGGTGGCCATCAATGCATTGGGCACGTCGCCTGGCTGGCTGGTGCGGCTGCGCGTCATGGGGGCCATCACCATGCGGTTGGGCAGGCTGAGCGGGCCGAGCTGCAGGGGGCGAAACAGGGGCGTGGAGGCGGTGGTCATGCGGTTCCTTGGCGGAGCTGTAGAGGTGTTGGGGCGGGAGCGGAAACCCGGTTCGCAAGTCGTCTGGGCATGGAGCGATGTTGACCTGGGTGTTTCAATTGAAAAAGACCCGCAAGACTGAAGGCGGCTTCAAAAGAAATTTGACGATGGGGTCCAGGCGCGGCCTGCACGACACCCGGGCGGATGGCCGTGCCGCGCCTGCCTGGCTACCATCTCCCCCATGAAAACCCAATACTTCGCCGCCACCTCACTCGACGGATTCCTGGCCACCGAGGACGACTCCCTGGACTGGCTGTTCCCGCTGGGCGACATGCAGGCCACGGGCTACCCGGAGTTCATTGCCGGCGTGGGCGCGCTGGCCATGGGGTCGGCCACCTACGAATGGATGCTGCGCCACGCGGAGACGGTGGCCAGGGAGACCGGGGCGGCGTGGCCCTATACGCAGCCTGCCTGGGTGTTTTCCAGCCGCACGCTGCCTGGTATCCCGGGTGCCGATATCCGGTTTGTCAGCGGTGATGTGCGTGCCGTGCATGCGCAGATGCAGGCGGCGGCCGGCGGGCGCAACCTCTGGATCATGGGAGGCGGAGACCTGGCAGGCCAGTTTTATGACGCGGGCCTGCTGGACGAGATGATCCTGAGCGTGGGCTCGGCCACGCTGGGCCGGGGCAAGCCGCTGTTTCCGCGCCGGGTGCTGCATCCGGTGCTGCGTTTGTTATCCGTGCGGCAGATTGGCGAAGGCATGGCGGTGCTGCATTACGAGGTGCGCAAGAGCACGGCCTGACAGGCTCCCTGATTCGGTCTGCGCGCCGCTCAGTTCGCCTCCCCGCGCCCAGGCGCCGTCATCCCCGGAATGTATTCATTGGAGATGAAGCTGCGGCAGCGGTGCATGAAGGCTTCCACCACATGGCGGGGCTTTTGTTCGCGGGCCCAGGCCAGGCCCAGTTTCATGGGGCGGTGGTTGCCGTTCAGGTGCAGGTTGACGATCTTCTTGCCGTCCAGCGCATGGGAGTTGCGCGGGCGCACGTTGACCAGGGAGTAGCCCACGTCGTTGGCGACCAGGGAGCGCACCACGTCGGGGCTGGCGCTGCGGGCCGCGATCAGGGGCGAGACGCCGGCTTCGCGGAACAGCGACATGAAGTATTCACGGCTCAGGGGCAGGTCCAGCAGGACCATGGGCAACTGGGCCAGCGCCTCCAGCGTGGTGGAGCGGTGGTTGGCCAGCGGATTGAGTTCGCTGACGATGACCATGGGCGGCAGCTGGGCCAGGGGCTCGAAGCAGATGTCCGATTCGGCCACCAGCAGGTCGTAGGTGATGGCGACATCGATCTGCGCGGTGCGCAGCTTGTGGATCAGGCCTTCCTGGTGGTCCTCGATCTGGGTGACCGTGGACTTGGGGTGGGCGCGCGCGAATCCCTGGCACAGCTCGGGGGCGACCATGGCCGCCAGCGTGGTGAAGCAGCCCACGCGCACGGGGCCGCGCACCTGGCTTTGCGCGCTGCTGGCCACGTCATACAAGGCCATGGCCTGGTCGAGCAGGCCGCGGATTTCCCGCAGGACCTCGGCGCCTGCGGGCGTGACGGACAGGCCTTGCGCATGGTGGCGCACGAACAGCGGCACCTGCAGCTCCGCCTCCACCTGGGTGATGGCCGATGAGATGGACGAGGGCGAGACATGGATGCGGTTGGCGGCCTCGGCAATGCTGCCGAACTCGCCCGCCGCCACGCAGTATTCCAATTGTCTGAAGGTCAGTCGTGTCAGCACGGTGTGCAAGAGGTGGAGAGGGGGAGGGCGGCCAGGGTGACCTGCCGCGTAGTTGACCAAGCGGCGGACCGCGCTGCAAGAGGCCCTTCCCGCAAGGCGCCTGCATTGTGCGGCGGTCGGGCCCCGGCAGCCTTCAGTCGCTGGCGTTGTGATTGCGAAACCATTGCGCCACCGCACCGTCGCCCTGGGCCGGCGCCTGCGTGGCCTTCACGCGGTCCGTCAGCCCGGCGGACTTGCCCACGAAGTCCAGCGGCGCATCCCAGTTGAAGTGCCGGTACACGGCCGCCGTCTGGGCGTAGGGCGGGCATTGCGCAAACAGCTGGAAGCTGAGCCGGTGGCCGGCGTGGTCGGAGTCGAGCAGGTCGCGCGCATAGGCCAGCAGCCTGCGGCGGTCGTCGGCCTGCCATTGCGGGCCGAGGGTGTAGAACTTGCGCAGCCAGGGGCCGGTTTCCTCGTTCTCGAAGCTGGCGTGGTCCGGCGTCAGGCAGACCTGGCCGCCGCACAGCTCGCGCACGGTGTTCATCATGTGGTGCAGCTGGCCGGTGGCCAGCGACCTTCCCGTGAACAGCAGCGACTGGTTGGGCATCATCAGCCCGGCCGGGCTGCGCTCGGCCAGCGCGATGGCGGCCGTGAGGTGGGCGTTGATGCCTTCGCGGTAGCAGGCCAGGCCGGCCAGCCTGTCCTGCACGGCCTGCAGCTTCTCCACGCCGGTCTGGCGCGCGTTGTGCAGGGCCGTGCCTATCAGCATGTCGGCCAGCTTCAGGCTGCGCTGCAGGAAGGTGAAGGCCGAGTAGCGGTGCAGTGTCTCGCGCAGGAAATGGGCGGCCCGGGTGTGGCGGTAGAACAGCACGTTCTCCCAGGGAACCAGCACGTCGTCGAAGACCACGATGGCGTCCACTTCGTCGAAGCGATGGCTCAGCGGGTGGTCCTGGGCCGATGCGCGGGCGGCCAGGCCCGGGCGGCAGATGAAGCGCAGGCCGGGCGCGCCCAGGTCGCAGATGAAGCCTATGGCGTATTCGGACTGCGCCGCGTCGCCCCAGTGCGCCAGCCCCGGCTTGGTGAAGGCCTGGTTGGCATAGGCGGCAGCGGTCTCGTACTTGGCGCCGCGCACGATGACGCCTGCATCGGTCTCCTTGACCACGTGCAGCAGCACGTCGGGGTCCTGGTCCTGCGGCAGGCGCGAGCGGTCGCCCTTGGGGTCGGTGTTGGCCGATACGTGGAACAGGTCGCCACGCACCACGCGGCGGATGTGGGTGCGGATGTTGGCGGAAAAGCGCGGGTCCAGCTCGTTGAGCACGTCCTGGCCGTCGAACAGCGACCACATCTCGCCCACGCTCTCGTCGCCCACGCGCATGACCACGCCGCCCATGTCCTCCAGCAGCAGATCGGTGGCGCGGCGCTTGTCCCACCAGTCCTGGCGCGTCAGCGGCAGCTTGTGGGCGATGGGGTGGCGCTCGCCGTCGCCTTCGTCGCAGGTGAGCGCGTCGCGCAGCGCGGCCTCGTGCTGCAGGTCGTACATGCGCGCGCGGATGTCCACCAGCGGCTTGAACATGGGGTGGGTGGTCACATCCTTGACGCGCTCGCCGTTCATCCAGACCCGCCGGCCATCGCGGATGGAGTCGCGGTACTGGCTGCCTGTCCTGATCATCAGCGGCTGGCCCACTTGCCGTCTTTGACCTCGTGCAGCTGCAGCTCCACGGGCACCTGCGTCTGGCCGTTGGCATCAAAGGTCACGGTACCGGTCACGCCGTCGTAGCGTATGGCGCGGATGGCCTTGGCCACGGCCTGCCGGTCCTTGGTGCCTGCCGTCTTGAGCGATTGCAAAAGGATGCCGGTGGCGTCGTAGGCGTACTTGGTGTACGGGCTCTCGGAGTCGGCATAGCCCTTGGCGGCATAGGCGCGGCTCATGGCGTCCAGCCGGGGGTTGGTCTGCGATTTGGGCGTGCCGACGATGGTGCCGTCCGCGGCCGGGCCGGCGATCTGGATGAGCTGCGGATCGAAGATGCCGCTGATGCCCAGCATGGGCTGCTTCATGCCCAGCTCGGCCATCTGCTTGCGCACGATGCCGGCCTCGGTGATCACGCCGCCGAAGTAGACCGCGTCGGGGTTCAGGCTCTTGATCTTGGTGAGGATGGAGCGGAAATCCGTGGTGCCCACGGGGTAGCTTTCCTCGGCCACCACGCTGCCTTTTTCTGCCTTGTAGAAGCTGCCGAACGAGGCCAGGTTGGCACGCCCGTAGTCGCTGGTGTCGGCAATGATGGCGATCTTTCTTGCGCCCAGGCCCGTGGCGGCCCAGGCGGCCAGGGGCTTGTTCTCGTTGACCAGGGTGGGCGTCACGCGCGTGGTGTTGGCGAAGTTCTGGTCGGTGATCTTGGGGCCGATGGCGCCCCAGACGATGAAGGGCATCTGCACGCGGTTGAACACCGGCAGCGTGGCCAGGGCCACGGGGCTGTTCCAGTGGCCTATGGCGCCCACCACGTCGCGGTCGTTGACCAGCTTGAGCGCGGCGGACACGCCGGTCTGCGGGTCGGAGGCATCGTCCAGCACCACGCCCTCCACCTTGAACGGCACGCCGGCCGTGGCGTTCCACTGGTCGATGGCCAGCAGGAAGCCGTTCTTCGCGCCCAGGCCCTGCTGTGCGTTGCCGCCGCTGACGGGGCCGATGAAGCCCAGCTTCACGGTGGACTGGGACCAGGCCGCGCCGCAGGCCAGCGTGGCGGCGGCCAGCGCCAGGGCGGATGCGGCAAGGCGCCGGCGCGATGGCAGGAGGGCGGTGGATGTCGTGAAGGCTTGCATGGTCGGTCGGTCCTGTTCGGGTGAAGACGAAGGGCAGCCATGGCGGCCCGGGCGGGGCCCGGGGCGGCGGGGCGCCACGGTGCATGGCGGGCTGGCCGGCGCTGTCTGGCAACGCCGCCGGATCAATGTATCGCCGCACCGGCCCGGGACTGGATCGCGTTTTCCGAAGCAGCGCCTCGGCAAAAGCGACGCAGGTTTTGTGCGGTTTCTTGCTTCAATGGTTGCGTGACATGGAGACAAGCGAAGCCCCGCCAACCCGGCCGAACCCGACACAAGAGGAACCCTATCGATGCATGACGCGCTGTTCCAGCAACTCATCAACTGGCTGACCCTGGGCTGCATCTACAGCCTGCTTGCCCTGGGTTTCAGCCTGTTGTTTGGCGTGCTGCAGGTGATTCACTTTTCCCATGGCGACGTGGCCATGGTCGCCCCCTTCATCGCCCTGGCGGCCGTGCAGGCCCTGGCCGCCGCGCTGGGCGGCTCGGCCACCTGGCTGGTGCTGGGCCTGGCCTGCCTGGTGGCCATTGCGGCGGTGGGAGGGCTGGGCGTTGCCCTGGACCGGCTGGTGATCAGCCGCTTTCGCAATGCGCCGGCCATGATGCCGCTGGTGGCCACGGTGGCGCTGGGCATCGTGATCCGCGAGCTGATCCGCCACCTGTACCCGCAGGGCAGCAATCCGCACGCGTTCCCAGCGATTGCGCAGGGGGCCGTTCCCACCCCGTTCGGGCCGCTGCCCCTGATCAGCGTGGTCTCGGTGCTGGTGGCGGTGGCGCTGGTGGGCGTGCTGCTCTATGTGCTGCACCACACGCCCATGGGCATGCGCATACGCGCCGTGTCGCAGGACCGCGAAACCGCGCGGCTGTTCTCCATTGCGCCGGGGCCGGTGTTCCGCAACACCTTCTTCATTGCCTCGGCCACCGGCGCGGTGGGCGGCATCTTCCTGGCCAGCTATGCGGGCGTGGTGCGCTTTGACTTCGGCGTGCAGGCGGGACTGATCGGCTTTTCCGCCGCGGTGGTCGGCGGCCTGGGGCGGCTGGGGGGCGCCATTGTCGGCAGCCTGCTGATTGCGGCCATCGAGACCATCGTGCAGGGCTATGTGCCCAACGGCACCTCGTACCGGCTGGTGTTCGTGTTCGCCCTGGTGATCCTGGTGCTGATCTTTCGCCCCGCCGGCCTGTTCGGCGTTCAGAAAATGGAGAAGGTGTGATGCAGACAACGACGATACAGGCGCCGCCGCGGGCGGCTCCACGGAGTGCGGGCTCTGCCGCCATCGTGCTGGGCGTGGCCCTGGCGGGCGCCGTGCTGCTGCGCCAATTCCTGCTGGCCGAAAGCTGGATCACGGTGATGGCGCTGCTGGCCTGCTTTGCCGTGGCCCTGGTCGCGGTGCAGAAACGCCCGCTGATGGAAGACCGCATCGTGGCCGCCTTCGGCCAGTGCAGGCCGCTGGCCGTGGGCACGGGCGCGGTGCTGGCCCTGGTGTTTCCGTGGGTGCTGGGCGGTGACAGCTACGCCATGCACCTGATGATCATCGCCTGCCTGTACGCGGTGCTGGCGCTGGCGCTGAACTTCCAGCTGGGCAGCGCCAACATACCGAACTTCGCCACCGGCGCGTCCTACGGCATCGGCGCCTATGCGTCGGCCCTGCTGGCCATCCACTTCGGCGTGAGCTTCTGGATCTGCCTGCTGGTGGCCGCCGCCGTGGCCACGGTCTTCGGCTTTCTGCTGGGCCTGCCGTCCATGCGCACCCGCGACAGCTACCAGGCGCTGGTGACGATCGCTTTCGGCATCGTCGTGCACCAGCTGCTGATGAACCTGGAGTGGACGGGCGGCGCCAACGGCCTGGTGGGCATTCCTTCGCCCACATTGTTCGGCCATTCGTTCAACGACCCCATCACGCTGTGGGGCCACAGCCTGCCGGGCCAGGCCAACTTCTACTACGTGGCCGTCGCCCTGCTGGGGCTGGCCATCGTCTCGGCGCAGCGCCTGCACAGCTCGCGCGTGGGACTGGCCTGGAATGCCCTGCGCGACGACGAGATCGCCGCGCGCGCCTGCGGCATCAACGTCACCTGGTTCAAGGTCAAGGCCTTTGCGGTGGACGCCTTCCTGGCGGGCTTCGCGGGCACGGTGTATGCGTTCTATGTGAGCTTTATCTCGCCGGACAACTTCACCTTCCTGGTGTCCGTGACCATCATGACGCTGGTGATCGCAGGCGGCATGGACAACACGCTGGGCGTGATCGTCGGCGCCTTCCTGCTGACCATGCTGCCGGAGAAGCTGCGGGCGTTTTCCGACTACCGCATCCTGTTCTACGGCCTGGTGGTGATTGCCTTCCTCATCATCCGCCCGCGCGGCATCTTCCCCCAACGGGTGCGCAACCATGAGCATTGATTCCCATCCCACCCACCATGCCGCGCCCGCAGGTCCGCTGGTCCTGGAGGGGCGTGGCCTGACCATGCGCTTCGGCGGCCTGACGGCGGTGCAGGGCGTGGACATCCACCTGGCGGCGGGCGAGGTGCTGGGCATCATCGGGCCCAACGGCGCGGGCAAGTCCACCTTGCTGAACCTGCTGACCGGCATCTACCAGCCCACCGAGGGCGAGGTGCTGCTGCAAGGCCGCTCGCTCAAGGGCATGGCCGCGCACGACATCGCGGGCGCCGGCATTGCGCGCACCTTCCAGACCAGCCGGCTGTTCGGCTCGCTGAGCGTGCTGGACAACGTGATCATCGGCATGCACGCGCGCACCCGCTGCGGCGTGCTCACCGCGCTGCTGCGCCCGGCCGTCTCGCGCGCCGAGATGAAGCGCTGCGCCGAGCGCGCCTGCGCGCTGCTGCAAAGCGTGTCCAGCGACCTGCACCAGCGCCGCAACGTGCTGGCCAGCAGCCTGCCGCAGGCCGACCGCCGCCGCCTGGAGATTGCGCGCGCCCTGGCCGCCGAGCCCCGCATCGTGCTGCTGGACGAGCCCTCCAGCGGCATGGACGATCGCGACACCGATGCGCTGATCGCCGACATCCAGCGCCTGCGCGAAGGCAATCCGGCGCTGGGCTTCATCATCATCGAGCACGACATGCGGCTCATCGCCACCTTGCCGCACCGCGTGATGGTGCTGGACTACGGACGCAAGATCGGCGACGACAGCTTCGAGGCGGTGCGCCGGCTGCCGCGCGTGCAGGAAGCCTATCTGGGCAGAAAGGCCAGCCATGCTTGAACTGGACTCCATCAGCACGCGCTATGGCGTGGTGAACATGCTCAACCAGGTCTCGCTGCAGGTGCCCGAGCACAGCATCGTCTGCCTGCTGGGCCCCAACGGCGCGGGCAAGACCACCACCTTCAAGGCGATCGCGGGCCTGCTGCCCGTGCACCACGGCGCCATCCGTGTCATGGGCCAGCCGCTGGCGCGCATGCGCACCGAGGACCTGGCCGGCCTGGGCGTGGGCTTCGTGCCCGAAGGGCGGCGCCTGTTTGCCGAGCTGACCGTGCAGGAGAACCTGAAGATCGGCCACGACGCGCTGCGCCCGCAGCAGGGCTTTGCCCAGGCGCTGGAGCGCGTGGTGGCCCTGTTCCCCCGGGTGGGCGAGCGCCTGTCGCAGGCGGCCGGAACGCTGTCCGGCGGCGAGCAGGCCATGGTGGCGCTGGGCCGCGTACTCATGGGCGAGCCGCGCCTGGTGGTGATGGACGAGCCCACGCTGGGGCTGTCGCCCAAGCTCATCGAGGAGTACTTCGAGACGGTGCAGCGCATCCACAGCCAAGGCATCACCGTGCTGCTCATCGAGCAGAACGCCGAGGCGGCGCTGTCCATCGCCCACACGGGCTATCTGCTGCTCAAGGGCCAGCTGGTGGCCTCGGGCACGGCCAGCGAGCTGCTGGCCAACGACGTGGTGAAGCACCTGTACCTGTAGCGCCGCACGGGCGGCCTTCACCTCCTTCCCTTTTTTGTTGCGGACCACACCAAGGCAGTCGGCACCGCGCCGATGCGGGACGGCCTGCGCCTTTTTTTCCTGAGAGATCCACACCATGACAGCTGACATCCAAACCATCAACACGCTCGTGGTCGGCGCCGGGCAGGCCGGCATTGCGGCCAGCGAACACCTGAGCCAGCTTGGCGTAGAGCACCTGGTACTGGAGCGCCAGCGCATCGCCCAGGCCTGGCGCACGGGGCGCTGGGACTCGCTGGTGGCCAACGGGCCGGCCTGGCATGACCGCTTTCCGGGCCTGGAGTTCAAGGGCGACCGCGACGGCTTTCCCGGCAAGGACGAGGTGGCCGACTACTTCGAGGACTATGTCCGCCAGATCAAGGCGCCCGTGCGCACCGGCGTGGAGGTCAGGCGGGTCACGCGCAACCAGGGCCGGCCGGGCTTCACGGTGGAAACGTCCGAGGGCGTGATCGAGGCCCGCAACGTGATCGCGGCCACGGGGCCGTTCCAGGTGCCGGTGATCCCGCCGATAGCGCCAGCTGCGCCCGCCGATGGCCGCCTGCTGCAGATCCATTCCGCGCACTACCACCGCCCCGCGCAGCTGCCCGAAGGCGCCGTGCTGGTGGTGGGCGCAGGCTCCTCGGGCGTGCAGATTGCCGATGAACTGCATCGCGCGGGCCGCAAGGTGTTCCTGTCGGTGGGCGCCCATGACCGGCCGCCGCGCGCCTACCGCGGCCGTGATTTCTGCTGGTGGCTGGGCGTGCTGGGCGAATGGGATGCGGCCATTGCCAAGCCTGGCCGCGAGCACGTGACCATTGCCGTCAGCGGCGCGCGCGGCGGCCACACCGTGGACTTTCGTGCGCTGGGCCATCAGGGCATCACCCTGGTGGGGCTGACCGAGTCCTTCGCCGATGGCAGTGTGCGCTTTAGGGACGACCTGGCCGAGAACATCGCCAACGGCGACGCCAACTACCTGGCCATGCTCGATGCGGCCGACGACTACATCCGCCGCAACGGCCTGGACCTGCCCGAGGAGCCCGAGGCGCGCAGGCGCCTGCCCGATCCCGAGTGCGTGACCCATCCGCTGCGCGAACTCGACCTGGCCGCCGCAGGCATCACCTCCATCATCTGGGCCACGGGCTACAGGGTGGACTTCAGCTGGCTGCAGGTGGACAGCTTCGAGCCCGGCGGCAAGCCGCGCCACCACCGCGGCGTGGGCCACGAGCCCGGCATCTACTTCCTGGGCCTGCCCTGGCTGTCGCGCCGTGGCTCGTCCTTCATCTGGGGCGTGTGGCATGACGCCAAGTTCGTGGCCGACCACATCGCCAAGCAGCGCCGCTACAGCGACTACGACGCCGCCGCCCGCAGCAGGTAGCCGGTAGCGCGCTCTGAGACACCTTCCCATCCACCCCCTGCAGGAGCCAGACCATGCCCACCCATACCCGCATCCGCATGTTCAACACCAAGGACACCTATCCCAACCAATCGCTGGACAACGACCTGTGCCAGGCCGTGCGCGCCGGCAACACCGTCTATGTGCGCGGCCAGATCGGCACCGATTTCGAGGGCAACCTGGTCGGCCTGGGCGATCCGCAAAAGCAGGCCGAGCAGGCGATGAAGAACGTCAAGCAGCTGCTGGAGGAGGCGGGCAGCGACCTGTCGCACATCGTCAAGACCACCACCTACATCATCGACCCGCGCTACCGCGAGCCCGTCTACCGGGAAGTGGGCAAGTGGCTCAAGGGCGTGTTTCCCATCTCCACGGGGCTGTGCATCTCGGCCCTGGGGCAGCCGCAGTGGCTGATGGAGATCGACGTGATCGCGGTCATCCCCGATGACTGGCAGCCGGCGGCCAGCGCCTGAGCGTCAACCCCAGCAAGCACCTGGTACAGCCGCATCGGCAGGAGGAAGAAACCATGACTTTTTCGATTGTGGGGCGCTGCGAGCGCACCGGGCAGCTGGGCGTGGCCATCAGCTCGTCCAGCATTGCGGTGGGCGCGCGCTGCCCCTGGGTGCGCGCGGGCGTGGGCGTGGTGTCCACGCAGAACATCACGCTGCCCGCCCTGGGCCCGCGCGTGCTGGACCTGCTGGAGCAGGGCGCCGACCCCCAGGCCGCGCTGCGCCAGGCGCTGGACGACGGCAGCTGGCCCCAGTACCGCCAGGTCACCGTGGTGGACGCGCAGGGCCGCACCGGCGTCTTCAGCGGCAGCCAGGCACTGGGCATCTTCACCAGCGCCGTGGGGCGGCAGTGCGTGGCGGCCGGCAACCTGCTGGCCAGCGAACGCACCATCGAGGCCATGGTGCCGGCCTTCGAGCGCAGCGCGGCGCTGCCGCTGGCCGAGCGCCTGCTGGCCGCCATGCAGGCCGCCATGGCCGCGGGCGGCGAGGCCGGGCCCGTGCATTCGGCCGCACTCAAGGTGGCGGGCGAGCACAGCTGGCCCATGGCGGACCTGCGCGTGGATTGGTCGGAGCACGATCCCATCGGCGCGCTGCAAGGCCTCTGGGCCGCCTACGCGCCGCAGATGCAGGACTACCAGACGCGCGCCATCGATCCCACGGCCGCGCCCAGCTACGGAGTGCCGGGCGATGAGTGAGGCGGCCGGGTAGCTGACACATCGCCTTGCCCGGGCGCACGGGCGTGTCGCGGCACTGGCATCGCGTTCACTTGGCGTCTGAAATCACGGGGGTATCGGGCGTCCAGCACGTGGTGCGGTTGCGGCCATTGCGCTTGGAGAAGTACATGGCGGCGTCGGCCCGCTCCAGGCAGCGCTCGACCGATGCCTCGCCCTCGTCCATGAGGCATACGCCCAGGCTCACGGTGAAGCGGATCGGGCTGTCCTGGCCCTGTACGGACACGGCCAGCGCCGCCACGGCCTCACGCAGGTTCTCCGCGCGCCGCAGTGCGGTCGGGGCGTCCACGTCCGTCAGCAAGACGGCGAATTCCTCGCCGCCCAGGCGGCCCAGCATGTCTCCCTGGCGCAGCTGCTTGGACACCGCGATCACCAGATGCCTGAGCACCTCGTCGCCCACGCCATGGCCGAAGCTGTCGTTGACGCGCTTGAAATGGTCGATATCCAGCATGATCAGTGCCGACGGATGGCTCAGTCCCAGGCGCAGATGCTCCAGCTCCGACTCCATGCGCGTGATGAAGGCCCGCCGATTGCTGGCACCCGTGAGCGCATCGGTCAATGCCAGGGCTTCGAGCTGCGTTTCGCGCCTCTTGTAGTCGGTCACGTCGTGGAATACCCAGCAGTAGCCAAGCAGCCGCTCCTGCCTGCGAAGCGGCAGCAGCTCCGTTTCTATATGGCGGCCGTTGGACAGGGCAAAGATCGTTCGTTGCGACAGGGCTCCTCCCCCCGGTTGCGGTGCAGGTTGCAAGGCCGTTGCCATGGCCGGGGGCAAATAGGACAGCAAGGTCTGCAGGCTTTTCCCCACAAGGTCCGTGGCGGACAGCGGCAGCTCGAACAGGTCCACCAGCATTGCGTTGCTTGCCCTGATGCACTGCCCCGCATCGTCGGTCACCAGGATGCCTGACGGAAATTTCTCGATGATGGCCTCCAGCCGCTGCTGTACCTGGTGCAATGCGCTTTCCGCCTGATGGCGGGCATCTACGTCGAACAGTGTCCAGATCACATTGCCCTGGGGGTCTTCGGGGTCCAGCAGTGCGCCCTGCATGTCGAACCAGCGCATGTGGCCACCCTTGACCTTCAGTGCCCACTCGGTACGCACCGTGCCCTTCAGGCTCAGGCGCTCGTACAGCGATGCGAAGCTGTCGAAACTGTCGCTGGACGGATGCAGCTGCTGGAATGAGCACTGCGGCTCGAGCGCGCCCGCGGCAAGGCCGAAGCACTCGGCTGCCCGGGCATTGGCGTAGACGATGCTGCGGCGATGGCTGGCGACAAGCACCAGGGCGCTTCCGCGCTCCAGCAGGGCGCTCACCATATGGGTCTGCTCCACCCGTTCCTGGATATCGGTGTGCATTCCCAGCATGCGCAGTGCCTTGTTGTCGGCATCGCGCAGGGTCACTTCCCCGCGCGATTCGATCCATCGCCAGGAGCCATCGGCCTGCCTTATGCGCATCTCGACACGGAATGGGTCGCCGTGTTCGAGGTGGCGCCTGAGCCGTTCCTGGACGCGAGGCTGGTCCAGTGGGTGCAGCAGATGCATGAAGCCGGCCACGGTGAACGAACCGAGTGCCTGGTCCGGCATGCCCAGCATCTGGTAGCAGCGGGCATCCCACAGCACCTGGTCGTGTTCGCGGTCCCACTGCCAAAGTCCGTCACGCACGGCACCGATGGTCAGCCGCAGCCGCTCCTCGCTCTCATGAAGCGCCTTGCGCAGGCTTTCGTCCTGGGTGACATCGAGGATGTAGCCATGCCAGAGCACGGTTGCGTCGTCAGTGCGTTGCGGGCGTGCATGGCCCTGCAGCCAGCGCACGGAGCCATCGGCGGACTGCACGCGGTACTTGCAGGCCCAGTCCTCCTGGCTGCGCATCGCTTCGTCGATGGACCGCCTGAGCGCGGAGATATCTTCCGGATGAACCCGCTGTGCCAGGTCCTGCAAGGCAGGGTCTGCCGTATCCGGATCGATGCAGTGCATGGCATAAAAGCCGGGGTTGGCAAACGACAGAGCGTAGTGGCCGGCAGGGTCCCAGCTGTACTGGAACAGGCCGCCCGGCACTTCCTGCGACAGGAGATGAAAGCGCTCTTCGGACTGGACCCGCTGGTCCTCCTCCCGCCAGCGCTGGAACGCCAGCCAGGCCGTCAGCATCCCGCCCAGAAAAATCAGCAGCGTGCCTATGCCGTTGCGCCACAGGCTCTGCCGTATGGTCTCGTTGAGCGGGCCGAACACGGCCTCGTGGTCCAGCCCCGTGCTCACCAGTATCGGAAAGCCGCTGACGCGGCTCCAGGCATACATGCGCTGTATTCCGTCGGTGCTCGCCAGCACCTCGTAGGTGCCATGCGTGACATCGGGGGCAAACAGCGCCACCCGCTTCGCGGGCAACTGGCGCCCGAGCACCCGGTCCTGGTTCTGCGAGCGCGCAAGATAGGTGCCGTCCTCGCGCAGCAGCAAGATCACGTCGCGCGGGCTGTCGAAGATGGCCTGCAACTGCCGTGACAGGTACTGCGGCGACAGCGACACCACCAGCACGCCCGCAAACGCGCCACGGTGGTGCAGGGCGCGGCTCAGCTGGATACCCCATTGCCCGGAAACCCGTCCCTGTACCGGACGGCCAATGAAGGTTCCCTGCGTCAGGCCCTTCAGATGCGCCTGGAAATGTTCGCGGTCGAAAATGGACACGCCCTGCGCAGGCGGCTCCGAGGCTGCCAGGCTCGAATACACCACCTGGCCCTTCGCATCGGCCACGGCCACCTGGACGATGGTGCCGGGCGGATAGGCCTCCTGGACGCTGGCGACGGCCCGCCCGAACGCCTCGGAGTCACCCGACTCGTAGTCCTGGGCCAGGTCCCGCAGGGAATAGTTCAGGCCCGACAGCATGGTCCCGGCCTGCGCGGAAACCGCCTGGGACATCTGCGAGACGCGCAGCCATGCCTGATCCTGTGTGTAGCGCTGCATGTACTGGTGGCTGGCCAGCAACGCGGCCCAGTACAGCCCCGCTGCGAGCGCCATCAAGCAGACGCCTGCAATGACGGCCAACGATGTTCTTGCGTGCGAGCGCGAGGAAAGGGCGGGACGATGGATAGCGGTGGAACGAGAAGACATGCAACGCAGCGAGACAAGAAAAAAGATCTGCAACGCCAGCTGTCAACCGCAATGGCCCACCGATACAGCGCCCCGCACGCCACAGCGCTCGAGACGCAGGTCCTGCCTGCCGGTGGGCCAGAGCAACCGATATGACTCTGTGAATACGTCGCTCTATAAGCATGCTAACTCAGATAGGGGCCTGCGCGATAGCCAGCAAGTCAGGGCAGCAGCCGGCGCGCAGCCTATCCGCGCGTCCCGGATGTCTGGGGTGTCTTGGGTGTCTTGGGCGCCCCGGTCCTGGCAGCGTCCTGGACCTGCCCGGGCTGCGCCTGTGGAAACACCCGCGCGCACAGGAAGTCCACCAGTGCCCGCAGCTTGGGCGAGGGGTGCCTGCTGGCGGGCCACAGCACGTGGAAGACATTGGTGTGCTCCATCCAGTCCGCCAGCACGGGCTGCAGCCGGCCGTCGGCCAGCGGCTCGCGGATGGAAAAATCCGGCAGGTAGGCGATGCCCAGGCCCTGCAGCGCAAAGCACAGCCGGGTTTCGATGTTGTTGCAGATCATGGAGGTGGGCAGTTGCAGCTCGGGCGCGCCCGCTGCGCGCCGCAGCACCCAGGGCTCCAGCTTGCCGCTGTGGGGGTAGCGGTAGTGCAGGCAACTGTGATGCAGCAGATCCTCGGGCACCCGGGGCGTGCCGCGCTGCGCCAGATAGCCGGGCGAGGCCACCAACAGGTAGCCGAAGGCACCCAGCCGGCGCGCGGACAGCCGGGAGTCGGCGGGCGCGCCCGTGCGCACCACGGCATCGAAGCCTTCCTCGATCACATCCACCAGCTGGTCCGTGAAGTCCAGGTCCAGCTCGATCTCGGGATAGGCGCGCATGAACTCGCCCAGCACCGGCAGCACCAGCGAGCTGACCAGGGGCAGGCTGACCCGCAGCCGGCCGCGCGGCGCGGTGCTGGCCTGCGACAGCTCCAGCTGCGCGGCCTCGATCTCGGCCAGGATGCGCCGGCTGCGCTCCAGGAACAGCGTGCCCTCGGCCGTCAGCGTGATGCTGCGCGTGCTGCGGTGGAACAGGCGCACGCCCAGCCGGTCCTCCAGCCGCGCCACGCTCTTGCCGATGGCCGATGCCGAGACTCCCATCAGCCGGCCTGCCGCCACGAAGCTGCGGGTCTCGGCGACCTGCACGAACACCAGGAAACCGTTGAGGCTGTCCAAGGCCACTCCTTCATTGCGGACAGAAAGCTCCGCATAACCCGGAAATCTACCCCACTTTTTCTTTAATCGAGGGCTTTCTATCGTCAGGACCCTGTTCATTGATCCCGGGAATTCCCATGACGATTGCTCTTTCTGCGGCATCTGCTGCACCCGCTGCGCTGCCTGCAGCCCCGTTGAACTCGCCCCTGTCCGACCGCATCCAGGCCGTGGTCCGGCAGGCGCTTGAGGCGCAGCGCCTGGTCGGCGCCGTGGTGCTGGTGGCGCGTGGCGGCGCCCTGGTCCACCGCCAGGCGGCCGGCTGGGCTGACCGCGAGCGCGGCCTTCCCATGGCCGTGGACACGGTGTTCCGCCTGGCTTCGGCGAGCAAGCCCATTGTTTCGGCGGCGGCCCTGGTGCTGGTGGCGCAGGGCCGGCTCGGTCTGGATGAGGGCGTGGACCGCTGGCTGCCGCAGTTCCGGCCCCGGCTGGCCGATGGCCGGCCGGCGCGCATCACCGCGCGGCAGCTTCTCAGCCACACGGCGGGGCTGGGCTACCGCTTCTTCGAGGCCGACGCACAGGGCCCTTATGCGCTGGCCGGTGTATCGGACGGCATGGATGGCTCGGGCATCAGCCTGGCGGAGAACCTGCGCCGCATCGCCAGCGTGCCGCTGCGGTACGAGCCTGGCACGGCCTGGGGCTACTCGCTGGCCACCGATGTGCTGGGCGCCCTCATTGAACAGGTGCACGGCAGGCCGCTGGAGCAGGCCGTGCGCGACCTTGTGGCCGGGCCGCTGGGCATGGCCGATACCGGCTTTGCCGTGACAGATGCGCTGGCCGCACGGCGCGTGGCCACGGCCTATGTCAGCGATGTGCCGCAGCCCCATCCGTTGGCCGAGGGCGAGACCGTGTCGCCCTTCGAGGGTGCCATCGGCATCCCGTTCAGCCCGGCCCGCATCTTCAATGCGCGGGCCTTTGCCTCGGGCGGCGCGGGCATGGCCGGCACGGCCGGCGACTTCCTGCGCCTGCTGGAGGCCCTGCGCCAGGGCGGCGGAACGCTCCTGCCCGACGCGCTGGTCGCCGAGATGACGCGCGACCAAACGGGCGGGCTGGAGCTGCCCGATGCGCCCGGGTTCGGCTTCGGACTGGGCTTTTCCGTGCTGCGCGATCCGGCGCTGGCCGCGTCGCCCGAGTCGGCGGGCACCTGGCGCTGGGGCGGGGCCTATGGGCATTCCTGGTTCGTGGACCGGGCGCAGGAGCTCAGTGTCGTGGCCTTCACCAACACCTTGTACGAGGGCATGTCGGGGCGCTTCGTCAACGATTTGCGCGACGCGGTCTACGGGGTTTGTGAGGTCCACGGGGCTTCGGGAGAGCCGCAATGAACGGAACAAGCCAGGACCGCCTGCCCGTTGCCTCCCTGCTGGCGCTGGCCATGGCAGCCTTCATCACCATATTGACGGAGGCGCTGCCGGCCGGCCTGCTGCCGCAGATGGCCCAGGGCCTGGCCGTGACCGAGGCCTGGGTAGGCCAGACCGTCACCCTCTACGCCATAGGTTCCCTGGTGGCCGCCATACCGCTGACGGCCGCCACGCAGGGCATGCGCCGCCGCCCCCTGCTGCTGGCGGCGATCGCCGGCTTTGTCGTCGCCAACACGGTCACGGCGCTGTCCACGCACTTTGCGCTGACCCTGGTGGCGCGCTTTCTGGCGGGGGTCTCGGCCGGGCTGCTTTGGGCGCTGCTGGCCGGCTACGCGGCACGCATGGTGCCCGGCCATCTCAAGGGCCGCGCCATCGCCATTGCCATGGTGGGCACGCCGCTGGCGCTGTCGCTGGGCGTGCCGGCCGGCACCGTGCTGGGCCAGTGGGTGGGCTGGCGGCTGTGCTTCGGCCTCATGAGCGTGCTGGCGCTGGCGCTCATGGTCTGGGTGCGCGCCCGCCTGCCCGACTTTGCGGGGCAGGCGGCAGGCCGCCACCTGCCGCTGCGGCGCGTGTTCACCCTGGCGGGCGTGCGCCCCGTGCTGTTCGTGGTGCTGGCCTTCGTGCTGGCGCACAACATTCTCTACACCTACATCGCGCCCTTCCTGGCGGTGGCGGGCATGGCCGCGCGCACGGACCTGGTGCTGCTGGTGTTCGGCGCCACCTCCGTGCTGGGCATCTGGATCACCGGCGTGCTGATCGACCGCCACCTGCGTGCGCTCACGCTGGCCAGCATTGCGCTGTTCGCCTTGTCCACGCTGGTGCTGGGCGTGGCCGCTGATGCGCCGGCCCTGGTGTATGCGGCGGTGGCCGTCTGGGGCCTGGCCTTTGGCGGCGCCGCCACGCTGCTGCAGACCGCCATTGCCCACACGGCGGGCGAGGCCGCCGACGTGGCGCAGTCCATGCTGGTCACGGCCTGGAACCTGGCGATTGCCGGCGGCGGCATCGTGGGCGGCCTGCTGCTGGCGCGCATGGGCGTGGGCGCCTTCACGCCCGTGCTGCTGGCGCTGCTGGGCGCATCGCTGGCCGTGGTGTGGGCGGCCAGGCGGCATGGGTTTCCTGCGGTTTGCAGGTAGGTAGGGAGGGAGCAGGACGCGGCCTGCCCGCCTCAGGGGAACTCAGAGGTGCCAGGCTGTCGCTGAAGCGCTTCATTGCGCTGGCCCAGCCAGCCCAGCAACTGCGCCTTGTCCATGGGCCGGGCAACGTGATAGCCCTGTCCCTCCTGGCAGCCCATGGCGCGCAGGGCCTGCCAGGCGCTGGCGTCCTCTATGCCTTCGGCCAGGACCTGCAGGCCGAGCTTGCGGCCCAGCTGGGCGATCATTTCGGCGATGCGCGCTTCCTGTGATTCGCCAAGCTGGCGCACGAAGCTGCGGTCGATCTTGATGCGGTCCAGCGGCAGGCGCTCCAGGTAGCTCAGCGAGGAGTAGCCGGTGCCGAAGTCGTCGATGGCAATGGTCACGCCCAGCGTGCGCAGGGCGCTGAGCGTGGCCTGCAGCAGCTGGGTGGGCAGGACCGCGACGGATTCGGTGATCTCCAGCTCCAGCTGCGCGCCCTGCAGGCCGTGCTCGGCCAGGGCATGGCGCACCGTCTGCAGGAAGCCCGGGTCCTGCAGCTGCACGGTGGAGACGTTGACGGCCATGCGCCGGGGCGCGCGGCCGGCGTCCAGCAGTTCGCGCATGGTGCGGCAGGCCGTGGCCAGCACCCATTGGCCCAGCGGCACGATGAGGCCCGAATGCTCGGCCACGGGAATGAAGCGGTCGGGCGGCACGAAGCTGCCGTCCTGCCGTGGCCAGCGCAGCAGGGCCTCCAGGCCGACCAGGGCATGGGTTTCCAGGTCCACCTGGGGCTGGTAGACCAGGAAGAGCTGGGCGCCGTCGATGGCCGCGCGCAGGTCGGACAGCAGCAGGGCGCGGTCGCGTGCCTCCATGCCCATGTGCTCGGAATACTCCAGCAGCTGGCCCCGGTGGTCGCGCTTGGCGCGCTTGAGGGCGATGGTGGCGTCCTTGACCAGGTCGGTGCCGGCCTGGCGTTCACGGGGCAGGTGCACGTAGCCGCAGGTCAGCGAGACCTTGTGCGGCACGCCGTCCACGGCCAGGGGCTGGCGCGCGCAGTCCAGCAACTGGCCCAGGGCCACTTCCCTTGTGGGGCCCAGGATGCCGAAGGTGTCCGAGCCCACGCGCGCCAGCAGCACGCCGGCGGGCAGGGCGCCGGCCAGGCGGCGGGCCATGGCTTCGAGCAGGCGGTCGCCGAAGCGGTGGCCCATCACGTCGTTGGTGGCGCTGAAGTCGTCGATGTCCACCAGGGCCAGCACATGGTCCTGCGTGCCGCGCCACACGCATTCGTCCACTTTTTCCACGAAGTGGGCGCGGTTGGGCAGGCAGACCAGGGGGTCGAAATAGGCGGACTGGTGCAGGCGCTCCAGCAGGCCGCGGTTGTGCAGCAGCGTGCGCAGGTTGGCGCAGAAGACTTCGAGCAGCTGGCGGTCCAGTGCGCTGTGCGAGGCCGGCGCGTCGATGAAGACGGCCATGTCCTGCTCGTCGCCACGGCCTATGTACAGGGCCACGCCGCGCTGCACGCCATAGATGTTGCGGCGGGTCTGCAGCGCCTGGCGCAGCAGGCGCAGCCCGCGCGAGGCCAGCACGGTGGCGATGGGCTGGTCGATGAGCCGGGCGAACGGCCCCGTGGCCGCGAGCACGCGGTAGGGCTCGGCCGGGTGCGTGCCCTCCGAGCAGACCAGGCCTTCGCTGGCCACGCCCAGCAAGGTGGCCAGCTGGGTGATCACGCCGCGTGCGAAGGCGTGCAGGTTGGTTTCCTCCAGCAGCGAGGCGCTGGAGCGCACCATCAGCTCCAGGCTGCGGCGGTTGGCCTCGATGGCGCACAGCTGCTCGTAGGAGCGCACGGCGGTCACCACGATGGCCAGCAGCCGGTCGGGCGTGAGTTCGGTCTTGGTGCGGCAGTCGTTGATGTCGTAGCGCAGCAGGGTTTCCAGATCGGGCGCCTGGCCCGGGCGGCCGGTGCGCAGCACGATGCGGCTGTTGCGCAGGCCGGCCGTGTAGCGGATGAAATCCACCAGGTCCAGCCCGGCGCCCGTGCCGTCGGTCACGGCGTCGAGCACCACCACGGCCAGGTCCTGCTCGCTGCGCAGCAGGTTGCGCGCCTGCGTGCCGGAGCGGGCGTAGAGGAACACCAGCGGCCGGCCGAACAGGCTGTGGCCTTCCAGCGCCAGGCGGAAGGCGGCGTGTACGTCGGGGTCGCTGTCCACGATCAGTACCCGCCATTCAGGCCCGGGCACGGGCGATGGCGGGGGCGGCTGCAGAGCCGGCTGCAGGAGGGCGGAAGCAGGGGCGGGCGCCCTGGGCGCCCGTGCGCGCATCACGAAACTCATGCCTCAGCCCTGTCCGTGTCCGCGCCGCTCAGGCCGTGGCATGGTCTGCCGCGCGCACGACCTGGTTGCGCCCGCTGCGCTTGGCGGCGTACAGCGCCTCGTCGGCCAGGCTGTAGGCCTCGTCGAAGCGGCCGCCGCTCGGGCGCCAGCTCACGCCGAAGCTGGCCGTGATGCAGCTGGCGTCAGGCAGGCCGAAGGGATGGGCCTCGATGGCGGCGCGCACCTGCTCGGCCACGCGCACGGCGCCGTCGCTGTCGTGCTGGGGCAGCAGCACGGTGAATTCCTCGCCGCCCACGCGGCCGATGTGGGCCGTGTCCGGCACGGCGGCCTTGAGACAGCGCACCACGCCCAGGATCACGCTGTCGCCCACGGGGTGGCCGAAGCTGTCGTTCACGCGCTTGAAGTGGTCTATGTCCAGCACGATCAGGGCCAGGCCCTGCTGGGTGAAGTGGCGGTTCACGCGCTCGATGATGGCCGCGCGGTTGAGCACGCCGGTCAGCGGGTCGTGCGTGGCGCGGTACTCCAGCTCGCCGGCCAGCTCCTGCAGGCGCTGGTTGAGCTGGGTCATCTCCAGCTCGGCGCGGTCGCTGCGGCGCACCAGCCGGCGCGTTTCGCGCAGCAGGCGGTCATAGGCGGCCAGCAGCGCGCCCAGGGCCTGGTGGCAGGCCCGGGCGCCGGCCTCCTCGCCCAGCTCGTGGGCCGCGCGGGCCGCCAGCAGGGCCCGGTGCTCGGCATCGAAAAGATCTGCAGGAGCGGCGCAGGCGGCGGGTGCTGCCACGGTGTCCATCACGCGGCCTTCACGGGATGGCCGGTGAAGGCAATGGCGGCAAAGTCGTCGCGCAGCTCCTCGCCGAATTCGCAGATGGTGTCGTCTTCCTCGTCGTAGTACCAGTGCAGGGCCACGGTGCGGCCGGCCTCGGCGGCCTCGCTCAGCGCCTCGATGAGGTTGAACAGCATCTTGGTGCTGGAGCTGTTGAAGTAGGCCAGCGCGATGTGCACCTGGATCGGTGCCTGCTGCTGCGCGGGCTGCGCCAGGGCCAGGTAGTCCTGCAGGCGGGTGAGGATGCCGCCATAGAAGGCGGCGGCGTTCTCCGGATAGGACTCGCCACGCAGGTGCAGCGTGTGCGTGTCGAACCGGAAGTCCACTTCCGGGGAGCTGGGGGTCGGAGCGATGTAGAGGTTGTCCATGCGTGATCTCGGTGCGTTGTCCGTGCCTGCGCGCCCGGCCTGTCCAGGTCCGGTGCCGGAGCGTTCCTGGCTGGCCGGTGCGGCTCAGAGCGTGGCTTTCAGGTAGAAGACGGGACGACCGTCCACGGTCTGGGCGGGATCGAAGTCGAACTGCAGTGGCTCGCGCGCATCGCGGGCCAGGGTCAGGAAACCCATGCCCGCGCCCTTGCTGCCTTCGGGCGCGTCGTCGCGCAGCGACTGGCGGCAGGCCTTCTTGATCTCGTCCAGGGTCATGCTGCGCAGGGCGTCGAGCTTGGCGCGCAGCGCCTCGCCCATGCCGGGCTCGATGGGGTTGGCGCACAGCAGCACGAAGCTGCCGTCTTCCTCGCGGCGGATGCAGACCGCGCCGTGGCGCAGCTCGCCATCGTCCTGGTGGGGCGGGGTCAGGGCATCGGCCGAGTAATGGATGATGTTCTGCGCCATCTCCACGAAGGACGAGAACAGCTTGCGCCGCGTGGGGCCGGGCACGCCGGCCACTTCCAGCTGCAGCCGCACGGCCTCGGCCATGGCCGCGACGATGTTCTGCGAGAAGTAGCCCACGTAGTAGAAGATCACCTGGTGCTGGCGCGCCAGGTGGAAGAAGCTGCCGTACTTGTCGGCGATCTGTGCTTGGGGCATGGGAGGCATTCAGGTTCTGAAGCAGAAGAAGGTCAGGTCGTCACGGCGGTGGTGCTCGCCTTGCCAGGCCTGCAGGGCGTCCAGCAGGGCGCGGTTGATCTCGGCGGGCGTGCGGCCGGCCTGCTCCAGCAGCAGCTCGCGCAGGCGCTTCTTGCCGAAGGTGATGCCGCGCGGGCCGCCGACCTGGTCGATCAGGCCGTCGGTGGTGGTGAAGACCAGGGTGCCTGCGGGCAGCTCCAGGCCGATGTTGTTCCAGGCGAAGTCGAATTCGCTGTCCACATAGCCCACGCCCTTGCGCTGGCCGTCCACCACCTCCACCGCCTCGGCGCCGGGGCGCAGCAGGAACAGCGACAGGCGCGCGCCTGCAAAGCGCAGGCGCCGGTGCGCGGGCTCGAACCAGAAGCAGGCCGCGTCCAGCCCGTCGTCCGAGCCCGGCGTGCCGTCCTTGCCGTCGAGCTGGCCCAGCATCTGCTTGACGCTGCGGTTCACATGGCCCAGCAGCGCGGCCGGGTCGCGCGGGCCGTGTTCCTTGATGGCCTGGCCCAGGCTGCTGGTGGCGATCAGCGTCATGAAGGCGCCGGGCACGCCGTGGCCCGTGCAATCGGCCACGGTGGCAAACCAGCCATCGCCGTCCTGGCTGAACTGGTAGAAGTCGCCGCCGACCACGTCGCGCGGCTCCCAGACCAGGTCGGCGCCGGGGCAGGCGCGTGCCAGGGCCTCGCGCGAGCTGCGCAGCAGCGACTGCTGGATCACGCTGGCGTATTCGATGCTGTGCATGATCTGGCGGTTGCGCGCCACCTGCATGTCCGCCACCGCACGCATCAGCTGCAGGCCGTGGCCCACGCCCGCGAACAGGCCGCCGCGCGTGATGATGAAGCCGTCGGTCAGCGCCTTTTCACCGTACTCCACGGTCTTCACGGTCAGGGTGTCGATGTCGGTGGAGGCATCGACCACCAGCGGCTCCTTGTCCATGAAGGCGATGCAGCTCTTCTTGCCGTACAGCTCCATGCGAAACGGCTTGCTGAACTGCGACAGGAAGATGCTGCGGTTGATCAGGCCGATGGGGCGGTCGCCCTCCACCACGGGCAGGCTGGCCAGATCGCGGTGGCGCGTGAAGACCTCGAGCACCTTCTCGTTGGTCTCGTCGGCGGTCATGCAGGGGACGGGGGTGCACAGGTCCGCGGCGCTGGGTGGGCGGAAACGGGGCCGGGAATCGCTCAGGTAGGCGCGGGACTCATCCATGGAATGCACATCGCAAAATTGTTAGGGAATGTTACGATTTCCCTGTTTCAGTTTTGTGACGCGGATGGGCCTGAGGGGCAGGCACCTCTTTGGAGGACTGTGAGCCGACAGCCTTCGTCCTGGCGCGGCATGGCCGTTCGCGGCCTGGGGCTGCCGTCCATGCAGGCCATCGGGGTGGACAGGCTGCCTCGCTTCAGCTCAGGCCTTCGGCGCGCCGCCTGACCGCGTCCTCGTGCAGCGACTCGCTGAGCTGGTCGACCACGATGGCCCAAGAGGCATCGGCCTTGAGCTGCTCGGCCAGGAACTGGCGCTGCGCATCGCTCCAGTAGGGCGCATCCACCACATCCACATCGGCGGCCAGCTGGTGGGCGCGGATGAAATCGGCAATGGCCTGGTCGCTGGCATCCAGGCCCAGTTGCAGGAAGAGATTGGACATGCGGACGACGGAGTTGTTCATGGCGGCGTGTTCGGTGCGTGTGGGATCAAAGGGAGCCGGCGGGCCGGCTGCAGGAAGGGGCCAGGGCGCTATCTTCCCCGATTTGCAGGGCGCCGCAGGCCAGTTGCGGCAGCATGGCAGCGCGGGTAGGTGCAGGCTGACAGCCTGCCGCGCTCCGGGCCAGCGCGCGCCCGTCGACTGCCCCACTAGCATGGGGACATGAGCACTGCTTTCCCCGATCCCGCATGCCCGCCGACCTGATCGTGGCCCGTCCCGAAGGCCTGTACTGCGCGGCCGGCGATTTCTACATCGACCCCTGGCGGCCCGTGGACCGGGCCGTGATCACGCATGGCCACTCCGACCATGCGCGCGCCGGCCACGCCCATTACCTGGCCCATGACGACAGCGCAGGCGTGCTGCGCGCACGGCTGGGCGCGGACATCACGCTGCAGACCCTGCCGTATGGCGAAGCCATCGATCACCACGGCGTGCGCATCTCCCTGCACCCGGCCGGCCATGTGCTCGGATCGGCCCAGGTGCGGCTGGAGCATGGCGGCCAGGTCTGGGTGGCCTCGGGCGACTACAAGACCGAGGCCGACGGCACCTGCACCCCCTTCGAGCCCGTGCGCTGCGACACCTTCATCACCGAATCCACCTTCGGCCTGCCCATCTACCGCTGGCCCCGCCAGCCCGAGCTCATGGCCGACATCAACGCCTGGTGGCAGGCCAATGCGGCCCAGGGCAGGCCCTCGGTGCTGCTGTGCTATGCCTTCGGCAAGGCCCAGCGCATCCTGCATGGGGTGGACAGCGGCATCGGCCCCATCGTCGTGCACGGCGCGGTGGAGCCGCTCAATGCCGTGTACCGCGCAGCGGGCGTGGACCTGCCGCCCACGCTGCGCGTGACCGACCCCGGCGTGGATGCACAACGGCTCAAGACCGCCCTGGTGCTGGCGCCGCCCTCGGCGCAGGGCACGCCGTGGATGCGCCGCTTTCCCGGCCATGCCGATGCCTTTGCCAGCGGCTGGATGCAGCTGCGCGGCACGCGCCGCCGCCGTGGCGTGGACCGGGGCTTTGTCATGTCCGACCATGCCGACTGGCCCGGCCTGCAGTACGCCATTGGCGCCACGGGCGCCGAGCGGGTCTTCGTCACCCACGGCAGCGTGGCCGTGCTGGTGCGCTGGCTGCGCGAGCAGGGCCTGGATGCGCAGGCCTTCCAGACCGAATACGGTGATGAGGACGAGGCTGCCGCCGCCCAGGCTGCACCGGATGAGGCGCCCGCCCCATGAAGGACTTCGCCGCCCTCTACCGCGCGCTGGACGCCAGCACCGCCAGCCGTGACAAGCAGGCCGCGCTGCAGGCCTATCTGCGCGCCGCCGCGCCTGCCGATGCGGCCTGGGCCGTCTATTTCCTGGCCGGCGGCAAGCCGCGCCAGCTGGTGCCCACCAAGGTCTTGAAGGAGCTGGCGCGCGAGGCTGCCGGCCTGCCCGAATGGCTGTTCGACGAAAGCTACGAGGCCGTGGGCGACCTGGCCGAGACCATTGCGCTGCTGCTGCCGCCACCCGGTGACGCGCACGACCTGGGCCTGGCCGCCTGGGTCACGGACCACCTGCTGCCGCTGCGCGGCATGGCGCCCGAGGCGCTGGCGGACACGCTGCGCATGCAATGGGCGCGGCTGGCGGCCGATGAGCGGCTGGTCTACTTCAAGCTGATCACCGGCGCCTTCCGGGTCGGCGTGTCGCGGCTGCAGGTCACGCAGGCGCTGGCGGCCGTCAGCGGCGTGGATGCCAAGCGCATCGCCCAGCGGCTCATGGGCTACACCCACATCGGCGCGCGGCCCGGGGCGGCCGACTACCTGCGGCTGGTGGCAGGCGAGGAAGAGGGCGATGACGCGCATTCGGGCGAAGCACGCGGCCACCCCTATCCCTTCTTCCTGGCCCATCCGCTGCAGTTGCCGCTGCAGCAGTTCGACGCCGTGCTCGGCCCGCCGTCCCAATGGGTGGTGGAGTGGAAATGGGACGGCATACGCGCCCAGATCGTGCGGCGCGGCAGCGGTGACGCGCTGGGCACCTGGATCTGGTCGCGCGGCGAGGAACTGGTGAGCGAGCGCTTCCCCGAGTTGCAGGCCATGGGCGATGCCTTGCCTGCGGGCACCGTGATCGACGGCGAGATCGTCGTCTGGGCCGCGCAGCAGGGCGAGGCGCCCGCCCATGTGCGCCCCTTTGCCGACCTGCAAAAGCGCATAGGCCGCAAGAGCCTGGGCCCCAAGCTGCTGCGCGAGCTGCCCGTGGTGCTGCTGGCCTATGACTTGCTGGAGGAGGGCGGCCAGGACCTGCGCGCCTTGCCCCAGCATGAACGGCGCGCGCGGCTGGAACGGCTGGTGGCCCTGGTGGCGCACCCGGCGCTGCTGCCCAGCCCCGTGCTGGCAGGCGACAGCTGGCAGGCCCTGGCCGAACTTCGCGAGCAGGCCCGTTCCCTTGGTGTGGAGGGCATGATGCTCAAGGCCCGCGACGCCGCCTACGGCGTGGGCCGCACCAAGGACAGCGGCGTGTGGTGGAAGTGGAAGATCGATCCGCTGAGCGTGGACGCCGTGCTCATCTATGCACAGCGTGGCCATGGCCGTCGCGCCAGCCTCTACAGCGACTACACCTTTGCCGTCTGGAACGCGCCGCCCGGCACCGAGGGCCGCGCCCTCGTGCCCTTCGCCAAGGCCTATTCGGGCCTGACCGATGCAGAAATGGCGCGCGTGGACGCCGTCATCCGCAAGACCACGGTGGAGAGCTTCGGCCCCGTGCGCAGCGTGCGGCCCACCCTGGTGTTCGAGCTGGGCTTCGAGGGCATTGCGCGCAGCGCACGCCACAAGAGCGGCATTGCCGTGCGCTTTCCGCGCATGCTGCGCTGGCGCGAGGACAAGCCTGTGCAGGAGGCCGACTCCATCGATACGCTGGCGGCCCTGCTGCCGCACTCCGACCCGTGACCCACCCTTGACGCACCGCGCCATGGCCACCCGTTCCCCCCATCCCCTCGCCACCGCCTGGCTTGCCGCACGGGGCTGGAAGCCCTTTGCCTTCCAGCGCGCCGTGTGGAAGGCGCTGGCCCAGGGCCACAGCGGCCTGCTGCATGCCACCACGGGCGCGGGCAAGACCTATGCGGTCTGGCTGGGCGCGCTGCAGGCCCTTGCGGGCCCGCCGCAAACCCCGATGCCGGCGCACACCGGAAAACGAAAACCGGCCTCCGCACCGCTCACCGTGCTGTGGATCACGCCCATGCGCGCCCTGGCGGCCGACACGCTCAAGGCGCTGCAGACGCCCTTGCAGGCGCTGGCCCAGGGCCATCCCGCGCTGGCGCGCTGGACCGTGGGCGCACGCACGGGCGATACGGGAAGCGCCGAGCGCAGCGCGCAGTCGCGCCAGCTGCCCACCGTGCTGGTCACCACGCCCGAGAGCCTGTCCCTGCTGCTGGCGCGCGCCGATGCGCGCGAGCTGCTGGGCTCCGTGCGCCTGGTGGTGGCCGATGAATGGCACGAGCTGCTGGGCAACAAGCGCGGGGTGCAACTGCAGCTGGCCCTGGCGCGGCTGCGCGGCTGGAGCCCGCAGCTGTGCGTTTGGGGCATGTCGGCCACGCTGGGCAATCTGGACGAGGCCATGCAGACCCTGCTGGGCTTGGACGACCATGGCCAGCCGCGGCCCGGCGTATTGGTCCAGGGCCAGGTGGACAAGCGCCTGGTGGTGGACACCCTGCTGCCCGACCGGCCCGAGCGCTTTTCCTGGGCCGGCCACCTGGGCCTGGCCATGCTGCCGGCCGTGGTGCGCGAGCTGGAGGCCACGGCCGGCTCCACCCTGGTCTTTGTGAATGTGCGCTCGCAGGCCGAGCTTTGGTACAAGGCGCTGCTGGAAGCCCGGCCCGACTGGGCCGGCCTGCTGGCCATACACCATGGCTCTCTGGACCGGGGTGTGCGCGAATGGGTGGAGGCCGGGCTCAAGGCCGGCACGCTCAAGGCCGTGGTCTGCACCAGCAGCCTGGACCTGGGCGTGGACTTCCTGCCCGTGGAGCGCGTGCTGCAGATCGGCTCGGCCAAGGGCATCGCGCGGCTGCTGCAGCGCGCGGGCCGCTCGGGCCATGCGCCGGGCCGGCCCTCGCGCATCACCCTGGTGCCCACGCACAGCCTGGAGCTGGTGGAAGCGGCCGCCGCCCGCGCCGCCGTGCGCGCGCAGCAGGTGGAAATGCGCGCCAGCCCCCGCCAGCCCGCCGACGTGCTGGTGCAGCACCTGGCCACCGTGGCCCTGGGCGGCGGCTTCGTGCCCGATGAGCTGTATGCCGAAGTGCGCCGCACCGTCGCCTACGCCGGGCTGGCGCCTGCGGTCTGGCAGTGGTGCCTGGACTTCGTGCACCGCGGCGGCCCCTCGCTGGCCGCCTATCCCGACTACCAGCGCGTGCGGCCCGATGAACAGGGCATCTGGCGCATGCCCGATGCGCGGCTGGCGCGCAGGCACCGCGCCAACATCGGAACCATCGTCAGCGATGCCAGCATGAGCGTGCAGATCCTGCATGGCGCGCGGCTGGGCAGCATGGAAGAGAGCTTTCTGTCGCGCCTGTCGCCCGGCGATGCCTTTGTCTTCGCGGGCCAGGTGCTGGAGCTGGTGCGCATCGAGGACATGACCGCCTACGTGCGCCGCGCCGCGAGAACGCGGCCCACCGTGCCGCGCTGGGCCGGCGCGCGCATGCCGCTGTCCACCGTGCTGGCCGACTTCGTGGTGCAGCAATTGGCGCTGGCGGCGGCGGGCGACTACCACTCGCCCGAACTGCGCTGCGTGCGCCCCCTGCTGGAAGTGCAGCAGCGCTGGTCGGCCCTGCCCACGCCAGCCACGCTGCTGGCCGAAACCCTGCGCACGCGCGAGGGCTGGCACCTGTTTCTCTATCCGTTTGCAGGCCGCCATGCCCATATGGGCCTGGCCAGCCTGCTGGCCTGGCGCGCCGCCCAGGGCGAGACGGGCACCTTCTCCATCGCCGTCAACGACTACGGGCTGGAGCTGCTGAGCGCCACCGAGCGTGACTGGGCCGCCATGCTGCCCGAACTGCTGCGCGCCGAGCCGGCCCAGGCCGTGGCAGTGCCCGGGCGCGTGTCCGCCAGCCAGGCGGTCGCCACGCGCAACACCGCCAATGCGGACCGCCACTGGGACCAGGCCGCCGACGATGCCCACCTGGCGGGCGAGGAGGCCCATCAAGCCCGCCATGCCCTGCTGCACGAAGTGCTGGCCAGCCTCAACGCCACCGAGATGGCAAGGCGGCGCTTCCGCGAGATCGCCCGCGTCTCTGGCCTGATCTTCCAGAGCCACCCGGGCGAGCGCCGCAGTGCGCGCCAGCTGCAGGCCTCGGCCCAGCTGTTCTTCGAGGTGTTTCGCAAGTACGACGACAGCAACCTGCTGCTGCGCCAGGCCGACGAGGAAGTGCTGAGCCAGGAACTCGATGTCGCCCAGCTGCTGGCCGCGTTGCGCCGCATGCAGGCGCAGACGCTGGTGGTGAGCGCGCTGCGCCGGCCCAGCCCGTTTGCCTTCCCGCTCATGGTGGAGCGCTTTCGCGAAAAGCTCACCAACGAGCATCTGGCCGACCGCATCGCGCGCATGCTGGCCCAGCTGCACGAGGCGGCAGATGCCGGCGGTGCAGCCAGCGAGCCGCGCACGCAGGACCTGGTCCCGCCCGATCCGCCGCTGCGTCCACGGAAAAAGCCCAAGGCAGACCAGCCCCCCGCCGTGGACGAGGATACGGCCGCCGTGCGCCGCACGCTGGATTTCTCGCTGCAGGCCACCGACGGCCCCGAGGCCGATGCCGCCAGCCGCCGCCCGCGCCGCGTACGCAAGCCCTCGCGGCCCTTGCCGCTGCTGTAGAACCATTGCACCGCTGATGAAAGGCCACGCACCGTTGCCAAGTCCTGTTTCCCCCGACGCCCTGGCCGGCAGCCTGGGCATGTTCCTGGCCGGCGAGCCCGTGCACCTGCTGGCCCAGCATGCGCTGTGGTGGCCCGCCCAGGGCACGCTGTTCATCGCCGACCTGCACCTGGGCAAGGCCGCCACCTTCCGCGCGCGCGGCATTCCCGTGCCGGCGGGCACCACGCAGGGCAACCTGGAGCGGCTGTCGGCCCTTCTTCTGGGCCTGCCCGTGCGGCGGCTCGTGGTGCTGGGCGACTTCCTGCACGCGGCCGAGGCACGCAATCCTGCCGTACTGGCTGCACTGGCCCGCTGGCGCAGCCGCCATGCGGCCGTGGAACTGGTGCTGGTGCGCGGCAACCATGACAGCCACGCAGGCGATCCGCCGCCCGCGCTGGGCTTTGCCATCGTGGACGAGCCCTGGCACCTGGGGCCGTTCGCCGCCTGCCATCACCCCCCGCCGCCAACGCAGGACCTGCAGGCGCAGCAGGCCCGGCCCTGGCATGTGCTGGCCGGCCATGTCCATCCCGCCATCGTGCTGCGCGGCACCGGCCGCGACGCCCTGCGCCTGCCGTGTTTTGCCGTGCACGCTGGCTTTACCCTGCTGCCCGCCTTCGGCCTGTTCACCGGCATGGCCAGCCTGCCGCCCGAGCCAGGCCGCCAGCTCTTTGCCGTGGGTGCGGACCGGGTCTGGGCCGTGCCTGGGTGAGCCCAGGGATGTAATCGGGCGTAATTCTCCGCAAGGCCGTTGTTCCCTACAGTGACTCCCGCAGCAAGCGTGGCGGGACAGCAGGCAGTGCCCGGGGATGCCGCAGCGCTTTTCGTTCCACCAGGAGGAATGCATGGGCGTTCAACTCAATTTCTTCAACCAATCGAACGACGCGAACCACCCGCAGATCGTCATCTTCCAGAAGAACGTCGCCAGCGACCTCGATGCGCCTGCCGTGGCCTGGCGCGTCATCAAGTACTGCGGACAGGGCGACAACCATCCGTTCACCTTTCCGCTGGGCCTGCAGGTCGGCGCCAGCGACAGCCATGGCAACTGCACGCCGCAGCTGGAGGCGCAGTACGGCCAGCAGTTCCAGATGGCGCCGTCCACCGCCGGCGATCGCCTGGCGCCCGCAGGCTACGGCGCCAGCTCCAAGGAAGTCCAGGTGCTCAACGCGCTGCCCCAAGGCGCCATCAACGCCAGCTGCTACAAGGACGGCAGGCTGCTGGCCGTCAAGACCGCGATTGCCCCCCGGCAAAAGGCCGTCTTCGAATTCAAGCCCAGCATCTGGATCGGCGTGGCCTCGCACATCCAGCAGGGCCAGATCATGAACTCGGCCATCGTCTCCCAGATGAACACCGAGATCTCCCTGCTGGGCATCTCCCGTGCCGACATCGTGATGCGCGGCGGCGGCTCGGGGGCGAATTCCCGCCCCTTCTCGTTCTCGCTGGAGAACGTCGTGATGTGCTGATGCAGGGTCGCGGCAAGGGGAGGGGAGGAGCAGGGGCCGTGAGGGGGCCGTGAGGGGGCGGTGAGGGGGCGGTGAGGGGACGCAAGGGCCTGTGCATGACGGTCTGATGACGGCTGTCACATCCCTGTCATGGACGCAGCCAAGAATCCCGCACTTGCCCGGCCCGCGCAGGCCACTTCCGCAGGTGCTTCCTCCTCCCCATGACCGATGCAGCCTCCCCCCTGGCACAGGCCCACGAAGACGCAGGCCTGATCTGCGGCTGGCGCTTCTTCAGTGACACACGGCAGTGCGTGCAGGCCGTGACGGCGCCATCCGCCGCGCAGTGGCTGGCCGATGCCGCAGCCCGGTCCGATGCGGGCCGGCGCGATTTCCTGTGGCTGCACTTCAACCTGACCCACACCCAGTCCCTGCGCTGGCTGCAGCGCCATGCGGGCCTGCCCGACGTGTTCTATGCCGCCCTGCGCGAGGGCCTGACCTCCACGCGCATCGAGCGCGCCGACGACAGCCTGGTCGCCGTGCTCAACGATGTGAACTTCGAGTTCAACTTCGATTCGGCCGACATCGCCACGCTGTGGATCTGCCTGGACGAGCGCCTGGTCATCACCGCGCGCACCCAGCCGCTGCGCTCTGTCGATGCCCTGCGCGACGCCGTGCGCCGCGGCGACAGCCCCGCCAGCACGGCCGAGCTGCTGGAGCACCTGATGCGCACCCAGGCCGATGTGCTGGTCAAGGTGGTGCGCGAGACCACGGCGCGCGTGGACGATATCGAGGACGCCATCCTGGCCCAGCGCTACCACCATCCGCGCGCCCACCTGGGCCGGCTGCGCCGCCTGCTGGTGCGCCTTCAGCGCCTGCTGGCGCCCGAGCCCGCCGCGCTGTTCCGCCTGCTGCAGCAGCCCCCCGGCTGGATGGGCGAGGAAGACCGGCGCGGCCTGGCCGCAGCGAGCGAGGAGTTCTCGCTCATGCTGCGCGACATGCAGACCCTGCAGGACCGCATCAAGCTGCTGCAGGAAGAGGTGGCCGCCGCCGTGAACGAGGACAACAGCAACAGCCTCTTCGTGCTGACCGTGGTCACCGTGCTGGCCCTGCCCATCAACATCCTGGCCGGCCTGTTCGGCATGAACGTGGGCGGCATACCGCTGGCCGAGCACGAGCACGGCTTCTGGATCGTGGTGTCCATCGTCGTCGCCTTCACCGTCATCGCCGCATGGCTGGCGTTTCGCAAGAAGCGGTACAGGGATTAGGGGACGTGTCAGGGAATCTTGCAGAAGAACTCGCAAAATATCTCGCACCAAACGGATTTCATCTATATAAATCAGCTGCTTATATAGGTGATCAATGTCGCAAAAATTCCTGCTCTACGACCATCCTGCCCAGATGGAGCCGCTGCTGCCGGGGGAACACAAGCTGGGCCCTTTGCTGGAGCTCTCCCATGACCTGATCAGGTTGGGTGAGCGGCTGGCCGGCCGCTACCGACCAGACACATTGCCAGGCCTGCGCCGGCTGCTTCGGGCCATGAACTCGTATTACTCGAACAGGATCGAGGGGCAGCACACCTTTCCGCTGGATATCGAGCGCGCCCTGCACAACGACTATGCGCAGGACGAAGATCAGGCCCGCCGTCAGCGATTGGCGCTGGCGCACATGGCCACTGAAGAGCAACTGGAGTACAGGTCCACGCAATGGACGAATGCGCAGGTCTGGACCCCCCAGATGCTGGCCGATATCCACCAGGATCTCTTCGCCCGTCTGCCCCAGGCCGATCTGGAGGCCGGCGCCCTTGGCGACGATGCCATCGAGCCGGGTCGATGGCGCACGCGGGAGGTTAGCGTGGGCAGGCATGCGGCGCCTGCAGCGGGGCAGTTGCCATTTTTTCTGGACCGCTGGTCGAGCTTCTACTCAGGCGTGCGCCGTGGCGAGTTGCAGTTGGTGGCCATGGCCGCTGCGCACCAGCGCCTGGCCTGGATCCATCCGTTCCGGGACGGCAACGGGCGCGTGGCCCGGCTGCATTCACATCTCGTACTAACCCACATGGGCCTGAGCAATGGTCTGTGGTCCCCCCTGAGGGGGTTCGCACGGTCGCAGGAGCGCTATTACGCCTTGCTTGCCGCCGCAGACGAGCCGCGCCGTGGTGACCTTGATGGCCGTGGCAATCTGACCGAACTGGGGTTGATCGACTGGATCGCATACGTGCTGGAACTATGCATGGACCAAGTGAGCTTCATGGAGGGACTTCTGTCGCTGGACGGCATGAAGGAACGCATGGCGGCATGCCTTGCCTATGAGGAACGGGTGGTGCGCCAAGGCGTGCGCAGCGAGGCATTGCGCGCATTGCACTATCTTTTTGCGGCCCAGGCGGAGATGGATCGGGCCGACTTCAAGGCCATGCTGGGGTTGGGTGACCGGCTGGCCACCGCCCAGGTATCGGCACTGCTCAAGCGCGGCCTGCTGGAGACGGATTCACCGTATGGAAGAGTGCGCCTGGGCGTGCCGCTGCACGCCCTGCGTTTTTACTTCCCCCGCCTCTGGCCGGAAGCGGAGGCTGACTCGCTGTAGACGGCTCCTCTCAGGCCGCCACAGCCCTCGCCCCGAACGCCACCGCCCGCAGCCTGCCCAGCAGCGGCCACACCAGCATCAGCAGGGCCAGCGTGGTGATGGTGCCCGACAGGCCGTTGTGCCAGAAGATGCCTAGCGCGCCCTGGCTGGAGAGCATGCTCTGGCGGAAGGCGTCTTCCATTCGGTCGCCCAGCACGATGGCCAGGACCATGGGCGCCAGCGGATAGTCGAGCTTCTTGAACACGTAGCCGACCACGCCGAAGACCAGCATGAGCCAGATGTCCGTGGCATTGCCGTGCACGGTGAAGGCGCCGATGGCGCAGACCATGAGGATCATGGGCGCGACGATGGAAAACGGCACGCGCAGGATGGCGGCGAACAGCGGCACGGTGGCCATGACGATGACCAGCCCGGCGATGTTGCCCAGGTACATGCTGGCGATCAGGCCCCAGACGAAGTCCTTTTGCTCGGTGAACAGCAGCGGGCCGGGCTGCAGGCCCCAGATCATCAGCCCGCCCAGCAGCACGGCCGCCGTGGCCGAGCCCGGAATGCCCAGGGCCAGCATGGGCAGCAGGGCCGAGGTGCCGGCCGCGTGGGCGGCGGTCTCGGGGGCGAGCACGCCTTCGGGGTTGCCCTTGCCGAAGCTGTCGGGGTCGCGCGAGAACTTCTTGGCCAGCCCGTAGCCCATGAAGCTGGCCGCCACGGCGCCGCCGGGCGTCACGCCCATCCAGCAGCCCACCAGGGCCGAGCGCAGCATGGTCAGCCAGTAGCGCGGCAGCCGGGCCCAGGTCCTGAACACCACCTTGAGGTCGATGGAGGCCTTCTTGCCCTTGAAGGCCAGGCCTTCCTCGATGGTCATCAGGATCTCGCTGATGCCGAACAGGCCGATCACCACCACCAGGAAATCAAAGCCGCGCAGCAGCTCGGTGGAGCCGAAGGTCATGCGCAGGTCGCCCGAGATGGTGTCCATGCCCACGGCCGCCAGCAGCAGGCCCACGGCCATGGCGGCCACGATCTTGGCCTTGGGCTCCTTGCCCATGCCGATGAAGGAGCAGAACGTCAGGAAGAAGACCGCAAAGAACTCCGGCGGCCCGAACTGCAGCGCGAACGAGGCCACGACCGGCGCCAGGAAGGTGATCAGCATCACGCCCGAGATGGCGCCGATGAAGGAGCCCGTGAAGGCCGTGGTCAGCGCGGCCCCCGCGTGCCCCTGCTGGGCCATGGGGTAGCCGTCGAAGGTGGTGGCCACCGACCAGGCCTCGCCCGGGATGTTGAACAGCACCGAGGTGATGGCGCCGCCGAACAGCGCCCCCCAGTAGATGCACGACAGCAGGATGATGGCCGAGGTGGGCGACATGCCGAAGGTCAGCGGCAGCAGGATGGCCACGCCGTTGGGGCCGCCCAGGCCCGGCAGCACGCCGACCACGATGCCCAGCAGGATGCCCGTGAGCATCAGCCCCGTGTTCTGCCAGGTGGTGACGGCCGCGAAGCCGTGCGCAAGGTATTGGAGTTCGTCCATGGTGTTGCTCCGTGGCGGCGACAGGGGTCAATAGCCGAGCCAGGCTTCAAGCGGACCCTTGGGCAGGGGCACCTTGAACTGGATCTCGAAGACGTAGAACAGCAGCACGCTGGTGAAGCCCGACAGCGCCACGGCCTTCCACCAGGGATAACGGCCCGCAAACACCATGAAGCCCGTGATGAACAGCACCGAGGCCGCGTAGATGCCCAGCGGCGCGATCACGGCGATGTAGGCCGTCAGCGGCAGCAGCACCTGCGCCACGCGCCTGAGCTGCAGCCAGCTGGCGAATTGCTCCTGGCTGCGGCTGCGCAGCGCCTGCACGAAGACGGCGATGGCGCAGATGCCCAGCACGGCGCCCACGCGCAGCGGGAAGTAGCCGGCCTGCGGGCCGGTGTCGCCCCAGCCCGCGCCAATGCGCTGGTTGTCCCAGACCACGAGCACGGCCAGCGCCAGCAGCACGGCGGCCACGCCGTACTCCACATGGCGGCGGGACAGGCCGGGGACCTGGGCTTCGGTGGCGGGGATGGATTCGGTGGCCGCGCTGGCGGGCTGGGCCGGGGCTGCTGCTGCTGCCGCTGCTGCCGCTGAATTGGAGGAGGGCGGGGCAAGGTGGATGGCGGTGTCCATGGCGCGGCTCCTCACTTGGCTGCGGCGGCGGCCACGCTGGTCGACAGGAAGCCGGCCTTCTTCATGATGTCGAGGTGGCGCGTCTCGTCCTTGGCCAGGAAGTCCACGAAGGCCTGCCCCGTCATGTACTCGGGCTTGAGCGCGTTTTTCTCCAGGTACTCCTTCCACTCGGGCGTGGCCACCACCTTGTGCATCACGCCTGCATAGAACTGCGCCTGTTCGGGCGTGGTGCCGGGCGGCAGGAAGAAGCCGCGCAGCATGGTGTATTGCACATCCAGGCCCTGCTCCCTGCAGGTGGGGATGTCCGACAGCGCCTGGCTGCCCGTGACCTTGGCCGTGTACTCGATGCGCTGCGTGTCGAACACGCACAGCGCCCGCACCTGGCCCGCGCGCCACTGCGCCATGGACTCGCTGGGGTTGTTGACGTTGGAGTCGATGTGCTTGCCCACCAGCTGGGTGCTGGCCTCGCCGCCGCCCTTGTAGGGGATGTAGGTGAACTTCACGCCGGCGGCCTGTTCCATGTTGGCGGTGATGATCTGGTCCTCGCGCTTGGAACTGGTGCCGCCCATCTTGAGCTTGCCGCCGGCCTGCCGCGCTGCGGCCAGGTAGTCGGCGGGCGTCTGGTAGCCGGTCTCGGCATTGACCCAGAGCACGAACTGGTCCTGGGCAATCATGGCCACGGGATTCAGGTCGCGCCACTGGAAGGGCAGGGCCGTGGCCATGGGCAGGGTGAAGATGGCCGTGGAGGCCACCAGCAGCTTGTGCGGGTCGCGCGCCGAGGCCTTGACATCCAGAATGCCCTCGGCGCCGGAGGCACCGGCCTTGTTGAGGATGACCACGGGCTGCTCGATCAGCTTGTGCTTGGTGACGATGGCCTGGATCACGCGCGCCATCTGGTCCGAGGCGCCACCGGCCGAGAACGGCACGACGAGTTCGACGGACTTGGCGGGCTTCCATTGCGCCCAGGCGGCAGGGGCGGCGAGGGTGATGGCGGCGGTGGCGGCGAGGGTGGCGACGGCAGTTGCCGCCAGGCGGTTGCGGGGCGATGTCATGTCTCTTGTCTCCTGTTATTTCCTGGTATGGGTGCAATCCACGATCAAGGGGGCGAGCCATGTGCTCCGGCTCTGCCAAGGGGTTTCGGCGCGGGGCCGATGGGTTCAGGCGGCCTTGCGCAGCGCACCGGCTGCGGCGTGGGCCGCGAAGTAATCCATGGACGCCTGCACGCCGCTGCCGGCCAGCCGGATGCCGTACAGCTTCAGCCCCATCTCCACGCCCGCGACCATGGCCAGCAGCGTCAGGTCGTTGCTGTCGCCCAGGTGGCCCATGCGGAACATGCGGCCCTTGAGCTTGCCCAGGCCCGCGCCCAGCGACAGGTCGAAGCGCGTGTGGATCAGGCGGCGCAGGGCGTCGGCATCCACGCCCTCGGGCGTGATCACGCCGGTGAGCACGGGCGAGTAGACCTGCGGATCGGCGCACTGGATGGGCAGGCCCCAGGCCTGCACGGCGGCACGCACGCCGGCCGCCCAGCGCTGGTGGCGCGCAAACACCGTATCCAGCCCTTCGGCCAGCAGCATGTCCAGCGATTCGGACAGGGCGTACAGCAGGTTGGTGTTGGGCGTGTAGGGCCAGTAGCCGGTCTGGTTCATCTCCACGATCTCGTCCCAGGCCCAGAACGACTTGGGCAGCCTGGCGCTTTTGGCGGCCTCCAGCGCGCGTGGCGACAGCGCGTTGAAGCTGATGCCGGGCGGCAGCATCAGGCCCTTTTGCGAGCCGCTGATGGTCACGTCCACGCCCCATTCGTCATGGCGGTAGTCGGCGCTGGCCAGGCCCGAGATGGTGTCCACCAGCAGCAGGGCCGGGTGGCCCGCCGCGTCGATGGCCCGGCGCACGGCGGCGATGTCCGAGGTCACGCCCGTGGAGGTCTCGTTGTGCACCACGCACACGGCGCGGATCCGGCGCTCCGTGTCCTTGCGCAGCCGTGCCTCGATCAGCCCGGCCTGCACGCCATGGCGCCAGCCCGGCGCCTGGGGCAGGTGCTCATCGGAGCCGCCATAGGACAGGAACTCGGTGGACAGGCCCAGGCGCGTGGCCATCTTCTGCCACAGCGAGGCGAAGTGGCCGGTCTCGAACATCAGCACATGGTCGCCAGGGCTGAGCGTGTTGATCAGGGCCGCCTCCCAGGCGCCCGTGCCGGAGGCCGGATAGATCACCACCGGATGCCGGGTCTTGAAGACCTGCTGGATGCCGGCCAGCACCTTCAGGCCGAGCTGGCCGAACTCCGGCCCCCGGTGGTCGATGGTGGGCAGGCTCATGGCCCGCAGGATGCGGTCGGGAACCGGGCTGGGGCCGGGGATCTGGAGGAAGTGGCGGCCCGTGGGATGGTTGTCGAGCGTGAGCATGGTGCGTCCCTTTCAAGGAAATGCCAGGTCGGTCTGTGGGGGGAGGGTGTTTGCGAATTTTTGCATTCAAAATTCATAAATGCCTTGGTGATAACCATAAATGCCTTAAGAAATGCTTGCGTAAAAATGAATGCAAAATTCATTCGACCAGGAGAATCCATGGCGGAGATCATCGAGATTTCGCGGCTTGCCCTGCATGACCAGGTGGCGGCGCGGCTGCGCACCTGGCTGGTGGAGGGGCGCATACCGCCCGGCGCCAAGCTCAACGAGCGCGCGCTGTGCGAGCAGCTGCGCGTCTCGCGCACGCCGCTGCGCGAGGCCATCAAGCTGCTGGCCTCCGAAGGGCTGGTGGACCTGGTGCCCAACCGCGGCGCCGTGGCCGTGCGCCTGGGCGAGACCGATGTGCTGCAGACCTTCGAAGTGCTGGCGGGGCTGGAGGGCATGTCGGGCGAGCTGGCCGCGCAGCGCATCAGCGAGCAGCAACTGGCCGAGGTGCGGGCCCTGCACTTCGAGATGCTGGCCAGCCATGCGCGCCAGGACCTGTCCGGCTACTACCGGCTCAATGCGCTGATCCACTCGGCCATCAACCGCGCCGCCGCCAACCCCGTGCTGGCCGAGACCTATGGCCGCATCAACGCCCGCGTGCAGTCGCTGCGCTTTCGCACCAACCAGGACGCGGCCAAGTGGAAGCGCGCCGTCCAGGAGCACGAACGCATGCTGGAGGCGCTGCAGGCGCGCGACGCCGCCGCGCTGCGCCAGGTGCTGGTGGCCCACCTGGAGCACAAGCGCGACACCGTCATCGCCCTGCTCAAGGCAGGCCAGATCTACCCACGAACCATGAACGAATGAGAGCTACCATGCTGATGGAATCCACGCACCGCCTTGCCGCTTCCCCCGACGACACCGTGCCCGCCCCCGGCACCGTGCTGCCGCCCGACGATGTCAGCCAGATGCTGGCGCGCCGCCTGCGCGCGGACACGCGCGGCCAGGTCCTGTTCGACGCCGCCTCGCGCGGGCGCTATGCCACCGATGCCTCCATCTACCAGATCATGCCGGTGGGCGTCTTCGTGCCCACCTGCGAAGAAGACATCGCCACGGCCCTGCAGATCGCCCGCGAGCTGAGGGTGCCCGTGCTGCCGCGTGGCGGCGGCACCAGCCAGTGCGGGCAGACCACGGGCGCGGCCCTGGTCATCGACAACAGCAAGCATTTGCGCAACATCCTCTCGGTGGACCCTGATGCAGGCACGGCCGAGGTCGAGCCCGGCCTGGTGCTGGACCACCTCAACGCCCGGCTCAAGAAGCTCGGCCTGTGGTATCCGGTGGACGTATCGACCAGCGCCCAGGCCACGCTGGGCGGCATGGCGGGCAACAACTCCTGCGGCTCGCGCTCGATTGCCTACGGCAACATGGTGCACAACGTGCGCGGCGCCCGCGCCTGGATGGCCGATGGCGAGCTGCTGGACTTCGGCCCCGTCGCCCAGGCCACGGGCCGCGCGGCGCGCATTGCGCAGTTCGTGCACGGGCTGGCGCAACAGCACCGCGAGGACATCCACGCCCACTGGCCCAAGGTCATGCGCCGCGTGGCGGGCTACAACCTCGACATCTTCGACAACCAGAGCGAGCGGCCCTACACGGCCGACGGCAGCGTCAACCTGGCCCATCTGCTGATAGGCGCCGAGGGCACGCTGGCCTACACGCGCTCGCTCACCCTGCAGCTCAGCGCGCTGCCGCGCGCCAAGGTGCTGGGCGTGGTCAACTTCCCCACCTTCCACGCGGCCATGGACTCGGCCCAGCACATCGTGAAGCTGGGACCCACGGCCGTGGAGCTGGTGGACCGCACCATGATCGAGCTGGGCCTGGCCAACCCGGCCTTCAAGCCCACCATAGAGACCGCGCTCATCGGCCGCCCGGCTGCCATCTTGCTGGTGGAATTCGCCGGCGACGACCGCGCGGCGCTGCTGGCGCGGCTGCGCCAGCTGGTGGAGCTGATGGGCGAGCTGGGCCTGCCCGGCAGCGTGGTGGAAATGCCCGAGGAAGCGGCCCAGAAAAACCTCTGGGAAGTGCGCAAGGCGGGGCTGAACATCATGATGAGCCTCAAGGGCGACGGCAAGCCCGTGAGCTTCATCGAGGACTGCGCCGTGCCGCTGCAGCACCTGGCCGAGTACACCGACGCGCTCACCGAAGTGTTCGCGCGCCACGGCAGCCGGGGCACCTGGTACGCCCATGCCTCCGTGGGCACGCTGCATGTGCGGCCCATCCTGGACATGCGCACCGACGGCGCGGCGCGCATGCGCGCCATTGCCGAGGAAGCGGCCGAACTGGTGCGCAAATACAAGGGCGCCTTCAGCGGCGAGCACGGCGACGGGCTGTGCCGCGGCGAGTGGATTGCCTGGCAGTTCGGGCCCGCCATCACCGAGGCCCTGCGCGCCATCAAGCAGGAGTTCGATCCCCAGGGCCTGTTCAACCCCGGCAAGATCATCGATACGCCCAGGATGGACGATGGCCGGCTGTTCCGCTTTGCGCCCGCCGATGCGCCCCGGCCCTACCGGCGCATTCCCATCACGCCCGTGCTCGACTGGTCCGCCTGGAACGTGCAGGCCGACCCGGTCACCGAAGTCACCACGGCGCCCGGCACGGGCGGCGACGTCACCGGCGGCTTTGCCAAGGCCGTGGAGATGTGCAACAACAACGGCCACTGCCGCAAGTTCGACGCCGGCACCATGTGCCCCAGCTACCGCGTCACGCGCGACGAGCAGCACCTGACGCGGGGCCGCGCCAACACCCTGCGCCTGGCCATCTCGGGCCAGCTGGGCCCGGACGCCTTCACCAGCGAGGCCATGCACGACACCATGGACCTGTGCGTGGGCTGCAAGGGCTGCAGGCGCGACTGCCCCACGGGCGTGGACATGGCCCGCATGAAGGTGGAATTCCTGGCCCACTACAAGGCCCGCCATGGCCACACGCTCAAGGACCGGCTGGTTGCCCATCTGCCGCGCTACGCGGCCACGGCCAGCCGCATGCCCTGGCTGCTGAACCTGCGCAACCGCCTGCCCGTGCTGCGCCAACTGGGCGAAAAGCTGCTGGGCCTGTCCGCCCGGCGCTCGCTGCCGGCCTGGCGCAGCGACACCTTCTGGCGCGAGCCCGAAGCACATACCTTTCTTGACCGCGACCAGGCCCTGGCCCGCGCGGCGGCCGGCGAGCGCGTGGCCGTGCTCTTCGTGGACACCTTCAACGGCACCTTCGAGAGCGAAAACGCCCTGGCCGCCGCGCGCGTGCTGCAGGCTGCCGGCTATGCGCTGCACACCGCCAGCAAGTCCACCAAAGAGGGCGGCGGCCACCACTGCTGCGGCCGCACCTACCTGGCCACCGGCATGGTCGAGCAGGCCAAGGCCAGCGCCGGTGCGCTGATCAACGCCCTGGCGCCCTTGGCCCGGGCCGGCATCCCCATCGTCGGCCTGGAGCCCTCCTGCCTGCTGACCCTGCGCGACGAAGCCCTGGTCATGGGCCTGGGCGAGCCTGCACAGGCCGTTGCCGCCCAGGCCCTGCTGTTCGAGGAATTCATTGCCCGTGAAGTGAAGGCCGGCCGCTTTGCGCTGCCGCTGCGTGCGGCCGAGGCGCCCATCCTCGTGCACGGCCATTGCCACCAGAAGGCCTTTGGCGCGGTCAGCCCCATCCTCGACGTGCTGCGGCTGATTCCCGGCGCCCAGCCCGAGCTCATCGAAAGCTCCTGCTGCGGCATGGCCGGCAGCTTCGGCTACGAGGCCAGCCACCACCAGGTGTCCATGGACATGGCCGAGGCGGCCCTGCTGCCGGCCATCCGCCAGCGCCCCGAAGCCATCGTCGTGGCCGACGGCACCAGCTGCCGCCACCAGATCGCCGACGGCGCGGCGCGCGAAGCCGTGCATGTGGCGCGGCTGCTGGAAAGCCTGCTGGACGCCCGCTGACTGCCCGCTGACCGCCATCCTCCCTCCCGCACAAGACCAAGGTACTCCCATGAAGCACAAGCCCTGCCTGGACCTCCAGGACATCAAGGCCATCGCCCAGGCCGCCGAGGCGCATGCCACGGCGCACGGCTGGGCCGTCAGCATCGCCATCGCCGATGACGGCGGCCACCTGCTGTGGCTGCAGCGCCTGGACGGCGCGGCACCGGCCTCGGCCCACATCGCGCCGGCCAAGGCCCACGCCGCAGCACTGGGCCGCAAGGAAAGCCGGCTCTATGAGGAAATGATCGATGGTGGCCGCACCGCCTACCTGAGCGTGCCCGCGCTGCAGGGCCTGCTGGAAGGCGGCGTGCCCATCACCAGGGAGGGCCACTGCCTGGGCGCCGTGGGCGTCAGCGGGGTGAAGCCTGCAGAGGATGCGCAGGTGGCGCGGGCCGGCGTTGCGGCGCTGGGGGCCGCGCCGCAGCGGTAGGGGCCCTGGGCTTCAGCGCGCCTTGCGCGGCTGCAGGGCCTCGGCGCGCAGCATGGCCAGCACGGCATCGCGCTTGTGGTGCAGGTGGGTGACCAGCAGCTCGCGCAGGGCCGTGGCGTCGCGTGCGCCCAGGGCCTCGATCATGGCTTCGTGCTCCTTGACGGCCTGCTTCCACTTGGCCGTGTCCAGGTTGGTGCGAAAGCGCAGCGACTGCACGCGGTTGTTGATGCGCTGGAAGGTCTCCGTCAGCACGGGGTTCTTGGCGGCGCTGTTCAGCGCCGCGTGGATGGCGGCGTTGAGCCGGTAGTAGGCAGACACGTCGGCGCGCGCCACGCTGGCCATCATCTCGTAGTGCAGGGCGCGGATTTCGGCGAATTCCTGGTCGGTGATGCGCTGGGCGGCCAGTTCGCCCGACAGGCCCTCGATGCCTGCCAGCACTTCGAAGGCGTGCATGACATCGGCCTCGCTCAGCTTGACGGCAATGGCGCCGCGGTTGGGCAGCAGGTCGGCCAGGCCTTCGGCGGCCAGCAGCTTGATGGCCTCGCGCAGCGGCGTGCGCGAGACGCCGAGCTGCTCGCACAGCTCGCGCTCGTTGAGCTTGGCGCCCGGGGCGATGCGCCCCTCGATGAGCATGGACCGCAAACGGTCCGCCACCTGCTCGTGCAGCGCCGCCCGCGATATCTCGATGATCTCCGCCATCTAGCGGTCTCCTTGGCTGTTCCTGGCTGGTGGATGCCCCCGCCACAGGTATTGCGCCATGCGGGGCGGCGCCGATGTTAGCCGAGTTTGCATCCCCTGCGGGCCGCCGGGCGGGCGCACGCGCTGTCCCTGCCAAGCACTACAGGCTTTTCAGCAGGGGCCTACGGCCGGCGGAGACTCTTGATCCCACCATGGATGCCGATCCGACAGACCAACCAGGGAAAAACAATGGCCCAACCAGGAATCAGGCTGCAGATCCAGGTGGATCTTGCCTATGACATCCGCGATCCGGCCGGGGCCGACTTCGTGTTCAACATCCATGCGGCCCACACCTCGCACCAGACGGTGGAGAACGAGCGTTTGGTGCTCAGCCAGCCGGTGGAGCCCGACATTGCCACCGAGCCCGCCACCTCCACGCGCTTCATGCGCCTGCATGCCAACCCCGGCCCCCTGCACCTGACCTACACGGCCACCGTCTGCATCGCGCACCACCGGGAGGATCCGGCGGCGCTGGGCGAGGTTCCGGTGCGCTGCATCCCGCTGGAGGTCCTGCCCTACATCTACCCCAGCCGCTACTGCCAGTCCGACCGGCTGATGCAGCTGGCCTTCCGCAATTTCGGCCAACTGGCGCCCGGCTATTCGCGCGTGCTGGCCATACAGCAGTGGGTGCAGGAGCTGGTGACCTTCGCTTCGGCCACCAGCAACTCGTCCACCTCGGCCGTCGATACCCTGGTGGAGCAGGTGGGCGTGTGCCGCGATTTCACGCACCTGATGATCGCCCTGTGCCGCGCGCTGAACATTCCCGCCCGCATCGCCACCGGCACGGACTACGGTGCCGACCCTGCGCTGGGCCCGCCCGATTTCCATGCCTACGTGGAAGCCTACCTGGGCGACAGGTGGTACCTGTTCGATGCATCGGGCACGGCCATTCCCATGGGCTTCATGCGCTTTGGCACGGGCCGTGACGCGGCCGACGTGGCCTTTGCCACCATCTTCGGCAACGTGGTGGCCATGGCCCCCATGATCCAGACACAGGCCCTGGAAGACGAGCGCAGCCAGCTGCCCCGGCAGTGCAGCGAGGCGCTGTCGACCACCGCGCCTTCGCCCGCCGTGCTGTCGGGCTGCGCATCGTTTGGCAGCACGGCGGACAGAAGGAGCTTCAGGCAGCTGCCTGCCTGAGCTGCCTGCGCTGCGTGAAATGCCTGGGCTGTGTGAGGCGCGCGGCGGCGGTCCTCAGAAGCGGTGCGTTCCCGTCACCGCAAAGGTGCGCCGCTGGCCGTAGAAGCAGTCGCCGCGTGCCAGGCACTGCGTGATCTGCACCTTGTCGGTCAGGTTGACCACGTTGAAGGCCAGGCGCCATGGGCCGGCGTCATAGGACACCATGGCATCCAGCAGGGTGGCCGAAGGCGTGTCCACCAGGCTGGTGCCCGTCCACTGCGAACCCGTGTAGCGCACGCCCGCACCCAGGCTCCAGCCGCCGCGCCCTTCGCTGGCAAAGCGGTGCGTCAGCCAGGCCGACGCCGTGTGGCGCGGCACGCTGGTCACGCGCTGGCCCTGGTCGCCGCCATTGCTGCGCGAGATGACGGCGTCGGTGTACGCATAGGCCAGGGTGGCGTCCCAGTGGCGGGCCAGGCTGGCGGTGAGCTCGGCCTCGAAGCCGTTGACCTTGACCTCGCCGATCTGCAGGCTGTTGAGCGGGTTGGCCGGGTCGGTGGTCTTGCGGTTCTTCTCGCGCAGCGTGTAGACGGCGGCAAAGGCCGACAGGCCCTGGCCCGGCGGCTGCCATTTCACGCCGGCTTCCCATTGCTCGCCGCGCTGCGCCTTGTAGGGCGTGCCGTAGACGTTCACGCCGCCCAGCGGCTGGAAGGACTCGGAGTAGCCCAGGTAGGGCGCCCAGCCACCGTCCATCTGGTAGGTGGCGCCTGCGCGCTTGGTCCAGGCCTTCTCGTCCACGGCGGAGGCGGGACGGCCTTCGGTGTCCGTCTGCGCGCTGTCGTGGCGCAGGCCCAGGGTGGCGGTCCAGCGGCCCCACTTGATCTGGTCCTGGGCGTAGAAGCCCAATTGCTTTTGCGACACGCCCGGCTGGCGCACCAGCTGCGAGGCCGTGGGCGGCGTGAAGTTGCCGTAGACGGGGTTGTAGACGTCAAACGGCGCGGTCAGTCCGCGCCAGGTGGACTGGCTGGTGCTGTTGCGCTGTGCGTCCATGCCGGCCAGCACGGTGTGCTCGGCCGTGCCCCAGCGCAGCTTGCCTTCGAGCTGCGTGTCGATCACCAGCATGCGCCCGCCGTTGACCTGCCAGGAGGCATCGCGGTAGACGCTGCGGTTGTCGGGGTTGAAGACCGGGCGCGCAGGGCGGCCCTGGCCGGGGATGGCGGTGAAGCTGGTGTAGATGGAGCGGTAGTCCACGTCGCTGATGGTGCGCCGCAGGTTCTGGCGCACGGTCCAGTCCGCGTTCAGGCGGTGGCTGAACAGGTAGCCCCAGGATTTGTTCTCTGTGTCGAACGAGTCCCAGCCGGGCTCGCCGATGAAGGTGCTGGTGGGAATCTGGCCGTAGGGGCTGGGCAGGCGCGTGCCCTGCCAGGGGAAGAAGCCGATCAGCGAGCCGCTCTTGTCCTTCTGGTAGAGCGCCTGCAGCGTGAGCGAGGTATCGGCGCTGGGCCGCCAGGTCAGGCTGGGCGCGATCACCAGGCGGTCATCGTTCACATGGTCCACCTGGGTGCCGCTTTCCCGGCCCACGGCCACCAGGCGGTACAGCCACTGGCCGTCTTCGGTGACGGCGCCGGTCAGGTCGGCGGCGATCTGCTTGCGCCCGTAGCTGCCCACCTGCACCTGCACCTCGCGCAGCGCCTCGGCCTGCGGGCGCTTGCTGGTCAGATTGAGCACGCCGCCCACGCTGCCCTGGCCGTAGAGCACGGAAGAGGGTCCGCGCAGGAATTCCACGCGCTCCAGCGTATAGGGATCGGGCCGGCTGGTGTTGTAGGTGCCGTAGGTGCGCAGCAGACCGTCCTGGTACTGGCTCACGTTGCCGCCGCGTGCCGAGAAGCTGTCCACCCGGCTGTCGAAATAGTTGGACACCACGCCGGCGCTGTAGGCGGTGGTCTGGCGCAGCGTCTGCACGCCCTGGGCCTCGAACTGGTCGCGCGTGACCACGCTGATGGCCTGGGGCGTCTCTATCAGCGGCGTGTCGGTCTTGGTGGCCGAGATGGCGCGCTTGGCGGTGAAGCCCACCACAGGGCCGGTGGGATTTTCCTTCTCGGTGCCTGCGTTCACGGTGACCGGGGCGAGCGTGGCCTCGGGGACCTTGTCAGGCTGGGCCTGTGCGTGGGCTGCGCCGCACAGGGCAAGCAGGGCGGCATGCGCAACTGCCGTGCGCGAGAGTCTTTGGGTAAGCATGGTCAATGGTCGAGAGCTGGGAAACCTGTGCCGTGGGGCGTGCTCTGGGTGCGTCGGCGCTGCTGCCGGCCCTGGGGCCAGCAGCGCAGCCTGTCATGGCGGGTGCGGATTCTAGAATGACAATGGGAATGATTTCTTTTTCTTTTCATTTGTATGTAGCATGCAACGCATTTTTATCAATTTGATAGCGTAGAAGCTTGTTCTGAAGGGACCTGCGGGTCGATGTGCAGGGCGGTGCGATACGCGTACGGTCTTGCTTGCGGGAAGTCCGCGCAGCGTGATAGCCCTCTTCGCGCCGGGGCGCCAACCGCCCCGGTCGCCTCAGGCCAGGGCGGCCTGCAAGGGGTTGCCTGGGTGTGAAACGGCCTCGGGCCACAGCCGACCGGCCGCCGCTTGCAACGCTTGCACCAACTGCTGCGTATCCCTCTTGCCGGTGGCGTGCAGCGCTTCGGTCACGATCAGCGCGTTGACGGTGGATTCGCGCACTGCCGAGTGGCCGCTTTGGCGGTTGCACCAGCGCCGGGCGTGGGCGCGGCCAGCCGTGTCGGCAAAGATGATTTCGCCGGGCTCGGGATATTCGATCTCGCCCGAGAAGGTCTCGTAGACCTCGCTGCCGGTTGCGGGGCGCACCTGCAGGCAGCCGCTGATGCGGTCCAGGTCGAAGACGGCCACGGGAATGGCAAAGGCCACCGAGGCCGCATTGCACAGGTCCACCAGCGGATGCAGGCCCGGCAGATCTCCCTCCTTGCGCAGGCGGCGCAGCAGGGCCTCGGCGGCGCAGCGGTATTGCGTGGGCTTGAGGCCCATCCTGGCAAAGCCGCGCCGCCAGGCCTGGATGGATGGCATCTCGCTTTCCGGGGTGCAGGCCAGGTTCTGCCTGGCCTGTGCCATGAAGGGGGCGATCACGGCGTGTGCGGGCACGTCGGGCGACAGGCCGCGCAGCAGCAAGGTCTGCGTGGCCAGTTCAGGAAAGTCGCGGGGGATGGAGGGTGCGTAGGAGAACGGCAAGATCGGGCCTTGTGATTGGAGAGGGGATGTGATCTCCATCCTCGCCAGGCCGGTTTGCGTGGTCTTGAAGGAAATTGCAGCGCGTCACGCAGCGCAGGCGCTTGCTGCCCTGGCATAGAAGCCGGGCGCCATGCCGAAGCTGCGCACGAACAGGCGCGTCATATGGCTCTGGTCGGCAAAGCCGCTGTGCGCGGCGGCCTCGGCCAGCGGCATGCCGCTGGCGATGAGCCCGCGCGCCTGGTGCAGGCGCCGCTGCAGCAGATAGGCATGGGGCGTCATGCCTGTGGCGCGCGCAAAGGCACGCAGGAACTGGTAGCGGCTCAGGCCCGCCTCTTGGGCCAGGGCGCCCAGGGTCAGGGGCGCGCCGGGATCGTCGTCCATCCGGGCGCGGGCCAGGGTGATGGGGGCCGGTGCGCGGGGCGCAGGGGCAGGGCGCTGCAGCATGCCGCCCAGCAGCTGCAGCAGGGCTTCGTCCAGGTCCAGGGCGTCCGCTGGCTCGCCGCTGCCGGTCATCCTGCGGTACAGGGTCTGAAAACACGCGGCCAGGCGCGGGTCGCGCACGGCGGGCTGGCGGAACTCGAAGCCGGCCGCCGGCCCTGCGCCATCCATGTCCGCCATGAGCCCGGCCACGACCCAGGGCTCCAGGTAGAGCATGCGCCAGGCGCGACCGCCATCGCCCAGGGGCATGCCGTCATGCAGCTCGCCGGGGTTGACCATGATGAGGTCGCCGGCCCCGGCCTCGTAGAGACCTCGCCCGCTGGCGGACTTCTGCGCGCCACGCTCGATCAGGCCGATGCCGTACTGCTCGTGGGTATGCCGCCCAAAGTGCCTCGCCGTGTCGGCGGCCACGGCCTCCACGCCTGCGGTGCGGCAGCGCAGCCAGCTGAAATGCCCATCCGTGGTCGATACCATGCCGCAGCCTTTCCTACCCACCCTGGCGTGCCAGCGTGATCGCCAGGCCGGCCAGCCCCGCGCCCACCACCACGGGGATCACGCCCACCTTCCAGCGCAGCAGCGCGGCCGCCGCAGCCAGGCCCAACAGTGCGGACGGCCAGTCGAAGGGACCCGCCCAGCCCTGTGGCCACAGCACGTGCCAGGCAAAGAACACGGCCAGGTTGGCGATGACGCCCACCACGGCGGCCGTGATGCCCGTCAGCGGCGCGGTGAAGCCCAGCCTGCCATGGGTGGACTCGATGAAGGGGCCGCCCAGCAGGATGAAGGCAAAGGACGGCAAAAAGGTGAAGAAGGTCACGACCAGGGCGGCGGCGGCGCCGGCAGGCAGCAGCGCATCGGGGCCGAACACCTGCGTGCTCCAGCCGCCCAGGAAGCCCACGAAGGACACCACCATGATCAGCGGCCCCGGCGTGGTCTCGCCCAGGGCCAGCCCGTCCATCATCTGCGTGGCCGTGAGCCAGTGGTAGTGGTCCACCGCGCCCTGGTAGAGGTAGGGCAGCACGGCATAGGCGCCGCCAAAGGTCAGCAGTGCCGCCTTGGTGAAGAACCAGCCCATCTGGGTGAGCGCGCCCTGCCAGCCGAAGGCGGCGGTCAGCAGGCCCAGCGCCAGCGCCCACAGCCCCAGGCTGGCCGCCAGCACCTGGCTGAAAAAACGCCAGCTGAACCGTGCATGGGCCGGTACGGGCGTGTCATCGTCGATGACGGCCGGGCCGTGGCTGCCGCCGCCGTGGCCGTGCCCGCCTGCAGGGGCGAAGTGGCGCGGCGCCAGCCTGCCCCCCAGGTAGCCCAGTGCGCCGGCCGCCAGCACGATCAGCGGAAACGGCAGCTTCAGCGCGAAGATGGCCACGAAGGCCGCCGCGGCAATGCCCCACAGCCAGCCGTTGCGCAGGGTGCGCGAGCCCACGCGCCAGGCCGCCTGCACCACCAGCGCCGTCACGGCCGGCTTGATGCCGTAGAAGATGCCGGCAATGGCCGGCACATGGCCGAAGGCCACATAGATCCAGGACAGGCCGATCAGCAGCACCAGCGAGGGCAGCACGAACAGCCCGCCGGCCACGATGCCGCCCCAGGTGCGGTGCAGCAGCCAGCCGATGTAGGTGGCCAGCTGCTGAGCCTCGGGGCCGGGCAGCAGCATGCAGTAGTTGAGCGCATGCAGGAAGCGCCCCTCAGAGATCCAGCGCCGCCGCTCCACCAGGTCCTCATGCATGATGGCGATCTGCCCGGCCGGCCCGCCAAAGCTGATGCAGCCCAGCTTCAGCCAGTAGCGCAGGGCTTCGGCGCGGGTGGGCGGGAGGGGTGCAGCGGGTGCATCAAGCGAACTGGGAGGCATGCCGCAAATGTCTCATACGGCAGCCGCCGCCGACGCCTGCAGGCACCTGTACCGCATCCGTACCGCACCTGCACCGCACCCGCGCTGCGCAAACGCTACATCTGCCGCGCGGCCTGCTTGACCAGCACCGGCTCGGCCCGGTAGCTGTCCGGGAACAGGCGCTTGAGCTGTTGCACCTTGGGCAGGTCGTTGATGACGATGTAGGGATGGCGCGGGTTCTCGGTCATGAAGTCCTGGTGGTAGTTCTCGGCAGGGAAGAAGCTGGGCTTGTCCTCCAGCCGGGTCACGATGGGCTTGCCGAAGACCTTGGCGGCATCGAGCTGGGCCACATAGGCCTGGGCGGTCCTGAGCTGCGCGGCGTCGGTGGCGAAGATGGCCGAGCGGTACTGCGGGCCCGTGTCCGGCCCCTGGCGGTTGAGCTGGGTCGGGTCATGGGCCACGGAAAAGTAGATCTGCAGCAGCTGCCCGTAGCTGACCTGGGCCGGGTCATAGGTGATCTCGACCGACTCCGCATGCCCGGTGCGGCCGCTGCTCACCGCCGAATACGAAGCCTGGGCCGCCGTGCCGCCGCTGTAGCCCGAGACGGCGCGCTGCACGCCCTTGACATGCTGGAATACGCCCTGCACGCCCCAGAAGCAGCCGCCCGCAAAGATGGCTTTCTGCGGCCCCTGGCCCGTGGCCGGCATGTCCTGCGCGGGTGGCGGAATGCGCACGGCCTGCTCGGCCGCCTGCAGGTTGCTGCCCTGCCACAGCAGGGCGCCGCCCAGCAGCACGGCGCTGCCGGTCAGCAGTTGGAGAAGGCCGCGGCGGCGGGGTGCGGCGGCGAGGGGGGAATCGTTGGTCATGGTGTCTCTCCGGTGAAAGTGAAGCGGCCAGGGATCAGCCAAAGGTGAAGGCATAGGCGGAGATGCCGGGGTCCAGGAATTCGATGCTGAAGGTGCGTTCGGCTGCGCCGCCGTCCTGGCGCACCAGCTGGTACAGGCGCTGCGCGGTCACGCTGCCGCTGCCGTCGGCGGCCACGTCCATGCCGCGCGAGGCGCCGGGCGCCTTGCCGTCGATCAGCACCTTGAAGCGCACGGGCTTGCCATCGCTGCCGGGGCCCAGCACCAGGTGCAGGTCGCGTGCCTGGAAGCGGTAGGTGATGCGGCCGGTGGCGCCGTCCAGCGTGGCGCTTTCCGGGCCCACCGTCCATTGGCCGCTCAGGCCCCAGGCGTTGAGCGGCAGGCGCTCGGGCGTGGCATAGGCGGTGGCCTGGTTGTGCACGGCGGCAGGCGTGGCGGCAAATTGCTCGGCGCGCTCGTAGCCCAGGTAGGTCTCGTGCGAGCGCACGGCTGCCATGTCGGCTGCCTGCTGCACGCCCTGGGCCTGCACGTCGATCAGGCCCAGGTCCACCTGCTTCGATCCGGCTTCCTGCAGCAGTTGCTGGATCACGCGCTCGGACTCGGCATAGCCGCCTTCGCCAAAGTGGTGGTGCCGGATGCGGCCCTGGGCATCGATGAAGTAGTGCGCCGGCCAGTACTGGTTGTTGAAGGCGCGCCAGATCTTGTAGCCGTTGTCCACGGCCACGGGGTAGCTGATGCCCAGGTCCTTGATGGCCTTTTCCACGTTGGACAGCTTGCGTTCGAAGGCGAACTCCGGCGCATGCACGCCCACTACCACCAGGCCCTGGTCGCGGTACTTCTCGGCCCAGGCCTTCACATAGGGCAGGGTGCGCAGGCAGTTGATGCAGGAGTAGGTCCAGAAATCCACCAGCACCACCTTGCCGCGCAGTTGTTCGGCCGTCAGCGGGGTGGAGTTGAGCCAGTCGGTGGCGCCGTCCAGCGCAGGGGCCAGCCCTTCGTCCGGCAGGGCGGCGCGGGACGGGCCGCCGGCCATGCGCATGGCGCCGCCTGCGGCCATCATGGCCGGGCCAGCACCGGAGTCCGTATCCACGGCGGCCATCATTGCGGGACCGGCCTGCATGGCCATGGCACCACCCTCGGGCCTGCCGCTCAGGCGGTCCACCAGCCTTTGCTCCAGGCCGCCGGTGGAGGCCGTGGACACTTGCGCCAGCACGCCCGTGTCCAGCCCCAGCGCAATCGCGCCCACACCGGCCAGCATGGCCGCGCCCAGCCCGCGCCGCACCCATTCGCCCGCGCCCAGCATGCGCTTGAGCGCCACAAACACCTTGCCGCCCAGCAGCAGGGCCGCCGCCATGGAGGTGGCCGCACCGGCCGCATAGGCCAGCAGCAGCAGGCTGGAGGTGGTGTTGGCGCCCTGCAGTGCGGCGCCCGTGAGGATCAGGCCCAGGATGGGGCCGGCGCAGGGCGCCCACAGCAGGCCCGTGGCCACGCCCAGCAGCAGCGAGGCGCCGGGGCGGGCGCCGCCGTCCGTGCCCTGGGCACGCTCGGACAGGCGCGAGCCCGCCGCCACCAGCGGCCGCGTCAGCCGCTCGGACAGGCCGGGCCACAGCAGGGTCAGCGCAAACACGGCCACCAGGCCCAGGGCCAGCCAGCGGCCGTATTCATTGGCGGCCACCACCCAGCCGCCGCCCACGGCGGCCAGCGAGGCCACCAGGGCGAAGGTCAGCGCCATGCCCGCCAGCAGCGGCAGGCCGCTTTTGGCGAAGGGCTGGTCGGCGCGTGCAAAGACGAAGGGCAGCACCGGCAGGATGCAGGGGCTGACGATGGTCAGCACCCCGCCCAGATAGGCCAGGACGATCAGCAGCATGGCGTGGCTCCCGGGTTCAGGCAGGCTGGGGCGTGAACGTCAGCGACAGGCCGTTCATGCAGTAGCGCAGGCCCGTGGGCCTGGGGCCGTCGTCGAAGACATGGCCCAGGTGGCCGCCGCAGCGGCGGCAATGCACCTCGGTGCGCAGCATGCCGTAGGTGCGGTCCTGGCGCGTGGCCACGGCCTTGTCCAGCGGCTGCCAGAAGCTGGGCCAGCCCGTGCCGCTGTCGAACTTGGTCTTGGACGAGAACAGGGGCAGCGCGCAGCCTGCGCAGGCAAAGGTGCCCGCGCGGTGCTCCTTGTTCAGCGGGCTGGAGCCTGCACGCTCCGTGCCTTCCTTGCGCAGGATCCGGTACTGCTCGGGCGTGAGGCGGGCGCGCCACTCGGCATCCGTGTAGCTGACCTCGAAGACCTCGCTGGAGGCGGCCGCTGGCGCGCGGCGCGGGAACAGGCTGGCCGCCAGCACGGCGGTGGTGCCGGCGCCTGCAGTCCACAGAAGATGGCGTCTGGTGGTCATGGTGTGCTCCTGAAGGTTGCGTGCGTCTGAAAACGATGCGATGCCAGTCAGGTTAGGGCGCCGGCCTCCCGAAGTCCTCACGCAGAGTTCAAAGATTCGTGATAACTCCCGGCCCCGGTATTGCGCACAATGGCAGCCACTCCCGCCACTTCCAGGAAACCGCATCCGATGACCGCCACGCGCCGCGTACTTCTCGTCGAGGACGACGCCCATATCGCCGACCTGCTCACGCTGCACCTGCGCGACGAAGGCCTGGAAGTCATGCACTGCGCGCGCGGCGACGACGGCCTGCGCCAACTGGAGCGCGGCGGCTGGGACGCGCTGGTGCTGGACATCATGCTGCCCGGCGTGGACGGCCTGGAGATCTGCCGCCGCGCCCGCGCCATGGCGCGCTACACGCCCATCATCATCATCAGCGCGCGCTCCAGCGAGGTGCAGCGCATCCTGGGCCTGGAGATCGGCGCCGACGACTACCTGGCCAAGCCGTTTTCGGTGCTGGAGCTGGTGGCGCGCGTCAAGGCGCTGCTGCGCCGCGTGGAGGCGCTGGCCCAGAACGCGCGGCTGGAGTCCGGCAGCCTGTCCATTGACGGCCTGGCCATGGACCCCGTGGCGCGCGATGCCCGGCTTCATGGTGCCCGGCTGGACCTGACCCCGCGCGAGTTCGACCTGCTGTACTTCTTTGCGCGCCAGCCCGGCAAGGTGTTCTCGCGCATGGACCTGCTCAATGCCGTCTGGGGCTACCAGCACGAGGGCTACGAGCACACCGTCAACACCCACATCAACCGCCTGCGCGCCAAGATCGAGGCCGACCCGGCCCAGCCCGCGCGCATCCTCACCGTCTGGGGGCGCGGCTACAAGTTCGCCGAAGCGGGCGAGGGCGCATGACCATGAAACTGCGCCTGACACTGACCCAGCGCCTTTCCCTGGTCTTTGCCGTGCTGCTGCTGGTGTGCAGCGGCACCTCCGCCTGGATGCAGCTGCGCGCCAGCCGCATGCACGAGCTGGAAGTGGTGCAGGGCCTGTCGCGCGACGTGGCCGAAAGCATTGCGCGCGACGCCCAGCTGACCGACGCCAACGGCCTCATGCCCGGCGCCGTGCGCAGCTTCTTCAACCAGCTCATGCTGGTCAACCCCAGCGTGGAGGTCTATCTGCTGGACGCCGACGGCCGCATTGCCGGCCATGCCGCCCCCGACGGCCGCGTGCGCCGCGAGCGCGTGGACCTGGCCCCCGTGCACCGGCTGCTGGAAGGCGGCACGCTGCCCATCCTGGGTGACGACCCGCGCAGCACCGAAGGCCGCAAGGTCTTCAGCGCGGCGCCGCTGCGCGTCAACGGCAAGGAAGTGGGCTTCATCTACGTGGTGCTGCAGGGCGAGGCGCATGACCAGCTGGTGGCGCAGGGCTCGGCCAACTCGGTGCTCAGCACGGCGCTGTGGTCCATCGGCCTGGTGGCGCTGCTGTGCCTGGTGGCCGGCCTGGTGGCCTTTGCGCTGATCACGCGGCCGCTGCGCCGGCTCACCGAAGAGGTGGCCGGCTTCGACATCCATGGCACCCCCCCGGACCTGCCGGCCCCCCAGCCCGGTGCCGCGCAGGACAGCCGCGACGAGATCGCCGTGCTGGACGCGGCCTACCGCCGCATGGTGGCGCGCATCGGCGAGCAGTGGCGCGCCCTCACGCGCCAGGACCAGGAGCGGCGCGAACTCATCGCCAACGTCTCGCACGACCTGCGCACGCCGCTGTCGTCCCTGCACGGCTACCTGGAAACGCTGCTGCTCAAGGACGCCGTGCTCGACACCACCGAACGCCGCCGCTACCTGGGCATTGCCCTGGCCCAGAGCCAGAAGGTGGGCGAGCTGGCGCAAAGCCTGTTCGAGCTGGCGCGCCTGGAGTACGGCTTTGTCCAGCCCGAGCCGGAGCCGTTTTCCATGCCCGACCTGGTGCAGGACGTGTTCCAGAAATTCGAGCTGCGTGCCGAGGCGCGACAGGTGGCGCTGCGGGCCGACTTCCCAGCCCGCCTGCCCGTCGTCCAGGCCGACCTGGGGATGATCGAGCGCGTGCTGGGCAACCTGCTGGACAACGCGCTGCGCCACACCCCCGAAGGCGGCAGCATCCTGGTGGCGCTGGCGGCGGCGGGCAACGCCGTCGAAGTCACCGTGGCCGATACCGGCCCCGGTATCCCGGCCGATCTGCGCGAAGGCCTGTTCGAGCGGCCCTTCACCGTGGGCGGCGCCCGCCGCGGCGGCGGCCTGGGCCTGCGCATCGTCCACCGCATGCTGGAGCTGCACGGCTGCCGCATCGAACTGGTGGACCCGCCGGGGCAGGGGGCGAGCTTCCGGTTCGTGCTGCCTGCGGCCGCGCAGGCAACGGGCGCCGGCGCCCGGCCGCGCCAGGGCTGACGCGGATCGTGGGTTAACCTTGTGCACAGCGCGCCCTCGAAGGCGCGGCATGCACAAGATCGTCAACTCGTTCCGAGGACCCACGCCATGTCAACGTCTGCATCTCCCGTTCATCGCCTGCCCGCATGGGTGCCGCTGCGCTACACCACGTTCTGCCTGAGCCTGGTCGGCAGCGCGGGGCTGCTGGTGGCGGCGCTGGTGTGGGGAGGGCTGTGGTGGTGGCTGGGCTTTGGCGTGTGCGCCGCGCTGGCGCTGCTGGGCGTGCGCGACATGACCCAGGTGCGCCATTCGGTGCTGCGCAACTACCCCATCATCGGCCACCTGCGGTTTTTGCTGGAGTTCATCCGGCCCGAGATGCGGCAGTACTTCATCGAGTCCGACCATGAGGCGCTGCCGTTCTCGCGCGCCCAGCGCTCCCTGGTCTACCAGCGCGCCAAGGGCGACCCGGACAGCCGCCCGCTGGGCACGCAGCTCAATGTCACGGCCCAGGGCTATGAATGGGTGAACCATTCCATGCAGCCCACCAGGCTGGCCTCGCATGATTTCCGCATCACCATCGGCTGCGCCGATGAAGGTGCCTCGCCCTGCACCCAGCCCTACAGCGCCAGCATCTTCAACATCTCGGCCATGAGCTTCGGCGCGCTGTCGGCCAATGCCATCCTGGCGCTGAACAAGGGCGCGAAGATGGGCGGATTTGCGCACGACACGGGCGAGGGCTCCATCAGCCAGCACCACCGCGTGCACGGCGGCGACCTGATCTGGGAGGTGGCCTCGGGCTACTTCGGCTGCCGCAACGACGATGGCACGTTCAGCGAAGAGAAGTTCATCGCCAATGCCACCGACCCGCAGGTCAAGCTCATCGAGATCAAGCTCAGCCAGGGCGCCAAGCCCGGCCACGGCGGCATGCTGCTGGGCGCCAAGGTCACCCCCGAGATCGCCGCCGCGCGCGGCGTGCCCGTGGGCGTGGACTGCATCAGCCCCTCCAGCCACAGCGCCTTCAGGACGCCGGTGGAGATGATGCATTTCATCGCCCGCCTGCGCGAGAAGTCGGGCGGCAAGCCCACGGGCTTCAAGTTCTGCGTGGGCCATCCCTGGGAGTGGTTCGCCATCGTCAAGGCCATGCAGGAGACGGACATCACGCCGGACTTCATCGTGGTCGATGGCGCCGAGGGCGGCACGGGCGCGGCGCCCGTGGAGTTCACCGACCACGTGGGCGTGCCGCTGCAGGAAGGCCTGCTGCTGGTGCACAACACGCTGATCGGCGTGGGCCTGCGCCACCGCATCAAGATCGGCGCGGCCGGCAAGGTGATCACGGCCTTCGACATCGCGCGCATGATGGCGCTGGGCGCCGACTGGTGCAATGCCGGGCGCGGCTTCATGATGGCCCTGGGCTGCATCCAGGCGCAGAACTGCCACACCGGCCACTGCCCCACGGGCGTGGCCACGCAGGATGCGGCGCGCCAGAAGGCCCTGGTCGTGCCCGACAAGGCCACGCGCGTGGCCAACTTCCATGACAAGACCCTGCATGCGCTGCAGGAGCTGGTGCAGGCGGCGGGCCTGGAGCACCCCTGCGACATCACGGCCCACCACATCGTGCGGCGCATCTCCGACACCGAGGTGCGCCAGCTCGCCAACCTGGTCCTGCGCGTGGAGCCCGGCGCTCTGCTGGGGCCGCTGGACAAGCAGCACAACGTGTTCAAGCTCTACTGGCCAGGGGCGCGCGCGGATACCTTCCAGTTCGTGCCGCCCACGCTCAAGCCTTCGGCACCGCAGGCCAAGGCGCAGGCGGCAGGCCAGCCCGCATAGGGACACCACGGCCGATCACGGGTTTTGACGGCGCTCGGGGATAATGCGCCCCGAGCACTTTGGTCCACGACTGTATTTTTCTTTGTAAATGAAAACTATTTTGGTTCGCATTGCAGCTGCCGTCTTCGGCGGTTATGCCTTCACCTGGGGCTTCATCGCCCTGGGCGTGGCGCTGATGTTTGCCGCCGGAATGGAGTTCCACGATGCCGAGCATCTGGGCTACATCCTCGGCTTCCTGGTGTTTCTGACGGTGTTCCTCTGGGCCTTTGCGGCGCAGAGCCTCCCGCGCGTCTGGGCCGTGCTGGCCGGCGGCGGCATTGTCATGACCGGTTGCGCATCGCTGCTCCAGCAGATGCTGCTGCCCTGAATCCGGAGAACGCCCCATGTTCCAGAACTTCCGCCTCTCCATGGCCTGGCTGCACACCTGGTTCGGGCTTGCGCTCGGCTTCGTGCTCATGGCCGCCTTCTTCTTCGGCGCGCTGTCGGTGTTCGACCGCGAGATCGACCGCTGGGCCATCCCGGCCTCGCGCTTCGAGCCCACGCCCATGCCCTCGTACGACCAGATCCTCAAGCCGGTCTTCGAGTCCATGCAGCCCAACGCCCAGGCGCGCGATGCCATGCGCGGCGAGGTCAACGGCCCGCTGCCCGAGCGCTTCGACACGCCCCAGCGCTGGGGCGCCTACACCACCCACCGCGATCCCGTGCTGGGCCTGTTCGCCGGCTACGAGGTGCCCAACGCCAAGAAGCCCGAGACCCTGATCTGGGCCATGCGCACCATCGACCCGCGCAATGGCGAATCCCTGCCGGACGACCACCTCAAGATCGGCAGCCGCTTCTTCTACCCGCTGCACTACAGCCTGACGCTCAACTGGATGAACCTTGGCTACTGGATCGTGGGCTTTGCCGCGCTCATCATGCTGGTGGCCCTGGTCAGCGGCGTGGTCATGCACCGCAAGATCTTCCGCGAGCTGTTCACCTTCCGTCCGAAGAAGGCCACGCAGCGCAGCGTGCTGGACCTGCACAACCTTACCGGCGTGGTGGCGCTGCCCTTCCACTTCTTCTTCGCCTTCACGGGCCTGGTGATCTTTGCGGGCATCTACTTCCCCATCACCCATACCCAGCTGGAGCCCCTGCACGAGTTGCACGAGAAGATGGAGGCCGAGGAAACCGGCCTGCCGCACGACCGCGCCGGCGTGGCCGCACCCATGGCCTCGGTGGACGCCATGGTGGCCGAGGCGCAGCGCCGCTGGGCCGCCAAGGGCATGGCCGGCGACGTGGGCTTCCTGTCCGTCACCCATGTGGGCGATGCCAACGGCTACGTCAGCGTCTACCGCGCCGGCACCGACCGCATCGCGCTCACGGGCGAGGGCATCCACTTCAAGGCCAGCACGGGCGCCCTGCTGCGCGAAGATCCTCCGCGCACGGCCGTGGACAGCATCAACACCTTCCTCACCGGCCTGCACCTGCAGCACTTCCGCCACTGGCTGCTGCGCTGGCTGTACGTGCTGGGCGGCCTGGCCGGCTGCGTGTGCATTGCCACCGGCTTTGTCTTCTTCGTGGAAAAGCGCAAGAAGCAGCACGCCAGACAGGGTGTGCAGGGCGCGCGCGTGGTCGATGCCCTGGCCGTCACCACGGTCACCGGCATGCTGGTGGCCACGCTGGGCATGCTGATCGCCAACCGCCTGCTGCCCGAGGCCATGCCCCAGGGCTGGCCGGGCCGGGGCGACATGGAACGCTATTTCTTCTGGGCCACCTGGCTGCTGGCCATGGCGCATGCCTTTGTGCGCAGCGCCCCCGTGGCCCGGGGCCTGCCCAACCCCGCCTGGCGCGAGCAGTGCTGGGCCGTGGCCGCCATGGCCGTCACGGCCGTGCTGCTGAACTGGCTGACCACGGGCGACCACCTGTTCAAGACCCTGGGCGCGGGCTACTGGCCGGTGGCCGGCGTGGACCTGTTCATGCTGGCCAGCGCCGTGCTGGCCGTGGTGGTGGCGCGCAAGCTCAAGACGCGCGCCGCGCCCGCCATGCCCTCGCGCGCCGCGGAGGTGGCCCATGTCTGAGGGACTGATGGACGCACTGCTGCTGGCCGCCGCCTTTGCGGCGTCGCTGCTGGGCATGGCCTGGTTTGCGCTGGCCAAGGACGTGCACTGGGAGCAGGTGCACGGCGACATGCCCCAGCCCGATGGCAAGGTCAGGCTGCTGCGCTGGCTGGGCGCCTCAGGCCTGGCCGCCTCGCTGGGCCTGTGCCTGGCGGTGGACCATGCCTCCATGGCCTCCCTGGTCTGGATCATGACGCTGGCAGCCGCCGCCCTGGCCATTGCCTTCACGCTGACCTGGCGGCCGCGCTGGCTGCGCTGGCTGCCGGCCTGACGTTTGCGCGGGACCTGCGCCCGCTGCGGGCTCAGGCCTGCCTTTTCCTCATCCTGCGGCTGGCCAGATAGGCCATGCCGCACAGCAGCGCCAGCATGCCGCCCTGGCCCAGGCCGGGAACGGCCTGGACATTTCCGGGGCCGGGACCGGGTCCTGGGTCCGTGCCCGGACCGGGGTCGGGATCGGTGCCCGGGCCGGGATCGGGAGGATCGGCAGCGATCACCTCGATGGTCACGGATGCTGGTGCGGCAGCGCTCTGGTGCCCGTCGGATACCGTGAAGGCGAAGGTATCGGGCCCGGAGTAGCCGGCCGCCGGCGTGTAGACCAGCGTACCCGTCTGGGGATCGAAGCCGCTGATGACGCCATGGGCGGGGCCGGCGGTGATCTCGAAGCGCAACGGGTCCGACTCGAAGTCCGTGCCAGCGAGGGTGATGGACAGCGCCGTATCCTGCGGGGTCGTGACGGCTTGCGGCAGGGCCACGGGGGCGGCGTTGGCCGCCATCGCGTTGGAAAAGCGCGAGGTGTCACCGGTGGAAATCCGGGTGGCGGTCGCCGTGACCGCGGCCTGGTCGCCCGGGGGCATGGCGCCCTTGAACACCAAGGGCGCATGGCCGGAGGCATCGGTGGTCACGGTCTGCGAGCCCAGCAGAACCTTGCCGGCGGCGCGCTCCACCAGCCCGTCGGGCAGCCTGGGCGTCGAGAAATACTCGATGCGCATGCTCTCGTTGGCGACGCTGTCCAGCGTGCCGGACAGGCCCTCGGGCGTCACCGTGAGCAGCACCGGCTCGGCAGGATCTCCGTTGGCCAGGCTGGTTCGTGCGATGCCTCCCTCGGTATTGCCGTAGATGGCATTGCCGAGCATGGAGACGCCCTTGACTTCGTCCCCCCGCAATCCCACGCCGAACAGCCTGTTGTGCGCAATCACGTTGGCATGTGCCGCGTCGTCACCGCCGACCAGGGTGTCATGGGCCTTCTGGAAAAAGGAAACGCCTTCCCCATTGGGCAGGGCGGTTCCCTGGGGGCTGACGCCCACGTAGTTGCCCTGCACGAGGTTGTTCTTGCTGGCGCCCTGGAACTGTATGCCGGACGCCTTGCTGCCACCGACGATGTTTGCGCGCACGGTCACCTCGTCCGAATCCTTGATGACGATGCCCCATTGATTGGGCAGCATGGTGCTGGCATCCAGGCTGGTTCCCACGATATTCCCGGCAATCAGGGTATTCGAGTTGCGTGCGCCATAGTTTCCATTCAATTCAATGGCCGTTTCCTTGTTTCCGGCAACCAGGTTGCCGTCCTCAGGGCCTGTGCCAATGCGATGTCCGCCCTCCGACGAAAAGAATACGGCAATGCCTGGCCCATTGTTGGGAATCATGGCCGTGCCGGCTGCATTCGTTCCGACTCGGTTGCGGGTCACCAGCGTGTGGGCGCCGGAAATGGAAATCGCGGAGGAGCCGCCTGTTTCCCTGACATTGCCGGAGACGAGGTTGCTGTCGATCAGCGTGCCGGTAAAGTCGGATGCCACGCTGATGCCGTTTCCCTGGTTTCCCAGGGCCACATTGCCGGTGATATCGGTGCCTATGTAGTTTCCCTGAATGATGTTTCCTGTACCGGCGCCCGGCCAGGAAAGCCATATTCCGGAATTCTCCGCCGCGGAAATGACATTTCGCCCGCCAATATCCAGATTCCCGATGCGGTTGCGGTTGCCGGAGTGGACAAGGATGTTGCTGCGATTGCCCATGGCAACCGTTCCCGATGCGTCAACGCCTATATGGCAGCCCAGCACGGTGTTGCCGTCGCCGGTCACCGCCAGGGCCGTATTGAAGCCGCCTATCGCCAGGCCGCGCACCGTGATGGCGCCTGCCAGCTCGAGCCCTATGCCGAACTCGGGGCTGCCTGACTGCAGCGTGATCAGGGGGCGGCGTGGCAAGTGGTCCTCATAGCCGGGCTGCGTGCTGGCGTCCACGGTGAGCGATGTGGCCGGTGCAATGGGCTGCATGAGCCTGCCATTCCAGTTGCTTTGGGTGACGATGGTCTGCTCTCCCCCCGCACCGATGCGGAACTCGATGCGGTTGTCGCCGCCTTTGTTGCGGTTGGCGTTGGCGTAGGTGATGGCATCGCGCAGCGTGCAGGGCCCCAGGCCGGTGCTGGCGCACGGGCCAGTTGCGTCGGCGGCGCTGTCCACCACGACGGTCCATGCGTGGGCCGTGGCGATGCAGCCGTGCGACAGCAATGCCAGGGCGAGCAGGCGCAGGGGCCTGCGTGCCGCCGTGGGAGTGAATCGTTGCCTGTATATGCTCATTGCCTTTTTACTTTCCCTGAAATGGACTGCCGAAACGCCTTGCGGGCATTGATTGCGCAATTGCTGGACAGGACGCTGCAATATCGCATGTGCGGCGTCTGTGTGGAATATCCCGGGGCCTGACCCAAGAAAATGAAGCAGCCCTTGTTGATGAAGCAAGCCGGCAATGATCCCCGGGGCATCCGAGTTTGGGTCTAAGAATTTTCTTAAATCATCAAGACTGCTGAAATCGCTGAAGAGATCGGACAAGGTCCTTGATGACGAAGCGAGGCGGGCGATATTCCCGGGTGAAGCGGCGTGCACGGGTTTGCAGGATTAAGAAAATTCTTAGCCCTGTTTCTTCATCCGATTCCTATGATTTAGCAATGCGCCAGTTTCAAGACCTTCTGTTTTCTTCCCGCTCGACTCGGCACGGGTGGTGCCCGTCCATGGCACTGCGCGATTGGATGGCGTCGCTGCGTGATTGGACGGTATTTGCACTGGCAATCATGGCCATGCTGGCCTGCGCCTTGCACAGCGGCAGGGACGATGCCGCCCCGGCGCCGCCATCCCGCAGCCGCGCGCATGTGCCTGTGGGGGACATGCAGCTGTTTTTCATGGACCGGTATTTCCTGCTGCTGGACGCTGCCGTGGGCGCGACCCGCGCGGCCGTCCATTCCCAGGCCGGTCTGGCATGGCCGTGGCGCACCAGCGCACCGCAGGACCACCTCGTGCCGCTGTATTCGCTGATGCATGTGGGCCGGGGCCTTCCCGAATCGCTGCTGCTGCGCAAATCCGTGAACAACGCCGCATGGCTTGCAGAGCGCTGGGAGCCCGTGCGGCAACTGGTCAGGGCCCACGCCTGGCTGCTGCTGTGGTCCGTGTCGCTGGGACTTGCCCTCATGGCTGCACTTGCATGGTGCGTGCGCCGGCTGAGACGCGGCGTGCCGGCTTCGGCCTGGAGCCGGGCAGGCGCCTGCGCTGCCGGTGATGCGCTCTGCCGCAAGCTGCTGGACACGGCCCCCGTGGGCCTGGCGCTGGTGCGGTGCAGCGATCGCAGCCTGCTGCTGTCCAACGGACTGGCGCGGCAGTGGGTGTGCAGTGATGCTTCCTGGTTCGAGCATGCCGTGGCCGGGGGCACGCAGCAGGGCCCGCGTGAGCTGGCGCTGGGGGACGGGCGATGGGTGGAGGTCCGCACCACGCCCACGACCCACGGGGGCGAACCGGTGGTCTTCTGCCTGGTCAGCGATGTGACGGCGCTCAGGCAGGCGCAGGCAGCGCTGGTCGATGCCAAGCAGCGCGCCGAATCGGCGAGCCAGGCCAAGACGCAGTTTCTGGCGACCATGAGCCACGAAATACGCACACCGCTCTTTGGCATCCTGGGAACGCTGGAGCTGCTGGCCCTGTCCAGGGTTCCTTCCGAACAGACCCGCTACCTGGGGGCCATGCAGCAGGCATCGGCCTCCTTGCTGCGCATCGTCAACGACAGCCTGGACCTGTCGGCCATCGAGGCGGGCCGGCTGCAGCTGGAGGCCCAGGCGTTCTCGGCCACCGAATTGCTCGACAGCGTGGCCGCAGGCCTGCTGTCGCGTGCCGAGCAAAAGGGCCTGCAGCTGTATGCCGTCTCCGATGTGAAAACGCCGCCCCTGCTGGTGGGCGATGCCTTGCGGCTGCGGCAGATCCTGGACAACCTGGTGGGCAATGCCATCAAGTTCACGTTCTCCGGCCACGTGGCCCTGCGCCTGCAGGTCATGGGCGACAGCGAGGAAGGCACCGACCTGCGGTTCCAGGTGCAGGACACGGGCATCGGCATCGACCCGGACCAGCAGCCCTTCCTGTTCGACCCGTACTTCCGTGCCCATGCGGCCACCCAGCAGCAGGTCCAGGGCGCGGGCCTGGGACTGTCCATCTGCCTGCGCCTCAGCCAGGAGATGGGCGGGCGGCTGACGGCCGCCAGCCAGCCGGGACTGGGGACCTGCGTGTCATTCGAGCTGCGCCTGCCGCGCGAGAGCGCGGCAGGCTATGAGGCAGTGCCCAGTCTGTTGCCGCACACCGTCTACGTGGATGGCGCCATTCCGGAAGTCGTGCACAACCTGTGCGCCTGGCTGCGGCATTGGGGCGCCATGGCCCAGCCCTACCGGGACCAGGTGCAGGGTCCCAATGAGCAGGCCGTGCTGGTGCAAGCCTGGCCGCGGTCGCTGCGCCGTCCGCAATGGACGGGCAAGTGCGTTCTGGCGCTGGCGCCGGGCGAGAGCCCCCGCGAGACCGTGCAGGCCTGCGTGTGGGAGGCCAGCGCGCCTGGCGTGCCGGCAGTGGGCCATGCGCTGGGCCTGGCCCAGCAGGGCATTGCGCCGGGCGCGCGCCCCGACCTGTATGCCGCCGCCGCCCAGGTCCACGAGCCCCTGGGGCTGAGGGTGCTCATCGTCGAGGACAACCCCATCAACAGGATCATCCTGCGAGAGCAGCTGCAGTTGCTGGGCTGCGAGGTCCAGCAGGCCAGCAATGGACAGGACGCGCTGTCCCTGCCCGGCCTGCTCGAATTCGATGCCGTTCTCACCGACCTGCACATGCCGTTGCTGGACGGCCCGGCCCTGGCGCGTGCGCTCAGAAAGCGCGGGTATGTCCGCCCGATCGTCGGCCTGACGGCCAATGCACAGCCGCAGCCGCAGCCGCAGACCCAGACGCAGGCGCAAGAGCAATCGCAAGGGCAGGGGCAGGGGCAGGGGCAGGGCGAAGGACTGCCGGCCGGCTTCGACAGCCTGCTGTGCAAGCCATTCACGTTGGCGGTGCTGCGCACCACCTTGAACAACATCAAGCAAGGCAGGACCTGAACCCATGCTGGCCCCATTCAAAGTACTCATCCTGGACGACCATCCCCTGTGCTGCGAGCACGCGCGCAGCCTGCTCATGGAGGCGGGACTCACGGACACGCACATGGCCTGCAACGCGCGGGAGGCCCTGGAGAAGCTGGGCGACGGCGGATTCCATCTCGTCATCACCGACCTGAAGATGCCTGACATGGACGGCCTGCAGTTCATCGATGAATTGAGCCGGCGCGACCTGCATCCCATGCTCGTGATATCCACCTCCTGCTCGCGCCGGCTGATGAACAGCGTCAGTCTCATGGCCAAGGAGTCCGGCTTTTCCGTCATCGGGATGTTCCAGAAGCCGTTCGGCACGGACCATGTCCAGGCGCTGGTCAGCCAACTCAGGTCCGTCCATGCAAACGAGGGGAAAACCGCTGCCGGCATCAGGGAGCGGCCGATTTTCGCCAAGGCCCACCTGGTGCAGGCTTTGCAGGAGAAAACCATACAGGCCTGGTTCCAGCCCAAGAAATCCCTGCTCACGGGCCACATCGTCGGCGTGGAAGCGCTGGCGCGCTGGAACGATCCGCAGTTCGGCTTCATGATGCCGGGCTCATTCATGTCCGCCATCCGGTTCCATGGGCTGGACCATGCCTTGCTGGTGCGGATGATGGAAGATGCCATGTCGGCGCACCTGGCCTGGCGCAGTGCCGGACATGTCGTGCCTGTGTCCGTCAACCTGCCGGTACCGCTGCTGGACGATATCGGCCTGCCGGACGAGTTGCACGGCATGGCGGCCCGGTGCGGCATTGCTGCGGAGAACATCACGTTCGAGCTGCTGGAGGACCAGGCCGTCGGCATACCTGCCAACTACTACATGAGCGCGAGCCGGTTGCGCCTCAAGGGCTTCGGCCTGGCCCAGGATGACTACGGGCGCGGATACAGCTCGATGTACAGCCTCATCTCCACGCCCTTCACCGAATTGAAGATCGACCGGGCCTTCGTGGCCGGTGCGGCAGGTGACGAGGTGCGGACTGCGGCCTTGACGTCGTCGGTGCAACTGGGGCGGCAGCTGGGCCTGACGGTGACGGCGGAAGGCGTGGAGACCACCCGGGACCTGGAGTTGCTGCGCAGCATCGGATGCGATTGCGTGCAGGGCTATCTGCTGTCCGCCGCGGTGCCTGCGGTTGAATTTGCCCTTATGCTGGCGTCCGAACCCCGGCACCAAGGCAACCCCACCTGACCCAAGCACGCAAGGCGTCCATGCCCGACTCCCCGTTCAGCAAGATCACACGCACCACACGCTGGCAGAACCGGGTACTGTTTGGAGCGCTTCCCCTGGCGATCTTCCTCATCGCCGTGCTGCTGTGGGGCTCGGAGAGGATCTTCGAGCAGGAGCAGGGGCGCCTGGCCTTGAACTTCTCCGCCATCGTCGGCTCGCTGCAGGAGCAGGAAATCTTCCTTCGGCGGCTCAAGGGCCGCAACGAGTCCTGGAAAGCGCTGCCGGACCAGCGGATAGCCACCATCGTCGACGTGCCCGCTCCTGCGCAGGCGGACTACCGCATGTTCCGTGGCCGCGAGGCCATCGGCGGCATTCCCTTTTCACTGCAATGCTCTGCGCGCGTGGCCTGCGACACGCTCCCGGACCGGCTTTTCTCGCTGGGCAGCTCCCTGGCCGCAGGCTATTCCTCCTTCTGGGCAGGCTCCTACTTCCCGGCAGCCGCTGCCTTCTTCACCAAGGAGGACGGGGCGATCAGCATCGGCGTGCCGGCCATCGACGTGCCCATCGGCAACGAGAGCGTCACGCAGGAGATGTTCGACAGCACGATTGCCGCCGTCAAGGCGCATCTGCGGGCCAGGGCCGCCGATGCCCGGCCGGGCGCCGGCTCCACGGCGCCGGCGCAGGAAATCGTCTGGTTCCGGTCGCCCCAGTTCCCGGAGAAGATGATCGGCATGGTCGCCGCCGGCTTTTCAAGCCATCTCGAAGCCGGCGACGAAGCCGCCACAAGCCCGATCTACGCCGCCATCCTTTTCAGCCGCCAGCGCATCAGCGCCATAGAAAGAACCATCCATACGCTGCCCAGGCATCTTTTCTGGCTGGAGCACCGGGACTTCGGCGTGCTCATGGGCACCGGCCCCGTCCCGCAGGTGGACGACACGGGGATGCAGTACACGCGCAATGGCCTGATCCTCAAGACCGAGGATGCCTCCGGCCGGTGGACCGGCTACTACCAGGTGGACTACGCCACCTTTTTCCAGGGCAGGCTGTTCGCCCCTTCTGCCGGCCTGGTGCTGGCCCTGCTGCTGAGCCTGCTGGCCGGCGTGGCCTATACCCGGTGGTTCAACCGCAAGGTGATTGCGCCCGCGCAGGAGGCGCAGCGGGTCATCGTCGAGAGCAATGAATTCAACAGGACGCTGATCGAAACCGCTCCCGTGGCCATCTGCCTTGTGGCCTACGGCAGCGGGAAAATCATCTTCAGCAACTCGCTGGTGCAGGAGTGGCTGCACTCGGCCGATGGCTACCTGCGTCCCGGCTCGCCGGAGAACAAGGCGGCACTGGAGGAGATTGTCCATGCCCGGGCCGCAGGCACCATGGAGCGCCTGGTCACCGAGCAGGGCAGGACGCTTCATGTGGCCTATGCGCCCACGCGCTACCTCGGCCAGGATGTGACGCTGTGCATTTTTGCCGACGTCAGCGCGCGCGCGGAGATCGAAAGCAACCTGGAGCGGGCCAGAATCGCGGCGGACGAGGCCAACGAGGCCAAGTCCACCTTTCTGGCGACCATGAGCCACGAAATCCGCACGCCGCTGTATGGCGCGCTGGGCACGCTGGAGCTGCTGGGCATGACCGAGCTCACCCAGCTGCAGAGCAAATACGTGGACCGTATCGAAGCGTCCTCGTCCATCTTGCTGCAGATCATCAGCGACATCCTGGACACCAGCAAGATCGAGGCCGGCCAGCTGCAGCTGGAAAAGGCCCCGTTCAATCCCCGGGAGCTGGTGCAAAACTGCACCAGTTCCTACGCCGCCATGGCGCAGCAAAACGGCCTGCTGCTGTTTTCCTGCGTGGACGCGCAGGTGCCCGAGTCGGTGCTGGGCGATGCGGTGCGCATCCGCCAGATCCTGGGCAATCTCATCAGCAACGCCATCAAGTTCACGGAGGCCGGCCATGTGATCGTCCGCCTGCGCAGCATGCCGGGCCCGGCCTCGCAGGCCCGGCTGGTGTTCGAGGTCTGCGACACGGGCGTGGGCATAGAGAAATCCCTGCATGGCGAGCTTTTCACGCCCTTTTATCTCGTCAAGAACAGCAGCCGCACGGCGCGGGGAGCGGGCCTGGGCCTGTCCATCTGCTGGAGCCTGGCCCGGATGATGTCCAGCTCCATCGAGGTCTGGAGCGAGCCCGGCCTGGGCAGCAGGTTCTGGTTCGAGCTGGGGCTGGAGACCGTCGCGCAGGAGCAGGGGCAGGAGCAGGAGGAGGCTCCCGCGCTGCAGGGCGCCCGGATCGCGGTGCGCACCCCCCACCCGGAACTGACGGACAACATCTGCGCCTGGCTGCGGCGCTGGGGCGGCCAGGCCCGCGCGGCGGCAGCCGCCCCGGTGGCGGCCCATGACGATGAGCTGCTGCTGGACGTCCTGCTGCCGGCGGACAGCCCCGCGCCGCAGTGGAAGGGGCGGCACCTGAACCTGTCCTCGCCGGACAACCGGGGCATCGACGGGCACAACGTCCTGAGCATCGGCCAGGGCATTGCGCAGGTGCTTGGCGGTGCGCAGCGCTCTGCCAGCGCCGGCACCGATCTGCCCCTGTTCGACCTGCGCGTGCTGGTCGCCGAGGACAATCCCGTCAACCAGGTGACGCTGCGCGGCCAGCTCGAGAGCCTGGGCTGCGAAGTCACGGTCGCCGACGACGGGGAGGAGGCGCTGGCGCTGTGGGACATCAGCCCGCACGACCTGGTGCTGACGGATGTGAACATGCCCTACCTCAACGGCTACGAACTCGCCGAGCGGCTGCGTTCGGAGGGGGTTGCCTGCCCCATCGTCGGCGTGACCGCCAATGCCATGCTGGACGAGGAAAACCGCTGCCTGAACGCCGGCATGAATGCCTGGCTGGTCAAGCCCATCCAGTTGCGCACCCTGGTCCGCACCCTGGAGAAGTTCGCGCCGAGAAAGCGCCTGCGTCCGGCGCCTGCCCAGGCCGGCGCTGCGGCGGCGGACATTCCCCCGCCCCCGGCCCTGTCGGAGCCCAACGTTTTGCAGACGCACAGGCAGGTCTTCGTGCAGTGCATGAACGACGACATCGCAATGCTGGCCCGCGGCCTGGATGAGCGCCGGCCCGACCTGGCCGCCCAGGCCCTGCACCGCATGCGCGGCGCCTTGCTGCTGGCCAGGATGCAGGAGCTTGCCGCCCGCACCCAGGCGCTGGAGGAGCGGCTCCTGAACGGCGCCCCGGAGCCCGGCCTGCAGGCCGCGCTGTCAGTCCTGCTGGACGACCTCCTGGCCGACCTTCGCGCCATGATGGCGCAATTGCCCCAGCCCTAACCCTTTGCTTGCGATCCCATGAAACTGAAACTGCGCATTGCTGTCGTGGACGACCACGCCGTGGTCCTGCTTGGCGTCAAGGACTTCCTGGAGCAGGACCCCAATCTCCAGGTCGTGGCCACGTTCGATACCCCGTCGTCCTTGATGGAATACGCCAGATCGAACCCCCTGGACGTGGTTCTGACCGACTACTCCATGCCGGGCGATGACCTCTACGGAGACGGCCTGCGCTACGTGGACTACCTGATACGCCATTTCCCGCACATCAAGGTGCTGGTGCTGACGACCGTCTCCAATCCCATGATCATCTCGGCCCTGTATGACGCGGGCGTCGCCGGCGTGCTGCTCAAGGAAGACCCGCTCAGCCAGATCATGGCGGCGCTTCAATGCGTGCGCCTCAACACGCGCTACTACTCGCCCTCGTTCCAGGCAGGCACGCCCAGGCAGGAGAGGACGGTTTTCCTGAGCGAACGCGCCAACAACCTCTCGCCGCGTGAATTCGAAGTCCTCAGGCATTTCGCCAAGGGGGAATCCATCACGGAAATCGCCGCACGCCTGAGGCGCAGCGTCAAGACCGTCAGCCTCCAGAAGAACTCCGCCATGCGCAAGCTGAACGTGGACAGCAACCAGGACCTGGCCGCCTTCTGCGCCGAGCACCATCTGTTCGACTGACCGGCCTGCGGGCTGCACCAGCCGGTCAACCTTCCAGCGCCTGGCCTTGCGCCTGGCTGCCGCCCTCGGCGTCCACCTCGCCCAGGCGATAGTGCGGTTCGGACGGCATCAGGCGAAACCCCAGAAGTGCCCCGCGCCGGCTTGTCTTCATCGCCAGGGGCGCCTGGCAATGCACGCAGCCATAGTTCACGAAATTGGCATCCTGCTCCAGCGAGTAAAAGCGGAACCTCAGTCCGGGGTGGGGCTTGGACAGGGATGTATTGCTCAGCAATTCGTAGCATGGGTCGCACAGTTTCTGGATTGTTTTCGGCTGCATTTCTGGAAATAAAACGGATCGATATACCGCTGTCCAGTCTTGCCAGAACCTGCGCAACCCAGGTTAAGACGATTCTTATCGTCGGCTGTCATATCCGTTGCAATGAATGCCGCCGCCGGCGGCAATCCGGCAGTTTCCGCTGCTGTTGCAACACTTGGTTACTTCCTTGACCCATCTCAAATCCCCCAGGCGGCGGCGCCGATACGCTTCGGCCCATGAATCGCCACGGCTTGACTTGGGTCAGCCTGGCCTGGCACGCAGGCATTCCATGCCGATACCGCGTGCGCACACAACAGCGGCGCCCTACGCCGCACAGGAGATGCATCAATGCACATCGGCCAACGTTTCTGGCGCCGCCAAGGGCTGGGCACCAAACTGTCCATCACCAATTTCGTCTGGGTCGCCTCCATCCTGGGCCTGCTGGTCCTGGGCATTGCCTGGGATGTCAGCAAGTCCCTGCAGTCCAGGATGAACAGCGACATGCAGCAGGGCATACGGACGCTGTACAACTTCATCGAGTCCAACGACAAGGAGCTGCGCCAGCGCACCCAGTTCCTGGCCGACAGCCTGGCGCACAGCCTGCAGGGCACGCTCAGCCTGGACACCGGCGGCAGCGAGCCGGTGCTGAGCCTGGACGGCCAGCCTCTCAACGGCAACGATGCGCAGCTGCAGGCTTTCACGCGCAGCACCGGCGCCGTGGCCACCGTGTTCGCGGCCCAGGGGCAGGGCGACTTCGTGCGCATTGCCACCACGCTCAAAAACGAGAAAGGCGACCAGAGCGCGGCCGTGCTGGGCAGCCGCCTGGACCGCGCCCACCCCGCCTACGCCGCCATCCAGGCCGGCCAAAGCTACATGGGCCTGGCCCATCTGTTCGGCCGCCAGTACATGACGCACTACCGCCCGCTCAAGGACGCGGCGGGCGCCACCGTGGGCATTGCCTTCGTGGGCCAGGACTTCTCGCAACTGCTGGAGCACTTCAAGGACTCCATCCGCGCGCTCAAGGTCGGCCAGACCGGCTACTACTTCGTGCTCAACGCCGAAGACGGCCCCCAGCGCGGCCAGCTGGTGGTGCATCCCGCCATGGAGGGCAAGAACATCAGCGAGTCCAGGGACGGCGACGGCCGTTTCTTCATCCGCGACATGCTGGACCGCAAGCAGGGCAGCATCGCCTATCCCTGGACCAACCCGGGCGAGGAGCAGCCCCGCGACAAGCTGGTCGTCTTCAGCCACTACGCCCCCTGGAACTGGGTCATCGCCACCAGCGCCTACGTGGACGAATTCGTCTCCGAGACCCGCAGCCTGATCCTGCAGTTCGCCCTCATGGGCCTGGGCGCCGTGCTGCTGCTGTCGGCCGCGTGGTTCTGGCTCATCCGCCGCATGATCGTGCGCCCGCTCAAGCAGGCCAGCCACATGGCCTACGCCATTGCCGATGGCGACCTCACCTTGCGCGTGCACAGCGACCGCCATGACGAAATCGGCCACCTGCTGGAGGCCATGAACACCACCAGCACGGGCCTGACCCGCGTGGTCGGCAGCGTGAACGAACAGGCCCACAGCGTGGCCCTGGCCAGCGCGGAAATCGCCCAGGGCAACCAGGACCTGGCCGCCCGCACCGAAAGCGAGGCCAGCGCGCTGGAGCAGACCGCCGCCGCCATGGAAGAGTTGGGCTCCACCGTGGCCCACAACGCGGACCACGCGCAATCGGCCGACCGCATCACGCGCGAGGCCCAGCGCGTCGTCACCGAAGGCGGGCAGGCCGTGCGCAAGGTCGTGCAGACCATGCAGGGCATAGACGCCAGCAGCAAGAAGATTGCCGACATCATCGGCGTCATCGACGGCATTGCCTTCCAGACCAATATCCTCGCCCTCAACGCCGCCGTGGAAGCGGCCCGGGCGGGCGAGCATGGCCGGGGCTTTGCCGTGGTGGCCGAGGAAGTGCGCGCCCTGGCAGGCCGCAGCGCCGAGGCCGCCAAGGAAATCAAGCAGCTCATCAGCCACAGCGTCGCCGAAATCCACACCGGCAACCAGGAGGCCGCGTTTGCCGGGGAAACCATGGAACAGGCCATGGAGGAAATCCGCAAGGTCACCCAGCTCATCTCGGACATCAGCCACGCCAGCGCCGAGCAAAACAGCGGCGTCGCCCAGGTGGCCGAGGCCATCACCCACATCGACCAGACCACGCAGAAGAACGCCGCCCTGGTCGAGGAAATGGCCGGCGCCGCCGCAGGCCTGCGCCACCAGTCCGATCAACTGGTGCGCGTGGTCTCGGTCTTCCGGTTGCAGGGCGGCAGCAATGCCCAGGCGCAGGCGGCGCCCCGTGCACCGTCGCTGGCGCCCGGCGCGGCCAAGGCATCTGTGCCCCAAGCCGCCCCGCCTGCCGTTGCCAAGCCTGCCACCCCGGCCGCGTCGGCTGCCTCGGCAAAACCGGCTGCCGCCAAGCCCATCGCCATGGCCTCCACGGCCGATGACGACTGGGACAACTTCTAGGCGTCGCGCCCGCCTCAGTCGTGCCGCGCCATCAGGTCACGGCGGCGGCGCTCGTAGTAGTGCCGCTGGCACTCGGCCGCCTCCTGCCAGGCCTGCCTGTCTATGGCTTCCTGCACATGGTCGGGCAGCGGCCGGGGCGGCACAGCCGTTGCCAGCATGGCCTCCATGCCCTCCAGCGGCGCAAAGCCCAGGCAGGGCAGCTCGAACGGCAGCGCGGGCTCCTGCGCATTGGCCAGAATGGCCCCCAGCGCCCAACGTGCCATGCGGTCAAAGAACCCGTCAGGGTGCCCATGGTTCCAGTAGCGCGCCATCTCGGGCCCCGCAAACCGCATGGCGTCATAGGCATGCCTGGGGTTGTGGCGGGCCAGCTCCACCACCTCGCTGAACCAGATCTCTCCAATCCCGTAGTGCTCATGCCCGCTGTTCACGCGCGGCGGCACAAACCACTGAATGCGCTCCCCCTTCGCATTGCGCCGTGTGAAAGACAGGTCATCGCAGGTGCGGATGCGGCGCAAGACCTTGGGCGCAGGCCCCGGGATCAGGCTTTGGGGCGGGTGCTTGGCCTTGTACTTGGGTTTGCGGTCTTTGGCCGATGCATCCATGCTGGCCAGGACCTTGTCCTTCACCCAGCGCCTGAAGCGCTTGGCCTCAGGTGAGGGGCTGGCCTGGATCAGCGCCTGCAGGCCTTCTGCACTGATGGCCGCCACTGCTTCGCGCCTGGGCTTGCGGCCGGGTTCGCTGGAAAGGCGAACGGTGCAGCGCTGGTCCTCGTCGAGCTGGCCTGTAGCCACCCTGTGGCGGGAGATGCCCAGGGCGGTGCACACATCCTTGGCAAGGAGCCAGGTCACGCCATTCCTGGGGAATGTGCGGATCGGGGTGTGACCGAAGTGGAAGGTTTGGGGGGTGATGTCGTCTGCAGGGACAGCATGGGAGGGAGATCGCAAAGCCATGAATGGCCTCCTATGTCAACACGGTCATAGGGTTGCCCGTCTGTCTTTGCCTTGATGGCTTTATGCAGCGGCGGGCAGCCCGGCCATAAACAAGACTTGCCCTGGATTGCAGGGCAAGACAAAGCGTATGGACGAAACGCCACTGACTTTCGGGAGTGACTTCCGCCTATGAAGGTGTGTTGAGCACCACGGGGGATCGTAGCAGGTGTGGGGTGCGGGAGCTGCCCAAAGCTGTTACGTAGGGGTGCTGGATGGAGGGTGCAGGGACGTGTTGAATGAGGGGCTTTGCAGTGAATTGCGAGGGTAACGTTTAGTTGTTCAAGGCCTGTGCTTCAGCAGTAGGCCACCGCAGACGTCCGAACGACGGCCTCAGGCTGGGAACCGCCGCTCAGAACAGATGAAACCAACAGCGGCTATGCACTGTGAATTCAACCGGTCGATGCAACACAATGACTGCACCTGGCGCAAGGAGTGCTGGCCATGAAGCAACGACCTCGGATCTACTACACCGAAGCACAGAAGGCGATGATGTGGGATCGCTGGAGCAAGGGCGATACCCTGCACCAGATCGGCAAGCTGTTCGATCGGCCACATACCTCCATTCAGAACATCCTGGCCGCAACCGGCGGAATCCGCCCGCCAGCGCGCCATCGATCACGATTGGCACTGACTCTCGCTGAGCGCGAGGAGATCTCGCGGGCATTGGCTGCGGGCGAATC
>NZ_JABEPN010000004.1:0-551270 GCF_018320755.1 Delftia sp. PE138 | reverse complement strand
CACACGCGCTATGTGATGCTGGTCAAGCTGGTGGACAAAGACTCGTACACCGTGGCTGCGGCCCTAGCCAGACATGCCAGGAGCCTGCCGCATGAGCTCTACCGCTCCTTGACCTGGGATCGCGGCTCGGAAATGGCGGGGCACAAGCGCTTCACGTTGGCGACCGACATCCAGGTCTACTTCTGCGACCCGCACCATCCATGGCAACGGGGCACCAACGAGAACACGAACGGGTTACTCAGGCAGTACCTTCCCAAAGGCCTGGATCTGTCGGGCTACTCACAGGAGAGCTTGGATGCNATTGCAAGGCAGTTGAACCAGCGTCCCAGGAAGACGCTGGGGTTCAGAACACCTGCTGAAATGTTTGATGAGTGTGTTGCGTTGACCGGTTGAATCCACCGCCAGGAGCGGCCAATGGCCCCAGATGAAAACAGACGCTCAACGTTTGAATTCAGCGGCAGCCGAAGGCTGTCCGCTGGAATTAGTAACGACACCAGCGCGTCCATCGGCTTCTGTGAGGTTCAACGGCCAAAGTAAGCGGCTTGCCTTAGGCAAGTCCGCTTGACTGCTGAGTTATACCCGAAGGCCGGAAGCAAACCAGTGCTACCACAACGATAGTTGGTGGTGCTTGCTGGTAAAGCGCTAGAAACAAAAATGGCTTGAAACCGGCGAAGAGAATGCAGGATCTGTCATTTTTGGACTTCAAATTCTTCAAGTGTCATAGTAATTAGGCCTAACGAAAAAGCTAAGCCGACCGCCGAAGGATGCTCGGCTTGAGCGCCATGTTAGAGCCGGTGGTCACTTGATCTGCGACTTGATTTTGATAAGCAAATCGCTTGGAGCTCCCCAAGACCACTTGCTAACAATGTTGCGCAAGAGAGCCTGCTTTTCCGTCTCATCGACCTTGCCGTCGGCAAGAGCACCTTTCAGAGCATTTCGAATCTCAAAGGCATTGTGGTAGCCTGGGTACAGGTCTTCTACGTTTGAAAAATCAGTCAATGCGGCCGAGAAATTTCCATTTGCGATGTTCTCGAATCCACTACGCTCTGTGTCTTTTGCAGTCACAAATGCATTACTGTTGGGAGAATGCGACGTTATTGACTTGATGACAGCTTCCGTAGTTGCGGCTGATTTCGCTGCATCCGCTTCCGCATATTGAGTTATTGCAATAATAACTTTGTTGAAAGCGTTCATTAAATCTGATGCAGGGATGTCAGGTCGATTGATGGATAATTCGCACAAGCGATAGAGAGATTCCCGGAGGCTAAGGACGTTGGAACTGCGCCCTGGGAGAATAATGACGCTTTGCCCTGCCTGTGCTGATGCTTCACCAACGGCATCCTTTTTCAAAGTACCCTGAAGCTCAAAGTTGTTGCTTGTATCTGGCGCTGGCTCCGCACATACCTTGATTGAGCCAGAATCTGTAGCATCATTCGATGTTCGTACTATGGCTCCTCGTCTGTCTGAACTGTAATTGAGCCAGTACGTACCAGTTTCTTTGATCTGCTCCATCTGGGCAGGTGGAGTAAAGGTACTACAACCTGTCTGCATAGAAATTGCAGCGATCAAGAACAAGAACCCGGTCAGTGTGCGCATTGTGTTCCTCCTTGGTGTGGTAAGGCGCTAACGTAATCTAGACCGCACCAAGCCGCCGGCCATCTCTGGCGTTTGCGGTCTAAATTGGCACGAAAAAACGCGGGAATGGGCTTATAGCCTAGCTTGACGGTGCATATTATGTATGGAAGCACAGTACTAAATTCAACCATGAGACAAGCCTCCTCTCCTGTATTGCGCGCAACACGGTTGCTGAGACCAGGTCCGTGAGCAAATTCGTTACAAACAGTATGACCTACTCACCGAGCAGGCCTATATGCAATGGGTGCGCATGTTCGTGAAATGGCACGGTTTGCGGCATCCACGCGACATGGGGCAGATGGAGATTGGAGGTTTTCTGGCCATCATGGCTGGATGACGCCTTTGGAGCTTCTAGCTGGACGGCAGCTCAGGGTCGAAAACAGGCCATCTCCAAACTAAACTCCATTCCCAGCCATCTCCCGAGTCCCCCGACACCCCGCACCAAACGCCGAACACCCCCAAAACGCCTTCCCAGCCGCAGGCCCTCGCTTGGCAACACGCTGAACCATGGCTTTCCCGCATTGAGGACAGCCGGGTATTGGGGAAGCGGCCGGTCGCATTGTGTGAAAAGTGGGTTCCGTCTTGATGGGCCCGGATACAGGCACGGGGCTCGCCAAAGGGCCAGAAGTCCGGGCCTTGATGGTTGAAGCCGCTCCTGTCTGGGCCTTTGCCTCCTTGAGCAATTTCATGAGCGCGGCGCCGTCCATGAGGTGGATATTCCTCCCTGCAGCAAACGCCACAGCCTCCTGAGTAAATCGGCCAGAAGTCACCACAAAGCCGGCAGCGGCCCCATCAGCCGCCATGACTCCATATAGCTCGCGCACCGTGCAAACGCCCACCTTGAAGGCTTTCCACTGCTTGCATTGCACCAGTGTCTTTTCGCCATCCTTCGAGAGGACCAGGTCCACGCCACCATCGGGACCGTCGCCACCGGTTTCCCTGACGCTGTAGCCGCGCCGCCGAAATTCCTCACCCACCAGCGTTTCAAATTCCCGCCAGGACATGTTCTGCAGCGCATCCGCACTGGAACTGGCCGAGGTGGTTTCGACCAACTGGCTGCGGCGGCGCTTGCGCACGGCGGAAATGGCCGCGCCGCTCAAGCAGATGATGGGCAGGATGTACTGACCACCGGTAGCCAGGCCCTGCCATATGGCTGTTGTGGCCAATTGGCCGATTTGCTGCGGGCTTTGTGCTGCAGGCAGGGGGCGGATGGCAATGGAGCGCAACACCATGTAGCAGGAAACTGCCAATGCAATGCCGACCCACCAGGGCAGCATGGTGATCAGATCCATGAGGTCTTCTGCCGTGCTGGACTTGCTTTTTCTTGCCACTCCTGCGCCTCCCTTGCTTCAATTGCAAAGCATTTTGCGACATTTGAGGACTGAATGCATTCTCTAGTCAATGGGTGTGATGAAATCCATAGAAATTGACAATGGCAATTTTTTCTGAAATAGCAGTCAATTCTTGCTATTTGCTATTGATTGAGTAGCGGGCAATGCAAGCCTGGCCTATGCAACTGCGGAGTCTTGCCGTTTGAGGCAATGGCGCGACCGTGCTCATTGCCGTGAGTCGCGCAGGGGACAGGCTCCTCGGGGTGTGAGGTGGCAATCCGGCGCTGTCCTTATTCCCAGTGCTGTATGAATTTGTGTCACTTGTTTGGGGGACATACAGGGCCATGGCGGCTACCTAGCATCCGGTCGACTGGAGCGCAAAAAGGGGGGCGGGCGATGACTGCGGTGCGGTCATTTCTTCAACGCCGCCGCTTGTTTGCACACCGATTCGAGGCCGAATCCGGCCTTTCACCATCAGGAGCCTTCGCCATGTCCAACCCCGCAAATTCAACGAATGCCTTTACCCCGTCTGCCGATATCTACAAGGGAATCTCCATTCTCAGTTCAGAGGACTGGATCGGGCTGACGACGTTCTTCGAGTCTGCAGTCACCGACAACCCGACCACCACGGAGCTGATGCGCGCCATGCTGGGCATGCAGAAGCAGGATGCTTTCAGGCCGGAGTTTTCCGAAGCGGTGGAGCTGTTCGGCACGCTCAAGGGTGTCGGCCAGAAGTTCAAGGCCGATGTGCAGGACAAGATGCTGACCCTTGCCGACGATATCGTTCAGTACAACGATGTGGCGGCAACCACCTATGAACGGCTGATCGAGCTGGTGGACCGTTTTGATCTGGAGGGGGCACCCACCCCATCGGCGGAGCCGGCAGTGGAAGCGAAATGGAAGGCCCTGGTCAAGGTTTGGGAAAGCGATACGCCCAGCGGGCGTTCGGAGCAGATCAAGCGCAATTTCAGCAGCGCGCTGGAGCAGTTGATTGAAGACGCCAATGCGCGTTCGGTACGTGCCTTCGCGCTGCAGAACTCCATTCTTGACAACGGCAACGGAATACTGATGCGCCTGAATGCCTGCAAGACCGCATTCAATGGACAAAAGCAGAAGTTCACGACCACTCTGGGCGCCGAGGGTGCTGCCAACCAGAAGCTGAAGGCCGCCGTGGAGAAGCTGGAGAACGACTTGAAGGCCCTGCGCCGCAAGGAAAAGGATGAAGTCATCGTGCTGTCCACGTCTCCGGCCTATCTGGCGATTCCGCTTTTCGGGCCGCTGATTCTGGCGGGGGTGGATATCGGTGTGGGTGCGGACCTTGCGGTCACGCGCAGGAAGATTGCCGAGAAGGTGGATGAGGTGAGAACCATCCAGGCCACGATGGCCACGAACGAGCGATTCATCGGCTACTACAACCGAAGCAATGATCGCTTTGACAGCATCAGCAAGAGCATCGAAGACCTGGGTCCCAAGCTCAAGACGCTGGGCGAGGCATGGCGCGCGATTTCTGCCGATCTGGGCAACCTACACAAGGTCTTGAGCACCACCGGACGCAAGTCCCTGCAAGGGGAAAACTGGTTCAGCCTGACGGTGGTGCTGGGCACGGCCAAGAAGGGCTGGGCGCGTGTCGCCGGACAGGCAGACCATTTCCGCCGCTTTGGCGGCACGCCGAAGAAGGCGCAGAGCGTGGACCAACTGGTGGAGCTTGCCAGCAAGAAGGCAGCCTGAGCGATCTGCTCCGGCCTTTGTCCAACCGCTGCACAGGTGCAGTGCCTTACCTGGAATCACCCGCCATGACTTCAGCAATGACTCCCGCGCTCACTGCCGCGACGCCATGCGGCTGAAGCTGGCGAGCGACGTTGCCCAGATCGTGCGCACCGTGAAGATGAGCCTGGAAATCGCCTTTGGCGTCATCGCAGTCGCGGGCAGTGTGGCCGCCCTGTGCGTGGGCGTGCCGCCCGACCCGAAGGCGCTGACCGAGACCGGTCAGAAAGGCGTGCTCGGCCTGAAGGACTTGTACGGGCAGGCCAAGACGCTTGGCGGCAGCATAGACGGCCCGCTCAAGGCGCTGAAGGCCCTGGGCCAGTCGTTTGCCATTCCGCTGCAATGGGCCAGACACAACTCCAGCACGCTCAAGAATCTGGTGGATCCCGCCAAGGGCGCATTGAATGCGGTGCTGCCGGTGATCCGCGGGCCGCTGGGCGGGCTGGATGTCGAGGGGATTTCCCGGGAGCTGGGCGACACCATGCGTGCACTTGCGCTCATGCCGGATGCCAATGAAGCCAAGGCCGCCTGGACGGTGCTGGAGAACGATGCAGTCAACCGGCTGGATCTGGTGCTTGCCACGGAAGGCACCGAGGCGGCCGTGCGCAACGCTGCCAACACCCTCAAGACACAGGTGCAGAAAGTGGCCGTCTATGGCCGCCTGCTGGCTGAGCAAAGCGCATCCAAGAATGCCATTGCCCGTGAGCTTGCCACGCTCAAGCTGGAGTACGTTGCGGTGATCGGCAAGCGCAAGCGCCTGCAGGCGCTGGAGCAGCAGGCGCTGACAGAGCTGGAGCGCAGCTCGCGGCTGCAGGGGGAAATCACCCTCAGGGCAGAAAGTGCGCGCCGCGGCTTCTTCGTGGACTGCTTCGGGGTCCGTGCCGCACAGGCCTACGAGACAGGCAAGCAGCCCGGCCACCGTCTGTCGATGCCGGGCACGGCCGCCGCCATGGCAGATGCACACGCCACCCTGCTGGCAGACCACGCCAGCGCGCAGGCGGCCGATGCCAGGACCCAAGGGGATCTGCGGCGGGAATTGCGGGTCACTGACGCCGCGCTGCTGCAGCAGCTGGCGCATGGGCAGCCCATCAGCCTGTCCATTGCCACCAGCCATCCGGCACTGGCCAGCTACCGCCGCATCCGCCTTTCGTCGGTGCAGGCCTGGCTGGAGTTTGCCGATGCCTCGGCCCAGCGCATCGATATCGACATGGTGACCGGCAGCGACTTTCACGACAGCACGGGCAACGGAGACGAGAGGCTTTTCTGCTCGCCCCTGAAGATCAACTTCACCTACGCCGGCGACCAGATCGAGTTCTCGCAGCATCTGGGAGATGTCTGCCCGACGCCGTTCACGACGTGGCTGATCGAAGTGCTGGAGCCCCGACAGATGCCGGCAGCGCCTCGGGCCCTGCGCCTGTTGATGGCCGGCACTGCCGCCAGATGAGCCGGCTTTTGTGGCTGCCCGCCGCTGCCACGGCGCTGTGCTGCGGTGGCGCCATGGCAGCGAGCTGCCGCGTCGAAGCCGAGCCGGCGCGTGAGCCAGTCGCAAGGCAGGTATGGACCGATATCGCCGAGTTCTCGTTCGTGACCGGGCTTGATCTGGACGATGCCAGCGGCCGCATGACGCTGGTAAGGAGCCTGGAGAGCATGCAGTCGTTCCCTTCGCTGAAGGCGGCATCGGCCGCTTGGGGCACGCTGCGTACCCGTATCGACGGGCTGGCCGATACGGTGCAAAAGCTGGGGCAGGCCGTCGGGCGTTTGCAGCAGCTGTGCGACCAGCTGGATGCCGTTTCGCTGGCTCCCGACGCACCGCTGGACGAGGCCCGATGGAATGCGGGTGTCGCAGCCGTCGAGACGGAGATGGATGCGGCCATTGCGGCGGCTGCACCCGTCGTGGCGCAGCTGGAAAGTCATGCCACGCTGCTTCGCGTGGCCGCCGCGCACCATGCCAGGCAGCCGCCACCGGCAAACGCGGTGGTCCGCCTTGGGCCCGCGCCGCAGGCGATGGCAACGGAATTCAGCACCCTGGCATTGCGCTGGCGGGCCGTGGCCTCCGACCTTGCAAATGCTCGCCGCATCTTGCCGGTGAGGCCGGTGCGTGGTTCATCCGCGCCCTTGATCGCCATGACGGCCGCCATGCGGGAACTGGAACGGATCTCCGCCGAGGCGCACGCACTCTCGGCCCAGCGGCTCAGCAATGCGGAATTTGGGCGCTACGAGACGGGCGACTACCTGTACGACCAATGCCCCATGCTCAAGGACCGCCAATGGGTCGGGCTGCAGAACCTGTATTGGAGCGAAAGGCGCAACGCGGTAGCGCTGCTGCAGGGCACGGGCCTTGTGTCGCCCCCGGGGCTGTACAACGTCAAGCCATGGCAGATTTCCTTCCCGGCCATGATTCTGGGCGCCGACAGATGGAGGTTCATGCGCACCGGCAAGGGCTACTGGCTGGTCCAGAATGCGGCGTTCGGACCGGGCACCATGGCGCTCGATGTCACCAGCGTGGCGGGGAAACCGCATCTTGAACTGAAGATGACGGCGTCGGCGGGAGACTCGCCACGCTTCAGCGGCCAGCAATGGCGCTGTGCGCCCAGTGACCTGCCGGGTCAGTTCCATCTCTACAACCGCTTCCTGTCGGATGCCGTCGTGCTGGATACGGCCAATAACAATGGCATTGCCGTCATGCTGCCGGCCACCAGCCGCTCCTCTGGCCAGTATTGGCGTGTGATTGATCGGTAAGAGGCGCTTGGGGGCAGGACCCCCTTGATCTCAACCGCACTTGAGGTTGCATGCTCCAGGCTTCTCGTCGCCATGGCACTGCGCCATGGCCGGCGCAGACCCTGCAACCAAGAAGCATCCATGCCCCATCAAGATTCCCTCACGCTGGACGATCAGGTCCGGCCGACGACCACCGAGAGCTGGTCCATCCTGTCCTCCCCCTACCGCCTGACGACGATCGGCATCGTCTCGCTGGTGGCCTTGATTGCCTTTGAGGCCCTGGCCGTGGCCACCGCCATGCCGGCCGTGGCCCGCGCGCTCGATGGGGTGCCGCTGTATGCGGTTGCGTTTGGCGTGACCCTGGCCACCAGCGTAGTGGGCATGACGGTGGCCGGCGGCTGGTGCGACGCGCGCGGGCCGGCGGCGCCGCTGTGGTCTGGCATGGCGTGTTTTGTGGCGGGGTTGCTGCTGGCGGGCTTTGCGCCTTCCATGCCGGTGTTTCTGGCGGGGCGGCTGGTTCAGGGGCTGGGGGCCGGTGGCATGTCGGTGGCGCTGTACGTGCTGGTGGGCCGGCGGTATCCCGAGGCACTGCGGCGGCGCATTTTTGCGGCGTTTGCCACGGCCTGGGTGGTGCCCGCGCTGGTGGGGCCGGCGTTGAGCGGCCTGGTGGTGGAGCACCTGGGCTGGCGCTGGGTGTTCCTGGGCGTGCCCCTGCTGGCCTTGCCGGCCGGGGCGATGCTGCGCCCGGCGCTCCAGGGCCTGGGCGGCCATGGCCGGGGCATGCAGGGCGGTGTGCGGCGCGGGCTGTGGGCCCTGGGCGCGGCCACGGGCATCTGCCTTCTGTATGTGGGCGGGCAGAGGCAATCGGCGGGCGCCTTGGGGGCGGTGGCGGTGGCCGCGGCCTTGTCACTGGTCTGCACCTGGAAGCTCTTGCCGGCCGGCACGCTGCGCGCCGGGCGCGGGCTGCCCAGCGTGATCGCCTTGCGCGGGCTGGTGTTTGCAGCGTTCTTCGGGGCCGAGGCGTTCCTGCCGCTGGTGCTGGCGCGCGAGCACGGGCTGTCAGCGCCCATGGCGGGGCTGGTGCTGAGCGCGGGTGCGCTGGGCTGGTGTTCCGCTTCCTGGTACCAGGGACACAGCCGCAACGGCTGGAGCCGCCACCGCTTCCTGCGTGTGGGCACCAGCGCGGTGCTGGCGGGCGTGCTGCTGACGGCATCCGTGGCCTGGCCGGCCGTGCCCGTGTGGGTGGCGGTGGTGGGCTGGATCGTGTCGGGGCTGGGCATGGGCCTGCTCTCGGCAAGCCTGTCGGTGCTCACGCTGTCCATGTCCGCGCCCGGCGAGCAGGGCGCCAACAGCTCGGCCCTGCAGCTGTGCGAGGCCATTGCCGTGGCAGCCACCCTGGCGATTGGTGGATCGCTGTTCGCGGCCTTGCTGGAGACTTCGGCCCATGCGGCCTATCTGGCGAATTTTGGGGTTGCGGCCGGGGCGGCGGTGCTGGCGGCGGTGATCGTGGGGCGAACGGGTACGCGGCAGGTGTTTGTGGGGTGAGTTGGCAGGAGGCTGATCCAGCCGCAGGCGGGGGTATCCACAGTCTTTTTAGTGCCATGGGGGCGAGGTCTGGGCTCGGGTTTGGCGCAGGCACCGCTGCGCGGACGGGGTGCCGATTGCTCACGCGATGGAGCGGCAGAAGGAGCGACAAACCGTGGGCTATCATCATCCGTCAGGTCCATCCGCGTAACAGCCGTCTGTTGCGCTGGCAGTGCGGCCTGCAACGTCTGGAGAGCGGCTATGACCACCACTACGCACTATGAGAACGCCAATTTTCTGCGTGAACTTGCGGAGAACCTGCCACGTATCCTCCCCACCAGTGGCTCCGACAAGATGGAGCTGCTGCAGCGCCTGGCGGATGAGGAACTGGCCCAGGCGGAATATGACGATTGGGTGCGCGCGAAGGTGGCAGTCGCCCGTTCGGACAAACAGACCGGGATGAGTACGGATCAGGTGCGGCAACTCCTGCGGGATCGTGCCGAGGAGTTGCGTGGTGGCGCATAGGGTCGACTGGCGTCCGCCTGCAATTGAGGATATGCGGGCGCTTTTTGAATATTTGCTCGAGCATGCTTCGCTGTGGGACGCGGAGAACGTCACGGAGCAAGTGCTGCGCTCCACAGACCGCCTTGCCGAGTTTCCGCGTTTGTATGAAGCTGATCCGCGCTATGGCGATGGTGTCCGCCGCGTCAGTGTTGCCGGTCAGAACCTTTTGTATGAGGTGGAGGACCAAACGCAAACTGTCAATATCCTCGCCGTAGTTGGGCAACGCCAACAACCTCGGCTGAAGAAGTGCTGATCGCCCGAACGGGGTCGGCAATGCACCCGGCCGACTGGATGCCGCATTCCTCCGCCCCGTCTCCTCACCGCAATTTGAAGATGGCTTTGTTCGTGTCGAATAGGGAGGAATGCCCGGGACAGGGTCGTCGATTCTGTCTCTGTAGGACGTGCGCGCAGGGGCTGGCGCGCCACGGGACCACGCCTTGCCCTGTGGCGCCTGTGCTGTGATGGCGGCTTGTCCAACCAACGCACAGGAGAAACACATGTCCGAGAAAACCGCTTCCGTCCATTGGGAAGGTGCAGGCAAGACCGGCCAGGGCCGCATCAGCACGGAGACCGGCGCGCTCAAGGACCATCCCTACGGGTTCGGCAGCCGCTTCGGGGATGACCGCAAGGGAACGAATCCCGAGGAGATCGTGGGCGCCGCACATGCGGCGTGTTTCACGATGGCCTTTGCCTTTGCCTGCGAGAAGGCGGGCATCGCCACCGAGATGCTGGACACCACGGCCAAGGTCCGGCTTGCCAAGGATGGCGAAGGCTTCAAGATCGACCGCATTGCCCTCACGCTGCAGGCCAAGGTGCCCGGCATCGACGATGCGCAGTTCCAGAAAATCGCACAGGAGGCCAAGTCCCAGTGCCCGCTGTCCAAGGCACTGGCAGGCGTGCCCGAGGTGACCCTGGTGGCCACGCTGCTGCATTGAACGCGCAGGCCCTTTGGGCCTTTGCCGCGCGGTGACGCGGCTTCAATCCTCCAGTACCAGCCTTCCCCGCATGGGCAGCGCATGCGAGGGATACGAGCAGAAGTAGGTATAGCTCTCGCCCTTGCGCAGGCGCGCCACGGGGAAGGTGACCGAGGCATGCTCACCGCCCGACAGCATTTGCGTGGCGGCGATGACGCGTGCGTCGGCGTGGTCCACCCAGGCCCGGTCGGGGCCGGCGCGCATGCCGTCGGCGATCACGGCGTCGATGTCGGCGCTGCGGGCCAGCACCCAGTTGTGCCCGGCTTCCTGCCAGGGCTTCCTGCCTGTGTGGACCAGGTGGACGGTGAAGTTCTCGCAGCGCACGCTGACGCGGATTTCGGCCAGGCTGAAGCGTTTGCCGGGCTGGCCTTCAATGGTGGTTTCGCAGGCGGGATGGGCCACGCTGGATGCGGGCGTGGGGTGGGCATGCTGGGCCTGGGCGTTCAGGCAGAAGGCGGCCAGCAAGGCAGCGGCGGCGGTGATGCGGGTATGCATTCGGAATCTCCAAAAAAGCGGATGGATCTGGAATCGGGGACCGGGCTCAGGCCGCAGCCGTCAGCCCGTCTACGATGACCTGGGGAAGGCCCTGGGAGCAGGGCTCCACCCGGGCCTGCACGCCGTAGACGTGGGCCAGCAGGGCGGGGGTGATGGCCTGGGCGGGCGGGCCGTCGGCCAGCAGCTGGCCTTGCTTGAGCACGATGACGCGGTCGGCGTGGCGCAGGGCGGCGCCCAGGTCGTGCAGCACGACCAGGGTGGTCATGCCGTGGCGGCGCGTTTGCTCGCGCACCAGCTGCATGACGTGGAACTGGTGGTTGAGGTCCAGGGCGGACAAGGGTTCGTCCAGCAGCAGCACGCGCGGTTCGCGGATCAGGGCCTGGGCCAGGCCTGCAAGCTGGGACTGGCCGCCAGACAGCTCATCCAGGTGGCGCATGGCCAGGTGGGCGATGCCCAGGTGCTCAAGCAGGGCGGCAGCCTGGGTGACCGCATCCGGGGAGCCGGCCTGCTGCGGGCGCGTGGTGTGTGGCGAGGCCTTGCGCGCGGCCAGCAGTGATTCGATGACGCGCAGGTGCACGGCGGCCGGCAGGGCCTGGGGCAGGTAGACGATGCGGCGCGCGCGCTCGGCCAGGCTGGCGTGCTGCAGTTCCTGGCCTTCCAGCGTGATGCTGCCCTGGGCGCGCACCAGGCCGGCCAGGGCACGCAGCAGGGTGGATTTGCCGCTGCCGTTGGGCCCCAGCACCACGGTGAGCGTGCCGGCGCGCAGCGGGGCGATGTCCAGCGATTCGATGACGCGTCGGCGCCCGTAGGCGACGCTGAGACCCTCGATCTGCAGACCATCTTGCGTGAGAGGTGGCAGATAGGTGGGTGCGAAGTGCGGGGTATTCAGGGAGGTGTTCAGGGTGGTGCTCATGTCTGCCCCCGCGTGCGCAACACGATGGCCAGAAAGAAGGGAATGCCCACCAGCGAGGTGACGATGCCCACCGGGATGATCACGCCCGGGATCAGCGTCTTGGACGCCACCGAGGCCAGCGACAGCACCAGCGCGCCGATGAGGGCGGCGGCGGGCAGGTAGAAGCGGTGGTCATCCCCCACCATGCGGCGCGCGATGTGCGGTGCCACCAGGCCGATGAAGCCGATGCTGCCCACAAAGGCCACGGACAGCGCGGCCAGCAGGCTGATGCGCAGCAGGGCGCCCAGGCGCAGTCGGCGCACGTCCACGCCAAAGCTGGCGGCACGGTCCTCGCCCAGGCGCAAGGCGGTGAGGCGCCAGGCGTTGAGCAGCGAGAACGGCAGCACCAGGGCCAGCGCGGCGGCCAGCCCGGCCACCTTGGGCCAGGTGGCGCGCGAGAGGCTTCCCATGGTCCAGAAGACCAGGCCCTGCAGTGCCTCGGCCGTGGCCACGAACTGGAGCAAAGAGACCAGGGCGTTGAAGCTGAACACCAGGGCAATGCCGAACAGCACCACGCCCGATGCGCTCATGCCGCCCCAGCGCGCCACCAGGTCCAGCAGCAGGGCCGAGGCCATGGCGAACAGGAAGGCGTTGGCAGGCACTGCCCAGGCCGTGGGCACGCCGGGCAGGCTCCAGTCCAGCACGATGGCCAGGGCCGCGCCAAAGGCGGCGGCCGAGGACAGGCCCAGCGTGAACGGGCTGGCCAGCGGGTTGGCCAGCACGGTCTGCATCTCGGCGCCGGCCAGGCCCAGGGACAGGCCCACGGCCACGGCCATCAAGGCGTAGGGCAGGCGAATGTCCCAGACGATGACGCGCAGCGCAGGCGGCGCCTGGTCGGCATGGCCCAGGGTGGCGATCAACTGGTCCAGCGCCAGCCCGGAGGGGCCGGTGGTGAAGTCCAGCAGCAGCGCGCCCACGATGGCCGCAGCCAGCAGGGCCAGCACCAGCACGCGCATGGCGGTCAGGCGCCGGTAGCCCCTGGCCAGCGGTGCTGCATTGGCGGCCGGGCTGGCGAGCTCCACGGGCAGGTCGGCGGCCATGTTCATCGCGCGGCTCCGCTGGCCGCTGTGGCCGCTGCCTTGGCAGGTGCATCGCCCCAGAAGGCGCCGTGCATGGGCAGGACGGGCAGGAAGCGGCGGTTGATCTCGTCCAGTGTGGCCTGGGGATCGATGTCGCCAAAGCGCTCTGGGTAGAACCACTTGGCCATGGCCTCGATGGCCAGGATGTTGGTGGGCGCGTCGTAGAAGTTGTGCCACAGGCCGTGGGCGCGGCCCTGGCGAACGGCGCTCAGCACCTCGAAACCGGGGCGCGCGGTCAGCGTCTGCAGGCTGGCCGAAAGGTCGGCCGGCGCCACGCCGCTGCCGGCCTTGAGCATGAGGCGGTTGCTCTGCGGGCGGCTGCCGGTGGCGATGTAGACCTCGGGGTCGGCGGCGATCAGGGCTTCCTGGTGCATGTCGCCTATGGCGCCGGGCACCTTGCCGGCCGCGACGTTGATGCCGCCGGCCGCCTCGATGAATTCGCCCATGTTGCCCTTGCCCACGGTGTGGCAGCAGCCGTCCCAGACGCCGGCCAGCAGCTCGGCGAAGACGCGCGGGCGCTGGCTGGTGGGAATGCCCTCCACCCGCTGGCGCACCTGCTGCAGGTGCTGCTCGTAGAAGCGCGCATAGGCCTCGGCCTGTTCCTCGCGGTGCACGGCCTTGCCCAGGATGCGCATGCTGGCCAGGGTGTTGCGCACGGGCTGGGCGCGAAAGTCGATGAAGACCACGGGCACGCCGGCCTTCTTGAGATCGTTGACCAGGCCGCTCTGGCGCCCCGGACCATGTCCGCCCAGGCCGAAGATGGCGATGTCGGGCCGGGTGGAGACCGATTGCTCGGCGCTGACGCTGTCTTCCGAGGTGCGGCCGATGACCGGGATGCGGTCTATGGCCGGGAAGCGGCGCCGGTAGTCGGCATAGCCGTTGGGGTCGGCGAAGGGCAGCTCGCCCTGCCACCCGGCGATGCGGGCCAGCGGCTGGTCACCCTCGATCAGGGCCAGGGCGTAGAGGAAGCGGCCCTCGCCCAGCAGGATGCGCTCCACCTTGGCGGGGATTTCGACCGTGCGGCCGACGATGTCGACCACGGTGGCGGCCGGTGCATTGGCAGCGGTGCCGGCAGGCGAGGCCGCAAGCGCGGAGGCGGACAGCAGGGCGGCGGCGCAGGCTGCGGCCAGCGCCAGCAGGGCGCGGCGTGTGGTGAGACGTTGGATGGATGTCATGGTGTGGCCCCTGCTCAGAAGGACAGGTCCAGGCCCGCCGTGTAGGTGCGGCCCGCGCCCGGCACGCCGTAGAGCTGGAAGCCGTCCAGCGAGGCGCCGATGCGGCTCCAGTAGAAGCGGTTGGTGAGGTTGTTGATGTTGAAGCGGGCCGTGAGCTGGCGGTTGATGCGCCAGCTCAGCGCCAGGTTCTGCACGAAGTAGCTGGGCGCTTTCTCGTGGTCGGCCACATAGATGAGGTGCACGCCGTTGGGACCGTTGACGGTGCTGGACGTATTGTTCTGGCCGCCCACCATGACGTTGTCCGTATAGCGGCGCTCGCCCACGTACTGCGCGCCCCAGCTCAGGGTGACGGCGGGCGTGACCAGGAAGGAGGTCCAGACGCTGCCGCTCCAGTCGGGCACGTTCCTGGCCTCGGCACCTTCGTTCGCGCCCTTGGTGAGGCGGCTCTTCAAGTGGGACAGGCCGGCGTACACCGACCAGCGCGGCGTGATCTCGCTCTGGGCGCCCAGCTCGAAACCCTGCACCCGCTTGGCGGGCAGGGCGCGCACGGGCGAGACGCTGTCGGGGCTGTACTCCCACGATTCGCTCAGCTCGGTGCGGAACACGGCGCCGGTCAGCGACAGGCGCCCGCCCAGCACGTCCCACTTGCTGCCTGCCTCCCAGGTTCGTGACAGGGCCGGCGCATAGGCCAGCTGGGCGGCCGTGCCGTAGACGCCGTTGTTCGTGGTCACGCCCATGGCCGAGGGCTGGGCCGCGCGGCTGTAGGAGACATAGATGGAGCCCTCGCTGGCCGGCTTGTAGACCAGGCCCAGGCGGCCGCTGAGCGCGCCGTCCGTGCGGCTGGCGCCGCCGTTGTTCGCCTGCCAGCGGTCGTAGCGCAGCGCCGTCTGGGCCTGCCAGCGCGGCGAGAAGGTGATGGTGTCGTTCACATACACGCCCGCGTTCTGCACCGTGGCGCGCGCGCTGCCCGCGCCCACCACCGTGGGCGTGCCCGGGAAGATGGTGGCCGGGTCGGCCATGTCGAAGCCCAGCGTCCCGGTGGGCAGGTCCATGCTGCGCTCGCGGTCGCCATAGGTCTCGCGGTACAGCTCCAGCCCTGCCGTGAGGTCGTGCTTGAAACCTGCCGTCTCGAAACTGGTGCGCACATCGGTCTGGTTGTTGGCGATGGTGTAGCGCTTGGACACGGACACCGAGGCCAGGCGCAGCGAGGCATTGGCGCCCGTGGTGTCCACCAGGCCGTAGTCGCCATAGGACAGGATGCCGCCCGGCGCCGTCACCAGCCCGCCCAGGCCCACATAGCCCAGCGAGTTCTTGCTGCTGCCGCTGTTGAAGCGCGCGGGCGCCAGCACGCTCCAGTTGTCCGAGCGCTCGTAGCGGAACTGGTTGCGCACCGTGGTCGTGGGCGAGAGGTCATGCTCCACGCGGGCCGTCGCCATATCCGTGCGCGACTGCTGGGTGTAGAGGTTGGAGGCGCCGTACCAGGCATTGCGCGGCACGCCCGGCATCAACTGGCCGCCCGTGCCGCGCTGAATGGGCAGGCCGCCATCGGGCATGTTGTCGTCCACCTGGTGGAAGACGTTGACCACGGTGCGCGTGGAAGTGCCCAGGCCGTGGGCGAACGAGGCTGCCACGCCGTAGCGGTCATAGTCCACCACGTTGCGGCCGGCCACGTCGTTCTGATGCTTCATGAGGTTCAGGCGCACGGCGCCGGTCTCGCCCACGCTGCGGTTCAGGTCGGCCGTGGCGCGGCGGTAGCCATCGCTGCCCACGCCCACCGAGCTGTTGTAGAACGTGTCGCGCCTGGCTTCCTTGCTGACCAGGTTGACGCTGCCGCCCACGGCGGACACGCCAGACTCCACCGAGCCTGTGCCCTTGTAGACCTCGGCCTGCTCCAGGTTGAAGGTGTCGGTGCGGCTGGCCATGCCGCCGTCGCGCACGCCGTCGATGGTGATGGCCTGCTCGGCCGAGAAGCCCCGGATGGTGAAGAAATCTCCCCAGCCCAGATTGCCCTCGCCCGAGGTGAAGGTGATGCCGGGCACGTTCTGCAGCACCTCCTGCAGGCTCTGGGCGTTTTGCTCGCGGATCAGCTCGGCCGGCACCACGTTGATGCTTTGCGGCGTGTCGCGCAGCGGCTGGGTGAGCTTGGGCGACTGCACGGCGGCGGGCTGGTAGGCAGGCGCCTCACGCGTGGAGCGGACCTCGACCGTGCCCAGGGGCGATGCCGGAGCGGCCGCAGTCTGGGCCACGGCCAGGGTGGAGAAGGCGCCCAGCGTCAGCGCAAGGTTGGTGGACAGGGCCGGAGGGAAACTGTTGGAGTGCTGAGAAGACATGGCGACGAATCACTAGAATGAAAATCGTTCTTATTGACGAGCAGGACTCTAGTGACGCGACAGCGCAGACAGGGCAGCGACCGCCGGGCAAATGCAATGCTCCATTGCACAGGCTGCCGCCACAACATTCCATTACAAAACGCCGTGCGCCAATGCAATCCATGAGCGCACCAGCCGCCGCATCCCCGGCCGCCCAGGGTCCGCGCATCCTGGTGGTGGACGACGATCCCGACATCCGCGAGCTGCTGTGCGACTACCTGCGCGCCTCGGGCATGCGCCCGGCCGCCGTGGGTGACGGCCAGGCCATGTGGGGCTGGCTGGGCCGGCATGCGGCCGACCTCATCGTGCTGGACCTGATGCTGCCCGGCACCGACGGCCTGGCCCTGTGCCGCAGCCTGCGCGAACGCACCCACATCCCCGTGGTCATGCTCACGGCGCGCGGCGCCTTGCTGGACCGAATCCTGGGCCTGGAGATGGGGGCCGACGACTACCTGCCCAAGCCCTTCGATCCGCGCGAGCTGCTGGCGCGCATCAAGGTGGTGCTGCGCCGCGTGGCCCAGGCACCGGCGCCGGCCAGCGAGCCGGAGCATCTGCCCGTGCTGCGCTTTGCCGGCTGGACGCTGGACATGCGCGCGCGCGAGCTGCGCTCGCCCCAGGCCGTGCTGGTGCCGCTGGCCCAGTCCGACTACCGCGTGCTCTGTGCCCTGGCCAGCAACCCGCACCGCACGCTGAGCCGCGACTACCTGGCCGACCATGTGTTCGGTCGCGAGCGCCAGGCCCAGGACCGCGCCATCGACGTCTGCGTCAGCCGACTGCGCCAGCACCTGGAAGACCCCGCGCGCCAGGCCAGCCTGATCCGCACCGTGCGCAACGCCGGCTACGTGCTGACCTGCGATGTGGTGCCGCAGGCATCGTGATGGCTTGGGCACAGACCGGCGCGCTGCTGCGACGCCTGTGGCCGCAGACGCTGTCGGGGCGCATGGCCCTTATCCTGGTGGCCGGCATGCTGGCCGCCCAGGCGCTCACGGGCACCATCTGGTGGGAAAGCCGGCGCAGCCAGCTCCTGGAAGTGCCGTTGCGCCTGCTGGGCGCGCGCGCCGCTGATTCGCTGCTGCTGCTGTCCTCGCTGCCGCCCGAGGCGCGCGCCGCCGCCGTGGGCACGCTGAGCACGCAGGGCTACCAACTGGCCCTGCTGGACGGCGCCCAGGCGCGGCACCTCATGGACCGCCAGCAGACCGACGCTGCCGATGCAGCCGACGTCATGGCCGGCGAGTTGCTGGCCGATGTGCTGGCGCGGCGCGTGGGCGCTGTCGTGCCTTTTCACCTGCTGGCGCTGGAGCTGCATGGCGGCGCAGAGACCCTGCTCACTGCCCATGAGCCCGAAGCCCATGTGCGCATGCTGCTGGGCCTGGGCAACGGCCAGTGGCTGCAGGTGCAGGCGGTGGAGGGCGAGGCTGGCTACCCCGTCAGGCCCTATTGGGCGTTGGCCGACTATGTGCTGCGCATCTACCTGCTGCGCATCATCGTGGTCGTGGTGGTGGCCCTGCTGGCCGTGCGCCTGGCCATGCGCCCGCTGGCGCGCATGGCCAGCGCGGCCGACGCGCTGGGCAAGGACCTCAAAAGCCCGCCCCTGCCGCTGGACGGCCCGCGCGAGGTGCGCCAGGCGGCCCAGGCCTTCAATGCCATGCAGCAGCGCATCGCCGATGGCGTGGCCGAGCGCACGCGTTTCTTTGCAGCCGTCTCGCACGACCTGCGCACGCCCATCACGCGGCTGCGCCTGCGCTCGGAAATGCTGGAGCCCGAAGCCCTGCGCGACAAATTCCGCCGCGATCTGCAGGAGATGGAAGCCATGGTCACCGCCACGCTGGACATGCTCACCGGCGCCGACGCGCGCGGCGAGCACCAGGCGCTGGACATCAACGCCCTGGTACAGGGCGTGGCCCAGGACCTGGGCGAGGCGCATGGAGTGCACATCCCCATCACGGGCCGCGCCCTGGGCCCGCTCGATTGCTATCCCCACAGCCTGCGCCGCTGCCTGCAGAACCTGCTGGAGAACGCGCTGCGCTATGGCCGCGACGCCGAACTGCGCATCAGCGACAGCGACAGCGACGATTTGCTGCGCATCGACGTGCTGGACCGGGGGCCGGGCATTGCCCAGGAGCAACTGGCCCAGGTGCTGGAGCCGTTCTACCGCATGGAGGCCTCGCGCAACGCGGGCTCTGGCGGGTTTGGCCTGGGCCTGTCCATTGCCGATGCCGTTGCCAAGGCGCACGGCGGGCGCATTGTGCTGGCCAACCGCGAAGGAGGTGGTTTGAAAGCGGTGTTACATTTACCGCGCTCCAATGGGCGGGCGTACTGACCGACACGCAACAAACCTCTTTATGTGCTTCCTGAAACGGGCCTTTTATGGCCTTTTGCTCTTGTGCGCCTGTGCCGGCAACGGCTTTGCGACACCGCTATTCATTCAAAGCGGTACCTGGATTGTGGATTCCGAGCTCAATGGCCTGCCGGGCAGGGGCATGGCTATCGACGTGCAAAACCAGCACTTGGTCATGCAGGTCTACAACTACAACCGCGCGGGTCGGCCCACGTTCCATCTGGCTTCCGGTCCGCTCAATGGTCTGCAATTCAAGGGCCCCCTGAGCCAGTACCGGGGAGGCCGGTTCTTTGGCAGCGGTGAACGCGTAGGCTGGGAGGATGAGGTGGCCGGCGAGGTGCGTATCCGGTTCGAAAGCTCCACCTCGGGCTTTATCCAGTTTCCCGGCGAGCCGGAGGTGGCCATGTCTCGCTTTCGTTTCGACGCCGTGCCCGAGGGATTTGCTCTGAAACCGGGCTCGTTAGAGGGTTGGCTGGCCATGGAGTACGACGAACAGGGTAGCCCGTATGCCGCATGGCATTTGGAACTGAGGCAGGGCGCCGGTCCTGATAAAAAACTGTCGCTGACAGTGGCATCCGCCCCGGTGATCGAAAAATCCATGTCCACCGTCAACCCTTGTACCCTGAAGAAGGACGGCTGGATACGGTGCGATGTCATGTTCGAGCAGGGAGAGTCTTGGCAAAGGCCTGCGGTATTTGAAATCAGAAGATCCGTGAATGGACTGGAGGGTTTCATTACCCGCACTGCATTGCCAAATTTGATCAGAAAGCTGCGCGGGAATAAATATCATTTCTACGATGACGCTAATTCTGTAGACCATCGGCTGGTACATACAAAGAATCTGCATGGCAAGTACACCTATGTGCCGGAGCCCGGCACTTGGATCGTTAGCAGCGAACTCAACGGCAAGCCTGGGCGTGGAATGGCGCTGGACTGGCAAAACGGAGTAATTGTCATGCAGGTCTACAACTATGAAGAAAATGGTGACCCCAGTTTCCATCTGGGGGTTGGCAAGGTTTCCGATAATCCATCATCTGGGACCGGCACTATGGATGTCACGACTCGGCTGAAACGCTACGCCGGTGGGCGTTACTTTGGTAGTGATGGCATGAGCGGTCATGAGGACGCCGATGTGGGCGAAGTACAAATGGTCTTTCTGTCGCCTCTGAAGGGTCGGGTGAAATTTCCTGGGGAGTCTTGGAAGGATATGGAAAAATTTCAGTTTGGCTATGGAGAAAAAAATCCGCAGGCGCTTCTCGGGATATGGGCTTTGCAAAATGTGTTGGACCAAAGATGGTGGCTGGAATTGTTCAAGGTTGAAGGAAAATATGCCTTGGGTCAAAGTGTGATGTGCCATTTTGATGACCCCGATGAGAAAATTTTAGAATATCGTGGAACCGTTCGTTGTGTGACGAATTATCAAAATGAAGATTTTCAGCAAATTTTCACTTTTGATTTTTCACCCGAGTACCGGGCAGTTCCCGCATTCTCGTATCAAAGATCTTATGGAAAAACTCATTTCCCCGAGAAAGGATTTGCTGTGCAGGTTTTCGATAAAAATCGTACTCCCATAGGATTTGACAGTATTCTCCATTGAGAAAATCAGGGCATCTAAAGTCATCTGCGATGCCTGGATTTGGCGGACTTCCGGTCAACCCACCATTTGGTGGACAAAGGCACCAGCTGCCAAAATTTAATGGGCAGATTTAGGCCATAAAAGAATCATCATGAATTTTTTGAAACAGGCATTTTATGGCTTCGTACTTTTGTGCGCCTGTGCCACTAACGGCTTTGCGACCCCCATTTTCATCCAAAGCGGCACCTGGATCGTGGACTCCGAGGTCAATGGCCTGCCGGGCCGAGGCATGGCCATTGACGTGCAGAACCAGCATCTGGTCATGCAGGTCTATAACTACAACCGCGCAGGCCAGCCCACGTTCCACCTAGCCTCCGGTCCTCTCAATGGAGTGCAATTCCAGGGCCGGCTGGTTCAATATCGTGGTGGCCGCTTTTTTGGTAGCGGCGAACGCGTAGGCCGGGAGGATGAGGTGGCCGGCGAGGTGCGTATCCGGTTCGAAAGCTCCACCTCGGGCTTTATCCAGTTTCCCGGCGAGCCGGAGGTGGCCATGTCCCGCTTCCGGTTCGATGGAGTGGCCGATGGGTTTTTGCTCAAGCCAGATTTCCGCGAGAGCTGGGTGGCCATGGAGTTCGATGAGGCCGATCGACCCACATCGGCATGGCATATTGACATGTACCGCGATCCTGCGAACGGGGACGTGGAGTCTCTGCTGCTGGCGTCCTCCCCCTGGTATGAAAGCTCTCTGGCCACCTCCAATCCTTGTACCTCCATGGGCTCCGGCGGATGGGTGCGGTGCAACGTCACCTTCGAGCGCGGCGCATCCGAGCAGCAGCGCGCCGTCTTTGAAATCCGCAAGTCTGTGCACGGCCTTGAAGGTTTTGTTACACGAGCGGCCTCGCCACAGACGCGCACCAGGCTGCGTGGCAGCAAATACGCCAGCTACGACGCCGCCGCTGATGTGAGCTACAGGATGTTGCACCAAAGGTTCCAGGGAATCCGCTTTAGCGAAATGCGCGATTCCGGCATGCACTTTTATGTGCCAGAGCCTGGCACCTGGATCGTCAGCCAGGAGCTCAACGGCAAGCCTGGACGCGGAATGGCCATCGATGTCCAAAATGGCAACTTTGTCATGCAGGTCTACAACTATGAAAGCAATGGAACCCCCAGTTTTCACTTGGCTGTGGGGAAGATGACGTACGACCTCCGAATGGGTGTCGGAACCACGGCCAGTCCCGATGTCAAGGCCCGGCTCAAGCGTTATGCGGGAGGCCGCTATTTTGGGGGCCCTGCCCTGACCGGGCGGGAAGTGGCCGACGTGGGCGAGGTCCAGCTCGCCTTTCAATCCCCTTTGCGGGGCCAGATCAAGTTTCCTGGGGAAGACTGGGTGGCCATCGAGAAATTCCAGTTCGGTTATGGCGCGGCCAACCCGGAGGCGCTTTTGGGACTCTGGGCTTTCCAGGCCATGGGTGAAGGAAATCTGATGTTCGAGCTGAGTCGGGTGGAAGGGGAGTTTGCCAAAGGCGACAGCGCGAGCTGCCACTACTATCAACGTGAGCCTGGCGACTCGGAGTATCCCGGAATCGTGCGCTGCTACCTCCGGTTCCTGGGATCGCCGACCAGCCAGTTCATCTTCAACTTTGATGCATCTGTCGAGAACCGTGCCGTGCCGGCCTTTTCCACCTACCAATCCATGGGGTTCACCTACTATCCCCACAAGGGATTTGCGGTCCAGGTGCGGGACAAAAATGGCACGCCCATAGGATTCGATCGCGTTCGCCATTGAAGGGCGCCCGGGCTGCTGCACCCACCTGGCAATTGCGCTGCGCAAGCAAGTGCATCTATCGCTGGGCGACCTCATGAGGCAGTTCCTGGAGATCGCCCCCAAGCTCAGCCGCAGCGCTCTGCATCGATGCCTGCAGTGGCATGGAATCAGCCGACAGCCGGCAATGCCGATGCTACGAAGGCGCGGAAAGTTCGAAGAAACGACGTTGGGCTCCGCGCATATCGATAGTGCAGGAATGAAGATCTCCAGCGGCAACTGGATCGCCACTGCCAGGCGGCCATCATCGCTGCGCGCGGTGCCATCGCGTTCGCCTGTGGTGCGGATCTTGCCGGGGTAGTGTGCTTGTTAGCCATGAGGACATGGAGATTCCTTGGATCGTGGGTGGAAAGCTAGAGGCTGGTGCGATTGTGGCGACGGCATGCCGGGCCATCGCGGCCTTGCGTGCGGTTTTGTATGGTCTCGGCCGGTATACACCTGCGATACAAATGCCCTGCCGGGCAAGGTGTGCCAGCTATTGCGCGGCGAAGCTTTGCTGGCATTCCCCGCAGATCAGGCTCAGCCCCGGCTTGCCCCAGACATTGACAGGCGCCGCGCAACCGCCGCACCGGTACTTGACGCGCAGGGACTTGTTGACGGGCTGCACGGTGGTCTCGCCGGTGGTGGAGCCCGGCACAGCCACCGAGGTGCCCACGGGCCGCACGGCTTCGGCCAGGGCGGGCACGGATGACATGGGCGGCTGGGTGCCCTGCATGCCCTGGAGCTGCGTGGCCATGCTCCACTGGCCCGTGACCACATGCTCGATGGCCGGGAAGCGGTCGTACCAGCTCAGCTGGAAGCGCGTGGTCAGCAAGGCATCGCAGGCCGCCAGGAAGGGGCCGCCCGCCATGGCGTAGTCGGCCATCATGTCGCCCGTGCGCCGCCCGCCGGGCCGGCCCGTGGAAGAGGGCATGAGGCCCAGCGATTCCAGCTTGTCCGCCCATTCCTCGTTGTGGTAACGCGCACGGCCCGGCTTGCCGAAGTGGTGCTGCCACAGGTGCGTCATCTCATGCACCAGGGTCTGCAGCGTCTCGATGATGGGCACCGCCGCGAAGTAGGCGGGGTTGAGCGCAATCTCGTCGGTGGTGCTGCCGTCCAGCGAGGCAAAGCGCGCGGCAGAGAAATAACCGCAGGTGCGTTTCTCGCGCTGCAGCGTGATCAGGCAATGGGGCAGGGCATCGTCAAAAAGGCGCTGGTTGAAGTGCTCGTAGGCCTGCTGCAGTTCGGAATAGGTTTCGCGCGTGGGTGCGGAGCGGACGGGGGCGGCGGGCATTAATGGATTGTGCAATACAACCGTGTGAACATTGCCCCAAATCGACGTGGCAAGACCGGTATCGAAATTCAGAGCTGTCTGATTGAAAATAGCTATAAAGAATCAATAATTCATTTCCATGAAATTTATTGATCGACAGGGTGCCAGTTGCCATATACCGGGACTGCTGTACGACGGAGTACTTTCCGCTGAGGACTGGCAGTCTGCGCTGGACGCCATGCGGCAGGCGCTGGGCGCGTCCGTTTTCCATTTCTTCACGCTGGGCAGCACTGGTGGCGGGGTGGTCGAGAGCGTGCACAACCACGACCTGGCGGGCATCGATGCCGATAAATTGCGTGAATACGAAACCCACTACGTTGGCGAGGACCTGCGCATGTCCGTCGTGGCGAGCCTGCCCCAGGGCCAGTTCATGCTCGACCATGAGCACTTCAGCGCATGGGAGATGTCGCGCAATGCGGTCTACGTCGATGTGCTGGCGCCCCACGGACTTCGCAACACGCTGGGTGTCAAGGTGCGCGACGAGGGGGGGACGCAGGACTTCCTGGGTTTCATGCGTCCTACGGATCGTGGAATCTATGGCGTACAGGAGCGGGTCTTCATGCAGCAGTGGATGCCCGATCTGGCGCGTGCCGCCCGCCTGCGCATGCACATGGGCGGACTGGCGCGGCAGGCGGCTTTGGGATTCACAGCCCTGGACAACTTGCCGCAAGGCATTGCACTTGTGGATTCAAATTGCCGCATCCACTACTGCAACCCCTCGGCCGACTGCCTGCTGGCAGCTTTTTGCGAAGCCTTGTCTGTGCGCCACGGCCTGCTGCGCTGCGTTGACGGGCAGGCCCAGGCGCAACTGCTACATCTTGTGGCCCAGGCTTGCGGCCATCATGCACAGGGCCTGGCCGGGGCGCTGTGCCTGACGGCAGGCTCTGCGTTGCGGTTGATGGTGACGGTCCTGCCGCTCAAGCCCAGCCATGCCGCTGCGTTCCGCCAGCGGCCCATGGCTTTGCTGGTAATGGCGGATGCCGGTACGCCATTTTCTGGCCCGAGTCCCGGACTCGTGCAGGAAGCGCTGGGTTTGTCGCCCTCGGAAGCGCGTCTGGCGGTGCTGCTTGCCACGGGCAGGACCGTCAAGGACTACGCCCGGATAGAGGGGTGCAGCTGGCATACGGCGCGCACCCACATGAAGAACCTGATGCGCAAGACAGGTTGCCACCGGCAGGTGGAATTGGTGGGGCTGCTGCAATCCCTGCAGCCGAGGTGAGTCCGTGCAACAACGCATCGATGCCATCGCCGGTCAGCTGTATGAGGGGGTGCTCGCTCCCCAGGCCTGGAGCGAGGCGCTCGCGGGAATGTGCGCGCAATTGCAGGCGGGCGTCTTTCACTATTTCACGCTGAATGCTGGCGAGGCAGCCGTTCCGCAAAGCGCAAGCAATCTGGAAAGCTTCGGTCTGCATCACGGCTTGATGCAGGAGTACGAGACACACCACGCGCACAACGACCTGCGGATGGCAACCGTGCAGCGGCTGCCCGTGGCCCAGGTCATGCTGGACCATGAGCACATCAGTGCCAGGCAGGCGTCACAGAACAGCGTCTATACGGATTGGCTGGTTCCGCTGGGACTGCGGCATACCGCCGCTGCCACCGTTCGCGTGGAAGGCAATGCGCGTGATTTCATCAGTTTCATGCGCCCCAGGGATGCCGGCGTCTATGGTGCACAGGACAAGGCATTCCTAGAGCATTTGATGCCGCACATCGAGCGGGCCGGCCGCTTGCGCGCGCGCATGGGCCAGCTATGCGGCCAGGCAGCATGGGGACTCGCGGCACTGGATGCGCTGGCGCAGGCACTGCTCGTCGTGGATGCTCGGTGCCGGCTGCAGCATTCCAATCCGGCGGCAGAGCGCCTGGTCGCAACATTCGGCACGTTGCAATGTGTGCACGGCGGGCTGCGATGCACATCGGGCGAGGCGCATGCACGCTTGCAGAGCTTGGTCTCCGCCGCTTGCGCCAATCCCGCAAAGGCGGCTGCCTTGGTGCTCCAAGGCAGCCGGCCCAGCCAGTCCCTGCTCAGGCTGACTGCGTTGCCTCTGGCGGCCAACCATGCGTTTGCCGCGCCGTGGCAACAGCCCCTGGCCCTGATCTTTCTGACGTTGCCCGGCTCCATGGTTTTGCAGAATCAAGGCCTGGTGGGCGAGATGCTGGGCCTGTCACCCAGCGAGACCCGCCTTCTGTTGCTTCTGGCAGGCGGAAAGACCGTGAAGGACTATGCCTTGATGGAAGGATGCAGTTGGCATACGGCGCGCACCCACATGAAGAACCTGATGCGCAAGACGGGCTGCCATCGGCAGGTGGAATTGGTGCAACTGCTGCAGGGGTGGGGAATGGTGTGAACAGTCCCTGCCCATCGCGCAGCGCCTTGCGGGCTGGGCGATGGATTGGGCGCTGGTCACGCAGCCCTTGCTTCAGGGGGTGTATTGCAGGTTGTAGTACATCTCCCTGCCGTTGCGGTCAGCGTAGACGAGGAGGAACTCGGCATAGTTCGTGGCCGATGCACCGTCCGGCTTGCCTCCAAAAGGTATGGTGGCCGAGGTGGCTCCTTTGGGAACAGGCACGGTCAGGTTGGGCGTGCGTACCGTGGGCAGGCCGGAGGCAGACCCCGCCGCAGCGCCCTGCCGATAGGAACTGAGTACTGAAAGTGCCATGGGCATGCTGCCCGCTGGCGGTTGCGCAGCCGACCAGACAACCTGCGCGCTGCCGCCGCCGGCCTTGAAGCCGGCCACGATCTCGCCCTCTGAGGGCGAGATGGTGTTGAACTGGGGATAGGCATTGACAGGTATCTGCGCAAACGCATAAGACCCGCTCTTCAGCGTGACCTGATAGGTGGCGATGGGTGTTTTGCCTTGCTGTCCGTTGACGGCTTTCCAGCCATCGTCGGCATGGATATCGAAGCGCACCTCGGTTCCCGCTGCCAGGCCCAGCGCTGCGAAACGGTTGTCACCGTCTGCCATGGCGGCAGCATCGAACCCGCTGCGCACGGTGGAGCCCCACGAGTCGTTGGCCACACCCAGTTGCGCGTTGGTGCAATCTGCCGTGCCGGCGTTGGCCACGTCGTTGCTGGCGTTCGATCGACACTGCCGGAAGTTGTTGGTGTCCGCATAGCTGGCGTTGCCCCGCACGCCTTGCATTTCGGGTGCATCGCGCATGATGCGTGGCGACAGCAGCTTGAGCGAGTTGCGCGCACCGCCTGCCTGCGCCGACGGCCAACTGACAATGGCGTAAGTTGCCAGCCGAGCAGGATCGGAAATGCCAAACTGCACCTCGCGCCGCAAGTGGAACGGACTGGCGGACGGTTCGCCGTCGGACAGCTGGCGTACCACATTGGCGCGGTTGCGCGACACCAGTCCCACGCTTACCACGCGCTGATTGCCCAGGCTGCGCATCTCGGCTGCATTGCGGGGAGTGGCGCAGGTGCCGCTGCTGCTTCCTGCGATCAGCGTTTCTCGCTGGTCCCTTGTGCTGGTCCCGTCCGTGAATTTTTCGTCGTAGCTGATATCCACCTCATGCCGTGCGGATCCGTCGGCATTGGTGGCTTTGCGCTCTGCCAGGATTTGCAGATTTTCGAAGCTCCGACCAATCTGGTAGGCATTGGAGGTCTGGACCTGGGTCTGGTTTTCGTCCCAATTGGTGATCAGGCGCTCCTTGCTGCTGCCGTTGCCCAGGTAGCAGTCGTCGAGGTGCGCAAAGCGCTCGGCGCCTTTGGCGGGCAACTGGGTGGCGGTCAGAGCCTGTCTGGCATCCATGTACTTCTGCACCAACTCCTGGGTCGTTTGTGTTGGTGGTGCAACCGGTGGCGTCACTTCGTTGTCTCCGCCACCGCCACTGCCACCTCCGCAAGCCGTAAGCGCGAGCACGGCACCGGCGATGAGGGTGGGGCGCAATTTGGGGGTCTGCTTGGTCATTGGGTATCTGCCTTTCAAACGATTGGGAATGGGCGGCGCAAGGATTCGATGGTTTCCCTCATCCGCCTAGACAGCAGTCTTCCCAGCCATGGTGCGCAAGGCCATACCGCATTTGCGGGATGGCTTCGGCACTGGCTCTGGGATGAAATATTTTTTGAGCGGAGTTTTCAGGAGCTGCAGGCACTATTCGCTTTATTTTGCGATTGGCCCTTTGTAAACATCAAAGCCCGCAGGACTGTTGCAGCACCCAGGAGTTCATCGAACGAATTTTCTATTGAGCTGGTCAATATGCGGTCATATCCTCTTCCAGGATGCGAAAACTAATTGACGATGGTGAGTGATCCATAGGAGCCCTGGCCGCCACGCACGCTATAGAGCTGCGTGCGTCCCGCGCCTGTGGCCCCGCTTACCGTCACTTCCCCTGTATTTCGATCCGCATAGGAGCACGCTCCCTTGTTGCCGCTGCCATTGATGGCCCGTATGCCAAGATAGCTGACTCCTGAGCTGACGGGCACCTCAAAACAACTTGGCTGGTTGAAAAGTTCGGAACGAGCAACTTCCCTTTCATTCAATGTGATGGCTAGAATGTCTCCATCCTCGCATTCATTGTCTTTCATGCAGACATCGATATATTTTTGGCCTGCCATATTTGTATTTGCGCTGAAATTCCCCCAATCTGCCAATTGCTGATTGATGGCGTCAGAAACGAACTGGTCCCAGGAAATGGTTTCGTAAGGTGATATCCGATAGCTGCATGACCGGTTGTCCTCGATTTCCTTGTTGACAGTCGTTTTCTTGTCGGGTGTGCCACTATCCCAACGGATGGACTTGAACAGGTATTTGTCAATTTCTCTTTGCAATTCGGCCGGTGCCACGCGTGGTGGACTATCAATGCAGATCATGCGCTGATCGCCCATGACAGGACCGGTGAGCTTGACACGCTTGCCACCATCTCCTGTGGCGACTGCGATGGCATCCAAGACTTCCTCTGCACCACTGCACCCTGTCATCAAGACCGCGATGGGACACGCGATCAAGGAAAAGACAAGCTGACGCGTCCACTGGTTTCTTGTTGAGTTCCATTCCATTTTGATTCCCTTCAGTTGATGTGAAAAATAACAACCACGGGAAGGAATAATGAATTGTTTGTCCCAGTGAAAATATACCGCAGATGCGGTATTGATCTTCAGGACGCAGCAAGCATTGCAGTAGAAGTACTGCCAGATTTCTGAAATGGAAAAAGAAACTATTCCTTGCTTTCCTGCACCCTCAACGCCTGCCCAATCGCATAGAACTGCCCACCCGCCACGTAGTGCAGGCTGCGCAGCGCGGGGTCGGCGCTCTCGAAGTGCCAGTGGCCGTTGCGGAATACGCGGGTGTCGGACCACGCGCCCACGATCTCGCCGATGAACAGGTCGTAGGCCTGCTGGTTGTGGGGTTCCGGGATCAGCCTGCAGGCCAGCCAGCCGGCGCAGCCGTCCACGAAGGGCAGGTCGAACCCGTCCATGCCGAACAACTGAACGCCGCTGGTGGCGAGCTTGCCGGCATCGGTGGACAGGCTGAGCGTGCCGACCTGGTGCGTGAGCTGCAACTGGGCGGCCGTGGGCACCTGGATCACGAACATGCCGCTGTGCTCGACCAAGGCGCGCGTGGCCGTGGCCTTGTCCAGCACCACGGTGAGCTTCGGGGGCGCAAAGTCCAGCGCGCAGCACCAGGCTGCGGCCATGACGTTGTCCACGCCGCCGTGGCGTGCCGAGACCAGGACGGTGGGGCCGTGGTTGATCAGTCGGTAGGACTTGGCGAGATCGACCGGGGCAATATGCGGGTTCATGCAGGGGTTCCTGAATGGTTCTGTTTTTGCGCGTGCGGGCGCCGGGTTCATTCGGCCAGTGCCTCGGAGCCCACGATATGGACGCCGGGTCTGGCGTTGACAGCAGCCTCTATCAAAGCCTGGGCAATGCGGTGCGCGGGGTTGAGCCGCCAGCGCCGGGGCAGCAGCGGGCCCAGGGCGCCAAGAAGGCTGACCATGAAGCGCTCGCCCGCCCGGTGCTCGGTGCGCGGGCCGCTGATCAGGCCGGGGCGCACGAAGGTGAGGGAGGCAAAGCCTTGCGCCTGCAGGTCGCGCTCGAGCTCACCCTTGACGCGGTTGTAGAAGATGCGCGAGCCGGCGTCGGCGCCCATGGCCGAGTTCAGCACATAGGTGGGCGTGCCGTGCCGATGGGCCAGGCGGGCGGCCAGCAGCGGGTAGTCATGGTCCACGCGCCGAAAAGCCGGCTGGCTGCCGGCTGTCTTGATGGTGGTGCCCAGAGTGCAGACCAGGGCATCGGCGCTCCACCAGTTGGCATCTTCGGACAGGTGCTCGAAATCGACGATGGGGGCGAGCAGCCTGGGATGCGCCGGCAGCGCCCGGCGTACCGGGGCCACGACGCGGGTGATGCGGCTGTCGGCCAGGGCCTGTTGCAGCACCTGGCTGCCCACCAGCCCCGTGGCGCCTACGATCAGCAGTTGCATGGCTTGGTCTTTCGCTTGGTCATTCGATGAGGACGCAGATCAGCCAGTGTGCCGCAGATCGTGGGGCGGATGGCCGGCTCAGGCGGCCACTGGCCAGTCCGTGTAGCCCTGGGCGCCGCCGCCGTAGTAGGCCTCGTGCGGGGCCACGGCCAGCTCCTTGCCGTGGCGCAGGCGGGCCACCAGATCGGGGTTGGCGATGAAGGGGCGGCCGATGGCCACGGTATCGACCAAGCCCTTGGCGCGGCGATCCATGGCCAGTTCCAGGTCATAGCCGTTGTTGCCCATGTAGGCGCCGTCAAAGAGCTTGCGCAGCGCGTCCAGGTCCACGCCGGGCGGCAGTTCGCGCGAGCCGCCGGTGGCGCCTTCCACGACGTGCAGGTAGGCCAGGCCGAAGCGGTTGAGCTGGGGGATGAGGTAGCTGTAGAGGGCCATCACGTCGCTGTCCAGCGGCGTGTTGCCGGCGTTGGGCGTGACGGGCGACAGGCGGATGCCCACGCGGTCGGCGCCCCAGACCTTGGCCACGGTGTCGGTGACTTCCAGCGTCAGGCGGGCGCGGTTTTCGATGCTGCCGCCATAGGCGTCGCTGCGGTGGTTGGTGGAGTCGCGCAGGAACTGGTCGAGCAGGTAGCCGTTGGCCGAGTGCACTTCCACGCCGTCAAAGCCTGCACGCTTGGCGCATTCGGCCGCATGGCGGTATTGCTCGACGATGCCGGGGATTTCGCTGGTTTCCAGGGCGCGGGGCATGGACACCTCGGCTACGCCGTTGGGCGTGAAGGTGACGCCTTCGGCCTTGATGGCAGAGGGGGCGACAGGGGCCACGCCACCGGGCTGCAGGTCTACGTGCGAGTAGCGGCCCACGTGCCACAGCTGGGCCACGATCTTGCCGCCGGCCGCATGTACGGCGTCGGTGACCTTCTTCCAGCCGGCGACCTGTTCCTCGGTCCAGATGCCGGGGGTCAGGTTGTAGCCGCGGCCCTGGGCCGAGATGTTGACGGCTTCGCTGATCAGAAGGCCTGCGCTGGCACGCTGGGCGTAGTAGGTGGCGTGCAGTTCGGTGGGCACGCCGTCGTCACCGGCGCGGCTGCGGGTCAGCGGGGCCATGACGAAGCGGTTGGCGAGCGACAGGCCGCCCAGTTGGGTGGGGGAGAACAGATCAGTGTGAAGGCTGTGGTCGGTCATGGTGTGCAGTAGTGGTGGTTGAACAAAAAGGAGGAGGGATGGGCGAAGGGGGAAAGGTTTGAAGTTGACCAGTCGTCTACAAACAAGGCAAATAAAAAGCAGCGGCCAGGCCTGCTCAGCCCAGCAGCCGCTTCGTGGAAACAAGGGCTGCGGCAAAGGGCTCCTCATGCCGGCCCAGCTTGGACAGCAGGGAGGCACCCAGCCACAGCTGGTACAGCGATTCGGCCAGCGTGGGGGCATCCATGGTGGAGGTGATGGAGCCGTCGGCCTGGCCTGCGCGCACGCAGTCGGTCAGGCGGGTGATGATGGCGTCGGTGCCGGTGCGCAGCACCGAGCGCATGTCGTCGGACAGGTCGCAGACCTCGGGACCCAGCTTGACCACCAGGCACTGGCCTCCTGCATGGGCCGAGCATTGTTTCTGTGTCCAATGGCGGAAGTAGGTCATCAGCCGGGAGATGGCCGGATCGGGCGTCTCCATGAGCGCATCGATCTTGGCCAGGTACTCGTCGAAGTACTCCTGCAGCAGGGCCTGGCCGAACTCTTCCTTGGACTTGAAGTAGTAGTAGAAGGAGCCCTTGGGCACGCCCGCGGCCGCGACGACCTCGGCCAGGCCGACGGCCGTGTAGCCTTTCTGGGTCATCAACGCCTTGGCCACATCAAGGATGTGCTGGCGTGTTTCCTGTGCGGGTTTCTTCATGGGATCGAAGTCTAACGCAAAAACCGACCAGTCGTCTACAAACTTTGTTCCAGCGTCATTCCGGCGGTCGCAACGCCTGTGCCGTCGGCCAAGTCACCCGGCCGGATGATGCGCGCAAGGCCCATCCTGTCGCTCAGAAAGTCGATCAAGGCCCGGGCGGCGCCGGACTGGAAGCGGTTGGGCATGTACAGCATGAACATGCGGCCCTGGTTGATGCTGAATTCGTAGTCCTGCATGGCCAGCACGACGCGGCCATCTTCCACCTGGCGGCGCACCATGTAGTCGGGCACCAGCCCCACGCCCAGGCCGCCGGTGATGCAGTCGCACAGGAAAGGGTAGCTGCGCGACATCAGCGTGGGCGTGATGTCCAGCTCCTCCAGCGGCTGGCCGTTCCGCGCAATCTGCAGGCGCACCTTGCCGCTTTCGCCGCCCGATGTGATGAGCGGCGTGCGCGACAGCTCGGACGGGGTCTCCGGCAGGCGGTGGCTGCGCAGCCAGTCGCTGGAGGCGCACAGGCTGTAGCGCACCGGCCCCATGTCGCGCGCCACCAGCATGGGTGGCGGGTCGGACATGACGCGGATCGCGATGTCCACGCTGTCCTTGAGCAGGTTGTCGATGAAGTTCTCCAGGCGGATGTCCAGCACCACCTGCGGATGGGCGCGCTTAAACTCGATCAGCCACGGCGCCATGACCAGGTGGCCGTAGCCGGTGGGCACGCTCAGCCCGATCTTTCCCGAGATGTCGTCCGTGCTGCTTTGGGCCAGCTCGCGCACCAGCTCGGTCTCGTTGAGGATATTGCGTGCATGGCGGTAGATGCGCTGGCCGACCTCGGTGGCCTCCACGCCCTGGGGCGTTCTGCGCAGCAGCGATGCGCCAAGGGACTTCTCCAGCCGGGCCAGGTGGTAGCTCACATTGGCCCGCGACATGTTCAAGAACTTTGCCGCCTGGCTCAGGTTTCCGTGTTCGATGATCTGGACAAGGATGTTGAATGCCAGGAGATCCATGCGCTGCAGTCCAAGGGAGTGTCAATATTGTTTGACATGATGTCAACCGCCGCCGCCATTGTCAAAGAGGGTGCGCTGGGCAGAATGGGCCAGCCAGAACACATAAGCATTCAAGGAGACAAGATGGCAGGCATCACAAAAAGACAGGCGCTGGCCAAGGGCATGGCGCTGGGCGCCATCGGCGTGGCTGCGTTCGCATCGCTGTGCGGCGCGGCGCAGGCCAATACCGATACCGGCGCCTGGCCCGACAGGCCGATTCGCCTGGTCGTTCCCTTCCCGCCGGGCGGACCCACCGATGGCGCGGCGCGCGTCTACGCCGAGGCGCTGGCGCGCCAGCTGGGCCAGCCCGTGGTGATAGAGAACAAGCCCGGCGCATCGGGCGCGGTGGCGGCAGGCCAGTTCCGCACGGCGGCGCCTGACGGCTATACGCTGATGATGATGGTCACCCCCACCATCATGGCGCCGCATTTCTTCAAGAACGTCAAGTTCCACCCGGCCACGGATTTCGCCCCGGTCACCAAGATCTATGACTTGCCCAATGTGATTGCGGTCAATGCGCAGTCCTTGCCCAAGGTGACGGACCTCAAATCGCTGTTCCAGTACGCCAAGGCGCAGCCCGCCACGCTGGACTACACCAGCTCCGGGGCGGGCAGCTCGGGCCACCTGAGCATGGAGCTGATGAAATCCGCCAGGCTGCACACCATGCAGCACGTGGCCTACAAGGGCAGCGCGCCCGCCATGAACGACACGCTGGGCGGCGTGGTGCCGGTGATCTATGCGGACATGGTGTCTGCGCTGCCCCATATCCGCAGCGGTCGGCTGAGGGCCCTGGCGGTGGGCACGCCGCAGCGCGTGAAGGCGCTGGACGGCGTGCAGACCATGGCCGAGCAGGGCTTTGGCGGCTATGAGGCATCGTCCTGGGGCGGCCTGGTGGCACCCAGGGACACACCGCGCGCCATCATCGACAAACTCAGCGCCACCTCGCGCCAGCTGCTGGCCACCGACGAGGTGCGCGACCGTTTCGAGAAGATCGGCGTGACGGCCGCCTACCTCAACCCCCAGGACACCGAGGCCCTGATCCGCAGCGACTACACGCGCTGGGGCGAGGTGGTGCGTACCAACGGCCTGGGCGCGGAGTGAGCCCATGGCCATGAGTCCTATTCCTGCGCAATCCATGTTCCGGCCCCTGCGGGCCGTGCGTTCCCTGGCCGATGTGGAGGCCATCGAAAGCCAACCCATGGCCGGGCTGATCACGGCGCAAACGGTCTACGACCTCTTTTGCAACTCCGCGCGTGAGCACGGCCAGGGCAGGGCGCTGAGCTTTCTGCCCCAGGCCGGCAGCGTGGATGGCGCCCGGCACCTGAGCTATGCCGAACTGCTGGGCAAGATCCACCAGACGGCCAACGCCCTGCATGCGCTGGGCATGGGCGCCAGCGACACGGTGGCCATCCTGCTGCCAGGCTGCATGGAGTACCACTTTGCGCTGTGGGGCGGCGAGGCGGCGGGCATCGTGCAGCCCATCAATCCGCTGCTGAGTGCCGAGAAGATCTCTGCCCTGATGCGGACCACGGGCGCGCGCTTTCTGATCGCCTGGGCGGACGAGGACGATGCCGGCATCCGCGAGAAAGTCACGGCGCTGGATGCGGATCTGGCGCATGTGCTCTGGGTCTCGCATGAAGGCCGGGTTCCCCAGGGGGATGGACAGCGCTGGCCCGCCAGCGATCTGAACGCCGCCCTGGCCGCCCAGCCCTCCGACCGGTTGGTGAGCGGGCGCCAGCCCCAGGCCGGCGACGTGGCGGCCTACTTTCATACCGGGGGCACCACGGGTGCGCCCAAGATCGCCGTGCAAACGCATGGCGCCCAGGTCTACACCGCCTGGGCCAGCGTGCAGATGCAGGGCCTGAACACGGCCGACCGCACCATCAACGGCTACCCGCTGTTCCATGTGGCGGGCGTGCTGCCGGGCTCGCTGGCCTGCTTCTCGGCCGGGGCCCACGTCATCATTCCGACCACGGGGCTGTTTCGCAACAAGGCCGTGATTGCCGGCTTCTGGCGCATGGCGGCACAGTGGAAGCCCACGCTGATGTCGGCCGTGCCCACGGTGCTGGCCGCGCTGGTGGAGGTGCCGCTGCAGGGGGCCGATGTGTCCTCCATCCGCTACTTCCGCACGGGCGCCGCGCCGCTGTCGCCCGAGGTGGCGGCGCGCTTCAAGGCGCACAGCGGCTTCCATGTGCACGAGAGCCTGGGCATGACCGAGATGACGGGCATCTCCACCATCACGCCGCCTGGCCTGCACGCGGCAGCGGGCCATGTGGGCCTGCGCCTGCCGTTTGCGCGCCTGGCCGTGCGCCGCATGGGGCCGGACGGCAGGCCATCGGACCAGGAAGCCGCGCCTGGCGAAACCGGCATGGTGGTGTTCCAGTCGCCCAACCTGTTTTCCGGATACCTGGGCGGCATTGAGCCGTCCAGCTACCTCACCGACGACGGCTGGCTGATCACGGGCGACCTGGGCTCGGTCGGCGACGATGGCCTGCTGCGGCTGCGCGGGCGTTCCAAGGACGTCATCATCCGCAGCGGCCACAACATCGATCCGCAGGTGATAGAGCAGGCGCTGGAGCGCCATCCCGCCGTCAAGGCCTGCGCCGCCGTGGGCGCACCCGATGCCTATGCGGGCGAGGTGCCTGTGGCCTTTGTCGCGCTCCACCCCGGCGCCCAGGCCGATGAGACCGAACTGCTGGCCTTTGCCGCAGCCGGCGTGGACGAAGCGCCTGCGCGCCCGCGCTATGTGCGCATCATCGATGCGCTCCCCACCACCAACGTGGGCAAGGTCTACAAGCCGCGCCTGCGCAGCATGGCTGCGGAAATCTACGCCCGCACCCTGGTGGCCCAGGCGCATGAGCGCATGGGCCTGCCGCTGCCGCCCGCGGCCAGCACCACGCATGCGGAAGGCGAGGGCTTTGTGCTGCGCCCGGCCCGGGCGGCTGACCGGAGCCCTTGGGAGCAGGCCGCCGAGGCGCTGGCCTTCACGGGCGAGCCGGTGCGCATCGAGGATGCCGCCTGAGCGCTGGGCCGAACCCCATTGCAGCCACCTGGTGAACTGCGCCGGGGCGGTGTGCAATGCACATAGAATGCAAACCATTCGCATTCAATAACCAATGCGGCGCCATGCGGCCGCACCCCACTGCCCAAGCACGTTCATGCCGTCGGCCCGTTGTGGCGCCGATGGCTGTTTTTTTGTCCTTTGAGGAAGCTGCAATGAAGAAACACTGGATTCTTGTCTCCGCACTCCTGGCCGCCAGCGGCGCCAGCCAGGCCCACCAGATCTGGCTGGAACAGCCGGCCGGCGAAACCGCCGTGATCCGCTTTGGCGAATTCGGCGACAACCTGCGCGAGACATCGCCGGGCCTGCTCGACAAGTTCGGCAAGCCCGTGGCCACCCTGGTGTCTGCCCAGGGCGAGAAGGCGGCCGATGGCCGAAAGACCGGCACCGGCTTTGCGCTGCCCTTCAAGGCCGGCCAGGGCGACAGCATCGTGGCCGAGGATGCCGGCTACCCGCTGTACACCAGCAAGAAGGGCGAGCAGGAACTGCGCAACTGGTACCACCCGGCCGCGCGCCTGATCACCGGCTTTGCCGCCCAGGCCCCGCGCCTGACGCTGGATGTGGTGCCCTCGGGCAAGGCCGGCGAATTCAAGGTTATCTACAAGGGCCAGCCCCTGCCCAAGGCCAAGGTGGTGCTGACCGTGCAATCGGGCTGGAGCAAGGAAGCCCATGCCGACGAGCAGGGCCTGGTGCAGTTCGACATGCCCTGGAAGGGCACCTACGTGGCCGAAGCCACGCACGACGAGCGCAGCGGCGGCGAGCGCACCGGCCCGAACGGTGCAGAAAAATACGACGGCGTGCACTATGTGACCTCGGTCACCTACGTCAAGCCTGATGGCGTCGCCGCCATCCCGGCCGGCCCTGCAGCCAAGCCCAACAAATAGGCACTGCGGCAGGCACTGCGGTCCTGCACGGTCCGCACCGGCCGGTGCGGGGCACCGGTTTCCATGGCGTCCGGGCCTGCAGGCATACGGGCGCGACGCCAGCCACCAGGCAGTGCTCAGGGCAGGAACGGTGACGACAGCAGCCGCAAGCCGATGGAAAACCACCGCTCCTGCGTGCTGCTGCCCGCGCGGTTGCCGTAGGTGGCATCGACCTGCACATGATTGGGAACCAGCCAGTAGCGCAGGCCCATCTGGTAGAAGGGCTTGCCCTGGTTCTGGCCGAATGTCTCGGCAATCAGCCAGGTGCTCTGGCTCAATTGGGCCTCGGTGGCTAGGCCCCAGGTCATGAGGTTGCGATGCGTCTGCGCCGTGCGCAGCCAGCCCACGTTGGTGTGGAAGAACAGCCGGTCATCGCGCAGCGAGAACGTGACGGGCACATAGGCGTACAGATCCCCCCGGCCCTGGCCCTCGTCATTCGGATGCCGGGCATTGCCCACGGCCAGGCCCCAGCCCCAGCCATTGGGCTGCAGTTCCTTGAACAGGGTCTTGCCCTGGATCACCACATCCGTGGTCCGGCTGCTGCCGTCCTCTCGCGTGCGTGCCGCGCCCAGCGTCAGCTCCAGATTGCCCGTGAAATTGCAGGCCGGCTGGGCCCAGAACTCCGTGCTGTCCTTCTTGGACTTGACCCAGCTTTCCAGCTGGCAGGACTTGGCATCGACGATGCGGGCATCATCCGTGATCATGGGCCGGGCTGCATGGGCCGGGCTGGTGCCGAGACAGGCTGCCAGGCCCAGGGCTGCCGCCGTCCAAAGGGAGTGGGAATTGCGCATGGCCCGCCATCCTAAAGCCGAAAAATGACGCCACCAGAACATTGTTGTGCCAGGAGCGCCACAACAACGGCTGTGCACGGATTGGCCCATATGGCCCTGTCCATCGCCAAACTGGGTCAGGCACACATCCCCGGACGGATCGCGCTGGGGAACCACGTCCCCGCATACATACAGCCGCTCCGTGCCCGCCTTCGCAACGTACTTCCACTCATGGTCCCAAGGCAGGCGATAGCCCGTGGCAGCCAGAAAGCGCTGCGCTTCCTCTTGCTGCCATCACTTGTCATTCCGTGGGGTTTTTTGCTCATTTTTACATAACGATAAATGCATCATGCTTTTTATAAAACCGTATCGCATTTATATAGTCAACGATGGTGGGGGATTCCACTTGCTGTTCCAGATTTTCGATTATATCCTCCACATCTTCTTTTGAAAGATAGGGGGAAAATCCTGCCCTGAAAAATAATTCTCTAACTTGTAATTCATCCTGGGGACTCTGATTTAAATCCGCGCTATAGAAAAATACCTTGGCATCATCTTCTATATCGATATCAGTCTTTGCGTAGAGCCATCCTTCATTAATGGAAATTTCCTCAATGACTTTCTTGAGATTGATGAGATTTTTCATGGATGAATAATGAGTTGATTAATGAGGGGCGCTGTCATCTTGCTCATGAAAATCAAATTTCGAATAATGCGATCGCAAAAGTATGCGGCACATTTTCCTGTGTTGTACGATTGAATATCTATAATACCTTCAAGTCATAAAGCAATACAGTGGATTCACCAGTGCATGCCGATGTTTTTATTCTGAATACAACAGTTAAATCAGATGGCTCTCCATCAATCCAGAGATCAATGTCTGAAAGCTTGTCAAATGGCCCCAATCCTTCCCGTGTTTCCATTTCTGCCACACTTGATTCTGGAGGCATCGTGTACCTCTGCCTCTTGTGCTTTGGGTTGGAAATGTAGTTTTCTAAGACACGTGAAATTTCGAATGAGTTATCTTCGTCCAAAATTTGCTTGTTTTGGGTAATTTGATGATTGCAGATGATCTTCAATAGATCCATGATCTGTATTTTTGCATTTGGAATATCTTTGACCATTGACATAGATTCCGTGACAACACTTCAAATAGCAGAACGTCATTGATGTCGATAGTTATTTCGCATAGACAACAAAATCTCCACTTCTCCAGTTATTACCACCAGTCCAGGCACAGGGATGGCCTTATCGATGATATACGCTGAGCATTTTTTCAAAATAAGAATGTGAATCCTGCACTGGCAGTCTTGCTTCTGCACACAGCATAAGATCTTCATATATGGACTCGGAAAGATCCATGATTTCTTGAGGATCAAGAAGGGTGCTGATCTTGTGCTTGGAAAAATACTCAACAAGACAATCGAAGTAATTAATGTGCCGCATAGCTCAATGAGTTTGCTTCTTCTTTCGTCGAAAGGTGGTGATTCTATTCTTTCTATGGGGTGTTGGTTTCTTCAAATCCTGTGCATATTTTCAAAAGAAATTTTAGACGAGCCAATGCTCATATCGATACTCTACTTTAATCAAATAGCCAGCGAAAATTGAATTTTCATACCGGATCATAAAATCCAACGGGTTTGTATAGCTCACTCATATGCGATTGCATGCTTGCGTTTATATCACTTATGGGTATGTATTTCACACATCGTATGCCATGATCTTCGAATATCTTTTTTGCCTTCTCTGAACAAATTAGACTTGCCTGACTGGACGAGATATTCACAATGTCGAAAATGTCAAAATCCAAGTCCTCCTTGAAATGGAGGCTTTCATATTCAACGCCTCTTGGGGATATTTGTTTGCTCTTTGTAATATCCAAGCAGTTTTCGGCTTTGAACTTCTTTGGTATTGCAATAAAAACATCCCTGGTATTTCTAGCAATACCTTTGCTATCGACGCAATCAACACGCTTGATTTCGGAAAAATTATGTTTGATTTCTGGAAGGCATCTTGCGAATCCAGCACTTATGACATAAAAGTAATCTGCACCCTTGCGAACATCATAGTTATATTCATTTTTCTCCATCAAAATAAGTTTCTCAGGAAGCAATGGTAGTGTTCCTCCGTATCTTTTGGGGCCAGCATACCAGGGGTTATAACCATAGTCCGCTTTTACCTCTTCAAAATCTTTAGCAAGTACGGAATGATAAAATCCAGCAGGACATCCAAATTCCTCGTTGATGGCCATGATGTAATATTTTTTATTCATTCAAATATTCCTTGTAAGTGGCTAATATCACTTTGTTGAGTTGCTCCAGTTCGTTCAGCGACCAGAACGTCAGGTATAGGTCGCCAAAATTTCCTGCGCCTTCATTGGACCGGCGCATCCAATTCGCGTTCATCTGCCTCAGAGAATTTTCTGCCGATGGATGAAATTGATTCCAGTATAAATAAGCCAAACTCTTGGTCGGCGAATTTTGCTTCGGTTTCTCCAAAATACTGAATGTCTTCCAATTTAAAAGGCGTGCTCATCTTCTGTTAGATCCAGCTCATGCAATATATGGTGATTATTGTTCTTCAAGAGTTTTCATCCCTTGGAACAGGAGGGCCTATTTGAGGCTGAGATTGTTTTCGTCAAATTTGTTCATCTTCCTTATTCTTATTGTTTCTATGCCTTTCCATTTATTTTTATAGAATAGAATAACTATATAGGTTTCTTTTTGATATATTTGGACAAGGTCTTCCTTATTTTTGCTGACCGATTTACCCAATTTTTCTTCGACTTGGCTCTTATCCATTGTGAAGTCGAGCTTGAATGGTATTTCTTCTTCGAAGCCTTTGTTGATGTCGATGGATTCAAAAGTGAACCCGCCATCCCCAATGGGTTGAGAAAGATATTTCTCCTTGTATGAATCCGTGGGATCAAATTCCATGGAAATCAATTTGTCTTTGGTTTTTATTCTTGTTGTGAAATCTCCTTTTGGTAATTTATTTATGCCATTTTCTAGAAGAAAATACTTAAAACTATCGCTTGTAGAAGTATGGCCCAAGAGCGATAGCAATTTTTCGATGTTCATTGTGATTGCTTATGTTGATGTTAGTTTTGGTTTGACGGCTCTATGAGATAGAACCATGTCTTCCACGTATTTATCAAAATCAAGACTATTTAACTCTTGAAAACGATTGCATGTACTCATCAAAAGCATCGTCGATTTTTTACCGAAATCCTTGTGATTCGTGGGATTGACTTTATCTTTTACACCCCCTTGGTCATCTGCTTTCTCCGCTACAGCGCCTTTAGCCTATGGGGCAGCTTTTATGAACCAGTTTCTGCTGCTTCACGCCAAACTTCTTTCCTGGGTTTCTGTGGTCGCCGCAGCTGCGGTGGCCACCATGCCGGCCCTCAAGATCATGACAGCTGCATTCAAGGCTGTGTTGACTTTATAGCCCTCGGCAAGATAGATCAACGCGCTGGCGCCGCCGGCAATTTCGCCAACGCCGGAGATGAGGCCCACGACATACAGACCTGTGCGCACAACGTCGCTGCTCCAGCGCTGCCACCTTGTAGTCCGCAGCCCACGCCACCTTGCCCTGTGCGTCGGCCAGCTCCAGCGGCGTGCCGATCTGGTCGCATTGGCACCAGTAGGTGCTGGGTTCTTCGCCTGCGTCCTGAATGTTGGCCGGTGGCACAAAACTTCCCAGCTCATGGGCTTCCCTGGAAGGGCAGACTGGCGAGAATGCGGTCGGTGGGGCGTATATCCGGACGTGTTATGGAGTTTTTAGATCATAAAGATAAACTGCTTGAGCATTGGACTTCGGATTTCTTCTTACGCAAAAGGTCGCCACGGCGTCACTTTCTTCGCCGTTGCTCCATAGAAATACATCGATGGCGTATTTATCATTTGGATCTCCTGGAAGATCAAATATGTATGATTTCTGCAATGCATCGTCGGGTGGCATTGTAATTAATCTTCCGCGAAAGATGTCACGAGAACGCTCAGTATATTCCTGTGGCGATGCATTGCCTAGCAGTTTTTCTGTATGCAATACGTCGTAATTTTCATTGGCCATTTCTTTTATTATTGATTTTATATTAGAAATGATTTTAGGATTATTTTCCAAGTATGATTCAGTCATTTCATTTCCTGTTTGCTACAGTTGGATGTTCAGTCCCACAGTGAGATGGTGCTGATGAAGTCTAAAGCGGCCTGGATCTTTCTCCCATGCCTCGCAAGTCGCTCGGAATGGCGTCTTCCACCTGAGCGCCTTCGAGTGCTTGCCGAAGTTGTAGCCTTGAACGAATGTCTGGACATGCTCCCGTAGCTGCTCCAGGCCCTCCTACCCATACGCCTTGATCGTGGACTCCTTGATGGTCCGGTTCATGCACTCGACCATGCCGTTCGTCCAGGGGCGGTACGGCTTGGTATGCCTTTTCTCGACATGCGTGAAATTTGTGACGCGGTCTATGGCAACAAACATGTGCTGTTTGCCGCTGGAGATCTTCATTTCGGCGCTGTCGATGTGCACGAAGCCGAGCGTCGTTTCTTCAAACTTTCCATGCCTTCGTTGCAGGTGTGTTGCGGGCTGTCGGCTGATTCCGTGACGCTGCAGGCATCGATGCAAGGCGCTGCGGCTGAGCTTGGGCGCCGTCTCCAGGAGTTGCTCCATGAGATCGTCCAGCGACAGATGCCCTTGCTTGCGCAAAGCAATCGCCAAGTGTTCTTGCTCTTGGGAAAGATGCTTGCTTTCTCTGCCCCGAGGACCCATGGGCTCATCGAGCACCGAGGTGCGCGCGCGCCACTTGGCCACGGCCTTGGGGTTGATGCCGTAGAGCTGGGCCAAGGACCGATGGGAGCCGGTCGCTAGCTGGAGCTCTGCGCGGATACGCGGCGTCGTGCGGGCGCTGCCATGCAGGCGGATTGCCATAGTGCTTTCTCCTGTTCCAGGCTGAAGAATGCACCATGACTTCCTGGGACCGTACATCTCAATCAGGGGCAAAGTCCATGTTTTCTTTTGACATTTGTAGGAACACCAAGCTGAAAGAATTCCAATTTATCCTCTTCAAAAGCGACTGTCCATACAATGCTGTCAAGAAAATAGTTATCAATCTCCGGCATTCTGCGCTTGAGCTGTCCCAGTTTTTTCTCTATAGCATTTCTGCTGTCATTTGCGCTTAAACCATAAGGTAAAGGTCCGGTGTAAATTCCATTCCTTCCGTCATCTCCAGATATTAGAATTTCAAGTTGACTAAATATGAAAGCACCTTCGCTTTTGGGTGCTATCCCAGTTCCTTTTGCATCTATTTCAAATGACATTGAAAGACCTTGTCCTTTTATGGGGATAAGTGTTTCCAATGACCGGCCTATTTTCGGTCGACTCTTAATGCCATTTTTGGTTAAAAATTCGTCGAGCGGCTCATGCGTGCTGCTATGGCCTAAAAAAACATCAGTTCTGTTGCATTCATTCCTTTGCCTTTGTTACGTTGGTGATGGCGTTCTTAATATGTTGATCACAATCCAGGTTTCTCAACTCTTGCGCAGCTTTGTCATAGGTATTCTTGCATCCGTGATCCTCATTTTCCATAATCATTGGAGATGGCATCTGTATCCGTTTTACAGCTTCATTGAGGTTTTCCGTATCCTGAGAGATTCTTCCAGGAGTGTTTTTATACCGCCAATTTTGTCCTTCGGCATGAATATCTGGGGGAACAGCAATTGTGGGGGCATTGTTTCGGACAGATTTCCTGATTTCTGAAGCTTGAGCATCGCTAATTTTTACAACAGAATCCCTTAATTCATTGATCTTGTTTTCGGCAGATTTTTCGAGAGATGCACCTGAAGGGGGATGTTCTTTCTCTAGCCCGCTGCCTTTGAGTGATTTTTTGTCGTTGTTCTTCGCACTTTTTTCCTTGGCAGCTTTCCCTGCGGCTTTTTCGTTTGCTTCCCGTCCCATTTTTTTCGGAAGCCTCTGTTGCCGCTGCTGCGGCCTTCTTCCCATACTTGACTCCGGTAGCCGCCATCCCAGCGCCCGGGACCATGGCTGCCTCGCTCAAGGCTGCGTTGACTTTATCGCCCTCGGCAAGATAAATTAAAGCGTTGGCGCCGTCGGCAATTTCGCCTACGCAAGGCAATTGAACCGACGTCCCAGGCAGACGTTGGGGTTCAGAACGCCTGCTGAGATGTTTGATGAAGGTGTTGCGTTGACAGATTGAATCCACCGCCGCTGCCGGTCCGAGTTTGTAAGGATTAATTTGATTTTTGAGCATGCCTAACAAACTTACACATTCACCTAATTCTAAGAAAATATCCTTTATCAAAAAAATCACGATTAAAATTGTTTCTTGCATCGTCAATATTTATTGAAAACTCTTTCGCATTTAAATTAATAGCCGATTGATTGTTAAAGATGAATTTTGCGATATTTGGGATAATGCAATCATTGGATAATCTATTTTCAATAAAATTGAACAATATTTTTATATTATCTTCGCGCTCACTATTCTTTTGAAAAAAATTGTTGCAACTTTGATGCGTCTTATCTGAAATCATTGCCGCATTAAAACTGCGTCCGTTAATGGTTGCACGGATACTTCCGGCAAATATTGTTTCAGGTATCCGAAATAATCCAACTTCAGTAAATTCCTTGTAATTTTTAGATTCTTGATTTCTCTCTTCAAAATACAATAAAAATGATGACATAATTATTTAGGATGAATTGTGTGAATCGCCTACGGTTTCTTCATGATTATTCGGATGAACATGTGGTAGACGACCTTCTGTACTGCCTGTTTTTTTGTTAGGGTGGGCGGGATGCTACATAGGCGCACCACAAGCACACCTTTTTGCAAGACTGATTACCTCACTGCGGCTATCTGCATATACATTTTGTCCTCGCTGTATCCCGATAGCATCTTGACTATCAAATCGCCCCACCACCGGATCGTAATACCGAAGTCGGTTGTAGTGCAGCCCTGTCTCTTCACCAAGCTGCTGCCCGTGTAACCGGAAGGGCTGCTCAATCGGCGGCGGTGGAGGTGGTGCAACAGGCTTTGAACCCCAAGCCCGCTGACGGGCCGATCATCGGTGCCGGTTCGCAACACGCTGCGCATGACCGCCTCGCCCCAGACCTTGTAATCCGCCGCCCAGGCTACTTCGCCTTCCTCGTCGGTCAGCTCCAACGGGGCACCGATCTGGTCGCATTGGTACCAGTAGGTGCTGTGTTCCTCGCCCGCTCCCTGGATTGTGGCCAGTGGCACAAAGCTTCCTGGCTCGTAGATGTAGAGCGCCTGTCTTGCGCCCCGCTGGCTGTGCACCATGAGGTCGCCATCCCACAGGTAGTGGGTGCTGCCGAAGGCATCGCTTTTGGCGACACGTCGGCCCAGGGGGTCGTAGGCATAGCGCGTGGCCTGGGTGACGCCATGGCGCGTGGTGTTCGATTCGATGAGCTGGTGGTCTGCGTTCCAGGTCAGGTCCAGCACTTCCTGGGTGCCGGCCTTCTGGTTGCCCCGGGTGCGCTTTGTGACGTTGCCGTGCACGTCGTATTCAAAGTGCAGATCCTGGTAGAAGCGCAGGCGGTTGTCGCCGACGACGCCCAGGGTGGTGTCCACGGGCTGGCCGTCTTTGCCGGGGATGGAGTCCAGCAGGTTGCCTGCGGGGTCGAAGGCAAACAGTTCGCGGGCCAGCGGGCTGCCTTGTGCCGGGAGGCTGGCGAGGATGCGGCCCGTGGGGTCGTAGCGGAAGTCCTGGCGGCCGCGCAGGGAGTCGGCTCGGGCGATGAGCTGACCTGCGGCGTCGTAGGCGTAGCCACGCCGCGGTGCAGGGCGTCGCGTTCCATGTCGGCAATGACCTGGTGGGCGGCGGGAGGCTGGTCAGGGCCTTGCGCTGCAGCGATGTTGATCTGGTGCAGGTGGCCCGAGCCATAGAACAGCCAGTGCAGGGTGCGGCCGTCAGGCATGCGGGTGTGGATGCGGTTGCCCAGTTCGTCATAGCCGTGCAAGAGGCTGCGCTGCAGTTTCTGGTGGGCCTGGCCTGTGGCATTGCCCAGAGCCTGCAGGGTCTGGGTCTCGCTGAGCAACTGGCCCACGGGGTCATAGGCAAAGGCCAGGTGGGAGGCGGCGTTGCTGGCCTGGGTCAGGCGGCCCAGGGTGTCGTAGCGGTAGCAGGTGCTCTAGATGAATGTGGTGGTGCCTTTGATCAGTTAACCAGATGCAATCGAGCTTGTAGCTGTCTCACATGCAGACACCACTCTTCCAAATCTTCCACTGACTGCCATCCCTCCAAGGCTTCGCATGGTGGTCGCAATACGCGCTCTACAGCAAGGCGCGCCTTAAGCAGTAGATCAGGTGGCGTTGGCTCGCTGCAATCGAATTCCAGCCATTCCGCAATTCGCTCCGCTATAGCTTTTGATGGTCCAGGGTACCCATAAGATTGGGCAATAACCTCCGCTGCGGCTAACGCCCCAGAGGCTAGGTCAATCTCAACGTAGTTGTCTTGGGCTGCTATAAGTTCCTCAAGAGACTCTCGGGCTAGAGAGTAATTATCAGTTTTCTCTAGCTGGCTTAGCCAATTAAATGATTCATCATTTCCAAATATCTCAGTGCTCCAGGTTCCCATATGATTTAATCCTGTTTTTTTATATATACCCTGTTGTCCTCAAGCCACTTCCACATCTCAACTCTGTTAGCACTGTTGTTATAGTCGAATTTTGGCTTAAATCCCATTCTGTTTCTTATTTCTACAATCAAATTTTCTGGATTCGCCAAAAGATCCAGGCTTGCATGAATTTTACTTAATTCTTGATGCTTTTTCTCATCCCAAACATCCTCTGTTTGTATCAGCATCTCATCGCTTTCTGGAGTCCAATCAAGATTAAATCTTATGGCTTGAGAGGCGTTCATTAATCTGGTGCTTCTAATTTCCTCAGAAGGTATTACAAAAGATTCGTCCCTTTGGACTACTTCTGCACGCCAAAGCTTGGAGTTCAAGTATGAACGCCAGTTTGCACTAACGAGCGGCATCAATCTTGGTGATTTAACTATCTCGTTGCTAAACTCCAAACTGTTGTTATTTTGCGAAAATATCTCGCATAAGTAGGTGTGTCCAGGGATTAGATAAAGCAAGCGCATGAATGCATAGCAATCATTCCCTATGTATATTCCCAATATGTCACCTGGTTTTACTTGAGTGAAGCGTATTTTCATGGATTAGCAAGGATTGATTTGAGATGACGGGGCATTTTTTAGCCATTCTTCAGCTTTTTGATAACCTTTTTCAAAAGACTCATGCCGATCAGCTGGCCTTGTGGTGCTATCTCTGTTGTATCCAACTTTTTTTTTTCCTATATTTCCTTTGCCACAAGGGCATCCCCATTTTCCATTTAAAGTATCGTGGTGTTCAATCATTTTTTGTTCAAATCCTCTGGCATCACCGTATGAAGGAACATTTGTAATTGGTTTTAGAGTATCGTTTTTTGGCAATCGCCCAGATTCTTGATGTTGACCCTGCCTGGTAGATAAATCACCTGTTTGCCCGACGTAACCGACTACTCCGCCATCTTTGCATATGGCATAAATATCATATCCTTTTCCTCCATTTGTGTCAGTATGGGGGATAGATTTTAGTCCCCATGGATCTTTTAATGTTAGTGGATTTGTGGCGAATTCGAATAAATTGCTGCCTCCTAAAACACCAATGGGATCCTGCGATATAAATCTTCCAATTTGCGGATCGTAGTATCTGAACAGGTTGTAGTGCAGCCCCGTCTCCTCATCAAACTGCTGCCCCTGTAACCGGAAGGGCTGCTCAATGGGCGGCGGTGGCGGTGGTGCAACAGGCTTGGAGCCCCAAGCCCGTGCGCTGCCGGGCTGATCATCAGTGCCTGTCCGCAACACACTGCGCATGACCGCCTCACCCCAGACCTTGTAGTCCGCCGCCCAGGCTACCTGGCCTTGTTCGTCGGTCAGCTCCAGCGGGGCGCCGATCTGGTCGCACTGGTACCAGTAGGTGCTGTGTTCCTCGCCTGCGCCCTGAATGGTGGCCAGCGGCACAAAGCTGCCTAGCTCCTAGATATAGAGCGCCTGTCTTGCACCCCGCTGGCTGTGCGCCATGAGGTCGCCATCCCACAGGTAGTGGGTGCAGCCGAAGGCATCGCTCTTTGCGACGCGTCGGTCCAGGGGGGCGTAGCGGGAGTCTTGGCGGCCGCGGAGGGTGTCGGCTCGGGCGGAGTTCTGGTGATTTAAAAAATAGTTTTATATTATTCTCTCATTTTTGAATAATTATATTTTGGAGTGTGCTATGAATTATTAGAAGTTGCATTTTTTAGAAAATGCATTCGCGGATAATTTTGCAAAATTAGAATTTTTCTTTTCTAAGAAAAATAAATATCTTTCCCAAAGATTTATCACCTACTACAAATCGTATTGTGGGTGTGATAGCTCATAGGCTATCGCTAAAAATACATTTCATTCTATGAATTTCTATAAATAAGATATTTATTGGTAAAATAAAGTTTAGAAATACTTAATCAGATCTAATGATCTTCAAAATATCTCATTATATATTAATGATGCGTCATTGTAAATTAATTTTTATTCCAAACAATTGCAAATCCACCTTCTTTTGCCAGAGTGGTTATATTGGTTAGTTCATTGTTTTTGTAGTTAAATTGATATTCCACCTCATTATCCCATCCAGACGCATAGGCCAATTCTCTGATGGGGATACCATCTTTCAATTCTATTGAATTTATTGAGTAATTTTTTCCTCTGCCGACTGTTATATTTAATATCGTGTCATCGTCTTTTTTTGAAATATGACCATATCCATTTAAACGAGGAAGATTTTTTCCAGGGGGATTTATTGAAAAATCAATGTGATATACGTTACTTAGTTCGGAAAATAGATTTTCATCATATATACTTATAGAGACGAAGTTACACTGATTCTCTCGCGGCGATCTGATGATTTTCAATTGACCATTGCTGAATCCGCTTGCAAAATATCCTTTCTCACTTGCCTCTTCAGGTGATTCATATTTTTTGTTCAAAGATCTTGGCGTCCTGAATCCATCCATTTCACTGCGATATGGAATGGGGTTGTATAAATCACCCTTTGAGTATTTCCACTCATTGACTATTGGTAGGTTTTTAATTTCTGCATTTTTTAGAATTCTGGCGGCTGTGTCTTGGTAATTATTTAGCAAAATCTCTAGCCGTTGCTTAATTTCTGGATTATCTATCAACATATTTATTCCTTCATGAGCAGCAGCAAGCAAAAGTTGCCTTCCAACTTCCGCTCTCTAATCGTCTTCCAATATCCTCTAGGGCCGCTTCAACGTTGCCACCACGCTTCTCCACGCCTTTCAATATTTGGTATATAAGTTTATCATTCATATCACTATGTACATGAGATCCGGCGTGATAAGTGCCGGCTCCAATGCTTGCAATCTGGCCTGGATGATTTGCCATTGCAATTTGAGATGGTCTCGTTCCCCATAATCTTGCGCCATTAGCCGCATCGTCAATTCCAATGTTGTTCCTGGCTAATATTGCGCGCGAGTTTTTTACATGTTCATTTTTATTGCATTTTTCTTGAACAATATGATGTGGACTTTGGTCAGGTAGAGCAGGACGCCCGGCTTTTCTAAGGCTTCTCCCAAGTTTTACAGAACTTAGGCCAAGAATGTCTGCCCATATCGTAGGGGTGGAAGCATATATATATAAATTGAATCCTCCTATTAATCCAATCGGATCCTGACTAACAAACCGCCCAACCACCGGATCGTAATACCGAAACCGGTTGTAATGCAGCCCCGTCTCTTCATCAAACTGCTGCCCCTGAAACCGGAAGGGTTGCTCAATGGGCGGTGGTGGAGGCGGTGCAACGGGCTTTGAACCCCAAGCCCGTGCGCTGACGGGCCGATCATCGGTGCCAGTCCTCAATACGCTGCGCATGACCGCCTCGCCCCAGACCTTGTAATCCGCCGCCCAGGCTACTTCGCCTTCCTCGTCGGTCAGCTCCAACGGGGCACCGATCTGGTCGCATTGGTACCAGTAGGTGCTGTGTTCCTCGCCCGCTCCCTGGATTGTGGCCAGTGGCACAAAGCTTCCTGGCTCGTAGATGTAGAGCGCCTGCCTTGCACCGCGTTGGCTGTGCACCATGAGGTCGCCGTCCCAGAGGTAGTGGGTGCTGCCGAAGGCATCGCTTTTGGCGACACGTCGGCCCAGGGGGTCGTAGGCATAGCGCGTGGCCTGGGTGACGCCATGGCGCGTGGTGTTCGATTCGATGAGCTGGTGGTCTGCGTTCCAGGTCAGGTCCAGCACTTCCTGGGTGCCGGCCTTCTGGTTGCCCCGGGTGCGCTTTGTGACGTTGCCGTGCACGTCGTATTCAAAGTGCAGATCCTGGTAGAAGCGCAGGCGGTTGTCGCCGACGACGCCCAGGGTGGTGTCCACGGGCTGGCCGTCTTTGCCGGGTAAGGAGTCCAGCAGGTTGCCTGCGGGGTCGAAGGCAAACAGTTCGTGGGCCAGCGGGCTGCCCAGGGAGGGCAGACTGGTGAGCTTGTCTACCTGCGTAGCCTTGGTCTGCCCAGGCAAGTTCTACAGTGTGGCCAGTTGCCTGCTGCACTTGCTCTAGCATGCATTCACGAAATTTAGATGAATGAGCGAAAACTGGAAAGTAACGACGCGGCTGTATCCGCAGTCTTGTGTTAATAGGTCATATTTACGGAAACGATTAAGACACAGCTGTTTCTGAATGAAATATGAAAAAATAGCGACGCTTAATATTATGGGATAAATATATTCCACTTACCATTCGAAAAATCTAGACGTGTGCCAAATGGATCATAGATTGACGCATATGCCCCTCCGGGGCATTCATGTATGCCGTATATATGGCCGTTTGGAGTTTTTTCTGCAGGATCATCATGCTCAGGAATTTTGCCTGAGATCTTTTTATATAGATCCCATACGTCTACTTTATAAAATTGAACCCAGTAAGATCGATCTGCTAAAATAGCATCCCATTTCTCTTCATTTCTTTCTGATACTTGTATTGAGTAATTGCTTGATATACCTTCAATAGAGAAATATTTCGAATTTTCATTGATTTCATGTGAAAGCTTAAACGGGAGTTTTTTGCAATAGAAATCTAGTGCGATATTTATATCTTTCACGAAAATTGGTACACGGATCATAAATCTAATCGCATTGATGATTGGGCCTGGGTTTAGGCTTTGGTTTGCCTGGGCAATGGCAGCCAGCTCTGGCTACTGATACATTGGGCTTCATGGAGTGATCATATGGTTTTATTCCGGAATCTCTTAATGCCTTTAGTTCTTCCTTATAAAATGGACTTCTGACGGATTGATCATCTGTGCCAATAATAATGAATTTGTATCCTTCTTTGGCTTTTTGCCTAATCCAATCACCGTTTGCCTTAGCTGCAGCACATGTCCATTCAACGGTGCCGGGTTTTAGATTTGAATCCATTCCTTTTGTTATATCTTGCCACTCATTAGAAATTGTTTTAAAACTATCTCCCGATTTTTCAATTCCTAGCTGTTTGGCATACGCCTCAACTCCCGACTGGCCTTCACCTAGGACAATATAAGATGCTAATCCCAGTGGATCAATTAATGCAAGAGAATTCGGACCTAAACGATAAATATTTGTGCCGCCAGCCAATCCAATCGGATCCTGATTAACAAACCGCCCAACCACCGGATCGAAGTACCTAAGATGTTCAGTCCCACAGTGAGATGGTGCGGATGAAGTCTAAAGCGGCTTGGATCTTTTTCCCATGCCTCGCAAATCGCCCGGAATGGTGTGTTCCACCTGAGCGCCTTCAAGTGCTTGCCGAAGTTGTAGCTTTGAACGAAGGCCTGGACATGTTCCCGTAGCTGCTCCAGTCCTTCGTACTCGTAGGCCTTGATCGTGGATTCTTTGATGGTCCGGTTCATGCGCTCGACCATGCCGTTCGTCCAGGGGTGATATGGCTTGGTGTGCCTTTTATCGACGCCATTGAACTTGCAGATGCGTTCAAAGATGTGACCGATGCATGTATCGGTGACGCCGCCTCTGAAGCGCTCTTGCCCTGTAAAGGCCATGCCGTTGTCCGTCAGGACGGTATGTATGCGGTACGAAAAGGCTACAAGCACCTGCCGAAGGAACTGCGCTGCGTTGGCTTTCGTGGCCCTGTCAAAGAACGCGACATGTGTGAATTTTGTGACGCGGTCTATGGCAACAAACATGTGCTGTTTGCCGCTGGAGATCTTCATTTCGGCGCTGCCGATGTGCACGAAACCCAGCGTCGTTTCTTCAAACTTTCCGTGCCTTCGTGGCAGGTGCGTTGTGGGTTGTCGGCTGATTCCGTGACGCTGCAGGCATCGATGCAAGGCGCTATGGCTGAGCTTGGGTGCTGTCTCCACGAATTGCCCCATGAGATCGTCCATCGACAGATGCCCTTGCTTGCGCAACGCAATCGCCAAGTGTTCTTGCTCTTTGGAAGGATGCTGGCTTGCTCTGTCCCGAGGACCCATAGGCTCATCGAGCACCGAGGTGCGCGCACGCCACTTGGCCACGGTCTTGGGGTTGATGCCGTAGAGCTTGGCCAAGGCCCGATGGCAGCCGGTCGCTAGCTGGAGTTCTGCGCGGATACGCGGCGTCGTGCGGGCGCTGCCATGCGGGCGGATTGCTATAGTGCTTTCTCCTGTTCCAGGCTGAAGAATGCATCATGACTTCCTGGGACCGTACATCTAAGACTGGCTAACACCACCGATCCACGAATCGTGCGCAGATGATCGCTGCCGCCAATTTCAGCAGCGCTTCGTGGATATCCAGTCGTCTTTCAAAGCGGATTCGCAGCTTGCCAAAGCCTGCAAACCAGCTGTGCGTCCTCTCCACCACCCACCGGTGTTTGCCCAGCCGCTCGCTGCTCTCAATGCCTCGTCTAGCAATCCGGCCAATGATGCCCCGCTGCCTCAGGTGGGCTCGGCATCGCTTGAAGTCGTAGCCTTTGTCGGCGTGCAGCTTTGCCGGTCTTCTACGGGGACGTCCTGGCAGGCCAGCAATCGCAGGAATCGCGTCCACGCACCTCTCGAACATCTTGGAGTCGTGCCGGTTCGCGCCGCTGACCAAGATCACCAGCGGGATGCCTCTGGCATCTACGACGATGTGCCGCTTGGAGCCGAGCTTGCCTCTGTCCGTGGGGTTTGGGCCCGTTTCCTGGCCCCCCGGGGGCTTGGTACCGAGGAGCCATCAATGCTGGCCCGGCTCCAATCGATTTGGTCATGTTCACGCAAGCGAGTCAGCATGGCCTGATGCAGCTGCTCCCAGACACCAGCGGCGTTCCAGTCGCGTAGGCGGCGCCAGCAAGTCATGCCGCTGCCGTACCCAAGGGATTGGGGAAGGTCTTCCCACGGAATGCCTGTTTGCAACACAAACAGGATGCCGTTGAGGGCGGCTTCATCGCTGACTGCGGCCTTGCGGGCACCACCTTTGGAGGAAGGTACGAAGGCTGGGATGAGAGGTTGTAGCTGTCGCCACAGTTCTTTGCTTACGGGTCGTCGTGCCATGAGGGCAGCGAGCATAACGCTCTGCGGGGGGCTTCTGACCAAGTGGTGTTAGCCGCTCTAAGAAGCTTTAGACCATATTAAGCTAGCGCTAGATGTGACTTTATTGAGATTTCCTTCATTATCGTAGTGGAAATATCTGAAAAAGTCAGGTATGCCTCCAGATAATTCCAAGCTGGTATATCCTTGCGCCATAATTGGCTGGTCCGAAGAGTATTTGTAAAGAAAAATAAAACATGCTCCACGCTCACCAACACCAAGATGTAATTTGTTATTATCTTTCAGATCAATCCAGCGATGCATGCCGGCTACTTTAGATTTTCTCTTGCTTGGGGTATCGATGAATTTGCAATTTATATATTTAAATTCAATTACCCCCGGATTTTTCGCACTGAATAAGCATGCATCAAGTGCCTCCATATTTGGCTCGCTGGGCATGACAGTCACAAGATGTTTACCTGCCAGAAATCCAGCGCAGTATTTCCCTAGCCATCGAGCTTGATCAACATTTTTGTATGACCTCTTCATAAGACGTGCCGAAGGAGAACCATTGCTCTCTTCTGAGTAGGGGATGGGAAAGAAATAGTCTCCAGACGAGAACTTCCACTCATCAACATTTGAGGATATTTTCAGATATTCATCGTACCAATCCAGCTTGGGTAGTGTTTCAAACTCTTGCCTAAGCTCTGCAAGATAAGACTTTATTTCAGGATTTTCTAAAATCATATTTTATACGCACTTAGTAATTCATCGATGAATGGAGCTGGTGGAAATTTTTCTTGAACAATAGGTGCAAAATTGTTTAATAATGAATCTCCATTAAATATATTAAGATCCTAGTTGCAGCAACAAGAAAATGTCGTCTTCCAGGCGCCCGACTCCATACGCCGCCCTATGTCTTCCAATGCGTTTTCCAAATTACCACCACGCTTTTCAACACCTTTGAGCACTTGATAGATAAGCTTGTCATTTGCCTTGCTGTGAATATGACGCCCGGCGTGATAGTTGCCAGTGTTGGCTGCGGCTACTCTACCGGGATGATTCGGCTCCGATATTTGTACATTATTGGTTCCCCATACTCGAGCCCCATTTGAAGCACTGTCTATTCCAATTTTGTTCCTGGCAAGAATATCACGGGATTTTTGTACGTGACTACGTGGATTGCTATTTCTGAAATTTTCCTGAACGATATGGTGCGGGGTTTTCCCATCCGGAACTGGACGGCCCGCTAACGCAAGGTTCTTCCTAAGCTTGTCTGCAGTCAGTCCCAGCGGATCGAGATACTCGATCGGATTGGGACCAAATTCGTAGATATTTAACCCGCCGACCAACCCAATCGGATCCTGACTAACAAACCTCCCCACCACCGGATCGTAATACCGAAACCGGTTGTAGTGCAGCCCCGTCTCTTCATCAAACTGCTGTCCCTGAAACCGGAAGGGTTGCTCAATGGGCGGCGGTGAAGGTGGTGCAACAGGCTTTGAGCCCCAGGCCCGCGCACTGACAGGCCGATCATCGGTGCCGGTCCGCAACACGGTGCGCATGACCGCCTCACCCCAGACCTTGTAGTCCGCCGCCCAGGCTACCTGGCCTTGTTCGTCGGTCAGCTCCAGCGGCGCACCGATCTGGTCGCATTGGTACCAGTAGGTGCTGTGCTCTTCGCCCGCTCCCTGGATGGTGGTATGAGTACAAGAGCAGGTCAGAGGTGCAATATCTCAGTATCGACCAGTGTCGTCTTTCTCTCTTTCTCCAACTAGATATTCTAAAAATCTTTCTAAGTTAAAGAACATTTTATAGTCTGCACCGAAGTATCTCCAAACTTGCGGTTCAATATTTCCTTCAACCCACACCAAATAAGCCTCCTCTGGCTCGTAAGGATTCAGAGCAAAAAGTGTGCAGTGGCTAGCTGAGATACTTTCTGGAGGAGTTTCCGACCAATTTTCTTTTCTTAAACTTATCCACTCTTTTGCTATATCATTATTGTATATGTCAGATATTTCTTTAAGACTTAACCAGTCTTGATCAAGGTTGGCATTTTTCCAGCTACTTGCATATTCGAACCTTAATTTCAGCATTGGAGACAGTTTTCTAAAGCTGTAATCAAGCATCATGATTTCGTGTATATCATCCTCTTTTTCGCTAATCTCCTGATCGCCATGCTCAGGATCATTGGCATTTCTCAAGAATAACTTTTCCATTAGAGAAGTTGTGTTGTGCATTAGCAGCCTCCTAAATTGTCAACAAGCTTCACGCTGTCGTATGTATAACCTACAGGTATTTTAGATACAATGCCTCCTACATATGAATTTGTCTCTTTCATTTGAGCCATCCAATCAAGAGGAATGGCCGGGCCACCTGCTGCTGCATCTGGGACATGTCCAGCAACCGTATTTCCAGGACATTGACAGCGCATCCTTTTTTTCCAATTTCTAGACTCTCTTTCCTCTTGTTCTGTCAGTATTCTACGTGTCATAGATCCACCGTTTGCATTAATCTGCTTGTTCCAGCGATCTGTGAACTCTTGTAGTTCTTTGGCTGCCGGAGAATTGGCTGGAAATTTATTCTTTATGCATAGGGTTTTACCGGCGGTCTTGAATGCTACTGGCTCTAGGCCTAGAGGATCTGCAAAAACTACGGGGTTCGTTCCATAACGATAAAAATTAACACCGCCCGCTAGCTTAATAGGATCTTGCGAAACATATACTCCAACCACAGGATCGTAATACCGAAACCGGTTGTAGTGCAGCCCCGTCTCTTCATCAAACTGCTGTCCCTGAAACCGGAAGGGTTGCTCAATGGGCGGCGGTGAAGGTGGTGCAACAGGCTTTGAGCCCCAGGCCCGCGCACTGACAGGCCGATCATCGGTGCCGGTCCGCAACACGGCGCGCATGACCGCCTCACCCCAGACCTTGTAGTCCGCCGCCCAGGCTACCTGGCCTTGTTCGTCGGTCAGCTCCAGCGGCGCACCGATCTGGTCGCATTGGTACCAGTAGGTGCTGTGCTCTTCGCCCGCTCCCTGGATGGTGGCCAGCGGCACAAAGCTCCCCGGCTCGTAGATGTAAAGCGCCTGTCTTGCGCCCCGCTGGCTGTGCACCATGAGGTCGCCGTCCCAGAGGTAGTGGGTGCTGCCGAAGGCATCGCTTTTGGCGACACGTCGGCCCAGGGGGTCGTAGGCGTAGCGCGTGGCCTGGGTGACGCCATGGCGCGTGGTGTTCGATTCGATGAGCTGGTGGTCTGCGTTCCAGGTCAGGTCCAGCACTTCCTGGGTGCCGGCCTTCTGGTTGCCCCGGGTGCGCTTTGTGACGTTGCCGTGCACGTCGTATTCAAAGTGCAGGTCCTGGTAGAAGCGCAGGCGGTTGTCGCCCACCACGCCAAGAGTGGTGTCCACGGGCTGGCCGTCTTTGCCGGGGATGGAGTCCAGCAGGTTGCCGGCGGGGTCGAAGGCAAACAGTTCGCGGGCCAGCGGGCTGCCTTGTGCGGGCAGGCTGGCTAGGATGCGGCCCGTGGGGTCGTAGCGGAAGTCCTGGCGGCCGCGCAGGGAGTCGGCACGGGCGATGAGCTGGCCTGCGGCGTCGTAGGCGTAGCCACGCTCCAGCGTTGCGTTGGAGTTGCCGGGCCGGATCACGTGGCCGCTGCCTTGCAGCGCGGCGCGGTGGCGCAGCAGACGCCCGGCAGGGTCCCAGTCGTAGCGGCTGGACAGGGCACCCTGGCTGCGGCGCACTTCGCGGTGCAGGGCGTCGCGTTCCATGTCGGCGATGACCTGGTGCGCGGCCGGAGGCTGGTCAGGGCCTTGCGCCGCAGAGATGTTGATCTGGTGCAGGTGGCCCGAGCCATAGAACAGCCAGTGCAGGGTGCGGCCATCAGGCATGCGGGTGTGGGTGCGGTTGCCCAGTTCGTCGTAGCCGTGCGAAAGGCTACGCTGCAGTTTCTGGCGGGCCTGGCCTGTGGCATTGCCGAGAGCCTGCAGGGTCTGGGTCTCGCTGAGCAATTGGCCCACGGGGTCATAGGCAAAGGCCAGGTGGGAGGCGGCGTTGCTGGCCTGGGTCAGGCGGCCCAGGGCGTCGTAGCGGTAGGTGGTTTCTTCCAAGGGGCCGGTGTGGCCCAGGGCGCGCTTGGCCAGCAGACGGCCCAGGGCATCGCGCTCGAAGCAGGTGACCTTGCCGGGCCCGGCGTCGCTGCCACCCCGGCTTGGTCGCCTAGTCTATTTCAATAAAAGCATCATTCTCCTTGAAAAATCTCATTGCTTCCAAGTATTTTTCTATTCTTGGAGAATCCATCTGTTGATCTAAGTTATCAACTATATCTTCGATGTCTTCTTTTGAGAGATATGGGAAAAATCCCTGTCGATGAAAATTTTCTCTAACTTCTTTTTCTTCCTCAGGGCTCCGATTTAAGTCGGCAATGTAGAAAAATACTTTTGCATCGTCATTGGCGTTAATGTCATTTTTTGCATAAATCCATCTATTGTAATTTTGGATTTCTTTTATGGCATTTTTAATGCCGATAAAATTCTTTAGCATCAAAAGCATTTCAATTTCTTGGAGCCATATTTATATGGTTGTGATGAAGTGGCTTCTTTGTTGATGAGGTTACCAAATTAATTTCGGGATGATGCATAAAATCCTCATTTCAGCCAATCATAACTCGTATCAAGCTGACTTGATTGGAATGAGGTTTCGGAGAGCTGAATTTTGCAGAAGGCCCTTATTTCTTTGTAATAACTGGCTCATGCCAAATATCCTCGTAACCCTCGTCGTCAATGATAAATCTATAACCTGGTGCAAGAGCCAAGTACGGCATTAGTGCGGGCCATACATCTGGGACGTGGCCAATGTGTATTGGCTGAAAAAAATCAGGATCTTCAGAATACTCTCCTGCCCAAATATACCAGCCGGCAGTCCCATTTTCAGGATTGGCTCTCATTCCTGTTATGGGTTGTTTTCCTCTTGTTTGCAATGCGATGCCAATTTTTAAACTCTCATCCGGATAAAATTCTGGAGATCCAGCTAGAATACATTTTTCTTTCTGAAGAGACTTGAGTTTGCTATGGTCGTTCATATTTTTCCAGCCATACATTTAGAGAATGCAGATGCTTGTCCGCCTTGAATTCTAGAGCATGTGGGACAGTGTGACTGAACTGAAGAAACTTGTGTCTGTTTAACTACATCGTTAGTTCCAGTTCGATAGTGCTCCACAACAAGTGGGTCAATATGGTCAGCTACCATTTTTGCTTCAATGCCACCACAAACTACACAAGGTTGTCCTTGTACAGCGGCGGTCTGCTGTGCCGTTGGACCACAAGGACCAAGTCTTTGATATTTGCCAATTCCTTGCTTTGGCTCAAAGGTGCTTTTATCGGGCACTCCATAATCCGATGTAATTATCGTGTTGCCTTTCGAGTCGGTGGTGGTGCCTGCAAGGCCGAGTTGATCAAGCCAAGTGAATGTATTATTCCCAAATAAGAATAAATTTAATCCACCAAATAATCCAATAGGATCCTGACTAACAAACCGCCCAACCACCGGATCGTAGTACCTGAACCGGTTGTAATGCAGCCCCGTCTCCTCATCAAACTGCTGTCCCTGGAAGCGGAAGGTTGTTCAATGGGCGGCGGTGGAGGTGGTGCAACAGGCTTTGAACCCCACGCACGCGTGCTGATCGGCCGATCATCGGTCCCGGTCCGCAACACGCTGCGCATGACCGCCTCACCCCAGACCTTGTAGTCCGCCGCCCAGGCTACCTGGCCTTGTTCGTCGGTCAGCTCCAGCGGGGCACCGATCTGGTCGCATTGGTACCAGTAGGTGCTGTGTTCCTCGCCCGCTCCCTGGATGGTGGCCAGCGGTACAAAGCTGCCTGGCTCGTAGATGTACAGCGCCTGTCTTGCGCCCCGCTGGCTGTGCACCATGAGGTCGCCATCCCACAGGTAGTGGGTGCTGCCGCAGGCATCGCTCTTGGAGACGCACCGGCCCAGGGGGTCGTAGGCGTAGCGAGTTGTGTGAATAAATTGTTTTATCAGCTAACCATATTCAGTCGTGCTTGTAGCGCTCTTACATGCTGACACCACTCTTCCAAATCCTCCACTGACTGCCATCCCTCCAAAGCTTCGCAAGGTGGTCGCAGAACACGCCCTACGGCCAGGCGAGCCATAGGCAAAAGGTCAGGTGAAGGTGATTCAATGCAATCAAATTCGAGCCATTCTGCAATGCGCTCTACAATATTGATTGATGACCCTGGATGTCCATAGGCTTGAGCAATAACCTCTGCTGCCGCTAGCGCTCCAGAGGCTAAATCAATTTCAATATATGAATCTTTGGCTACATTGATTTCTTCGAAAGATTTACGGATCAACGAATAAGCTTTTTTTCTCTCCAATAGACCAAGCCAATGGAATGACTCATCATTGCCAAATATTTCTGTACTCCAAGTTCCCATTTTTGTTTATCCGAGATATACCTTGTTATTTTTCAGCCAATTAAAAATCTCCATTCGTTTTGTTCTGTCTTTATAATCTAGTGTTGGCTTCAGTTTGAGCTTATTTCTAATTTCACAAATTAGCTTCTCTGGATTATCATAAAGTTCTAAGTTGGCGTGCTTTTTACTTAGTGCAGCATGTTTTTCTTCATCCCAAACATCTTCAGCTATGATCAACATTTGATCACTATTTGGAGTCCAGTTCATGTTGAATTTTATTATCTGGGAAACATTCATTAGTCTCGCGTCGCTTATCCGATCTATTGGCGGGGTAAATGAATTATCTCTGTGAACCACTTCTCCATGCCAGAATTTTGGGTCAAGATATGCCTTCCAATTTGCACTAACAAGGGGAGTTAACTGATTTGCATGAAGTATCTCTTCCGTAAATTCCAGCTTTGTGCACTTGAATTCAAAAACTTCACACAGATATGTATGGCCGGCTATCATGTATAAAAGGCGCATATATGCGTAGCACCCATTTCCTATGTACATGCCTAATATATCACCGGGCTGAACTTCCTTGAATCGTATTTTCATATATTAGCAGGGGTTAATTTGAGAAGAGGGGGCATTTTTTAACCATTCTTCAGCTTTCTGATAGCCTTTTTCAAATGCACTGTGTCGATCTGCAGGCCTTGTGGTGCTATCGCGGTTGTAGCCTACCTTTTTATTTCCAATATTTCCTTTCCCGCAAGGGCATCCCCAGTTTCCGTCAAGAGTATCGTGATGCTCTATCAGTTTTTGTTCAAAGCCTCGAGCATCGCCATAAGTGGGTACATTACTAATACGTTTTAAATCTTCTCCAGTTTGTAGCCGTCCTGAATCACGATGTTGGCCTTGCCTAACATCCATGTCACCTGTTTGCCCAACATAGCCGACGACTCCGCCTTCTTTACAGATTGCATAGATATCATAGCCTTTCCCACCATTTGTATCTGTGTGAGGAATAGATTTAAGTCCCCATGGATCTTTCAATGTCAATGGGTTCAGTGCGAACTCAAATAAATTACTGCCTCCCAGTACGCCGATAGGATCTTGCGATATAAATCTTCCAATTTTCGTGTCGTAATATCTGAAAAGGTTATAGTTCAAACCTGTTTCTTCATCAAATTGTTGTCCTTGCAAGCGCAGTGGCTGTTCGACGGATCGGCGCGGAGTTGCACAGTGACCTTGATTCCCCAAGCCCGCGCGCTGATCGGCCGATCATCGGTCCCGGTCCGCAACACGGTGCGCATGACCGCCTCGCCCCAGACCTTGTAGTCCGCCGCCCAGGCCACCTGGCCTTGCTCGTCGGTCAGCTCCAGCGGGGCACCGATCTGGTCGCATTGGTACCAGTAGGTGCTGTGTTCCTCGCCCGCTCCCTGGATGGTGGCCAGCGGTACAAAGCTGCCTGGCTCGTAGATGTACAGCGCCTGCCTTGCACCGCGTTGGCTGTGCACCGTGAGGTCGCCATCCCACAGGTAGTGGGTGCTGCCGAAGGCATCGCTCTTGGAGACACGCCGGCCCAGGGGGTCGTAGGTGTAGCGGGTGGCCTGGGTGACGCCATGGCGCGTGGTGTTCGATTCGATGAGCTGGTGCTCTGCGTTCCAAGTCAGGTCTAGCACTTCCTGGGTGCCGGCCTTCTGGTTGCCCCGGGTGCGGCGGGTGACGTTGCCGTGCACGTCGTATTCGAAATGCAGGTCCTGGTAGAAGCGCAGGCGGTTGTCGCCCACCACGCCAAGAGTGGTGTCCACGGGCTGGCCGTCTTTGCCGGGGATGGAGTCCAGCAGGTTGCCGGCGGGGTCGAAGGCAAACAGTTCGCGGGCCAGCGGGCTGCCTTGTGCGGGCAGGCTGGCTAGGATGCGGCCCGTGGGGTCGTAGCGGAAGTCCTGCGGCCGCGTAGGAGTCAGCCGTATGCTACGGTAGAGCTAACTTAATATCATAAGTAAACGGTTTATGTTTAATATTGGTTTGAAATTGTTAAAAAGTTTTTAATAATAGATTGTATTTTGCTCAAGAATTATTATGAGAATAACCTCGAAAATTATTACACCAAGCTTCAGTGGCTAATATTCTGCTCAATTATTAATCAGGCTTTTTATTAGGTCCGGATTAACGTCATTCGGAGAAACTCCAGCATTGTTTTGTAGAAATGGATCGGCTCCATTAATTATAAGAATTTTTGCCAGTTCGAAATTATCTGACGTATTTTGAGCCAGCAATCTTAGGAGTGGAGTTGCTCCAGTGCTATTTTTTTCGTTTACGGAAGCCCCAGATTGGATGAGAAATTCTATATTTCTCTTGCATTTGTATTCGCAACTAAAATGCAGAGCCGTCCAGTTGGCACTGTCCTTTTGATTGACGTTGGCACCATTAGCTATGAGCCATTTAAGAAAATTATTATTCTCATCACTCATGGCTGCGCGCATTAAGGGCGTTGTCTGACAATTTCTCCTTGGATCGGCAGAATTTACACTTGCCAAACCTGATGATATTAGTTTCTTCATTGCTTCAAAATCATCTGAAACAAATGCATCCATCATTTCTGAGTGAATTTTGGTACTATTTTTCATGGCAGTTCGTATTTGTGGCTCATATTTAGTTTAGGATCTTCTATTTGATAGAAGTTGGCGTTGTTCATATGATCATTAAACAGGGCTTGACTCATGCATTTTTTTTCTGCTGCCGCCTTCTCTCTCCAAAATTCATGGCCGCGTTTATGACCTAGATGATAAGCTCCTTTAATTGGCGTCAGCTCGTTTGCATCTAAAAACTCTCCTGCTGCATTTTTGGCGGCTTTCATCTCAACGGTTGCCCTTACATCTGCTCTAATGTAAGGCCTGTGTAGTGTAGGACAAGAATCATCACACTCGCATCTAGGTTTATTTCCAAATTGCCCATTTGATTTTCTGTCTTGTGATGTCCAATGCAATCCAAGTGGATCAAGGAAAATAAGAGGGTTTGGTGCAAATCTAAATAAATTCAATCCTCCTTCCAACCCAATTGGGTCTTGATGGACAAACCGTCCAACCACCGGATCGTAGTACCGAAACCGGTTGTAGTGCAGCCCCGTCTCCTCATCAAACTGCTGTCCCTGGAAGCGGAAGGGTTGCTCAATGGGCGGTGATGGAGGTGGTGCAACAGGCTTTGAACCCCAAGCGCGATTTCCGCTGGGTCGATCATCGGTCCCTGTGCGCAACACGCTGCGCATGACCGCCTCGCCCCAGACCTTGTAATCAGCAGCCCAGGCTACCTGGCCTTGTTCGTCGGTCAGCTCCAGCGGCGCACCGATCTGGTCGCATTGGTACCAGTAGGTGCTGTGTTCCTCGCCCGCTCCCTGGATGGTGGCCAGCGGTACAAAGCTGCCTGGCTCGTAGATATAGAGCGCCTGCCTTGCACCGCGTTGGCTGTGCACCATGAGGTCGCCGTCCCAGAGGTAGTGGGTGCTGCCGAAGGCATCGCTTTTGGCGACACGTCGGCCCAGGGGGTCGTAGGCATAGCGCGTGGCCTGGGTGACGCCATGGCGCGTGGTGTTCGATTCGATGAGCTGGTGGTCTGCGTTCCAGGTCAGGTCCAGCACTTCCTGGGTGCCGGCCTTCTGTTTGCCCCGGGTGCGCTTTGTGACGTTGCCGTGCACGTCGTATTCAAAGTGCAGGTCTTGGTAGAAGCGCAGGCGGTTGTCGCCCACCACGCCAAGAGTGGTGTCCACGGGCTGGCCGTCTTTGCCGGGGATGGAGTCCAGCAGGTTGCCTGCGGGGTCGAAGGCAAACAGTTCGCGGGCCAGCGGGCTGCCTTGTGCCGGGAGGCTGGCGAGGATGCGGCCCGTGGGGTCGTAGCGGAAGTCCTGGCGGCCGCGCAGGGAGTCGGCACGGGCGATGAGCTGGCCTGCGGCGTCGTAGGCGTAGCCACGCTCCAGCGTTGCGTTGGAGTTGCCGGGCCGGATCACGTGGCCGCTGCCTTGCAGCGCTGCGCGGTGGCGCAGCAGGCGCCCGGCCGGATCCCAGTCGTAGCGGCTGGACAGTGCGCCCTGGCTGCGGCGCACTTCGCGGTGCAGGGCGTCGCGTTCGATGTCGGCGATGACCTGGTGGGCGGCCGGGGGCTGGTCAGGGCCTTGTGTTGCAGCGATGTTGATTTGGTGCAGATGGCCCGAGCCATAGAACAGCCAGTGCAGGGTGCGGCCATCTGGCATGCGGGTGTGGCTGCGGTTGCCCAGTTCGTCGTAGCCGTGCGAGAGGCTGCGCTGCAGTTTCTGGCGGGCCTGGCCTGTGGCATTGCCGAGAGCCTGCAGGGTCTGGGTCTCGCTGAGCAACTGGCCCAAGGGGTCATAGGCAAAGGCCAGGTGGGAGGCGGCGTTGCTGGCCTGGGTCAGGCGGCCCAGGGCGTCGTAGCGGTAGGTGGTTTCTTCCACGGGGCCGGTGTGGCCCAGGGCGCGCTTGGCCAGCAGACGGCCCAGGGCATCGCGCTCGAAGCAGGTGACCTTGCCGGGCCCGGCGTCGCTGCCGCCGGCCTCGATGACGTGGGTCAGTTCACCGGCGGCGTTGTAGATGTAGCGCTGCCAGCGGCCGTCGAAGCCGACTTCGTCGGTGAGCTGGTCGCGCAGATCGTAGCGGAAGTGGGTGCGGGCGTGGTTCTCGTTGTCCAGGGCAATAAGGCGGCCGGCGCGGTCGTAGTGGTAGGCGAGGCTGCGGCCTGCGGCGTCAATCCTGGTGAGCGGGCGGCCCATGCCGTCGTAGGTGTAGCGGGTGCTCTGGCCCATGGGGTCGGTGTAGGCCAGCAGGTGGCCTTCGCCGTTCCAGACGTAGAGGTGGGTGGGGCTGGCGGGCTGGCTGCTGGGGCCTGCGGGGCTGGATGGCTCGATGACACGTATCAGCTGGCCCGCATCGTTGTATTCGTAGCGGGTCTGCTGGCCCAGCGCATCGGTGCGTAGCACGGGCTGGCCCAGGGCGTCGTAGGCGAAGCGCGTGGTCTGGCCCGAGCAGTCGGTGTAGGCCACAAGGCGGTCGGCCTCATCCCAGGCCAGGCGCTTGAAGCCTCCCTTGGCGTCAATGACTTCCACGGTGCGGCCCCGGGCGTCATGGCGGTAGCGCGTGGTGCGGCCCAAGGGGTCGGTGGCCTGCACAAGGTGGCCCCGGCTGTCGTATTCCTGTTGCCATTCGTGGCCGAGGGCGTCGCGCAGCGTGGTGACCAGGTCCAGCGGGTTGTATTCCAGTGTGGTGGCATGGCCCATGGCGTCGATGATCTGGACCAGGTTGCCGCGTGCATCGCGGCGCAGGGTGGTGCGGCGGCCCAGGGGGTCTATGCGGCCTGTGGAGGCGCCGGTGGCATCGGTGGGGGTCTGCTCGATGATCTGTTCGGGCGTGCCTTCCGCGATGACGGTGGCGATGATGTTGAAGCGCGCATCCCAGTGGTAGGCGGTGGTGCGGCCCAGGCCGTCGGTGTGGCGCGTTACACGCTCATGGGGCAGGTAGGTGAAGCGGTCGTCGTCCTGGCCGGGCACCGGCGTGTCGGCGCACCAGGAGCGCAGCACGCGGCCCTGGGGTCCTTCGATGTCGTACTGGGCGAAGTAGCGATGCCCGCTGGATTTGCGGTAGCCCACCAGCACGCCGGAGCGCCAGGCGTATTGGCGGTAGGGCTGGCTGCCGTGGTGCGTGGAGATGAGCTGGCCCTGGGCGTCGTAGGCGTACTGGGCCAGGGTCTGCGGGGCGTGCTCCGGGGCATGCAGGACCACGGCAGTCAGGCGGGCGCCGGCAAAGGCGTCCAGCGGCAGTGTGCCTGGCGCGCTCCAGTGCAGGTGCAGGCGGCGGCCTGCGGTGTCGCTCAGGCCGGCGAGCAGGGGGCGGGCAAAGGGTGCGTGTGGCTTGCCCTGTGTGGCGGGGGCAGCACCCTGGCCTGCGGCGTAGCGTGCACTCCAGGTCTGCGTTGTGGCGGGTTCGTCCGAGCCCAGGGCGTATTTCCAATGCAATTGCACGGTGTTGCCGTCGCGGTCCTGGAGCGCGGCCAGCGGCAGGCGCCATTGCTCGGGTGCTTCGCGGCGGAAGAGGCGGGACAGGCCTTCCTTGTAGGTGATGGCCCAGAGGTCGGGTTCGGGGTGGCTGAGCGTGAACTTTTCATAGATGTCGAAATGCTCGGCTCCCACGGCCAGGGAGGGCAATGTGACGTACAGGCCTGTGTCGTCTGCCAGTACGCAGCCATCGGCCGACAGGCGCAGTTCCTGCGTGAATTCATGGCTCCAGCCCCGGCCCCAGGGACTTTCTTCGGCAAGGCCCGAGATGTAGCGGCGCCGCCAGACGATGGGTATGGGGCCTGCGAGGGTGAAATCGGTTTCGTCCAGGTGCTTCTGCCCGGTGGAAAGAATCACGGGAAAACGCGTGGCGCACTGCGAGCAGGGGCCCTTGCCATCGGGCTTCTTGGTGTCGCTGTGTTCGGTGGTGGGGTGCTGATCGCTGTTGCCCTGGCTTTTGGTTTTGCGCTTGAATTTACCTGCCAGTGCCAACAGCAAGGCCATGCCGCTGCCCATGAGCCACAGCGCCAGTTGCATGCGGGCATGTTCCATTTGGGCAGGTGTCATCTCCGTGCCCCAGTTGGCCGTGATGTTGCGGATTTCCTCGGCCGCTTGTATTGCCGCCTGGCCGGTGCCCACGGCGCGGTCCACCATGACGGCGCCCCCTACGGCCTGACCCAGGACAGGGACGCCTTGCACGGCAGTGGCTCCGATGGAGACGGCCAGGCCCATGTAGGTTTCTGGGTCCTTGAGCATTGCCAGCAATTCCTCGGCCTGGGCCTGACCGGCCGCGCTGAAATGCCGCAATTCCATGCCGGTCAGCACGTTTTTGCCGTTCTCGATCATCTTGGCGGTTTCAGGCGCCAGTTTGATCAGGATGGCATTGGTCAGCGTGGTGACGCCGTTGACCACCATCTCGCCCGCCTCATGGACGACAGACTTGACGTAGGTGACGTGCTGGTTGACGTGGTCCTTGACCTTGGTGAATAGGCCCACGATGACACTGACGGGATCGTGCTTGCCGGTATCCATGGCGCCGTAGCGGTTGGCCATGTCGGTGCCGTATTCCTTGACGGTGCCCAGCGGGACCTTGATGGCGCGGCTGTTGTTGGAGTGCCAGGCCACGCCGGGGTCGCCCTTGGGCTTGAGGTGGACCGGGGTGGCCGGGTCGAAGGTCCAGGCGTTGGCGGTCTGGGTGATGGCGCCATCGCCGCCGCTGAAGATGTGCGTGCCCATGGTGTTCAGGACTCCTTGCTTTGCAGAAAACGGGCCGAGAAGGTCTGCGTTGCGGCGCCGTTGCTGCTGTGGATGGGGTATGCGTTGCGAGTGGACTGGACGCAGATGGTGCGTTCCAGCGCCACGGCGGCCACTTCCTCGCCTTCATCCAGCACCCAGCTGAGGATGGAGTTGGGCGGGCGCGCATCGTGGCGAAGGCGCTGGGCGGCCAGGGCCCAGTGCAAGGGGCCGGTGGCGGCGCCGACCTGGCCGGTCATGGCTGCAGGCTCCCAGGTATCTGGCTGGAAGCTGCCGTCCAGCCGAGCCCGTGCCATGACCTGGATGGCCGCGCGCCAGTCCGATCCGTCGAAATCGGAAACGGCGCAGCCCACGTGTTCCTCCTTCCAGCCCGCGCCGTCGAGGGCGCCGCGCAGCACCTCGGCCAAAGGCGCTGCATCGGCCCGCTGGTGTGGCAGGCGATGGGGGCCGGCGCCGCGTGCCAGGGAGGGGACATGCAGCACCAGATGGCGGTCATCCCGGTAGGTCGTGTCTGGCGCGGCCTGCAGCAGCAGGGCGGCAGCCGCCTCTCCGGCAATGCAGCCCTGTGGGCGGCTGTCGGTCAACAGGCCTGCCTGGGCATGGGCTTGCACCAGGTTGGCTTCGTCCAGCAGGCTGTCTACCGCCAGCAGCAAGGCATGGTCATCGGCTGCGGTGGGCCGGCCCAGGGTCTGCAGGGCGTCATAGCCGGCGCCATGTCCTCCGAAGACGGGGGTCAGGGGAATGCTGATCAGGGGGGCCGACGCTTTGGGGCCTGCCCAGCGTTCCAGCGCGGCAAGTGTCTGGCGCCACAGTGCAGCGGCCTCGTCACCGGACACGCGCATGGGCAATGCCAGCACGATGCGGCGTGGCAGTGCGACCGGGGCGTCGGCGGGCCGGCTTTGCACGTCCGCAATGAGGTCGGCCAGTGCCGCGCCCAGCAGCTTGGCCAGGCGTGCCGTCTGCTGCTCGCCTTCGGTGATCTCAGGACAGGGGGCGATGGTGACGGGATGGGGGCTGACGGCTGCAACGACGAGTTTGCGCATGCGCTTTTGCATGCCGACCCAGGAGGCGGCCGACTGCCAGGCGCTGGTGCCGATGCAGGTGACTGCCCCGGCATGCTGGATGCGCCACAGGCAGGGGGATGAGGGTGGTGTGTTCGAGGAGGCCATGCGGGAACTCATTGCGGGGCGGCGGGGACCGCGGGGGCGTTTTCATGGGCCCAGAGATGGACCACGGCGATGCGTTCCTGCGCGGCAAGGGGCAGCAGGGCGCGCCAGACCAGCGAGGCATCGGCTTGCTCCGTGTCCACGGCCAGCGTGTCCCAACGCAGCTCCTGGGGCGGCAAAAGCGTGCCGCCCGCAGTCTCAGCCTGTGCCAAAAGGGCCACCCGTGGCCAGACGAAACGCATCAGCGGCTCGGTGCCCATGTGGTGCAGTGCCAGTACGTCTCCGGGCCGCGGCGACTCGGCCAGCTGCAGCGATTGCGGTGCGGCGTTGCGGTGGCGTGGATCATGGTCCAGGGGCAACAGCGGTGCGCGGCTCTGGCGCCAGGCGTCGTCGAAGCTGCCCTGCAGCGCGCGGCGCGGCTGGTGGTGGGCAGGCACCAGGCCCAGGCCAAGGGCCTGTTCCGCCACGGTGTCATCCCAGTACCTGAGCGGTTTGTCCAGCGCCTGCATCCATGGCAGGGGCGCCGAGGCGGCCTGCGCCGCCGTGCCGTAGAAACCCATGCCGTCCGGGTTGTGCTCGTCCACCAGGCTGTTGCCCCTGGCGTCCAGCGTTTGTCCTCCAAAGGCAAACGGCCGCAGCAGCGGGATGCGCAATGACGGCCCCAGCTCACTGGCCTTCAACTGGCCAAAGTCCTTGATCCATATCCGTGGGCTGAATGCCCTCAGTGCGGCCAGGCGGTGCTGGCGGCCCTGGCGCTCATAGTCCACGGCGACGTCGATGCTGGAGGCCGGGCGCCCGTTCGGCGATACGGCGCAGGCGTCGAGCAGCAGGTCGAACCAGGGTTTGGGAGGCACATGCTCCGGTTCGCAGATCGGCCAGGGTTGCTGTGCACGCGGCTGAAGCACCTGGGCCTGGAACTCGTCCCTGGCAAGACTGCCCAGGGGGCGCAGCAGGCCGGCGCGGTGGATGGGGCGCTGGCGCTCGGCCGGCCGCAGCCTGGGCAGGTTCGTGGCGCCGGCGGCCAGCTCCCAGGTTCCCTTGGCGACGAGGGCCAGCGAGTGCACGCCCTGCGCGTCCGTATGGGGAAAGGCCTGGGCAGCGAACGGGGTGTTGTTGAGGATGCTGCAGTTCATTGCGCCGTCCCGTCGTCTTCCAGGCTGCTGATGAGCTGGATCGTCTCTACGGCAGTCATCTGCCGCCGGGCATGGTCTTCGTGGGACAACGGGAACGGCCGGCCGGTGCGGGCCGCATGCTCCACATACAGCCAGCGGCGCAGGCCGTGGCCTACGTCAAAGGCTTCCTCGAGCGGCAGCACGGTGTGCAGTGGCCGACCCGCACGCAGGCGGATGCCGTCCAGCGGCCAGAGAAGCTCCTTGAGCGCGGGATCTGTCCAATCGCCGATCTGCCCGGGCTCCAGCGCCTGGCAACCATTGGCGGCAAAGACCTCGCAGGCCAGGGTGCGCAGCGCGGCGGTGCGGGCGGGAGCCTGCCCGTGTGTATGGGTGAGCTCGCCTGGCACTTTGCCAAACACCAGCCGCAGCAGATCGCGCTCTGCGGCTGTGACCGGCCTGTCCTGTTGCTCGATGAAGCGCAGTGTCGGCAGCAGGCCTTGAAGACGGCCGGCAAGGGCCACCGTGCGCAGTACGGTGTCGGGGGGCAGACGCAGGCCCTGGGTGACGGCCGAAAGCGCCTGCTCAGGCTGGCGCGCGGTCCACAGCGCCATGGCGGTGTCCGTTGCCGAGGCCCAGAGTCCTGGGTGGGATTCCTCCGTGGGGCCATCGTTGGCGGTGAGTCGCTCGATGTAGCGCGCAAGCTCCCGCTGCAGCAGGCTCCCACCGGCTACGCACAGGATCTCCAGCGCACGGCGCTGCAGCGCCAGGTCATGGCCTTGCAGTACGGCGGCCAGCCGGGGCGCGGCCTGATCGGGCAACTGGCCCATGCGGGCGCAGGCCAGCAGGCAGGCTTCAGTGTCCGCACCCCGCCTGGCCGCTGCGTGTACCGCGTCAAGGTGGCTTGGCAGGGCCAGCAGGCCGGCCAGCTCCACGCCCAGGGCCTGCAGGCGGTCGTCGCCCGATGCCAGCAGGTGGACGCAGGTGTCTTCAGCGGCGTGGAACCACAGGCCATCGCGCACGGCAACGGGATGCTCCGGGAGCAATTGCGCAATCAAGGCAAGCCGTGCTGCGGCATCGGCCTCATGCGCTTCTGAAAGGGCGATGCGGACATGCGCCGAGCCTGCCCGGTCAACCGGCAGTGCCTGTGCGTGGGACGCGGCAGCTTCTTCCTGGGCCACTGTGCCGCCGTAGTAGCGGCATGCCGCCATCAGCATGTCCAGCCGCTGGTCGGTGGCCTTCAATGCCCTGAGTGTGTGTTCGGTCCGCAGCAATGCGGCGCGGCGGCCATAGGCACGGATGGCTGTCGCCAACTGGCGTGACAGCATTGCGGGCAGCGGCGGAGCGGCAGGAGCGCGGAAAAGGGGAGTTGACGTGTTCATTCGGTCGAAGCGAAGGGAAGGGCTTGCGGCGCATGCCGCGTTCGCAGGGGCGTTGCCTTCGGCGGCCTAGTCAGTTGAGTTCGATGGAGCCACCTTCGAGACGGTGGGTTTCGACGGCGGCAGCCGTGATGGTCTGGCCCCGGATCTGTACTTGCCCATCACGGGTGAACTGCAGTCGCGTGTCGGCGCAATGGATGAGCACGCTTTGCACGGCTTGCAGCTCCAGGCTGGCCACGCGCAGGCTCAGGGCACCGCTGGCGCGGTCGAATTCCCAGGGCGGGCAGGCCGGTGCCTGCGCTGCGGGCCAGGCGGCGACGATCAAGGGGGCAAGGTCGTGCTGCCCCTCCTTGGGACTGGGCATTGCGACCAGTACGTGCTGTCCGCTCACCAGTCTGGGCAGGTGGGTGGACGCGACCGCCTGCCACTGCTGGCCAAGGCACTCGATGGTGATGCTTCCATCGTCTTGCTGGGGTTGCAGAACCTGTGCGGGCTGCAGGCCAGATGCCGTGGGGATGGCCTGTGCCTGGGCCGGGCGTTGGAGTGCGGTCATGGGTGTGCTCCTTGAAGACTGGGGTGCTGTTGGGTGTGGCCGGGGCCGTGGCGTGGATCAGTTTTCATGGATGCCGCCGGAACTGGTGGTGACATCGTTGGCACCGATGAGCTGGATGCTGTTGCCATTGACGGTGATGGTTCCGTCTGCCTTGAGCACAAGGCTGCTGCTCCCCACGGTGATGGCGACGCTTTGCGCGTCCATGGTGATGTTGGAGCCGCCGCCGCCGCCACCCGAGCCGCTTTCGGACGGCGCAACCACATTGCTTGCGAGACCGCCGCCTGCGGAAGATCCGCCGCCACCGCCGCCCCCAACGGTCAGCGAATACGTGGTGCCGACCGTGGTTGTCTTGGTGCTGCCAACCGTGGTGGACTGGCTGCTGCCCACGCTGGTGGTCTGGGTGCTGCCGACGATGGTGGCCATGATGGCGCCCACGTTCAGGTTGTAGGCGACGCCGACGTTTTCCATGCGCCCCACGCCCACGTTCTGCATGTAGGCGATGCCGATGGTCTCGGTCTTCATCTTGCCCACCTTGATCGACCAGTTGTTGCCGATCTTGTCCTTCTCGTTGCGGCCTATGGTCTTGCTGCGGTTCTTGCCGATGGAGATGTTCTCGTCGATGCCAACGTCTTCATTGCGGTTGTCGCCGATGCTGATCTTCTCGTTGTGGTCCACCCGCTCCGTGCGGTTGTTGTGCACGGTGATGGTCTCGTCACGGTCCACGGTCTCGGTGCGGTCGCGGTGGATGACGTTGGTCTCGTCCCGGTCGATGGTCTTGCGCCGGTCGTTGCCCACCCATTTGTCCTCGTCGTTCTCGACTTCGGTGAGCTGGTCCTTCTGCGCGTGCAGCCAAAGCTGCTCTTGCCCAGCCTTGTCCTCGAAGCGGATGGCGTTGGCGTCGCCCTGGCCGTTCTTCATGCCCGCGCCTGGGGCGCCGCCCTTGCTCGACCGGGTCTTGATGCCCGATTGCGTGGCGTTGGCCGGCAGTGCCCAGGGCGGCATGTTGGAGGCGTTGTAGACGCAGCCCATGACGATGGGGTGGTCAGGATCCCCGTTGAGGAAGTCCACGATGACTTCCATGCCGATGCGCGGGATGTGCACGGCGCCAAAGCCCGGCCCGGCCCAGCTGGTGGCCACGCGCATCCAGCAGCTGGAGTTCTCGTTCATGCCGCCGATGCGATCCCAGTGGAACTGCACCTTGACGCGGCCGTACTGGTCGCACCAGATCTCTTCGCCTGCGGGGCCCACGACGACGGCGGTCTGCGGGCCCGTGGTACGTGGTTTGGCGGTGATGCGCTGGGGCTTGAAGGGAAGGCTGGTGGGCTGGGCCTGGAGCACGAATTTCTGCACCGAGCCTTCGCCGCTGCCGCCGTCGCTGACGCGCGGGTTCTCCTCGAAGGCATAGTCGACCGCCGTGACCAGGTAGGTCTGGTTCTGGTCGCCGCGCGGATAGTTGTCCAGCGTGAAGGTGTAGCCCGGCGCCATGGCGCGGTGGTTGGAGCGGCCCTGCACCGTGCTCTGGCGCGTGAGGCTTTGCTGCAGGCGCACGCGGATGTAGTCCTCGCCGTCGCCGGTCTCGGTGTAGCCGCCCGGCCATTCGTAGATCTCGTAGGCGTCGTGCGCGTGGCCGGGCGGGTTGCGGCGCATGTTGGACAGCTCGGCGCGGGGCTTCTTGAAGTCGTAGTCGTCGTTGTAGTGCCGGCCAGGCTTGACGCGCTGGTGCAGTTCCCAGGCGTGTATGCATTCCTCGCGCGCCACGGCGGCCTTGCCCGGCGGGTGGAAGGGGATGACGGCGCCGCCCTGCAGCGGGTCGTGCGAGGCGATGACATCGTCGCCCAATGTCAGCACATGCTGGCCCGCGCTGTGCTGGTGGTAGTAGCAGATGCCCTCGTGCTCCATGAGGCGCGAGACGAACTGGAAGTCCGTCTCGTTGTACTGCACGCAGTACTCCCAGGTGCGGTAGGAGCGCGTCAGGCGCTGCTGCATGGGGTGGCCGTAGATGCCCAGGACCTCGTTGATGATGTCCGGCACCGTCTTGTTCTGGAAGATGCGGAAGTCGCTGCGGCGCGTGGCCAGCCACAGCCAGGGCGACAGGCGTGCGCGGTACAGGAAGTTGCGGTGCTCGTCCTGGCCGCGCATGCCAAAGGCAGTGACCAGGCCGTCGATGTAGCGCTTGCCGCCGTCCTGGGTCTCCACCACCACGGTGGCGCCCTTGCCCAGCAGGGCCTTGGGGTCGATGCTGTCGTCCTCGCTGAGCAGGTCGATCTCCAGGGCGAACAGATGGCTGATTTCCTCGCGCCCCTGCAGCCGGCGCAGCTGCAGCTGGTCTGCCAGGGGGGTGTTGATGGTGACTCTGCGTGTCATGGTGTCGGATCTCGCGGTGCTTGGATGTAGACAAGGGGCGGGGGCGTCAGGTCCGGGTGGGCGGACCTGCGTGCGCCGGCGGTGGATCGGGTGGAGAGGTGCCTTTGCTGCTATCGGGCTGCGTACACCAGCCCTGGACGGGCGCCGTCTGCGTCATCCAGGGCTGGATCGATGACGGGATCGGGGCGAAAGGTGTGCCCCAGCGCGATGAACTGGTAGTTGCCGCGCCGGTCGGTGAAAACAGCCAGGCCGCCAGGCGTCAAGGCCACGTTGAACCAGTCGTTGTCGGTGCGCGGTTGGTCCAGGTCCAGCTTGCCGGACTGGCTCAGTGCAAGCACGCTGCCTGCCAGGCTTTCCAGGTTCAGAACGCTGAGCTGGCGGCCGTCAGCGCCATACAGCCGTAGCTCTCCGGTGGCTTCGACCTTGCTGAGGCCCTCGCCAAGGGGGACGGATCGCTTCATGGTGGCCAGCACGAACTGGCCGCCCGGCGCCAAACGCAGGTCCGGGGGGATGTCGCCGGAGCCATGGCGGAATTCGGCCAGGCGCACGATGCGCGCATCCGTGCGCAGCGCCAGCGCTGCGCCCGTGCCGCGCTGATCGGGCAAGGCATAGGTCAGCAGCACATTGCCTGCTGACCATTCGATGGCATTGGCCCAGGTCATCGCATCGGCTCCCGCCCAGGACTGAACCTGCGCGGCCATGGCTGCAGCCGGGTCCTCGTCCCGGGGCTGCACGGTCAGGCTTGCGTTGGCGGAGATGGCCAGACGGGGCGGTGCATCCAGGCTGCCCAGGTTGCGGGTCTGCTGCAGTGTCCATTGGGGCAGCTCGAATGTCAGCAACTGATACGGCTTGCGGCCATCGGCATCGGGATCCACATGGCTGCTGGCAACGATGTGGACCATTGCGGCAGTGCGATCCTGCGCATCGTCCGTGGCCACGGAGCGGGCCAGGCAACCGCCGGGGCGCACTCCCGGCTGTGCAAGCGCCGCAACGGCAGGGGGGCTGCCGCTGCGCTCGGACAGCTGGAAACTGCCCACTTTGGATCGTTGGACGAGGTCCAGGCGATCAACGGTGCCGTTGCAGTAAACGGTATAGAGATAGCGGTACGGGTCCTGGTCGTTCGACGAGGCGAAGCTGGCCGGCTTCGCCTGCACGGACGAGACGGCAGGGCTGTCATCCGCATTGCGCGTGCATGCGACCGACAGCAAAGCGCTGGCCAGCATTACGCCAATGGTCGCGAAGCGGCGGGAAGTAGCACTCCAGGGCATGGCTAGAAGTCCTCGCGGGCAAGCACGTTGTCGACATAGTTGCGATCGCCCACGGCGCCGCGCTCGGCGGCGGGAATCCTTTCCCATTCGGCGCGGGCCGTATTGCCGTCGGCGCTGACCGTCACCCACAGTTGATCGCCTTGCATGCGTATGCGGTACTCATGCAGATTGTTGGCATAGCCGTTGAAGCCGCGCAGGGTGTCGAGTTCGAGCTGCTCGGCCGTGTAGTCCGGCAGTTCCACGGGAATGGCTGGCAATCCTTGTGCGGTTCGGGCCTGGTTCCAGGCTCTGACCAGACCTTTGAACCGCTCGCCCTTGCGCTGCTTGCCAGGATATGCCCTTGCGAAGGCCTCCTTTTCCAGGAAGAGCTTCCAGCCGCCGCGCACGTTGTCCTTCCAGTTCCAGGTCTGATTGGCGGTCGGTGCCGGTCGGGTGAGTTGGCACAGGCCCACGCCACCCAGGCCATCGCTGCTGTATTTCGGCCAATTGCCGGGAGTGCGGAATTGTTGCAGCGAGCTTTCCTGCCGCATTTTTTTTCGAAACACGATCCTGTCGGCGCCAATGCTGTTGGCAAAGGCACGGATGGCGGTGCTCGTGGGATTGGTGCCGACGATGGTCCAGGTGGCGCGCGCCCGGCGCTCCACACCGGCCGCCCGCATCGTGACCTGCACGGTCAGCAGGCCTCCACGGACTTCGGTGAACGGGATGCGCCAGCTCGGGCTGGCGCTGGTCTGCGGTGGCAGAGGGCTGTGTGCAGTGCTTCGGCCACTTCCATACGCGGTGTTGGTAGGCGGTGTGCCGCCTTCGAACGTCAGCGTGGCCGACCATTCGAAGATGGGCGTGCTCCCTGCAGGCAGCGCTTCGTTCTGCAGGACGGCAGTCACCGTGATGGTGGGCATTTGGGCATCGGCCGTGATGGCGAACTGCGGTCCTGCGGGCTGGCTGGTAATGGCAAGTGGCATGTTCAGGGGTCTCCGTAAGACGATGGATGGCTGGTCCTAGCGCGATGCCTGCACAGCGCGGGCGCGCTCCAGGTGGAGCACGGCAGCGTCCAGCAGCGGGTCGCCGCCGGCCTGGATGGAGGCGGTGAAGGCCGCGTCCACGGGCACGCGCAGGCGCGGGGTCACGCCTTGGGCTTGTGCGGCGGTGTTGTTGCCGGCAGTGGGGCCGGTTTCTGCGAGCAGGGGGACTTGCACGATGAAGCCAGCTGGCAGGTGCACGCGTGTGGCGGGGCCGGTGGCGCCGGCCGTGGTGCTGGTGGCGACGATGTCGGCACGTTGGCTGTGCTGCAGCCAGGCGGCGAACAGTTCGCAGGGGCCGGCGCAGCCGGGGCCGGTGAGCACGGCGACGGGGGCCGTGAAGGGCGCGCCCGTGGCGGCCAGCGGCAGCTGGGCCGGCAGGCCCAGGCCGCCACGGCTGCGCCAGACGCGGGCGGCGGGGTCGAACAGGCGCTGGGCGGCGTCCTGCATGCGCAGCGGCTTGTCGCGTGTGTAGAGCGAGGCCAGCATGTGGGGCAGCAGCTGGTAGGCGTCGTCGCCCCGGTGGGCGCGCAGGTCGATGACCAGGCCCGTGACCCTGGCCTGGGTGGCGGCGGCCAGGGCGCTTTCCCAGCGGCTGAGCTGGCCGGTGGCGCCGTCGGCAAAGCTGTCGAGGGCGATGTAGGCCAGGTTGCCGCCCTGGGCGCTGCGCAGCAGGAAGGAGGCGAGGGCGGGCTCGGCCGCAGGCCGGGCCGTGGTTGCGGCGGGGGCGGCGTCCAGGCGCAGGGTCTGTTCCTGGCTGGCCGGGGGCGCGCCGGCTGCGGTGCGCAGGCTCAGCGTGGCGGGCGTGCCCAGGTCCAGCGCCAGCAGGTCGGCGCGGCGGGCGTCGGCACCGGCGCGCAGCGAGGCGGGGGCAATGCGGTCCAGGTAGCGGGTCGGGCTTTCCCCTTCGATGGCGAGGATGTCGCTGCCGGGCTGCAGGCCCGCCTTGGCGGCGGCAGAGCCTGGCGCCACGCCGGTGATGGCGATGCGGCCGTCCTCGCGCAGCCAGGTGCGCGGCATGGGCATGTTGACGCTGCCGCGTGCCAGCAGCTGCGGGGACAGGCCCCGGTCTGTGCGGGCAGGCCAGGCCTGGCCGCCGGGCAGCAGAACGCGGTACTGGCCATCGCCCAGGCGCTGGCCCATTTCTGCCAGGGCCTGGGCCTGTGCGGCGCTGTCGCCGCGCTCGGCGGCGGTCTGCAGGCGCTGGCCGTAGTCGGCACGCAGCTTGCCGGCATCAAAGCCGCTGGCAGCGGCCAGCGGGTGGCGCTCGGCAATGAGGCCGATGAGGGCCTGGGCCGCATCGCCCGCGCCCAGGCGGGACAGGTCGATGTCCTGCGCGGGCTGGACGGCATGGAAGGCCAGGGCGATTTCCCGGGCGCGGTCGAAGCGCAGGCCCTGCGGCTCCAGCGTGACCACGGTGTAGCCGCGCGGCAGGGTGACCATGGGGTCGTCGGCGGTGAACAGGCGCCCGTCGGCGCCAAAGCCGGAAGGGAAGCGCTGCGTGGCATCGCTGGCCCAGACCAGCAGCTTGCCGCCCGTGGGCTCCAGGATGTCGCCGCTTTGGCGCGGCCATTCGGTGCGCACCGAGCTGGCGCGCAGCATGGCGTGCTGCTCTATGGCGTCCAGGCTGCGCCGGCCCGCGCGCTGGGGCACGTCGGCATGGACGGACAGGGCGAAGATGCGCACGCCCCGGCCCCCGGGGCGGGCACGGCCGGTGGACAGGTCATAGGTCGTGCCGTCGGGGTCGCCGGGCAGTTCGATGGCCACGCCGGTGCTGTCGCCGCGCGGCAGGGCCAGCCATTGCGACTTGGCCGGCGCCACATGGGCGGCCTGGCGCTGCACGAGGTACGGCCCCTGGTCCATGAGCGCGACCACGGCCTGGCCGCGCCGGGCGCTGTCCGTCCAGGCGTCGCCCAGCACGGCCATGACGCGGCGTGGGCCGCCCTGGTCGTCCTGCACGGGGGCGGCGCCGGAGGGCGCCGACTGTGCCGCCTCGGGCTGGGCCTGGTTGCGGTCCCACCAGGCACGGGCCTCGCTGGCGGCGCCGGTGGCCGCGTTGGTGGCCGTGCTGGCCGCGCTGCGGCCGGCCTCCAGCGCCTGCTGGCCGGCTGTTGCGGCGCCCGAGGCCCGCTGCACGGTGTCGGCGGCCTGGCCGATGGCGCCCAGGTCCAGCGCCTGCGCAGCCGGGGCGGCCAGCAGAGCTGCTGCGATCACTGCCGTGGCGGCGCGTGGCAGGCGGTGCCTTCTCATGCCGGCTCCGCAGCGCGGGTGCGCACGTCCAGCGTGAAGTCGTCGCCGCTGGCGCCGGCATGCAGGCTTTGCAGTTCCTGGCCTTGCACGGTGGCCTGCAGGAAGTGGGTAGCCATGCGCGGCAGCAGGTTCTGGGTGAGGATGCCGTCCACCATGCGCGCGCCCGATTCGACCTCGCTGCAGCGGCGGCGCACCAACTCCACGGCGGCTTCGTCGAAGCTGAACTGCGCGCCGTGGCGTTCCTCGATGCGCCGCTGGATGCGCAGCATCTGCAGCCGGATGATCTGCTCCAGCATGGCGTCGGAGATGGGGTAGTAGGGCACGACGGTCAGGCGGCCCAGCAGCGCGGCGGGGAAGGTCTGCAGCAGCGGCTGGCGCACGGCCTGTGCCAGGCCTTCCGGCGTGGGAGCCAGGTCCGGGTCGCGGCACATGTTGGCGATCAGGTCCGAGCCCACGTTGGAGGTCAGGATGATGACGGTGTTCTTGAAGTCGATGTAGCGGCCCTCGCCGTCCTCCATCCAGCCCTTGTCGAAGACCTGGAAGAACATCTCGTGCACGTCGGAGTGGGCCTTCTCGATTTCGTCGAGCAGGACCACGCTGTAGGGGCGGCGGCGCACGGCCTCGGTGAGCACGCCGCCTTCGCCGTAGCCCACGTAGCCGGGCGGCGCGCCCTTGAGGGTGGAGACGGTGTGCGCCTCCTGGAACTCGCTCATGTTGATGGTGATGAGGTTCTGCTCGCCGCCATACAGGGCTTCGGCCAGGGACAGCGCCGTCTCGGTCTTGCCCACGCCCGAGGGACCGGCCAGCAGGAACACGCCGATGGGCTTGCCCGGATCGTCCAGCCGCGCGCGGGAGGTCTGGATGCGGCGCGTGATGGCCTCCAGGCCGTGGCGCTGGCCGATGACGCGCTTCTCCAGCGTGTCTGCCAGCGAGAGCACGGACTGCACCTCGTCGCGCACCATGCGGCCCACGGGAATGCCGGTCCACTCGGCCACGACGGCGGCGACCACGCCGGCATCGACCACGGGCTGCAGCAGCGGGGCATCGCCCTGCAGCTCGGCGAGCTGGCGGCGCAGCGCTTCCAGCGAGGCCACGCTGGGTGGCTCGGCAGGTTCGGTTGCGGTGGCTTCGGCGGCCGTTTCCGGTGCCGCAGCGGACGGGTCTGCGGCTGCGTCGGTGGAGAAGACGGGCGGCTTCAGGCCCATGAGGGCGGCCTCGGTTTCCAGGATGCGGCGGGCCAGCGCGCTTTCCTGGCCGAAGCGCTCGGCCAGCGTGGCTTGGCGCTCGCGCAGGCTGGCCAGGTCGGTTTCCAGCGCCTGCAGGCGCTCGGCCGTGGGCAGGCCGAGGGCGGCCTCCCGCAGCAGCACTTCCTGCTCCACGCCCAGGGCCTCGATGCGGCGCTGCACGGCTTCCAGCTGGGCGGGCGTGGCATGCAGGGCCATGGCCACGCGCGAGCAGGCCGTGTCCAGCAGGCTGACGGCCTTGTCGGGCAGCTGGCGCGAGGGAATGTAGCGGTGCGACAGGCTGACGGCCGCGGCCACGGCGTCTGCGGCAATGCGCACCTGGTGGTGGTTTTCCAGCTTGGCGGCCACGCCGCGCAGCATGTCCACGGCGCGGGGCTCGTCGGGCTCGTGCACCTGCACCAGCTGGAAGCGGCGGGTCAGGGCCGGGTCTTTTTCGATGTATTTCTTGTACTCGGCCCAGGTGGTGGCGCCGATGGTGCGCAGCGTGCCGCGCGCCAGGGCGGGCTTGAGCAGGTTGGCGGCATCGCCGGTGCCGGCCTGGCCGCCCGCGCCCACCAGGGTGTGGACTTCGTCGATGAAGAGCACGATGGGCGTGGTGCTGGACTGCACGGCGTCCAGCAGGCCGCGCAGGCGGTTCTCGAACTCGCCCTTCATGCTGGCGCCGGCCTGCAGCAGGCCCACGTCCAGCACGCGCAGCTCCACGCCCTGCAGCGGCGGCGGCACATCGCCCTGGGCGATGCGCAGGGCCAGGCCTTCGACCACGGCGGTCTTGCCCACGCCGGCCTCGCCCACCAGGATGGGGTTGTTCTGGCGGCGGCGCAGCAGGATGTCCACCATCTGGCGCACTTCGTCGTCGCGGCCGGTGACGGGGTCCAGTTCGCCCGCCTTGGCGCGGGCCGTCAGGTCCACCGTGTACTGCTGCAGCGCACCGCCCTGGCCGGGTGCGGCGCCCGTGGCCTGGCTCGCTTCGCCCGGCGTGCCTTCCAGCCCGCCGCCATCGGCCGCGCGCATGCGTGCCTCGGGCGAGTCGGGCAGCAGGCGGGCGAAGGCATCGCTGAGCGCGGGCTCGGAGATCTTGTCGAATTCGCGCGAGATGGAGCGCAGCTCATTGGCCAGCGAGCGCGTGCGCACCATGCCCGACAGCAGATAGGCGCTGCGGATCTGGCTGTCGTTGAACATCAGCGTGGCATAGACCCAGCCGCGCTCGATGGCGGTCTCTATGTGCTCGGAGAAGTCGCTGATCGAGGTGGCGCCGCGCGGCAGCTGGTCCAGGCGGCGCAGCACATCGGCGGCCAGGCGGTCGGAGGCGATGTCGAAGTGGCGCAGGATGCGGATCAGGTCGCAATCGTTTTCCTGCAGCAGCTGGTGCAGCCAGTGCACCAGCTCCACATAGGGATTGCCGCGCAGCTTGCAGAACACGGTGGCGCCTTCCAGCGACTTGAACAGCAGCGGGTTGAGCTTGCCGAAGAGGGATTGGCGGCTGATTTCTGTCATGGGTCTTGGGTGCGGAAAAAGAGTGGATGAATGGGGGCCGGGCATGCCGGCTAGCGGCGGGGGCGGACTTCGACCTTGCGGCCCTTGGCCTGGCACTGCGCCAGCAGCCGGTCGACCCAGGCGCGTTCGACGAGGAAGCTGCTGCCGGTGATTTCCTGCGCCGTTTCACGGACGCCAGTGGCCAGGCGGATGGATTTGTTGCGCGCCATGCCTTCGCCGTGCTCCTCGGCCTCCTGCGGCGTTGCATGTGCCGGGGCCAACAGCGAGCCCAGGCTGAGAATCTCGCCGCCGTCTTGCCAGATCATCCAGACGAAGGGGCTTGGATCTTCGGGCGGCGCGGAGCGCTGCTGGACAAAGCAAAAGTGCTGACGCCTTCCCGCCAAGGAGGTGTCTGCGTACTGCAGCTTGAGTCGAAGGTAGGCGCGCAGTACGGCAGGCGAAGGGATGCTGGCCTTGACGGGACGTGAGAAGTCGTCAGGAGGGAGACCCTGGGAGGTTGCTGGCGCAGGGCTGCCGTTGTCTGCCGCAGCATTGGCCTGAGCCAGGACTGTTGCGGGCAGGGCCAGCGCAGCCACCAGACAGGCCATCCGGCACATCCGGCTGGGCGGCAACCAGGATTGGTGGAGATACGGCATTCGGCTATCGGGCAGGAGCCACTTTGATGGTGCGGCCCTTGGCCTTGCACTGCGCCAGCAGCAGGTCCACCCAGGCACGCTCGACGAGGATGCTGCTGCCGGTCGTTTCCTGCGCCGTTTCACGAACGTCGGTCGCGAGGTGGATGGCCTTGGCTTCGGCCAAGGCATCTCCGTCCCATTGCGCTTCATCCGGCGATGGTTTGGCGGTGAAGCGGCGCTGCCCCAGATTGGCGATCTGGCCGCCTTCCAGCCAGACCATCCAGACCGATGAGCGCGCAGGGGTTACGGTGCGGTTGTGCTGCTGCACGAAGCAAAAGTGCTGCCTGCTCTGGGCTTTCTGGGTGTTGTTGGCTTCGTCCTTGGCTTGCAGATAGTTGCGAAGGGCCGCAACCGATGCCACGTAGTGAGAGGCCGGGCGCGAGAAGTCGGCGGCCGCGGCGTGTTTTGGTGCGGCATCGGCTGTGTCTGCCGGTGCTGCAGCGACAGCGTGCCAACTTGCGACTGCGAGGAGGGTCAGGCACGCTGCCCGTGCGAGACCGACCGAGACGCTGGCCGGCTTGGCAAGGGCAGGCATTGCGCAATGGCCGTGGTGGCTGGGGGAGCCCAGTCGCTGGAGGGCTTGTTGAAGTTCAGGCATGGGCTTCAGTCCTTCTTGCGCAAGCGGGTATGGGTGTAGAACGTGTTGCCGGACAGGGTCTTGTGTTCGCGGAATTCGGGGCCTGGCTGGGGGGCTTCAGTGGTTTTCCAACCGAAGAGCCCTGTGGATGTGGGGTCCGGGGGCACTGGCGCCTGGGCGATGTCGATGGCGGCCTGCACAAAATCCAGATAGGCCTTGCGCTGCGGGTGAAGGCCGTTGTTGGCGTTCTGGAGATACTTTTGAAGGTTTCCTGCCATTTCGGATGGCAGCGTGGGATACAGGTTGAACCCGTGGAACTGGACCGATCCACGGTCGTTTGCCATGACGATGTCTTTTTCGCTGGTGGCGCCACGTGCCATGAAATCCCCGGGATTCGGGCTCTTGAGGCGGTTTTCGATCACGCGCCGCATCCATTGCATGGAAGTCCGAATGTCTTCAATTCGCCAGCTTGAGCCACCGAGTGCGGGCGAGGTGTTCTCCGCCAGGAACAGCCTTGCCAGCATCCCCTCCGTCGTGCTCTCCGCAGGCAGCGAAATGCTCTTCTCCACCTGCACGGTGATGGCTGCGGGCATGACGCTGAGCCCGCTTCCCTGCACCGCCACGATGCTGAGCTTGGTGAGCCCGGGCTGCTGCGCCACGAAGTCGAATTGCCAGCTGTCGGCGCGGGCGTTGTGTACGGGGGGCTGGGCCGCAAGAATGCTGGGCGCATCGATCCTTGCACCCAGCTTGTAGGTCTTGGCGACGGCCTCGATCTTGACGCGCAGGCGGTTGCCTTCGACCAGCGTCAGCGTGGAAGGAACCGGTGCGTTGTGCGGGAACTTGATCTGTACGGTGGGCATGTGTGCGAGCAGGGAAGTGGTGATTCAGTGGTTCGGTGATTCAGTGGCTCGAGGACTGGGGCCGGGGCCGGGGCGCCGGCCCCGCACGGGCTGGCGGCGCTGGCGCAGCCAGGCTTCGGGGTCCAGGCGGAAGTCGCGCGCGTCCTGTGCGGGCTCGGCATGCGTGAGCCAGGTGGTCCAGCCCAGCTGGGTGCTGCTGCCCAGCCGGGCGGCAGGCACTTCCTGGCGGCGCAGCACCAGCACATAGTCCCAGGCGTATTCGATGCCCAGGTAGTTGCGCACCCAGTCCACCAGGGTCTGGAACAGTGCGGCCTGGGGCAGCAGCTGCCGGTATTGCTCCAGGCCCAGCGGGCCGAGCACCAGGCGGAACTTGCTTTGCGCATCGGGCACGCGCGAGCCCACGACGGCATCCACGCCCAGGCGCGAGTTGCAGGGGCGGCTTTGCAGCCGGGTCTGCTGCCCGGGTTCCAGCTCCAGGTGGTGCAGGCAGTTTTCTTCCAGCCGCACGGGGATCTGGAAGTAGTGCGACAGGGCCTGGCACAGGCCTTCGGGATTGCGTGTCCAGCGGGTCAGGTGGCCGGCCATGAAGCGCTTGGCGTGGTCGGGCACGTCGTCGCGTGCGCGCTGGCTGGGCAGGCCGGTGCCGATGAAGCTGTCTATGTAGCGGCCGAAGGGGTCCTCGCCGGGGCGGTCCAGCGATGCCGTGGGCTGGGCGTCCGACCAGGCGCGAAACAGCAGCAGCAGCATGCGGTGGTGAAAGATGTCTGAAAAACGCGCCAGCGTGGCGTCGTCATGCTGGCGCAGGCGCTCGCGCACGTATTCGGTGATGTGCGTGGGCAGCGGTCCGTTGGGGCCGTAGAGGCCGAAGTTCCAGACCGTCATGCGCTCGGGCTCGCCGGCGCGCGAGGGCAGGATCTCGGCGATGGTGGCGGGCGCGAAGGCCAGCGACGGGTCCTGGCCCAGGCGCAGCGGTTCGTCCTTGGGGCGCGTGGCCTGGCCCAGGCGCGGCAGGCCGGGGTGGCGCGCCTGCAGGTAGCGCAGGCTGTGCATCAGGTCGAACTGGTAGGGCCTTGCGCTCAGGCGCTGCCAGAACAGGCGCGCCCGAGCGTCCTCGGACGCGTTCGCCTGCACGGTGGGCAGCTCCGGGTCCTGATCGGGCACCGGCTGGGCAAGGGGAGCGTGCGCGGCGTTGCTCATATGCCGGGCCGTTGTCCGGGGCGTGGCGCCCAGTGCGCGACGGGGCCGCGCTGGCGAGAGTGCAGCTGCAGCTCGGTGAAGCTGTTGACGCCCACGTGGCGGGCAAAGAACCGCTCCAGCATGTTGGCCAGGGGCCAGGGGCTGACACCGGCCATGGCCGGCTCGTCCACGCTCAGGTGCACGCCCACGCCGCGCCCGTAGACGAGCTGGCGGTGCTGGGGCAGGCGGCGCGTGATGGGCTCGATGCGCATGCCCTGGATGGCGGCGATCTGTCCGGCCAGCTGGTGGTTGCCCAGGTCCAGGTACAGGCGCAGCAGCTCCTGCAGCGTGGCCGCGCCTTCCTCGTCGGACAGGTCGGTCATGGCCAGGTAGTTCAGGCTCAGGTGGGAGATCAGCCGCCAGGTGAGGCCGCCATCGGCCACGGCCGGTATAGGGGCGCTGGGGCCGGCGATGACGCGGGCCCAGTCCACCGGTGCCGACTCCTGAAGGGCAAAGTCGCCGCCCGGCTGGTTGACGCGCATGAGCAGGGGCAGGTCGCGGTTGGTGCACAGGGTATGCATGGACAGCTGCTTGAGCTCGTCGGAGAACGGCGCCTCGCGCTGGTCCACCAGCGAGATGAAGACTTCCGAGCCCAGGTACTGCGTGCGCGGGCCGCTGCGCAGGCTGCGTTCGGAAAACAGCCGGGGCTCGCGCCGCGTGGTGAAGTAGGCCTGCTCGGTGGAGTGCAGGCCGTGAGTGGATGCGTACAGCGGCGCAAATTCACGGTCCTGCGTCTTGCCTTCGTGGTGGCCGGTGACGGCCTGCACGCCGTAGACCTCGAAGTCCAGCGGCCGCATGCGGTCGGCAACGACGTGGTATTCGTGCACGTTGGAGGCCACGTGCAGGCGGTCCGCCGTGTACTCGAACAGGTTGATGGCCGGAATGCAGTGCATCAGCAGCTTGGCCGCGTCGATCTGCGGCTCCAGCGTGGGCGCGGCGCGGCGCAGCAGCAGCGTGATGCCCACGCCGTCGTGGGCAATGCGGCGCATGCTGCGCGACAGGCCGTTGATCGAGAAGAACCGCTGCCGCGCGGGAAACGCGAAGTACTCGTGCAGCAGCCGGTGGCCCTGGAAGGCGCGGTGCGAATAGGGAATCAGGGCCTGTTCGCTGTCATGGCCCTCGGCGCGCAGCGCATCGGGCGGGAGCACGTCCCAGACCTGACGCGGGTCCTGCGGGTGGTGGACCACGATGGCCAGCGTCTGCGTGTGGATGAGCTCCTGCAGATGGGAAGCGACGACGTCGCCCGCATGGATGTACACCCACAGCTGGTCCAGCGCCACCTGCATGCACTGCGAGGCATCCAGCGTGGCCAGCTGCAGCCGCAGGTGGCCGCCGGCCTCGCCCAACTGGGGCACCAGCGCATGGGGCAGGTCCAGCGCCGGGCCGCCCAGGCGGGCCTGGCGTATCTCCAGCGGCCACAGCGTCAGCGGCCCGCCGGTGCGGAAATCGCAGATGGTCTGCTCTTCCTGCACCTTGTGGGTGCGCAGCACGCTGCCCGAGGGCAGGGTGAATCCATCGACCAGGTTGCCTTCCTTGGCACTGGGCTTGAGCTGGACCACCACCATGGATGGCGTGGGCGCCAGGTAATGGGGGCAGACCATTTCCAGCATGCGCTGGGACAGGCGCGGGAACTCCGCGTCCATCTTCAGCTGGATGCGTGCGCTCAGAAAGCTGAAGCCCTCCAGCAGGCGCTCCACATAGGGGTCGGCCACATCGGTGTCGTGCAGCGAAAGACGGCCCGCGACCTTGGGAAAGGCGGCAGCGAACTCGGCGCCCAGCTCGCGCAGATAGGCCAGTTCGCGGTTGTAGTACTCGACGAGGCGGGGATTCATGGTGTGTGTGGCGGCGTCCGGGCTCAGGCCCTGAGGTTTTGCAGCGAGACCTGGCCGGTCTCCAGGTCCAGGCTGGTCTTGAGCAACAGCTCCAGCGGATAGGGCATGGACCAGAACTGGCAGCGGATCTCGAACTGCAGCGTGTTGTGGTGGTTGAGCTGCTCGGTGGAGGCCAGCAGCGTCACGGCCAGCGTCTTGGGCAGGATGCGCGGCTCGAAGGCCAGGATGCTTTCGCGGATGCTGCGTTCCACATGGCCCCAGTCCAGCTCGGACAGCAGCTGGCCGGCCAGCGGCGGCATGCCGTAGTTGATGACCGAGCGCTGCACATGCTCCAGCCCCTCCATCTCCACGTGGTCCCAGGCATCACGCGCATTGAGCAGCCAGCCCAGGTCGCGCAGCAGGGCCTCGCGCAGGCGGGATTCGTTCACGAAGACCGCATCGGGCCGCTCGGTGCGCAGATGGGGCTCATGGTCGGTCAGCCGGTCCAGCAGGGCGGGCTGCAGCCGGTCCTTGGCTGCTGTCGCCTGGTTCTGGCGCGTGCGCAGCGTGGGCATGGGGTTGAGGGGACTGGGGCGCATGGCTTGTTTCTTCAGGAACCGGCCGGCCGGGCAGCCGCCAGGGGGTTCACGGGCTCCTTCGCCTTCAACGCCGGGTCTTGGCGGCAGGCGGAAAGAGGGCGCGAACGGGCAGAGAAGATCTGAACGATCTGCTCCTTTTCATCGGTGGACACCTTCATGCAGGCGCAGCCATAGCCGTGGCTGCCATGGCCGGTACGCACCCAGTCACGGTTTGCAAAGCGGGGCCAGTCGCCCTGGACCTGATGGCCGCCCTGCACGCCAACGGTCCATTCGGTATCGCGATCGGTCAACGAGGCATTGGCGGGCGTGGGGTTGTCGAACCAGCCGCAGCGCAGGGCATTGGCCGGGCCGTGGCTGGAGGCCGATGCAGGCCACGGGCCCAGACACAGCAAGGCAGCCAGCAGCAAGAACGGGCAGCGCAGGGCTTGCGGGGACGCGGGGGCGACTGTTCCGTGCATGGCCTGCTCCGTCATCGCGTGGCGGTGTCCAGCGCCAGCTGGCGCACCTGCAGCATGGGAAAGTCCTCGGAGTCGGTGACCCAGGTGCGCTGGCCGTGGCCGGCCACGTGGCCCGAGGATTCGTCAGGATCGGAGGAGCCTGTGTCCAGCGGGCTCCACTGCGTGCGGCGCGACATGCGGACGGCGTCGTCATCGCCGGGCGCCAGCGGATAGCGCGCAGGCATGAAGCCCTGCAGCGCGCCGCCCTCGCGCAGCGTGACCTCGCAGGGCAGCCAGATCAGGTCGCGCAGGTCCTGCACGGGCTCGAAGCCGATCTGTGCAATGGCGTCGAAGGGCAGCCAGTAGTAGCTGCCGTGCGCCAGCAGCTCGCAGACGGGGCCGAGGCGGGTATCGCTGTCGGCCAGCCATTCGAAGCGGTGCTCGCCCATGTGGCCTGCGGTGGCGGGCGCCTCGTCCAGGGCGCGGGCGCGCAGGTCCTGGGCAGCTGCTCCTTCATGGGCCAGGGCGTCGATCAGGCAGGCCAGCCATTGCGCGGGCTCGCCCATGAGAAAGGGCTTCTTCTTGCCGGCGAAGACCTCGGCGCGCAGCACTTCGCAGCGGATGGCCTCGCGGTAGGCGCGCGCCATGGGCTCGCACGACGGGTCGAGCTGGGCGCACAGCTGCAGCTGCTCCAGCGCCTTTTGCCATTCGCCCAGCACGCACAGCAGCTGGAAGTAGTAGACGCGCAGGGGCGCCGAGGCCGGGGCCTGGCGGATCTGGTCCTTCAGGGCCTTGAGTTGCTCGTCCAGGGAAAGCTGTGAGGTGAAGCTGGGCAGGGGCATGGTGAAAACGCAGGAAAAAGAGAGGGGCGGGGTGCGGCTGCGCCCCGGTCAGTCGTCGTAGGAGCGGCAGCCCCAGCGCACGGCGTAGGGCGCCTCGCCGGCCACATGGCCGATGACGATGCGCGGTGGCGTCTCGTCCAGGCCCTTTCTGAGCGGCATGGCGCGCGTGTACTGGGCGGGCAGCTCGCCAAAGCCTTCAAGATCCCAGCGGCTGCGCGCCTGCGGCCGGGCCTTGGTGCGCTGGACCAGCGCCTGCAGGCTGCCCGTGGCGCGCGCCGCGACAATGCTGCCGCTGCCGCCGCGCACGGTGATGGAGGACACCTGCGTGCCATCGATCTCCAGCGGCGTGGCAAACAGGTAGAGCAGGTCCAGGCTTTCGCCGGGTGCGCGGTCCACCACGGTCACGCCCTGTGCGCGCAGGCGCTGGGCCAGCGCTTCGTCGCGGCCATCGGGAAACTCGATGCGGCAATGCAGGGCGTCGGTGAACAGGGTGGTGATGTCCGCTGCCGTGGCGGGGGCGGCCTGCACCGTGGCGCAGGCCGTGCCGGCCAGCAGCAGGGTGAAGAAGGTTTTGGAACAGGCGTTCATGGCGTGGCTCAATGGGCGCATCAGGCGCATCAGGGATGGCGGTAGATCTTGAAAGCGGGCTTGTGGGTGCGGTAGCCGGGGCCTGCCCAGAAGCCGTTCTGCTTGAAGTCCGAGATCCAGACGCTTCCGTCGAACATCTGCATGTGGCCGGCGGGCGATGAGGTGAAGCCCTGCATCACGGCCACATCGCCTTTCTTGTAGCCACCTTCGGGCATGGCGTCGTAGCGTGTGAAGCCGGCGGCCACCAGGCTGGTGCCGTAGTCCTTGGCATCGCGCGTGCGCTGCAGTGCGATGCCGCCAGCGCCGATCGCATCGCGCACATAGCGCGCGCAGTAGCCGGCGGAACTGGCGCGGGCATTGGTCTGCAGGGTGGCGACGGCGTTGTCTACATTCCAGGGCATGAAAAGCCTCTCTGAATTGGGTCCTGGAGGGGAAAGCTTCTCCAGGCCTGTTTCTTGTTATGGGGCCTGGCCCTGGTGCGAGCGTGTCGGCACCAGGAGCCAGGTGGGCGGACAGTCTTACTTCGCGCCCTGCTTCACGGAAGGCAGCTTGGACACCAGGCGCAGCGACACCGTCAGGCCTTCCAGCTGGTAGTGGGGGCGCAGGAAGAACTTGGAGGTGTAGTAGCCGGGGTTGCCCTCGACTTCCTGCACCTGCACCTCGGCGGCGGCCAGGGGCTTGCGGGCCTTGGTTTCCTGCGAGGAGTTGGCCGGGTCGCCGTCCACGTAGTTCATGATCCAGTCGTTGAGCCAGCGCTCCATGTCGGTGCGCTCGCGGAAGGAGCCGATCTTGTCGCGCACGATGCACTTGAGGTAGTGCGCGAAGCGGCAGCAGGCGAACATGTAGGGCAGGCGCGCCGACAGGTTGGCATTGGCCGTGGCGTCGGAGTCGTAGTACTCGGCGGGCTTGGCCAGCGACTGGGCGCCGATGAAGGCGGCCACGTCCGAGTTCTTGCGGTGCACCAGGGGCATGAAGCCGTTCTTGGCGAGCTCGGCCTCGCGGCGGTCGCTGATGGCGATTTCCGTGGGGCACTTCATGTCCACGCCACCATCGTCGGTGGGGAAGGTGTGGGCCGGCAGGTTGTCCACCGCGCCGCCCGATTCCACGCCGCGGATGGAGGTGCACCAGCCGTAGTACTTGAACGAGCGGTTGATGTTGACCGCCATGGCGTAGGCCGAGTTGGCCCAGCAGTACTTGCCGTGGTCGCCGCTGTCGGTTTCTTCCTCGAAATCGAATTCATCGACCGGGTTGGTGCGCGCGCCGTAGGGCAGGCGTGCCAGGAAGCGGGGCATGGCCAGGCCGATGTACTTGGCGTCGTCGGACTCGCGCAGGCTGCGCCAGGCGGCGTACTCGGTGTTGGTGAAGATCTTGGTCAGGTCGCGCGGGTTGGCCAGCTCCTGCCAGGATTCCATCTGCATGATGGCGGGCGCCGCGCCCGAGATGAAGGGGCAGTGGGCCGCGGCGGCCACCTTGGCCATTTCACCGAGCAGCTCCACGTCCGGCGGGCTGTGGTCGAAGTGATAGTCGCCCACCAGGCAGCCGAAGGGCTCGCCGCCGAACTGGCCGTACTCCTCTTCGTACACCTTCTTGAAGACGGGGCTCTGGTCCCAGCCCACGCCCTTGAAGCGGCGCATGTTGCGGTGCAGCTCCTTCTTGGAGATGTTCATGACGCGGATCTTGAGCATCTCGTCCACCTCGGTGTTGGTCACTAGGTGGTGCAGGCCGCGCCAGGCGCCTTCGAGCTTCTGGTAGTCGTCGTGGTGGATGATGCGGTTGATCTGCTCGGACAGCTTGCGGTCGATCTCGGCAATGATGGCCTGCACCGTCTGGTAGGCATCGTTGGACAGCGTGATCGCCGAGCCCAGGGCCTGCTGGGCCAGCGTCTGCACGGCCGCTTCCACGGCTTCGCGGGCCTGCTCGGTCTTGGGCTTGAATTCCTTTTGCAGCAGGCTGCCGAATTCGCTGCCGGCCAGCGCCTGGGTCGATTGTTCGAGTTGGGTTGCGGTATTCATGACGTGCTTGCCTTCCTGATGTGCTGCCTCAAGCCTCGGATGCAGGGCCCGAGGCCTGCGGGGCAGTGATATTGGGCGTGGCGGCCAGCGACTTGAGCAGCGCAGGGTCCTTGAGCACCTTGCCGATCAGCTCCTCGGCGCCCTGCTTGCCGTCCATGTAGGACAGCAGGTTGTGCAGCTGGGTGCGTGCCTCCAGCAGCGAGTTGAGCGCGCCCACGCGCCGCGCGATGGCGGCGGGGGAGAAGTCCTCCATGCTCTCGAAGCTCAGGTCGATGTTGAGCTTGCCCTCGCCCGTCAGCGTGTTGTCCACCTGGAAGGCGACGCGGGGCTTGATGGACTTCATGCGCGCATCGAAGTTGTCGATGTCGATTTCCAGGAACTTGCGGTCGGCGATCTCGGGCAGCGGATCGACGGGCTTGCCCGACAGATCGGCCAGCACGCCCATCACGAAGGGGATCTGCACCTTCTTTTCCGAACCGTAGATCTCGACGTCGTACTCGATCTGCACGCGCGGCGCACGGTTGCGCGCGATGAATTTCTGACCACTCTTGCCGGTTTTGGTGAGCGACATGCGGGTGTTCCTTTCAAGAAAAAAATAGGTCGCAGAAGTAAAAAGCCTGGAGTCCCGCCTTGCGGCGGACCGAAGGGCTGAGGGCGCAAGAGGCCGTGTGGAAACAGGTGGACGGGGTGGGGGTCATGGGGCAGCCGGCTCCTTGAAAGCGAAGTCCGGGTCCAGCAGATCCGTGCATTCCTCGCAGTAGAGGTAGGCGATGGAGCGCTTGTTCTCCGTCGTCCCCCAGCCGGTGCCGCTGTCGATGGTCAGATTGACCTGGCGGCCGCCCTTGAAGCGCACGACGGCACGGGCACTGCAGCTACCGGTTTCATAGGCATGCGCGTAATTGAACTGGCTGCTGGACTTGGCGTGGCGCAGGAAGTAGCGCGCGCGCTTTTCGTCAATGCGCAGTGAATCGCAATGGATGCGGGGGTCTTCGCTTTTGGCGGTGCCGTCGCGGATCGTGATGCGCTCGATGGCGTTTGCATGCCGTGCACCGGCATCTGCGAAGGCTGGCGTCGAGAGACCCACGCCCAGGGCCATGAAACAGCATTTGGCCTTCATGTCTGCTGCTCCTGCAGGTGGGCGCCCGTGATCACTTCCACCTGGGCCAGGCTGTCGGGCGACAGTTCGCGCAGGATGTCCATGAAGCCCATGCGCATGAAGCGGGCGGCGCGGCGGATGAGCAGGGGGGCGGGGTTGGAGGGCTCGGTGCGCTCCACGAAGGCGGCGATTTCCAGCAACTGGGCAATCGCCTGTTCGCGGTTGCGTGCCGGGGTGTGGGGGGTGCCGGGCGCGGGCTGGGATGCCAGGCCGTCCCCGGTGCCGGCCTGTGCGGCCGGATCGGTTTCAGCGGCCGTGTCGGCGTCGCCTGTGGACTGGGGCAGCCATTGACCGAGGGCCAGCAGCAGCTGGCGCAGGCCGTCGAGCTCGGGCTGCTGGTGGCTGGGCAGGTGCTGTTCGCAGCAGGCGCGGATCCGGTCGAGTTCCTGCAGCGCGGGGGTGACGGCCAGCAGGGTTTCGTGGCCCTCGGCATGTGCGCGGGCCGAGGCCATGCGCAGCTCGTCGGCGGTCAGGTGCGGCAGGTCCTCGGGCACGTTGCCCCTGGCCATCAGTTCGGCGTCGCGCACGCTGATCTGGCCCAGGGCGCCGCGCAGGAAGTCGGCGTTGCGCAGGTCGCGCACAAAGCCCGTCACGTCCGACAGGGTGCCCAGGGCGTTCATGCGCATGAAGTAGTCGTCGCCGTCCTCGGGCAGGGGGTGGACATGCTCCCAGTGGCGCTCCAGCAGGGCGGCGCACAGCTGCAGGCCCTGCAGCGTGCCGGGCAGGCCGTGCAGGATGGTCCAGGCACGGCACAGCAGCACGGCCACGCGCAGGTCCTTGGTGCGCTGCATCAGGGCCGAGGCCTGGCGCTCCACGTCGCGCCAGTCCGGTGGTTCGGCGGGGATGACGGTGTCGCCGAACTGCTGTTCGACCTTGCCCTGCGCAGCGCTTTCCATGGACTGGAAGTCGTTGTCATAGGTGAGGTCCGGGCCGCAGGGGGGCTCGGCGGATGTCTCGGTCAGCAGGTCCTGGATATTGGCCATGGGCGGGATTCGATGTGGCTTGGGGTTTGGTGTGCAGGGGCCGTGCGCTCTGTGCGGGTTCAGGCGCCCTTGAACAGCCGGGTGAACAGGCGGCGGTGCAGCACTTCGTGCTGGACCACTTCGTCAGGGGCGTGGCGCGGCGTGGCCGAGATCCACCAGACGGAGGTGGTGGAACCGGCGCGCATGCAGGCGCGCCAGTCCATGCGCGGCAGGCGCGCGGCGTTGCCTTGCGAGGCGCCCATGTCAAGGTCCGCCAGCAGGCTGTGGATGGAGGTGCTGTCCGGCGCGCTGCGCTCCTGCTGGAACGGCCATTGCAGGGTGCCCAGCCGCTCGTCGAGCTGCTGGGCCGACAGGGGCAGGCGTCGCGCGTCGATGAGCGCATCGCGTGCGCCGCTCAGAAAGCGTTCGATGTCCTGGTCCGACGCCGGTATGCCGGAGCTGCCGTCCACCGTGGCCATGATGGCCAGCGGAAAGAGCCTGCCGATGCGGTCGGAGCTGGGGCCGATCACGCCCACCATGGACTGGCCCAGGATGGAGGCAGGGCACAGGAAGAACCACAGCGGCGAGTGCACGAAGCGCGTGGACCAGCCATCGGCCGCATCGCTGCGCAACTGGTCCATGCCGTTGCGCAGCCATTCGTCCCAGCGCATGGTCAGTGCGTGGGGCATGCGCCGGCCGACGAAATCGCCCTGGCTGGGCAGCTTGCCCCACCAGGCGGCGCATGGCCGCTGGACAGTCATGGCGTTCACAGCCGGTCCGGACATTCGAATTCCTCCATGGCCTTGAGCCGGAATGGGTTGAGGACGCTGCTGGTGGTGACTTCCATGCGCAGCTTGCGCCCGTCGATGGTGAAGATGGCCGTGAAGCGCTCGGGCGAGTTGCCCGGCAGGATCTGGGCGCGGTCGAACAGGCGGTGCAGGGCCCAGGGGCCTTCGGTCACGATGCCGGTGTTCTGCGCGCCGGCCGCAGTGATCTGCAGCCGGGCCTGGCCTGTGCCGCGCGTGCCGGGCCAGGAGACGGCCTTGGGGATTTGCGGGCCGTGCTGGTAGCGCACGATCTCGCCGTCCACGTCCAGCACCATCTGGGAGATGGAGGCGTCCATGTCCAGCGGCTTGATCTCCAGCCGGATGCCGGGCGTGTTGCCGCCTGCGCGGAAGAACACGTCGCGGATGGAGGCCGCGCGCTGGAAGGCGGCCAGCGAGGCAGAGCCCCCCACCGGCGTGCCGTCCACACCCTGCTTGAAGGTCCAGGGCACGGTGGAGATGTCCACCATGGTCTGCAGCTGGGTGCGGAAGAACTCGTCCATGGTGCCGCCGGTGGCGAACAGGCGGGCGAAGTCGTCCGTGGTCACGTCGCGCGTGGCGCTGCGCGTGAAGGGGTAGCGGCCCAGGATGGCTCGGCGGCAGAAGTCGCCGATGGTGGCGTTGAGGTTGCCGCCCAGCGTGCTGCGCACGCTGCTTCCCACGAAGGACGAGGTGGAGGTGGCCAGGGCCTCGTACATGCTGTTGAGCGGAGGCGGCACGCGCTTGGCCTCCGAGCGCACCTTCTCCAGCGTGCCGCTCAGCGAGGGAGGCACGCCGCCGCCCTGGATCACCTGCTGGCGCGCCGAGGCGATGACGGCCGCCGCCTCGTTGAGCACCTGCAGGCTGGCGGTGATGGGCGCCGGGCCCGAGCCGTTGCTGGTGGCAAGGCGCCGGTATTCGCGGAAGCGGAAGTCCACGATGTCGGCCTCCAGCGTGCCGGTGGCCAGCATGCCGCCCACGTTCAGCGGCTTGCCGGTCAGGCGGCTGAGCTGTTGCTGTTCCTCGCGGATGCGCTGCAGTTTCTCGCCCAGCCAGCTGCTGGTGCTGCCCGAGCTGCCGCCTTCCTGCTGGTCCGGGCGGCGGGCCAGCGTGGTCTCGCGGGCCACGGCGCGGATGAACTGCTCCAGGCTGGAGTTGGCGGACGAGTACAGGCGGGCCTGCTCGCCGGCCTGCTCCAGCGAGGCCGTGCGTATGGGGCGGATGTCGGCCAGGAAGGTTTCCCACAGGCGCGCGTACTCCATCAGGTACAGGCGCTTGACCTCGTTGGCCAGCTGGCCCGTGAGCACTTCCTGGGCCACGCTGCGCCGGCCTTCGGCCTGGCCCAGCACCCAGGTTTCCTCCTTGGCCAGCAAGGTGGTGACCTTGGGCAGCTCGTGCAGGAAGAGGCCGTGGTAGCCGTCATAGGTGAACAGGCCGCTGATGCCCTGGGTGAGCGGCTTGCCGCTGGCACGCGCAAAGACCTGGGGCGCCTCGGGTCCGCTGGCACGCACCACGCTGAAGTCGGGCGGCAGCTTGTCGCCGGTGTTCAGCAGCTGCTTGAGGCGGCTGTAGGCACGCTGGGCGGGCGACATCTGGGCCAGGCGCTGGCGCACTTCGGCGACCAGGTTGGCGTCGATGGGCTGGGCGGAGACCACCACGCGGCCGTCGATGAGGCGGTCCAGGTGCTCGGACAGCTGGTCCACCAGGCCGGCCTGCACCAGATGCTGGGGCAGGGTGTTTTCCCAATCGCTGCGCAGCCAGGCCTTGACGAAGGTGGCGTCGAAGTGGTCGGGCTCGTAGAGCATGAGATAGGCCTTGAGCGTTTCGTAGCTGGCCTCGGGGCTGCCGGTGCTGACCTGGCGCAGCGAGCGCGCGACATGGCTGCTCAGGCGCGGCAGCCAGGCGTCTTCCAGCAGGCGCAGGTAGGTGGCGTGGGCGGCCGTCTGCACCTTGGGCACCTGCAGCAGGCCCCAGCGCCAGCCCAGCGGGGCTGATTCCTCGAAGCGGCTGCTCTGCGCCACGCGCGCCGCGTGGTTGAGCATGGGCACCAGGGCGACCACGTTGTCGGGATCGGTGGCCTTGGATTCCTCCACGGCCTGGCGCAGCGTGCCGGCGTTGTCGGCCACTTCGTTCAGGTAGCGCTGGTTGTTCTCGTAGCTCAGCGTCCAGGCCAGGGCCGCGCCGCCCAGGGCCAGCAGCAGGGCGCACAGGCCGGCGGCCTGCATCAGGCGCAGCTGGCGCTCTTTCTTGGCGTTGCGCCCGGTCAGGCCGGACTCGTTGAACATCACGTCCTTGAACAGCGACTCCAGGAAGTAGCTGCGGCCCTGCTGGGGCACGGCATCGGCCGGCAGGCGGCCGCGCAGCGCAAAGCGGCGCGACAGGGCCGACATCACGCGGTCAAAGGGCATGCCCTCCTGCGTTCCGCTGGTGAAGTAGACGCCGCGCAGCAGCGGCTTTTCCTTGAAGCGCGAGGCGGAGAACGCCGCATCCAGCGTGTCGCGCACCACGTCCTTGAGGCCGGCAAACTGCTGGGGCAGTGCGTAGAGCAGGCTGCGGCGCGCAAGATCGGGCTCGGTCATCAGCCGCTGGGGCAGCAGGCGGTTGATCTGGGCGACCAGGGCGTCGAACTCCTGCATGTACAGGGCACTGGCCGCCTGCGGGTCGCTGGCGGGCGAGCGCTGGGTCTTTTCGTCATAGGGATAGGTGAAGCCCCAGACCTGAGCGCGCTCCTCGCGGCTCATGGCCCCGAAGAACTCGTTGAAGCCCGCCAGCAGGTCGCTCTTGGTGACCAGCACGTAGACGGGAAAGCGGATGGTCAGCTCCTCGCACAGCTCGCTCAGGCGCAGGCCGATCAGCTGGGCCAGCTGGGCACGCTCGGTATCGCTGCTGCTGAGCAGCTCCTGCACGCTGAGCGTGACGATGACGCCGTTGACCGGCTGGCGTCCGCGAAAGCGCCTGAGCAGCTGCATGAAGCCCTTCCAGGCAGCCTTGTCCTGCTCCGCATCGCTTTCCTGGGTGGTGTAGCGGCCGGCCGTGTCCAGCAGCACGGCCTGGTCGGTGAACCACCAGTCGCAGTTGCGCGTGCCGCCCATGCCGGGGATGGCGCGCTTGCCGAACTGGGCCGCCAGCGGGAAGTCCAGCCCCGAGTTGATCAGGGCCGTGGTCTTGCCCGAACCCGGCGAGCCGATGATCAGGTACCAGGGCAGCTGGTAGATGTAGCGCTTGTTCCAGCGCCCGAACAGGCCGCCTTCGGTCTGGCCGAAGCGGGTCTTGCTCAGCGTGTCCAGGGCTTCCTTGAAGCGGGACTCCAGCTCGGCCACTTCCTCGGAGCCGGCAGCGGGCGTGCCGTCCGCCTCGCGCGGCGAGGTCAGGCGGGACAGGCCGGTCATGAGGTGCTCGTTCATGCGCTGTGCGCGCCACCATTTCAGCAGCAGGCGCAGGAACCAGAGGATGAACAGGCCGGCGATCAACCACCAGCGCACGGTGGGGCTGCCCAGTGGCTGGTAGGGCTGGATGAAGACGAGGGGGCCGACGAACCAGATGAGCAGGCTCAGGGCCACCAGGCCCAGAAGCTCCAGCATGTAGCGGTTGAACAGCCATGAGGCGATGCGACGGATCATGGGGGTCAGTTCCTGGTCTCGGGTGCGGCAGGCAGGGCCTGCAGTTGCTGGTCACGCTGCTGGGGCGCGACCAGCAGGACGATTTCCACCCGCCGGTTCAGCGCCCGGCCTTCGGCCGTGTTGTTGGGGGCGACGGGGTCGCTGTCGGCACGGCCCTCGGCATGCAGGCGCTGGCGGTCGCGCAGCGAGCCGCCCAGCATCTGGGACACGGCCTGGGCGCGCTCCTGCGACAGGTTCCAGTTGGAGGGGAAGCGTGCCGTGCGGATGGGCAGGTTGTCGGTGTAGCCATTGACGATGACCTTGCCCGGCACTTCGTCCAGCGCCGCGGCCACGCGGTGGATGACCTGCACGTAGCGGGGCTTGACGACGGTGGCAGCCGGGTCGAACAGGCCGTCGCCGCGCAGGATGACGGTGCTGCGGTCGGCTTCGTCGCGCACGCTGACCAGGCCTTCGCGGATTTCGGGCTCCAGGAACTGGCGCAGCCGCGGCTTGATGGTGGCCACGGTGGCAGCCGCCGAGGTGCGCGGGAACCGGATCTCGTTGATGGCGGCGAACAGATCATCCGAGCTGTTGGACAGCCGGTAGCTGAACCACAGGTAGATGAAGAACGCCAGCAGCAGCGTGATGGCTGCCGCCACCCACAGCGGCACCATGGCCCAGGGCGGCGAGGCCAGGCGCTGCACGCCGCGCCAGTGCACGGACAGCAGGCTGCTGCGGTCGCCGCGCGTCGATTCGATGAGCTGCAGCAGGCGCGCCTTGAGCGTCTCCAGCTGGGCGCGGCCGTTGTCGATCACGCGGTAGCGGCCTTCGAAGCCCAGCATCACGCAGTAGTACAGCAGCTCGATGAGGTCGATGTGCTGGTGCGGCGTCTGCACCAGCCGGGCCAGCAACTGGAAGAACTTCTCGCCGCCCCAGGTTTCGTTGTGCAGGGCCACGAGCAGGCTGTAGTGAGGCCAGATACCTGCGCTTCCCCAGGGCGTCTGGGCGGCGGTTTCGTCGAGCACGGTGCAGATGCAGTAGCGTGCGCCGATGATGGTTTCCATGGGCACGCCGCTGGCGCCGGCACGCTGCTCGAACTCGCGTATGTGTTCGAGCAGCAGCTGCTGCAGCGCGCGCGGGTCTTCGTTGGTGACCATGGCGCGGATCTGGGGGATGAGGTTCAGCAGCTGGTTGGCGGCGGCCACCAGCGGGTTGCCGCCGCTGACCACGTCGGGCAGGTTGGAGCGCAGCGGCTCCTGGCCGGCAGGCGCGGTTGCGCCGCTGGCTGCGCCTTCGGCTCGGCCCGCGTCGCCGTCTCTCCCCCAGGGCATTTGGTGGCTGATGTTGGAACTGTTCATGTCGGAAGATGCGTCGCGCCGTCAGCGGCGGATGGCCCAGAACTCCAGCTGCAGGTCGGGGAATTCACCGGAGACGTGCATGGCAAGGCCGCCGGAGCTTTGCAGCTGGTTCCACAGGTCGTGCGTGGTGTCCACCTCGAAATAGTTGTAGCCCGCGTGGTAGGGGATCTCGCGCGGGGCGATGGGCAGCGGCCGCAGCGTGACGCCGGGCAGGTGCAGGTTCACCAGGTCGCGTATGCGCTCCACCGGGCCCAGCTTGGTCTGGGTGGGGAAGTGGGTGCGCAGGAATTCCGGCGTGGTCTGGGCATGGGCGGCCAGCACGAAGTCGCAGGTGGTCAGCAGCTCGGTGGACGGGATCAGCGCCACGCGCACGCCGTACTGGCGGTCGTGCAGCGGGATCTGGATGGCGTTTTGCTCCAGCACCGAGGACAGACTGCGCCGCAGCTCCAGCATCAGCGGCGGAAAGCTGCGCCGCAGGTCGTCGTGGTCATAGACGGGCAGCACCTCGGGGCGGCGGCGCTCGTGGTCGAAGGTGGTCAGCTCGGCGGCCAGGCGCAGCAGTTCCTCGAACAGGCGCTCGGGATGGATGCTGCCGGTGCGCACCCAGTGCTGGGCGGCGCCCGTCCAGTGGTTGATGAGCTGCAGCAGCAGGAAGTCGCCGACCTCGCCGATGCCGCCGCGCTCGGGCTGGATCATGCGCTGGGCCAGAACCTCGCCGCGCTGGCGCAGCAGGCCGTGGATTTCCTTGCAGAAGGTGTTGAGCACTGAGCTGGGCCCGTTGTTGACCACGGTGGGAATGAAGCCGGGCTCCAGCAGCACGCCGCCGCTGGCCTGGCGCTCGACCACATGGGCCACGGGCAGGCTGACCCAGCCTTCGGTCAGCTCGTGGGCGGGGCGCAGGCTCAGGCGCAGCCGGCCCAGCTGCACCTCGGCGGGCTGGGCGCCCACGTCGTTGCTGTCCGCCACTTCGGTCACGTCACTGAGATAGCGCGCGGGGCTTTGCGTGCCTTCGCCAAAGGTGACCTCGCTGCCCGACAGGCGGCGCAGCGGCAGGGCCAGGTGCACCACCACGTCCTTGAGGTCCTTGCCGATGTCCAGCGGGGTGGGCGCCTCGTCGTCGCCCGGCAGCTGGAACGGCGTGCCGTCGGGCAGCACGCCGTGTGCCGAGCGTATGCCCAGCTTGCCCATGCGCAGCAGATCGGTGTCCAGCTCCAGTTCCGAGAAGCCCCAGAAAAAGGGCTGTCCCGGCAGGCTGCGCGACTGCAGTTGCCGGAACAGGAAGCGCTCCTGCTGCTGGAAGTGCTGGGGCCGAAGGAACATGCCTTCGGCCCAGATGACTTTGCGTTGCCAGACCATGGTGGATAGATGTGCGTTTATTGGGATGCGGGTTGAATGCGCACGGTGACCTCCTCGCGGGTCAGGTGCACCTGGTAGCGCACGGGCTGCAGCTTTTCGGTGGAGCCCATGCCCCACCAGCGCCTGCGCAGCTCCACGGAGTTGGGCGCGGCGGCCGAGGCGCGCCAGGTGCTGCGCTCCAGATCGCGGTAGGCGGCGAACAGGCCGAAGGCGCGCACATCGGGGTTGCCCTTGCGCTCAATCACCTGGCGCTGGCCGGGCGCGATCAGGAATTCCTCGCGCCGCACGAAGTCGCTGCCCAGCTGGCCGTCGTCCTTGTCCTGCAGGTCGAAGAAGCCGGCGCGGTCGAAGGCGGCGGAGGCGCGCAGCTCGTAGATGCGCAGCAGCACGGGCTTGGGGATGCCTTCGCGGTCGGGGTTGATGTCCATGTCGGCCACCACCTCGAACACGGCGGCGGGCACGGCCGTGGGCGCCACTTCAGGCGCGCGGCTCAGGGGATTGAGGGAGCCGCAGCCGGCCAGGCCGGTCGCCATTGCCGTGCCCAGGCCCAAGGCGCCCAGCGTTTGCAGCGCCTGACGGCGCGCTTGCGGTACATGCGGTGCATGCGATTTCCACATGGCTTCTCCTGTCTCGATATCAGTCATTGGTGTCACGCGGGCAGATCCACACCGTCAGCGCGCTGAGGTTGTCCTGGTGCGGATTGCCGCTGGATACGACGCGGCCGACCATGCGCTGTATCCATTCGTCGGGGCGCTGGCTCGCGGCCAGCAGCTGCTCCATTTCCGACTCGTGCATGCCCTCCCAAAGGCCGTCCGAGCACAGCAAAAAGACATCGCCGGGCTCCAGGGCCACGGCGGCGGAGCGGATGCTGGGCGGCACCTGGCCTTCGGCACCGATGGCGCCGGCCAGGACGTTGCGGTTGGGCAGGCGGCGCGGGTCGTTCTCTTCGTACAGGCCGGCGTGCAGCAGCTGCTGCACCAGGCTGTGGTCTTCGGTGCGCAGGTGCATGCGGCCCGCGCGGAACCAGTACAGGCGCGAGTCGCCCCAGTGCGCCCACAGGGCGCGGCCCTGTCCGGGGTCGATGCACAGCACCACCACGGTGGCGCTCATGTGCATGCGCGAGGCCGAGGTGGACTGCTGGCCGCTGACGCGGTGCTCCGCCTGGGAAATCAGGGAGGCCAGGCTGGCAGGGGCGAACAGCGGGTTCTCCCGGAAGCCCTCCAGCACGGCCTGGACCGTGAGCTGGGCGGCAAGTTCGCCATGCCCGTGCCCGCCAGCCCCATCGGCCAGGGTGCAGCACAGGCCGCCGGCGCCCAGGTCCATCAGGCCCATGGCGTCTTCGTTGCTGGAACGCCTGCCGCTGTGGGATGCGCTGGCCACCTGGATGCTGTAGCGGTGGCCGTCTCCGTCGAGGTAGGCGATCACGGCTGGCCTTTCACGGACTGCTCGGCGTTTTCGTAGGCCTCGACGAAGGTGCGGCCCGAGAAGGCCATCAGATCGTCCTCGGCATGGCGGCGCAGCACGTCGAAGTTGTGCTTGTAGTCGTCCCACAGCGCAGCCTTGCGGCCATTGGTCAGCAGCTTGTCCAGCAGGCCGGGGTTGGTTTCGGTGCGGCGCTCCAGCTCGGTCGGATCGAACCGGGTCAGGGCCTCGGCATAGGCGGCGCGGATGCCGGCCATCAGGGCCAGCTGGTGCACGTGCAGATCCTGGAAGGCGTCCTGCATGGCGGGCAGCGGCTTCATGAAGCCCGGGAAGGTCTGGTGGACCATCTGCATGAGCACGCCCTCGGAATTGGGCAGGAACTTGAGCGGGTTGTTGGCGCCCGTGGCAATGATGGTGACGCCGGCACGGAACTCGCGCTTGATCTCGGAGCGCGCCGCCAGCAGGTCGATGGTGCCCTGCACGGCAATGCGCAGGGCTTCGCCGAAGGTGCGCATGAATTCGGGCGTGACCTCGAAATGGGTCTTGGCCGGGTTCAGGCCCGCGCCTTCCATGAAGGCCGTGGCCAGGGCCTGCAGGTCGGCGTGGGCGGCGCTGGCGGCCGGCTGGGGCTGCACCGGAGCATCGACAGGCGCGGCGGTGCAGGGCAGGGTGCCGACGGGAATGGCGGCGGCGCCCTGGCCGAGGATGCTGGAGGCTGCGTTGAAGTGGACGCTGGAGCTGGTGTTGGCGGGAGCGGCGGCAGCGCTTGCGGCAGAAACGATGGCTGGCGCAGCTTGGCCTGCGCCGGACTGGAAGATGTCCAGGTCCAGCCCGTTGGTGGGCAGCAGTCCGTCGAGCACGACGGGCTCGGCGGGGATTTCGGGGGCCGTCGCGGCAGCGGGGGCCGTGGCCATCGGTGCAGCAACTGGTGCAGCGGCAGGTAAGGGAGCTGATACGGCAACTGGTACGGCAGCTGGTGCGGCCTGAACCTGTACAGGTTGCTGTGTCTGCGCCGCAGGCGCCAATGACTGCTCCAGGCCGGCCGGCTGGGCCGGCGCCGCTGCACCCTGTGCAGCAGGCTGCGCAGGCGGCTGCATGCGCGGCAGGTTGAAGGCCTGGCCCAGCTCGGAGCCCCGGCCCGATGCCTGTTGCAGCGGCGCTGCGTCGCCGGGCAGGCCGCCCTGGTCGAACAGCGCGAGCGGATCGAGCTTTTGCGATGCCTCGAAGCACGAAGGCAGGCCGGTATGGGAGGCGTCATGCAGTGCCTCGGTGCTCAGGCCCTTGAGGGGAAGCGTTTGGACCATGCCGTCATGGCGCTGCTGAATCAGCTCGCCCTTGCCGTGCGAGGGCAGGCCGGCCCAGCCTTCTTCCTGCTGCCGAGCCTGCTCGGGCGGCGGTGCAAAGGGGTCGAAATCATTGGGAATCAGCAGCGGGCGATGCTGCGGCCTGGCCGGCTGCGGCATCGCCATGGCCGCTTGCTCGGGGGGGATTGCACTCTCGGCAGAAGGCGCAGGCGGGGTCTGGATGTCATCCAGGCTCAGCGCCGTCAGGCCTTCCCAGGGATCGGCGATGCCGGCGGCGGCTGGAGGCAGAACGTCTGCCAGTGGCGCAGCTTCTGCCGGCCCCGTTGATTGCGGCTGCAGGGGGCTGTCAACTGCGGGGGGCTGCTGGATCTGTGGCTGCGGGATTGCCGTGACCGGCGAGGGAACCGATGGCGTTGAGGATGCTGAGGACGCAGAAGGTGCTGAGGGCGTCACAGCCGCTGCAAATGCTGCGCTGGCAGGCGCCGGCACGGCTGCACCGGGCGAGGCCGGTGCCTCGAAAGGGGTGCCCGGCGCCACGGCGGCCAGGGTGTAGGCGCCGATGCGGATGCGCGCGCCCAGTGTCAGGGCCACTTCCTGGCCCGAGCGCACGGGCTGGTCTGCCACCCAGATGGGATCACGCTCGCTCAGGTTCGCAACAAAGGCTCCCTCGGAATCGAGCCTGACCATGGCGTGCACGCGCGCCACGGAAGCGTCCGGATCCGAGATGATGAGCTTGTTCTGGCCACTGCGTCCGATCGTGCCGCCTGCCATGCCGAATACGGCATGCCAGTGGCGGTCGACCGCAACGCCATCGTGGTCCACGACCCTGAGTTCGATTTTGTCCATGGAGTCTTAGGCTAGGCAGTTTTCAGGAAGCGTCGGGGGCCTCGGCAGGCCTCAGGAGGCCTTGCGCGCGGGCGCCGGGCGCTTGTTGCGCAGCGCGGCGCGGGCATTGTTGAATTCCCGGCCCCAGGTGGGATGGCCCTTTTCGGCCTCGGTCAGCTGGAAGGTGGGGTCCAGGGCCAGGGCCATGTCGAAGTGCTGCCGGCAGGGCTTGCGGCGGCCTTCCACGCAGTGGCTGAAGGCGATGTACTTGAGCGCCTTGACCTGGCTGCTCATCGGCAGCTCCTGCGCGGTGGACAGGGGCGTCAGGGCCGTGATGGCATCCTCGTAGCGGCCATCCACGTAGAGCTGGATGGCCTCGACCAGCTCCTGCTCCTTGATCACCACCGGGTCCACGGGCTTGACGGGCTCGACAGGCGCCTGCACCACGGGCGGTGCTGGCTCGGGCTCCACCGGCTTGGGTGCGGTTTCGCAGGCGGCCAGCCCGAAGGCAACGGCAAGGGCAAGGGTCAGGCGCTGGAGGGAGTGAGGGATATGCATGGACATGGTCATCGGGCATCAAAGTCATGGGAAAGGGTCACCGACTGGCCGTCGGTGATGCGGATCACCTGCCGATAGCTCTCGAAGCCGGGGTTGCGCAGTTCCACCGTGTGGGAGCCTGGCGCCAGCTTGAGCAGCACGACGGGAGGGGTGACGCCGGACGGCTTGCCGTTGATCAGCACGTTGGCCCAGGGGCTGACCCTCAGGCGCAGGTTGTGATCTGTCCGTGGCGTCTCAGGCCGTGCGGCCAGTGCGGCGGAGCGCACCGGGGCCGAGCCCGATGTCAGTGCGGTGATCGATGTGATCACGCGGCTGTTCAGTGCAAAGCCGCCGGCCGTGGGCGCTGCGGTTGCCACGCGCAGCCGTTGCGCGGCAGGGCAGCGCTGGGTCCAGCGTTCCTGGGCGCGGCTGTAGGCGTCCCGCCACGGCGTACCCGTGGTCTCGTAGGCCTGCAGCGCAAAGCCGGGGTGGGCGGCGAACGCGGCGTCGAATGCGGCCTCGCAGCGCGCCCATTCCTTGTGCGTGCAATAGGTGTAGGCCAGGTACTTGTGGGCGGAGGCCCGCTCCATGGGATCCGCCAGCCCGCCAAACAGCGCAGCCTGCAGCGCACGCTCGGCCTGGGCCAGGTCGCGCGCCTCGAACAGCGCAATGCCCTGCGCCAGCTGCGGGCGTCCTGCCGAGCCGGTTTGGGCCGGCGCGGCCTCCTCGCATGCCGCCTGGGAATGCGCCAGGCAGGGCAGGCCGAGCACTGCAGTGCACAGCATCCATCGCCAGCGGTGGTTCATCAGTCGAGCCATGCGCCGCGCTCATTCGAAAAGATGGTTCACGGTCACCGACTCGCCCTTGGTGACCGTGATGGTCTTGGTCACCGTAGAGGCCGCACCCGGGTTGCTGATGTCGATGCGGTACTCGCCCTCCGGCAACTCCATCTGGGTCAGCGGCGGGCTGGTCCGTGCCGGGGCGCGGTTCACGGAGACATAGCCCCAGGGCACGACCCTGAACACCACCTTGCCTGTGGCCGCTGCGGGCTTGGCGGGGCGGGCTTCGGTCTTGGGCGGCTCGGTGGGCAACGGCTCGGGCACCGCGGCCACCGTGACGGGGGCGACGGGCGCCCCTTGCTCGGGCTGGGAAGGGGGGAGTTCAGCCAGCGCGGCCTGCTCCGGCGGGGTCATCGGCTGCACCTGCTCCGTGGAGGCCAGCGAGGCCTCGTTGAGCAACTGCTTGAGCAGCGCCTGGGCCTCGGTGCGGTGCTGTCCTTCGGGGAAGCTGTCCAGGTAGTCCTGCAGGCGGGCCAGGCTGGACTGGCTTTGGGCCTGCTGCCAGGCCAGGTTGTCGCGCGCCGCCAGGGTCTTGGCACGGGCCTGGTCCTGGGAATGGTCGTACCACAGCACGCCGCCGCCCGCGATGGCCGCCAGCACCAGGGCGCCGATGGCCATCGGCACGGCCATGCTGCTGCGCCTGGCCTTGGGCACTGCCCGGACGGCAGCGGCCGGAGGCTGCACCCCTGCGGGCGCGCCCTGAACGGCGGGTGCGGAGGCGGGCTGTTGGGATGCAGGCGCCTGCGCCTGAACCGGGGGCTGCGCAGGCTGAGCGGGGGGCAGTGCCTGGTCGATGTCGATGTACGGACCGTTGTCCAGGTCCATGGGATCGGCGGCAGATGCCTGAGGCGTCATCTGGGGCGCGGCTGCGGCTGCAGATGGCTGGGCAGGGCCGCCTGTTGCCAAACCCCCAGGCGTGGTGGGAGCGGGCGGCACCGGTGCGACCGTGGCGACAGGAGGGACCGATGCAACAGATGCAACAGGCGGGACCGCAGGCACGGGCATGACCGTGGCCGCGGGCGCTGCCTGCGGCGCTGCTGCAGGAACGAAGATTTCCGTGATCGGCACGAAGCGCGGCGCCTGCACGGCTGCCGACTGGGTGGCCATGGCGGCCTGTACGGACGCAGGCGGCGTGATCGGGATGTAGATGGGGCTGGGTTCCCCCGGCGCAGGCGCTGCCCGGGCGTCGGTGGACAGGCCCAGCAGGCTGCGCAGCTCGGCAATGGACTGGGGGCGATCCTGGGGGCGCACCGCCAGCGCCCGTTGCATGCCCTGCAGAAAAGCGTCGGAGTAGCCCGGGACCTGTTCGGAGGTCAGCGGCTGCATGGGATCGGTGACCATGCGCGCGACCGAGGTGGCCGGGATGCGGCCCGTGGCGGCCTGGTGGATCAGTGCGCCGACCTGGTAGATGTCGGTCCACGCGCCCTGGGGCATGGCGCCGTCGTCCACGTATTGCTCGATGGGCGCAAAACCGGGCTTGAGCACCATGGTCAGCGCCTGGGTCATGTCGCCGATGATGCGGCGCGCGGCGCCGAAATCCAGCAGCACGGGGCTGCCATCGCGCTGCACGAAGATATTGTCCGGCGCGATGTCGCGGTGGAAGCAGTCCTGCGCATGCAGCACTTCCAGCACGTCCAGCAAGGGGATCAGCAGCGCGCTGAGCCCGGCCTGATCCATGCGGCCGGACGATGCCTTCAGCACCTGGCCCAGCGTCTGGCCCTCGTAGTGGCGCATCACCATGTAGGCCGTGCCGCCGGCTTCGAAGAAGCGGTAGACATGCACCAGGGTGGGGTGGGAGAAGCGCGCCAGCAGGCGGGCCTCGTTGATGAAGCTGCGCAGCCCGGCGTCGAAGGCGCCACGGTGCTGCGAGCGCACATGCACCTGATGGGAGCTTTGCCGTCCGGCCAGTGCCGAAGGCATGTACTCCTTGATCGCGACCTCGCGGTCCAGCGAGAGGTCGCGGGCCTTGTAGACGATGCCGAAACCGCCTTCGCCGATGACATCGAGCACGCGGTATTCGCCAATCTGGACACCTGCCGGAAGGCAGTTGGTCGAACATGCTGCTTCGCTATCCATGCAATCCCACCCAAGATGTTGTTTCACACGCTGGCGGGCGAGGTCTGTCGCAGTGCCAGGGTGCCGAATCTGTTCGAGGCCATTGGACAAGCACAAAGCCGGCATCGCACCGGCAATCTGTCTATGCAACCGCTGGTTTTCCTCGATCAGCCAATTGTCTGAAGCCGGGGGCCAAAGACGAACGTCATGGACTCGTCATGAATACAAGATCGTATTTCAATCGGACTCCGAATGCGGCGTGAGTGTAGCTTGAGTTCTGCAAAAAGCCATGACACGTATCGAATGGATAAGCGATGGATACATTTTTTTTCAGATGTATCGGCCGTAACAATTCAGTCGGGCCAATTGTTTGTATTTTTCCGATCTTATCCACTATCATCGCGGCTCCAACAAAGGAGGGCGGTTCACGACAGTGAGGATTGCAGGCGATTGTCAATACATTCCTTGACCATCCAGGGTATGCGCCGCACTGATCTGAATCACATGTTCAGTGAATCGGTTTCGTGCGCTCTGCCCGGGAGTGGTTTTCCCCTTTGTTCGCGTGTGAACCATCCGATGCAGTCGGTCTATTGGGTTGCATGCGAACGTTTAATCCATTAATTCGAGAGGTGTGCAATGTCCGTTGATATGTTCATGAAGGTCGAGGGCGCCAGTGGCGAATCCCAGGATTCCAACCACAAGGGCTGGACCGACATCGACTCCTTCACCTGGGGCGCGACCCAGCCCAACACCATGGCCAGCGGCGGCGGTGCCGGCGCCGGCAAGGTGAGCTTCCATGACCTGAACGTCATCGCCAAGGTGGACAAGTGCTACCCCGCCGTGCTCAAGCACTGCGCCACGGGCAAGCACCTGGGCCAGGTCGACATCTCGCTGTGCAAGGCCGGTGGCTCGCAGATCGAGTTCACCAAGATCACCCTGACCGACGTCATGGTGACGAACGTGACCGTCAGCGGCGCCAACTCCTCTGACACCGTGACTGTCAACTACTCGTTCCAGGCTGCCAAGGTCAAGACCCAGTACTGGGAACAGACCAACCAGGGCGGCAAGGGCGCCGAGAGCCAGATGGGCTTCAACATCAAGGAAAACCGCGAAGCCTGAGTCTTCTTGCGCAGGCTTGCTGCTGCGGCAAACCCGCGTCGGATGCATCCGGCGTGGGTTTGCCGTGGATGCGCGGGAATATGGCCTCCATCCATCGATGGAGGCTTTCCAGTATGGAAAGCTGGAATCGAGCGGTGGATGGAATATCGGGCAGGACGTGCCTTGTCTCTGCACGCAAAGGCCGCTGCTAGCAGATTCACATGTCAGTTCCTTGACAGAAGGCTGCCTTCCATTCCTGTCAGAGGCTGAATGCCTCAATATCTTGCAATATTTAACAAATACACAAACCCATGGCCGCAGGCATGGGGAATTGATGCGCTCGTTGCACCAGGTGTGTGCAGAAACTCTCTGGAAAAAATGGATTGGCGCAAATATGCGCAGGATTACCGCGAGTGGGTTCCTGTTGGTGTTGGTCCAGTCACTTTGAATGCCTGGTGCCGGGGGTTGCCAAACGCTATGGTGTGTATGGCCTTTGCGGCGGCAAGTCGCGGAGCATACACGAAGATCGGCCGTTGTCGAGGATATTCTTGTAGGTCCAATTATTAAAACGCAATTCGTTTCTTTAATAAATCCCACTGCCAACTTGTGTACAAGAAAGAGTACTAAATGCGTGAATGGACCATTGCCCATTGCCTGATAGCAAATCAGGCAATGGTATTGCTGCTGCGGTCGGCGTATACCCTGTCTTCGGCCATGCGCGAGTCCGGTGTCGAAGGCAAGGCCTGGCCCTTCTTCAGGGCTCCGGGCATGTCGTTGCCAGCCCCTGGCGGTGGCCAGCGGCAAGGCCTGCGTGCTCCAGCAGGCGTGGCAGTCGCATGAGCATCGCGGTTGTTTCCTCGCCGGTGTGCGAGACGCGCCAGGGGCCTGCGAGCAGCGCGCATTCGCTGGCTGCGCAGATCTACGCCTGCCTGAAGAACGACATCTTCGATTTCCGCCTGCTGCCTGGCGACCGTTTCAGCGAAGGCGAGATCGCCACGCGCATGCAGGTCAGCCGCACGCCCGTGCGCCAGGCGCTGTTCTGGTTGCAGCGCGATGGCTATGTGGATGTGCACTTCAAGAGCGGATGGCAGATCAAGGCCTTCGACTTCAAGTACTTCGAGGATCTGTACGAGGTGCGCACCCTGATGGAGACCAGCGCCGTGGCCAGCCTGGTGGGCGAATCGCTGCAGTCATTGCAGCCGCTGCGCGAAGTCTGGTGCGTGCCCGAGGAGCAGCGCGAGACCGACCCCGCCGTCGTGGCCTCGCTGGACGAGGCCTTCCATACCGGCCTGGTGGCCGCGACCGGCAACCAGGAGATGGCGCGCATCCACCTGGACATTACAGAGCGCATCCGCATCATCCGCCGCCTGGATGTGATCAAGCTGCCGCGCGTCTCGGCAACCTATGACGACCATGCCGCCATTCTTGCCGCCATCGAGGCCGGCGATGCCGCGCTGGCCCAGTCCTGCCTGAAGCAGCACATCGCCGACAGCCGTGCCGAGGTCAAGCGCATCACCTTCTACATGCTGCAGACGGCGCGCGAGCGCTACGGAGCCCTGCAGCAGACGGCCTGATGGTCGGGATGTGTGGAACGGGCCTCTTCGGAGGCCCTTTTTCATGGGCGCACGGCTCGCTGGGGGAAGGCGCGCGTGCATCCGGCCCGGCAAAGGCTGCAAGTCGCGGGTAAGCGGCCCGCTTATCCCTGCATTGCGGCGGCGGCGTCCCGGTAGTCTCCCTGCCAAACCGTGGACGGGCCCTGCGCCCGCACCATCCGCAAACTTACAGGGAAGAGAACATGAGCATCAGAACCGACAACCTGAATGTGCAAAGCCTGTTGGCCCGAGCCCAGTCCAGGCTCAACAGCAGCACCACGGCGCAGACGGCTTCGGACTCGGCCATCAAGAAGAGCGATGCGCAGGCCGGCGCCACGAAGACGGACAGCACCAAGACGGAGACCACCGAAGCGGAGAAAGTCCGCAAGCTGGCGCCTTCGCTGTCCAAGGCACACGAGCGCATTGCGGCCCAGGCCCAGGCGGGCTCTACCTCGCTGTCGGCGCTGGGGCAGTTCAAGTCGTCCCTGGTGGATCTGGCCACGGCGGGCAAGGAGATGGCGGCCCTCACGGCGACCAGCACCACCCAGTCGGTTCAAGGTGCGCTGGAAAAGCTGGTGGCGCGCTACAACGCCAGCGCGGCCAAGGGCAATGCCAGCGCGGCCGCAGGCTCCACCACCGATGTGGGGGCCACCCGCGCGCTGCGCGAGCTGCGTGCGGCCATCATGAGTGTCACGGGCAGCGCGACTTCGCCCAGCCTGGCCAGGATCGGTATCGTCCAGCGCCAGGACGGCACGCTGGCGGTGGACGCCAAGGCCCTGGAAAAGTCCATGGCCACAGATCCCGCAGGCGTGACCTCGGCCCTGGCCGGCATTGGCAAGGCGGTGGAAAACAGCGCCAACGATGCACTGTCCACGGGCAGCCGCCTGAGTTCGTCCATGGCAAGCCTGGGCGACCGGGTCAAGGCGCTGCAGCAGCAGCAAAGCGCCGTGGTGGCGACGGCCGAGAAGCTCGGCGATTCCCTGGTCGGCTCGGCCAACTGGAATCGCATGGTGCTGGACGCCTACCTCAAGAACTAGTTTTCGCCGCGTTCCGTCCCGCATCCTGTTTCCCCATCATGAAAAATCTGCGCATAGGCCTTCGTCTCGGAGGCGGTTTCACCATTCTTTTGCTGATCATGCTGCTCATCAGTGTCACCAGCATCGTCAGCATGGGGCACATGGCCCGCTCGACCACGGAAATCACCGAGGTGGCCCTGGCCAAGGAGCGGATGATCAGCGACTGGTTCCGCAACATCCACTCGGGTTCGCGCCGCACCACGGCCATTGCCAAGAGCAGCGATCCCTCGCTGGCCACCTTCTTCGCCGAAGACGCAGCCGAGTCCTCGCGCCAGTCCAGCAAGCTGCAGGACCGCATCGAGCCGCTGCTGCAGACCCAGGAGGAAAAGGACATCTGGGTCGAGATCAAGAAGGCGCGCGCCGGCTATCTGGCGGGCCGCGACGTGGTGACCAAGGCCAAGGCCGAGGGCCGCGCCGAAGACGCCGAGCGCCTGTTCACCCAGCAATACCAGCCCGCCACGCAGCGCTATATCGACATGGTCCAGCGCCTGCTGGACATGCAGCGCGCGGCCATCGACAGCTCCGCCGCCGATGTGCTGGTGCGCTTCTCGGCCAGTCGAGCCGCCATCATCACGGTGGTCTCGCTGGCCTTTGTGCTGGGCGCGCTGGCCGCCTGGTGGATCACGCGCGGCATCACCAGGCCGCTGGCCGAGGCCCTGCGCGTGGCGCGCACCGTGGCCAACAACGACCTGACCAGCCGCATCACCGTCGATTCGCGCGATGAAACGGGCCAGTTGCTGCAGGCGCTGCGCCAGATGAACGACAACCTGGCCCAGGTCGTGGGGCAGGTGCGCTCGGGTGCCGACAGCATTGCCACGGCTTCGGGCGAGATCGACGCGGGCAATCAGGACCTGTCCTCGCGCACCGAGCAGCAGGCCAGCTCGCTGGAGCAGACGGCCGCTGCCATGGAGGAGCTGACCAGCACGGTCAAGCAGAACGCAGAGAACGCGCGCCAGGCCAATCAGCTGGCCGCTTCGGCGTCGCAGACAGCCGTGCAGGGCGGCAAGGTGGTGGCGGGCGTGGTGGACACCATGGGCGGCATCAGCGAGTCCAGCCGCAAGATTGCCGACATCATCGGCGTGATCGACTCCATTGCCTTCCAGACCAACATCCTGGCGCTGAACGCCGCCGTGGAAGCGGCGCGTGCCGGCGAGCAGGGCCGCGGCTTTGCCGTGGTGGCGGGTGAGGTGCGCGCGCTGGCGCAGCGCAGCGCCTCGGCGGCCAAGGACATCAAGGACCTGATTGCCGACTCGGTCTCCAAGGTGGAGGCGGGCACGCGCCAGGTGGCAGACGCCGGACGCACCATGGACGGCATCGTGCAAAGCGTGCAGCAGGTCAGCGACCTGGTGGCCGAGATCACCGCCGCCAGCCAGGAGCAAAGCAGCGGCATCAACCAGGTGCACCAGGCGATTTCCCAGATGGACACGGTGACGCAGCAGAATGCGGCGCTGGTCGAGGAGGCGGCCGCTGCAACCGGCTCGCTCAAATCCCAGGTGCACCAGCTGGCCGCTGCAGTGAGCGTATTCCGTATCGAGGGCGCGGCGTCCGCTCGTCCGGCGGTGGCCCCAGCCCCGGCCCCTGCCGGGCGTGCACAGCCTGCGGCAGCGCAGATGCGCGCTCCTGCCAGGCCGCTGGCCGCGCCTGCTGCGTCCCCGGGCGCACCCGCCGCCAAGCCTGCAGCTGCCAAGCTGCCGGCCTCCCGGCAGTCCGTGCCCGCCACTGGCAAGGATGATGGGGACTGGACCTCGTTCTGAGCCCGGCCAGGTTACTTGGGGGCGCCCAGCTCGTACTTGGAGCCCTCTCCCTGGCCGTCGGTGATGGCGGCGGCCTGGCCGGCTGCCGGGTTCACGCCGCCTGCATCTTCCTTGTTGGTGGCACCTGACCCGCTTGCCGGTTCAGACGCCCGGGCGGGCAGCGGCGCGGCAGCCGGCAACGGCTCATGCGGGTCGCTCTTGGCATGGGGCATGACCTGCTCGGCCGTGATCACGGGCTGGCCCAGCAGGGGCTTGTCCGGTGGCGGCTGGTTGAAGCGCGGCACTTCGGCCATGGGAAATCCCGCGCGCTGCGACGAGGTCTCGCCCGAGCAGGCGGCCAGCGTCAGCAAAGAGCTTGCGGCGACGCCCAGGGCCAGCCGTCTGGCAAGTGTCGTGGCATGCACAAATTCATGGGGCATGGTTGTTCTCCGGTGGTCTATCTTCCGGCCGACATGCTCCCACGCGCCCAGGGCTGGTGGCGTAGGTCCATGCCGGATTCCCGGTCGCCGACCACCGCAATCCTTGCTCAGGGCTGGCTGCCGCTGGCCTTCCACGATCCGTCGGACTGCTTGCAGAACCAGAAGCGCCAGTTTTCCGAGGTCTTTTTCAGGCGCACATCGGCCGACAGCAGGCGGCAGCTTCCGGCCGTCCCGGTCTGCACGGTCTGCTGCGGCTGCAAGGCCAACGTCACGCGCTGGTTGGTTCGGTTCGGGCCGCTGGTCCATTCGGTCACGGAGCCGTCGGCGGCCTCGTTGAGCACCTTGGCCACGGCGGCCTTGGCATCGGGCAGGTCCCTGGCGGGAATGCGCGCGGCGATGGTGTCGTTGAGGAAGATCGAAGCCGCAGCGCTGGCGCTGGTGGACACCAGCGAAGCGGCAGCGGCCAGCGATGCGACGGTGATGGCAAAGGTTTTCATGCAATGGGTCCTGGAAAGTGGGCCGACGCCCGCAGCGGGGTGCCGGAAGGAGAGTATCGGGCCATGTTAACGGCTGCAATGGCGCCTGCGGGCGTCGCGCGCCGCCGAAACCAGCGCAAGCTGCGCCACAGTGCTGCCGAGGGCTGCGCAAAACGTTTACAGTCCTTGGCGGATTTCCCCGTCCCTTCCTGCCAGAAACTCCACTGCATGCCACGATCCTCCCGCAATCAGAGCACCCAGCGCTTTGCCATTCCATGGACACTTGTTGCCGGCTTTGGCGCGGCGGCACTGGCCACCCTGGTCATTGCCTTCGTCAATTTCAGGGCGTCTGAGACGCGAGGCCAGGCCGTGGTGGCCATGGACCGCACGACACTGGCCATGCGCCAGCTCAGCCAGCTCAATGCTTCGCTCAAGGACGCTGAGACCGGGCAGCGCGGTTTTCTGCTCACGGGCGACCCGGCCTACCTGCAGCCCTACCAGCAGGCACGCGATGTGCTGATGCAGCAGCTGGAGGCGCTCAAGGCGCGCACTTCCAATGACTCCGACCAGCACCGGCTGCTGGCGCAGATCGAGGAGATATCGGCCCAGAAGCTGCGCGAGCTGCAGGAGACCATAGACCTGCGCAAGTCCGGCGATCTGGACGCCGCCATGGCCCTGGTGCGCCTGGACGTGGGCAAGAACGCCATGGACCGGCTGCGCGAGCTGATCGACGACCTCTACACGCACCAGACACGGGAGCTGGCCCAGCGTCGCCAGCTGTGGGTGGAGGCATCCACCACCTCGACCTACTATTCCTGGGGCGGCTCCCTCATCCTGCTGGGCCTGATCCTGGCATCGGCCGCGCTGACGGTGCGCGAGTACCGCGTCAAGGCGCGCCAGTCGTGGGTGACGTCCGGTCTTTCCGGCCTGGGGCAGCAGTTGCAGGGAGACCACCGGCTGGAAGACCTGGGCCAGAAGGCGCTGGAGTACCTGGCCAACTATTTGCGTGCCGATGTGGGCGCCGGCTATGTGGTGGACTGCGCCGATGGCGGGTTGCGCCTGTTCGGCGGCTATGCCCTGCCGCGCGAGCGACTGCAGCAAAAGCTGCTGCCCGGCGAGGGGCTGGCGGGCCAGGCGGCCGCGTCGCGCAAGCTGCTGCATGTCAGCGATGTGCCTGCCCAGCATTTGCAGATTTCCTCGGGCACCGGCCAGTCCAGCCCCTTGCAGCTGATGCTGGTGCCCGCCATGGAAAACGGCGAAGTGTTCGCCGTGATCGAACTGGGCTTTCTGCGCCCCGTGGGCGAAGCCGAGCGCAGCCTGCTGGAGCGCGCCTCCGAATCGCTGGCCGTGGCCATTCGCTCGGGCCTGGACCGTTCGCGCCTGGAGACCTTGCTGGAAGAAACGCGCCGCCAGTCGGAAGAGCTGCAAGCCCAGCAGGAAGAGCTGCGCGTGAGCAACGAGGAGCTGGAGCAGCAAAGCCGCATCCTGCAGGAGTCGCAGACCCAGATGGAGCACCAGCAGACCGAGCTGGAGCAGACCAATGCCCACCTGGAAGAGCAGACCCAGCAGCTGGAGTACCAGCGCGAGCAGTTGCTGCGCGCCCAGGGCGCGCTGACCGACAAGGCCCGCGAGCTGGAGCTGGCCAGCCAGTACAAGAGCGAGTTCCTGGCCAATATGAGCCACGAACTGCGCACGCCGCTGAACTCCACCCTGATCCTGGCCAAGCTGCTGGCCGACAACAGGCCGGGCAATCTGCAGGCCGAGCAGATCAAGTACGCGCAGACCATCCACGCCGCAGGCAGCGACCTGCTGGCGCTGATCAACGACATCCTGGACCTGTCCAAGATCGAGGCCGGCCAGGTCACCGTGGTCGCCGAGCCCGTGACCATTGCCACGGCGCTGCAGACGCTGATGGAGCCGCTGCGCCCGATTGCCCGCGAAAAGGGCCTGGAGCTGTCCTGGACCGTGGACCCGGGCGTGCCCGCCACCATGCAGACCGATCCCATGCGGCTGGCCCAGGTGCTCAAGAACCTGTTGTCCAACGCGCTCAAGTTCACGGCCAAGGGCTCGGTGGGCCTGCAGGTGTCCTGCGCGCCCCAGGGCATGCTGTCTTTCGCGGTGCGCGATACCGGCATCGGCATTGCCGAGCAGCAGCAGCAATTCATCTTCGATGCCTTCCGCCAGGCCGATGGCAGCACGCACCGCAAGTTCGGCGGCACGGGCCTGGGCCTGTCGATATCGCGTGATCTGGCGGGGCTGCTGGGCGGCACGCTGACCGTCTCCAGCACGCCTGGCCAGGGCAGCGTTTTCACACTGACCGTGCCCGTGAGCCTGGAGTCGGCCGAGTCCGGCCCGGCCACGGCCGCGACTGCCGCACCGCAGCCTCAGCCGCAGGGGCTGCGAGAGGCCTTGGCAGCGTCGTCCGTGCCCGTGCTCGCAACGGCCAACGTTGCGCCCGCCGCACCTGCGTTCGCGCCGCCCATGTCGCCTGCCATGGCACCTGCCGCGTCGGCGGCAACGGACGCCCTGCGCAAGAGGGGTCAGAGCGGGCGCCGCATCCTCGTGATCGAGGATGACCTGCGCTTCGCGGACATCCTGTCGGAGCTGGCACGCGAGATGGATTTCGAGTGCGACGTGGCCAATACGGCGTCCGACGGCCTGTCCATGGCGGCCGACAATCAGCCCAACGCCATCGTGCTCGATATCAACCTGCCCGATTTCTCGGGCCTGGGCGTGCTGGACCAGCTCAAGCGCAACCCGGCCACGCGCCACATTCCCGTGCACGTGGTCTCGGTCGCGGACTATTCGCAGGAAGCCATGGGGCGGGGTGCCGTCGGCTACGCGCTCAAGCCCGTCAAGCGCGAGGAACTGGTCCACGCCCTGCAGCGGCTGGAGGCCAAGTTCACCCAGGACCTGCGCCGCGTGCTGGTGGTGGAGGATGACGAGCGCCAGCGCGAGAGCGTGCGCCACCTGCTCAGCCGCAGCGATGTGGACATCGTCTGCGCGGGCACGGCGGCGGCCGCGCTGGATCATCTGCGCGGCTCCACATTCGACTGCATGGTGATGGACCTGAACCTGCCTGACATCAGCGGCTACGAGCTGCTGCAGCGCATGACGGACCAGGACGATGTTTCCTTCCCGCCTGTCATCGTCTACACGGGCCGGGCGCTGTCGCGCGATGAAGAGCAGCAGCTGCGGCGCTTTTCCAAGTCCATCATCATCAAGGACGCGCGCTCGCCCGAGCGACTGCTCGACGAGGTCACGCTGTTCCTGCACCAGGTGGAGTCGGAGCTGTCGGCCGAGCACCGCCAGATGCTGCAGGTCGCGCGCAGCCGCGAGTCTGCGCTGGAAGGGCGCACGGTGCTGGTGGTGGAAGACGATGTGCGCAACGTGTTTGCGCTGTCCAGCATCCTGGAGCCCACGGGCATCCGCGTGGAGATCGCGCGCAACGGGCGCGAGGCGCTGGAGGCGCTAGAGTCTCGCGGCGCGGCGCAGGCCGGTATCGACCTGGTGCTGATGGACATCATGATGCCCGAGATGGATGGCTACACCGCCATGCGCGAGATCCGCAACCGGCCGCAATGGCGCCGCCTGCCCATCATCGCCCTGACCGCCAAGGCCATGAAGGACGACCAGGAGAAATGCCTGGCCGCCGGTGCCAACGACTACATCGCCAAACCGCTGGACGTGGAAAAGCTGCTGTCGCTGGTGCGGGTGTGGATGCCCAAGTAGCAAGGAGGACGCGATGCCTCAGCTGAAAAATAGCCCCCACGCTCCCCTTGCTGCGCAAGGTCCGCTGCCCCCCAAGGGGGCCGCTTTTTCATCTTGGGGCGGCCCGGCGATGAAAAATGGCCCCCACGCTCCCCTTGCTGCGCAAGGTCCGCTGCCCCCCGAGGGGGCCGCTTTTCATCTTGGGGCGGCCCGGCGATGAAAAAAGCCCGCACCGCCGACATCGAGCAGCGCCTGCTGATCGACGCCATCTACCACCGCTACCACTACGACTTCCGGGGCTATGCCCAGGCCTCGCTCAAGCGGCGCCTGCAGACGGCCCTGGTGCAGTTCGGCTGCCAGACGCTGTCGCAGCTGCAGGACCGCGTATTGCATGATGCAAGCGTGTTCCCGGCGCTGCTGGAATACCTCACGGTCCAGGTCAGCGACATGTTCCGCGACCCGAGCTATTTCCGGGCGCTGCGCACCGAGGTGGTGCCGCTGCTGCGCACCTATCCCTCGCTCAAGGTCTGGGTGGCCGGCTGCAGCGCGGGCGAGGAGGTGTATTCGCTGGCCATCCTGCTGGAGGAGGAGGGCCTGCTGGACCGCACCCTGATCTATGCCACCGACATCAATCCGCATGCGCTGCGCGCGGCCGAGCAGGGGGTGTTCGACATGTCGCGCGTGGCGGCCTTCACCGACAACCATGCGCGCTCGGGCGGGCACAGCTCGCTGTCGCACTACTACACGGCGCGCTACGGCCGCGTGGTCTTCGACAAGGGGCTGCGCGAGCACATGGTGTTCTCCGACCACAGCCTGGCCACCGACAGCGTGTTCGCCGAAATGCACCTGGTGTCCTGCCGCAACGTGCTGATCTATTTCGAGCGCGAGCTGCAGGACCGGGCGCTGGGCCTGTTCCGCGATGCGCTGTGCCATCGCGGATTCCTGGGGCTGGGCTCCAAGGAGTCGCTGCGGTTTTCAGGGCATTCGGAGGCCTTCGAGGACTTCGTGCTCGAGGACCGCATCTACCGCAAGAAGGCCGGGCTGTGATGCCCGTGACCACGAACACACCCGCCTCTGACGCCGCCACAGCCTACGAGGCCATCGTGATCGGCGGCTCGGCCGGCGCGCTCGATGCGCTATCGGTGGTGCTGCCCGCGCTGCCGGCCAGCCTGCGCGCCTCGGTGCTGGTGGTGCTGCACCTGCCGCGCGATCGCCGCAGCCTGCTGGCCCAGCTCTTCGGCCCGCGCTGCGCCGTGCCGGTGCGCGAGGTGCAGGACCAGCAATGGATCGAGCCTGGGTGCCTGTACTTCGCCCCGGCCGACTATCACCTGCTGGTGGACAGCGGCCCCCGGCTGGCGCTGTCGCTGGATGCGCCCTGGCATTTTTCGCGGCCCTCCATCGACGTGCTGTTCGAGTCCGCTGCGGATTGCTATGGCGAGCGGCTGCTGGCGGTGCTGCTGTCCGGCGCCAATGACGACGGCGCGCAGGGCATGGCCAGCGTGCACGCCGCCGGTGGCCTGGCCGTGGTGCAGGCGCCCGACGGCGCCCGCATGCCCACCATGCCGCTGGCGGCGCTGGCCCGCGTGCCGCAGGCCCAGGCGCTGGCGCCCGAAGGCATTGCCTCCCTCATTGCATCGCTGCACCGCCAGGGAAGGCTTTGAATGTCCAGCCGGCACGCCCCCACAAGACTAAATACCGAGAGAGAATCCATGCCCCATACAGATCGCGTCAAATGCTTGATCGTCGATGACATCGCCGAGAACCTGATCGCCATCGAGGCGCTGCTGCAACGCGACGGCATCGAATTCCTCAAGGCCCAGTCCGGCCCCGAGGCGCTGGAGCTGCTGCTCAACCACAGCGACGTGGCCCTGGCCCTGCTGGATGTGCAGATGCCCGAGATGAACGGTTTCGAGCTGGCCGAGCTGATCCGCGGCAGCGAGCGCACGCGCCATATCCCGCTCATCTTCATGACGGCCGGCTCGCGCGAGCACAACTGGCAGTTCCGTGGCTATGAGAGCGGCGCCGTGGACTTCCTGTACAAGCCCATCGATCCCCACATGCTGACCACCAAGGCCAATGTGTTCTTCGAGCTGCACCAGCGCAAGCAGGCACTGGCCCATCAACTGCAGGAACGCACCGAGGCGCTGCGCATCAACGAGATGTTCATGGCCGTGCTCAGCCACGACCTGCGCACGCCGCTGCAATCCATCAAGGCCGCCGCCACGTTGCTCACGCGCCAGCCCGATACGGGCAAGGTGGCCAGCATGGCCGAGCGCATGCTCAGCAGCAGCCAGCGCATGTCGCGCATGATCGAGGACCTGCTGGACGTCACCCGCATCCGCCAGGCGGAAGGCCTGCCGCTGTCACCGCGGCCTACCAGCTTGCAAGCGCTGCTGCAGCGCACGCTGCAGGAAGTGGAGACGGGTTTTCCGCAGCGGCGCCTGGACAGCGAGATGCTGGGCAATCTCGATGGCACCTGGGATGGCGAACGCCTGTGCCAGGTGCTCACCAATCTGGTGGGCAACGCCATGCACCATGGCGATCCGGCGCAGCCTGTGCAGGTGACGGCCGATGGCAGGCAGGACCATTGCGTGGTCATCACGGTGCGCAACGGCGGCACCATTCCTGCGGAGCTGATGCCCACCCTGTTCAACCCGTTTCGCGGAGGAGAGCGCAAGCCGGGCCAGCACCAGGGCCTGGGCCTGGGGCTTTTCATCGCGCACCAGATCGTGCGTTCGCACAACGGGCGCATCGATGTGCACTCCGCCGATGGCGTGACCAGCTTCAGGGTGGAGTTGCCGCGCGAGATGGCAGCGGGAGGCTCCAAGGCCGTGCTGTGACGGCGGGAGCCGATGGACCGGCAGGCCGGTCTCGGAAAAATGGGCTCAGTGGACGGGCCTGGTGTGCAGCGCTTCCTGTATGGAGTCCAGCAGCGTTTCCAGGTCCTCGATCTCGAAGGGCTTGAGCAAGGTCCGCACCTGGGGACCCCAGGCGGCCGGGTAGGGCCCCAGGTCGTAGCCGGAGCACAGGATGATCCAGCGCTGCGCATCGGCCTGCAGCAGCTGCCGCGCCAGATCGGTGCCGGACAGGCCCGGCAGACTGACATCGGAGACCACCACGTCGAAAGGCTGGCCCGCATCCAGTTCCAGGGCCTGCTCGGCAGTGGCGCAACTGGTCACGAAACGGGATTCGCTCTCCATCAGCAGGCCAATGGTTTCTCGCAGGTCGGCATTGTCTTCAACGTACAGGATTCGCATATCTCTTTGTTGCAGTGCGTCATGCTGCTATCAAAAAGGCAGCATGGACGAGGGCTGATCATCCACACCCGCCGCCTTCCATCACGTAGGACAGCATGCAAACTTGGTCGACGGTTGCCTTCTGTGCGTGCCAGGCGATGGATTGTGCAATACAAAGGCAAGTCCCACGAACGGCCTGTGCGATCTCAAGTCTGGGCAGTGGGCAGGGGATCCAGCACATGCCTTTGCACGGGCAGGAATTCACCGGCCTGCCGCGAATAGTCCCAGCGCGTGAGCTGCCGGCGCCAGTCCTGGCCCGTGGCGCCATCCCGATGCTCCAGGGTGAACAGGCTGTTGGGCGCATGGGCGCGCAGCCGCACCGAGACCGCGGTGCCCGCCTGCGCTGCCCACAGCCCGGGCAGGGGCTGGACCAGGCCGGGGTCATGCCCATGGCCCGAGAGCACCAGTTGCGCTCCGGCATCGCGCCAGCGGGCCAGTGCCTGCGCGGCGCGGTGAGGACGGTGGCTGCGGTCCTCTTCGTGGGCCGCAGCCAGCGGGTGGTGGCTGACGACGATGCGCCAGTCGGCAGGGCTGGCCTGCTCCAGGCGCTGCGCCACGTGCAGGATCTGCCCGGCCGACAGGCTGCCGCGCTGGTGGCGCCACCAGCGTGTGGTGTCCACGCCGATCACGCAAAAGCCTGGCACGGCGCACCAGGGCTGCAGTTCGGAATCGATCCAGCGCACATAGCGGTCGTGGGCGTGGCCACCCAGCCGTTCCCACCAGGCGAGCAGCGGCAGGTCGTGGTTGCCGGGCACCACCAGTCGCCGGGGCACGGAAAGGCTGTCGAGAAACTCCCGCGCCTGGGCAAATTGCGCGGCCGTGGCGCGCTGGGTCAGGTCGCCGGAGACCACCAGCAGCGTTACCGGCAGCCGGGCCGCCAGTCTGGCCACGGCGGCGCATACGGCCTGATCGTGGGCGCCGAAATGCAGGTCCGACAAATGCATGAGCAAGGCCATGGGCGCTCCTTGTTCCTCATTCGGCGGTCAGGAGGAGGCGGGCTCTGCCGGGGCAGGCACCACCAGCCACAGCGGCTTCTCGCCCAGGCGAAAGCGGATGGGCGGTGCCATCCATTCGCGTTCGCCATCGAAGGCCACCTTCATGCGGCGAGGACGCCGTCCTGCTGGCTCCGCCACCAGCTCGGTACAGGCCAGGCTGGCGACGGCATCGTCCTGGGCCAGCCGTCCCATCACCGCATTCCAGACCACGCGCGCCGGGGCCTCGCTGGCCTGGGGCAGCAGCAGCACGGCGGCCAGATGCCGGCCATCGGCCACGGCGCGGGCCTCGTCAATCCCCACGCGCTCCAGCTGCAGTGGGTTGTTGCCGACGAACAGGGTGGTGGCCAGGTGCTCCTGTTGCTGCAACGGCGCATCCCGGTCGGGGCGCAGGGCCACGCGCCAGCGGCGCACGCTGCCGCCGCGCAGGATGCTCCAGATGGAGGCGGCTATGGCCACCAGCCGGGTGCGGCCGAAGCGGGTGGACGCGCGTTCGCGTTCGTCGAGCAGGCGGGGGTACAGGCCCAGGCTGGCGTTCACCAGGAAAAGCCGTTCGTTGACCAGGCCCACGTTCACGGCCCGCATCTGGCCGGCCTGCAACGCCTGGAGAATGTCCTGCACGGCCTGGGCCGGCTCCAGTGACAGCGCCTGCTCGCGGGCGAAGTAGTTGAAGGTGCCCAGCGGCACCACGCCCATGGGCACGCCACGCGACCAGGCGGCCGAGGCCACGGCATTGATGGTGCCGTCACCGCCGGCGGCCACGACCAGGCCGCCGTCCCTGCGGGCACTGTCCACGGCGCTGGCGGCCAACTGCACGATGTCGGCCCTTGCGCCCGGCACATGCCAATGCACGCTGCGCTGCTGCAGCGCCGGCACGCCGGTCAGGCGGGCGCGCAGCTGCTCCAGGTCGGCGCCGGGGCGCAGCGGCACGATCAGGTGGATGGGGCCGGCGGGATCAAGTCTGGGCGGCTGGTTGTCGCAAGATGAGGGCGTCATGGAAGGAAGCGGGCTGGAACAGGCGCCGATTGTTCCGTGGATGGCACCTGCCGGTGCACCGGAACATGCAAGCGGTGCGCGTCAGCCAAAGCCGACAGTCTGCGGGCTGCTGACTGTACCGGCTCACTCGCGCCAGGGGGCGCGGTAGTCCAGCATCTGCGCCAGCGGCACGGGCCGCTCGAACAGATAGCCCTGCGCATGCTCGCAGCCGAGCTCGTGCAGCAGCTGCGCCTGGGCCTGTTCTTCCACACCTTCGGCGACCACCTTGACGCCAAAGCCCTGGGCAATGCGCAGCACGGCGGTCACGATGGCCTTGTCGGACTCGGAGGCCGGCAACTGGCCCACAAAGCTCTGGTCGATCTTGATGCAGTCAAAGCGCAGTCGGCTCAGGTAGGCCAGGGACGAGTAGCCGGTGCCGAAGTCGTCGATGGCGATCTTCACGCCCAGCGCGCGGATGGCGGCAATGCGCTGCAGCGTGGCGTCGCTATCGTCCAGCAGCATGGACTCCGTCAGCTCCAGGGTCAGCACCCGGGCGGGCAGGCCGCTGGTGGCCAGCGCCTGCTCCAGCGTGCAGGCGAAGTCGGACTGGATCAGCTCGCGCGCCGACATGTTGACGTGCAGCTCGAAGTCGGCCGGCAGGTGCGCAAGGTGCAGGGCAATATCGTGCGCCGCCGTGCGCAGCACCCATTCGCCGACGCTCAGGATCAGGTCCGACTCCTCGGCCACCGGGATGAACACGCCCGGCGGCACCCTGCCGCGCGTCGGGCTTTCCCAGCGCACCAGGGCCTCGGCACCCACCATGCGGCCCGTGGCCAGATCCACCACGGGCTGGTAGAAAACGCGCAGTTCGTTGCGCTCCAGCGCCTGGCGCAATTCCATGGCCAATTGGGTGCGGCCTAGCATTTTCTGCGCCAGGCTGGGCTCGAACAGCAGGAAGGGGTGCGAGCCGCGCTGCGCCTCACCCAGCGCAATGCTGGCGTTGCGCAGCCACTCGGGCAGCGCGCCCGGCAGCAGCTCGCCGCTGACGGCGCCCGCGCAGGCGCGCAGCACGATGTCGTCCTTGCCCACTGAAAATGGCTGGTCGAAGATCTCCAGCAGATGGCGGCATTTGTCCTGTACCTGCAGCGGCGTGCACTCGTGCAGCCACAGCACGGCGAATTCATTGCTGGCCGTGCGCGCCAGCAGGGCCGGAAATTGCAGATGGTGGTTGCGCAGCCGCTCGGCCACGGCCCGCAGCAACTGCTCGCCCGTGCCATGGCCCACATCGTCGCGCACGCTGCGGAAGTTCTGCAGCTCCAGCAGGCACAGCGCGGCAGGGACGGGCGCGCCGGCGTTGGCGGCCGCATCGGCCTGCTCAATCAGGCCGGCGCGCGTGAGCAGCTGCGTCAGGCTGTCGTACTGCAGCAGGGTGCGCATGTGCTCGAAGGATTCCTGCAGCCGCTGCGCCATGTTGTGGAATGCCGAGACCAGGGACGAGGTTTCCACCACGGACGTGTCCGGCAGCGCCTTCACCGCGCTCCAGTCACCCTGGGCCAGGCGGTTGGCCGCGTCGGCCGTCACGGCCAGGGGGCGCAGCGCCCTGCGCAGGCACCACAGGCCCAGCGCCAGCCCCAGCAAGGCCAGGCCGAAAGCCAGGAAAAGGGTCTGGCGGCTGTCCTCCCGCATGCTGCTGACCAGATCGGACTCGGGCTGCAGCACCAGGATCCGCCAGTCGATGCCGCGCACATCGTGGAAGGGGGTGACCTGCCCGTGGTAGATCTGGCCCTGCTCCGTGAAGCTCAGGTTGATGACACGGTCAGGGCCTGTCCGGGCTGGCGTCGAGCCCTCGCGCGCATGCCCGGGCAGGTGCTCGGGAAGCCGGGCTGCCAGCGAGCGCAGCGCCAGGTCGGGGCTTTCGGACAGGCGCAGGCGCACGGGCGGGTCGTAGGGGCCTTCGCGGCGTTTCAGCACCGACAGCTCGGAGGAGTGCGCCACCATGTAGCCCTGCGCATCGACCACGGCGATATGGCCATTGCCGCGCAGGGGCTCGTCGCGCAGAAAGCGGTTCATGCTGCTCAGCCGCACATCGGCGGCCAGCACGCCGGCCAACTGGCCGGACACACGCACCGCAGTGGCTGCGGAAATCGTGGCATCACCCCGGTCCCCCGTCACCGTGTAGATGGGCGACCAGTGCGGGCCGTCTTCGCGAATGGCGGGCTGGTACCAGGGACGCACGCGGGGGTCGTAGCCGGCAAGGCTGGACATGGGCGGGCCCGGCTGCAGTCCCTCGAAAATCTGCAAGGTTCCCTGGGTGCTGCGGTCCTGAAGAATCAGGCGGTAGTGGCCATCGGGCTCCAGCCGCACCCCCGTGTATTCGCCTTGCACGCCTCCAAAGCTCAACAGGCTGATCTGGTGGTGCTGGGCATAGAGCTCGGTGAATGAGCGTGTCAGATAGCCATAGATGGGCCGCAGGTCTCCGGGGGTGTAAAGCGCCTGCCGGGCCACGGTCTCGGCCAGGGCCTGCTGCACGCGCAGCGGAGTCTCCAGATAGTCGGCCAATTGGTGGCGCGTGGTGGTGGACAGGGAGTCGAGCAGCCGCAGACTTTCGCGATTGATGAGCTGGTCCACCTGGCGCTGCTGCCAAGCCGCCAATAGCCCGGCCGTGACCACAAACACCGCAATGAAGGGGGCCGTGACTGCCGTGCGAAGTGAGAGCCGAAAGGCGGGCATGCAGAGGTTTCCGTAGCGTGCGCCGGGCAGCCAAGGGCCGGGTCTGCCTGCGACAGCGGCCATTGTGCAGTGCCTCGGCAGCCTTTCGCGGCAGCGGTCGCCCCCTGTGCAGGAGCTCTCCTGTGGGTGATAGTAAAAATTGTCGATAAATGATTTTCAGTAGAAAAAATGAATACTGAACGGGCATTTGCAGCAACGCAAAGGCATGGTCAGTACGTCTGCAATGCCTTCCATTGCGGCACTCCTTTTACATATCCGTTTACAAATTGATCTTCATTACATGTAGACATCACATGTAATGGTCGCTATGGTATCCGCATGGAACAAAAGACATCAGCCCACTACCAGCGTCTGCACCGGCAACGGCTGCGCGAGCAGGGGCTGGTGAAAAAGGAGGTCTGGATTCTTCCAGAGTACGGTGCTGCATTGCAGCAATTGGAAAAGCAAATGCGCGTGTCCGGCTTGCAACCGGATTCAATGGTTCTCATCCACAAGGAGGGCAGCATGGACAACAGCAGACAGGCATATCGGGATATTCACGCCTTGGCGGGCGATCTGCAGCAATCAACGCTGGTGCAGGGCGGCCGGCTCCATATCGAGGTGCTTGAAGGCGCGGACGCCAGTCTGCTCATCAGCCTGCCCGAATTCGGCGATCTGCCGGTCCACGTGGCCCTGTCGGGCGACCAGCTGGTGGTGGAGGCCTTTCTCTGGCCCGCCGACCAGGTGCACGACCGCGCCGGCCTCAACGAGCAGATGCTGCGCCTGCAAAAGCTGTTTCCCTTCACCACCATGGCGCTGGAACCCCAGGCCCATGGCGGCGAGGGCTATGTGATGTTCGCCGCCCTGCATGCCAGCAGCAGCGAGGGCGACATCATTGCTGAAATCCTCACCCTGGCCGACAGCGTCATCCAGGCCACCGAGGCGCTGGCCCACTATCTGACCCCTGCGCCGGTGCCCGCGCCAGTGCAGGCCTGAAGCCTGCCCGTTGAAGACACTGAGCCCCAAGGAGATCATCATGACCATCTGGAACAAGCTGGTGACCGCGTTGCGCGGCGCAGCGCACGAGGCCGGCGAGGCGGTGACCGACAGCCAGGCCCTGCGCATCCTGGACCAGGAAATCCGCGATGCCGACAGCGACCTGAACAAGTCCAAGGAAGCGCTGGCCGACATCATGGCCAAGCAAAAGCTGGCGGCCGGCAAGCTCAAGCAGACCCAGGAACGCATTGCCGAGTACGAGGGCTATGCCGTCAAGGCGCTGGACACCAGTGACGAGGCGCTGGCGCTGGAAGTGGCCGGCAAGGTCTCCGTGCTGGAGACGCAGCGCGACGAGGAGCAATCCCAGCTGGACGCCTACACGCAAAGCGTCGAGCAGCTGCGCGTGGCCATACAGACGGCGCAAACGCATATCAAGCGTCTCAAGCAGCAGGCCGACACCGTCAAGGCCACGGAAAGCGTGCAGCGCGCCCAGGCCACGGTGGCCGGCCGCTACGCAGGCTCGCAGACGCGCGTGCAAAGCGCGCTGGATTCTCTGGAGCGCATCAAGCAAAAGCAGGCAGAGCGCGGTGCGCGCATGGAAAGCGCGGCCGAGCTGGCGCGCGACAGCAGCGAAGACGCGCTGGATGCCAAGCTGCGCGCCGCCGGCATCACGCCCCAGGCGGGCAATGCGCAATCGGTACTGGAACGCCTGAAGGCGCAGCGCGCAGCCGCTGGCGGAAAAAGCGCTTGATGCGCGGCCGTGGTCCGGGCAGGCCGCGTCGTGCCCGCCGTCCTGGCTGCCGGGTTTGAAGGGAGGAGATAAAACATGTCTGCATTCCTGCAATACGCGTTCGGCTTTCCGACCTTCATCTTCGGCGCCTTGCTGCTGTTCATGCTGCTGTACTGGCTGATCGCCATGCTGGGCCTGCTGGAGGTGGACTCGCTGGACCACTGGGTGCTGTTCGACGGCAGCGACCATGCGCACGGCGTGGAGCACTCGGCCAGCGCGCTGGCCGGGCTGCTGCTCAAGGTGGGCCTGGGCGGCATTCCGCTCACGGTCATCCTCACCGTGCTGTTCCTGCTGTCCTGGCTGGCTTCCTATGTGCTGTGCCATTTCGTGCCCATGCCCCAGGGCTGGGCCCTGGTGAACCTGCTGACCGGCACCTTGGTGGCCGTGGCGGCTGCCGTGCTGGGCTTTGCCGCCACGGTGCTGGTGCTGCGCCCGCTGCGGGGCATCGTCAACAAGGTGGCGCCTGCAGAGGAGCCCAAGGTGCTGCTGGGCCGCACCGGCCTGGTGCGCAGCGCCGTGGTGGACGGCACGCAGGGCTACGGCAGCGTGGAGGACGGCGGCGCCGGCCTGAACGTGCAGATGCGCTCGCCCGAGCGCGCACTGGGCCGGGGCACCGAGATCGTGCTTATCGAGCACCTGCCCGAGCACAACGCCTGGCGCGTGGTCAGCAAGGCCGAGTTCGACGGCACCGAGCTGCCGCGCTAGCTCCAGGAATTTCCAGGAATTCCTTCCTATTCGTTCCCATTGATTCCCATTGGCCCGGGCGCCCGTGCGGCGGGCGCGGCCTTTGCGTTTTTCAGCGTTTTCACAGATAGCAATTCACAGGGGAGATTCGCATGAACATGAGCAACATGGAGTGGTACATCGTCGCCGGGGTGGTGATCGGTTCCGTCTTCGTCGTCATCCTCGGGCTGTTCGCCCTGGTCAAGGCCTTCTACATCAAGGTCCCGCAGGGCACGGCACTGATCATCAACGACACCACCTCGCAGCCCAAGGTCAAGTTCACGGGCGGCCTGGTGCTGCCGGTGATCCACAAGAAGGAATTCATGCAGATCTCGCTGCTGACGCTGGAGATCGACCGGCGCGGCAAGGAAGGCCTGATCTGCCGCGACAACATGCGCGCCGACATCACCGTGGCCTTCTACTTGCGTGTCAATGAAACGGCCGAGGACGTGCTCAAGGTGGCCAAGGCCATCGGCGTGGACCGGGCCTCGGACAAGACGGCCGTCAACGACCTGTTCAACGCCAAGTTCTCCGAGGCGCTCAAGACCGTGGGCAAGCAGATCGAGTTCGTGAAGCTGTTCGAGAACCGCCAGGATTTCCGCGACCAGATCATCCATGTCATCGGCAACGACCTCAACGGCTATGTGCTGGAGGACGTGGCCATCGACTATCTGGAGCAGACTCCCAAGTCCTCGCTGGACCCCAACAACATCCTGGATGCCGAAGGCATCCGCAAGATCACCGAGCTGACGGCCAACCAGAACATCGTCACCAACGAGCTCGAGCGCAACTCCGACCTGGCCATCACCAAGAAGAACGTGGAGACCAAGGAAGCCATGCTGGCGCTGGAGCGCCAGCAGGCCGACGCCGAGGCCCGCCAAAAGCGCGAGATCGCCACCATCCAGGCGCGCGAGCAGGCCGAGACCCAGAAGGTGCAGGAAGAAGAGCGCCTGAAGGCCGAGCAGGCCCGCATCCAGACCCAGGAGCAGCTGGACATCCGCGAGGAAAATCGCCAGCGCGAAGTGGCTGTGGCCCAGCAAAACCGTGAGCGTGCGGTGGTGATCGAGGTCGAGAAGGTCACGCGCGCCAAGGAGCTGGAGATCGTGGCCCGCCAGCGCGAGGTGGAGCTGCAGCGCATCGAGAAGGAAAAGGCCATCGAGGTCGAGAAGGCCAACATCGCCAATGTGGTGCGCGAGCGCGTGGTGGTGGAAAAGTCCGTGGCCCAGGAAGAGGAACGCATCAAGGAAGTGCGCGTGGTCTCCGAGGCCGAGCGCATGAAGCAGGTCACCGTGCTGACTGCCCAGGCCCAGGCCGAGGAAGACCTGGTGCGCCAGGTCAAGAAGGCGGAGGCCGAAGAGGCCGCCTCGCGCCACAAGGCCGTGGAAGTCACGACCATGGCCCAGGCCGAGCTGGAGGCGGCCAGCAAGACCGCCGAGGCCAAGAAGAAGCTGGCCGAGGCCATCGAGGTCGAGCGCGCCGCGCCCGGCCTGGCCGATGCCAAGGTGCGCGAAGTCACGGCCGCCGCCCTGGAAAAGGAAGGCCTGGCGCAGGCCAGGGTGATCGCCGAGAAGATGATGGCCGAGGCCAAGGGCCAGCAGGAAAAGGGCCTGGCCGAGGCGCGCGTCATCGAGGCCACGGCCGACGCCAACGAAAAGCAGGGCCTGGCCGATGCCAAGGTGCTGGAAGAGCGCCTGCTGGCCCAGGCGCGCGGCGAGGCCCAGGTGGGCGCGACCAAGGCCTTGGTCACCCGCGACGTGGGCACGTCCGAGGCCGATGTGCTGCGCGACAAGCTCTTCGCCGAGGCCAAGGGCCTGACCGAAAAGTTCACCGCGCTGGCCTCGCTGTCCGACCAGGCGCGCTCGCATGAGGAGTTCCGCATGCAGCTGGAGAAGAACTTCGAGCAGGCGCTGGCCGCCATCGAAGCCAACAAGAGCGTGGCCAAGGACCAGTCCGAGGTGCTGTCGGCCGCGCTCAGCAAGGCCAACATCGACATCGTGGGGGGCGAGGGCGCCTTCTTCGACAACTTCGCCAAGGCGCTGTCCGTGGGCAAGGCCGTGGAAGGCGTGGCGGGCAAGAGCCCCATCGTGCAGGACCTGATCGGCAAGTTCCTCAGCGGCAAGGGCGGCGCATCGCTGCTCAACGCGCTGGGCGACGGCAAGGGCCTGCCGCCCACGCAGAGGGTCGACTGAACGGTCGATTCAACGGCCGACTGAACGGGGCGGCCGCCCGGCCGCTCCCTCCGCCGGCTGCCCAGCCTCCCGCATCCGCCTTCGTCTTCGCCTGCCTGCCCGCCCGTCTGCCGGCCGGCGGGGAAAGGCGTGAATGGTCCCTGACACGCGAAAGCCCGTGACGCCCATGTCCCAACCGTCCCCATCGTCCACACCGTCCTCACCGCCCCTCTCCCCCGACACTGCCGCCTCCGCCGTGGACCAGGCAGTCGCCAGCGGCGGCTCCTACGAAGTGCTGGCCAAGCGCCTGGACGGCCAGGGGCAGGCGCTGGAGGCGCTGGTGCGCCAGCTCAACGAGGAGCGGCTGGAGGAATTCGGCCGCAGCCAGATGGAAGTCATCGGGCGCATGCGCGTGCGCACCGAAAACAACTGCCTGGGCCGCGACATCGCCCAGGTCGGCGGCTACCTGCTGTTCGGCTACAACGTCTTCATGGGCCTGAAGCAGTCCACGCGCGTGGAAGACGTGTTCGGCCTGTATCGCCTGCACGAGGGAGAGCAGGGCTACGAGGTCACTCCCGTGGACCTCAAGGACAGTTTCCTGGGCATACAGAGCTTCGTGCAGGACTTCCAGGAGCTGTACGCCTACTACAAGAACACGCGGCTGATGCAGCTGGCCGTGCGCGACGGCAAGCTGCTGGCGAGCTTCCAGATCGGCGAGCGCCTGTCCGATGTGCGCGTGTTCCGCTGGTCCGTGCCCGTGGACGGCCAGCCCATACGCTACATAGACAACCGCGGCGAGCGCGACATCGAACTGCCTGCGCCCCATGACTTCGAATGGCAGCGCGCCGGGCGCGAGCAACTCGTGCAGGGGCGCCACCCGCACATCAACGTGCTGGACAAGGTCTTCGTCGAGACCCTGGGCGGCACGCTGACCATCAAGGTCGAGAACAACACCAACGACGGACTGGGCATCTACAGCGAGCCCGTGCAGGAGAAGAACCAGTCGCTGGACGACGCCGTGTTCGAGTACGCCGCCGTCGGCAGCCTGATTCTGCTGAAGATCCTGCCCTACCGCGAAGAGCAGTGGCGCTACCTGATCTTCAACACCGTCTCCCGCCAGGTGCTGCGCATGGATGCCATCGGCGCGGCCTGCATCCAGCTGCCGCAGGACCACGGCATCATCTTCCCGGGCGGCTACTACCTGCAAAGCGGGGAGAACCGCTCGTTCGAGCAGAACATGCAGGGCATGCGCTACCGGCGCAGCATCCGATCGCCCAACGGCGAGGACGTGCTCTACGTGTTCTACGAGCCCGAGAGCGGGCGCATGGCGCTGTTCAAGTACAACCTGATCGAGCGCGCCCTGCAGCCGCCCATCATCGGCCACGGCCATGCGCGCATGGACGACGGGCGCATCGTCATCTTCGCGGCCGAGAGCAACGAAGCCTCGCGCGTGCACCCCATGCAGGTCTGGCGCACGCCCTTCGCCTCGGACGACTACGCGGCGCGCCAGCCGCAGCGCGACAGCTTCCTGGGCCGCATAGGCAATGCCGAGCTGGTCAGCGGCATCTCGGACCTGTACAGCGTGCGCAAGGAAATCGCGGCCACCGAGGTCTCGCTGCCGCGCTACGAGCGCCTGATCGACGCCGCGCGCCGCCTGTTCGAGCGCTACCACTGGCTGGGCGCGCCGCAGCTCAAGGGGGTGCACGAGACCCTGCTGGGCATCGTCGCCACGGGTGATGCGGTCATCGACGAGTACGAAAAGGTCGAGAGCATCCGCAATGCCTCGGCCAAGGCCATGGGCGAGGTGTCCGGCCGCCATGGCCGGTTGCTCAAGCAGTTGCGCCTGGCGGACTGGAAGGGCATTGGCGAATACGTGGATGCGCTCACCCAGCTGGGCCAGCTGCGCGGCCAGCTCATGGCCACGCGCGACCTGCGCTATGTGGACCAGGCCGCCATCGACACCATGGTGCAGGGCGTCAACGAGGCCCAGGCCGATGTCTCCCAGCGCACGGCCGCCTTCATTGCCACCGACGAGGCCATGCAGCCCTATGCCGAGCAGCTGCAGGCGCTGGACCAGGCTGCGCAGGCGGCAGCCACGGTGGCGCAGATCAACGAGCCGCTGGCGCGCATGGCCGACATGGCGGCCGCGCTGGACATGCTGTCCGAGCTGATGGGCAGCCTGTCCATCGACGACGCCACGCAGCGCACCCAGGTGGTGGATCGCATCTCGGCCGTCTATGCGCGCCTGAACCAGGTGCGTGCACGCGCCGAGCAGCGCAGGTCGGGCCTGGGCGGCGCCGAGAACGTGGCCCAGTTCGCGGCCCAGCTGGCGCTGTTCTCGCAAAGCATCGTCAGCGCCCTGGGCCTGGCGCAGACGCCCGAGAAATGCGACGAGCAGCTGGCGCGCCTGCTGGTGCAGCTGGAGGAGATCGAAAGCCGCTTCGGCGAGCACGAGCAGTTCCTCGGCGACATCATGGCCAAGCGCGAGGAAGTGCTGGAGAGCTTCGAGGCGCGCCGCCAGTCGCTGCAGGACGAGCGCCAGCGCAAGGCGCAAGGCGTGCTGGACGCGGCCCTGCGCATCGTGCAGAGCCTGCCCAAGCGCACCGAGAAACTGGCCAGTGCCGACGCGCTGCATGCGTTCTTTGCAGGCGATCCGCTGATCGGCAAGCTCAAGGAGCTGTCCCAGCGCCTGCGAGAGCAACTGCACGACCCGGTCAAGGCCGACGATATCGACGGCCGCGTCAAGAACCTGCGCGACCAGGCGTTTCGCGCGCTGCAGGACCGCAGCGAGCTGTACGAAGGCGGCGGCGCCATCATTCGCCTGGGCCGCCACCGCTTCAGCGTGGGCAACCAGGAACTGGACCTGACCCTGCTGCCGCGCAACGGCGCTTTGTTCCTGCACCTGGTCGGCACCGAGTATTTCGAGCCCGTGGACAACCCCGAGCTGGCCGCTTTGCAGGCCTACTGGGATGCCTCCACGCCGGCCGAATCGGCAGACTTCTATCGCGGTGAATACCTGGCCCTGGAAGTGGTGCAGGCCGCACGCCAGCGCCGCGACGGCTGGAGCGAGGCCCGGCTGGCCCAGTTGCTGCCCGACGAGGCGGCACTGACCCAGGCCATCCGCGAATTTTCCGCGCCGCGCTACCGCGAAGGCTATGAGCGCGGTATCCACGACCATGATGCGGCCCGCATCCTGCAGGTGCTGCTGCCCCTGCGCGATGCCGCCGGCGTGCTGCGCTTTGCGCCCCACGCCCGTGCGCTGGCCCTGCTGTTCTGGAGCGCACAGGCCCAGGTGCAGCAGCCGCAGCTGGCTGCCGCCATGGCGCAGTGGCCGCTGCGCGCCCAGCAGGCCCAGGCCATGCAGCAGATGTTCGGCAGCGAGGCCGAGCAGCTGAGCCTGCGCGCCGACATTTCCGAGCGCCTGCGCGCCTATGCCGACGAGCGGGGCCTGCTGCGCGACCTGCTGCCAGGACAGGCGGCGTCCGCAGACAGCGATATCGACAGCCTCATCCACGGCGCCGCCGACTACCTGCAGGCCGAGCTGGCGCAAAAGGCCGTGCGCTTTTCCTTCTCCAGCTACAGCCAGTCGGCCATTGCCGCACTGCAGGCCGCCGTGCAGCAGCAGGCCCAGCCGCTGCAGCGCTGGGAGGAAATGCAGGCCTACTGGCAGGGCGAGGACCGGCACGACAAGCCTTTGGCGCCGCTGGACCAGCGCTGGCGCAGCGCGCTGCACTGGCTGCAGACCGCCTGTCGCGCGCTGGACGACGGGCAAGGGCAGGCCTGGCTGGCCTATTGCGGCGAAGCCGCCGCCTGGCTGTGCTGCGCCGGCCCACTGCCCTGCAAGGTCAGCAATGTGGACCTGCGCCATGAAGTGCCGGGCCTGCTGGGCCAGCATCCGCGCATTGCGGACGGCCGCATGTGGCTGCAGATCGACGACCTGGGCCAGCGCGCCGCGCGCCATTTCCGCAGCTTTGTCCCCGAATTCGGCCGCTACCAGGCGCTGCGCCAGCAGCTGCTGCAGGACTGGCGCTCGCGCGTGCGGGTGGACGAATTCAAGGCCCGGCCGCTGTCGTCCTTTGTGCGCAACCGGCTCATCAACGAGATCTACCTGCCCGTGATCGGCGACAACCTGGCCAAGCAGATCGGCGTGGCTGGCGAGAACAAGCGCACGGACCAGATGGGGCTGCTGATGATGATCTCGCCGCCCGGCTACGGCAAGACCACGCTGATGGAGTACGTGGCCAACCGCCTGGGCCTGATCTTCATGAAGATCAACGGCCCGGCGCTGGGCCACTCGGTGCGCTCGCTGGACCCGGCCCAGGCGCCGGACGCCACGGCGGCCAAGGAGCTGGAAAAGCTCAACCTGGCGCTGGAGATGGCCAACAACGTGATGCTGTACATCGACGACATACAGCACACGCACCCCGAGTTCCTGCAGAAATTCATCTCGCTGTCGGACGGCACGCGCCGCATCGAGGGCGTGTGGAAGGGCCAGACCCGCACCCACGACATGCGCGGCAAGCGCTTTTGCGTGGTCATGTCGGGCAATCCGTACACCGAGTCGGGCGAGGTCTTCAAGATCCCCGACATGCTGGCCAACCGTGCCGACATCTACAACCTGGGCGATGTGCTGGGCGGCATGCAGGAGGTGTTCAAGCTCAGCTATATCGAAAACAGCATGACCTCGAACGCCGTGCTGGCGCCGATGGCCACGCGCAGCCTGCAGGACCTGTACCTGCTGCTGGACAAGGCGCAGGGCAGGGATGTCTCGGGCAACGCGCTGTCGCACGACTATTCATCGGCCGAACTGCGCGAGATCGAGGCCGTGCTGGCCCGCATGGTGCAGGTGCGCGAGCTGGTGTTCAAGGTCAACCAGCAGTACATCCAGAGCGCCGCGCAGGACGACGGCTACCGCACCGAGCCGGCCTTCAGGCTGCAGGGCAGCTACCGCAACATGAACAAGCTGGCCGAAAAAATCACCCCGGTGATGAACGACCAGGAAATGCAGCAGATGCTGGCCGACCACTACCAGGGCGAAGCGCAGATGCTGACCACGGGCGCCGAGGAGAACCTGCTCAAGCTCGCCGAGCTGCGCGGGCAGATGAGCGACGAGGACAGCGCCCGCTGGCAGCAGATACGCCAGCAGTTCCTGCGCCGCCAGGCCGCAGTCGGCGCCAATGCCGACGCCGCCACGCGCGAGGTGGCCCAGTCGGTGGCCCAGCCCCAGCAGCAGGCGATGCAGGAAGGCGCCGCCGAACAGTCCCAGCTCCTGCAAGCGCTGCAGGCACTGCTGGCCCGGCTGCTGCAGACGCAAAGCGCCGCAGGCGACTCGCTGCACGGCATACGCGAGCTGATGGCGCAAAGGGCGGCCAGCGAGCCCGCCAGCACCAAGGCCGGCACCCCGTCGGAGGTGCAGGCCGCCCAGGACCGTCAGGCCCTGGTTCACATGCTGGGCCAACTGCTGACCCGGTCGCTGGCCCAGTCCCTGGAGCCCGTGGTCACGCACCTGGACCAGGCCCGCCGCCAGCAGCTGGGCCTGCACCGCGTGCTGATGCAGGTGGCCACGCGCATGCAGGAGCAGATCGACGCCCAGCGCGCGGGCCGTCCCGTGCCGGCTGCGGGCGCCATACGCTCCGAGGAAATCGACAAGGCCTTCGAGCGCATGCAGCGCGGCGACGTGCCGCCTGCGGCCTAGGCGCAGCGCCGGGGCCGGGGCAGGGGCAGGGGCAGGGCCCATCGGCAAAGGCTGGGGCGCTTTGCTGGCGCTGCCTTTGCATGGGCCGGGGGTCCTCGCACGTCTGCATGCGCTGATCCTTCATCGGACAACCCGATGTCCCGGACGTTGGACCATCACCTACAACCCGGGGCGCGTCCCGAACCGATGCTTGGAGTGGCGTGTTCGCAGCAGTGTGCACGCCCCACGAAGAGCCAACACGATGGACGCCCCATGGAACACAACACCCAGCTTTCCGTTTCGCGGAGGGACCTGCTGATTGCAGGTGCCTCCACGGCTGCGGCAACGGCCGTGCCTCGATCGGCCGGCGCGCAAGTGCAGCCTCCCTCCATCCCCGAAGGGGTCCAGCTGCCCGTCACCCTGCAAGTCAACGGCAAGGAACACCGCCTGGACCTGGACACCCGCACCACGCTGCTCGACGCCCTGCGCGAGCACCTGCACCTGACCGGCACCAAGAAAGGCTGCGACCATGGCCAGTGTGGGGCCTGCACGGTGCTGGTCAATGGCCGGCGGGTTGTGTCCTGCCTGAGCCTGGCCGTGATGAACCAGGGCGCCGCCGTGACCACCATCGAAGGCCTGGGCACGCCGCAATCCCCGCACGCCATGCAGGCCGCCTTCGTGCGGCATGACGGATTCCAGTGCGGCTACTGCACGCCGGGGCAGATCTGCTCTGCCGTGGGCGTGCTCGATGAAATCAAACGCGGCATGCCCAGCCATGCCAGCGAAGACATCGTGGCCCAGCCCCTGGTGTCGGCCCATGAACTGCGTGAACGCATGAGCGGCAACCTGTGCCGCTGCGGGGCATATTCCAACATCGTCGATGCCATCACCGAAGTGGGAGGGGAGGGGCGGACATGATTGCCTTCACCTACGAACGCGCCCAATCCCCCGCGCAGGCTGCCGCCGCCGTGGCGGCCCGGCCGGGCGCCCGCTTCATCGCCGGGGGCACGAATCTGCTGGACCTGATGAAGCTGCAGATAGAAACCCCCGTGCATCTGGTCGATGTCAACGGCACCGGCATAGACACCGTGGAGCCCACCGCGCAAGGCGGCTTGCGCATAGGCGCGCTGGTGCGCAACAGCGACCTGGCTGCCCATGCGCGCGTGCGGCGCGACTACGGCGTGCTGACCCGCGCCCTGGTGGCCGGCGCCTCTGGCCAATTGCGCAACATGGCGACCACGGGCGGCAATCTGCTGCAGCGCACCCGCTGCCCGTATTTCTACGACACCAATATGCCGTGCAACAAGCGCGTGCCGGGCAGCGGCTGTTCGGCCATTGCCGGCGTGAGCCGCCAGCATGCTGTGATCGGCGGCAGCGAGGCCTGCATTGCCACCCACCCCAGCGACATGGCCGTGGCGCTGCGCGCACTGGATGCCACGGTGGAAACCATCCAGGCCGACGGCAAGGCCCGCGTCATCCCCATTGCCGACTTCCACCGGCTGCCCGGCACCACGCCGCATGTAGAGACGGCCTTGCAGGCCGGCGAACTGATCACCTCCGTCACCCTGCCGCCGCCGCCGGGCGGCACGCACATCTATCACAAGGTGCGCGACCGTGCCTCCTATGCCTTTGCGCTGGTGTCGGTGGCCGCCATCGTGCAGCGCGACGGCAGCGGGCGCGTGGCCCTGGGCGGCGTGGCGCACAAGCCCTGGCGAGTGGAGGCGGCCGAAGCGTTGATGCCGCAGGGCGCCAAGGCCGTTGCCGACCGCCTGCTGGCAGGCGCCCGGCCCACGCACGACAACGCCTTCAAACTCACGCTGGCCGAGCGCACGCTTGCCTCCGTGCTGGACCAGGCCAGGAACTGACGCCATGAAATTCGACACCCCCGCAACGGTCAACCCCATTGACCAGCTCAAGATCATCGGCCAGCCGATGAACCGCATCGACGGCCTGCTCAAGACCACCGGCACGGCGCCGTATGCCTATGAGCGGCATGACGTGGTCCAGCACCCGGCCTATGGCTATGTGGTGGGCTCGGCCATTGCCAAGGGCCGCATCCGCAGCATCGGGCTGGCGCAGGCAAGCCGCGCGCCCGGCGTGCTGGCCATCGTCACCGCACAGACCGCTGGCAAGCTGGGCCAGGGCAAGATGAACACCGCGCCGCTGCTGGCAGGCCCCCAGGTGGCCCACTACCACCAGGCCGTGGCCCTGGTGGTGGCGGAAACCTTCGAGCAGGCGCGCGCTGCCGCGCAATTGGTCCGTGTGGACTACGAGCCCGTGGCTGGCGCCTATGACTTGGCCAAGGCCAGGGACTCCGCCGTGCCACCCGACAGCATCAATGGCGATGCGCCGGACACGGCCATTGGCGATTTCGAAGGCGCCTTCGCCTCTGCCCCCGTGAAGGTGGACGCCACATACACCACGCCAGACCAGTCGCACGCCATGATGGAGCCCCATGCCACGCTGGCCGCATGGAAGGGCGACCAGCTCACGGTATGGACCTCGAACCAGATGATTGCCTGGGGGCAGGGCGAGCTGGCAAAGACGCTGGGCATTCCCAAGGACAAGGTGCGCCTGGTCTCGCCATTCATCGGCGGCGGTTTTGGCGGCAAGCTGTTCCTGCGGGCCGATGCACTGCTGGCCGCATTGGGCGCCCGCGCGGCAGGCCGGCCCGTCAAGGTCGCACTGCAGCGCCCGCTGATGGCCAACAACACCACGCACCGCCCGGCCACCATCCAGCGTGTGCGCATCGCGGCAGGGCAGGACGGCAGGATCACCGCCATCGGCCACGAAAGCTGGTCGGGCGACCAGCCCGGAGGATCGGCGGACGGTGCCGTGGACCAGACCCGCCGCATGTATGCCGGCACCCATCGCATGACCGCCACGCGCCTGGCCGTGCTGGACTTGCCCGAGGCCAATGCCATGCGCGCCCCCGGCGAAGCCACGGGGCACATGGCCCTGGAAGTTGCCATGGACGAGCTGGCGGAAAAGCTCGGCATCGATCCCGTGGAGCTGCGCATCCGCAACGACACCCAGGTGGTGCCGGACAGCGGCAAGAAGCCGCAACCCGAGGCGAAGGAGGGCACCCCTGCCCAGGAGCACAAGCCGTTTTCCCGCCGTGAGTTCGTGCAGTGCCTGCGCACGGGCGCCGAGCGCTTCGGATGGAGCAAGCGCAATCCCCAGCCGGCCCAACGGCGCGAAGGGCGCTGGCTGATCGGCCTGGGCATGGCCGGCGCCTACCGTGGCGCGCCTGTCATGAAGTCCGCCGCCCGCGTGCGCCTGGACAGGCAGGGCATGCTCACCGTGGAAACCGACATGACCGACATCGGCACGGGCAGCTACACCATCATTGCCCAGACGGCGGCCGAGATGCTGGGCCTGCCGCTGCAGCAGGTGCGCGTGCGGCTGGGCGACTCCGGCTTTCCCGTGTCTGCCGGCTCGGGCGGGCAATGGGGCGCGGCCAGTGCCACCTCCGGCGTCTATGCCGCCTGCGTGAAGCTGCGCGAGGCCGTGGCGCGCAAGCTGGGCATGGACCCGGGGACGGCCGAATTCGCGGATGGGCATGTGCAGGCGGGCGGCAAGCGCCGGGCTCTGGCCAGCGCTGCCGGCGACGGCGACCTGACGGCCGAGGATGCCATCGAATTCGGCGTGCTCGACAAGAAGATGCAGCAGTCCACCTTTGGCGCGCACTTCGTGGAGGTCGCCGTGGACGCCTTCACTGCAGAGGTCCGCGTGCGGCGCATGCTGGCCGTTTGCGCGGCCGGCCGCATCCTCAATCCCAAGACGGCCCGCAGCCAGGTCATCGGCGCCATGACCATGGGCGTGGGAGCGGCCCTGATGGAAGAGCTGGCCGTGGACACGCGACTGGGCTTGTTCGTCAACCACGACCTGGCGGGCTATGAGGTGCCCGTGCATGCCGACATCCCGCACCAGGAAGTGATCTTTCTGGACGAGGTCGATCCCATGGCCTCGCCCATGAAGGCCAAGGGCGTGGGCGAGCTGGGCATCTGCGGCGTGAGCGCGGCCATTGCCAACGCCATCTACAACGCCACCGGCGTACGCGTGCGTGACTATCCGGTCACGCTCGACAAGCTGCTGGCGGGGCTGGGGAGGCTGGCATGACAGGGGAGTGCACCTGAGGCAGCCCGCTCAGGCCCTGGATTCTTGATGAACGAAGGCCGGTCACCTCTGGGTGGCCGGCCTTTTTGCATGTGGCCATCAATAAAACGCATAGCTTGCGCGTCCGTCGGCATTGGCCTGGAGAGGCTGGCGTGGAGATACTTTTTGCACTGGGGAATGTAGGCGCTGTGCACTCCGAACACAGGCCGCCCCGGTTTCCCCACAACAGAACCTGACCTGGGCGCGAAGCGCCTGCCAGGGCAAAGAGACAACCTGCTCCGACAAGGACTTGTATGAAAGATATCCGCAAGACGATGGACGAGGGCGCCATGGCGCCGTTCCAGTGGCTGGCCGTGGCCATCTGCATCCTGCTCATCATGCTGGACGGCTTCGATGTGCTGGTGATGGCCTTCACCGCCTCGGCCGTCGCTGCCGAGTGGAAGCTCAACGGGGCGCAGCTGGGCGTGCTGTTCAGTGCCGGGCTGATCGGCATGGCCCTGGGCTCGCTGTTCCTGGCGCCCGTGGCCGACCGCCGTGGCCGGCAACCCGTCATCGTGCTGTGCCTGGTCGTGGTGTCCGTGGGCATGCTGCTTTCTGCCGCAGCGCGCAGCTATGTGGAACTGGCAGCCCTGCGCGCCATGACGGGCGTGGGCATTGGCGGCATGCTGGCCAGCGTGGGGGTGATCACCTCGGAGTATTCATCGAACAAATGGCGCAGCACGGCGATTGCGCTGCAGGCCACGGGTTATCCGATTGGCGCCACGCTGGGCGGGCTCATGGCCGCCTGGCTGCTGGCACACCATGGCTGGCGCTCGGTCTTTGTGTTCGGCGGCCTGGCCACGGCGCTGATGGTGCCCATCGTGCTGTGGCGGCTGCCGGAGTCGGTGGACTTTCTGTTGGGCCGTCGCCCGGCGCGTGCGCTGGAAAAGCTCAACCGCCTGATGGCACTCATGGGGCACCCCGCCATGCTGCAGCTGCCCGCGCAAGCCGGCCGTGACGTCCAGCAGGGCAATACCGTGGCCGCATTGTTCAGGAGCGGCCTGGCGCGCCCCACGCTGATGCTCTGGGCCGGCTTCTTCCTGCTGATGTTCAGTGTCTACTTTTCCCTGAGCTGGACGCCCAAGCTGCTGGTGCAGGCCGGCCTGTCGGCACAGCAGGGCGTGACGGGCGGCGTGCTGCTCAACCTGGGAGGCATTGCCGGCGGCAGCCTGTTCGGCCTGCTGGCGGTGAAGGCCAAGCTGCGGCATCTGGCCATGGGCAGCCTGCTGCTGAATGCCTTGTTCACCGCGCTGTTCGGCCTGGCCTCGGCCAGCCTGGGCTGGGCGTTTGCCGCGGCCGTAGGCGTGGGCGTGTTCCTGTTCGCCTCCATGGCCGGGCTGTACGGGCTGGTGCCGGCCACCTATCCGGCCCAGGTGCGCGCCACCGGCATGGGCTGGGCCATAGGCATTGGGCGCATAGGCGCCATCGTGGCGCCCACCATGGCCGGCCTGCTGCTGGACGGTGGCTGGCAGCCTGCCTCGCTGTACTACGTCTTTGCCTTGCCGCTGATTGCCGCTGCGCTGGCCGTGTGGGCCACGGGTGCCGGCCGCGCCCTGGCGCCGGGGGGTGGCGCGCTGCGAGCGCCTGGTGCTTGATCCTTGAACCCCTATCCGTGAGCACGCGCCCGAGCGCCCGAGCGCCCAAGCGCTCAAGCGCTCAAGCGCAGGAGAAACACTTCCATGGCATTGGACAAACCCTATCTCGACGTACCGGGAACCACGGTCTTCGACGCCGAGCAATCCCGCCAGGGCTACTGGCTCAACCAGTTCTGCATGTCGCTGATGAAGGCCGAGAACCGCGAGCGCTTTCGGGCTGACGAGCGCGCCTATCTGGGCGAATGGGCCATGACGGCCGAGCAAAGACAGGCCGTGCTGGACCGCGACCTGAACCGCTGCATTGCGCTGGGCGGAAACATCTACTTCCTCGTGAAGATCGGCGCCACCGACGGCGTCAGCGTGCAGAACATGGTCTCGACCATGAGCGGCATGAACGAGGAGGACTACCGCCAGATGATGCTGGGCGGCGGACGCAGCATCAATGGAAACCGCTACCTGCATGAGCAGGAACGACAGGAAAAAGGCATCTGATGGCACGCATCACCGCATCCGTCTACACCTCGCATGTGCCCGCCATCGGCGCGGCCATTGACCTGGGCAAGGCGGGCGACCCCTATTGGCAGCCGCTGTTCAAGGGCTTCGAGCACTCGCGCCAATGGCTCAAGGACAACAAGCCCGACGTGATCTTCCTGGTCTACAACGACCACGCGACCGCGTTCAGCCTGGACTTCATCCCGACGTTTGCCATCGGCACGGCCGCGGAATACCAGCCCGCCGACGAAGGCTGGGGCCCGCGCCCCGTGCCAAAGGTCGTCGGCCATCCGGAACTGGCCAGCCACATCGCGCAGTCGGTGATCCAGCAGGACTTCGACCTGACCATCGTCAACAAGATGGACGTGGACCACGGCCTGACCGTGCCGCTGTCGCTGATGTGCGGCGAGCAGGACGCGCGCACGGGCGCCTGGCCCTGCCCGGTGATTCCGTTTGCCGTCAACGTGGTGCAGTACCCCGTGCCGTCGGGCCAGCGCTGCTTCAACCTGGGCCGGGCCATTCGCCGCGCCGTGGAAAGCTTCGACGAAGACCTGAACGTGCAGATCTGGGGCACGGGCGGCATGAGCCACCAGCTGCAGGGCGCGCGTGCGGGCCTGATCAACAAGGAGTGGGACAACCGCTTCCTGGACCTGCTGATCGAGAACCCTGCCGGTTTGGCCAAGATGCCGCATATCGACTACGTGCGCGAGGCTGGCTCCGAAGGCATCGAGCTGGTGATGTGGCTGATCGCGCGCGGTGCCATGGCCGATGTGGATGGCCCCGCGCCGCTGCCCAAGGTCAACCACCGCTTCTACCATGTGCCGGCATCGAACACCGCTGTCGGACACCTCATCCTGGAGAACGCAGCATGAGCCGGCCTTGCATGGTACTTCTGCCGGGCCTGCTGTGCGACGAGACGGTCTGGCACGAGCAGCAGGCGGCCCTGTCCTTTGCCGGTGCTGCCGAGTGCATTGTTCCGTCCTATGGCGCGGCGGCCACCATCGAAGACATGGCGCGCCTGGTGCTGGATGGCGTGGCGGCCGAGCGGTTTTCGCTGGCGGGCCATTCCATGGGCGGGCGCGTGGCCCTGGCCATTGCCGGCATGGCGCCCCAGCGTGTGGAACGGCTGGCCTTGCTGGACACCGGCATGGACCCCATCGCCCCGGGCGAGGCCGGCGAGAGCGAACGCGCCAAGCGCATGGCGCTCTTGCAGATCGCCCGGAACAGCGGCATGCGCGAGATGGGCCTGCAATGGGCGCGCGGCATGGTGCATCCGGACCGGCTCGATACGCCGCTGTTCAGTGAGGTGCTCGACATGGTGGCGCGCTTCACGCCCGAGGTGTTCGCCGCGCAGATCAATGCCTTGCTGAACCGCCCCGATGCGGGCGATGTGCTCAGGCAGCTGCGCTGCCCGACCCTGCTGGCCTGCGGTCGCCAGGATGCCTGGAGCCCGCTGTCACGCCATGAGCGCATGCAGGCCCTGTGCCCGGGCGCCGAGCTGGTGGTGATCGAGGACAGCGGCCACATGAGCACCATGGAGCAGCCGCAGCAGGTGTCGCGGGCACTGCTCGACTGGATGGGGCGCTGAGCGAGCGCTGCACTTAGACTAGGCCGGCGGATCGCCCACGGCCCGCCGGCAGGCCTGCATGAACAGCTCCAGGTCCTGCGATGCCGTGCTCAGCGCACGCGTGGCCAGCCCGATGCGCCTGCGTGTGGAAGGCAGGTCCACAGGCACGATGGACAACTGCCCCCCGTGGTCATCCTGCAGGGCCTGGCCGCGCGAGGCCAGGGCCAGCCGGCCCGTCTGCAGCACAAAGGCCAGCGTCATGGTCGGGCTGCTGGCGCGCAGGCTGGCGCGCGGCGGCTCCAGGCCCTGGCTGCGGAACAGCTGGACCATGGCGCGGTCGGCTGGCGTGCCGGGCAGGGGCGAGACCCAGGGCCATTGCAGCAAATCCTCCAGAACCAGCTGGCCGCGGTCCAGGCAGGCATGGCCGGCCGGTGCCACCACCACCAGGTCATCGTCGAACAGGTGCAGCTGGCGTACCTCATCGGAGGGCATGTCGGCGCGCAGGGCGCCGGCAATGGCGTCGATGTCGGCGCTCAGCAGATGCTGCACCAGGCTCTCGTAGGTGCCGTCCACGATGCTGACCTCGATGTCCGGGTGGCTGGCGGCCAGGCTGTCGACAGCGCGCGGCAGGAAGATTCCCACCGACAGCGGCAGCACGCCGACCACCACGCGCCCCCGGATCTCGCCGCGCCAGGCGGAAATATCGCTGTCCATGCCGCGCACCTCGGCCAGGGCCAGCTTGACGCGGCGCAGCAGCGCTTCGCCGGACGGCGTCAGCCGCGTGCCGAAGGCCAGCTTGTAGAACAGCTGCATGCCCAGACTGGTTTCCAGCCCCTGCAGCGCCGCATGCACGGCGGGCTGCGTCAGGCCCAGCCACTGCGCGGCCAGGGATTCGCTGCCGCAGTCGGCAATGGCCATGAGGGCGCGCAGCTGGCCTGCAGGCACGGTCTCGGCAAAACGCTCGGGCAGGGGAGGGCGCCTGGCCGCCAGCGTGGCGGCGGCCTGGGCGTCGGCCGCGCCGCTGCCCAGGTGCTGGAGCATGGCCTCTATGCGGGCGGCCAGCTGGCTGCCCAGCGGGGTCGGCATCATGCCGCGCGCACCGCGCATGAACAGCGGCATGCCGCAGGCCTCTTCCAGTTGCAGTACCGAACGCGCCACGGCCGGCTGAGAAAGATGCATAGCCTGGGCGGCCCGCGTGATGCTGCCATGGCGCACCACGCCCAGCATGGCGCGCATGGCTCGCAAATGGCCTGCCAACTCGGGAAAACGCGAGGGATTGCTGCTGGCCCAGGGGGCAAGAGAAAGGTTCATTGAAAGGCGCTTCGCGGTACGTTGGAAGAACGTGTTTTGATTGTCCCATAAGAAAAACGCATTGATGGCCGGGGCTCCGGCATTGGCCGGATCGATGCCAGCGTGGAATGCTTGGTGCCTGGATCAAGACAGCCCATCGCAGGCTGCGAATTCCGGGGAGACAAGAAACATGAACCATGAAATCGACCGGCTGCTGGCACGCCAGGCCTGCCTGGACCTGGTGCTGCGCGCTGCAGCCTTTGCGGATGCCGGTGATGCCCAGGCCCTGGCGCAGCTGTTTGCCGAAGACGGCCAGCTGCAACGGCCCGGCGGCGAGGTACTGGGCGGGCGCACGGCCATCGCCGCTGCGTACTCCCGGCGTCCTGCGGGCCGCATGACCCGGCATCTGGTCACCAACACGCTGGTGGAACTGCAAGGCCCGGACCGCGCCAGCGCGCGCAGCCAGGTGCTGCTGTGGTCCTGCGACGAGGCCGATGCCATCACGCCGCACGGCCGCCCGGCGCAACCGCGCCAGCTCGTAGGCGAGTTCGATGACACCTTCGGCCGCAGTCCTGAAGGCCGTTGGCTGATCACGCGCCGCGTAGCGCGCTTCGTCATGTACCGGGACCTCCCGGGCGCCTGAAGAGCAGGGCGCCCAGCCGCTTTCTCCCATTTCCCCGTGCCCGCCACTCTCGCCTTTCTCAAGGCGCAGCGTTGCGGCGTGCCGATTCCGCAACGACAACGACAGGAGACACAAGCATGAAACGCACTCTCAAGAGCATTCCCCAACCCCCAGCCAGGCGCCCAGTGCGGGCTTGTCTGGGCCGCCTCGCCCCGCTCGCCATGCTGGCAGCAGCAGGCGGCGCCCAGGCCCAGACCGCCTCATCGGTGACGCTGTACGGCCATCTGGACACCGGCATCGAGCACCTGACGAATGTGCAAGGCGGCGGATCGCTGACACGCATGCCCGGCCTCACGGGAACGGCACCGTCGCGCTGGGGGCTGCGCGGCAGCGAGGATCTGGGCGGCGGCCTGAGCGCCGTCTTTGCGCTGGAGTCAGGCTTTGGCCCGGATGCCGGCACCTTCAACCAGGGCGGGCGGGGCTTCGGGCGCCAGGCCTGGGTGGGGCTGTCCGGAGGCTGGGGCAGTGTCTCGCTGGGGCGCAACTACACCATGCTGTACTGGGCATTGTTCGATGCCGACCTGCTCGGCCCCAACGCCTTCGGCCTGAGCAGCCTGGATAGCTACATCCCCAACACGCGCACCGACAACTCCCTGGCCTACCGGGGACGCTTCGGCGCCTGGAGCCTGGGCGCCGCCTACAGCCTGGGACGCGATGCCGTCAACGCCGGCCCCAGCCCGGCCGGCACCAACTGCGCCGGCGAATCGGCCACGGACAGGCAGGCCTGCCGCCAGTGGTCGGCCATGCTGAAGTACGACACCGCGCCCTGGGGCTTTGCCCTGGCCGTGGACGAGATGCGCGGCGGCGCCGGTGCATTTGCAGGGCTCACGCGCTCGGACCTGAAGGACCGCCGCATCATGCTCAACGGCTATGCCGCGCTGTCACCCACCATCAAGCTGGGCGCCGGCCTCATGCGCCGCGACAACGACGCGGCCCAGGCGGCCTCGGCCAGCAACGGCGCCACGCCGCGCAGCACCCTGGCCTGGGGCGGCCTGTCCTGGTCCCCGAGCGCCGCCGTCGTGGTCGATGGCCAGCTGCAGCAACTGCGCTATGCCCGGGGCGGCGACCGCTCCACCCTGCTGGCCCTGCGCGCCACCTACAGGTTCTCCAAGCGCACGGCGGTCTATGCCCAGGCCGCGCGCATTGACAACGGACAGCGCCTGGCCATCTCGGTCAGCTCGGCCGCAGCCGGCGGCAGCCCGCTGGCGGGCGCATCGCAGACCGGCCTGATGCTGGGCCTGCGCCACTCGTTCTGAAACCGACGGCAAATACAACAGGCCAGCTGGGCAAGTCGGCAATTTCCTGGCGCAGTTCGGCGAGCAGCCCGGCGTCGTCGCCGGGTGTGCGATGGCTGCGGCCATCGGCCCAGCCTCACCGCGCCCAGGCAGGTCGCGCACAGGCGAGCGCAATCCACTTTTTTCTGCGGCGTACCGCACGGCTTCCTTGAGGATTTCGTTCTCCAAGGTTGTCTTGCCGAGCACGCGCTGCAGCTTGGCTATTTCCGCGCAGACACCGACAGCGGACTCCTTGATATCCGTACATGCCGAGTGGTGGATCGGAGATGTGCTCACGCGCATAAGTAGCAATTTCCTCAAATTGATAGAAAAATTTAATTCATATTTGATTAAATTGATATCTATGATGCAGTCATCGGATCAATTTTGGCATTCAATGGCAGCATGTGGCTGCGCCGATCCGGCCAGTTCAGGGTGACGCGGGACAGCGCAGGGCAGGGGGCTGAAAAGTCGCAAGCCCCATGCTCTGCGCCAAGCCAGGTCAAGCCTGCATGGCGAACTCAACTCCATCGTCCTGGTCGAGGGCGAGAGCACAGTCGAAGGAACAACAATGAGACTCCAGATCAGACAAGCCTACAGTTTTGGTGCCGCTCTCCTGCTGGTTCTTGGCGCGGCCACCATTGGCGCAGCCATCATGAGCAACCGCAGCAGCGCTCTTGCCGACGAAACCGCCGCCAAGCGATACCAGTCCTACCTGCTGGCCGATGAGTTGCGGCAAAGCTCTGACGACCTCACCCGACTGGCGCGCACCTACGTGGCCACCGGTGACGCCAAGTGGGAGAAGCAATACATCGAGATTCTGGATATTCGCAATGGCAAGCTGCCACGGCCTCAGGCCTACGAGCGGATCTATTGGGACTTCCGGGCAGCCGATGCGCAAAACGTGCGTCCCGCAGGCGAAACGGTGCCGCTGCTTGATCTGATGAAGCGGGCCGGCTTTGCAGACAACGAACTCGCCAAGCTGGCCGAAGCCAAGGCCAACTCAGATGATCTGGTGCGCACTGAAACCATCGCCATGAACATGGTGAAGGGCCTCTATGACGACGGCAAAGGTGGGTTCACGCGCCAAGCTGAACCCGACAAGGCCAAGGCTCTGGGGATGATGCACGACTTGGCGTACCACCAGTACAAAGCCAAGATCATGAAACCCGTGGACGAGTTCCTGATTCTTCTCGATGAGCGCACGTCAGCACAGCTGGCCGCAGCCGTGGCGGCGCGGCGGCAATGGTCGAAACTTGCCATGGCCTCGACGGCATTGCTCATCGTGAGCCTGCTCGCCGGGCTACTTTATCTGCGTCGTCGCACCAGCGCCGTGCTTGGCGACGTCAGTCGTGTGGCATCGGGCATTGCTGCAGGGGAGCTTGATCAGTCGATCGATCTCGGAGTGAGGGGTGAAGAAGGTGACCTGCTGCGCACTATGGGCAGCATGCAGCAGCAATTGTCTAGCGTGGTGGGCGCCATTCGCAGTGGTGCCGACAGCGTGGCGACAGCCAGCTCCGAGATTGCACAGGGCAACCAGGACCTGAGCCAGCGCACCGAAGAGCAAGCCAGTGCCCTGCAACAAACGGCCGCCACGATGGAGGAGCTGGGCACCACCACCCGCAACAACGCCGACAACGCCAAGCAGGCCAATCAACTCGCTCAGGGCGCCTCGGACGTCGCTGCGCAAGGTGGCGAGGTGGTCGGCAAGGTCGTCACCACGATGCAAGGCATCAGCGACAGCAGCCGCAAGATCGGCGACATCATCGGCGTGATCGACGGCATCGCCTTCCAGACCAACATCCTGGCGCTCAACGCAGCCGTCGAGGCGGCCCGCGCAGGTGAGCAGGGCCGCGGCTTCGCTGTCGTGGCGTCTGAAGTGCGCAGCCTCGCGCAGCGCAGCGCTGAGGCTGCCAAGGAAATCAAGGCCCTGATCGGCCGTAGCGTCGAGCAGGTGGAGCAAGGCACCGTGCTGGTGGACGAGGCCGGCAAGACCATGGGCGAGATCGTCGCCTCGATCCAACGCGTGAGTGACATCGTGGCCGAGATTACCTCGGCCAGCGTCGAGCAGAGCTCCGGCATCGGGCAGGTCGGCGAGGCCGTCAGCCAGATGGACCAGGTGACGCAGCAGAACGCGGCGCTTGTGGAAGAGAGCGCTGCCGCCGCAGAGAGCCTGAAGGGCCAGGCCCAGAAACTGGTGCAGGCCGTGGCGGTGTTCAAGCTGTCGCATGAAGGACTTGGAGGCTCGACCCACGCTGCGGCCCCAGCGGCCAACGCTGCTGCCGTCGAGCGTCGCGGCCCGGACCGTGCCAAGAACATCGCCCGGCCGGCATTCAAGGCGAAGGCTGCTGCAGCCCCAGCATCGACCTCTGAGTCGAGCCGGCTCGCTATCGCACCTGCCAAGACCGGCACTGACGACTGGACGTCGTTCTGAGCGCGGCTCGCCGCGCCAGAACCCGCCCCCAATCTCCAAGGAGTCGAAGATGACCGCCATGATTGAAGAGCGCCCAACGGTAGCACCGGTTACGGCGCAGACGACAGCCGCCTCATCAACCCAGGCTGCCAAGGCAGTGGCCGCCATGCCCAACGAGTTCCTCAGCTTCCGCCTGGGTGGCGAGGAATACGGCATCGACATCCTGCGGGTACAGGAGATCCGCAGCTATGAGGCACCCACCCGCATTGCTAACGCACCGCATTTCATCAAGGGAGTGATCAACCTGCGTGGCGTGATCGTGCCCATCGTCGACCTGCGCCTGAAGCTCGATTGCGAGTCGGCCGAGTACACCGATTTCACCGTCGTCATCGTGCTGAACGTGCGCGGACGGGTCATCGGCGTGGTGGTCGATTCGGTGTCGGACGTTCTGGCGCTGGGCGCGGACAACATCAAGCCGGCGCCCCAGATGAGTGCCTCGGTGGATGCCGGCTACATCATGGGTATGGGATGCTTCAAGAGCGGCGATGTCGAACGCATGCTGATTTTGACCGACATCGAAGCGCTCATGAGCAGCGCCGAGATGGGGTTGATGGAGGCCGCGATGCTTTGATTGATACGATGTATATTATGTTAAATCACAGTTGCGATTAACACTGTCCAAACCCAGGTAAGGCACTCTTCCTGCACCAGGCCTGCCTGTCTTCCGCCTCTTTTTTCAGCTGTTCAACCCTCTTTCCAGGCTCTCCAGTTCCTGCCTCAACAACAACTCCGTCTCCTGCGGTTCGAACTGGCGTTGCAGCAGCGGGATGGTGAAGACGTAGCGTGCGTCGTGCACGCCGTGGGTTTCATCGCGGCGCAGGACGTAGGCCAGTTGCAGGCGGGCCAGGGATCGGCGCAAGGCCTGGGCCTGGCCGGTGGCGCCGTGGGCCTGGACCAGGGCGTCGAGCGCGGTCAGGCTGGTGTGACCTTGCTGGGCCGTGTGATAGACGGCGATGCGGTCCAGGCGGCAGGCCTGTTCGTCGGTGCTCAGGCGGCCCCAGCCGACCAGCGCATCCTGTACGGGCTGGGATTCCAGCGCCTGGCGCAGGTGGCGCTCTTCGATCACGCGTTCGTCGGGCGCCAGGGCTTGCAGGCATTCCTGGCAGAGGATGGCGACCAGATTGGCCCGCCTGCCGCTGGCCTCGATCAGGCGTTCGGCCAGCGCGTCGTTGGCGTAGCCCACGCGCAGCCTGCGCAGCGGCTCGGTGGCCAGTGCCTGGCAGGCGGACGGCTCCAGGCCACCGATGGCCAGGATGTCGCCGAAGTTGCGCAGCGGCGACTGGTAGTCGAGCAACGCGGCCGCATAGAGATCCCAGAATCCAGCCAGCATGAACCAGCAACGGCCCTCCTCGCTGAGCGCGCGCAAGGCGCTGAGCTGGGGATAGCCGTTGCGGGCCTCATCGCGGAAGAACAGGTCGGCCTCGTCGATCAGCAGGTACAGCCGCCTGCCCTGCGATTGCGACTGCAGGTGTTCGATGATGGCCTCCAGCGGTGTCTCCACGGGCAGGCCGAACTGGGTGGCCAGGCGCGGCGTAAGGCGGTGGTCGCGCAGCGAGAGGTAGTGGCAGGCAATGGACGGATGCTCCTGCAGGCGCCGTTGCACGGCCTTGAGCAGGCTGCTTTTGCCGAGCTGGCGCCCTCCCACGACCAGATAGTTGGCCGGTTCGCGGTTGAGTACGCGCGCCAGCAGGCGCTCGCGGCCGAAGAAAACGTCCTCGCGCGTCACGCCGCCGCGCGTCTGGTAGGGCGAGATGCGCGTGACCTGCAGCTGCGCGGCCAGCAGCCGCAGCAGCACCTGCGCGGGCTCGCCGCCCATCAGCCATTCGGTCTGACCGGGGCTGTCCAGCACTGCGTGCAGATTGGCGCGGTCCTCGGCATGGCGCTGCAGCAGCGGCATGGGCGACTGCGGATGGTGCGGGCTCACGATGAGCACCACATCGCCGCCGGTTTGCAGCAGGCGCAGCTGGCGCACGAGTTCGCCCTCTTCCAGTTCTTCCAGCTGCTCTGGCAGCGCATAGACCAGGCAGCGGCCCAGGGCGATGGGCAGGTCCGGCGGCAGCGTCCATTCGAACATGCCACCGGGCACGGGCCATTCGCCCTCGGCGGTTTTGCAGGTGGCCGACAGTCGTTCGGCCAGGGCGCGCACGCGGGCGGCGGGGCTGGCGCTGGCAAGGCGCAGGGCACGCTGCCAGTCGGGCGGGCGTATGCCTGCGGCGCGCAGCACGGCGGACCGCCGGCCGGTGAGCCGCAGCAGCCGGTCCAGCTGGGGAAGATGCTGATACGGCTTGCGGCGCAGGCGCCCGGGCTTGAGCTGCGCCGGGCCTATCAGCGGATGGCGGACCAGCCACAGCAGGGCCAGGCCGCCAAAGACCAGGGCGCAGGTCCAGATGATGTTGCGCAGCCAGCCAAAGGGTTCGTGCTCTGGCTGGCCTGGCGAGGGGCTGCAGTTCAGCGGCAGATAGCGTGGCGGGGTGGGTGGCTGGCCGCCCTGGCAGCTCCAGTCCTGGCTGGGCATGTTCAGCTGCAGCAGGACCTGGGTTCCTGAGAGCACGCCCATCTGGCTGTCGCGCACGATGTCCGCCTGCAGCACGAAGGGCCTGGGCGAACTCATGCGCACGCGGGGCTCGGCAATCTCCGGTGCCACGCTGGCGATGTCCTGCGGCCAGCTTTCATGCTGGCGCACATGCTCCATCAGGGCCAGGCGCCACAGGATGATTTCGTTCCAGACCCGCCCTGAACTTTCCGCGCCCTGCAGGCTGCCGCGGGTAACGGGGTTGTAGCGGGGCAGAAGGACGGCGGTGCCTATGAACAGCGTGAACAAGGCCAGCAGCGCGGCGCGCCAATAGGATCGGGGCAGCTGCAGAAGGCGGGCCGGGCCGCTCATGCCTGCAGCACTGCCATTGCGGCTTCGCGGGCGATGTCGCAGCGCCAGTGCAGGTGGGCGCCCTCGCCCGCTCCGCGCACCTGCAGCAGGTTGCCCCAGAACAGGCGCCGCAGCACGGCATCCTGCAGATAAGGCCGCGCACGGCCCAGCGATGCCGCATCCACCAGGCTTCGCAATTGATCGCGTGCGGCCGGCTCCTGCGCCAGGGGCAGCAGGGTCTGCCACAGGCGCGCACTGGCCACCAGATGGGCGCGCAGCAGTGGCGAGTGCACGGCAGCGATGCCCACACCCTGCTCCACCAGCCATTGCAGCGCTTCCTCGAAGAGCGCGGGATGCCCGCCCGTCAGGGCCTGCAGCGCCTCGATGACCTCGACCGGCCAGGCTGTTGCCGGCCAGCGCTGGCGCGCCATCAGGGCCAGGTCTTCCAGCGTGGGGTCGGGCCAGTGCGCCACCTGGCCGATGTTGAGCAGGGACAGATCGCCGCTGCGGTACTTGAGGTCGGCCAGCGCCTCGCTGCCGCACAGCAGCAGGTGCAGGCGGCCGCTGTGCATTTCGCTGAGGCTGCGCAGGATGCCGGCCAGCGTCTCGCGCAGTGCGGCCGTGCCTTGCTCGAAACGGCTGACCAGGCAGAACAGGCGGCCGCCTGCCAGCAGGCGCTTTTCCAGCAGGGCCTCGAATTCATAGTCCGAGCCCACCTCGCCCAGCCCGCACTGCCGGCCCAGGGCCGCAAAGTAGTCGGCCGGGGCCGTGCTCACGCTGTACGGCGGCTGGATGTGCAGTACCGCCTCGGCGCCGTACTGGGCGCGGGCACGCAGCAGCAATTCCTGGCGGAACGGGGGCTGCCCCCAGTGCGCGGGAGACAGCAGCATGGTGATGGCATAGGGCGAGGCCTGGGCCAGCTGGGCAAAAAGCCGGTCCATGAAGCCGGCAAAAGGCTGGGCGCCAGCGGCTGGCGCCTGCAGCGGGAACTGCGTGGCAAAGCCGGCGGCGGAGAACAGTCGATTGGTCTCCGCCTCCGTCAGCCGCAGATACTGGGCGCAGGCGGCCAGCCGGTCGCGCGAGCGCGGATTGGGCAGGGAAACCCCATTCCTCCAGTTGTTGACGGCTTCCCGGCTCAGCCCGATCTCGGTGGCCACCCCCGAAGCGCTGGCACGGATGCGGCGCATGTACAGACCCAGAAGATGGCCGAAATCCTCGTGAACGCCTGCTGCCACGGCGGGGCCCTGCTCGATTGCGGTGGGCTGCATCAGCGTTGGCCCTGCTCAAAAAGACGGCGCCTGATGGCGCATGTCCATCCTGCCGTGACGACGGTCGGTATCCACATCCTGTTCACCCTCTCCTGGGACTTTGCCGGATCTTGTGCAATTTGTTTCATTCTGCCGAGCGCGGATTGTCTCAGGATGCCGGGTCGCTGCCGCCCTGCCCCGCGAACTCCCGCCGCGCACTGGCCATCCGGTACAGCGGCAGCACGACCGCCAGTACCAATCCCAGGGCCAGCCAGAGCCACAGGCCCTTGCCTCTGAAGGCCAGGGCGGCAACCACGGTGAAGGCGACGGCCTCGCACAGTCCGCGAAAGCCGGCCCGCAGCATGAACAGGCCCGCGATGCCGTCCACCGGCGACACGCCGCTCTTGCGCAGGCTGGCCATGGTCTCCAGCAGGGCCTGCACGGACTCCTGGGCCTGGCGATCGCGTTCCTGGTCACGCTCGCGCAGTTGCCTGATGGCCATGGGCTGGGCGGGATTGCTGAGTGAGGTGCCATCGTTGCCCTCTTCCTGCCCCGGGCGCGGATAGACCTCTGCGTCGGGATCGACCAGCACCTGGCGCTCCGGGTAGCGGGCCAGCCAGGCATGGTGGCTGACCCATTGGCCGGCATCGAAGTGATAGCGCTCGCTCTCTCCCACCTGGTCATAGAAGACATGCAGCACCGCCGCCTGCAGGCCGTGCTGGAACAAGGTCTCCAGCAGCCGCCAGGGCATGCCGGCTGTGGTGCGGGTGTCAAAGCCCAGCTCCAGGTGCTGGGGGTGGCCCAGGGCGCTGGCATTGGCCCAGTCGTCATCCCACAGCGCGGACCGGTCCAGGGCGGGGTCCAGCTCATGGATCCAGCGCTCGGCCTGCTCCCAGGACTGTCGGGCCAGGTACTGGCAGATCAGTTGCACGCGGCGCAGCTGCAGGGGCGTATCGAAGAACAGATAGAGGTGATGGACGTTGCTGGACATGGCGGGCCTGAGGCGTTTGCAGGAATGCCGCGATTGTTCAATTGCAGCTGCCAGCCGGCCCTCCCAGGCCTGTCCAGCACGCGGCTGGCAGGCGCTGCCGCCGGTTGACATTCTGTCCACTGCAAGAAGCGGGATGCAGGCGCTGCGGCGGCGCCCTAGACTGCGGCAATTGCCCACAGCGCCCATGCCGCCAACCGCGCCCGCCATGCACAACCTCCGTCTTTTCGACAACGAAGCTTGCGAATCCGCCCCGCCCTGCCAATGGACGCAGATGGAGCACCAGCTCGACGAGCACGGCTGTGCCCGGCTGCCCGGCCTGCTGGACGCGCAGCAATGCCGTGACCTGGCGGCCCTCTACACCAGGGAAGACGGTTTTCGCTCCCGCATCGTCATGGCCCGCCACGGTTTCGGGCGTGGCGAATACCGGTATTTCGACTACCCCTTGCCACCTCTGCTGCAGCGGCTGCGCGAACAGCTGTATTCCCGCCTGGTGCCGGTGGCCAACCGCTGGAACCAGCGCATGGGGCTGGAGGTGCGCTATCCGGACCGGCTGCAGGACTTCCTGGCGCGCTGCCACGCGCACGGCCAGTTGCGGCCCACGCCGCTCATCCTCCAATACGGCGAGGGCGACTACAACTGCCTGCACCAGGATGTCTATGGAGAGCATGTGTTTCCGCTGCAGGGGGTGTTGCTGCTGTCTCGGCCGGGGCAGGACTTTGCGGGCGGGGAATTCGTCATCACCCAGGCCGATGGCGACAGGCAACGGGCCGATGTGATGGCGTTGGACCAGGGCGATGCGCTGGTCCTGGCCGTGCGCCACCGGCCCGTGCCGGGGCGGCGCTCAGGCTACCGCCGCGCGGCCATGCGCCATGGCGTCAGCCGCGTCCGAAGCGGCCATCGCCATACCGTGGGGCTGATCTTTCATGACGCACTCTGATATGACGCACTTTGATGGACGGCCGGTATGAGCACGCTGGATCTTTTTGCCGATGAACCTCCCATGGGCATCGAACCCATTGGTCCCCAGTCCGTGGTGCTGCGCGGCCATGCCCTGCCCCATGCGGCGCCACTGCTGGCTGCGGTGGACGGCGTCATGGCCCAGGCGCCGCTGCGCCATCTGGTCACGCCGGGCGGCTTCACCATGTCGGTGGCCATGACCAACTGCGGCACGCTGGGCTGGACCAGCGACAGGCGCGGCTACCGCTACAGCGCCATCGACCCGGTCAGCGGCCAGCCCTGGCCCGCCATGCCGGCCGTGTTTGCGCAGCTGGCGGGCGAAGCGGCCGCCGCTGCGGGCTTCGAGGGCTTCGCGCCCGACGCCTGCCTGATCAACCAGTACCTGCCCGGCAGCCGCCTGTCCCTGCACCAGGACCGCGACGAGCGTGACCTTGGCGCGCCCATCGTCTCGGTGTCACTGGGCATGCCGGCCACATTTCTGTTTGGAGGGCTTGCGCGCGCGGACAGGACGGCCAGGGTGTTGTTGCAGCATGGCGACGTGGTGGTCTGGGGCGGCGTGGATCGGCTGCGCCACCACGGCGTGTTGCCACTCAAGGACCAGCCTCACCCGCTGCTGGGCGGGCGGCGCATCAATCTCACTTTTCGCAAGGCGGGTTGAATGGAGGGGGCGACATGGATGGGCTGAACAGCAGTGATCGCTTCGCCGGCCTGGACTGGGGCCGCATTGCCACCCAGCTCGATGCAGAGGGCCATTGCCTGCTGCCACGGCTGCTGAATGCGGATGAAAGCCGCGCCCTGGCTAGCGAGGCGGCCATGCGCAATGGCCTGCCGCCCTCCCTCTACACATGGCGCCCGGTGCTGTACCGGCACCTGCTTGCCATTGCCAATCGCTGGCGTGCCCAAATGGACATGCAGCCTGCCCTGCCCGCCTCGTTCGAGGCCTTCGGGCAGCTGGGCCGCCAGCGCGGCCAGATGCATCCGCAGTCGCACCTGCTGCATGTGGCGCAGGCGGGCCATGCGCCGCTGCGCTCATACAGCGAAGGTGCGGCGGTGTTCCCGCTGCAGCTGGTGCTGCTGCTGTCCCGGCCGGGCCAGGATTTCGAGGGCGGCGAATTCGTGATGACCGAGCAGCGCCCGCGCATGCAATCGCGCCCCATGGTGCTGCCGCTGGGCCTGGGGGATGCGGCCATCATCGCCACGGGGCCGCGCCCGGTGCGCGGTGCGGCAGGCTTTTACCGCGTGCATCTGCGGCATGCCATCAGCCGCGTTCACCGTGGCGAGTGGCTGGGTGTGGAGCTGCTGCTGCACGACGCGCCGCAGGCTACCGACGCGGGCCGCTGGCTATAATGCCGCGCCTGCAAAGGCATCCGTGCATCAGGTGTCCACATGCCAGCCATGGGGATGAAACGGGAACAAGGTGACTGCCAGCAAATGCTTTTTGCGCTGCCGGCACAGGCCTTGGCTGCCCCCGCAACGGTAAACAAGTCAAGGCGTTCCATGCCTGTACCGCCAGACTCCGCAACCCTGCGGAGGGGCGATGACAGGCTGTCACTGGTTCATGGCGTGGTCTGCAACATGCAGCTTTTCGCGGGTGGATTGGGAAGACGGGGCGCTGGGCGCAAGGCATGTCCTTGCGCCGCTTGTGAGCCCGGAGACCGGCCTGCTGCGTTTCGCGCCCGCTGAGCGGGCGCTTTCTTGACTGTCTGCGGGGTGCGGATGGCAATGTCCTGCACCCTATCCTTGCACGCTGGCTGGAGAGGCGGCAGTGCCTTGCTTTCGCATCAGGCGGTCGAAGACCGATGTTCGAAATGCATTCCTCCCTTTCCTGCGTTCCCAGCACCCGTGCTGCCGATTCCCTTTGCCTTCGGCTGAGCCCGCTGGCCCTGGCCTGCGCCTTCCTGTCCGTTCCTGTGCAGGCACAGACTGTCCTGCCCGAAGTGCAGGTCACCGGCCAGGCCGAACGCATCGGCCAGCAACTGGCCCAGCCTGCGCGCTCGGCCAGCCATACCGGCGTCTCCAACCAGGAAGTGCCTGCCAGCGTGGATGGTGTTTCTGCCGAGCAGATGCAGGAGCGCGGCGACTACGCCCTGGTGGACGCCGTCACGCGCACCGTGGGCCTGACCTCCAGCAGCACGCCGGGCAACGGCGGCCTGTCCTTCAGCAGCCGTGGCTTTGCGGGCGTGAACTCCGTGGGCGTGGCCGAAGACGGCATGGTGCTGGGCGTGGCCGCCGGCACCACGGCCTATCCCGGGGACAGCTGGGGCTACGAGCGCATCGACGTGCTGCGCGGCCCGGCCTCGCTGATGTATGGCAGCGGCACCATGGGCGCCACGGTCAACGCCATCCGCAAGCAGCCCAGCCGCACCAGCTCGGCCGAGGTGCTGCTGGGCGCGGGCACGGACGACACGCTGCGCCTGGGCCTGGGCGTGACCGGCGCCCTGGGCGCCTATGCCAGCTACCGCATCGACAGCTACACCGCGCGCAGCGCGGGCGAGCGCGACCTGGACCAGTCGCGCAACGGCAAGTTCATGAGCACGCTGCGCTTGGAGCCCACGAGCGACCTGCAGATCGACCTGATTGCCGACCGCAGCGTGCAAAAGCCCAGCCGCTACTGGGGCACGCCGGGCCTGGACGGCAAGGTGGTGGAGTCCCTGCGCGACCGCAACTACAACGCCGAAGACAGCGTGCTGCGCTATGCCGACGAGCGCCTGCGCGCCAAGGTGCAATGGAAGGCCAATGACTGGTTGACGGTGCGCAACGAGCTGTACCACGTGCAGTCGGACCGCCACTGGCGCAACATCGAGGCCTACGCGCTCAACCCCGCCACTTGGACCGTGGGCCGCTCCGACTACCTCGAAATCCTGCACGACCTGGAGCAGACCGGCAATCGCCTGGGCCTGAACGTGGACCGGGGATCGCACAAGATCGCCATGGGATGGGAGGCCGCACGCATCAACCTGCGGCTGTCCAACAACTCGCCCTATGGCGGCTCGTCCACGGTCTCGGCCTGGGACCCCGTGCATGGCAGCTGGGCCAGCCCCGATGTCACCAAGGCCAAGACCGAAACCGGCGTGACCCAGCATGCGCTGTACCTGGAAGATGCCTGGCGCATCAGCAACCGCTGGCTGGCCATGGCCGGCCTGCGCCGCGATGTCTACGACTTTGCCAGCCACTCGCTGGTGGGCGGCACGGATTTCAACAAGACGCTGGCCGCCACCTCCTGGCGCCTGGGCCTGACCTATGAGCTGGCCCGCGACACCCATGTCTATGGGCAGATCAGCTCGGGCCATGATCCCGTCAACAGCTTGGTCTCGCTGAACCTGGCCAACACGGCTTACAAGCTGAGCAAGGGCCACCAGGCCGAGATCGGCATCAAGCAGCAGGTGGCAGGCGGGCGCGGCGAATGGACGCTGGCCGTGTTCGACATCAAGAAGGACGACATCATCACGCGCGACCCCGACCGCCCGGCCATCTCCATCCAGGGCGGCAGCCAGTCCTCGCGCGGCGCCGAGGTCACTGCCAACTTCCAGGCCACGCCCGCCCTGCGCCTGGAGGGCAACCTGTCCTATGTGGATGCCCAGTTCGACAAGCTCATCGAGGCCGGCGGCAACCGCGCCGGCAACCGCCCGCAGAACGTGGCCAAGACCACGGCCAACCTCTGGGGCCACTACCGCGTGGGCGCCTGGCAGGCCTCGCTGGGCCTGCGCTACGTGGGTGACCGCTTTGGCAACAACGCCAATACCGTGAACCTGCCCGCCTACACCGTGGCCGACGCCGCGCTGAGCTGGCAGGTGGACCCTCGCACCACCCTGAGCCTGATCGGCCGCAACCTGGCCGACAGGGTCTATGTGGGATCGAGCTACGGCAGCCAGTTCCTGGTCGGGCAAGGCCGCCGCTTCGAGATCGCGGCCCATATCCGGTTCTGATGGCCATGGCGCGCTCCAAAAGCCTCCACGGCCTGTGCGCTGGCGCCCTGGCGACCACCCTGCTGCTGGCCGGCTGCTCGCGCAGCGATTCCGGCACCACCAGTGAACTGCCGGCACCGGCTGCCGCACCGCAGGCGGCCGTGACCGTCAATGTCTGCGGCAGACCCGTGACTTACGCCAACGCACCGCTGCGCGCCGTGACCCATGACGTGAACATCACCGAGATGTTTCTCTTTCTGGGCCTGGGCGACCGGCTGGTGGGCTACAGCGGTATCACGCAGGCCAAGCAGATCGACCCGGCCTTCCAGGCCCAGCTGGCCCGCGTGCCGCGGCTGGCCGAGCGCGAGATGAACCTGGAGGCCATCCTGGGCGCCTCGGCAGATTTCGTCTTCGGCGGCTGGAGCTACGGTTTTCGCCAGGGCCAGGTCACGCCCGAGGTGCTGCAGCGCCACGGCATTGCCTCATATGTGCTGTCCGAATCGTGCATCCGCGTGGGGCCGCGCAGCCAGGTGGCGCTCGAAGACGGCCTGACCGACCTGCGCAACCTGGGCCGCATCTTCCGCATTGACGCCCATGCCGAGCAACTGGCGCAGGGGCTGGAGCGCGACCTGAAGGACCTGCGCGAGCGCATGCAGGGCGTGCGGCAGCGGCCTTCGGTCTTTGTCTACGACAGCGGCCAGGACATCCCCGTGACCGTGGGCCGCTACGGCATGCCGCAGGCCATGATCGAGGAAGCGGGCGGGCGCAACATCTTCGACGACATTCCCAGCAACTGGCCCGCAGGCAACTGGGAGGACGTGGTGCAGCGCAACCCGCAGTGGATCGTCATCATCGACTACGGCCAGCCCCATGCCCAGGGCAAGATCGACTTCCTGCTGGCCAAGCCCGAGCTGGCCGGCGTCGATGCCATTCGCGAAAAGCGGTTCTTCGTCATGACCTATGCCGAGGCCACGCCCGGCCCGCGCAACGTCGCTCGGGCCCGCGCGCTGGCCCAGGCCCTGCACCCCGACCGCGTGCCGGCGACCGCCCATGCCGGGCACTGAGGCACGCACCCGCTGGCACAGCCGCCCGGGCGCTGCCCGCGCCTGGTGCCTGCTGCTGTTCGCGGCCCTGTTGCTGGTGATGACGCTGGCCATCACCTGGGGGCCCGTGGACATGCCGGCCGGCACGGTCTGGCGCATTGCCTGGAGCCGGTTGCTGCAGGCGCTGGGCATGCAGCCGCCGCCGCTGGAGGGCATCACGCCGCAGCACCAGCAGATCGTCTGGCTGATCCGCATGCCGCGCGTGCTGCTGGCGGCCCTGGTGGGCGCGGGGCTTGCCGTGGTGGGCACCATCATGCAGGCCATGGTGCGCAATCCGCTGGCCGATCCCTATCTGCTGGGCGTGTCCTCGGGTGCGTCGGTGGGCGCCGTGGCCGTGCTGGCCTTCGGTGCGCTGGCCTCGGCCGGCATGTACGCCCTCACGGCCGGGGCCTTTGCCGGGGCGCTGGCGGCCACCGTCGCCGTCTACCTGCTGGCGCGCTCCCAGGGCCGCATCCATGCCACGCGGCTGATCCTGGGTGGCGTGGCCATCGGCTATGTGCTGGCGGGCGTGACCAGCCTGATCACCCTGTCATCGGGCCAGCGTGACCTGGTCAATGCCCTGCTGACCTGGACGCTGGGCAGCCTGGCAGGCACGCAGTGGGAGGAACTGGGCATTCCCGCCGCCGTGCTGGCTGCGGGAATGCTCTGGCTGGGGCTGCAGACGCGCCCGCTCAACGCCCTGCTGGCCGGTGACGAGGCCGCCGCCACGCTGGGCGTGGACACGGCACGGCTGCGGCGCGCACTGTTCCTGGCGGTGTCGCTGCTCACGGGCACCATGGTGGCGGTCAGCGGCGCCATCGGCTTTGTGGGGCTGATCGTGCCGCACGCCGCGCGCATGCTGGTGGGCACGGACCACCGGCGCGTGCTGCCCGTGGCCGCCCTGGCCGGCGCCCTGCTGCTGGTGCTGGTGGATCTTGTCGCGCGCACGGCCTTTGCGCCCATGGAACTGCCCGTGGGCGTGATCACCTCGCTGATCGGTGGACCCTTCTTCGTCTGGATGCTGGTGCGCCAGCCGGTGCAGGGAGGGCGCGGCCCATGAAGCTGCAAGCCCAGGACCTGTGCTGGAGTGCCGACGCCCGGCGTGCCGACGCCCGGCGCATCGTGGACCAGGCCAGCCTTGCCCTGCACAGCGGCGAATGCGTGGGGCTCATCGGCCCCAACGGCAGCGGCAAATCCACCCTGCTGCGCATGCTCTATCGCGTGCTGCGCCCCGACGCGGGCTGCGTGCTGCTGGACCAGCGCGACATCCGGGATATGACGGCGCGCGAGTTCGCGGCCCAGGTCTCGGTCCTGGCGCAGGAGGCGCCGCAGAGCTTTGACTTCACCGTGCGCGAGGCGGTGATGATGGGCCGCATCCCCCACCAGTCCCCCTGGGCGGGCGACAGCGCCGAGGACCTCGCCTGCATGCGGCAGGCGCTGGCCCAGGTGAATGCCCTGGCGCTGGAGGAGCGGCGTTTTTCCAGCCTGTCCGGCGGCGAGAAGCAGCGCGTGCTCGTGGCCCGCGCGCTGGCCCAGCAGCCACGGCTGATGCTGCTGGACGAGCCCACCAACCACCTGGACATACGCCATCAGCTGGAGTTGATGTCACTGGTCCGGCGCCTGCAGATCAGCAGCATCGTCGCCCTGCACGACCTCAACATCGCCGCCCACTACTGCGACCGTCTCTATCTCATGGAACAAGGCCGCATCGTTGCCCATGGCACACCGGCCCAGGTACTGACCCCGGCCACCATCGGCCAGGTCTACGGCGTGGCTGCCGAGGTGGACATCCATGCCGCCACCGGCCGGCTGCGCATCAGCTTCATTCCCGATGAACTCCTCTGAAACATCCATTCCGCCCGGGCCCGACGCCGTGATCGTGCTGGGCCGTGGCGGCACGGGCGCAGCCTCGCGCCAAAGCCTGATCGAACTGGCCGATGCCTTGCGCCAGACGCTGGAGCCGGCCTGCAAGGTCGTCACATCCTTCGTGGACAAGGCCGCACCCTCGCTGCCCGAGGCGCTGCAGCAATGCCTGCCGGCGCGCTCCATCGTCGTGCTGCCCCTGTTCTCGCCCGACGAGCCTGCCCTGCTGCGCTGGCTGCACAAGCTGGCCATGCGCTGGCGCTCGCAACTGCCGGACCAGACCGTGCAGGTGCGGTTTGCCGACCATCTGCTGGGCGCTGCGGCCATGCCCGCGCTGCTGCTGTCTCAGATGGCCCAGGCCCTTCAGGCCCCCGACATTGCCGAGACCGCTGGCGACCAATGGCAGCACGATCCCCAGGCCTGGTCCCAGGTGCCGGACCACCAGCACCACGCCCTGGTCTGCACGGGACCGCGCTGCACCGCCCTGGGCGCCGTGGCCGTCTGGCAAAGCCTGGGCGAGGCCGTGCAGGCCAGCAGCGAACTGCGTGCCAGGCTGCGCCTGCTGCAGACCAGCTGCCAGTACCCCTGCAACCATGGCCCGCTGGCCATCGTCTATCCGGACGGCGTCTGGTATGGGCGGCTCACGGCCGAGAATGCCGCCGAAGTGATCGAAACCCATGTGCTCTCGCGGCAGGTCTGCGCGGAGCACCACGTGCACGGGCCAGTGGAGCTGGGGACGCAGGCTTCGTGATGTCTCAGGGCTGGGCCGCCTCCAGCTCGGCCAGCCTCACCGCCACAAAATCCCGCAACGCACGCACCAGCGGCGTGAACTGCCTGCGACTGGGTGCGACCAGGAACAGCGGCACGCACTCGGTCGTCCAGTCGGTGCACAGCGCAAGAAGGCGGCCCCGGGCCAGGTCCTCGGCCACGTCGAAATACGACTTGTAGGCAATCCCCCGCCCGGCCACGGCCCAGCGCCGCACGGCATCTCCGTCATTGGCCACATTGCGGCCGCGCACCCGCACATGGACGGGCTCAGGTACGGCAGCCCCCTGCCCTGCCGGCCAGAAGGTCCAGCGGTCGTGCACTTCCTCGCCCAGCATGAAGCACAGGCAGTCATGTCCGGCCAGGTCGTGGGGGGTGGCGGGGGCGCCACGCTGCTGCAGATAGGAGGGCGCGGCGCAGAGCACGCGGCGGTGCGTGTCCGACAGCGGCAAGGCCACCAGGCTGGAATCCTGCGGCCTGCCATAGCGAAATGCCGCGTCCACAGGCTCGCTGTAGACATTGGCCGCGCGGTCGGACAGGTGCAGGCGCAGATCCACGCCTGCGTGCTGGCTCTGGAACTCGTCCAGCCAGGGCATGAGCACGTTGCGGCCCAGGTCGGAGGGGGCGGCCAGTTGCAGCGTGCCGCGCAAAGCGGCCTGGCCGCCAGCCAACTGGTCGCGCACCTGGCGCAGGCCGGCCAGCGCGGGGCGGCAGTGCTCCAGAAACAGCTCGCCCTCCTGCGTGAGCCGCAGGCTGCGCGTGGAGCGCACGAACAGGGTCACGCCCAGCTCTGCCTCCAGCCGCTTGAGCGCTGCGCTGGCCGCAGCCGGCGTCAGGTCCAGGGCACGCGCCGTGGCCGAGAGGCTGCCGCTGTCTGCGGTGCGCACGAAGATATCCAGGTCTTGCAGGCTTTTCATGGGCATTCGCCAGGCTTTGATTTTCAAAAACTATTTGAAGCTTAGTCCAACGAGAAAGCCATTTGTCGCGCTTGCGCCAACTGGGCGCACGGCCTGGGATGGAAGCCGGCTTCCATCCTTTGGCAGCGGATCTTGGCGCCGCGGCAACCGTAGTATGGTTGCCGCCATGCAGCTCAAACATTTCGCCGGTGCCCTGGCTGGCAGCCTTGTGTTCGCCACAGCCACGGCAGGGGTCACCGCAGCCAAGACCCCCTCCTATCCCGATGCCGATGCCAGCGACCCCGCAAAGCTGGGCTGGATGGTGGGCTCGCCGCCACCGCCGGACCGCATGCTGCGCTTCGACGACGGCTCCTATTTCCAGTTTCCCGCCATGCGCTGGAGCGTCTCGCACTTTCGCCAGCTCATGCCCACGGTGAATGTGTCGCGCGGCCTGGCGTCTGCGGCGCCGCTGGCCCAGGCACTGCGCGACGACATCGACGAGTTGCGCTTCACGCCATTGGGTGCCAGCCAGCCCATGACCTGGCGCGATTCGCTCAAGGCCAACTACACCGACGGCATCGTGGTGCTGCACAAGGGCCGCGTGGTCTATGAGCGCTACTTCGGCGTGCTCAAGCCCGAAGGCCAGCACGGCGCCATGTCGGTGACCAAGTCCTTCGTCGGCACGCTGGCGGCCATGCTGGCTGCCGAGGGGCAGCTCGACCCCTCGCGCCGCGTGTCGGAATACGTGCCCGAGCTGGCGGCCTCAGCCTTCGGCAACGCCACGGTGCGCCAACTCATGGACATGACCACGGGCATACGCTTCAGCGAAGACTATGCGGACCCCCAGGCCGAGGTCTGGGCGCACGCGGCAGCGGGCAACCCGCTGCCCAAGGCCAAGGAATACACCGGGCCGCGCAGCTACTACGAATTCCTGCAGACCGTGAAGCCCGAAGGCGTGCACGGCAAGGCCTTCGGCTACCGCACGGCCAACACCGATGCGCTGGGCTGGGTGCTGGCGCGCGTGAGCGGCCAATCGGTGGCCGATCTGCTGTCCGAGCGCATCTGGAGCCGCCTGGGCGCCGAGCAGGATGCCTACATGTCGGTGGACTCCACGGGCACGCCCTTTGCAGGCGGCGGCCTGAACCTGGGCCTGCGGGACCTGGCGCGCTTTGGCGAGATGCTGCGCAACCGGGGCCAGTTCAACGGCCAGCAGATCGTTCCCGCAGCCGCCGTGGACGACATCCGCCGTGGCGGCGATGCGGCGGCCTTTGCCAAGGCCGGCTACAAGCTGCTGCCGGGCTGGACCTACCGCAACATGTGGTGGGTCACGCACAACGCCCATGGCGCCTTCGCAGCGCGCGGCGTGCATGGCCAGACCGTCTACATCGATCCCAAGGCACAGATGGTGATTGCGCGCTTTTCCTCCCATCCGGTGGCTGGCAATGCGGCCAATGACCCGACCTCGCTGCCGGCCTACGAGGCGCTGGGCAGGCTGCTGGCGGGGGAGCGCTGAAGGGGAGCGAATTTCCCGCATAGGCTTCGGCGGCCAGGGGGCACCGCCTGCAAGAACGCGTATTGTCAAGAAAATTTGCTAACGTATGTAGCATCTTCTTGCAATAAGTAATTCTTCTATGTTCCAGTCCCTGCGTGCGCGACTCATCGCGCTCAGCGTGGCCATCGTCACCGTGGCCATGCTGGCCCTGGCCATTGCCAACTTCCTCACGGTGCAGCGCCATGTGCTGTCCACTCTCGACGACCAGAGCCGCCAGCTCGTGAACGCCCAGGCCCAGGTGCTGGGCGAATGGGTGGCGACCAAGCGCCTGCTGACGCATACGCTGGCCCAGGCCGTCGATACGCCGGACCCGCGTGCCGTGGTCCAGGCGCTGCGCGACGGCGGCGGCTTCTCGGATGCCTACTTCGGCTACACCGACAAGCGCATGTTCTTCCTCAACGAGATGGCTGCCGACTACGACGTGACGGCCCGCCCCTGGTTCAGGCAGGCGCTCAAGGAAGGCCGCCCCATCGTGACGGCGCCCTATCTGTTTGTCTCTCCACCCGAAGTGGGCGTGACCTTTGCCGAGCCCGTGGGCCCGGCCGGCAATCCCGTCGCCGTGGTCGGCACCGACGTGCTGCTGACCACGGTGGTGCGCACCGTGGGCGCCATCCGGCCCACGCCGGGCAGCTTTGCCTTCTTGGTGGATGAGGCGGGCGCCATCGTCACCCATCCCGATCCGGCACTTACGCTCAAGCCCGTCTCCGCACTCTCGCCCCAGTTGGGTGCCGACGCCATCCAGGCCCTGCCCAAGGCGGACTCCGGCATGCGCACGGCCGTCGGCGGCAAGGACTTCCTGCTCTACGGCCAGGGCGTGCCCGGCACGAACTGGCAACTGGTGGTGGCCGTGCAGCGCGACGAGGCGCTGTCCGCGCTGGGTTCGCTGCTCAAGGTGTCGGGCGCCATCGTTGCCATTTCGCTGATCCTGGCGATTGCGCTGCTGGGCGCCGTCATTGCCCGCGTCACGCGCCGGCTGGCCGTGGTGCGCGATGCGCTGGAAGACATCGCCTCGGGTGACGGCGATCTCACGCGCCGCCTGTCGGTGCAAGGCAACGACGAACTGACGCAGATTGCGCGCGCGTTCAACCACTTCACCGACAAGATCGCCTCGGTGCTGGTGCGCATCCGGGAATCGTCCGAGACCGTGCGCCATGCCTCCACCGAAATCGCCAGCGGCAACCAGGACCTGTCGGCACGCACCGAGCAGCAGGCCAGCTCGCTGGAGGAAACCGCTGCCGCCATGGAGCAGCTCACGGCCACCGTGCAGCACAACGCCGAGAATGCGCGCCAGGCGCGGCAACTGGCCAGCAGCGCCTCCGACATCGCCACGCATGGCGGCACCGTGGTGGACCAGGTGGTGCGCACCATGGGCGGCATCGAACAGTCCTCGCACCGCATTGCCGACATCATTGGCGTGATCGACTCCATCGCATTCCAGACCAATATCCTCGCGCTCAACGCCGCTGTGGAAGCAGCCCGTGCCGGTGAGCAGGGCCGCGGCTTTGCCGTGGTGGCCTCTGAAGTGCGCACGCTGGCCCAGCGCAGCGCCACGGCCGCCAAGGAAATCAAGGCGCTGATCGATGACTCCGTGGGCCAGGTCGATGCCGGCAGCCGGCTGGTGCAGGACGCAGGCGCCACCATGGGCAAGGTGGTGGAAAGCGTGCAGCGCGTGACCGCCATCGTCACCGAGATCAGCAATGCCAGCCAGGAACAGAGCACGGGCATTGCCGAGATCGGCACGGCCGTCAGCCAGATGGACCAGTCCACCCAGCAGAACGCGGCCCTGGTCGAAGAGGCCACGGCCGCCGCCCAGTCGCTGCAGCAGCAGGCCGCGCAACTGGCGGATGTGGTGGCGGGGTTTCGGCTCCAGTCCTGACCGGGCCCAGCCAGGGGCGCAGGCCCTGACTGCTAGCCCCGCCTGTCCTTGAGGCGCGTCATGGAGCGGCGCGCCGCAGACAGGCTTGCGCGCCGGCCCACGGGCAGTCCAGCACCCGCCTCGGGCACGGCCGCACCGGCCAATCGCTGCTGCGCCTGCAGCAGGCTGCGAAGGTCCGCTGCCCGCTCCTGCGCCAGGGCGGCCGCATTCTGGGCGGTCTGCAGCTGGGAATGCAGGCTCAGCTGCTCCTCCTCGCTCTTTTCATAGCGGCTTTGCATCTCTGCAAGGCGGGTCGCTGCCTTGCGCTCCTGCTCGGTGGCGGCCTTGCGCGCGGCCGCCAGTTCCTGCCGCGCACGATCCACCTCATTGAGCATGTGGCGCTCATTGCCCGCGTACTGCTCGGCCATGCGCTGGCGCTCGAGCGCGGCGGACTGCATTTCCTCGCCATGCTTTTGCTGCAGCGCCTCGCGCTGGCGGGCCGCTTCGGCCAGCGCATCGCGCATTTCTTCCAGGCGTTCGTCGCGGTCCTGCAGCTGCTGCTGCATTTCATCCAGCCGGCGCGACAAGTCCTGCGACTGGGCCTGGGCCACTTGCAGGGCCTGGTCCATGGCCTCTTTCTGCGCTTGCATGGACGCCTCGCGCCGCGCCATTTGCTCCTGCTGCTCCTGCAGCTCGGCCTGCGTGGCCTGTGCCGCTTCCTCCCGGGATTGCAGGGCGGCGCGGGCAGCCTCCATGGCCTCTTCCTGGGCGGCGTCCCACAGCTGCTGCGCCAGGCGCTGAACGGGATCGGGCACCGACGACGGCAGCAGTTCGCCCTGCCCTGCCGCCACGCCCAGGCGCTGGCCCAGCGTGGCAAACCAGGTCTCCAGCATGGGGCTGACGGTATTCGGCGAGCCCCGGCCAATGTGCTGGCGCACGCGCTCGATGGTCGGCCGCAGGCCCTGGGCGATCAAGGCGTCTGCCGCGGCCCAGACATCGGCTTCCTGCACGCCACGGGTGGATGTTTTCTGCATATCGTGAACTATTTCCAAGATTACCAACGATAAGAGGTTGTTATCGTGAGTTATTTTAACTTTGTGTAATACATCATATGTTAGATGTATTAAATATTACATATGAAATTTTCATACAGTATGGATGCGCACATTACACGGATTTGTGGCGCAAAAAGGCCGCTCCTGGTCGCTGGAAAGTGAACTTTGCGTCGTGCCGATCGCTGCAGGCCCGCAAGGGATTGCCCGGGCGGCGTCGGGCGACAATCCATGGATGCGCACCGGCCCTTTTTCGCTGACCTCCCGACCTCAGCCCCTGGACGACATCCAGGAAGGCAACGCCCTGCCGTCCGCCGGCCTGGAGCCTGCTGCCCGGCAGGCCGTGCGCGAGCTGATGCACGAGGGCGAATCCGCCAACACCAGAAACAGCTACCAAAGCGCCATGCGCTACTGGTCCGCCTGGCATGCGCTGCGGTTTGACCGGCAGATGCAGCTGCCGCTGGATGTGGCCTGTGTGCTGCAATTCATCATTGACCATGCCCAGCGGCAGACCGGCGCGGGCCTGGCCAGTGAAATGCCGGCGCACATGGACCGCGCCCTGGTCGAGGCCGGATACAAGGCCCGCGAAGGCCCCCTGTCGCACAACACGCTGGTGCACCGCATGGCGGTGCTGTCCAAGGCCCATCAGGTGCATGGACTGGCCAACCCCTGCCAGGACGGTGCGGTGCGCGAGCTGATGTCGCGCACGCGAAAGGCCTATGCGCGGCGCGGTGAAGGCCCCGCCAAGAAGGATGCGCTGACGCGCGACTTGCTGGAGCAATTGCTGGACACCTGTGACGACAGCCTGCGCGGCCGCCGCGATCGCGCCCTGCTGCTGTTCGCCTGGTCCAGCGGCGGGCGCCGCCGCTCGGAGGTGGCCGGGGCCGACATGCGCCACCTGCGGGCCGTGGGGCCGCAGGAATTCATCTACACGCTGGCCCACTCCAAGACCAACCAGTCCGGACGGGACGCACCCGAGAACCACAAGCCCGTCACCGGGCGCGCGGCCCAGGCGCTGGCCGATTGGCTGCGTGCCGCCGCCATACAGGAAGGGCCGATCTTCCGGCGCATCCGCAAGGGCGGCCATGTGGGCGAGCCCCTGTCGCCGGCGGCCGTGCGCGACATCGTGAAGCAGCGCTGCGCGCTGGCGGGCGTGGAGGGAGATTTCTCGGCGCATTCCCTGCGCTCGGGCTTTGTGACCGAGGCCGGGCGCCAGAACGTGCCCCTGCCCGACACCATGGCGCTGACGGGGCACAGCAGCGTCAATACGGTGCTGGGCTATTTCCGTGCGGATTCCGCGTTGAGCAACCGTGCGGCCAGGCTGCTCGATGCCGGCGACGACGATGCGGCCGCCGCCGCGCAAGGCAGCGGCCGGCCGCAATCCTGAGTCGCTGGCTCAAAAGAGCTCAAACTCTCAAAAAGCTCACTCCTGTACCGAGGTCCGCGTGCCGCTCAGGCCCAGCTTGCGCAGCAGCGTGGTGTCGGCCTCCACATCGGGGTTACCGGTGACCAGCAGCTTGTCGCCATAGAAGATGGAATTGGCGCCGGCCATGAAGCACAGGGCCTGCACGGCGTCGCCCAGTTGCTGCCGGCCCGCCGACAGGCGCACGCGCGCCGTGGGCATGGTGATGCGGGCCACCGCGATCACGCGCACGAAGTCCAGCGGATCGACCGGCTCGCTGTCCGCCAGCGGCGTGCCGGGCACGCGCACCAGGCTGTTGATGGGCACGGATTCGGGATGGGGGTTGAGATTGGCCAGCTGGGCGATCAGGCCCGCGCGGTGCACCGGCGCCTCGCCCATGCCGATGATGCCGCCGCAGCACACGCTGATGCCTGCGCCGCGCACGGCCTTGAGCGTGTCCAGGCGGTCCTGGTACTGGCGCGTGCTGACCACGTCCTGGTAGTACTCGGGCGCGGTGTCCAGGTTGTGGTTGTAGTAGTCCAGGCCCGCTTCGCGCAGCGACTGCGCCTGGTGGGGCTGGAGCATGCCCAGCGTGGCGCAGGTCTGCATGCCCAGGCCCTTCACGGCGCCGATCAGCTCGTTCATCTTCTCGATGTCGCGGTCCTTGGGCGCGCGCCAGGCCGCGCCCATGCAAAAGCGCGTGGCGCCGGCATCCTTGGCCGCCTGTGCGGCGCGCGTGACTTCGTCCACGCTCATGAGCTTTTCTGCCTTGACGCCGGTGTCGAACTCGGCCGCCTGCGGGCAGTAGCCGCAGTTCTCGGGGCAGCCTCCGGTCTTGACCGACAGCAGCGTGGCCAGTTCGATATCGCCCGCAGGCCAGTGCTCGCGGTGCACGCTCTGGGCCTGGAACATCAGGTCCATGAAGGGCTTGTCCAGCAGTTCCTGGATGGCCTGCACGCTCCAGGCGCCTTCAAACGGCAGCGTGTCGCTTTTGGAGGGGCGTGCATGCCATTGCAGGGGGCTGCCGGCCGCAGGCTGTGCGGAGGTGGCGGAAGTCGTCGGGGTGGTGCTGCAGGCGGTCATCAAAAACTCCTCTGTGGGTCTGCTTTTTTCATTCTGATGAGCAAAAAAAGCCTTGGGAATGAAAAAGCCGGCTCCTTGGCAAAAATAGTTGCCCCATTTTCATGGCCTGCAAAAAAAGCGAACTTCGCTTATTTTTGAGCGATGTTGGTCATGTTTTGGCAGAAGTTCTTCTCGGTGACTTCTTCTTGCCGCAAGCACGCGGCCATTGGCGTTCAACATCGCTCAATTGTCCGATGAGCGCTTCAAAAGATGCGTGGACAGGCGCGGCAACGGATTCCCAATACCTGCCAGATGCCTCTCCAAAACGACCACAATGGGTGCCCGCCGTCGTCGCCACAGCGGCTTTCAGCCCTGCCGGCCTGCGGCTGAACCCGCTTCCCTCTGCTTTCGCCGCTTTTGCCCAGATTTCCCTCACATGTCCCTGCGCTCCCTGGAATTTCCTACCGATCACGGCAAGCCGCTGCTGCTCTCGCGCGAGCAGCAGGCCATCCTGGCGCATGAGGGGCGTTCGGCCATCGTGGCTGCGCTGGCGGGAGTGGGCAAGACTACGACGCTGGCCTGCAAGGTGGTCCAGGCCTGCCGCAGCGGCCAGGCGCAGCGCATTCTGGTGCTGGCGTATTCGCGCTCCGGCGTGGCGGCCTTCCATCACCGGCTGCAGCAACTGGTGCGCGAGGTGCCGCCCCAGGTGCAGATCACCACGGTGGAGCGCTGGGCGGCCCAGCAGATCCGCCGCCGCGACCCGGCGGCCCGCTTTCTGGCCGACCGCGTGGCACTGCAGGCCCGTGTGCGCGAGGCACATGCCGCGCTGTGCGAGCGGCTGGCCTGGCAGCCCGACCCTTTGTTCGAGCAGCCCGGCGATCTGGATCTGGACGCCTTCTGGGACTTCAACCTCGGCGCCAAGAAGTCGTTGCTGCCCCAGCGCCTGGCCGAGGAAGGCATGGGACTGGCGAGTTTCTGCGAGGAGTATTTGCTCGACTACCGCCTGGCCTGCCTGTTCTTCGAGTACGAGCGCCGCCGCATCGATCACTGCGGCGACCCTCTGTACTACGCCGAAGGCGACTGCAGCCATGCACTGGCCAGCGACGCCCTGCAGGGCCAGGCGCTGGACCTGCCGCGCTACGACCTGGTGGTGTTCGACGAGATGCATGACCTGGACCCGGCCTCGCTGCAGGTGCTGCGCGCCCTGGTCGGAACCAGCGGCTGCGCATTCCTGGGCGCAGGCGACTTCAACCAGCACATCGAGGCACAGGCCTGGTCCGTGTTCCGCGACAAGCTCCACCAGCTCGATGATTTCCTGCCTCAGGCCACGGCCACGCTGGCGCTGAACCAGTCGCGGCGCTTCGGCCCCCAAGTGGCCAAGGCCGTCAATGCGCTGTTCAATGTGGGCCTGACAGCGGCGCCCACGCGCTTCAGCACCGTGCACCAGCTGCAGCACTCCGACGACAGCGAGTGCATTGACCAGCTGCTGCAGATCCAGGCCAGCCTGGCACGTGCCACCGAACCCTCTGCGCCGGGCGAGCCGCCTTCTGGCAGCGCGCGCAATCCCTCGCTGACCGTGATCCTGCGCCACGAGCAGGACGCCTGCGCGCTGGAATGGGCCATCCACCGCGCCGGCAAGTCCGCCAGCTTCTACGGCTTCAAGCGTTTTTACCTGCAGCGCGAGATTGCCCTGCTGCTGGGCCTTTGCTATGCACATGGCATGCAGGCGCTGTCCTGGAAGGCCGAGACCAGCGTGCTGGGCAGCGAGATCCTGGCGGCCTTTGTGGAAGGTGCGCTTTTCTACGGCAAGGGCAGCGTGGATGGTGCCGACATGGCCGATCCGTCAAGCCGCCATACGCTTTCCCAGCGCATGGCGGGCGAGATGCTGCACAACCCGCAGATCATCTGGCGCTTCCTGAGCGACCAATCGAGCCTGCAGGGCGGGCAACGCAACTTCCAGGCCTTTGGCAGCTTCTTGCAACTGCCTCTGGCGCTTCAGTCAGACGCACGCAGCCTGCTGGAGCAGGCCGATGTCTGGGGGCTGTTTGCCGGCGTGGCCCTGTCGCAGGCCCAGACGGCGGCATTGCGTCAGCGCGTGAAGGCTTTCATGGATTCGGTGGCGGGCATGACCGTGCCCGACATGCTGGCCCAGGTGGCGGCCATGGCCACGCGCTTCGAGCGTGCCGTGCGGGCCGAGCGCGGATTCGACTTCCATCTCAGCACCATCGAGGAAGCCAAGGGCAAGGAGTACGACCACGTCGCCCTGCCCTTCATGGAGCCCGGCCGCTTTCCGGCGACGGCCCCGCACGCGCTGGCCTTTCTGGAGCGCAACCGCCTGTACGTGGCCATGACGCGCGCCCGAAAAAAGCTGTGGCTGCTGGAACATGTCCAGCGGCGCGTACAGCCTTTTGCCTGAGGCGCCTCAGCCCAGCGCGGCGATCACCTCGGCCGGCGCCTGCACCAGCTCGATCAGAACGCCCTCGCCGGCAATCGGGAACTCGTCATTGCTCTTGGGGTGCAGAAAGCAGATGTCGTAGCCGGCAGCGCCCTGGCGTATGCCGCCGGGCGCAAAGCGCACTCCCTGCTCCGTCAGCCACTGCACGGCCAGCGGCAGGTCGTCGATCCACAGGCCGATATGGTTCAGCGGCGTGGTGTGGACGGCAGGCTTCTTGTCGATGTCCAGCGGCTGCATGATGTCCACCTCCACCTTGTGCGCGCCTTGGCCCATGGCCAGGATGTCTTCGTCCACGTTCTCGCGCTCGCTCTGGAAGGTGCCGGTCTGGGTCAGCCCCAGCATGTCCACCCACAGGCGCTTCATGCGCTGCTTGTCGGTGCCGCCGATGGCCACCTGCTGTATGCCCAGAACCCGGAAAGGACGCTGTTCGCTTGCCACTGTCTCGCTCCTGTTGATGTATGAAGAATCACATTGTGGAGCCAATCCGCAAGGCCGCAGCCCATCGCACAGGCGGCTCAGAATTCCCCCAGCACCCAGCCGCTGATCACCGCAAAGTACTCGCGCAGCCAGGCGTTGGCGCGGATCGTCAAGGGCGTGGGCGCACCCACGGTGAAGGCCTGGCCGTAGCCGCTGCGCTCGGCTATCCAGCCGGCGCGCAGGGTGTGGAAGTCGCTGGTGACGATGGCGATTGCCGCCTGCGGCTCCACCCCGCGCGCCTGCAGCAGGGGCAGGCTCCAGGCCAGGTTCAGCGCCGTGCTGGTGCTGCGTTCCTCCATCAGCAGGCGCTCGGGCGGCAGGCCGTGGCGCTGCTGCAGATAGCGCGCCATGATGGCGCCCTCGCTCTCGCTTTCCCCAAAGTCCACCCCGCCGCTGGTGAGCACCAGCGCCTTGGGCTGGCGGGCGGCCAGCTCGGCAGCGCGGTCCAGCCGCTGGGCCAGCGTGAGCGACGGCTGGCCGTCACGCGTGGCACTGCCCAGCACCACGATGGCCTGCACCGGCTGGTCCGGTGGCAACCCGGACGAGGCGGACAAAAGGTGCACCCAGAACACCGGCAGGCTGACCAGCCACATCGCCAACGCCGTCCAGCCCAGCCACCATGCGCGCCGAATCCATGCACTGGCGCGCAGCCTGCGCGCAATGGCCGCGCGCCAGAAGCTGCACGCCATGAACAGCAGGCCCAGCACCGCTGGCAGCGTCACGCCCAGATTGAACATGCCGCGTGCCATCAGCACCACGGCATCGCCCAGCAGCACGGCGCCAGTGATCAGGCCCAGCCACTGCAAGGCCCCCAGCCGCCGAATGCCCGCGACGGCGTTGCGGCCGGGCACTGGCCCGGGCGCGGCAGAGAGCTTGTGCAACAAGCGTCCTCAGTTCCAGCGCTGGTTGGGGCCGCCGGCGCAGGACCACACGATGACGGGCTGGCCCGGCCGGGCATTGCCGCCTTCGATGTCCAGGCACTTGTTGGCAAAGCGGCTGCGGATCTGTCCACGGCTCCAGTCCCATTTCTGGTTGGGCTGGTTGCGGCATTGCCAGGCGATCACGCGCGCGCCATTGCGCGTGCTTCCGTCGGCGACGTCCAGGCACAGGTCGCCCACGCGCATCTCGCCATCACGCGTCAGCGTGAAACGCTGGTTTTCACCGCCGCTGCAGTGGTACACGATGAGGCCGTTGCCCGGGCGCAGGCCACCCGACACATCCAGGCACAGGCCGTTCTGGCCCCGCACCTCCCGTCCGCCCCACGACGGGTAGCCGGGCTGCTGGCCCGGGTAGCCCGGATAGTGGTCATCGTTCCATTGCTCGTCGCGTTCACGTTCGCGGTCCTTGTCGCGCTTGTTCGCCAAAATGGCGGCGCCGGCAATGGCTGCCACGGCGGCACCGGCGATCCATGCGCCCGTGTTGTCGCTTCCGCCTTCCTGGCCCTGCGCGCCCTGGGGCAGGCCGGTCAGGATGCGAAAGCGCCCGCCGCAGCCACCCTTGACCCACATCTCCCGGCGGCCCAGGTCATAGCCCCAGTTCTGGTTGTAGCTGCAGTTGCCCGCCAAGGTCTCGATCAGTTGGACCTGCTGCGCGTCGTCGGGCAGGCTGTAGGTCTGATAACGACCGTTGGACATGAGCTGCACCGTCTCTTCGCCTGCATGCGCAGGCAGAACCGGCAGGATGAAGCTGCTGGCCAGCAGGACGGAAATGCATTTATTGATTTGCATGGGATTTCTCGGGCTGCGTTGATCTGAGGGGCGGCCGCATTGCGCACGGCACTCGACTGCGAGCCCAGCATGAACCCGGCTTCCCTCGACAAGCCATGGAGTTTAGCCAAGCATTTTGTAGGAACAGGGCGAAACCACACCGCACGGCCACTCATTGGCAGGCCTTCAATGATCCGGAGGCAAAAAAGGAGACGGAGGGCAGGCCGCACATGGCTTGTGCATGCATCCTGTCTCGGATTCGCTGCGGGTAACAAAACCATACATATGATGACGGGTTCGACATACAAGGAGCCAATTCATGATCATCGGGATTGACCTGGGCAGTACCAATAGCCTGGCTGCAGCATGGCAGGATGGGAAAGCAGTTCTGATTCCCAATGCCCTGGGCGATTTCATGACGCCCTCCTGCGTCAGTCTGGATGATGATGGAAGCGTGTTGGTAGGCCGTGCGGCGCGGGAACGTCTGCAGACCCATCCGGAACGCACTGCCGCAAATTTCAAGCGTTTCATGGGCAGCAACAAGGGGGTGCATTTGGGGAATCGACAGTTTCGCCCGGAGGAGCTGTCATCACTGGTGCTGCGGGCGCTCAAGGCCGACGCCGAGGCATTCCTGGGCCAGCCCATCGAGGAGGCCGTGATCACCGTACCTGCCTATTTTTCGGATGCGCAGCGCAAGGCCACGCGAGCGGCTGGACAGCTTGCAGGCCTGCGCGTCGAGCGGTTGCTCAATGAACCCACTGCCGCCGCCATGGCTTATGGCCTGCACCGACAGGACGCCGAAACCCGCTTCCTGGTCTTTGACCTTGGCGGCGGGACATTCGATGTCTCCATCCTGGAGATGTTCGATGGCGTAATGGAGGTGCGCGCATCAGCCGGAGACAACTTTCTGGGAGGAGAGGACTTCCTGCAAGCTCTGGTCGATCTCTTCATTGAGCGTCAGGCGCTGTCCGGAGACCTACTGAAGGATCGACGCTTCATGCAGCGGCTCCAGGCTGAGGCCGAGCGTGCCAAGAGGGCGCTCAGCGACCAGCCGAGCACCTCCATCCGTCTGGAGCACGAGGGCCGAGTCCTGGAGATGCCGCTGGATGAAGCACTTTTGGAGCAAGCCTGCAGAAGTTTGCTTCAGCGGTTGCGCATGCCGGTCGAGAGAACGCTGCGCGATGCCAACCTTCGAAGCGCCATGCTCGACAACATCGTGCTCGCCGGAGGGGCCACCCGCATGCCGGTGGTGAGGCGCCTTGCAACAACGATGTTTGGCCGGTTTCCTGCGATCGATTTCAATCCTGATGAAGTCGTGGCACTGGGTGCCGCGGTGCAGGCAGGGCTCAAAGCCAAGGATGCTGCGCTCAGGGAAGTTGTGATGACGGATGTCTGTCCCTACTCGCTGGGGGTGGCCGTCAGCAAACGCATGCCTGATGGCTCCACGATCCAGGGGCACTTTGACCCTGTCATCGAGCGCAACACTACCGTGCCTGTCAGCCGGGTCAACAGCTATATCCCGACTTCCCCGTACCAATCGTTCATCGACCTCGAGGTTTACCAAGGGGAGTCCCGCATGGTCCGCGACAACATTCATCTTGGCGATTTGCGTATTGAATTGCCTGGATTGGCTCTCGAAGATTCTTGCGTGGATGTGCGCTTCACCTACGACGTCAATGGATTGCTGCAGGTTGAAGCCAAAGTACTCAAGACGAACAGGACATTCAGCCTGCTCATCCAAGGAAATCCCGGCGTGCTGTCGGAAGAGGACATCGTTGAACGCCTGGCTGCGATGGATGCGTTGAAGATCCATCCTCGCGACACCATCGAAAACCGCACCACGCTGGCGCGGGCCGAGCGCGTCTATGCACAGATGCGCGGCAATGCCAGGCAGTGGCTGAGTGAGCAGATTCTTCAGTTCGAAGCCAGCCTGGCAACTCAGGATGCCCGTGTGGCGAACAAGGCACGTGCGCTCTTGGACGAACAGCTCTCCCATTTGGAGCGCAGTGCAGCGGTGCTGGCTGATGATGCAACCTGACCCGCCGACAGCGACGTACATGCCTCTTCCCTTTCTTGCTCGGTTGGGTCTGGATCTCAACGCTGACGAGCGCGCGATTCGTCGTGCCTATGCCCGCGCACTCAAGGAAATTGACCAGGAAACAGACCTTGAAGGTTTTCAGGCTCTGCGGGAGTCCTATCAGGCCGCGCTTGCCTGGCATGCCCAGCGCCGTCCTGAAACAGCAATGCCACCCTCAAGTTCAGACAGCAAGGAAGACGCACCGCACTCGCGGAGCTCGTCCGACGCGCATATCGATACGGGGAATACGCCTTCCCGCAAGGCAGAGCCTGCATATTCCGCCCGCACCATCGACCATGCCCGGCAGATAGCGCACGCACTGCTGGCAGACCTGCGCAAAAAGCTGGCAGCCGGGTGGCCCCAAGACCGTACTGCTGCCAGCATCTGGCTGAACGAGGTTCTGAAGGACCAGCGCCTGATCGACATGGATGCGCGCCACTTCTTTGAATGGGGCATGGCAGCCCTCCTGGCTGAGGACTGGCAACCCCGCAAGGAGTTCCTGTTCGGCCCTGCGATAGATTGCTTTGGCTGGAAGCAAGACCGTGGCCGCCTTGCAGCATTTGGCCATGCCGGGGCCGTCGTGGCATCCGCCATTGGCGAACTGGAGTTCTTCGACACCAGGCCAAAGCACGTACGGGTAGCGCAAAAGGAATTGATCCAGGGTCTGCGCGAAAGCAGCAAGCCGCCGACATCGACGCTCTTGAAGCACAGGGCCACGTTGCGGGATGTCGTCCAACACTACCCTCACTGGCTGCACATCATCACCGACACACGCAATGCGAAGCGCTGGCTTGAGTGGGCAGATCAGATACCCCGATGGCGTCAACGATTGGCTCTCAGCGCCTCGTCCAGTACGAGCGAGAGAAAAGGTGGAAATTTCTGGTTTGGCTGGATTTTTCTTCTGGTGCTTGTCCTGTCAACACTGGGAAAGATCTCCGCGCTCGTTAACTCATCTGGACCATCCGTGCCGAGGCACAGCCCGCCCTTGACCACCCAGTCGTTCGCACCGCCTGCGGCTGCAACTGACGGCACTGCCTCCAGCTTTACCAGAATCGTCAAGGACTTGCCTGACTCCAGCGCGGCGCCTGTCCCCCTTCCCCTGGACGATGACTCCCTCAAACTGCCGCCTGCGGCCGAGCTTCCTCGGCATCTGCAGGCTCCGCGCCTGGCTTATCCGGAGCAGGCCAAGCGCCTGCGACAAGAGGGCAGAGTCGTGATCAAGGCGCGAATTGATCCTGACGGCAAGATTCGTCGTGCAGAAATAGACCAAAGCTCAAGCCACGCCATCCTGGACGAAGCAGCGATGGCAGCCGTGTTGAAGGCTTCCTTCATTGCGGCGAAAGATAGCTCAGGCGCGTCGGTCCCCAGCGTCATCAAGATTCCTATCAAATTTGAGCTCGGCAACTAGAACGTGTTACGGGTCTGCGGAGGGAATGCGTGCCTGCTTCGATCAAGCTCCTGTAAACCGCGCCACCCCCGCCCGAAACTCCCCACTCCCATACACCGCCGACACCAGATCCTCATCATCCAGCCGCTGCTCCACGACGATGCGCCTCAGGCTTTCCTTGACTGCTGATTGGGTGGTTGCCGACAAGGCCATGAGCTGCTCGGCCAGCGCCTGTGCCTGGGCCTGCAACCGATCTGCCGGCACCACCGCATGCACGAACCCGCAGGCCTCGGCCTGCTCGGCTGACAGGTAGTCCGCCAGCAGCAGCATGCGCTTGACGCGTGGCACGCCCAGGCTGGCCACCAGGCGGGCGATGTTGCGTGACGACAGCGTGTTGGACAGCGTCTTGGCAATCGGCGCACCGAAGCGCGAGCCGGTGCTGCAGATGCGAAAGTCGCATGCCGTGGCCAGGGCCAGGCCGCCGCCCACGGCCCAGCCGTCGATGACGGCGATAGTGGGCACGGCGATGCGCTCCACGGCGTCGATCACGCGCTCCACGAAGGCTTCATAGGCAACGCCTTGCTGGCCGTCATGGAAGTCCTTGAAGTAGGCGATGTCCGTGCCCGAGATGAAGGATTTGCCGCCCGCACCGCGCAGCATCACGCAGCGGATGGCCGGGTCGGCCTGGCAGCGCTCCAGGGCCGTGAGCAATGCCTCGTACATGGGCATGCTCATGGCGTTGTGGCGTTCGGGGCGGTCGATGAGGATCTCGGCCGCGCCCCCGGCGTGAACGGTCAGTGCCACGGATTCATGCAGGGCGGTGCTCATGCGGCGGCCTTCAGGGCACGGAGTTCGGCCATGATTTCCGCGTTGTGCTCGCCCAGCAGGGGCGGATGGCGGCGCACCTGCTGGGGGGTGCCGAGCATCTTGACGGGAAAGCCGATGTTCTTGACCTTGCCTTCGATGGGGTGGTCGATCTCCATGCACATGCCGCGGTGCCGGCCATGCTCGCCCTCGAAGGCTTGCGGATAGGTGAGCAGCGGGCCGGCGGGAATTCCGGCCTCCAGCATGCGGTCCACCCAGTCGGCGCTGTCGTGGTGGGCCAATTCCGCTTCCAGCTCGCCTATCAGTGCCTCGCGGTGCTTCAGGCGCAGCGCCACGGTGGCGTAGTCGGGGTGCTCGAGCAGATCGGGGCGCTCGATCAGCGCGCACAGCCTGGCCCAGAGTTTCTGGTTGGTGGCGCCCATGACGAAGTAGCCGTCGCGCGCCTTCACGGCCTGGTAGGGGGCGCTCATCTTGTTGCTGGTGCCCAGCGGCGCGGGCGGCACGCCGGTGCCCCAGTATTCGGACATGTCCCAGATCGAGAAAGCCATGGCCGAGTCGAACAGCGAGGCGTCTATGTGCTGGCCCTGCCCTGTCTTCTGCGCGCCGATATAGGCGGCCAGCAGGCCGTAGGTGGCGAACAGCGCGCAACCGATGTCGGCCACGGGCACGCCGGCCTTGACGGGTTTCTCTCCCTTGTAGCCGGTGACGCTCATCACGCCCGACATGGCCTGGGCCATGAGGTCGAACCCCGGCCGCTGGGCCCAGGGCCCACTCTGGCCGAAGCCCGAGATGCTGACATAGACGATGCGCGGGTTGATGCGGCGAATGCTTTCGTAGTCGATCTTCAGGCGCTGGACAACGCCTGGCCGGTAGTTCTCGACGATGACATCGGCTGTCGTGGCCAGCTGGTAGAAGGCCTCACGCCCCTCCTCGCTCTTGAGGTCCAGCGTCAGCGACCGCTTGTTGCGGTTCATGTTCAGAAAGCCCATGCTGTCCGGGCCCTTCATCTTGAAGCCCATGGCGCCGCGCGTCTGGTCGCCGGTGCCCGGAGGCTCGACCTTGATGACATCGGCGCCCAGGTCGGCCAGCAGCATGCAGGCAAATGGGCCGGCCATGACCTGGCTGACGTCGAGCACGCGGATGCCTTGCAGGGGCAGTTGCAGCGTGTTGGATTGGGGATTGCTCATGCCGGGTCCTCAGCTTTCTTCGGTGATTTTTGCAGCGCGCACCACGTCGCCCCACTTCCTGTATTCGGCAGCCATGAAGGCCGCGAACTTGTCCACGGAGCCGCCGCCGTCCTCCACGCCATAGCCGTCGAAGCGGCTGACCACGTCGGGCATGGCCAGTACGCGGTTGATGTCGGCATTGATGCGCAGTGCCAGGTCGCGGGACATGTCGCGCGGACCCACCACGCCGTACCAGCTCGATGCATCGAAGCCCTTGAAGCCCTGCTCGTCCATGGTGGGCATGGCCGGGAATCCCTTGGCACGGTTCACGCGGGTCTGGGCGATGCCGTGCATTTTTCCGGCGCGCACCTGGGCGGTGGCGGCCGTCATGGTGTCGAAGCTGAAGTCGATCTGGCCGCCGATGAGGTCGGTCTGCATGGGGCCGGAGCCCTTGTAGGGCACGTGGATGCTCTTGACGCCGGCCGCCATGTTGAACATTTCGGCCGCCAGGTGCTGTACCGAGCCCGTGCCCGACGAGCCGAAGCTGATCTTGCCGGGGCTTTTGCGGCACAGCTCCACCACCTCCTGCACCGAGCCATGGCTGTTCCTGCTGCTGGTCACCAGGATGTGGGGCGTGGCGCCGATGAGGGCGATGGGCGCGTAGTCCTTGAGCGGGTCATAGGTGATGGACCTGAAGATCTGCGGCGAGATGGCATGGGTGTTCACATGGGCCATCAGCAGGTTGATGCCTTCGGTGAAGCGCGTCCTGGCGAAGTACTCGGCCGCCAGCGAGCCGGTGGCACCGGGCTTGTTCTCCACGACCACGGGCCGGCCCCAGACCTCGGACAATTTCTGGCCCACGATGCGCGCGAACACATCGGTGCCGCCACCGGGCGCCCAGCCCACCAGGATCTTGACGGGGCCCTTGGGCAGGTCGGAGCCCGGGGGCGAGGCCCCTGCCCAGGGAGCGGCCAGCGCGGCGGCGCCGGCCGCGATGAAGTCGCGGCGTCTCATGTCTGTCTCCTGCACATCGTTGTAGTGCAGCCACTGTCGCCGCGCGCCGGATTCGCCGCAAGCCTGTGGAACGCATGCCTGGTTTCGCCATATGCGAAACCGTGACGCTCTCAGTTCGCCTCGGAGGCGGGATGCAGCAGCGCCGCCACCACGTTGTGCAACGCCTGTTGCTGTGCCTGCCCTTCGATGAAGGACAGCACATAGCTGCGCTCGTGCCAGTCGCCTTCCAGCGCGGCCCAGCCCAGCTCCTGCCCGGGGTGGAAGCTGCGCAGCACGCCTGGCGGCATCAGGCCCACGCCCAGGCCTTCGCGCACCAGGGCCAGCATGGTGTCGAAGCCACTGACCGTGAAATCATTGCGGAACACCCTGCCCCGGCTGTGATGGGCACGGCGCAGGGCATTCAGGATGGCCGAGCCCCGGCCCAGGCTGACGATGCGGCACTCCAGCAGCCGGTCCAGCTCCACGGGCTGGTCGCCGAAGCTGAAATGCCTGCGGCTGTAGACCAGCACCAGGCTGTCGCGCCGGTAGTCGGCGCGCGGCAGGTCCACGAATCCGCTGGTTTTCTCGAAGATGCCGATGTCGATGACCTTGTCGCGCAGCAGTTGCTGGACGATGCGGCTGTTTTCTTCCATCACCTGCAGCGTGATGTGGGGATAGCGGCGCTGGGTGGCCGCGATGTCGGCGGCCAGGAACTGCAGGATGGCCGACTTGGGCGCGCCGATGATGATGCGGCCGTCACGGCCGCGGCCCAGGGCCTGGGCATCGCCCTCCAGGCGATCGACCAGGTTGCCGATCTGCCGGATATGGGCCAGCAGCTTGAGGCCGGGCTCGGTGGCCTGCACGCCATGGGGCTGTCGCTTGAACAGGCGCGTGCCGAGCTGGGCCTCCAGATCACTGAGCCGCCGCGAGGCCGCCGCCACCGCCAGCTGCAGCCGGTCGGCAGCGCGCGAGATGCTGCCCTCCTCGGCAATGGCCAGCACGAGCTGCACGGTGGTGGAGTCGATCTTCATCATGGCGGCGGCCTTCTCGTCTGGCTTCTCGTCTGGCTGGAGGGCGACGATTGTGCCGCAGCGCCCCGCTGCGTCCCACCGGCCCTTTCGTCAGGCTTTGCGCAGAGCCTTGGCCTGGCGGGCCAGCGCCGTGATGCGGCTCCAGTCGCCCTGCTCCAGCGCATCCGTGGGCACCAGCCAGGAGCCGCCCACGCAGACCACATTCTTCAGGGCCAGGAACTCCTGGGCATTGGCTGGCGACACGCCGCCCGTGGGGCAAAAGCGCACATCGCCGAACGGACCCTGCCAAGCCTTGAGCATGGCCGTGCCGCCCGCCTGCACGGCGGGGAAGAATTTCAGCTCGTTGAAGCCGTCGTCCTGGGCCGCCATGATCTCGCCGCTGGTGGCCACGCCGGGCAGCAGCGGCAACTGCAGGTCCTTGCAGGCCTGGCCCAGTGCGCTGGTGTAGCCGGGACTCACGGCAAAGCGCGCGCCGGCATGGGCACAGGCGCGCGCATCGGCTGCGCTGCGCACGGTGCCGGCGCCTACGATGGCCTCGGGCACGGCGCGCGCAATGGCCTCGATGCTGGCCAGGCCCTGGGGCGTGCGCAGCGTGACCTCCAGCACGCGGATGCCGCCCGCGACCAGGGCCTGGGCCATGGGAACGGCATGCGCGAGGTCGTTGAGAACGATGACCGGGATGACCGGCGCGTCCTGCATGAGCTCCAAGGCCGTCAGTCGTTGATCCATGTGCAAGCTCCCTCTTCTGCGCTGAGCGCGTGGCGCCGGAATACGGCAAACAGTTCGCGGCCGAAACCCCGGCCATTGGCTTGGCGCAGCGCCCGGGGCATGGTGGCCACCAGGCGTTGCTGCCATTCGGATTCATCGACCAGCACGGCCAGGGTGCCGGCCACGGCGTCCAGGCGCACCAGGTCGCCATCGCGCAGGCGCGCCAGCGGCCCGCCCACGCAGGCCTCGGGCGAGACGTGGATGGCCGCAGGCACCTTGCCCGAGGCGCCGCTCATGCGGCCGTCCGTGACCAGGGCCACCTTGTAGCCCTTGCCCTGCAGCACGGCCAGGGGCGGAGTGAGCTTGTGCAGCTCGGGCATGCCATTGGCGCGCGGCCCCTGCCAGCGCACTACGCAGATGACATCGCGGTCCAGTTCGCCGGCCTTGAAGGCCTGCTGCAGCGCTTCCTGAGAGTCGAAGACGCGTGCGGGCGCCTCGACCACATGGCGGTCCTCGGGCACGGCGCTGACCTTGATCACGCTGCGCCCCAGGTTGCCGGACAGCAGCTTGAGCCCGCCCGTGGCGCTGAAGGGCGCATCGGCCGGGCGCAGCACGGACAGGTCGCCGGAGACTTCGGCCGCGTGCCAGGCCAACTGGCCGTTGTCCACGGCCGGAATGCGCGCGAACTCCTGCAGGCCATCGGGCCGCACGGTGAGCACATCGCCATGCATGAGGCCGGCCTTGAGCAACTGGCCGATCACATAGCCCGGACCGCCTGCGGCCTGGAACTGGTTCACGTCGGCGCAGCCATTGGGATAGACGCGGGCCAGCAGCGGCACCACGCCCGAGAGCTCGGAAAAATCGTTCCAGTCGATGGTGATGCCCGCAGCGCGCGCCACCGCCACCCAGTGGATCAGGTGGTTGGTGGAGCCGCCCGTGGCCAGCAGGGCCACCATGGCGTTGACGATGCAGCGCTCGTCCACCACGCGGCCGATGGGGGCGAAGCGCTTGTTCCTGGTGATGGCCAGCACGCTGCGCATGGCCTCGCGCGTGAGCAGTTCGCGCTCGCCGTCGGCCGGGTTGATGAAGGCCGTGCCCGGTACGTGCAGGCCCATGGCCTCCAGCAGCATCTGGTTGCTGTTGGCCGTGCCGTAGAAGGTGCAGGTGCCTTCGCCATGGTAGGCAGCCGATTCGGCGGCCAGCAGCTCCTTGCGGCCCACCAGGCCCTGCGCGGCCTGTTCGCGCACCTTGGCCTTGTCGCCGTTGGACAGGCCCGAGGTCATGGGTCCGGCCGGCACGAAGACCGTGGGCAGGTGCCCGAAATGCAGGGCGCCGATCAAGAGGCCCGGCACGATCTTGTCGCAGATGCCCAGCATCAGCGCAGCGTCGAATACGTCGTGCGAGAGCGCGATGGCCGTGCCCATGGCAATGGCATCGCGGCTGAACAGGCTCAGCTCCATGCCGGGCGCGCCCTGGGTCACGCCGTCGCACATGGCGGGTACGCCGCCGGCGACCTGCGCCGTGGCGCCCAGCCTGCGCGCCTCGTCCTTGAGGATGTCGGGATAGCGGGCCAGCGGTGCGTGGGCCGACAGCACGTCGTTGTATGCGGTGACGATGGCGACGTTGGGCGCCTTCTCCTCCACGATGCGTATCCTGTCGCCGCCTGGAATGCCCGCAAAGGCATGCGCCACGTTGGCACAGCCCATGGACTGCGCGCCGGGCGGGCGCGCGGCCATGGCGTCCACCTGTTCCAGGTAGGCGGCACGTGATTCGGCACTGCGCTCGCGGATGCGGCGCGTGACCTGGTCGACGATGGGGTGGATGGTGCTCATGGGGTGTCCTGCGGATGCGCTGATGCGCGTTTTCTCTGTGTCGCGTTGTCTTTTTGGTGGATGTCGGCCGGGGCATCCCTCCCAGGTGCGTCCGGCCCTGAATCGAAGCTTACTTCACTGCGCGCGCCTGCTTGACGGCGGCCTGTACCTCATCCCAGGTACCCTGGCCCACGGTCTTGGCAATGCCGGCATTGACCGTGGCGAGCTTGTCGCGCATGCGTCCCACCTCGGCGGCGGGCAGCTCGTTGACCTGCATGCCCTTGGTCTTGATATCGGCCAGGGCCTTGGCCGCTTCCTCGCGCGTGTCCTTGCGCTCGAACTCGCGGCTCTTGACGGCGGCGTCCTGCAGCACCTTCTTCTCGGCCGGTGTCAGCGTGTCCCACCACTTCTTGCTGACGGTGACGATCCAGGGGCTGTAGACGTGGTTGGAGATGGTCAGGTACTTCTGCACCTCGTAGAACTTGCTGGACAGCACGGTGTTGAACGGGTTTTCCTGGCCATCGACGGCGCGGGTTTCCAGCGCGGTGAACAGTTCGGAGAACGGCAGCGGCACGGCGTTGGCGCCCAGGGCCTTGAAGCTGTCGAGGAAGACGTTGTTCTGCATCACGCGCAGCTTCACGTCAGCCAGGTCTTCCAGCTTGGCGATGGGGCGCTTGTTGTTGGTGAGGTTGCGGAAACCGTTCTCCCAGTAGACCAGGCCCACCATGCCCTTGGGCTCCAGCGTGGCCTTGACCTTCTCGCCCACGGGGCCGTCGAGCACGGCGTCGGCCTCCTTGGTGCTGCTGAACAGGAACGGCGTGTCCCAGACCGCCATCTCGGGCGACAGGCCGACCAGGGTGGCGGTGGAGCCGACCATCATCTCCTGGGCACCGCCGATCAGCGCCTGCTGCATCTGCGTGTCCGATCCCAGCGAGGCATTGCCGATGGCGCGCACCTTCATCTTGCCGCCCGTGGCCTTTTCGACCTCCTTGGCAAAGAAGCGCGCCGCGCGGCCCTGGTTGGAGTCATCGACCAGGCCGTAGCCGAAGCGCACGATGCGCGGCTTGAAGTCCTGGGCCATGGCCTGGCCCGTGGCGGCCAGCGTGGTGATGGCGGCCATCAGGCCGGCGAGTGCAAAGGGAATACGCATGTTCATCTCCTTGGGTTGTAGTGGGGGGTCAGTGCATCCAGCGCAGAGGGGCCAGGATGATTTGCGGAAAAATCACGAAAAGCACGGCAAGCAGCACATAGACCATCAGGAACGGGTTCGTGCCCTTGATCACGGTCTCCATGCGCAGCCGGCCCACGCCGGCAATCACGTTCTGCACCGTTCCCACGGGCGGCGTGATCAGGCCGATGCAGCCCACGTAGATGAACATGAAGCCGAAGTAGATGGGGTCGATGCCCGCCTTGACGGCCAGCGGCGCGCACACGGGGCCGAAGATCAGGATGGTCGGCGTCAGGTCCATGGCCGTGCCCACCACCAGCAGGAACAGCATCATCGTGGCCATGAACAGCATGGGGTTGCCCAGCAGGCCGGAGAAGCTGTCGGCCAGCATGTTGGGCAGGTCGGCCAGGGTGATCATGTAGGCCGTCACCGTGGCGGCGCCACACAGCAGCATGACCACGGCCGTGGTCTTGGCGGCGGCCAGGAACACGGCGTACAGACGGCTCCATGTCATCTCGCGGTAGATCACCATGGACACGAACAGCGCGTAGACGGCTGCGACCACGGCCGCCTCGGTGGGTGTGAACACGCCGCCCTTGAGGCCGCCCAGGATGATGACCGGCATCATCATCGCCCAGAAGCTCTTGGCCAGTGCCTTCAGACGCGGGCCCCAGGCCATGCGTTCGCCGCGCGACAGGTCGAACTTGCGGGCGATGGACCACCAGGCAAAGATCAGGAAGACGCCCATGATCAGGCCCGGCACCACGCCCGACAGGAACAGCTTGCTGATCGAGGTGTTGGTCGTCACGCCGTAGATCACGAAGGGCATGGACGGCGGAATGATGGGCGCAATGATGCCGCCCGAGGCCAGCAGGCCCGCGCTGTAGCTGTCGGGGTACTTTTGCTCGCGCATCATGGGCAGCAAGATGGTGGCCAGGGCGGCGGTATCGGCAATGGCCGAGCCGCTCATCGAGGCCAGCAGCACGGCGGCGCCAATGGCCACGTAGCCCAGGCCGCCACGGATATGGCCCACATAGGCGCGCGCCAGGTCGATGATGCGGCGCGACAGGCCACCCGCGTTCATCAGCTCACCCGCCAGGATGAAGAAGGGCACGGCCAGCAGCGGGAAGTTGTCGAAGCCGGCCTGCAGGTTCTGCGCAAGCAGCTGCGAGTCGAAGAAGTCCAGATGCCACATCAGCGCCACGCCGGTCAACACCAGCGCCTGGGCAATGGGCATGCCGATCACCATGCCGCCGATCAGCACGGCCAGAAAGATCAGGGTCACAACCATGGTGCCTGCTCCTTACTCGACCGAAGTCTCGCCATGGTTTTCTGCCGGCGCGCCGCGGCGCAGGTCGCGCAGCGACACCAACAGCAGGCCCACGGCCAGCACCAGGGTGGCCGCAGCGCCCAGGGCCAGCGGGTAGCCCAGCACCGTGCTGTAGCTGTTCAGCCCGGCCTGCACCTGGGCCCATGAGCCCCACAGCAGCAGGCCCATGCAGACCAGAACCAGCGCCTGCGACACCCAGAACAACACCTTGCGCGCGCCAGGGCCCACGCGGGATGTCACAAGGTCGAAGCCCAGGTGGCTGCCCTCGAAAGCGGCCACGATGGCCCCAATGGCCACCAGCCAGACGAAGAGCAGGCGCGAGATTTCCTCATAGGAAACGATGCTGGTGTGAAACACATAGCGCAGCACCACGTTGACGAACACGGCAATGACCATGCCGGCCAGGGCCAGCACCATCAGCACCTCGGCAAAGTGCTGCAGGCGCGGCTTGGGCCGGACTGCGGGGGAATCGGATTGCATGGTTTTTGTCTCCTGGCGTTATGGGTTCTGGGAGAGAGGGGCGGCCTGCGGCGCCGGATGGACGAGCCAGTCCTGTGCGCGGTGCACGATGTCGGCCAGCGGCAGCGTGGCGTCCACGGACAGCACGGCGCGCTCGCCTGCCGGGCTTTCCAGCGTGGCGAACTGGTTGGCCACCAGCTCGGGCGAGAAGAAGTGGCCGGCGCGCTCCTGCACGCGCTGCAGCGCCGTGCCGTAGTCCAGGTCCAGAAAAACGAAGCCCACGGCGCCGGCCGGGCCGGCGGCACGCAGGCGGTCGCGGTACTTGCGCTTGAGGGCCGAGCAGGTCAGCACCACGCCCTGCCCCGGCATGGCCTGGGCCAGCAGCCGTGCCAGCCGGTCCAGCCAGCCGCTGCGGTCGTCGTCGGTCAGGGGGATGCCAGCCTGCATCTTGCGGATGCTTTCCTCGGCATGGTGGGCATCGCCCTCGTGCAGGGTCCAGCCCAGGGCATCAGCCAGGGCCTGCCCCACGCTCGACTTGCCGCAGCCGGAAACGCCCATGACGACCAGCGCCCGTGGGCGGCTGCCTGCGGCGGTGGCGTCGGTTGTTGTTGGGATAGCGCTATCCATGTTCTTGCAAAAATTGGCAGACCAGGGTCTGCCTTGGATTTCGGTGTGCTTCAGAGGCCTTCGTCCGGGTTTACACGCAGGACTGCGGGCCTTCGAATGATTGGGATAGCGCTATCATAATCTCCAACCCTCTCGCCACCGACCTAGGACATTCCCTTGGCCCGCCAGATTCCGCCTGCATCTCCAGAATCGTCCTGCGCCGATCCTTCCGATCCGGCCCTGCCCGCCACGGGCCGCGCCCGCTCCTCGCGGGCCAGCGGACGCATCACGCTCAGCGATGTGGCACAGGCGGCCGGCGTCAGCCCCATGACGGTCTCACGGGCCCTGCGCGGCGAGCGGCGCGTGGACCCGGCCCTGGTCGAGAAAATCCGCGCCGCCGCCGCGCGCATGGGCTACGTGCCCGACCCTGCCGCGCGCGCTTTGGCCTCCCAGAAAAGCGCCCAGGTGCTGGTGCTGGTGCCCATGCTGTCCAACACCTTGTTCGTGGACCTGATCGAGTCTGTGCACAAGGTGCTGTTCGCCGCCGGCTACCACGCGCTGATCGGCGTGACCCACTATGACCGGGCCGAAGAGGAGCAACTGCTGCGCACTTACCTGCCCATGCGCCCTGCCGGCCTGCTGCTCACCGGCTTTGACCGCAGTCCCGCTGCGCGCGAACTCGTGCAGGCCAGCAAGGTGCCCTGCGTGCACCTGATGGAGCTGGGCGGCGAGCCGGGCACGCCCAGCGTGGGGTTTTCGCAGGCCGAAGCCGGAGCCGCCATCACGCGGCATCTGATGGAGCGCGGGCACAAGCGCATTGCCTTTTGCGCAGGCCAGCTCGATGCCCGCGTGATGCAGCGCGCCTCTGGCTACCGCCAGGCCCTGCAGGACGCGGGCCTGCACGACCCGGCCCTGGAACTGCTGTGGCCCCGCCCCACTTCGATGGCGCTGGGCGCCGAGCTGCTGGACGCCGCCCTGCGGCTGGCTCCATCCGTCGATGCCCTCTTCTTCTGCAACGATGACATCGCCCAGGGCGCCCTGCTCGAAGCCCTGCGCCGCGGCATCCGCGTGCCGCAGCAGATCGCCATCGCCGGCTTCAACGACCTGCCCGGCAGCGACCAGATGGTGCCGCCACTGACCACCATCCGCACGCCGCGCGGCCATATCGGAACCGAAGGCGCGCGCATGCTGCTGCAATTGATGCGCGGCGAGGCCTTGCCATTGCACAGCCTGGATCTGGGATATGAGCTGGTGGTGCGGCAAAGCAGTTGAAGCGACAGTGGAAATGAAAAGGCCGGGTCTGCTGCCCGGCCTTTTCTCTGGTCGACGCCTGCTGCGCAGGAATCACGCGGATATCACTCGAATTCCAGGATCACATCGTCCACGGCCAGCGAGTCGCCCTTGCCGGCGCTGATCTTGCTGACCACACCGTCCTGCGACGCGAACAGGATGTTTTCCATCTTCATGGCTTCGATCACGGCCAGCTTTTCGCCGGCCTGCACCTTCTGGCCCGGCTGCACGGCCACGTCCACCAGCAGGCCCGGCATGGGCGACAGCAGGAACCTGGACAGGTCCGGCGGTGCCTTGTAGGGCATGAGCCGGTGCAGTTCGCCGCCGCGCGGCGACAGCACCAGGGCGTCGATCTGCGTGCCGTTGTGGATGACGCGCAGGGCCAGCGGGTTCCTGGCCGTGCCGCGCTCGACCTGCGCCGTGAAAGGCTTGCCGTTGCAGCTGCCCTGCACGCACATGGCGCGCATCGGCGTCTCGCTGCGGAAGGTGTAGGGCTTGCCGTCCACGGTGACGGTGCTGGCGCGGCTTTCCGCGTCGAAGTCGGAAACCTGCACCTCGCGGTACTGGTGCTTGCCATCGGCCCCCAGCACGACCACGCAGTAGTCGGCCGAGACCTTGAGCTCATGGCCGCGCATCTGGCCGCTGATGGTGGCGGCGCGCGCGCGGTAGCGGCGGTTCATGTGGCCTGCCAGGGCGACCAGGAAGTCGGGGTCGCCGTGCGGCACATCCTCGGCGTGGAAGCCGTGGGCGTAGTGCTCGGCGATGAATCCGGTGTTGAACTCGCCGCTCTTGAACTTGGGATGGGCCAGCAGCGCGGCCTGGAACGGGATGTTGGAGCTGATGCCCCGGATCACGAAGGCGTTGAGCGCCTCGCGCATCTTGGCGATGGCGTCGTTGCGGTCGCTGCCGTGCACGATGAGCTTGGCGATCATCGAGTCGTAGAACATCGGGATTTCGCCGCCTTCATACACGCCCGTATCCACGCGCACGCCATGCAGGTGGCCGGTGTCGGCCTGCCACATGGTCTGCTCGGGCGGCGAAAAGCGCACCAGGCGGCCGGTGGACGGCAGGAAGTTGCGGAACGGGTCCTCGGCGTTGATGCGGCACTCGATGGCCCAGCCATCGCGCTTGACGTCTTCCTGCGCGATGGCCAGCTTCTCGCCAGCGGCCACGCGGATCATCTGCTCGACCAGATCCAGGCCGGTGATGCACTCGGTCACCGGATGCTCCACCTGCAGGCGGGTGTTCATTTCCAGGAAGTAGAAATCCTGGTCCTTGCCCACCACGAACTCCACCGTGCCCGCGCTCTGGTAGCCCACGGCCTTGGCCAGGGCCACGGCCTGCTCTCCCATGGCGCGGCGCGTGGCGTCGCTGATGAAGGGGGACGGCGCCTCTTCGATCACCTTCTGGTGCCGGCGCTGGATGGAGCATTCGCGCTCGTTCAGGTAGATCACGTTGCCGTGGCCGTCGCCCAGCACCTGGATCTCGATGTGGCGCGGCTCCTGCACGAACTTCTCGATGAAGATGCGGTCGTCGCCAAAGCTGTTGCGTGCCTCGTTCTGGCAGCTGGCAAAGCCCTCGAAGGCTTCCTTGTCGTTGTAGGCCACGCGCAGGCCCTTGCCGCCGCCGCCGGCGCTGGCCTTGATCATCACGGGGTAGCCGATGCCCTTGGCGATTTCCACGGCGGCCTCGGGGCCGGCGATGGGATCGTTGTAGCCGGGGATGGTGCTCACGCCCGCCTTGTCGGCCAGCTTCTTGGAGGCGATCTTGTCGCCCATGGCCGCGATGGCCGCGTGCTTGGGGCCGATGAAGGCGATGCCCTCTTCCTCCACGCGCCGGGCGAAGGCCTCGTTCTCGGACAGGAAGCCATAGCCCGGGTGCACGGCCTGCGCGCCGGTCTGCTTGCAGGCGGCAATGATGCGGTCGGCCTGCAGGTAGGACTCGCGGCTGGGAGCGGCACCGATGTGCACGGCCTCGTCGGCCAGCTTGACGTGGCGTGCCTCGCGGTCCGCATCGGAGTACACCGCCACGGTCTGTATGCCCATCTTGCGGGCGGTGGCGATGACGCGGCAGGCAATCTCGCCGCGGTTGGCAATCAGGATCTTCTTGAACATCTTCTTAGCCCATTCTTGGAACTAAATCATGGGAACCGGAGCTGTCGTCAGCTTCGCTGTCCCTGTTTTGCGCTTCGCCAGCACTGTCAGTAACCGGCGCGACCAAAGCGAGGGACACCAGGAAGGGCCGCCCCGCACCGAGGGTGTCGTCCCCCTCCCTCGCGAAGCGAGTTAGAGAGGGGGAAGCGGCGGAGCCGCTCAGGGGGTGCTTCACAAGGGGATGTTTCCATGCTTGCGCCACGGATTTTCCAGCTGCTTGTTCTTGAGCATCTGCAGCGAGCGGCAGATGCGCTTGCGCGTCTCATGCGGCTGGATCACATCGTCGATGAAGCCGCGCGCTCCTGCCACGAAGGGGTTGGCGAAGCGGGCCTTGTACTCGGCCTCACGCGCTGCCAGCTTGGCGGGGTCGTTCTTGTCCTCGCGGAAGATGATCTCCACGGCGCCCTTGGCACCCATCACGGCGATCTCGGCATGGGGCCAGGCCAGGTTGACGTCGCCGCGCAGGTGCTTGGAGGCCATCACGTCATAGGCGCCGCCGTAGGCCTTGCGCGTGATGACGGTGATCTTGGGCACCGTGGCCTCGGCATAGGCGTACAGCAGCTTGGCGCCGTGCTTGATGATGCCGCCGTACTCCTGGCTGGTGCCGGGCATGAAGCCGGGCACGTCCACGAAGGTGACCACGGGGATGTTGAAGGCATCGCAGAAACGCACGAAGCGCGCGGCCTTGATGGAGCTCTTGATGTCCAGGCAGCCGGCCAGCACCAGGGGCTGGTTGGCGACGATGCCCACGGTCTGCCCGTCCATGCGCGCAAAGCCCGTGAGGATGTTCTTGGCGTAGTCGGGCTGCAACTCGAAGAAGTCGCCGTCGTCCACGGTCTTGAGGATCAGCTCCTTCATGTCGTAGGGCTTGTTGGCGTTGTCGGGCACCAGGGTGTCCAGCGACTTGTCGGCGCGGTCCACGGGGTCCGAGGTGTAGCGCACGGGCGCCTTCTCGCGGTTGTTCAGCGGCAGGTAGTTGTAGAGGCGGCGCAGCATCATCAGCGCCTCCACGTCGTTGTCGAAGGCCATGTCGGCCACGCCGCTGCGCGTGGTGTGGGTGATGGCGCCGCCCAGCTCCTCGGCCGTGACCTCCTCGTGCGTCACGGTCTTCACCACTTCGGGGCCGGTGACGAACATGTAGCTGCTGTCCTTGACCATGAAGATGAAGTCGGTCATGGCCGGCGAGTACACGGCGCCGCCCGCGCAGGGGCCCATGATCATGGAGATCTGCGGCACCACGCCGCTGGCCAGCACGTTCTTCTGGAACACGTCGGCATAGCCGCCCAGCGAGGCCACGCCTTCCTGTATGCGGGCGCCGCCCGAGTCGTTGAGGCCGATCACGGGGGCGCCGACCTTCATGGCCTGGTCCATGACCTTGCAGATCTTCTCGGCATGGGTCTCGGACAGCGCACCGCCGAAGACGGTGAAGTCCTGGCTGAAGACGAAGACCAGGCGGCCGTTGATCATGCCGTAGCCGGTGACCACGCCGTCGCCGGGGATCTTGCTGTCTTCCATGCCGAAGTCGGTGCAGCGGTGCTCGACGAACATGTCCCATTCCTCGAAGGTGCCGTCGTCCAGCAGCAGCTCGATGCGCTCGCGCGCCGTGAGCTTGCCCTTCTTGTGCTGTGCATCTATGCGCTTTTGGCCGCCACCCAGGCGGGCCTGTTCGCGCTTTGTCTCCAGTTGATCCAGGATGTCTTGCATGCTGCGATTCCTCTAACGTCTAACGGTAAGGTTTGTCTGGTCTTGTCTTGTCGGCCGTCACTGCGGCGCCGCCACGGGGCCGGCCTGCGCCTGCAGCAGATTTCTGGCGGCCGTGCTGGCCGCGATGCGCCCTGCTGCCACGTCGGCCTGCAGCTGGGGCAGCAGCGCCCGCACCTGCGGATGCTGCCGGAAGGCCTGCTTGAGGCCGGAGTCGATACGCTCCCACATCCAGGACAGCGCCTGGCGTTCGCGGCGCAGCGCCAGGCGCCCGTTGGCCTGCTGCAGGCGGCGGAATTCCTCCACCGCACCCCAGAAACCTTCAACGCCCTCCTTCTTGAGCGCGCTGATGGTGATGACCTGGGGCTGCCAAAGGCGCTCGTCGTGGTGGGCATGCTCGGGGTTGCCGTGCATGCCCAGCAGGCGCAGGCTGGAGGTGATCTGGGCCTGGGCGCGCGTGGCGGCATGCGGGTCGATGTCGGCCTTGTTGATGACCACCAGGTCGGCCAGCTCCATCACGCCCTTCTTGATGGCCTGCAGGTCGTCGCCCGCATTGGGCAGTTGCAGCAGGCAGAACATGTCGCACATGCCCTGCACGGCGATCTCGCTCTGGCCCACGCCCACGGTCTCGACGATGACCACATCGTAGCCAGCCGCCTCGCAGACCAGCATGGCCTCGCGGGTTTTCTCGGCCACGCCGCCCAGTGTGCCGCTGCTGGGGCTGGGGCGGATGTAGGCATCCGGATGAACGGACAACTGCTCCATGCGCGTCTTGTCGCCCAGGATGGAGCCGCCCGACACGGTGGACGATGGGTCGATGGCCAGCACCGCCACGCGAAGGCCGCGCCCAATCAGGAACAGGCCCAGCGTCTCGATGAAGGTGCTCTTGCCCACGCCCGGCACGCCGCTGATGCCCAGGCGGAAAGATCCGCCCGTATGCGGCAGCAGGGCCGTGAGCAGCCCATCGGCCGCAGCGCGGTGATCCGTGCGCGTGGATTCCAAAAGGGTGATGGCCTTGGCCATCGCCCGGCGCTGAACGGCAGGGTTGCCGTTCAGGATGCCGTCTTGCATTTGCTCGGGAGTCACTGCGACGGGCTCAGAGGCTGTTGGCCTGGCGGATCTGCTCGAGCACGTCCTTGGCGCTGGCCGGGATGGGTGTGCCCGGGCCATAGACGCCCTTGACGCCGGCGTTGTAGAGGAAGTCGTAGTCCTGCGCGGGAATCACGCCGCCCACGAAGACGATGATGTCGTCCGCGCCCTGGCGGCGCAGTTCCTCGATGATGGCCGGCACCAGGGTCTTGTGGCCTGCCGCCAGCGTGGATACGCCCACGGCGTGCACGTCGTTCTCGATGGCCTGGCGCGCGCATTCCTCGGGCGTCTGGAACAGCGGGCCCATGTCCACGTCGAAGCCCAGGTCGGCAAATGCCGTGGCCACCACCTTGGCGCCGCGGTCATGGCCGTCCTGGCCCAGCTTGGCGATCATCACGCGCGGGCGGCGGCCCAATTGCTCGGACGATGCGTCGATTTCGCCCTTGAGCTTTTCCCAGCCCTCGGCCGAGTCGTAGGCTGCTGCATACACGCCGGTCACCTTTTGCGTATCGGCGCGGTGGCGCCCGAAAACCTTCTCCAGTGCATCCGAGACCTCGCCCACCGTGGCGCGCAGGCGCACGGCCTGGATGGACAGGTCCAGCAGGTTGCCCTCGCCGCTTTCGGCGGCCTGGGTCAGGGCCTGAAGGGCGGCCTCGACCTTGGCGGCATCGCGGCTGGCCTTGATCTGGTTCAGGCGCGCGATCTGGCTGTCGCGCACCTTGACGTTGTCCACCTCGAGGATGTCGATGGCGTCTTCCTTGGCCAGCTTGTACTTGTTGACGCCGACGATGACGTCCTTGCCCGAGTCGATGCGCGCCTGCTTCTCGGCGGCGGCCGCCTCGATCTTGAGCTTGGCCCAGCCCGAATCCACGGCGGCCGTCATGCCGCCCATGGCCTCGACCTCCTCGATGATCTTCCAGGCGGCGTCGGCCATGTCCTGGGTCAGCTTTTCCATCATGTAGCTGCCGGCCCAGGGGTCGATCACATTGGTGATGTGGGTCTCTTCCTGGATGATCAGCTGCGTGTTGCGCGCAATGCGGGCCGAGAACTCGGTGGGCAGCGCGATGGCTTCGTCAAAGCTGTTGGTGTGCAGGCTCTGCGTGCCGCCGAAGACGGCGGCCATGGCCTCGATGGTGGTGCGAACCACGTTGTTGTAGGGGTCCTGCTCGGTCAGCGACCAGCCGGAGGTCTGGCAGTGCGTGCGCAGCATCAGGCTCTTGGCCTTCTTGGCGCCGAAGCCCTTCATGATGCGGCACCACAGCAGGCGGGCCGCGCGCATCTTGGCGATTTCCAGGTAGAAATTCATGCCGATGGCCCAGAAGAAGGACAGCCGGCCCGCGAAATCGTCCACATCCATGCCCTTGGCCGTGGCGGTCTTGACGTACTCCTTGCCGTCGGCCAGCGTGAAGGCCAGTTCCAGCGCCTGGTTGGCGCCCGCCTCCTGCATGTGATAGCCCGAGATCGAGATCGAGTTGAACTTGGGCATGTTCTTGCTCGTGTACTCGATGATGTCGCCGATGATGCGCATCGACGGCTGGGGCGGGTAGATATAGGTGTTGCGGACCATGAACTCCTTGAGGATGTCGTTCTGTATGGTCCCCGACAGCTGGTCCTGGGCCACGCCCTGCTCCTCGGCCGCCACCACGTAGCCGGCCAGCACGGGCAGCACGGCGCCGTTCATGGTCATGGACACGCTGATCTTGTCCAGCGGGATCTGGTCGAACAGCACCTTCATGTCCTCGACCGAATCGATGGCCACGCCGGCCTTGCCCACGTCGCCCGTCACACGCGGATGGTCGCTGTCGTAGCCCCGGTGCGTGGCCAGGTCGAAAGCCACCGACACGCCCTGCCCGCCGGCAGCCAGCGCCTTGCGGTAGAAGGCATTGGATTCCTCGGCCGTGGAAAAGCCCGCGTACTGGCGAATGGTCCAGGGCCGGCCCGCGTACATGGTGGCCTGGGGGCCGCGGATGTAGGGCTCGAAGCCTGGCAGGCTATCCGTATGGGGCAGATCCGCCGTGTCGGCCGCCGTGTACAGCGGCTTGACGTCGATGCCGTCGGGCGTGGTCCAGTGCAGGGCCTGGATGTCGCCCCCTGGAGCGGCCTTGGCGGCCGCCTGGGCCCATTTCTGCAGGTCGGCAGTTGCGAATTCCTGGCCGTTCTGCGCTGTCGGATGGTCTTGTCTCATGTTCTCAGGCTCGTGAATGACAGGTGCCCTTGAGGGCATGCCCCAGAGCTGCCGCAGTTTACATCATTCATAATTATTCATTCAAAATATCTTTGCCGATACAATCCGGGCCAAATGTCGACAAACACCCTCACTCCCCGCGCGCTCTACGAACAGGTGGCAGAGAAGCTGCGCCTGCGCATCTTCGCGCACGAACTGGCGCCTGGTGACTGGATCGACGAACTGAAGATTGCCGAGGAATACGGCATCAGCCGTACCCCGCTGCGCGAGGCCCTGAAGGTGCTGGCCGCCGAGGGCCTGGTGACCATGAAGGTGCGCCGTGGCGCCTATGTGACCGAGGTGTCGTCCAAGGACATTGCCGATGTCTATCACCTGCTGAGCCTGCTGGAATCCGATGCCGTGCAGGTCGTGGCCGAATCGGGCAGCGATGAGGAACTTGCCGCCCTGCAGCAGACCCATGAGGAACTCAAGGCGCAGATGCGCGATGCAGACCGCTTCTTCGAGCTCAACGAGAGCTTTCACATGCAGCTGCTGCAGATCGCCGACAACCGCTGGCGCAACCAGCTGGTGGCCGACCTGCGCAAGGTCATGAAGCTCAACCGCCACAAGTCGCTGTTCAAGCAGGGCCGCATCGAGGACTCGCTGGCCGAGCACGAGACCGTCATGCAGGCCCTGCTGCGCCGCGATGGCGCGGCCGCCGCGCAGGCCATGCGTCAGCACTTCAGGAACGGTCTGGCTGCAGCGTCCTGAACTCGGGTTCATCTGAACCCTGGCTGGCTGGGCAACAGTGGCGACGTAGGCGGGCATGCGGCTCCTGGTTCGCTTCAGGCGCATCGCCCGAGAACGCTGCAGTGCAGCATAAACCTCGCCGCCAACTCCGCACATGTCCGAAGCTGACGCCGGGGCCTGCGGTAACCGGCAGCTATCATCAGCGGCACCATCCACTTCGGTCCGCACCTCTTCGCATGAGCATCCAAGATCCCGCCCGCGCCCCTTCCCTGGCCATGAGCCTGCCTGCCGATGCCAGCATGGCCACGGCCGCCACCCTGGTGGAAATGCTGGCCCTGCGCGTGCAGCAGACGCCCGCAGGCGAGGCCTATCGGGCCTATGACGAGGATGCGCGCAGCTGGAAGTCCCTGAACTGGGCGCAGACCGGCGAGCGCGTGGCCCGGTGGGCGCAGGCCCTGGCCGTGCAGGAGCTGGCACCGGGCTCGCGCATTGCCATTCTTTTGCCCAACGGGCTGGATGCCATGTCCATCGACCTGGCCAGCCTGCGCTGCGGCCATGTGCCGGTGCCCCTGCATTCCATAGACAACGCAGGCAGCATTGCCTACATCCTGGCCAATGCCCAGGTGTCCATGCTGTTCGTGGCACAGCAATCCACCTGGGACAAGATCTGCGCCACGGGCCAGGCCCTGCCCGCGCTGCGCAAGGTGGTCGTGGCATCGGCCAAGCCGGCTTCCCGGGCCGCAGAGCCTGAAACCGAAGGCGATGCCGCCGTCCTGGAGGCCCTGCGGCAGATCCCCGTGCAACCGCTGGCCCAATGGCTGGCTGAGGGCGGCGCAGTCCCCCTGCCCCCGCCTCCCTCTGCCGAGGACCTGGCCGCCGTCGTCTACACCTCGGGCACCACGGGCAAGCCCAAGGGCGTGATGCTCACGCACCGCAACGTGGTCTCCAACGTACAGGCCGTGATGCAGCGGCTGCAGCCGCGCAGCGATGATGTTTTCCTGTCCTTCCTGCCGCTGTCGCACACCTTCGAGCGCACGGCAGGCTACTACCTGGCGATGGCCGTGGGCGCCTGCGTGGCCTATGCGCGCTCCGTGGCTCAGCTGGCCGAGGATCTCAAGACCCAGCGTCCCACGGTGCTGGTCTCCGTGCCGCGCATCTACGAGCGCGTGCACGCCAAGGTCATGGAGGCGCTGGCCCGTGCACCGCTCAAGGCCCAGCTGTTCGAACTGGCCCAGGCCAGGGGCTGGCAACGCTTTTGTGAAACACAAGGCATTGCCGATGCGCAGGCGCCCCAGCCCGACGTGCCGGGCTGGATGCAATGGCTGCCCTGGCCCGTGCTCAACCATCTGGTGGCCAAGCCGCTGCTGGCCCAGTTTGGCGGGCGTGTGCGCGTGGCCGTGAGCGGTGGCGCGCCGCTGTCGCCCACGATTGCGCGCTGTTTTCTCGGCCTGGGCCTGCCGCTGATCCAGGGCTACGGAATGACCGAGACCTCGCCCGTGGTCTGTGCCAACACGCTGGAGGACAACCACCCGGCCACCGTGGGCCGCGCCCTGCCGGGCGTGGAAGTGCGCATTGGCGAGAATCGGGAACTGCAGGTGCGCGGGCCCTGCGTGATGCGGGGCTACTGGCAACGCCCCGAAGACACCGCCAAGACCTTCACAGACGACGGCTGGCTGCGCACCGGCGACCAGGCCGTGATCGAGGATGGGCGCGTGCGCATCCAGGGCCGCATCAAGGAAATCATCGTCACCTCCACCGGCGAGAAGATTCCACCGGCCGACCTGGAGCTGGCCATCACCGGCGACCCGTTCTTCACCCAGGTCTTTGTCGTGGGCGAAGACCGCCCCTTCATCGCCGCCGTGGCCGTCGTCGAGCGTGGTGAATGGCAGGCCATGGCCCAGCGCCTGGGCCTGGATCCCGAAGATCCCAAGAGCCTGAACCACGCCGCCGCCGAGCGTGAAGCGCTGGCCCGCATCGAGAAACAGGTGGCCAGCTTTGCCCGCTATGCGGTCCCCCGTGCCGTGCACCTGGAACTGGAGCCCTGGACCATTGAGAACGGGCTGATGACGCCCACCCTCAAGCTCAAGCGCAACAACCTCATGGAGCGGTTTGAATCGCAGATTGCCGCCATGTACACCAAGCCCGCCGAACGCTGGCAAGGCCGCAACAGCGCTGGGGTGACCCCCAGCCCTTGACAAGCCGCCGCCGGAAAACGGCGGCTTTCCTTATTTCTGATTTGAAAATTGATTTATGTAAGTTACATTGAATTGATAAGAAGGAAGGCAAGAGCGCCCTGTCCACGCTCTTGCCTTGCCCGCTTCAGGCAGCGGCCAATGCCCTGCCGGCGGGCGCCATGCCAATCTCCTTGAACTCGCTGATCCTGAACGTGGCCACCGCCTGGGCCAGCACGCGGGCCTGTCGCTCCAGGCTGGCAGCTGCGGCGGCAGACTCTTCCACCAGGGCAGCGTTTTGCTGCGTGACCTGGTCCATCTGGGAGACCGCCTCGCTGATCTGTCCCAGGCCGCCGCTTTGCTCCACGCTGGCGGCCGAGATGGCCTCGATCAACGACGCCACTTCGCGCACCTGGGATTCGATGGCGTCCATGGCCTTGCCGGCTTCCCGGACCTGGTTGCCGCCCATTCGCACCGTCTCTGTGGAGGCCGTGATCAGCGCCTTGATTTCACGCGCCGCTGCGGCGCTGCGCTGGGCCAGGGAGCGCACTTCTCCGGCCACCACGGCAAACCCCCTGCCCTGCTCGCCCGCCCGCGCGGCCTCCACCGCTGCGTTGAGCGCCAGGATATTCGTCTGGAAGGCGATGGAATCGATGACGCCCGTGATCTCGGCAATCTTTCCGCTGCTGGCCGAGATTTCGTCCATGGTGCCCACGACCCTGGCGACAGCGCCACCGCCCACGCCCGCCACCTCCTTGGCACGCACGGCCAGGGCGCTGGCCTGCCGCGCATTCTCCGAACTCTGGCCCACATTGCCTGCCAGCTGCTCCATGGAGGCCGCCGTCTCCTGCAGGCTGGAGGCCTGGTGTTCGGTGCGGCTGCTCAGGTCCTGGTTGCCTGCGGCGATCTGGCTGGATGCCGTGGTCACCGACTCCACCCCGCGCCGCACATCGCCAACGATGCTGGCCAGCGATTCGCGCATGGCACTCATGGAGCGCAGCAGGTCGCCGACTTCGTCGCGCCCCGTGGCCTGGATCTCGGAAGCCAGATCGCCCTGCTCGATGTGCCGGGCCACCTCCACGGCGGACTTCAGGGGAACGGTGATGGAGCGCGTGACCACATAGCCCAGCGCCACGGCGAGGATGACAGCGGCCGCGACAAAGCCGTAGATCAGCATCTGCGACTGCGCCAGGACCTGGCGGGAGTCCGCATACACATCCTCGGATGCCTTGAGCTGCAGCTCCACCAGTTCGCCGATCTTGGCGCTGATGGGGTCTACGCTGGCATACAGCGCGCCATCGAACTCGTCCAGGCTGCCGGCCCTTTTTCCATCCAGCGTCTTGAGCCGCTGCAGCAGCCGGTCGATGCTCTGGTTGGCAGGTGCGAACAGCGCCTGCGCCTGGCTGGCCAGCACGGCCTCCTGCGAGGTCAGCTGTGTGGACGAATAGCTGCGCCAGGCCGCGTCGATCGCGGGCAGCGTGCCGGAAATGCTCGCCGCTGCCTCCTGCGCCGTGATCAGGCCGGCATTCGCCTTGTTGACCGTATCTATGACGTTGACGGCGTAGGCGTCCGCAATCTGCTTGAGCTGCTTGAGCGGAACCACGCGGTCCTGGTACATGGTCTGCGTGCCCGAGAACACATGGCCCAGCGCCCTTGCGCCGACGGCGCCCACGGCCATCAGGCAGATCAGCAGAACAAGAAAAACACCGGTAAGCCGGGTACCGATACGCACATCGCCGAGTTTTTTCATCGCAGATCCCTCTGTCCCCGTGACGCCATCGGTATAGGCCATCGCTATCGCATCCCGGCAGTCACATTGCTTGCCTTATCGGTAGCAACCGCCGGTTTCTTGAGAGTCAAAAATCAATAAGTTCCATAGGAGTTGCGACGCTCGCGGCTACCGCCCCGCAGGCAAGCCCCCTTCCCCATCCGTGTTGCAGAGCCAACCCTCTCAAAGTCCGATCAACATTCTCATGTAAGTTACATTGAATGCCTTGAAAAACGGCCCGTGAAAACACGGGCCATCTCACTGGATCAGACGTAGACGTCGACCACGCCGCCCAGCCCGGGCGCCTTGCCGCCCTTCGATGGGGATTGCGATGGGTTCTCGGCGGCCTGCTGCTGCTCGCGCTGCTTGTCGAGCTGGGCCTGCTGCCTGGCGCGCATCAGCGCCTCGATCTGGTTTTGCACCATCATGATCTGCGTCTGCAACAGCTTGGACTTCTGTTGCTTGGCCTTGGCGTCGATGTTCTCGGAGGCCACTTCCTTGAGCGCCTGCTGCAGCTCCTTGAGCTTGCGCTGCAACGCAGCGATGTCATTGCCGCCGGAGGATGAAGCGGCTCCCGAGGCGGAAGCCGAGGTGGAGGATGAGACTTGCATGCCCCATACATCGACCACTGGCGGGCGAACTGAAGGCCCAAAACGCCCCGCCCCACCCGCCATCACCCCAGCCAGTGCCGCAGCGCACCCGCCGACGCAATGCCGATCAGCACCGTCGGCAGAATGGGCAGCCGGCTGGCCGCCACCAGCGTCACCACCAGGGCCAGCAGATCGGCCGGACGCTCGGACACAAACGCCGGGGCAATCACCGAGATCAGCACGCAGCCCGGCAGGCTTTCCATCACGTACTGCATGCGCGGGCTCAGCGTGCGCCCGCGCAGCAGCAGGTAGCCGATCACCCGCGTGAAATACGTGCTGCACGCCATGAGCACCAGCGTCAGCAAGGTTGTGGCTTCCATCGCTCAGCTCCTGGGCGCCAGCAAGGCCGCGCAGACCAGGCCAGAGACGGCGCCGGCCGCCACATACCAGGCGCCAGGCACCAGCTTGTAGACCAGGGCCGCCGTCAGCAGGCTCACCAGCCAGGGCCGGCAAGGCCTGACGCCCTTCCACATGCCGCGCAGCAGCACCAGAAACACGGCGGTGAACGCCATGTCGAAGCCGTACTGCTCCAGGTCGCCAATGCGCGGCCCCAGAAAGGCACCGGCCGCCGTGCACGACACCCAGGCCATGTACAGGCCTGCCGACACGCCCATGTAGTAAGGCAGGCTCACGCGCCGCGCGGCACTGCGCTGGGCGTCGGCCAGGGCCAGCGCCCAGCTTTCGTCGCACATGAAGAACAGGGCCGGCAGCGCACGGCGCCTGGGCAGATGGCGCAGATAGGGCGCCAGTGCCGCACCCATCAGGATGTGCCGGCAATTGACCAGGAAGGACATGGCGACGATCAGCAGCACATGCGGCGGCGACGTCCACAGCCGTATGGCCGTGAACTCCGAGCCGCCGCCGAAGTTCATCCCGGTCATGAGAGGAACTTCCAGCGGTACCAGCCCCTTTTGCACGGCCTGGGCGCCCAGCACCAGGGCAAAGGGCACAAAGCCCAGCATCACGGGAATCGCATCCCTGAAGCCGCGAAAGGCCTCGGAACTGCGGGAGACGGAATCTGCCGAAACGGCAGCGGGGGAAAGTGGAATGGATGAAGACATGGAGAGCGGCGATTGTCGGCCTGTGCCGCTGGAATTTGCTGCCGATTCATGCTTTAACCAGCCATCTCACGGACGTTTATGCCGGTTTATTCAAGCAACTAGAAATAATCTGCCGCACAAGCGCCGCTCAACCCATTTCCATGGCTGGCGGCGCTCCTCGGACGGCCGCGCCTGCCCTCCAGACATTTCACGAAACCCACCAGCCATTGGCTCCCGCCATGCTGCAGTGCGTCGCAAACGGCTGTGCCAGCCAGGGCGGCGGCGGGACCATGAAGCCCTCATCACTTCGCTTCACCTGAAAGGTTCCCCATGCGCACTTCCGACTTCACCCGCTTCATCGCCCTGACCGCCCTCAGCCTGGGCCTGGCCGGCACCGCCCTCGCCCAGGACGCCACGCCATCCTCCACTGCTGCCCCTACCGACCTCAGCCGCGCCCAGGTGCTGGCCGACCTGGAAATGTGGCACCGCGCCGGACTCACCTATGTCTCGGACCGCGAGATCGATGTCCGCTCCACCGAATACCAGCGCGGCCTGGAGCGTTACCAGCAGTTGCGCGCCAGCCCCGCCTACCGCGAGGCCGTGGCCAGACTGGAGAAAGGGCATGCGGTGGCCCAGGACAAGTGAGCGTTGTCGGTGTGGCCGGTGGTCGAACAGGGGTCAGGAAGCCACCGGCCCGATGGAAAACCCTTGCCTCGTCCCCGGCACCCGCGAGCCATGCGGCCATTCGGTGTTTCTGCAATAATTGCCGCAACAATCATTGCGCAGTCAATCATTTCACTTGCAAGACACCATGACCCAGCCACCCCTGCCCAACGGCCTGCAGCCCTCGGACTTCTACAGCCCCGGCAGCTACACGCCCTTCGAGAGCGTGGGGTTCCTCATGCGCAAGGTGCTCAGCTCCATCCTCCAGCAGGCCGATGCGCAGTTGGCCGAGCATGAGCTGACCTATGTGCAGTGGCTGCCGCTGTACAAGCTGCTGCTGTGCAGCGACGCCACGAATGCCGGCATGGCACGTGACCTGGGGCTGGATCCGGCCTCCATCACGCGGGCGCTGGACCGGCTCGAATCCAAGGGCATGCTGCGGCGCGAGCGCTCCACGGTGGACCGGCGCGTGGTCAAGCTGGTGCTGACCGATGAAGGCCGCGCCATGGCGGCCAAGGTGCCGCAGGTGCTGTCCAGCGTGATGAATGCCCATATGGCCGGCTTCAGCCATGACGAGTCGCGCCAGCTGCTGGACATGCTGCGCCGCCTGCTGGCCAATGGCGATGCGATGCGCGCGCCGGAAGCTGCGCCGCCAGCCCCTGCGCCTGCCACGCCCGCGGCCTGACAGCGCCAGCCCCTTTTTCCGCCCCGGTTTCCGATTTCCTGATTCTTGACCCCCAACAGGCAGACCACCATGCCCAAATCCTTTGTTTCCGTGTCCGCCGCGCCCCGCCGCGTGGCCGCCGCAGCGGCCACCCTGTGCGCCGCGCTGGCCCTGGCCGGTTGTGCTTCCCAGGGCCCGGCCCATGAGCCGCTGGCCCGGCTGGGCGCCTCCGACCTGGGTCTGACGGCCCAGTCCGAGACAGGCGCCAATACCAGCCTGCCCGCCGCCGATTGGTGGAAGTCCCTGGGCGATGCCCAGTTGGACGGCCTGATCGCCCAGGCGCTGCAGGGCAGCCCCAGCCTGGCCATGAGCCGCGCCCGCTTCGACAAGGCCGCCGCCCTGGCCACGGCCACCAGCACGGCCACCGATGTGCGCGGCACGCTCGGCGTCGACGCCACGCGCCAGCACTACAGCGCCAACGGCCTGGTGCCTGCTCCCATTGCCGGCCATACCTACAACACCGGCAACCTGCAGGCCGGGCTGAGCTGGACGCCGGATTTCTTTGGCCGCCATGCGGCCGACCTGCAGGCCGCCCTGGGCCAGGCCCGTGCCGCCCAGGCCGACAGCGCCGCCGCTGCCAACCAGCTGGCCGCCCAGGTGGCGCGCAGCTATGTGGCGCTGGCCCGGCTGATTGCCCAGAAGGAGGTGGCCGGCCGCACGCTGACCCAGCGCCAGTCGCTGCTGGAGCTGAGCCAGCAGCGCACGCGCGCCGGGCTGGACAGCCAGGTGGAGTTGACCCAGGCCCAGGCTGGCCTGCCCGATGCCGGCACCCAGATCGAGATGCTAGACGAGCAGATCACGCTGGCGCGCCGCACCATCGCCGTGCTCTGCGGCCAGGCGCCCGAGGCGCAGCTGCAGCTGGCGCCCCGTCTGGCCGCGCTGCAGATCCAGGCCATGCCCGGCCAGTTGGGCGCAGACCTGCTGGGCCGCCGCCCCGACGTGGTGGCCGCACGCTGGCGCGTGGAGTCCGCAACGCAGGGCATAGAGAGCGCGCGGGCGGATTTCTATCCCGATATCAACCTGACGGCCTTCATCGGCCTCAATGCCGTCGGGCTGGACAACCTGTTCAAGGGCAGCTCGCGCCAGATGGGCGTGACGCCCGCGCTGCGCCTGCCCCTGTTCGACGGCAAGCGCCTGCGCGCCCAGTTGCGCGGCACGCAGGCCGATCTGGACACCGCCATTGCCCAGTACAACGGCGTGGTGCTCGATGCGGTCAAGGAAGCGGGCGATGCCATCACTTCCGTGCAATCGCTGGTGCGCCAACAGCAGCTGCAGGCCGAGTCGCTGGAGAAGGCCGAACGCGCCTACGACTTTGCCGTGCAGCGCTACAAGGCCGGCCTGGCCAGCCAGGTGACGGTGCTCAACACCGAGACCCAGGTGATCACCCAGCGCCGCCTGGACGTGGACCTGCGTGCCCGCGCGCTGGACACGCGCGTGTCGCTGATGAAGGCCCTGGGCGGCGGCTGGACCGATGGCACGGCTGCCGTGCAGGTCAGCCAGCACTGAGATCGCAACCCGCACAGGAATCCAACGCACTCTTGACCCTCCACCGGGCAGACCGCCAGCCAGCGTGACAGACTGCCAGCCCCCTGCCCCGGCCGCACAACCACATTCACAGATAACAAAGCGCCGTACACCATGACCGACACCAACAAGCAAGCATCCAATGCACCCGCTGCCGCAGCCTCGCCCGTGGCCAACCCGCAGGGCCGCCGCAAGGGCCTGACCATCGTGGCCGCCGCCGTCGTGGTGGCCGCCGTCGCCTGGGGCGGCTGGCACTGGATGGTGGCCCGCAACTACCAGACCACGGACAACGCCTATGTGGCGGGCAACGTGGTGCAGATCACGCCGCAGGTCGGCGGCACGGTAATCAGCATCGGCGCCGACGACACCGACTACGTCAAGCCCGGCCAGTTGCTGGTGCAGCTGGACTCGGCCGATGCCCTGGTCGCCCTGTCCCAGGCCGAGTCGCAGCTGGCCCAGACCGTGCGCCAGGTGCGCACGCTGTACGCCAACAATGCCCCCCTGGTCGCCCAGGTGGCCCAGCGCGAGGCCGATCTGGCCCGCCTGCAGGCCGATGCCGCCCGCGCCCGCGAGGATGTGGAGCGCCGCCGCCCGCTGCTGGCCACGGGCGCCGTGGGCAAGGAGGAGTTCGACCACGCCCAGTCCCTGGCCCGCACGGCCGGCAATGCCGCCTCGGCAGCCGAAGCCGCCGTGCGCGCCGCCAAGGCGCAGCTGACGGCTGCCGAAGCCCAGACCAAGGGCAGCAGCGCCGAAGAGCACCCCAGCGTGATCGCCGCCTCCGCCAAGGTGCGCGAAGCCTATCTGGCGCTGCAGCGCACGCGCCTGGTCTCGCCCGTGGAAGGCTATGTGGCCAAGCGCGGCGTGCAGCTGGGCCAGCGCGTGGCCTCGGGCGCGCCGCTGATGACGGTGGTGGGCCTGCACAACCTCTGGGTGGATGCCAACTTCAAGGAAAGCCAGCTGGCCCAGCTGCGCATAGGCCAGAAGACCGAGCTGACGGCCGATGTCTACGGCGACAAGATCAGCTACCACGGCACCGTGGTGGGCATGGGCGCAGGAACCGGCGCGGCCTTCTCGCTGCTGCCCGCGCAGAACGCCACCGGCAACTGGATCAAGGTGGTGCAGCGCGTGCCCGTGCGCATTGCGCTGGCGCCGGAAGACCTGGCACAGCACCCGCTGCGCGTGGGCCTGTCCATGGAAGTCAAGGTGGACGTGCGAGACCAGCAGGGCGAGGTGCTGGCAACGACCACGCGCAACGCACCCGTGGCCCAGACCTCCGTCTACGACATGGCGCTGCCGCAGGCCGAGGAGCGCATTGCCCACATCGTGGCGGGCCAGAACGTGGCACCGCTCAAGCAGTTGCCCGAGCTGCCGCCCGTGGCCATGGCCGAGGTGCAGGACAGGGCCCAGGGCAAGGCGCCAGCCGCCGTGGCCTCCGCGCCGGTTGACGCGCAGGCCATGCAGTCCAGGTAAGCAGGCATCGCTCCCCCGCCTTCCCAGAACCTACGCGGACTGCCTATGACTTCCTCTACCACCGCCGTGCCGGAGCCGGCGCCGCCGGTCGCCCCCTCGGCGCCGCCGGCCATGCCTGCACGGCCGGTCCCGCTCAAGGGCGCCCAGCTGGCCCTGGGTACGCTGGCCCTGTCGCTGGCCACCTTCATGAACGTGCTGGACTCGTCCATCGCCAACGTCGCCATTCCGGCGATCTCGGGCGACGTGGGCGTCAGCCCCAGCCAGGGCACCTGGGTGATCACCAGCTTTGGCGTGGCCAACGCCATCTCGGTGCCGCTCACGGGCTGGCTCACCCAGCGCTTCGGCGCCGTGCGCCTGTTCACCATGAGCGTGCTGCTGTTCGTGCTGACGTCCTGGCTGTGCGGCTTTGCCTCGTCGCTGGAGACGCTGGTGCTGTTCCGCGTGCTCCAGGGCCTGGTTGCCGGCCCCATGATCCCGCTGTCGCAGACGCTGCTGCTGTCCAGCTATCCCCCGGCCAAGGCCGGGGTGGCCCTGGCGCTGTGGGGGATGACCACCCTGGTGGCCCCCGTGGTCGGCCCGCTGCTGGGCGGCTGGATCACGGACAACATCTCCTGGCCCTGGATCTTCTATATCAATGTGCCGGTGGGCCTGCTGTCGGCCCTGATGACCTGGAGCATCTACCGCAGCCGCGAGACCCCCACGCGCAAGCTGCCCATCGACTCCGTGGGCCTGGCCCTGCTGGTGCTGTGGGTGGGTGCGCTGCAGCTGATGCTGGACAAGGGCAAGGAGCTGGACTGGTTCGCCTCGGGCGAGATCATCACGCTGTGCGTGCTGGCCATCGTGAGCTTCGTGGTCTTCCTGGTCTGGGAGCTGACCGATGCCCACCCCGTGGTGGACCTGCGCCTGTTCATGCGCCGCAATTTCGCGGCCGGCACGGTGGCGCTGTCGATTGCCTACGGCCTGTTCTTCGGCAACGTGGTGCTGCTGCCCCTGTGGCTGCAGCAGTGGATGGGCTACACCTCCACCACGGCCGGCATGGCACTGGCGCCGGTGGGCATCTTCGCCATCATCCTGACACCGCTGGTGGGCCGCAAGGTCACGCAGTGGGACCCGCGCAGGATGGCCACGGGCGCCTTCATCGTGTTCGCCCTGGTGCTGTGGATGCGCTCGCGCTTCACGGTGGAGACCGACTTCATGCACATCCTGGTGCCCACGCTGATCCAGGGCGCCGCCATGGCCTTCTTCTTCATTCCGCTGACCACGATCACGTTGTCGGGCATTTCGCCGGACCGTATCCCGGCCGCCGCCGGCCTGAGCAACTTCGTGCGGATCACGGCGGGCGCCATGGGCACCTCCATCGCCACCACGCTGTGGGAAAACCGCGCCGCGCTGCACCACGCCCATCTGACCGAAGGGCTGGTCCAGGGCCAGGGCGTGTTCGGCGTCACCCTGCAGGGGCTGCAGGCCGCAGGCCTGAGCCAGGCGCAGGCGCTGGCCCAGATCAACCGGCTGGTGGACCAGCAGGCCTACACGCGCGCCGCCGACGACATCTTCCTGGCGTCGTCCGTGCTGTTCCTGGTGCTGATCGTGCTGATCTGGATGACCAGGCGCCCTGCGGGCCATGCCGGCGGTGCCGAGGCGGCCGGCGCCCATTGATGACCAGCCTCCGGGCCATCACCACAAGGAGCTGCCTGCAGGGGCAGCTCCTTTTTTGTTTACATGACGACACGCAAGGCGCCTTGAACGGGGTCGCCAAGACCACCATCTCGACAGGGCTGCGCCATCGGTTCCATGATGGCGGCGGCCTGAACACCGACGGAGCACCGTGAAAACAACCCGCATCTTCCGCGCCCCGATTGCCGACTACTCCCAATCGCCCCAATCGTCGGCCGGGCGCTTTCGCAACATCCATCCCCGCCCGGCCAATGCCCCCCAGCCCGACGCCAAGGTGATGTGGGACTTCTTCTTCAACAAGCCCAAGAACACCGAGCCTGCGGCGCCCCTGCCCGTGCAGCGGCTCACCCCGGCCGACCTGGCCGCCGCGCCCGAGCGCAGCCTGTACCGCCTGGGCCACTCCACGCTGCTGATGAAACTGCGCGGCGGCTGGTGGATCACCGACCCGGTGTTTGCCGAGCGCGCCTCGCCCTTTTCCTTCATCGGCCCCAAGCGCTTTCATGCGCCGCCCATCGCCCTGCATGAACTGCCCGCGCTGCGCGGCGTGGTGCTCTCGCACGACCACTACGACCATCTGGACCGTGCCACCATCCGCGCCCTGGCGCCCCGGGTCGACTTCTTCCTGTGCACGCTGGGCGTGGGCGACCGGCTCATGGCCTGGGGCGTGGCCCCCGAGAAGGTGCGCCAGTTCGACTGGTGGCAGGACGTGCAGGTGGACGGCCTGCGCTTCACGGCCACGCCGGCCCAGCATTTCTCGGGCCGGGGCCTGCGCGACGGCAACCGCACGCTGTGGGCGTCCTGGGTCATCGAGGACCTGGCAAGCGCCGACACGCTGCGTGTCTTCTTCAGCGGCGACGGCGGCTATTTCGACGGCTTTGCGGAAATCGGCCGGCGCTTCGGCCCCTTCGACCTCACGCTGATGGAGACCAGCGCCTACGACCCGCACTGGCCCTATGTCCACATGCACCCGGCCCAGACCGTGCAGGCCCACCGCGACCTGGGCGGACGCTGGCTGCTGCCCATTCACAACGGCACCTTCAGCCTGGCCATGCATGCCTGGTGGGACCCCTTCGAGCGCGTGCTGGCCCTGGGCGCCGAGCACGGCATTGCCGTGGCCACGCCCATGATGGGCGAGCGCGTGGACCTGGCCGCCCCCCATGCAGGCGAGCGCTGGTGGCGCGCCCTGGTATCTGAGGTCACGCAGGACGGAGCCGCGCCGGCACCCCGGCCCCAGCCGCGATAAACGCGTTTTTGCTGCATTGCGTCATCGGCCTACGCGGACCGGCATGCATCTGGCTAAAGTGGAACCGGCAAGTGGATCTGGCAGGTAGATCCGGCAAATGGATCCAGAGCTTCAGGAGCGCACATGGCAAACCGCAAATCTTCCAAGGCCGCTTCGGTGGCCCGTCAGGCCACCGATCTGGCCATTGCCGCGCCGCAGGTGGTGGCGCACAGGCTCACCCGCATGGCGCTGGCCGGGGCCAATCCCTCCGCACGGGACCGGCGCGAATTCACGCGCATGGTGTCCGAGAAACAGACAGCCTTCCACCAATCCTGGGCCGCCATGGGCCTGCAGTCCATGGTCGCCAGCCAGGCCCTGATGCAGGCCTGGATGCGCATGTGGTGGATGCCCTGGAGCGCCTCCACCTGGAATGGGGGCGCACTGGCATCGCAGGCCTCGCAATGGAGCAACGCTATGTGGGGCGTGGTGGGCAAGGGCATGGCCCCCGTGCACCGCACCGCAGTGGCCAACGCCCGGCGCCTGGCGCGCGGCTGATCCACCCATATCAAACCCGCTTCATTGACTGGAGCGGCACGGCGCGGCAGGGCTGATGCGGGGGCGAGGTTCAGGTATCCTCGCGGCCTTCGTTCCGTTTTGCTGCGCTGCCGCATTTCCAGGCATGGACTCCATGCAGAGACTGAAAACACGGCCGCGGCAGGCGGATTTTCTCCTTTCTGCCATCGCTTTGCCAGTCTTCCCCGGAGTTCTCTGATGACACACAAGGCCCCGCCTGCCGGCCAGGGCCTGCACGGTCAAGACGACCTGCAGCGCAATCTCACCAACCGCCACATCCAGCTCATCGCCATCGGCGGTGCCATCGGCACGGGCCTGTTCATGGGCTCGGGCAAGACCATCAGCCTGGCGGGTCCGTCCATCGTCTTCGTCTACGCCATCATCGGCGTGATGCTGTTCTTCGTGATGCGGGCCATGGGCGAGCTGCTGCTGTCCAACCTGCAGTACCGATCCTTCATCGATTTCTCGGCCGATCTGCTGGGGCCCTGGGCGGGCTTCTTCACGGGCTGGACGTACTGGTTCTGCTGGATCGTCACGGGCATTGCCGATGTGATTGCCATATCGGCCTACTCCCAGTTCTGGTTCCCCGACCTGCCCCAGTGGGCCCCGGCCATCGCCTGCGTGGGCCTGCTGCTGGGCCTGAACCTGCTGACCGTGAAGCTGTTCGGCGAGATCGAGTTCTGGTTCGCCATGATCAAGATCGTGGCCATCGTGGCCCTGGTGGCAACGGGGCTGTACATGGTGGGTGCCGCCTTCGTCTCGCCTGCGGGGCGTGCGGCCAGCCTGTCCAACCTCTGGAACGACGGCGGCATGTTCCCCAACGGGATGATGGGCTTTTTCGCGGGCTTCCAGATCGCCGTGTTCGCCTTCGTGGGCATCGAGCTGGTGGGCACCACGGCCGCCGAGGCCAAGGACCCCGAGCGCACGCTGCCGCGCGCCATCAACTCCATTCCCGTGCGCATCATCGTGTTCTACGTGCTGGCCCTGATCGCCATCATGGCCGTCACCCCCTGGCGCGACGTGGTGCCGGGCAAGAGCCCGTTCGTGGAGCTGTTCGTGCTCGCAGGCCTGCCGGCCGCCGCGGGCGTGATCAATTTCGTGGTGCTGACCTCGGCCGCCTCGTCGGCCAACAGCGGCGTGTTCTCCACCAGCCGCATGCTCTATGGCCTGGCGCTCAAGGGCGATGCGCCCAAGTCCTTCCACCGGCTGTCGCGCAGCAGCGTGCCCTCGCGCGGGCTGCTGTTTTCCTGCACCTGCCTGCTGGCCGGCGCGTTTCTGATGTGGGTGGTGCCCGATCTGGTGGAAGCCTTCACGCTGGTGACCACGGTATCGGCCATCCTGTTCATGTTCGTGTGGTCGCTGATCCTGCTGTCGTACATGGCCTACCGGCGCCAGCGCGCGGCCCTTCATGAGGCTTCGCGCTACAAGATGCCGGGCGGCGTGGCCATGTGCGGGGCCTGCCTGGTGTTCTTTGCGGCCATCCTGGGCCTGCTCACCCTGCAGGCCGACACGCGCCAGGCGCTGGTGGTGACGCCGGCCTGGTTTGCCCTGCTGGCCATTGCCTACCAGTTCGTGCGCCGCCGGGCATCGAGCCAACCCTCGGGCAGCTGCGCTGAGCCTTCCAGCGCCCTGCCGGGCGCCGTGGCCAAGCCGCGCTGACCTGGTTTCTGGCCGCCCCCTGCGCTCCGGGGCGGCCTTTGCACGGAGGCGCCGCACCCCGTGCTTTCTCTCAGTGCCCTGCCGACCCCCGTCATTTTGTGCACCAGACTTGTGCACAACGCCTCAGGCGTGTCCAGCGATTAGATAACGCGTGAACAAAAAACAACTGTCTTTACGTGAAGAGAAAGATGTAGATACAAATCGTTATCATTCGCACCTTGATTTTTAACCCATACGGAACTTTACAAAGATGGTCAGAATCTCGGTGCTCCGCCCACTTCCTCTTTGCGTCGCCCTGGCATGCACAGCCATGGCCCATGCCCAGACGGCCGACAGCAAGGCCGACACGTCCCTGTCCACCGTGGTGGTGACCGCCTCGGGCACGGCCGTGGACATCAAGGAGGCGCCGGCCAGCATCAGCGTGATCACGCGGGAAGACATCGAGCGCAAGCCCGTCACCAGCATCGGCGAGCTGCTGTCCACCATTCCCGGCGTGACCGGCGGTCTGTCGGGCACGGGCGCCCAGTCCAAGATCAAGCTGCGCGGCCTGCCCGAGAAGTACACGCTGATCCTGGTGGACGGCAAGCGCCAGGGCAACTCGGCCGGCATCAACTACCGTGACGACCTGGGCTCGCAGGACCTGGACTGGATCTCGCCCGAGATGATCGAGCGCATCGAGGTGGTGCGCGGCCCCATGTCCTCGCTGTACGGCTCGGACGCCATGGGCGGCGTGATCAACATCATTACGCGCAAGATCGGCAAGCGCTGGAGCGGCTCGACCACGCTGAACTACAGCAAGCCCTCCGACGGCGACCGCGGCGACACGCGCCAGCTGGGCTTCAACATCAGCGGCCCGCTGTCCGACAAGTTCGGCCTGCGCCTGGGCGGCAACTACACGGACCGCGCTGCTGACGAGGGCACGGGCGGCTTCCCGGGCACCTACCAGTCCACGGCCGGCTCGCGCAAGCAAAACCTCAACGCCCTGCTCAACTGGCAGCTCACGCCCGACCAGGTGATCGGCATCGAGGCCGCGCAAGGCATCCAGCGCGCCACGGGCTCCGATCGGTTGGTGAATGGACGCCCCGTGGTATCGCAATGGGGCCTGAGCAAGCTGGAGCAGACCAAGTTCGGCCTCAGCCACGATGGCCGCTGGGGCGACATGACCTCCAAGCTCAACCTCGTGCACAACAAGTACGAGGACAAGGGCGACACCATCGGCAACAACTCCAAGGAAACCACGCTGGACGGCCGCATCGACAAGCCCCTGAAGCTGTGGGGCCTGGACCAGGCCATGACGCTGGGCATGCAGTGGCGCCGCGAGTCGCTGGACAACCGCGACACCATCGGCCTGGCTCCCATCGACTACGCGGGGCGCCCGGTCTCGGGCTCGGGCCTGAGCGCCACCACCTGGGCGCTGTTTGGCGAGGACCAGATCTTCCTGCGCGACAACCTGGCGCTGACGCTGGGCCTGCGCATGGACCACCACCAGAAATACGGCAACAACTGGAGCCCGCGCGCCTACCTGGTCTACCACCCGGCCTCGGAGTGGACGGTGCGCGGCGGCGTCTCGCGCGGCTTCCGTGCGCCCAACCTGAAGGAAAACTCGGCCAGCGCCGCCACGCAATCCGGGGGCAACGGCTGCCGCAGCCTGGCCGGCATGGGCTGGACCAGCACCAGCGTGAATGCCGACGGCACGCGCGGCTGCTACATGGCCGGCAACCCCGACCTGCAGCCCGAGACCAGCACCAACTTCGAGCTGGGCACCAGCTGGGACCGCAATGGCTGGGCGCTGGGTGCCACCTACTTCCACACCAACTTCAAGAACAAGATCGACTACCAGCCGCTGGGCTTGTACAACGGCTTTTGGTGGACCCGCATGGCCAACGCCCAGCGTGCCCGCACGCGCGGCCTGGAAGGCTTCGTGAACGTTCCCCTGGCCAAGGGCCTGACCTGGAACACCAACATCACCAAGATGTTCGAGTCCAAGAACCTGAGCACGGGCGCCTCGCTGCTGGCCGTGCCCGAGCTGTCCATCTACTCGTCGCTGCAGTGGCAGATCCGCCAGGGCTGGTCCGCCATGTTCAGCGCCCGCCACGTGGGCAAGGAAGTCGTGACCACGGGCACGGCCACCACCTTCGCCAAGGCCTACACGACGTTCGACGTGTCCATGAACTACAACGTCACCGACTCGATGACCCTGCGCGCCGGCATCATCAACCTGACCGACAAGGAAACCCGCACCATCGGCGCCAACTACGACAACGGCGGCCGTACCTACTTCGTGGGGATGACGGCCAGGTTCTGATGGCGCGGTTCTGATAGCGCGTTATCGGCCCTTGCGCTGACCCAGTCAAAGCGCCCGTTGTGACGGGCGCTTTTTTCATGGCGAGGAACAGGGCCTCACTCCCAGATGCCGCCCTGCGCAGGGGCCTTGCGCGCCAGCAATTCCTCGTCTGTCAAGGGCCGGCCTGTCCAGACATTCACCTTCGAGGCCCCGGCCGCGCTGCCCAGCTCGCGCAAGGCCCTCAGTTCCACCTGGGTGAATCCGCCCTCGGGGTCACCCAGCGGATGGATGACGATGTGCGGGGAGGCCGCCAGCCAGCCCCCGGCTTGCATGCGCCTGAGCTGGTACTTGAGCAGGTGCTCGGCCAGCACGAAGTCCGATATCAGCGAGCGCGGATGCGCGAACGGATTGACGACTTCCGCAGGCTCCGATGCAGCCGCGAGCCTGGCCTGCGGGCCGGCCGCCAGAATCCGGCGCCGGGGCGGCGGACTCAGGGCCAGCTCGGGAACCTCCGACAGGGTCTGGCCCGTTTTCGGATTTGTCAGCGTCAGGCGCTCGGGAGAAATCTGTACGTAGATGAGTGGCAGGAAGGCAGAGAGCATGGACATCCATCAATCGATTTTCTGAACCACGGTCTGGCCCGGCAGCAAGGCCTGGCCATCACCGCCACGCGGCAGCATGGGCTGGACAGGCAGGCCGCTGTGGCGGTCCAGCAGCAGCGAATGTGCCTCGCCGGGCGCAAACAAATGGCCTTCGCCCCATTGCCGCAAGGCCACGATGACGGGGAACAGGTCCAGCCCCCGGGCCGTCAGCACATATTCCAGGTAGGCCGAGCCTTCGGCGGCGGGTCGGGTTTCGAGGATGCCGGCCTCCACCAGCCGGCGCAGCCGGTCGGCCAGGATATTGCGGGCCGCGCCCAGGCTGCGCTGGAAATCGCCAAAGCGGCTGATGCCATCGAAAGCATCGCGCACGATGAGCAGCGACCAGCGGTCGCCGATCACATCCAGGGAGCGGGCCACCGGACAGGGCTGCGGTGTGTCAGGACGGGTGTCTTCTTTCATGGCGCTATTTTGGTTGCATTTCAAAACTGGTTCAACTAGCATCCAACCAGTTTTGTTTTGCAATTGGATTCAATTCATGAAAGCCTTCCCAGCCTCGGACACGGTCCGCATGCCGCGCAGCCTGGTGCTGCTGTTCGCCGCTGCCAGCGGCCTGAGCGTGGCCAACGTCTACTACGCCCAGCCGCTGCTGGAGGCGCTGGCGGCCGACTTCGGCATCAGCCATGCAGCCGTGGGCGGGGTGGTCACGGCCACGCAGGCCGGCTGCGCGCTGGCACTGCTGCTGCTGGTGCCGCTGGGCGACCGGCTGGAGCGGCGGCGGCTCATGCTTTTGCAGTTGCTGGGCCTGGTGCTGGCCCTGGCGGCAGTCAGCACCGCGCGTTCGGCCGTTCTGCTGCTGGCGGGCATGCTGGCCGTGGGCCTGCTGGGCACGGCCATGACGCAGGGGCTGATCGCCTATGCGGCCAGCGCCAGCCAGGCAAATGAGCGCGGGCGCGTGGTGGGCGCGGCCCAGGGCGGGGTTTTCATCGGCCTGCTTTTGGCGCGCGTGTTTGCCGGCGCCGTGGGTGACCTGGCTGGCTGGCGTGGCGTCTATGCCTGCTCGGCCCTGCTGATGCTGGCCCTGGCCTGGCCCCTGTGGCGGCAACTGCCCCGGCTGGCGGCGCCCTTGCATGCACCCAGCTACACGCAGCTGCTCGCCTCCATGCTCCAGCTGCTGCGCCAGGACCGCATGCTGCGCACACGCGGCATGCTGGCCCTGCTGATGTTTGCCACCTTCAACATCTTCTGGAGCGCCCTGGTCCTGCCGCTGAGCGCACCGCCCTACAGCCTGTCGCTCACGGCCATCGGCGCCTTTGGCCTGGCCGGCGTGGTGGGTGCACTGGCCGCGGCCCGTGCCGGGCACTGGGCAGACCAGGGTTTCGCACAGCGCACCAGCCTGGGCGCGCTGGTGATCCTGCTGTTGGCCTGGGCGCCGATTGCGCTGCTGGAACAATCGCTGTGGGCGCTGGTCGCCGGCATCGTGCTGCTGGACCTGGGCGGCCAGGCCCTGCATGTGACCAACCAGAGCCTGATCTTTCGCAGCAACCCGCAGGCCCACAGCCGGCTGGTGGGGCTGTACATGCTGTTCTATGCCGTGGGCAGCGGGCTGGGCGCGCTGATTTCCACCAACGCCTACGCGCGGTTTGGCTGGCACGGCGTCTGCGTTGCGGGCGCGGCGTTCAGCCTGGCAGCCCTGGCGTTCTGGGCCATGACGCGGGAGGCGGCATCGACTGCGTGCATACCTGCCCAGGCAACAAACTGAGCCACAGATGCATGGAGCGAGTCAGGACGCAGCTACCGTAGCCACGGCGGCCTCGTCCTCCAGTTCGGACTCCCACTGCGACGGATCAGGCTCCAGACCGCAGGACGAAGTGCGCTCCAGAATGGCCGCCACGATGCCGCCCAGATTGCGTTGCAAATGAGTGATTGCGGCAGCAGCGCCGCCATCATTCCAATCCGCCTGCAGCACAAAATCCCGAAATGCCGGCCAATCCCTGCTCAGCTGCGACACCAGAATGCGCGCCAGATCGTAGGACAACTCATTGGCATCTGCGGACTGCCTGAAGGATTCACCATTCCAAAAGCTCTGTATCGCCTGCGCATTCCAGAATGCCTGATGCCGAGCATGCATCTGCATGGGTGAGGTCAGCGATTTCATGTGGCCATAGAGGCTTTGCTCCATATGGGACGCAATCCCGGCATTAAGCCATACAGGAAGAGGCAGACGCAGCAGGCAAGCATGCGTGAGATTGCGCGCAATCAAGGGCTCCAACGTACCCAGGTCTGCTTTCAGCATCACCAGATGACCTTCGCCTGCCGTGACGAGGACGCTGTCGGTATTTCTTATCTCTTCCCCGTCGTAGCAGTGCGACAGATAGCCGTAGTACTCGGGCTTGTCATCAAAAACGATGAGCGCCTCGCTGAAGCCTTCCGGAAACAGGGCGATCCCGTCGAGCACGCTTTCGATACGCTGCTGCGTTCTGCGCACAAATCCCAGGGTTGCCTTGGCCACATGGTCTTCCTGGCTGCTGACCAGCATCGCGTGCTCGGTTTCATGCAGCGCGTAGTACGGGCCCAGGGCCTGGCGCATATGCTCCAGCCAGCCTTTGCGCAGCCGGGTGCAGGCAGCGCTTCGCTGGGTCTCGTCGGCAATGGCGTCAAGCCATTCCTGGGCAGCCTCCCAATCCAGAATGGGAAATTCGTTTTCAATCGTCCAATGTGCTGAAAAGACAAAGGCGTCCTTCCCTTCCGCGAGGACTTCTCCTGGTGGCGGCGCATGCTCTCGATGAGCAAAAGACTGCGGATCGCGGGCAGAACCGGAGAACCCCGAAAAGACGGTTCGAATAAATTCAAGCATTTGGAGCGGTCAGACAAATAGGCCTGCATTCTGCCGCGAAATCTCGGAAATCCCGCGCCTGCCCAATGCCCCGTCGCGCTTTTATGGCAATGCCATGCCTTTGCTGCCCAACTCCGAAGGCACCCGCCCCAATGTCTTGCGGAACATGGTGGAAAACGCGCTGGGGCTGTCATAGCCCAGGTCCAGCGCCACCTGCGTGACCGATGCGCCCGCAGACAGCCGCGACACCGCTGCCAGCAGGCAGGCCTGCTGGCGCCAGGTGCCAAAGGCCATGCCTGTGTGCTGCTGGAAAAACCGGCTGAAGGTGCGCAGGCTCTTGTTCAGCGCCTGTGCCCAGTCCTGCGGCGTGGCGCGGATGCTGGGCTGGGCCAGGAACTGCTTGCACAGGGCGGCCAGCTTTTCGTCGCGGGGAATGGGCGCGAACAGCGGCAGGCTGCGGGCCGAGGCCAGCTCGTGCAGCACCAGCGTGACCAGGGCGCCGTCGCGGCCCGCTCCGTCGTACAGCGCCGGCAGGTCGGCGCAGGACAGCAGCAACTGGTGCAGCAGCGGGGAGACGACCAGGGCCTCGCAATGCACACCCGGGCGGGGCGCAGCAGCCGGTTCGATGTACAGGCTGCGCGTGCTCACGCCCTGCATGCGCACGCTGTGCGGCTTGCTGGCCGGAATCCACACACCGCTGTAGGGCGGAATGGTCCAGGCGCCGTCGTCGGTTTCCACTTCCATCAGCCCGCTCATCCCGTAGAGAAACTGGGCACGCCGGTGGCTGTGCGTGGGCAGCAGCGTGCCAGGCGTGTAGTCGGTGCCGATGGCCAGCACATCGCGCGCCACGGCGTCCACGGAATGCAGCGGGATGTTGAGCATGGGGATGTCCGGAAAACAGCCAACAGGCTTTGGCAGGAATTCAAGGATTATTGACCCATCCGCGAAAGCAGGCCAAACCGCGGCATCCTAAGGTTCAGTCCTTGCTCGTTTTTTCCAAAGGACTGTCTGTGTTCCCTCTTCTGCTGCTGGCTTTCGGTGTGCTTGCCGGCGTGACCACCGTGCTCTTCGGCTTTGGTGGCGGCTTCGTGGCCGTTCCGCTGCTTTATGCGCTGCTGACCTCCATCCACGGCGCGGACTCCGCCGTTGGCCAGGCTGCCATGCACATTGCCGTGGCCACCTCCACCTGCGTGATGATTTTCGGCGCCTCCATGGCCACGCTGCGCCAGCACCGCGCGGGCGCCCTGCCCTGGGATCAGGTGCGGCCACTGGCCGGCTTCATCGCGGCCGGTGCAGTGGCGGGCGCGGCGGCCGCCACCTGGATCAGCGGCGACTGGGTGCGCTGGGCTTTCATTGCCTACCTTGCGCTGACCATTGCCGACGCGCTGCTGCGCCCAGGCTTCGTGCACGGCACCGCCGCCGGCATGCAGCCCATGGGCCGGCGGGCGGCGGCCACGGCGGGCCTGGCCATTGGTGCGATCGCGGCCTTCCTGGGTGTGGGCGGCAGCGTGATGACCGTGCCGCTGATGCGCCGGCGCGGCGCCAGCATGGCGGCCGCCACGGCCATGGCCAGCCCGCTGTCCCTGCCCATGGCCGTAGCGGGCACCGCTGCCTACATGCTGGCATCGCAGGGCGCGGGGCTGGGCCCCTGGCATGTGGGCTATGTGGACCTGCAGGCCTTTGCGCTGCTGACGGCCGGATCGTGGACAGGCATCAGGCTGGCGGCCCCGCTGATCGGCCGCATTCCCGATGCCCTGCATGCCAAGGCCTACCTGGCCCTGTTGGGCCTGGTGCTGCTGGTCATGATCGTGGCCTGAGCGCTGCGCTCAACCCTCCTGGAAGATCGCCTCGATCCGGGTCTCGAACACCCGGGCGATGGCAAAGGCCAGCGGCAGGCTGGGGTCGTAGCGGCCCGTCTCTATGGCATTGACGGTCTGGCGCGACACGCCCAGCAGGTCAGCCAGCGCAGCCTGGCTCCAGCCGCGCTCGGCGCGCAGTTCACGGATGGTGTTTTTCATCGCCGGGCCGCCTCTGCAGCGCGGCTCATCGGCTGCGCAGCCAGTGGGCCACCGAAGCCGCCACCCAGAGCGCACCCATCAAGGGCCACACCATGAACATGCTGAGCTTGGGAAAACCTGCCATTTCCAGGAATCCGTAGGTGAAGGTGATGCCGGCCGTGCCCGCCGCCGCAATCGCCAGCTGCTCCAGCATGGACTTGCGCAGGAACTCGTCGGTATCGCGCACCAGGCGCACGATGGCCCGCACGGCCAGCGCAAACGCCAGCATGGGGCTGAGCAGCACGGCCGTGCGCGGGGCCCCGGCCTGCATGTCGGCGCTGAGCAAAAGCGCCCCCACCAACAGCGCCATGTAGAGCAGCAGCGCAAATCCCAGCTCCTTCTGGTAGCGGCGGTTGGTGACCGTTGTTTGATTCATGGAAGTTTCTCGCAATGTGTAAAGGATGCTTGACATTGTGCGATGCCACCCGCGGGCATGTCAAGCAAGCTTTACATCGGCACTGAACGCCCCGCCGTACAATCGCCGCCGTTGGTGCCAGCAGCCCCAGGGGCTGCGGTTAAACGGGAAACATGGGGCGGCCAGATAAAGCCGCCCGCATGTACTGCCCCCGCAACAGTGAGTGAAACGCCGCGTGCATGGCACCGGCCCCCGCCAAACCCGTGCCACTGGGCGTACAGCCCGGGAAGGCCTTGGCGAGTGCGTCACCAGTCTGGATACCGGCCAACAGGCGGCCGGCCGCGCATGCAGCGCAGCCGGTCTTTGTGGTTTCCGTGCCGGCGGGGTCGCTGGCGCGCAACTGGCTCGCATCCATGCACACCCTCGCCCTCGCGCGCGCCCCTGGCGCCGCTCTTCGCTCGCCCTCGGCGTTCCCCGTACTGCGCACGTTGTCCGCCCTGGCTGCGGCCTCGCTGCTGGCCTGCCAGGCCCATGCACAGGCACAACAGGCACAACAGGCACAACAGGCGCAGCGCGCACAGACCTCCCAGCTCGATACCGTGGTCGTCACCGCCTCGCGCAGCGAACAGCCCCTGCGCACCGTCACGGCCGACATGACCGTGATCGACGCCGAGACCATTGCCCGCAGCGGCGCCACCGGCGTGGCCGACCTGCTGGTGCAGGTGCCGGGCGTGCAGATCAACCGCAACGGCGGGCCGGGCCAGGTCACCTCGGTCTACCTGCGCGGCACCAGCAACCAGCACACTGCCGTGTTCATCGACGGCGTGCGCTACAGCTCGCAGGAGCTGCAGGGTGGCGCGGTCTGGTCCACCCTGCCGCTGGCGCAGATCGAGCGCATCGAAGTGCTGCGCGGCCCGGCCGCCGCCATCTATGGCTCAGACGCCATGGGCGGCGTGATCCAGATCTTCACCAAGCGGGCGGACGGCCAGACCCGCGCCTATGCCGAGGCGGGCATCGGCAACCAGGGCACCAGCAAGCTGGCCACGGGATTTCAGGGCGGGGCCAACGGCTTCACCTATGGGCTGAACCTGGCTGACGAGCGCAGCGACGGCTTCGACGTCTACCCCGGCAACACCTTCTCGCCCAACCCGGACAAGGATGGCTACAGCAACACCTCGCTGGGCCTGAACGCGGGCTACAAAACGGGCATCCACCAGATCGATGCCAGCCTGCTGCACAGCCGCCTGCGCACCCACTACGACCAGAGCCCGCCGCCGTTCGACGACTACGACGTGGTCAAGAACACCACCGGCAGCCTGCGCTGGCAGGCCGGCTGGAACGCCATGTACAAAAGCGTGGTCCAGATCTCCCATACCGACAGCCAAAGCGACCGCCACACCCAGTCGCCCGAACGCGCCGACGGCAGCTCCACCAACTACCTGCTGCAGAACCTGTTCACGCTGGGCCAGCACCGTTTCAACATCGACCTGGAGCGCCGCGAGGACAAGCTGGACACGCAATACGCCTGGACGCAGAACACCGACAGCCGGCGCGTGCAGAACTCACTGTCGGCCGGCTGGCGCCTGACCGAGGGCCGCCACCAGTTCGACGCCAACCTGCGCCACGACCAGGTGCGCGACCAGCAGAACAAGACCACGGGCGGCCTGGGCTACGGCCTGCAGATCGACCAGCGCTGGCGCTGGGTGGCATCGGCCGGCACGGCCTTCAGAACGCCCACGCTGTACGAGCGCTTCACGGGCCAGGCGGCGGCCGACCTCAAGCCCGAAAGCAGCACCAACGTGGAAACGGGCCTGCACTATGCGGCCGGTGCCAACCGCCTCTCGGCCGTGGTCTACCGCAACAGGTTCAAGAACCTGATCACCTACGACTGGAACAGCGCCGTTCCCTGCAACTGCTACCGCAACTGGCAGAGCGTGGAGATCACCGGCCTGACGCTGTCTGGCGGCACGCGCCTGGGCAGCGCCAACCTGGGCGCCTCGCTGGACTTCATGAACCCCGAGAACCTGGAGACCGGCAAGCTGCTGCCCTACCGCTCCAAGCGCATGCTCAAGCTCAACGCCGACACCCAGGCGGCCGGCTGGACGCTGGGCGGCGAAGCGCAGCTGTACAGCGGCCGTTACGCCGACGAGGCGAACACCTTCAAGCTGGGCGGCTACGGCGTGGTCAACCTCTACGCCCAGCGCCAGCTGACCAGGCAATGGACGCTGCTGGCCCGTGTCAACAACATCGCCGACCGCGACTACGCCCCCACGCGCGGCTATGCCAACGCAGGCCGCACCGTGTTCGTCAGCGTGCGCTGGACACCTCTGCCCTGACCCCATGCATCTGCTTCTGCGCCTGCTTTCGCGCCTGCCCCGCATCCTGCTGCTGACTGCCGCCCTGGCCTGCGCAGGCGGCGCGGGCAACGCCTTTGCGCAAAAGGCGGCGGATGCGGGAACGGGCGGGGCAACCACCACCTACACCGTCACCGACATGCGCGGCCGTCAGGTGCGCCTGGAGCGCGTGCCGCAGCGCATCGTCTCGCTGCTGCCCTCGCTGACCGAATCGCTGTGCGCGCTGGAGGCCTGCGAGCGCATCGTGGGCGTGGACGAGTTCTCCAACCACCCGGCGCGCGTGGCCGCCCTGCCCAAGCTGGGCCACACTTTTGCCCCGCTGGTCGAGGCCACCGTGCGGCTCAGGCCCGACGTGGTGCTGATGGCGTATTCCGCACCCGTCATCGCACAGCTGGAGCGCTTTGGCATTCCCGTGCTGGCGCTGGACGCCAACGACATGGCGCAGCTGGAGCAGGTACTGCACAAGCTCGACCAGCTGCTGCAGGTGCAGCGCGCCAACGCCCTGCTGGCGCGCATGCAGGCCGAGGTGGACCAGCAGGCCAAGGCGCTGGCTGCGCAAGCGCCCGCCGGGCAGAAGGTGTATTTCGAGGTGGACGCCACGCCTTACGCGGCAGGGCCGGACTCCTTCATAGGCCAGCTGCTGCAGCGCCTGGGCGCGCGCAATGTGCTGCCGCCCAACCTGGGGCCCTTCCCCCGCATCACACCCGAATACGTGCTGCGCCAGCAGCCGGAACTCATCATCCACACGCCGCAGACGCCATCGGCCAGCTTTGCCACCCGCCCCGGCTGGAGCCGCATGCCCGCCGTGCGCTCGGGCCGCATCTGCGCGCTGGACCTGGTCGAGACGGACGTGGTCTCCCGCCCCGGCCCGCGCCTGGGCGAGGCGGCGCGAGCGCTGGCCCGCTGCCTGGAGATGCGGGGCACGGCGCCTCGTTGACTTCGCTGGCCTCCCTGGCCCGCTTGGCCAATGACCTTGCCTACTCCAGCACCACGGCCGTGCCGCTGGCAGACACCATCAACATGCCGTTGCCCTGGCCCAGCACTTCGTAATCCAGGTCCACCCCCACCACGGCATTCGCGCCCAGTTCCTGGGCGCGTTCCTCCAGCTCCTTGAGCGCAATCTCGCGCGCCCGCTGCAGCTCGCGCTCATAGGTGGCCGACCGCCCGCCCACGATGTCGCGCAGCCCGGCAAACAAGTCCTTGAACACATTGGCGCCCAAAATTGCCTCGCCCGCGACCACGCCGCAGTAGCGGGTGATGCGGCGGCCTTCGATCTGGGGGGTGGTGGTGATGATCATGAGAAATCCTCGGTGAAGATGTTGAAGATGGATTTTGGCCGCCCAGCCTGCGCGAGCCCAACGCAAGGCAGGCCTGCAAGCTGCAGTCTGACATAGGCCTGCGCTATCATCTTTCGCCTTCAGATCTCGGAAGGTGGTTTCAAAAAATTCAATCGCGTGCAGGAGCCATTGGGACTCATCTCCATCTAGGTAGCGAAAAAATCAATGCGAGACCCACCTATTCGGCTCCACCCGCGTCGCAGCGCCCCATGGCAGTGCAAGGCGCCGCAAGCCGCAACATCTTCCCCGCGCCCCAGGCTTGCACGATCGATCCGGCACGATAGGTTCGGCAAGCGCGCGCCCCATCAGCCCCATAATCTGGCTTCAAAAATTTCGCACCCCCTATGACACAGTCCCTCAAAGAACTCCTTGCGGCCAAGGCCGCGCTGGACATGGAAATTGCCAAGGCCCGCACCTCGGCGGCCGACGCAGCCCTGTCCAAGGTCCAGAAGCTGGTGACCGATTTCGGATTCACCCAGCAGCAAGTGTTCCCCTACATCCCAGCAAAAACCAGCGCACCGGCGAAGTATCGCGATCCGTCTACAGGAGCAACGTGGACAGGTCGCGGCAAGCCTCCGAACTGGATCAAGGACCAGGATCGCGACGACTTCCTCATCGAACGCAAACCCGAGGCGGCCCAAGGCCCGTTCCTCGCAGAAATGGCGGCAGCGGCAGCTCGCAACTGAAGGCGCTGCACACGGCGGCACGCAGGATGCCGTGCGGTGGAGTTCCGATGCGAAGGAATCTGTGCCTTCCGAAAAAAAGCCCTCTGAGCATTCAGCGGGCTTTTTTTCCGGCCTGGCGCCGGCAGCGTAGTCACTGCCGGCATCTTTCTTTCGATGGCGTGCATCGCGCTCCGGCAGGGGGACCAGCCGGGCCTTTGCGGCACCGCCAGCCCTCAGGCGTGGCTGACGGGGCAGCTGCCTGCCTTGCCCATGATGCTGTCGGCAGGCGCCTGCGCGCGGTCATTCAGGCCGTAGTCGCGCAGCACCTGGGTGACGCGCACGCGGTAGTCCTTGAAGATCTTGTCGCGGCCGGCGCGCTGGGCGCTGAGGTGGGCTTCCACGTTGCGCCACTGGACGACGGCTTCCTCGTCGCGCCAGGTGGTGACGGACATGACTTTCTCGGGGTTGAGCGTGCTCTGGAAGCATTCCACGGAGATGAACCCCTCCATGGGCTTGAGCATGGGGGTGAGCTTGTTGACCAGATCCACATAGGTCTGGTTCTGGCCGGGCAAGGCCTGCAGTTCGAACAGTACGACAACCATCTTCAACTCTCCTTTTTTCGGGAACAGAGATTCCGGCGCCGCGCAGCGCGGCTCCGGCGTGGGGGAAATGGGTGAATGGGCGGCGCCGCAGGTTCAGCGGCTGCGCTCCAGGTGGGTCAGCCAGGCGGCCAGCACATCGCGCGCGGCCAGCGCCAGCAGGCCGCCGTATTTCTGGGCATCGGCGCGCAGGGTGCGCGGGTCCACCTTGGCCATGCCGAGCTCACAGGCATGGCCGACCAGCCAGCGCTCCAGCCGGGCCGCGTCGGCCTCCAGATGGAATTGCAGGCCCAGCACCTGCGGTCCGACGGCGAAGGCCTGGTTGGCGCCGATGGCGGTGCCGGCCAGGTGCACGGCGCCTTCGGGAATGTCGAACTGGTCGCCATGCCAATGGAGCACGGGCACGCCGTCCAGCCTGGACAGGGGCGAGGCCAGGCCGGCGTCGGTGAGCGTGAGCGGCGAGAAGCCGATTTCCTTGACGCCCAGCGGGTAGACCCTGGCGCCCAGCGCGCGCGCAATGAGCTGCGCGCCCAGGCAGATGCCCAGCAGCGGCTTGCCGCTGTCCAGCCAGCGGCGCACGGCCGCCAGCTCCTGGGCAACGAAGGGATAAAGCGCCTCGTCATAGGCACCTATGGGGCCGCCCAGCACGACGAGCAGGTCGGCACGGCCCAGGTCCAGGGTGTCAAGCTCGCCGATGCTGGGATCGACGTACTGCACTTCGTAGCCGCGGCTGGCGAACTCGGCATGCAGGGTGCCCAGGTCTTCGAAGTGGATGTGGCGCAGCGCGATGGCTTTTTTCATGGGAGGAACTCAGGTGGATACAGGAGGGTGGCTTGGAACGTGCGGAGCCCGTCAGGCGCCGGGCTTGAGATCGACGTGGATATGGCCTGCCGAGGGGAAGGTGCAGCAGGCCAAGGCATAGCCGGCTTCCTTTTCCCTATCGCTGAGGCAAAAGTCCGCCTCCAGCCGTGAACTGCCTCCCGTGATGCGGATGCGGCAGCTGCCGCAGATGCCGGCCCGGCACTGGCTGCGGATGGCAATGCCCACGCCTTCCAGGATCTCCAGCAGGCTTTTGCCGGACGCGGCTTCGACAATCTGCCCGCTGTGCGCGATCTGCAGCTGGCATGCCTGCGCGGTCTCGCCTGGCTGGGCGGTGGATGCGGCAGGCGGCGTGAAGGCCTCGATGTGCTGTATGGCACCGGGAAAGCAGGCCCGCGCATGCTCGCGAAAGGTCTGCGCAAAGGCGTGGCCGCCACAGATGACGACGGCCTGGGGCTGGCCCAGCGCCAGCAGGGACTGCTGCGAGGGGCGGCCCGGCACGAAGGGCCCGTGGGCGGCAATGTCTTCACGCGTGATGTGGATACGCAGGTCGAACCAGGGGGCCGTTTCGCACAGCTGCTGCAGCTCCTGCAGGAACGGAATGTCGGCCATGCGCGCAAAGCACAGCAGCAGCGTGGTGCGGGGCACGCGCCGGCCCTGCTGGCGCAGCCGGTCCAGTTCGCGCAGCAGCGCCAGCGGCAAGGTCAGGCCGATGCCGCCGGCCAGCATGACCAGGGAGTCCAGGCCCAGCACCAGGTCGGCCGTGATGTCGCCGGCCACGCCGCCCAGCGGCAGCGTGGAGCCTGCGCGCAGCACCGCATGCATGTGGTCGGAGACGCTGCCCCGGCCCGAGCTTTTGACGGCAATGTCGAACTGGCCGGCGCCGTCGTGCTCGCTGCAGGGCTCGTAGCGGGTGATGGAGTACAGCCGCTGCTGCATGGTGCCACTGGCGTCGGCATGCTCGACGGCCACATGCCGGCCGGGCCGCAGGCCGCCGAGGAATTGCGCCGAGGCGCCCTGCACGCGCAGGGTGTAGACCATGACGCCGCCCGCCTCTGCCCGTGCCGCGGCGCAGCGCGCGAGCATGCTGCCTGCCTGGAGGGCGGCGCTCATGCCTGCATCTCCTCGAGGACCGAGGACACCAGCGCCACGCTGCCGCCCAGGTTGCGGCCCGCCAGGCCGATGCGGTCGATCAGGCTTTGCACCGAGTCGGTGTAGACGCCGATCTCGTTGCTGTCGCCCACGTCGTGCAGGATGTCGCGCGCATGCGGCATGCCGACCATGGTGAAGACGGTGGACCAGGCGCCCAGCTCGTTGTTGGCGAACATCTGCACGGTCTTGAGGATGATGGAGCGCAGGTAGCTGCGCTCACGGTTGCTCAGGCCCTGGACGATGTCGGTGGCCACCGAGCTGAAGACGCTGGAGTGGCTCCATTCGTCCACGGCGTGGGTGCGCGTGACCTCGTGGCAGATGGGCTGAATGCTTCGGTCCTCGGCCATGGTCTTGAGGTAGTCGGTGATCAGGGTCTCGCTGGCGCAGGCAATGGCGAAGCGGGCCAGGCGGCGCTCCCATTCCGCGCCGCACTGCGCCAGCACGCCGTTGCGCCAGCCGACGAGGTTGAAGTCCGCGTAGTCCAGCGGCGCCAGGCCGCGCATCTCGTAGATGTAGTTGCAGGCCATGATGGACATGCGGGTGTGCAGGGCCTCGTCCAGCAGGGCCTGGGACATGACGTCCTGCAGCAGCGCCCGGTTGGCGCTGGGCGGCGGGGTCTTGATGATGTCCTCGCAGGCCGGCGTGACCACGTTGCACTCGATGTAGATGGTCTTGAGGTTGTAGATGCCCCAGGCGTAGGACAGGCATTGGTCGCGCAGGTGCTGTGGCGCCTCCACCCATGCCTGGTGATCGCGAAACGGCAGCAGCGAGGCGGTGAAGTCCTGCCGGGCGGGGTCGAACGCCAAGCCGCAGTAATCAGGCAGGTCCTGATTCACGGCCGCTCTTGACTTCCAGAGCAGGGACAGCTTTTTGAGCGCATCGCGCACGGCGTCATCTGTCCGAGAGATATCGAGATTCATTTTTCAACTCCGTGTGATTGAACTTGATTGATCTGAGTCAAATCGCCTATTCCCTCCCCCCGCTTTCTCCATCTGCCGCAATCACCAATGGCGCCGCAAATGGCACTGCAATTGACGCTGCAGATGGCAGATACGTTGTCATGGATTTCTTCACTCTGTCATATTCCACCTTGAATCAATCTCCCCAACTGCAGATTGCGGATGATTCCTGGCGGTATTGGATCTCATGACTTTCAACGTCTGGCGGCGAATTCTATGGAGATAGCGTGGATTCAAACAGACCTATTTTCGCCAATGAACCAGACCGCTTTTTTCAACGGTTTACATTGGCATGCCACCTTAATTGGTCTGCTCACCCGCTGAAACATGGTCGGAATCAAGGCCGCTGCACTTTGTAGACTGCCCATTACCGATGCGCCCTGGTTTCCAAATCCTTCCATAATCCGGGCGCTGCCGATTCCCGTGCTTCAGCGCCTCCAAGACAGCCAATGCGACATGGACGATTTATCGCTCCCCAGAATCAATTCCCTGGAACTCCAACACGCGGACAGCGAGGCCTGGGACGCCATAGCGGCCGAGCGGACACGGCAGGCGCGTTCGATTGAATTGATTGCCTCTGAAAACTTCGTGAGCCGCGCGGTGATGGAGGCGCAGGGCTCGGTGCTGACCAACAAATACGCCGAGGGCTATCCGGGCGTGCGCTACTACGGCGGCTGCGCCAATGCCGATGCCGTGGAGAACCTGGCCATTGCGCGTGCCAAGGCGCTGTTCGGCTGCGCGCACGCCAACGTGCAGCCGCACTCGGGCAGCCAGGCCAACCAGGGCGTGTACCTGGCGTTCCTGGAGCCCGGCGACAAGATCATGGGGCTGGACCTGCGCTCGGGCGGGCACCTGACGCATGGCTCCAGCGTGAGCGTGTCGGGCAAGTGGTTCCAGTCCATCAGCTACGAGGTGGACGCCCGCTCCCAACTCATCGACATGGACCAGGTGCGGCGCATTGCGCTGAAGGAGCGGCCCAGGCTCATCATTGCCGGAGGCTCGGCCTATTCACGGCAGATGGACTGGGCCGAGTTCCGGCGCATTGCCGACCGGGTGGGCGCCATCTTCATGGCCGACATCGCGCACGTGGCGGGGCTGGTGGCCGCGGGCGTGTTCCCCTCGCCCGTGGAGCACGCCCATGTGACCACGACCACCACGCACAAGACGCTGCGCGGGCCGCGCGGCGGCATGATCCTCTCGGCCGACGCCGAGATCGCCAGGCGCATAGACGCCGCCGTGTTTCCGGGCCTGCAGTCCGGCCCGCTGATGCATGTGGTGGCGGCCAAGGCGGTGGCGCTGGGCGAGGCGCTCAAGCCCGCCTTCCGTACCTATGCGCGGGCCGTGGTGGACAACGCCCGCGTGCTGTGCGACCGGCTGTCGCAGGGCGGACTGTCCGTGGTGTCCGCAGGCACGGACTGCCATCTGGGCGTGATCGACCTGCGCCCCTGGGAGCTGACGGGCAAGGCCGCCGAAACGGCGCTGGAGCAGATCGGCATCACGGTCAACAAGAACGCCGTGCCCGGCGACGGCGCGCGGCCGCTGGTGACCTCGGGCATCCGCGTGGGCAGCGCGGCCTGCACCACGCGCGGCATGGGCGCCGACGAGTTCCGCGAGATCGGCGACATGATTCTTGCCACGCTGGGCGGCATACGCAGCGGCACCATGAACGCGCGCACGCTCAAGTCCATCCACGAAGGCGTGTCCGACCTGACCGGGCGCTTTCCCCTGCCCTACTGAGGCATGCAGCGTCCAGCGCCTCCCAACCTGTCAGGGTTTTCGCAGCGCGTTGGCCAGGCGCAGCACGGCGGCCTCGATCTCGTAGGCCGTGAGCGAGGCATAGCCCAGCAGCCAGCCCGCCTGCCGCTGCTCGCCCGCGTACAGGCGGCTGAGCCCCTGCAGCAGCACGCCCGCCGCGGCGGCGCGGCGGATGGTGTCTTCCTCGGACCAGCCGGGCTCCAGCAGGCAGGGCACCTGCATGCCGCCCTGGGGCCTTGGCGCGGTGACGATGCCGGCCAGGTGCCTGCCTATGGATTCGAGGATGACCTCGCGCCGCCCCGCATACAGCTTGCGCATGGCCCGCACGTGGGAGTTGTAGTGGCCGTCCTCCATGAAGCGCGCCAGCGTCAGCTGCTGGATCTGGGGCGTGTGCCCGTCCATGATGCTGCGCGCCTGGACAAAGGCGCGCACCAGCTCCTGCGGCAAGGCCATGTAACCCATGCGCAGGCCCGGGTACAGGGTCTTGCCGAAGGTGCCGATGTAGATGGTGCGCGCGTGCTTGTCCAGGCCTTGCACGCAGGCGGTGGGCATGCCGTCGTAGTGGAATTCGCTGTCGTAGTCGTCCTCGATGATCCAGCGCCCGCGCTCGAATGCCCAGCGGATCAGGTCCAGCCGCCGCTCCAGCTGCATGGTGACGCCCGTGGGGTACTGGTGCGATGGCGTGACATAGACGCAGGTGGCGCCGCTGCGGTCGGCGTGCAGCAGGTCGGTGCGAATGCCTTGCGCGTCCACGTCGATGGGCAGGACCTTGGCCTCGGCCGACTCGAAGGCCTTGCGGGCGCCGAAGTAGCCCGGGTTCTCCAGCAGGATGGGCCGGCCCGCATCCACCAGCAGCTGCGCGCACAGGAACAGCGCCTGCCGCGTGCTGCTGAGCACCACGATCTGCCCGGCCTCCACCTTGGCGCCGCGCTCCAGGTTGAGGTAGGTGGCAATGGCCTTGCGCAGCGGCTCGGCGCCCTGCGGGTCGCCGTGCAGCAGGACGCTGGCCCGGTAGTCCTTGAGCGCCTGCCGCTGCAGCCGCTCCCAGACATCGGTGGGAAAAGTGCGCGTCTCGGGCAGGCCGGTGGCAAAGGCCCGAATGGTCTGCTGGTCGGCGATGCCGCCGCCGTCAACAATGGCCTGGCCGCGCCGGCTCAGGCCGGCACCGGCCCTTATGGCACCGGCAGTACCGGCCGCACCGGCCGCATGGGCGCTGCGCTCGTGCTCGGGCAAGCGGCCGCGCCGCGCCGCCCGGCCCCGCAGCTCGGTGCCGATGGTCTCGGAGACATAGCTGCCCGATCCCTGGCGCCGCACGATGAAGCCGTCTCGGTGCAGCTGGGTGTAGGCGTTCTCCACCGTGTCGCGGGCAATGCCCAGCGAGTCGGCCAGCGAGCGCGTGGCCGGCAGCTTCAGGCCCGGCAGCAGCGCCCCATCCAGGATCAGCGCACGCATGGCGCGCTGCACCCGCTGGTGCAGGTCCAGCTGTCGCAGGTCGGCATCTCCCATGCGGATCTTCAGGGTCTCAAGCTCGAAGGTCTTGCTCATGCGGTCTGCCGCCTTTCATCTCATTGCACCTCTTTGGCAGGCCATTGTACTGATGCAAATGCTGCGCGCCCATTGCAAAGTGGTCTGCAACAAGAGAGCGAAGTGTATGGATCATTCAGTCCACTTCAGCGCTCAAATACCCCTTTCCCCAGACAGCCAGGAATCCAACCCCCAAGGAAAACGAGAAGACCATGCCTTCATCAGACACACACTCACCCCTTCGCTTCAGCGACCTCATCCACCCCGTGGTGGCCGGGCTGATCTCGGTCATCGTCAACTACGGCGGCACCTTCATCCTGGTGTTCCAGGCCGCCAAGGTGGCCGGCCTGAGCCCGGAACTCACGGCTTCGTGGGTGTGGTCGATTTCGATTGGCGTGGGCGTCACCGGGCTGGTGCTCAGCTGGCTCTCGCGCGAGCCCATCATCACGGCCTGGTCCACGCCGGCCGCCGCCTTCCTGGTGACGGCCCTAGCCACCACGCCGTATGCCGAGGCCGTGGGCGCCTATGTGGTGTCGGCCGCGGCCTTCGTGGTGCTGGGACTGTCGGGCTGGTTCGAGCGCGTGATCCGGCTGATTCCGCCCGGCGTGGCCTCGGGCCTGCTGGCGGGCATCCTGCTGCAGTTCGGCATCAAGGCCTTTGGCGGCATGAGCGTGGACCCGGTGCTGGCCGGCCTGCTGATCGTGGCCTACGTTCTGCTCAAGCGGCTGACGGCGCGCTATGCGGTGGTCGGCATCCTGGCGCTGGGCCTGGCGTTCCTGCTGGCGCAGGACCGTGTGGACCTGTCCGGGCTGCAGCTGCGCTTTGCCGCGCCCGTGTTCACGCGGCCGGAATTCACGCTCAACGCCCTGCTGAGCGTGGCCCTGCCGCTGTTCCTGATCACGCTGACTGGCCAGTACATGCCCGGCATGCTGGTGCTGCGCAACGATGGCTTCAAGACCAGCGCCAACCCCATCGTCACGCTGACGGGCCTGGGCTCGCTGCTGATGGCGCCGTTCGGCTCGCACGCCTTCAACATCGCCGCCATCACGGCCGCCATCTGCACGGGCAAGGAGGCGCATGAAGAGCCGTCCAGGCGCTGGATCGCAGGCATCGCTGCGGGCGTGTTCTACATCCTGGTGGGTGTGTTCGGCGTCACGCTGGCGGCCGTGTTCATGGCGTTCCCGGCCACCTTCATCACCACGCTGGCGGGCCTGGCGCTGCTGGGCACCATCGGCGGCAGCCTGGCCAATGCGCTGGCCGATGCCAAAACCCGCGAGGCCTCGCTGATCACCTTCCTGGCCGCCGCCGCCAACATTTCCATGCTGGGCATAGGCGGCGCCTTCTGGGGCCTGGTCATCGGTCTGGTCGCCCATGCCGTGCTCAACGGCCAGTGGCCGCGCCGGGCCGCCCGCAGCGAGGCGGGCACCGGCAACGTGCCCGCCGCCGATGCCGCCATCAAAAGGAGCTGAAACCATGCTTGCGACACAAGACACCACCGGCGGCACCGCCCAAGCCGCCGACACCCTGACGCGCCACGACCAGCACGGCCGCTACCCCCAGGCCGAGACGGTGGACGATTTCCGGCACAACCTGGCCACCGTGCAGGCGCGCATGGCCGCTGCGTGCCGCCGCGCAGGGCGCGACCCGGCCAGCGTGCGCCTGCTGCCCGTGAGCAAGACCAAGCCCGAATCCAGCCTGCGCCTGGCACACGCGGCGGGCTGCCGCATGCTGGGCGAGAACAAGGTGCAGGAAGCCTTCGGCAAGTGGGAGGCCATGCAGGACCTGGCCGATCTGCAGTGGTCCGTCATCGGCCACCTGCAGACCAACAAGGCAAAGCTCGTGGCACGCTTTGCCAGCGAGTTCCAGGCGCTGGACAACCTGCGCGTGGCCGAGGCGCTGGACCGCCGCCTGCAGGCCGACGGCCGGGCGCTGGACGTGTTCGTGCAGGTCAACACCTCGGGCGAGGCCAGCAAGTACGGCCTGCCGCCCGACGAGGTGCAGGGATTCCTCCAGGCCCTGCCCGCCTTCAGTGCGCTGCGCGTGCGCGGCCTGATGACGCTGGCCCTGTTCTCCAGCGAGGCCGAGCGCGTGCGCCAGTGCTTCGTGCTGCTGCGCCGCCTGCGCGACCAGCTGCGCCAGAGCGCGCCGGCGGGCATCTCGCTGGACGAACTGTCCATGGGCATGTCCGGCGACTTCGAGATCGCCATCGAGGAAGGCGCCACCGTGGTGCGCGTGGGCCAGGCCATCTTCGGCGCCCGCGCCCAGCCGGACAGCTTCTACTGGCCCGCCGGCGGCCCTGATCCCGCCGCCCTGGCGCTGCCCTGAACGCGCCCCCTCGCCACCCTTTTCGATTCAACCCTGACCCCGCTTGAGGACCTTGACATGCAAAAAGCCATGCAACCCCTTGATTCCCGCCTGATGAAGGCCTATGCCCGCCAGCCCGTGTCCTTCGTCCGTGGCCGTGGGGCCCGGCTCTGGGACGAGCACGGCACCGAATACCTGGACGCCATTGCGGGCGTGGCAGTGACCGCCCTGGGCCACGCGCACCCGGAGATCGCCGCCGTGATCGCCGAGCAGGCCGGCCTGCTGCTGCACACCTCCAACGTGTTCCGCATCGACTGGCAGGAACGCCTGGGCCAGCGCCTGTGCGCCCTGGCCGACATGGAGACGGCCTTTTTCTGCAACTCCGGCGCCGAGGCCAACGAGGCCGCGCTCAAGCTGGCGCGCCTGCACGGCCACCGCAGGCAGGTGGCGCGGCCGCAGATCCTGGTGATGGACAACGGCTTTCACGGCCGCACGCTGGCCACGCTGTCGGCCACCGGCAACCCGGCCAAGCAGCGCGGCTTCGAGCCGCTGATGCCGGGCTTCGTGCGCGTGCCCTATGACGACATCGCGGCCGTGCACCACGCCGCCGGCCAGCATGGCGACATCGTGGCCGTGCTGATCGAGCCCGTGCAGGGCGAAGGCGGCATCCGCCTGGCAAGCCCCGACTACCTGCGCCAGCTGCGCAGCCTGTGCGACCGGCACGGCTGGCTGCTGATGCTCGACGAGATCCAGACCGGCCTGGGGCGCACCGGCGCCTGGTTCGGCCACCAGCATGCGGGCATCGCCCCCGATGTGATGACCCTGGCCAAGGCCCTGGGCAACGGCATTCCGATCGGCGCCTGCCTGGCACGCGGGCCTGCGGCCGACCTGATCTCGCCCGGCCAGCATGGCTCCACCTTTGGCGGCAACCCGCTGGCCTGCCGCGTGGGCTGCACGGTGCTGGACATCATGGAGACCGAGGACATCCCCGGCCGCGCCAGGCAACTGGGCCGGCGCCTGCTCAACGGCCTGCAGCAGGCGCTGCACGGCCACCCCGACGTGCTGGCCGTGCGCGGCCAGGGCCTGATGGTGGGCATCGAGCTGAACCGCAACTGCCAGGACCTGGTGGGCCGCGCGCTGGCCCAGCAGCGCCTGCTGATCACGGTGACGCGCGAATCCACCATCCGCCTGCTGCCGCCGCTGATCTGCGACGAGCGCCAGATCGACGACATCGTCGCCCGCCTGGCCTGCCTGCTGGAGCCGGCCAGCGCCGCGCAGGCAGGCACACCCGCCGCAGGCCAGCTGGCGGCTGCATGACCATCGCTCCCTACAGCCCTTGCCCCAATACAGGAACCATTCACCCATGTACGACGCATCCCTGACCCTGGCCGACTTCGACCTGCAGCTGGCCAAGGCCATCCAGAGCGAGAAACGCCGCCAGGAAGACCATGTGGAACTCATCGCCTCCGAAAACTACGCCAGCCCGCTGGTGATGGCGGTGCAGAACTCGGTCTTCACCAACAAGTACGCCGAGGGCTACCCCGGCAAGCGCTACTACAGCGGCTGCGAGAACGTGGACGTGGCCGAGCGCCTGGCCGTGGAACGCGCCATGGCGCTGTTCGACTGCGACTACGCCAACGTGCAGCCCCATGCCGGCGCCCAGGCCAATGCCGCCGTGTTCCTGGCGCTGGCCCAGCCCGGCGACACCGTCATGGGCATGAACCTGGCCCAGGGCGGCCACCTGACGCATGGCAACCCGTCCAACTTCTCGGGCCGCCACTACCGCATCGTCCCCTACGGCCTGGACCCCGCCACGGGCCTGATCGACTACGACGAGATGGAGCGCATCGCCCTGGAGCACCGGCCCCGCATGCTCATAGGCGGCTTCTCTGCCTACTCGCGCCACAAGGACTGGGCCCGCATGCGCGCCATTGCCGACAAGGTGGGCGCCGTGTTCTGGGTGGACATGGCCCATGTCGCAGGCCTGGTGGCTGCGGGCGAATACCCCAGCCCCCTGCCCCACGCGCATGTGGTCACCAGCACCACGCACAAGACGCTGCGCGGCCCGCGCGGCGGCCTGATCCTGTCCAAGGGACAGGACGAAACCTTCAACCGCCGCCTGAGCTCGGCCGTGTTCCCCGGCGTGCAGGGCGGGCCGCTGATGCATGTGATCGCCGCCAAGGCCGTCGCCTTCAAGGAGGCGCTGCAGCCCGGCTTCAAGGCCTACCAGCGCCAGGTGCTGGCCAACGCCCGCGCCATGGCCGCCGTGATCCAGCAGCGCGGCTACCGCATCGTCTCGGGCGGCACGGACAACCACCTGATGCTGATCGACCTGTCCGACCGCAGCTACACCGGCAAGGACGCCGACGCCGCGCTCAGCGAGGCGCACATCACCACCAACAAGAACACCGTGCCCAACGACCCGCGCTCGCCCTTCGTGACCTCGGGCCTGCGCATAGGCACGCCCGCCGTCACCACGCGCGGCTTCGGCGAGGCGCAGTGCAAGCAGTTGGCCGGCTGGCTGTGCGATGTGCTCGATGCGCTGGACGCGCAGGAAGGCGCCCGCTTTGCCAAGGTGGCGGCGCAGGTGCGCGATCAGGTGACGGAGCTGTGCCGTCGGTATCCGGTGTATGAATGAACCACGGACATGAATCGCTCTCGGCACTGACAACAGCGCAGGGCCTCCAAGCTACGTCCAGGCAAGAGGTAGAACCGCAGCAAGGACAGCAACTACCGGGAAAGGCGGTTTTTGATTCTGTCCACGCCTGCTTTACCCAGCGCAAGTGATCGTCTTGCCGCCTCCTTCAGTTGCGCGGGCTCTGGCAAAACCTGGCTCGCCAACGTACCCACTCGCAGGGCAGATTGCCGGACCTGGTTAACTGTCGAGTCGGCAGCATCGCGCAACTCTTCCATGCTGGGCAAATTCTTGCTGGCTTCCCTCAGCGTACCGCCGACGCCGTCGGCAACTTGTCCGGCCCGGAGGTGGGCCTGAGCCCAAGCCTTGGACATCCCCCCCTCCGGAACTTGCGAAAGCGTGGCAATGCAGGCATTCAGCAACGTGTGTTCAGACTCTGAAAGTGGTTTGCCCGTCTCCAGCAGAGACCTTAGAAAGTCACCCAGATCGGCAGCGATCGCCAAATGATTGCAGTCCGGGTTGGCGTGGAGGAAGGTGGCAAGCTCTTGGGCAACGTCCTGCGGCTGACCCTGTCCAAGTTGGCTTTCCAGCAGCGGGACCGCCTGACCGACGAAATTCGGGTCAAACCCCCACTCTTCCACCAAATGCTCCACCAGCACGCTGCGCTGTTCTTGGTCGATTTTTCCGCCCATAGCGGCAATTCGTAGGGCAAGCGGTGCAATCAGGTCGAACAACGACAAGGCAAGCACATCGAGAGGCGTATTCAGGAATTTGGGGATCTCAATGACCCGAGATCCACGGCTGTTGGAAAACATGCGATAGAGCCCATAGCAAGCGCCTCCCGAGGCCAATGCAGCAAAAGCGACCCACCCAAGCGGTGTGGCAGCGGTTCCAATACCGATTGCGCCCAATAGCCCAGATGGCGCAAAGAATGTTGAAGCCACCAGACTCGACTTGGCGACTGCCGCGCCAGTTCCAGCAGCCCCCAGAACATCCCACAGCTCACGGCCCCGGTTGACCATTCGCAAAGAGCGATAGGCGTTCTCTCCAATCGCCAACTTTGCCTTGAACCGCAGCGGCTCGGCAACAACCTGCTCCACACCGTCCAGAGTGAAATTTTCGCTGGAAATTTCATGGATTTGCTTCATGCCAGCGCCGCTTTGAATTGCGCAACAAACAGGCGGATCCTGTCTTGCAGATCTGGAAAATCCATCTCTTTCTTGGCTCCGTAGGCAATGCCCAATGCAATCGCCAGCGGGCTCAACAACGCTCCAAGCAATGTTCCTATCAGCGGTACTGCGCTCAACAATGCACCGACCACCAAGGCAACCGCTGTGGCGAATGCCAAGGTGGGGAACTGGTCTAGCGTAAGAAAGATGAGATCAAGAATCTTCCGCCCGATACGCACCAGTCGGCGTCCGACCTGCGATGACAAGCGCAGCAGATTGGCCAGGATGGCCTTCGCATCAGCGGAAACATTCAAACCCTCGATTTTTTGAAGCAAGGCGCGTTCAGTACGTTTGGTGTTCTGAAAGAATTTCGCCTCATTGGGTATTGAACCCTTGTCGTGATCATCAGGCTCGCTGTTCGACTGGCTCGCTTGCGGCACTATTTCCATGGCGGCGGCTTGTATCAGTGAAGAAAGGACACGGAACGGAAGCCTGCATTATGTCGTTACACATGCCCGCGATCCGCATGGCTTCACCAGTCGAAGCCCGTTCTTTTCATTCGTTATGACACCGGCATGATTCGCCCTGCCTTGAACCCCGTCAAGGACTGGCGCAGGCGCCGTCCATCCCCGCCATCTCCGCCAGCTTCTGCATGCGCGAGCGCTGGTTCAGGCAGGCCTGGTGCTGGGCTTCGGCCGCCTTTTGCTGCGCCAGCTTCGCGGCCTTGGCGCGCTCGGCCTGCAGCTGGGCGATGCGCTCGCGGATCTGGGGCATGGCGGCCACGGCGGCCTTTTCGCCTTCAAGAATGGCGCTGGCGCGCTGGGTGAAGTCGGCCGGGCCGATGTCCAGCACCTTGGGGCGGATGGTGATGTCGGCGCGGGCCAGCTCGGCCTGGCCCAGCTTCTGGCCCATGATCGCAATGGACTGGCCCAGTGCGCCCAGCATGTTCTCGGGCGCCTTGCCACGGGCCTTGTTGGAGATGTCCACGGCGATCACCAGATCGGCGCCCAGCTGGCGCGCGGCGTCCACGGGCACGGGGCTGGTGATGCCGCCATCGACGAAGTGGAACTTTCCGATGGCCACGGGCTGGAACACACCCGGAATGCTGCTGGAGGCACGCACCGCCTGCCCCGTATTGCCGCGCGCGAACACGGTGCGCTCGCCGTCCTCCAGCCGCGTGGACACCGCCACGAAGGGCTTGGCCAGCTGCTCCAGCGGCTTGCGGCCCACCTGTTCGTTCACATAGTCTTCCAGCTTCTGGCCCACCAGCAGGCCGCCCGAGGACAGCTGCAGGTCGCGGATCCTGGTCTCATCCAGCGCCACGGCCTTTTCCTGCAGCTCGAAGGCGTTCATACCGCCTGCATACAACGCCCCCACCACGCTGCCCGCGCTGGTGCCGGACACCACCGCAGGCGCAAGGCCATTGGCTTCCAGCATCTTGATGACGCCGATATGGGCAAAGCCCTTCACGGCCCCGCCGCCCAGGGCCAGACCGATCCTGATGGGGGTCACGGGTGTGCCCGGCACGGTGGGCGTGGACTCGGGCGTGGCCGCCGAGGGGCTGGGCGGGTTGCTGCCGCAAGCGGCCAGCCCCGCCAGGCTCAGGTACACCAGTGGACGCAAAAGGGCTTGGAGGCGCATGCCGGAAGATCCTGCTGTCGGATGACGAGATTCGGGGCGGGCAGTATAGCGGCAGGGGCAAACCACCGCCGGAGACGCATCATGCTGCGGACGGCAGAGGGCGTCCTGAGGTCGCTCAGGGATGCGTGGGCTCAAACCGCTGGATTCGCGCCAGCACGTCCGCCATGGCATCGCGGGCTTCGGCAAGGTCGTAGTCGGACTGCAGGTTGAGCCAGCTTTGCGCGTCCGTGCCAAAGAAGACCGCAAGGCGCAGCGCCGTATCCGCCGTGATGCCGCGCATGCCCTTCACGATCTCGTTGATGCGCCGAGGCGGCACATCGATGGCCTTTGCCAACGCGTACTGGCTCAGGCCCATGGGTTCGAGCCACTCCTGCATCAGGATTTCTCCTGGGTGCGGCCATTTGACTTCGCGGGTCATGTTGTAGTCCTTTCAGTGGTAATCCACGATCTCGACCTGGCTGGCATGGCCATCTGCCCAGACGAAGCAAAGGCGCCATTGCTCATTGATCCGAATGCTGTACTGGCCCCTGCGGCTTCCTTGAAGAGCCTCCAGTCTGTTGCCTGGCGGAATGCGCAGGAACTCCAGGGAGGTCGCTGCGTTCAGCTGCACAAGCTTGCGCATGGCAGCGACCTCCAGGTTGGCGAACCGCGCAACGCGCTTGCCAAGCATCAATGCCTGGGTGTCTGCACATCTGAAATCGAGGATCATGGATCAATAATAACGACTCCCGTTATTAGCTGATGCTTACCCCGCCTGCAGTTAGGCCCTCTTGCATCAACTCCGGGGACTGAGCAGTTCCCGCATCCCCTGCACAGCCTCCCTCAGAAACCCCCAGACCGCCTCGATGCGCTGAACCTGCCGGGCATCCGAGGGCATGCTCATCCAGAAGGTGCGGGTGAAGCAGGCCTCGGCGGGCAGCACGCGGCTGAGCACGGGGTCGCGGTCGGCGATGAAGGCGGGCAGCACGGCCAGGCCGGCGCCGGCGCGCACGGCCTCGTACTGGGCGGTGATGCTGGTGCTGCGAAAGGCAAAGCGCTCGGGCTGGAACAGGGTGGACAGCAGCTGCAGCTCACGCGTGAACAGAAGGTCGTCCACATAGTGGATGAAGCTGTGGTGGCGCAGGTCCTCGGTGCGCGCCACCAGCGGGCGGCGCGCAAGGTATTCGCGCTGGCCGTAGAGGAACAGCCGGTAGTCCGTGAGCTTGGTGACCACGGCCGAGCCGCGCGTGGGGCGCTCCAGCGAGATGACGATGTCGGCCTCGCGCCGCGACAGGTGCAGCAGGCGCGGCAGGGCCAGCAGGTCGATGCTCAGCAGCGGATGGCGCTGCGTCAGCGCGGCCAGCTGCGGGGCCAGCAGCTGGGTGCCGAAACCCTCGGTGGCGCCCACGCGCACCAGGCCGGACGGGCCCTGGCTGGCGGATTCGGCCGCCAGCGGCATGCGCTCCAGCCCGGCGGCGGCGCGCTGCATGGCGTCTGCCACGCCCAGCAACTGTCGGCCGGCCTCCGTGGGCCGCCATTGGCCCGCTTCGCGCTCGAAGAGCACGGCCCCCAGCTGCTTTTCCAGGGCCTGGATGCGGCGCGACACCGTGGTGTGCTCCACGCCCAGTTGGCGCGCGGCGGCGGCCATGCTGCCGCTGCGTGCCAGCTCGCCAAAGAATCTCAGATGGTCCCAGTCCATGGGTCGAGGTCGCCTCAGTCGGCAGCGGCGCGGCGCGCGGCCAGCGTGCTGGGCGCACGCGCCAGCTCGTCGTTTTGCCGCACCAGGACGGCCATCATTTCCATGAACAGGCCCCGCTGCTCCTGCGGCAGCGGCTCCAGCATGCGCTGCTGGGCCCGCAGCACCGAGGGCTCGGCAGCGGCCAGCAGCGCAGCGCCTTCTGCGGTGACCGACAGCAGGCGCACGCGCCGGTCGGCCGGGCTGGTGTTGCGCACCATGAGGCCGCGCGCCTCCAGCCGGTCGATGACGCTGCCAATGGTGGAGGTGTCGAAACCGATCATCCGCGCCAGCGTGCGCTGGTCCACGCCGGGCTGGCGCAGCACGGCAGACAGCGCCGCGTACTGCACGGGGGTCACGCCGAATTCCTGGGTCTCTTCCATGAAGACGGCTACCGCGATCTGCTGCAGGCGGCGGATGTGGTAGCCGGGGTAGTTTTCTAGTTCTGCGGGTTGGTAGTCCATGGCCATTGCGCTCTTTTCCGGGTCCCTGCGGGCAAGCGCAGATGTTCGCATGAACCGCGCCCTCCGTTGGCGTTGGCTGGCGGACAGGTGATTCACCCGGACACGCTGTCCACCACCGTTTGGCCTGCATCCAGGGAAACCCCAGGCTGGCCTGATGCAAATCAACACTACACTCATCGTCAGCATACTGTTTAATTAGTCGCGACGCAGCTGACCCGCAGGCTGGCGACACGCACCACGAAGCACAGGACATCCATGAACACCAGCATTTCTTCCCGGGCGCTGCCCGTTCTTGTGGCAGGCGGCGGCATTGGCGGCGTGGCGGCCGCGCTGGCCCTGGCGCGCCAGGGATTCGCCGTCAAGGTGCTGGAGCAGGCGCCGCAGCTGGGCGAGATCGGCGCCGGCATACAACTGGGGCCCAACGCATTCGCGGCCTTCGACGCGCTGGGCATTGGCGAGCTGGCCCGTGGCCGCGCGGTCTATACCGACGAGATGGTGATGCACGACGCGCTCGATGAGCGGCTGGTCGGCCGCATTCCCACGGGCGAGGCGTTTCGTGCCCGCTTCGGCAACCCGTATGCGGTGATCCACCGCGCCGACATCCACACCTCGCTGCTCGAAGGCGCGCGCACCCACGGCCAAATCGAGACGCTGACGGGCACGCGCATCGAAGCCGTGCAGCAGGAGGGTGACACCGTCACCGTGCGCGACCAGCACGGCCAGGTCCATGTGGGCCAGGCCCTGATCGGCGCCGATGGCGTGAAGTCCGTGGTGCGCCAGCAGTACGTGGGCGATGCGGCGCGTGTCTCCGGCCACGTGGTGTACCGCGCCGTGGTGGAGAAGAACGACTTCCCCGAAGACCTGCGCTGGAACGCGGCCAGCATCTGGGTCGGCCCCAACTACCACCTGGTGCACTACCCGCTGCGTGGCGGCGAGCAGTACAACGTGGTCGTCACCTTCCACAGCCGCGAGCAGGAGGAATGGGGCGTGCGCGAAGGCAGCCGCCAAGAGGTGCAAAGCTACTACAGCGACTGCTGCCCGCGCGCCCGCCAGCTCATAGACCTGCCCAAAAGCTGGAAGCGCTGGGCCACGGCCGACCGCGAGCCCATTGGCCAGTGGAGCTTCGGCCGCGCCACGCTGCTGGGCGATGCGGCCCACCCTACCCTGCAGTACATCGCCCAGGGCGCCTGCATGGCGCTGGAAGACGCGGTGACGCTGGGCCAGGCGCTCAAGCGCTGCGGCAACGACTGGCCGCAGGCGCTGCGGCTGTACGAGCGCTCGCGCATCGCCCGCACGGCGCGCGTGGTGCTGTCCGCGCGCGAGATGGGCCGCATCTTCCACGCCAGCGGCGTGGAGCGCCTGGTGCGCAACGACCTCTGGAAGGGCCGCACGCCCCAGCGTTTCTACGACGCCATGGAATGGCTGTACGGCTGGAAGGCCGAAACCTGCCTCGCCGAAGACTGAACACAAGGAGACCGCCATGCAAGAACTTGGCCGCCTGGAAGACCTGCCCCAGGACTACCGCGACGAACTCACGCGCAACAACCTGGTGCCGCTGTGGCCCAGCCTGCGCAACGTGATGCCGCCGCACACGCCGCGCCCACGCACCCAGCCGATTGCCTGGCCCTACCAGGCCATCCGTCCGCTGCTGATGCAGGCCGGCGAGCTGACGCCCATCGAAAAGGCCGAGCGCCGCGTGCTGGTGCTGGCCAATCCCGGCCATGGGCTGGAGAAGATGCAGGCCAGCTCCTCCATCTACCTGGGCATGCAGCTGCTGCTGCCCGGCGAGTGGGCGCCCTCGCACCGCCACACGCCCAATGCCGTGCGCATGGTGGTGGAAGGCCAGGGCGCCTGGAGCCTGGTCGACGGCGAGAAATGCCCCATGGAGCGCGGCGACCTGATCCTCACGCCCACGGGCCTGTGGCACGAGCATGGCCATGACGGCGACGAGCCCGTGGTCTGGCTCGATGTGCTGGACCTGCCCCTGGCCTACTACCTGGAAGTCACCTACCACGTGGACGGCCCGCGCCAGCCCGCCCTGCCCGGCCGTGGCGACCGGTCGTATGCGCGCGGCGGCCTGGCACCCACGCAGGTGTTCGCCCGCAGCGCCAAGGCCTACCCCATGCTGCGCTACCCATGGAAGGATGCCCGCGCCGCGCTGCTGGAGCTGGCCGCCGACCGGCCCGATCTGGACTGCGTGCAGCTGGCCTACACCAACCCCGAGACCGGGGCCGACTGCGAAAACATCCTGGGCTTTTACGCGCTGATGCTGCGCCCGGGCCAGACGCTGCAGCTGCCCGCGCGCTCGCCGGCCTGCGTGTTCCATGTCATCGAGGGCGGCGCCAGCGTGGCCGCCGTGGACCGCCACTTCGACCTGGCCCCGGCCGACACCTGCTGCGTGCCCGGCTGGGCGCCGGCCACGCTGGCCAATACCAGCGCCAGCGAGCCCTCCTTCCTCTTCCTGGCCGACGAGGCGCCTTTGCACCGAAAGCTGGGCCTCTACGAGGTCCGGCCTTGAATCCTCCGATGTCTCTTTACTCCCCCCTCGCCAATACCATGACCGCCCCCCAATACCTCTGGACCCCGCCCCCCGTCCAATCCCTGCCCGTGCGCGGCAGCACGCATCGCCTGCCCGTGAACCGCCTGTTCTTCGTGGGCCGCAACTACCACGCCCATGCCGTCGAGATGGGCCGCCCCGTGGACAAAAGCGTGGAGCGCCCCTTCTACTTCACCAAGGCGCCGTCCACCCTGACCGAATCGGGTGCCACCGTGGCCTACCCGCCCGAGACGAACAACTACCACTTCGAGATGGAACTGGTGGTGGCCATCGGCAAGGCGGGTTTTCGCATTGCGGCGGACCAGGCGCATGAACACATCTACGGCTACGCCTGCGGCCTGGACATGACGCGCCGCGACCTGCAGCTGTTGGCGCGCGACAAGGGCCGGCCCTGGGACCTGGGCAAGGATGTGGAGCAGTCCTCGGTAGCCAGCGAGATCGTGCCCATGCCGGGCCAGGTGATCGAATCCGGCGCCATTGCACTGGCCGTCAATGGCGAGACCAGGCAGCAGTCCGACGTGGACAAGCTGATCTGGAACATCCGCGAAATCATTGCCGACCTCTCGCTGTTCTATCACCTGCAGCCCGGCGACCTCATCTACACGGGCACGCCCGAAGGCGTGGGTGCCGTGCTGCCGGGCGACCGCATCACCGGCCATGTGCAGGGCGTGGGCGAGATCGCGCTCACCGTGGGCCAGCCTGAATAAGACCGGGGAGACCACCACCATGAAGCTCTACAGCTTTTTCCGCAGCGGCACCTCGCACCGCCTGCGCATCGCGCTCAACCTCAAGGGCCTGCGCGCTGACTACTTCCCCGTGGACCTGCGCGTGGACGAGCAGGCCCAGGCGCCGTTCAAGCAGGTCAACCCGCAGGGCCTGGTGCCGGCGCTGACGCTGGACGATGGCCGCACGCTGATCCAGTCGCCGGCCATCATCGAATGGCTGGAAGAGCGCCACCCCGAGCCGCCGCTGCTGCCCGCCGACCCCGAGGACCGCGCCCAGGTGCGCGCGCTGGCCGCCATCGTGGGCTGCGACGTGCATCCCATCAACAACCGCCGCATCCTGCAGACCCTGCGCCGCCAGTTCGGTGCGGACGAAGCCGCCATCAATGCCTGGTGCGCCACCTGGATTGCCGACGGCTTCGACGCCATCGAGGCCCTGCTGGCCCGCGACACGCGGCGCGGCGACTTCTGCTTCGGCCACGCACCCACGCTGGCCGATGTCTACCTGGTTCCCCAGGTCGAAAGCGCACGCCGCTTTGGCGTGGACCTGGACCGCTGGCCGCTGATCAGCGCAGTGGACAGGGCCTGCGCGGCCCTGCCCGCCTTTGCACAGGCTGCGCCCCTGGCCCAGCCTGACGCCGGCTGAACTTCGCCTGAACCCCGCCGCACCTTTGCCGGCAGCCCTAACCCGCCCCGAGTCCTCGCCAGAAGGACCGGGGCATTGCAAGCAGTGAAAAAAGCAGATCCAACAGGAGACAGACTGTGAAAGCATCCCCATCCAGCCGCCTCGGCACCGCCCCCTCCCGCCGCAAGGCCCTTGCAGGCGCAGCCCTGCTGCTGGCCTCCATCGCCCCGCTGCATTGCGCCTGGGCACAGGCAGGCTCCAGCAGCGCCGCCAGCTTTCCCACGCGCCCCGTCACCGTGATCACGGCCTTTGCCGTGGGCAGCGGCCCTGACGCCGTGCTGCGCATCGTGGGAGAAAAGCTTTCCGCGCGCTGGAAGCAGGGCGTGACCGTGGACAACCGCCCAGGCGGCGGCGGCTTTGTCGCCATCGAAGCCGCACGCCGCGCCAAGCCCGACGGCTACACCCTGCTGCAGCTCGACAGCGAACACATCTCCGCCCTGCCCTACCTCTACAAGCAGCGCAACTTCCATCCGCTGCAGCACTTCGACCCCGTGGCGCCGCTGTTCCTCACGCCCTTCTTCGTCGCCGTGCCCACGAACTCGCCCTGGAAGAGCATGGGCGACCTGATCAAGGCGGCCAAGTCCGAGCCCGGCAAGGTCAGCTACGGCTCCTGGGGCGTGGGCAGCCCCGGCCACCTGGGCGGCGAATGGCTGGACTTCCTGACCGGCAGCAAGATGACCCATGTGCCCTACCGCGAGGTCAGCCAGCTCTACACCTCGGTGGCCAATGGCGATCCGGCCTGGAGCTTTGCCAGCCTCCCCTCCAGCCAGGGCATCTACAAATCCGGCAAGATCCGCTACCTGGCCGTGGCCGCGCCCCAGCGCATCGCCCAGATGCCCGACGTGCCCACCGTGGCCGAATCGGGCGGCCCCGCCGAACTGATCGTGAACTCCTTCGTCTCCCTGCTGGCGCCCAAGGGCGTGGACGCCACCCTGCGCGACAAGATCCACGCCGACGTGGTCGCCGTGCTGCAGGACCCGCAGGTGCGCGAGAAATTCGCCACCTTCGCCTTCCAGCCCATCACCTGGGAGGTGCCGGAAATGGAGAAATTCGCCAGGACCAAGGCGGACCAGTACAAGCTGCTGATCCAGAAGGCGAATATCAGCCTGGATTGAGACCGCCGCCTGCCTCAGCCCTGCGACTGCGGATTCGCAAACCCCGCCACCTGCTCGTAATGGCGGGCAATGGCGCGCAGCTCGTCCTGGCTGATCAGCTCGTCGATATGGCCGAAGGGCTGGCCGCCGCTGAGTTCGTCCGCCTTCATGATGATGAAGTCGGGCGGCGTGGAGCGGTTGGTCAGCACCACCTGGCTGGTGGCGGGCAGGCGGCTGGCCTCGTAGGCGGCCAGCAGCGCCAGCGGGTCGCCTTGCGGGTCGGCGGCCAGCAGGTCGGCCAGCACGCGCGCATCGCGCATGGCCTGGGCCGAGCCGTTGGAGCCGCGCGGATACATGGGATGGGCCGCATCGCCCAGCAGGGTCACGCGGCCGAAGCTCCACTGGTCCACGGGGTCCTTGTCCACCATGGGGTACTCGAAGATGGTCTCGGCCGAGCGGATCAGGGCCGGCACATCCAGCCAGTCGAAGCTCCAGCCGCCAAAAATCTCCAGCACATCCTCCATGCGGCCTGCGCGGTTCCAGTCGTTCATGCGCATCTGCGGGTCGCGGATCTCGGCCACCCAGTTGATGCGCTGCATGCCCTGGCCATCGACGTTGTCCTCGATGGGATAGATCACCATCTTGCCGGTATCGACCGAGCCGATGCGCAGATAGCTCTTGCCCGTGAGGATGGGCTTGAAGCGCGAGACGCCGCGCCAGGTGTTGATGCCGCCAAAGGCCAGCTCCTCCTGCGGATAGAACTGGCGCCGCACGGCGGAGTTGACGCCATCGCAGGCCACGACGATGTCGGCCGTGGCCGACGGCGGCACATGGCCCTGGGCATCCGGCGCGAAATGCACGGTGGCGCCATGGGCCGACTGGTCCACGCGCACGCAGCGGTGGCCCGTGTGCACGGCACCCGGGCCCAGGCGCTGCACGGCGGCCTCGAAGAGAACGCGGTGCAGGCGGCCACGGTGGATGCCCAGCTCGGGTAGCTCATAGCCGGCATGGCGGCCGCGCGGCTCGCGGTAGACGAACTGGCCGTAGCGGTTGAAGAACACGCTCTCCAGGTTCTCGATCGCCAGCGCCTCCAGCTGCGGCTGCAGGCCCAGGTCGCTGAGTTCGCGCATGGCATGCGGCAGCAGGGTAATGCCCGCGCCGATCTCGCGGACCTCGGGCACGGCCTCGAAGACTTCGCAGGCAATGCCTCTTTGATGCAGGGCCAATGCCAGGCACAGGCCTCCGATGCCGCCCCCCACGATCGCTACTTTCATCCGCTGACTCTCCATGCTTTCTCCAGGGGCGCTGTTGGCGCCCGCCCCGCCTACTCGGCGGTAATCCCCCGCGCCTTGACCAGATCGGCCCAGCGCCGGGCGTCCTTTTGCACCAGGGCCTTGAACTCGGCCGGCGTGCTGCCGGCCGGATCCATGCCCTGGGGCGCAAAGGCATGCCGGACTTCCTCCGACGCCAAAATCGCGCGGATCTCGCGATTGAGGGCATCGACCTGGTCCGCCGGCATGCCGGCCGGCGCAAACACGCCGTACCACATATCCACGTTCACATCGCCCGCCTTGGCCTCCTTGAGCGTGGGCACATCGGGCAGCAGCGGGTGGCGCCGCTGGCTGCCAATGCCCAGCGCGCGCAGCTTGCCGGCCTTCACATGCGTCAATGCCACATGAATGGGCAGGAACATGCATTCCACCTGGCCGCCCAGCAGGTCCGTCAGCGCCGGGCCTGTTCCGCGATAAGGGATGTGCGTGATCGATACGCCCGCCGTGCTCTTGAAAAGCTCCATCGCCATATGGTGCGGAGTGCCCACTCCCGGCGATGCGTAATTGATGCGGCCCGGCGAGGCCTTGGCAGCCTTCACCAGATCGGCCGCCGTCTGATAGGCGGAGGCCGTGGGCGTCACCAAAATCAGCTGTCCCCAGCTGGTCAGCGTTACAGGCTCGAGGTCCGTCAGCGGATTGAATGGCAATTTGGGATACAGCGATGCGTTCATCACCAGGGTATTCACTGTCACCAAAAGCGTCTGGCCATTGGCGGGCGAGCGCACAACGGCCTCGGTTCCGATATTTCCAGAGGCGCCCGGCTTGTTCTCCACCACCACGGGCCGGCCCTGGCGCTTGGCCAGCAAAGGCCCGATCGTTCGCGCAATCGTGTCGATTCCAGTCCCCGGAGTGAAAGGCACAATCAATTTCAGAGGCACACTCTCGGTGCTGGCGATGGCGCCTGCTACGGGTAAACCCAATACTCCCAATCCGCTTGTCTTCAAAAATTGCCGTCTGCCAACAAAATTTCGCATGTAGACCTCTTTTGTAGTTAGCATGCAAACGCATGGTAATCATGCACCAGAATGGGCACAATTGGTGGAAATCGAATGAATACTGGACATCTCTGCAAGAATACTAGACGCATATGGACACGATGACGCCTGCACCACTGCCGCTATATCAGCGCCCTGGCTTTTTGCTGCGGCGCGCCCACCAGATTTCGGTCGGCATTTTTGAAGAGCAATGCCGCCCCCTGGGACTGACGCCGCCCCAGTACGGCGCCCTGGTGCTGATCGACGCATCCCCCGGCTCCGACCAAAGCTCCCTGGCGCGCGCCATGGGCTTCGACAAGGTGACCACGCTGCGCCTGGTGCGCGGGCTGGAAGAGCGCGAGTACGTGCACCGCGCGCTGAGCACGCGTGACCGCCGCCAGCACCAGCTCACGCTCACCGAAAAGGGCCGGGCCCTGCTGGCCGCCAGCGTGCCGCTGGTGGACCAGGCCTATCACCGCCTGGTCTCTCCGCTGGAAGACGAGGAACTGCAGGAGCTTTTGCGCCTGCTGACCAAGCTGGAGTCCGGCCTGGGCGCCAGCGCCCGCGTGAAGCTGGAGCCGCTGCACAAGCCCGCCGCCCGCGCCGTACACCACTCCAGTCCCGCTGCAGACGACCGCCTGCCGGCCACCGGTACGGACTGAGCCTTCAAGCCCTGAACCCGCATGGCCTGCGAACACCGCAGGCCATGTTTTTTTGGCGTGGCCGAGTTGGCATGCCGATGTGCAAAAACGCACATGCATACTGCAAACATCTCCATTGCTTGCGAAAAACCGCACAGCTACCATGCGATGAACGCCCGGCGCACGGCATGCCGGGCCGACACCACCGCAACAGGAGACAAGCCATGAATGCATCCACGTCCGCCAAGGTTTTGGCGCCCACGGTCAAGCTGCTGATCAACGGCAAGCTGGTCGAATCCCAAAGCACCCAATGGCGCGATGTGGTCAACCCGGCCACGCAGGAAGTACTGGCCCGCGTGCCCTTTGCCACGCCCGACGAGGTCAACGCCGCCGTCGCCAACGCCAAGGAAGCCTTCAAGACCTGGCGCAAGACGCCCATCGGCCAGCGCGCCCGCATCTTTCTGAAGCTGCAGCAGCTGATCCGCGAGAACATGAAGGAGCTGGCCGCGCTGCTGACCGCCGAACAGGGCAAGACCCTGCCTGACGCGGAGGGCGACGTCTTCCGCGGCCTGGAAGTGGTGGAGCATGCGGCCAACATCGGCTCGCTGCAGCTGGGCGAGCTGGCCAACAACGTGGCCAACGGCGTGGACACCTATTCCGTGCTGCAGCCGCTGGGCGTGTGCGCGGGCATCACCCCCTTCAACTTCCCGGCCATGATTCCGCTGTGGATGTTCCCCATGGCCATTGCCACGGGCAACACCTTCGTGCTCAAGCCCTCCGAGCAGGACCCCATGGTCACCATGCGCCTGTGCGAGCTGGCGCTGGAAGCCGGCATTCCGCCCGGCGTGCTGAACGTGGTGCACGGCGGCGAGGACGTGGTCAACGCCATCTGCGACCACCCCGATATCAAGGCCATCAGCTTCGTGGGCTCCACCAAGGTCGGCACCCATGTCTACAACCGTGCCAGCCTGGCCGGCAAGCGCGTGCAATGCATGATGGGCGCCAAGAACCACGCCATCGTCATGCCTGACGCCAACAAGGAGCAAACGCTCAACGCCCTGCTGGGCGCAGCTTTCGGCGCGGCAGGCCAGCGCTGCATGGCGCTGTCGGTGGCCGTGCTGGTGGGCGATGCGCAGAAGTGGATTCCCGAGCTGGTGGAAAAGTCCAAGACCCTCAAGGTCAGCGGCGGCACCGAGCCCGGCACCGACGTGGGCCCGCTGGTGTCCTGCGCGGCGCTGTCGCGTGTGGAAAGCCTGATCGAACGCGGCCTGGCCGACGGCGCCAAGCTGGAACTGGACGGCCGCAAGCCCCAGGTGGCCGGCTACGACAAGGGCAACTTCGTCGGACCCACCGTGTTCAGCGGCGTCAAGCCCGGCATGAGCGTGTATGACCAGGAAATCTTCGGCCCCGTGCTCTGCCTGGCGGCTGCCGACAGCCTGGACGAGGCCATCGAGTTCATCAACGCCAACCCCAACGGCAACGGCACGGCCATCTTCACGCAGTCGGGCGCCGCGGCGCGCAAGTTCCAGGAAGACATCGACGTGGGCCAGGTCGGCATCAACGTGCCGATTCCCGTGCCGGTTCCGCTGTTCTCCTTCACGGGCAGCCGCGCCTCCAAGCTGGGCGACCTGGGCCCCTACGGCAAGCAGGTCGTGCTGTTCTATACGCAGACCAAGACCGTCACGGCGCGCTGGTTCGACGACAGCACCACCAGCCAGGGCGTGAACACCACCATCAGCCTGCGCTGATGCACCGGTCGGCGGGCCTGGATTGATCCGGGGCAGGCCCCGGCTCTGGGATGATGGCGGCATGGGTTTTCCAATGACTGCCCCCCTCTCCCGGGGCCTGGGTGCCGCCTTGCTGACCACCCTGGCCGCCCTGCCCCTGACCCTACACGCGCAGGCCGGTGCAGCCTGCGACCCGGCCTCCACCGCCGCCGCCAGCCGCAATGCCTGCGCGGTCCAGGCCTTCCAGGAGGCCGACACCGCGCTCAACATCCGCTACCTGGACGTCATGCAGCAGCTGCCCCAGGGCAAGCGCACGGGCCTGCGCCATGACCAGAACGGCTGGATCAAGGGCCGCACGGCGCGCTGCAAGGCCGCCACGCGCGACAGCGAAACCCAGCCCGAAGGCCCGCGCCTGTACCACGAATGCCTCACGGCCGCGACACAGGAGCGCATGCAGGCGCTGGAGCGCTGGCTGCAGCACTGACCGCCGCACGCCCCCCACAGCCACCGACAGCCCCCCCAGAACAACAAGGGCCCCAGAGCCCAACGCAGGAGACAAGCCAGCCATGGACTTCGAACTCAACGACGACCAGCGCGCCTTTGCCGAATCGGCCCGCGCCTTTGCCCAGGCCGAACTCGCGCCCCATGCCGCGCACTGGGACCGTGAATCCATCTTCCCGCGCGAGGCCATCGCCAAGGCGGGCGAACTGGGCTTTTGCGGCCTGTACGCGCCCGAGAACGCAGGCGGCCTGCAGCTGCCGCGCCTGGACGCCACCATGGTCTTCGAGGAACTGGCCGCCGTCGATCCCTCCACCACCGCCTTCATCACCATCCACAACATGGCCACCTGGATGCTGGGCACCTGGGCCACCGACGCCGTGCGCGCCGAATGGGGCGAGGCCCTGACCAGCGGCCGCAAGCTGGCCAGCTACTGCCTGACCGAGCCCGGCGCGGGCTCGGACGCCGGCTCGCTCAAGACCCGGGCCGAACTGGCGGGCCATGAATACATCATCAACGGCGCCAAGGCCTTCATCAGCGGCGCGGGCAGCACCGACATGCTGGTGCTGATGGCCAGAACGGGCGACGCAGGCTCGGGCGCCAGCGGCATCTCCGCCTTTGCCGTGCCCGCCGACCTGCCCGGCATCAGCTACGGCAAGAAGGAAGAAAAAATGGGCTGGAACAGCCAGCCCACGCGCGTCATCAGCTTCGACAACGTGCGCATTCCCGCCCAGAACCTGCTGGGCCGCGAGGGCGAAGGCTTCAAGATCGCCATGAAGGGCCTGGACGGCGGGCGCATCAACATCGCCACCTGCTCCGTGGGCGCCGCCCAGGGCGCGCTCACCCAGGCCCAGCAGTACATGCACGAGCGCAAGCAGTTCGGCAAGCCGATTGCCAGCTTCCAGGCCCTGCAGTTCAAGCTGGCCGACATGGCCACCGAACTCGTGGCCGCGCGCCAGATGGTGCGCCTGGCCGCCTCCAAGCTCGATGCCGGCGCGCGCGACGCCTCCACCTACTGCGCCATGGCCAAGCGCTTTGCCACCGATGCCGGCTTCATGGTCTGCAACGAAGCCCTGCAACTGCACGGTGGATACGGCTACATCCGCGAATACCCGCTGGAGCGCCTCATGCGCGATGCCCGCGTGCACCAGATCCTCGAAGGCACGAACGAAATCATGCGCGTCATCATCGCGCGGCGCATGCTGGAAGGCGATGCGCCGGACATGATCCGCTGATTCATCCACATCCAGCCCGCGCCATGCCCGCCCGCCCGCTCTCCGACACCACGCTGCACCTCATAGACGCCGTGCGCGAAGCCCTGGCCGGCTGCGACGACGTGCAGGAAAAGCGCATGTTCGGCTGCCATGTCTTCATGGTCAACGGCAAGCTGTGCCTGGGCGTGGAAGACGACGAACTGCTGGTGCGGCTGCCGCCCTCGCAGCACGCGGCCGTGGCCGAGACGCCGGGCCTGCGCCCGCTCTCATCCAAGGGCCAGATGGACGGCTACTTCTTCATCGGCCCCGCCGCCTACGCCACGCGCCAGCAGTGGCAGCACTGGATTGCCCAGGCCCTGGCCTTCAACCCCCACGCCAAGGCCACGCCCCCGAAAAAGCGCAAGGCCCAGGCCAGCGAACCCGCGCCCGCCGAAGCAAAGACACCGCCGGCGCCCCCCGCCCCGGCCGGGCGCCGCACACGCAAGCACCCCATCTTCGGCGACGAGTAAGCCCCCTTTGCAGGAGAGCCCCATGCCCATCCGCATCGTCCAGCTAGGCACCCCCCGCCACGCCGATGAAGGCCTGCGCATAGGCACCGTGCGCCGCCCGCCGCGCGGCGTGCCCAAGGCCGAATTCGCCAGCCGCGACTACTACGACGTCTGGTACCCCGAACTCTCGCCCCAGCCCGACACCATGCACACCGCGCTCGAATCGCACCGGCTGCAGGACCAAGGCCAGCAGGCCGAGGCCGACAAGCTCTGGCAGCAATTCGTGCGCAAATTCCGCAAGGAAATGGCCGAACCCGCCGCCAGCCGCACCCTGGACCTGCTGGCCGCCCTCTCGCAGCACAGCGCCTTCGCCATCGGCTGCTACTGCGAGCAGGAGGCGCGCTGCCATCGCGGCATCCTGCGCTCCCTGCTCAAGGAACGCGGCGCCGACATTGCGAACGGTGACAAGGACACCGGCGACATGGACCCCGGCGAAAACTACACCGACGACACGGTCCACTGAGACACACCACAAGCTTCACAACACAGGAGACAAGCACATGCAGATCGCATTCATCGGACTCGGCAACATGGGCGGCCCCATGGCCATCAACCTGCACAAGGCCGGCCACACGGTCAAGGCCTTCGACCTCTCCAAAGACGCCTGCGCCAAGGTCGCTGCAGAGGGCGTGAGCATTGCCGCCAGCGCCGAGGACGCCGTGCAGGGCGCAGAAGCCGTGGTCTCCATGCTGCCCGCCAGCCAGCATGTGGAAGGCCTCTTCCTCGGCCGTGACGGCGCGGCCGGCCTGCTGCAGCGCATTGCCAAGGGCGCCCTCATCATCGACAGCTCCACCATCGCCGCCGCCACCAGCCAAAAGGTCGCCAAGGCCGCACAGGCCGCAGGCATCGCCTTCATCGACGCACCCGTCTCCGGCGGCACGGGCGGCGCCATTGCTGGCACCCTCACCTTCATGGTGGGCGGCAGCGACGCCGACCTGGAGCGCGCCCGCCCCCTGCTCGAAAAAATGGGCGCCAACATCTTCCACGCCGGCGCCGTGGGCGCGGGCCAGACCGCCAAGATCTGCAACAACATGCTGCTGGGCATCCTCATGATCGGCACCAGCGAAGCCATCGCCCTGGGCGTGGCCAACGGCCTGGACCCCAAGGTCCTCAGCGAAATCATGCGCCGCAGCTCGGGCGGCAACTGGGCCCTGGAAAAATACAACCCCTTCCCCGGCGTCCACGAAAACGCCCCCGCCTCCAAGAACTACGCAGGCGGCTTCGGCACCGACCTCATGCTCAAGGACCTGGGCCTGGCCCAGGAAAACGCCATGGCAGTCAAGGCCTCCACGCCGCTGGGCGGCATGGCGCGTGCCATGTACGCCATGCACTCCATCGCAGGCAACGGCGCCCTGGACTTCTCCAGCGTCATCCGCTCCCTGCAAAAGAACGGCTGACGCCCCCGGCCCCGCCCCATCTCCCCGCCCCCAATCCCGTATGCCCGCGCCTGCGTCGGGCCGTCTGCGGGGTTGCAGTCCTGCCGCAGGACAGGACTGCTTCGTCAACTGACTCGCCGCAGTTGTCTGAACGGAGCGCGCAGCGCGCAGTGAGTTCTGCGGCGAACCCCGCAGGCGGCCCGACGCAGGTTGCTCCGCAGCGCAGCGCAGGGGTCGCGGGCATTCGGGTCGTCTTTCTTTGGCCTACGTTTCTTCGGCCGGCGTACCGGTGACGAATCAAAGAAAGGTAGGTCGGCCGCCGGGCCGAAACCCGGCCTCAAAAAACAACCACCCGGCAGGGTCAAAAACAAGAAACCCCGACCGGGGTTTTCTCTCTTCAGACCCATGGCAGCCCTACGTAAGCTGCCACCGCCAACATCCGCCATTCCACAGAACACCCGCCAGCAACCATGACCACTACACCCCCCAACTTCGCCCCCATGCCCACCGAGGAAGGCTACTTCGGCCCCTACGGCGGCCAGTTGGTCCCGCCCCACCTCAAGCAGGCCATGGACGACATCAACACCGCCTACGCCGAAATCACCAAACGCCAAGACTTCCAGCAGGAACTGGCCCAGCTCTTCGCCGACTACGTGGGCCGCCCCAGCCCCATCTTCCACGCGCGGCGCCTGTCGGAGCAGCTCGGCGGCGCACAGATCCACCTCAAGCGCGAAGACCTCAACCACACCGGCGCCCACAAGATCAACCACTGCCTGGGCGAGGCCCTGCTGGCCAAGTTCATGGGCAAGAAGAAGGTCATCGCAGAAACCGGCGCCGGCCAGCACGGCGTGGCCCTGGCCACGGCCTGCGCGCTGGTGGGCATTCCCTGCGAGATCCACATGGGCCAGGTGGACATCGAGAAGGAACATCCCAACGTCACCAAGATGCGCATCCTGGGCTGCAAGCTCGTGCCCGTCACGCGCGGCGCGGCCACCCTCAAGGAGGCCGTGGACAGCGCCTTCGAGGAATACCTCACCAACCCCACCGACTACATCTACGCCATCGGCTCCGTAGTCGGCCCCCACCCGTTCCCGATGATGGTGCGCGACTTCCAGAGCATCATCGGCCGCGAGGCGCGCGAGCAATTCCAGGCCAAACACGGCAAGCTGCCCGACCATGTGGCCGCCTGCGTGGGCGGCGGCTCCAACGCCATGGGCATCTTCACGGCCTTCCTGGGCGATGCCTCGGTCAAGCTCGTCGGCGTGGAGCCCTCGGGCGAAGGCACGGACAAGCCCGGCCGCCACGCAGCCACCCTCAGCATGGGCAAGCCCGGCGAAATCCACGGCATGAAGTGCTACGTGCTGGAAAACGCAGACGGCACGCCGGCTGCCGTGCACAGCATTGCCTCGGGCCTGGACTATCCGGGCGTGGGCCCGCAGCACAGCTACCTCAAGGACCTGGGCCGCGTGCAGTACGAATCCGTCACCGACAAGGAATGCCTGGACGCCTTCATGCAGCTGTCGCGCGTGGAAGGCATCATCCCCGCGCTGGAAAGCGCCCACGCCGTGGCCTGGGCCATGCGCGTGGCGCCCGGCCTGCCCAAGGACCAGCACATCCTCATCAACCTCTCGGGCCGGGGCGACAAGGACGCCGACTACGTGGCCAAAGTGCTGGGCCTCTGAACGCAGAGGTTGTGCTGGATCAAACCGCAGCACGCCGGAGGGGGCAAAGGGCGCCCTCTCCGACAACCGCTCTCCGGGACGGTGGAGACAATGGCCCCGACCGTTGTCTTGCCCAACCCCATTCCTGGAAGGAGCCACACCCATGAAGCCTGCCCCGTTCGCACGCACCGCCGCCCTCTCCATCGCCCTGGCCCTGACCTGCGCCACCGTCGCCCTGCCCGCCGCAGCCAAATCGGTGGCCGAATGGCAGACCATCACCAGCCAGGCCAAGATCCCGCTGGAGCAGGCCATCACCCGCGCCACCCAGGCCGTGCCCGGCAAGGCCATCGAAGCCCAGCTGGACGACGGCGACGGCATGGGCCCGCGCTACGAAATCGAAGTCATCACCCCGGCCGGCGACAGCGTGGAAGTCTGGGTCAACGCCATCACCGGCCAGGCCGCCCAGCACAAGAACGACGGCGCCGCCAAGCGCAAGGACCGCCAGCGCCTGGAAAAGGCCAAGTCCACCATAGAGCAAGCCATCCAGGCTGCCACCCGCCACACCCCGGGCACGCCCGTCAGCGCGGAACTGGACTCCCACTGGGGCCAGACCAGCTACCAGGTAGAAGTGCTGCAGGCCAACGGCACGCTCATGGAAGTCAAGATCGACGCCGTGGGCGGCGAAGTCATCCGGGCCAAGAAGGACTGAGTCTCGACCCCAACCCGACAGCGCGCTTCAGCATGGGGCGCGCTTTTTTTTCGCCCATTTTTTGCGTCGTTCCCGCCATGCCCGCAGGCCATCCACGCCTGTTGCGCTCTTCAGGCCAACGCCACCGACACCCCCTCATCCGCAAACCGCTTCGCCGCCCTGAGCAGATAGCTCACGGCATAAAGAATGGGGTCGTCGGCCTCATCGCCATTGAGATGCTCCACCACCTCAATGGCATAGCCCAGGTTCACCGCCGTGTCGTGCAGCAGTCCCACCAGTTCCCTGTCTTCCGGCTCCAGCGACTGCGCCTCATCGGCCTTCACGTAGTAGATGCGCAGCAGATCGCGGCACACGCAATTGATGGCCGTGACCTTGTGGCGAGCGTGCAGGTCCAGCACATCCAGCGCGGCGCCCATGTGCAGGACGGCGTCTATGGCGAGGTCTTCGAGTTTGGGTGGGGGTGTGGTGGCGGGGCTGGGCTGGGGCATTGGAGTCCTGTCGAAAGGGTCCCGGTCCCAGAGCAACTGCACGCAGTGGAAGCGGGAGAACCAGACAGCAAAGCTTCCGGCTTTACCAAGTCTCTGTCTGCCACCTGTAGTTGGAATTTTGTAAAGAGGCAGAGAAGACAGAAGCTGATAAGAGGCCAAGCCTTCGGTCTGCCTTCAAGCTATGCAAGATGTATCGATGCCTGCAGCGTCACGGAATCAGCCGACAACCCGTAACGCACCTGCCACGAAGGCACGGAAATTTTGAAGAAACGACGCTGGGCTTCGTGCACATCGACAGCGCTGAAATGAAGATCTCCAGTGGCAGACAGCACATGTTTGTCGCCATAGATCGCGTCACAAAATTCGCGCATGTCGCGTTCTTTGACAGGGCCGCGATAGCCAATGCAGCACAGTTCCTTCGGCAGGTGCTTGTGGCCTTCCCGTACCGCATACATACCGTTCTGACGGACAACGGCATGGCCTTTACGGGACAAGAACGCTTCAGAGGCTGCGTCACCGACACATGCATCGGTCACATCTTTGAACGCATCTGCAAGTTCAACGGTGTCGATAAAAGGCACACCAAGCCATATCACCCCTGGACGAACGGCATGGTCGAGCGCATGAACCGGACCATCAAGGAATCCACGATCAAGGCCTACGAGTACGAGGGACTGGAGCAGCTACGGGAGCATGTCCAGGCCTTCATACAAAGCTACAACTTCGGCAAACACTTGAAGGCGCTCAGGTGGAAGGCACCATTCCGGGCGATTTGCTAGGCATGGGAAAAAGATCCAAGCCGCTTTTGACTTCATCCGCACCATCTCACTGTGGGACTGAACAATCCGGCCACTCAACACACCAACAGCGTCGTACACGCGGAGCGTGCTTTGGACTGTGGTCAAATAGGCGTTGGCGCTGCAATGAGTTTGCCCGGCAAACAATTTTCAACCTACTTAGGTCGTAAATATATCGGCCAGTACAGGCGCGCCATGCCCGTTATTTTTGTCACTTAAAGGAAATGGATTACCCCTATGAGTAGAGAAACTACCAAAGAAAGCTTGCTGCACTACCTGCACGATGATCAGGTGCGCGTCATTGCGTTGAAGGGGCTTTGGGGTACCGGAAAAACCCATCTTTGGGAGGAAGTGAAATCACAGTTTCCCGCAAAGAATGAAAATATTCATTTGTACGCCTCCTGCTTTGGCGCGGAATCGGTTGAGCAAATAAAGTCCACGCTGTTTCAGAGTTCTCTGGGTAAAAAAAGTGAGGCATTGTCCGGTCTAAAGCGCTATGCCGGAACCGCCATCGATGTAACGGAAAAATTGGCGGCAAAGTGGCTGCCGGGCGGCGAAGGTCTGGCGACGCTTATGGGCAGTGTCAGTGGCCTGGTGCAGGCGACGCTGATCGACAACGTCTTGCATGATCGCTTGATTGTCTTGGACGATATTGAGCGACGTAGTGACGGCCTGCCTGTCGAGGCACTGCTCGGGTTTATTGATCTATTGAAACGCAATAATTGCAAGATATTGATCATCCTGAATGAGGAGCCAATTAAGAAAAGCCACCTCGATGATTGGCGCACGCTGAAAGAGAAATGCTTGGATCGCGAGATTGCCCTGCTCACTACGGCTGGTGAAGCGGCTGACATGGGTCTGAGTCAAAATGTGCCGTTGCGCCTAGCAATTCGTGGCGCCCTGATCAAGCATGCGGTCACTAACATTCGCGTGGTTCAGCGGATTGACCGGGTGGTCAGCAGCATATTGGAGGGTAAAACAGAACTTCACGGGGTGGTTGAAGAAGAATTGTTGCCCGCTATCGTATTGCTGACAGCGCTTAATTTTAACGCCGTGCCTGGCGGTCCCAACCTGGATTTGCTGGTTGCCGAATGGACCGCGTGGTGCATGCAAGGCAACTATGCCGGGGAAAAATCCAAAAGCCCAACCGCTGCCGCCGCGTTCGCACTGCATGCAAAGTTAACTCGTGATATCGATTTTCTGAACTTGGTGGTCAAGCACCTATTGACTGGCCATCGGTTGCAAGATGAATTTGACTTGTTATTCAAAGCGCGTCAAAGGAAAGCAGCCGCAAGTGCCGCTGAGGCCGCCGCTGTCAAATATATTGAAGATAGCTATCTCGATCCAGACATGAGTGATCGAGATTTCATTGGGCGCGCTTCATACTACAAAGATCAATGGTGGCAACTGTCCCCTGATAAAATCAGCGCAATAGCCATTGACTTGGAAAAACGCGGTGCTCCTGACTTGGCCTCTGAAATAGCGAATCAATGGGCGTACCGCAGACGTGGGAAGCCTCAGCTTTGGCTGAGTAGCCTGTATCCGGTAGATAACATGCATCCGATTGTTAGAGAAACGCTCATTGACGGCAATCAGCGGCTTTCCTTGCCGCCCACCCTGCTTGAGGCGGTTATGCATGTATCCAGCGGCGGCTGGAACCCCAGTGATGAACAGGTGATCAATGGGGTGAGTGAGAACGACATGGTTAGGGCCATCAATGAGACCGGCCGTGAAGGGTTTTCCTCCTTCGTATATTTTTATAATAGGGAGATCACCAATCCGCTACCGAGGGCCGAAACCAAGGGCATATTCTCCGCTGGAGTTGCCACCTTTATTAAGGCCGCGCGGCGGATTATCGATGAAAACACCTCACCTCGGCGGGTAGAATTGCTGCAATTGCATTTTGGCGAGCATCTTAGAAGTCCCGACATTTGATTGTGATTCGTGGCGCCAAAGGGCGAATCATTGGCCGCAACGCGTCGTCGCTCTAAAACCGCCACGTCACCCCCACTTGCCCTGAAAGGCTCCGCCAACTTGGCCCCCCCGAGACTCTGCTCGGCCGCAAGGCCGCCATTGAGCAGCAGGTTCGGGTGGACTCGGCCCTCCACCCCGACTTCCGCGCGCCATGTGCCACGCGGGCGTTCGCTGGCGAAGCGCACGGCGCCCTCGGTCGGCGTGGCGAAGTCGGTGGCGCCGGGGCTACCCAACTGGCGTTGCACGCCCAGCCACGCCGTGGCCGGAACCGCGCTGTGCGCGCGCAGGCTGTGGTTCAGGCGGCCCCCCAGGCGCAACTGGGTGGATTGGCTCGGCGCGAACCGCACGCGCCCGGCATCGTCCGCCCCCTGGCCCAGGGCCAGGCGCTGGTGGATCAGTTGCGCTTGTGGTTGCCAATCCAGATGTTCGGCGAGTTGCAAGCGTTGTCCGGCCTCCAGGGATGCGGCTAGGCCATAGCCACGGGTGTTAAAACGCATACCAGCGCGGGAGCGGCTGGCCAACTGGAAGTGGGTGGCTTGCAGCACCGCGTCAAGGTAGCCTCCCTGGCCATCGCGCCATGTGCCAGTCAGTCCTAGGCTGTAGGCATTGAGGCGATTGCCGCCGGCAGGTGCGCGGCGCTGTTGCGGGTCGATGTGTGCGGCCACGCCATGGCTCGTACCGTACGCCGCGTACCCAGCCAGGCGTGTGCTGTGCGCCCCCTGCGCGATGGCCAGGAAGTCCACGCCGAACTGCGCCGCGCTGAGCGTCGAGCGCTGACCGTTGGCCGTCGACTGCTCACGCTGAACCAAGGTACGTGCCCAACTGCTGTGCTCGCTGTCGAGCACCAGGTCTGCGTGGGCCCCGCGCCGCTGATGCAGGCTGCCCAGCAGCGTCCGTTCATAGCGCAACGCTTGGCCTGGGGCAGCGCTGTACAGGGTGGTTTCCGCCCTGTAATTGGCTGTCCCGTTGGGTAGGGCACTGGACAGCAGGTATTCCTGATGCCTAGAATTTCACTCTAATTCTTTTTTTGGCTGACGCAGCAACTGGCACCAGAACACGCCAACCCTTTTTTTCGTGCAATGTCGATTCGCAGACAACATGCACTCTTTTGCCTACAACTCCACTATCTGAGGATGCCCAACCTGATTCAAGTGGAACGACGCACTGTTCTACTATTATTTTTGGATTGATTCGAACAGCAGTTAACTGTGTTCCCTTCTGCCTTTTTTCTTTCATCAAAAATTCATCTGCAGATCTCTTTATTTCTTGCAAATCTTGGATTGGTGGTGAATTTTTCTCACCAGCAGACGTGGTGCCAGAAATCATGATCCCCACCAAAATAAAGAATATTCTCGTCATTGTCTTTGCACAGTTGATTTACGGCGGTCTCAAATATGAAGTGCAACACCTGAGCCTTAGGTAACGTGCGCGAATGACTTCACCATACACACACTGACAATCAGAAGATTGCCTGGCCTTGGCATCCCTGGTGCGTCTGAGCCTGCGTGCAGCGTTCAGGAGCCTTCATGTGAACACCAGGCGACAGATACCGCTCGGCAACGCGGCACCGTGCAGATGCAACGCACTCAGGTGTACGGCCCCAAGACGTCAAGCAGCATTCTTCAGCCTGCAGCAGGAGAAAGCCCTATGACAATCCGCCCGCATGGTTGCACCCGCACAACGCTGCGCATCCCTCAGAACACCGGCAGGCGAGCGGCCCACATCGGGCTTTGCCCAGGCTCCACAGCGTCAACCCTGCATACAGCCCCCTGACGCCCCTGCGCCGTATAACGTCTTGACACGCTTTTGGGCTGCAAGGTGGCTGCGCACCTCCGAAATCCTTGGAACACTCTGCGCCACGCGCCGAAGAGCGAGGCAGTTCGTTGCCACGCCCCGGCCTCTGCCTGAAAGCCCACAATGCACCCCACACCACAGGCTGCAGCCTCCACGCTGCAGCCGCCCGACCGCGCGCCCGCGGATTCCTTGCCTGCCTGCGCAGAGCCCGGCCACCTCGGCCACGAACCGAAGAGCTCCCTGATTCCTCCCGCCCTGGCCTCCTCCCTTGCGGCCGCGCTGCTGGTGGCCTGCGGGGGCGGTGGGGGCGATTCAGCCCCCGGCACCGGCACTGGCGGCACGGGCGCCGGCCCTGGTGGCGAAACCGGTACGGGCACCACGGCCACCCCCGCCAGCGATGACGAAGCCGCGCGTTTTCTGCTGCAGGCGCAGTTCTCGGCCACCGACGAGGAGATCGCAGCGCTGCGCGCCAAGGGCTACGGCCCCTGGCTGGCCGAGCAGTTCGCGCTGCCCGTGGACACCACGGGCACGGCCTGGCTGATGCAGCGCGGCTACGGCGTGGCAGAGGCCGGCACGCGCTACGACAACGTCTCGTATCCCTCCGACTTCATGCTCTGGAGCCAGCTTTTCACGGAGCGCGACGCCGTGCGCAAGCGTGTGGCATTGGCGCTGTCGGAGATCATGGTGGTCTCCACCACGGGGCTGGAGCAGCCCTGGAGCATCTTCCTGGCCTCCGGCTACTGGGATCTGCTGAACCAGCATGCCTTCGGCAACTTCCGCACGCTGCTGGAGGCCGTTACGCTCAGCCCGGCCATGGGCATCTACCTGAGCACGCGCGGCAACCAGAAGGAAGACGCCCGCAGCGGCCGCCAGCCCGACGAGAACTACGCCCGCGAGGTGATGCAGCTGTTCACCATCGGCCTCTACCGCCTCAACCCCGACGGCACCGAGCAGCGCGACGGCAGCGGCAACCGCATCGACACCTATTCGGCAGCCGATGTGAGCAACCTGGCGCGCGTCTTCACCGGCTACGACTACGACACCAGCAAGAACCAGCCCACCAACCTGAGCGGCAGCACGGTGACGGGGCTGCAGCAGGCGCTGCTGCCCATGGCCTTCAACGCCGCGCGCCATTCCACGCTGGCCGCCACTTTCCTGGGCACCACCGTGGCTGCGGGCACGTCGGGGCCAGCGGCGCTGAAGGCGGCGCTGGATACGCTGTTCAACCACCCCAACGTGGGGCCCTTCATCGGGCGCCAGCTGATCCAGCGCCTGGTCACCAGCAACCCCAGCCCCGCCTATGTGGGGCGCGTGGCCGCCGCCTTCGCCGACAACGGCAGCGGCACGCGTGGCGACCTGCGCGCCGTGATTGCCACCGTGCTGCTGGACCCGGAGGCGCGCGGCGCGGCAGGGCTTGCCAGCCCCCAGTACGGCCGCCTGCGCGAGCCCATGGTGCGCTTCGTGCAGTGGGGCCGCACCTTCGGGCTGCGGTCGGCACGCGGCACCTGGAAGATCGACAACCTGAGCGACCCGGCCACCCGCCTGGGCCAGAGCCCGCTGCGCTCGGGCTCGGTGTTCAACTTCTTCCGCCCGGGCTACGTGCCGCCCTCCACGCCCCTGGCCACGACGGGCCAGGTGGCGCCGGAGTTCCAGATCGTCACCGAGACCAGCGTGAGTGGCTACCTGAACTTCATGCAGAACGTGATCCGCTTCGGCTACTACGTGAACGCGCCAGACCTGCCCCAGGGCGGCAGCAGCGCGGCCAACGGCTTCGATATCACCTGCAGCTATGCCAACCTGCTGCCCCTTGTGGGCGACGCCGCCGCGCTGGTGCGCAAGGTGGCGCTGCTGCTGTCGGCAGGGCAGGTATCGGCCGCCACGCAGGCGCGCATCGTGGCAGCGCTCAATGCCACGCCGGTGACGGCCACCAGCAACACCGCCACCCAGCTCAACCGCGTGGCAGCCGCCGTGCTGCTGGTGATGGCCAGCCCCGAATATCTGGTGCAGAAGTGACCGAACAAGTGACCGAACGTCTGCAAAGCAAAGCGACATCTCCATGAATTTCATCGACCCCGCCCGCCACACGCGCCGCGCATTCCTGCGCCGCAGCACGCAACTGGCCGCCGCCGGTACCGCCCTGCCCTTCGCCCTGAATCTTGCCGCGCTGGGCGAGGCCGCCGCTTTCGAGGCGAACGACTACAAGGCGCTGGTCTGCGTCTTCCTCTATGGCGGCTGCGACTACGCCAACACCGTCGTGCCCTACGACAGCACCCGCTACGGGCAGTACTCCGCCATCCGCGGCGGCAATAGCGATGGCACGGCCGGTGGCATTGCCCTGGCCCGCGCCGCGCTGGGCAATACACTGCTGCAGCCCCGCACGGCGCTGGCCGGTGGCATGCAGTACGCGCTGCACCCATCCATGACGGGCCTGGCCGGCCTCTTCAACGCGGGCCGCGCTGCGGTGCAACTGAACGTCGGCCCGCTGCTGGTGCCGCTCACGCGGGCCCAATATGCCACCGGCGACCGGCGCAGCTACCCGCTGCCGCCCAAGCTTTTCTCGCACAACGACCAGCAGTCGGTGTGGCAGTCGCAGGGCGCAGAAGGCTCCACCCTGGGCTGGGGCGGCAACCTGGGCGACCTGGCGCTGTCGTCCAACGCCACGTCGCTCTTCACCTGTATCTCGGCCACGGGCAACGCCGTGTTTCTCTCGGGCGACCAGGCGCTGCAGTACCAGATCAGCCCGGGCGGCGCCGTGCCCATCAACGCCGTCAAGGGCACCAGCGTCTATGGATCGACCGCCGTGCGCGGCCTGTTGAGCGAGCTGGTGCAGACGGCCGGCAGCCACGCGATGGAGGCCGAGTACGCCCGCGTCACGCAGCGCTCCATCAGTGCCGAGGGGCAGATCTCTTCAGCCCTCTCCAGCGCCAGCCTGTCCACCGCCTTCCCTGCCAACAACCCGCTGGCCGACCAGCTCAAGGTGGTGGCCCGGCTCATCGCCGGACGCAACGCGCTGGGCACGCGCCGGCAGGTGTTCTTCGTCTCGCTGGGCGGGTTCGACCTGCACGACAACCTGATCGCCAACCAGCCGCAGCTGCTCGACAAGGTGAGCAGCGCCATGACGGCCTTCTACAACGCCACGGCCGAACTCGGCGTGGCCGACAAGGTCACGGCCTTCACCGCGTCGGACTTCGGCCGCACGCTGACGTCCAACGGCGACGGCTCGGACCATGGCTGGGGCAGCCACCACTTCGTGGTGGGCGGCGCGGTGCGTGGCGCGTCCTTCTATGGCGCGCCGCCGCCCATCAGCGTGGGAAACGGCAGCGGCAGCGAGGACCAGTGGCATGTCGGCCAGGGGCGCCTGTTGCCCAGCACTGCCGTGGACCAGTACGCCGCCACCCTGGCGCGCTGGTTCGGCGTGGCGAATACCGAGCTGGCGGGGGTGCTGCCGCACATCGGCAACTTCGGCGGCTCGGCGTATCCCATCGATCTGGGGTTCATGGGCTGAAGCCGTGCGCGCCGGGCCTGCACGGCCGATTCGAGTCAGCCTCTGGGTGGCCCTGAGGGCGCCTTTGACAATTCCGAATTTTCAGGGATCGGGATTGCGAAGACGATGGGGCCACTCAATTCAAGTGGAGACAAAAATGCGATTCGAATTCCGCCCAATTGCCACACCAATTGCCACCCCAATTGCCACGCTGGCCCGGCATGCACGGCATGGCTTGTTCATCGCAGCGGCCCTGTCCGGCGCGCTGGCGCAGGCGGCACCGCTGCCGTTGGACATGGCCACCACTTCCGAGCAGCGGTTTCAACTGGCCCTGGAGGCCCAGACTGCGGGTGACTACGCTTCCATGCTCGCGTTGCTGCGCCAGGCGGCCCGGGATGGCGAGCCACAAGCCCAGGAAACACTGGCATGGATTCTTCTGGCAGGTCCAACCCTGTATGGCACCGCGGTGAAAGCGGATCGCTGCGAAGCAGTGCACTGGCTGCGGCAAGCCGTGGCAAAAGGGAATCAAACGGCCAAAAGCCAGCTGGATTTCCTGAACCGCCTGCGCAATGCGCCGAGTGGCAAGATGGCGTGCACATCCGAGTGGGAAGGGTGATAGGCACAACATCCTTTTCGGATCGCAGCGCCATCCTCAAGAATGCGCTGCGGGTGCAACGCCACTGGTACCACGCCTGGAGCCCTGACCACCGCACCACGGACTTGTGCCCCTCCTCGCCCTGCCCTCAACCCGTATTCACCTCGCCCTCACCCAGCATTCACCAGCGCCTTCGCAAACGCCCCTTCACCCGCCACAGTCAATACCAGTTTTTGTGTCGCCCGCGTCGCAGCCACATAGAACAGTTTGGCCTCGTCCGCCGCATCTTCGCCTTCGCGCGGCATCTGCCCCACTCCTGCAACGGCCACGACTGGGAACTCCAATCCCTTGCTGGCGTGCATTGTCATCACTTTGATGGTGTCGGCCAGTGGATCGAAGTCACCTGACCGATGACGCACGCGATGCGGCAGTTTTCGGCGGCCAAGTGCCATGGCGCACTGGTTCATGGAGTCGTGATCACGGCACAGGATGGCCATGTCACCCCAGGCGTGGCCTTCCTGATGCGCCGCAGCCAGCAGCTCGGCGATCTTGGCGGGCTCGTCCCGCAAGCTCGGCAGGCGCACGATCAGCGGCTCCTGCCCTTCGCGGCCGCAGCTGATGGGTTGCACCAGCGGCACACCGTCATCATCCTGGGCATTGGGTTGCAGGAACTCGGCGGCGACGCGGTTGGCGATTTGCAGAATCTGCCTGGTGTTGCGGTAGTTGATCTTGAGAATGGTCGTGCGCCCAGAGGCCTGGATTCCCACGCTTTTGAAGCTGAAGCCACGCGCCTTGCTCTTGCCATAGATGTTCTGGGCGCTGTCGTACAGGATCAACAGGCTGTTGGTCTCAGGGTCGACCATCTGGGTGACGAGCTTGAGCCATTCAGGCTGAAAGTCGTGCCCCTCGTCGACCATCACGGCCTGGTATTGCCCGGACGGAATCTGTTGCCGGTCCACGCCGCGAATCACAAACTCCACCATCTGATCAAACATGCCCGGGCCCTGAGCGGGTAGCGTCTGGCCATAGGCCACCAACTGCTGGCGGCACCATTTGTGGAAGTTGCGGGCATGCACCCGATCGGCCAGGCCCTTGGCCGCGAACCAGGCATTGAGCTTCACGGCCAAGGGCTCGTTGTAGCAGAGCACGAGGATGGGCTTGGTCGAAGCGGTCTTGGCCAGGTGTTCCGCACGATAGCCAAGAATCATGGTCTTGCCTGAGCCGGCAACTCCGTGGATCACGCGATGCCCATCGCCCAGGCTGCGCGCAAGTTGCTCCTGCTGCAAGTCCATGACGCGCATGATGTCCGGCAGCTCGTCCGCGTCTTCCGGCAGAAGGCTGCCTTGCACCGGAACACGCACCTGCGGGAACATGATCCACCGCGTGCGCTCGAGCTGCGGCACCGACATGGCTTTGCCGAAAGCGTGGGGGAACATGTTCCACAGGCGCTGCTGAAAAGCCTCCGCATCAACGGATTCCAGCATCTCGTCCTTGCAGATGACCAGATGCGCATCAATCGTCTGGTCCAGTGCAGATTCCTCAAACTGCTTGCGCGTGATGTTGGTGAACACCACGCCGCTGCCCCAGGGAAATGCCAGCTTTCCCTGATGAGGGCCTTCGCCGTGAATGAGTTGCTGATCCCGCTCCAGCGCATTGACCACTTGAATGGCGCAGTGTCGCGCCTGGGCTGCCGGATTGATGACGACCTTGGGTCTTCCATCCACGATGAGCGTCCAGGCCTGTTTGGTCGCCTCTTGAACCGTCTCGAGCCGCCAATCCTTGGTCTCAAGAATCAAAACGCCCCTGCGTGGATGAATGACGACAAAGTCAGGATGCGTCTGCTTGGGGCCAATGGGCACGTCATACCAAAGCATGTAATCGTCTTCGAGCTTTTGCTCCAACCGCTCGGCCAGCCGTCGCTCGCCAGGCGTCATGCGCCCAACGCACGCGCCCATCGCAGGAATCAGTACCGCCACTTTCTTCTCCTCTACAGAGCGGCTGAGGATACCGCACGCACTATCTCTTCAGGAATTCGATGACTGGCCAATCCCAAGCCATCGAAAATCCGGAATTGAATTCTGAACGGCTCTCTGTTGAATTTCCTCGACTCACGCGGAAACCAGGATGGAATTTGAAGGCGCTTCTGAAATGACCAAGCAGAGGAGGATTTGATTGTGAAAGTGCTTGGCTCGGACGTATGCCTGCCATCTACGCACTCGACGACTACCGCTTTGGGGAATGCCGTAAGACTGCTGGAGGTCGAAAGGTCCAGCCATTGCGGCAACCCCGCACTTTCGCCGCAACGGCGGCGCTGCTCCGTGCAGGTGCCATAGGAGGCGACATCAGCGTTGCGGCCCGTCGCAGCGCCTTCGCGCTGGACGAACCGCCCTGGATCGCCTTGGCCCCGTTGTCTTGCCTATGCCAAGCAGTCGCAGTCGTTCAGGGAGCGCCGTATTCGCTCAGTTTCTTGCTGAACTTAAAGGTCCAAAGTCGCTGCGTGCGATCGTTGACGTCATTGGTGGTAAAGCGAAGGCTCGCCGCGCCCTTGGCGCATTGGCCGTCGTTCACGATCTTGCCGTCGGCCTCCACCATGCATTTGGTGACGTTCGAGCCTTCGATTTCCTTGCCGCTGGCGTCCAGCACGGCCAGCGAAACACCGAAGTCGGTGTCGTTGGTCAGCGCCAGCGTGTAGTCATCGACCAGCGCCAGGCCTTCGGCCTTCTCGGCCACCCAGCCGGTGGCGTTCAGGTTGAAGAGCCGGGTCTTCTTGAGCGTCACGACCTTGGAATAGTCCGAGCCATTGACCGGCTTGCCAGTCAGGCTGCTCTTTTCCAGGTCGGAGCCCAGCGCGGTGATGTCGGTGGCGTTGGCCGGAAACTCGATCAGAACCAGGTCGTTGAAGACTTTCTTGTTCTTGCCCGTGCCTTGCTCGATGGCGATGAATTTCCCCTTGCCCAGTGAGACCACATCACCCAGCTTGGCATTGCCGGTCTTGCCTTGGTTGTACCAGCGGCTGTCCACGGGCAAGGCAAACAGGCGGGTTTTCTCGGTGGTCGGGTCAAACTCCACCCAACGCACAAAGCGAGCGTAGTCGCGCACGTTCTCCGATTTGCCAGTGGCGTCGGCAACGGCAGCGGTGGTGTAGTCGGCCTTGCCGTCGTCCAGGGGGCTTTGCAGGAAGCCGTGCAGCTTGCCGCTGGCCGCATCGATGCTCAGCCCCTCCATGCCACGGTTGGCGCGGCGCTTGGCGAGAATGGCCGGCAGATCGGCCGCGCCGGTGCCGGGCCCGTATTTCTTCTGGATGATGCCGGTCGCCGGGTCGATCTTCACGATGAAGGGTCCGTATTCGTCGGACACCCACAGCGCATTGCGTGCGGCATCCACCACCACGGATTCTGTGTCCAGGCCGAATTCGCTGTAGCCCTTGGCCTTGCCGGGATAGGTGAAGGAGTCGTCCAGGACTTGCTCGCCCGTGTTGCCTGTGAGGCCCCGTGGCTGCACGCGGCCGTTGGCGTTCTGTGTGGCGCTGAATCTGAGCGGCAGGGTGGAGACGAGCCTGGCTCCGTCTTTTCCGAGGGCGATCACGCCGATGGACGGAGTGAAGTTGGGCGAGGGAAACACCGTGGAACTGGCAAAGCCCGCGGGATTGGAGCCGTCGGTGATCTGTGTGACCGGGCCGGTGGTCGCGTTCGGGCCGCGATCGGTGATGGCGTAGAACTCCAGCGTGCCGTCGGCACGCCTGCCCTTCAAGGCCAGGCCCGAACCGTAGGCTGGCAGAAAGCCCTTGGGGAAATCGGCCTTGGTGGCGGGGTGTTGGCCTTCGTAGGGGAAATAGAACCTGTCGTCGAACTGGACGTCCTGGCGCGTGACGGTGGCACGGATGCTGCCGACGCCGGTGGTCTGCGCCACCGTCTCGGAGCCGGCGACCTGGAGCGGGCGGGTGTCGGCGCAGGCGCTCAGCAAGGCAGCCGCGGCGGCGATCACTGCCATCAGGCAGGAAGAAGAATTGGGGGGGCGCATGGCGAGTAGGTCTTGAGAAGAAGAGGCAAGCCTGATAGGCAGATCGGCAGATCGGCAGGCCCTGCGTGGCAAGGGCCTGCCCAAGCTTGAAGGCTTCGTTTCTGGAAAAGGCGCTGTACCGCTCAGAACGAGTGGCTGATGCCCAGATCCACACCGGTCGAGCCGGCGTTGGCCACACCCGCAGGGCCGCCGATCAGGCCGACGCTGGCGCCGTTCTTGTTGTTGACACGCGCCAGCCCTGCGTACAGAGAGGTGCGCTTGGAGAAGTCGTAGACATATCCGATCGAATACTTGTCGGCCTTGCCGCCGCTGCGCGTGAGGGCAGAGGCGTTGCCGCTGAACTTGGCGCTGGCGTACTTGACGCGCAAGCTGCCTGGCCCCATGGGGATGGTCGCGCCCAGGTAGAAGCCGTCCACCTTCCCGGAGGTTGCGCCGTTGACGGGCTCCCACTTCAGGCTGTTGTATCCGCCATTGAGCAGGAAACTGCCGAAGTTGTACGAGGCGCCCAGCACCAGGTCTTCCAGATCGCTGGTTGCAGCGATGGCGCTGGGCGAAGCCACGGCCGCGGTACCGTCGATCCGGCCGTAGCCGATACCCACGTTCAGCGGGCCCGAGCGATAGCCCAGGTTGCCGCCTATGTACCTGCGGGCCTTGCTTGCGCCAGAGCCGGAGGCGTTCTCGTCGCCAAAGGAAACCGAGAATTGGCCATAGATACCGCCCAGGTCGCTCGGCAGGAAGTAGCCCACGGCGTTGCTGATGCGCGTGCGGTCGACCACGCCGCTTTGGCTGGCGGCGTTGTAGGCAGTCTGGCGGATCGTCTGGAACAGATTGGCCTGCACACCGGTGGTGGTGTCGGGGCCCGCGAAAGCGGTGAAGATGTTGTAGCTGGGGGTGTAGTCGCGACCCAGCCGGATTTCACCCCAGGAATTGTTGCTCAGCCCGATCGTGGAGCGGCGCTCGAAGCCAAGGGAGCCGCTGCTGCCGCCAGAGCCGACATCGGGGTTGAGGCCGCCTTCAAGCCAGAGCTGAGCTCGGTTGCCGCCGCCGAGGTCCTCCGTGCCGCGCAAGCCAAGCAAGCTGGTCTTGCCTTGGCTGGAGTTCAGTGCATTGAGCCTGTTGCTGCCGGACTTGGCAATGGTGACACCGACGTCCACCACACCAAAAATGGTGACGGAAGATTGTGCCAGGGCCAAGCTGGAAGAAGAGGCGAAGAATGTGCCCATCGCGAGTCCCAGAATGCGCGAGCACGTTTTTTGATTTTTCATTGGCGAGATACGAACTGAACTTATTAATGAGAATGACGGTAGCCTCCTGCCACCGCTGCGGGAACTCTAGGCAACACATAAGTATTCTTCGTGACAGCTGTGCCGTGTGACATGAAAGTCACAGCAGCGGCGGTGCCTGCGGCACGTTTCCTGCAGGGAAGCCCTATCGCCGCCACCCTTCAGCCATGGCCCGCACGACGGGGCAGATCATTCATTGCCGATTTGTTTGATTCATATTCGAGAAATTGGCGGAAATATGCATCCTTTTGCCATTTTCTCAATAAGTTTCTCGACTTCCATATTTTCAATGGCACATTTCGAGCGTTCGTCGATCGATTCATCGGTCATTGGGGACCCAAATTCAGCCCATTGCACAGCCAGTTCAACCCCATAGTCCCTGGGAGGGCGAAGTCCCACAAGAATTGCCGCACCGAGGACTGCGCCTCAACATCGGTCGCACCAGCAGTCACAGCTATGATCCCCAGGCAGCATCGCCGTCCCCGCCAGCGGCGAGCTGCCCCCTCTCCTCCACCCAACGCCCCGCCCCATCCCCTCATGATCCAAGAGTCCGAAGAGATTGCCCTGCTTCGCGAGGAAAACGCCAGGCTGCGGGCGCAGCTGGCGATTGCCACGGCGGGCCATGCCAGCGCCGTACAGGGCGCGGGCGCCAGCGATCAGGACCCTTTCGATGCGCAGGTCGCGGACCAGAAGACGCTGTTCTCGGATTTCATCGAGCATCTGCCGATAGGCCTGTGCCTGGTGGGCAAGGGTGGCAAGGTGCTGATGTCCAACCCGGCCTACCGCCATTTCCTGCCAGACACCCCCATCCCTTCGCTGCTGTCGGCCGAGGAAGACCGCGGGCGCTGGCGCAGTTGGGACAAGGACGGCAAGCCCGTTCCCCGCGACCAGTTTGTGGCCGCCCGCGCGTTCCGCGGGGAGCTGGTGGTGCCGGGCGTTGACTGTGTCTATGACACGCCCCAGGGGCTCGAGGTATGGACGCGCGTTTTCGGGGTGCCGCTGCGCAATGCGGACAAGGAAGTCGTGGCCACGGCCATCGCCATTTTGGACATCGATGCGGAACGGCGGGCGCTGGACATGTTGCGCCAGAGCGAGGAAAGGCTGGATGCGCTGGTGCGCTCCTCCTCGGAGGTGCGCTACTCCATCAGTGCGGACTGGAGCGAGCTGCACCAGCTGGCAGGCGGCGGGTTCATCCCCGACACGCAGGCGTCCAACACGAACTGGCTGGAAGACTACATCCCCCCGGAGGACCGCGACCTGGTGCGCGCGGAGATCGCGCGGGCCATCCGCACGAAGACGGACTACGTGATCGAGCACCGGGTGAACCAAGTCGATGGCAGCGTGGGCTGGGCGTTCTCGCGCGCCGTGCCGCTGTTCGATGCCGCAGGCGCCATCACCGGCTGGCTGGGAGCGGCCTCCGACATCACCGAGCGCAAGCAGGCCCAGGCCGCGCTGGAGCGCTTGAATGCCACGCTGGAGGAACAGGTGGCAGAGCGCACGGCCGACCGCAACGCGCTGTGGCAGTTGTCTTCCGACATCATGATGCGCTGCACGTTCGAGGGCATCATCACTGCGGTCAACCCGGCCTGGACCGAGGTATTGGGCTGGCGTGAAGACGAGCTGCTGGGCACCACGCTTTTTCATCTCATCCATCCGGAGGATCTGGCGCGCACCATCCAGGACACGCAGGAGCTGGCCACAGGCATGGCGCATGCCCGGTTCGACAACCGGTACCGCCATCGGGACGGGAGCTACCGCTGGATCTCCTGGTCCACCCGTTCGGCGGCAGGCCGCATCAATGCGGTGGGCCGCGACATCACCTCCGAAATGGCCAAGGCCGAAGCGCTGGCCAAGGTGCAGGAGCAACTGCGCCAGTCGCAGAAGATGGAGGCCGTGGGCCAGCTGACGGGTGGCCTTGCGCACGACTTCAACAACCTGCTGGCGGCCGTCATGGGCAATCTGGAGCTGCTGCAGCGGATGCTGGCGCGCGGCCAGGTGGACAACCTCACACGCTTCATCCATGGAGCGCAGGGGGCGGTGCGGCGCGCCGCCACGCTCACGCAGCGGCTGCTTGCGTTCTCGCGCCGGCAGATCCTGGACTCCAAGCCCACCGATATGGCCGCGCTCCTGGCCGATTGGGAGGACCTGCTGCGCAGGACGGTGGGCGCCAGCGTGGACATCGACATCGTGCCGGCAGCCCATCTCTGGCACGCGCAAATCGATGGAACGCAGCTGGAGAACGCCATCCTGAACCTGTGCATCAACGCCCGCGATGCCATGCCCGAAGGCGGCCGGCTGACCATCAGGACAGCCAATATCGAGCTTGAAGAGGCGGCAGCCCGGGAGTGGGACCTTCCGCCGGGCAGCTATGTGTCGCTGTGCGTCACCGATACGGGCACCGGCATGTCGGAGCAGACCATTGCGCGCGCCTTCGAGCCGTTCTACACCACCAAGCCGGTGGGCCATGGAACAGGGTTGGGGCTGTCGATGATCTACGGCTTCGCGCGGCAATCGGGAGGAGCGGTCAGGATCTTCTCCCAGCCGGGCCAGGGCACCACGGTCTGCCTGTATCTGCCCAGGTGCGACGCCGCGCCCGTTGCAGAACGCGCGGTCGATGCGGCACGGCAGGTAGTCGTTCCTGCCCAAAGGACCTTGCTGGTCGTGGATGACGAAGCCCCGATCCGCCATCTCATCGACGAGGCGCTTGTCGACCTGGGCTACACGGTGCTTGCCGTGGCCGATGCAGCCGCCGCGCTGCAGGTGCTGCGTGCCGGAACCCGGGTGGACATGCTGATCACGGACATGCGGCTGCGCGGCGGAATGAACGGCAAGCAGCTTGCCGACGAGGCACGCCTGGCCCGTTCCGACCTGCCGGTGCTCTTCATCACCGGGTTCACCGAGGCATCGCCCCTCAGCCAGGAAAACCTGCACCCCGGGACGCAGCTTCTGACCAAGCCGTTCACATTGGAGGCGCTGGCGCTCAAGGTGGCGGAGATTCTGGGCAGTACCGACGCTGTGCCATCGGACTGACTTGTGCGGCTGGCGCTGGCGAAATGGGGCCTGTAGAGTCCGGGCGCCTGTCTCTCAGCGCGAGCCCTGTCCTGCCATAACCCTCACCCTCTCAATAAACGCCTGCAGCACCGCCGCAGGCTGGTCCGCCCGCCAGGCCATAACGGCGGGCGTCATGGCCTGCTGCGGACCGCGCAGGGGCACGAACACCACGCCGTTCATGCCCACGCGCTGCATGCAGCTGGGCACCAGGGCCACGCCCTGCTCTGCCGAGACCAGGGCCATGACGGTGAGCCACTGGCGCGCGGCGTGGCGTGTGTGGGGGTGGATGCCGGCCTGCTGCAGGCAGGCGATGACGTTGTCGTAGTTGGCCGGGGCCACTTCGCGGGCGAACATGACGAAGGTGTCGCGGGCCAGTTCGCGCAGGTCGATGTCGGGCTGCTGCGCCAGCACATGCGTGGCGGGCAGGCAGCAGACAAAGGGTTCCTCGCCGATCGACAGGGTCTGCAGGCCGTCTGGCGGGGTGCCTATGTTGAGAAAGCCGCAGTCGATCTGGCCGCTGGCAATGGCCTGCAGTTGCTCGCGCGTGGACATTTCGTGCAGGCAGACTTCGACCAGGGGGCGCTCTGCGCGGAAGGCGCGGCAGAAGTCGGGCACCTGGCGGTAGACCATGGAGCCGGTGATGCCCACGTCCAGCCGGCCCTGCATGCCTTCGGCCACGCCACGCACCACGTCGGCCGCGTGCTGCAGCTGGGCGAGCACCTTGCGTGCCTCGACCAGAAAGGCCTCGCCCGCAGGGGTGAGGCGCACGTTCTTGGCGTCGCGGTCCATGAGGCTGGCGCCCAGGTCCTGCTCCAGGGTCTTGAGCGCCATGCTCAGCGGCGGCTGGGTGATGCACAGCCGCTGGGCCGCGCGGCCGAAATGGCGTTCCTCGGCCAGGGCGACGAAATAGCGCAGCAGATGGGTCTTCATGAGAGGCGGCGGATGGGGAGCTAGCGAGATGGCATCTTGCACCATGGCTACCTCTGAAATACAGATTGATAAATCATGGGACTTCAGATGGTTCGCAGCCACAAAACCCGCGCACCTCAACTTTGAGACACCGAGGAAGGGCCGCCCCGCACCGAGGGTGTCGTCCCCCTCCGCGCAGCGAGAAGGGGGAAGGCGCGAAACGACTCAGGGGGTCAATACGATTTAGGCAAGCCCAATACCTTTTCGGCGATGAAGCACATGATGAGTTGCGGGCTGACGGGCGCCAGGCGGGGGATCCAGGATTCGCGCATGTAGCGCTCCACGTGGTATTCCTTGGCGTAGCCCATGCCGCCGTGCGTGAAGATGGCGGTTTCGCAGGCCTTGGCGCAGGCTTCGGCTGCCAGGTACTTGGCGGCGTTGGCCTCGGCGCCGCAGGGCAGGCCCCTGTCGTAGAGGAAGGCGGCCTTTTGCACCATGAGGTGGGCCGCCTCAAGCCCCATCCAGGCCTGGGCCAGCGGGTGCTGTATGCCCTGGTTCTGGCCGATGGGGCGGTCGAAGACCACGCGCTCCTTGGCGTACTGGGTGGCGCGCGCCAGGGCAGCGCGGCCCAGGCCCACGGCCTCGGCGGCGATGAGGATGCGCTCGGGGTTGAGGCCGTGCAGGATGTACGAAAAGCCCTTGCCCTCTTCGCCGATGCGGTCCTCGGCGGGGATGCGCAGGCCGTCGATGAACAGCTGGTTGGTGTCCACGCATTTGCGGCCCAGCTTGTCGATCTCGCGCACTTCGATGCGTTCGCGGTCCAGGTCGGTGTAGAACAGGCTCAGGCCTTCCGTGCCCTTGCACTCTTCCACGGGCTTGGTGCGTACCAGCAGCAGGATCTTGTTGGCGACCTGGGCGGTGGAGATGAAGACTTTCTGGCCATGAACCACGTAGACGTCGCCATCGCGCACGGCGCGGGTCTGCAGCTTGAGGGTGTTGAGGCCCGCATTGGGCTCGGTGACGCCGAAGCAGGCCTTGTCCGTGCCCGCGATCAGCGGGGGCAGCCAGCGGCGCTTTTGCTCGTCCGTGCCGAAGACGACGACGGGGTGCAGGCCGAAGATGTTCATGTGCACGGCCGAGGCGCCCGACAGGCCCGCGCCCGTGGCCGAGATGGTGTGCATCATGAGCGCTGCCTCGCTGATGCCCAGGCCTGCGCCGCCGAACTCTTCAGGCATGGCAATGCCCAGCCAGCCCGCGTCGGCCAGGGCCTTGTGGAAGTCGTGCGGGAAGCCGCCTTCATGGTCCTTGCGCAGCCAGTAGTCGGCATCGAAGGGTGCGCAGGCGCGCTCGACGGCGTCGCGTATCTGTTCCTGTTCTTCGTTCCACAGAAAGTCCATGGTGTGTTCTCCGTTGCTTGTAGCTGTTCGCTTGTTGTGTCTGTGGGGTGACGGCGCTCAGGCTGCCGGCCGGCGCACGCGCTCCGGGTTCTCGCCGTACGGCGGGCTGTAGAAGACCAGCAGGCGCACGGGCTCGGCGCTGGTCACGCGGAAGATGTGCATGCAGTCCTCGGGGAAGAAGCAGGTGTCGCCGGGCTGCATGGCAAAGCGTTCCTTGCCGTCCGGGGTGTCGATTTCCACTTCGGCCGTTCCGGCCAGCAGGTAGCAGGCCTGCTCCATGCCGGGGTGGGCATGGGGCAGCGCACCGCCGCCCTGCTCCAGCGTGCCCAGCACCAGCTCCATGTGGCGCGCGCCCACGTTGGCGGCACTGACCAGGCGCCGGTTGACGGTGCCGTGGTGGTTGGCGGGGCTGTAGCCGGGCACGTCTTGTTCACGGATCAGGTAGCGGGGCATGGGCGGTTTCCTTCTGTTTGTGTTTGTGTTTGTGCTTGTGTTTGTGGTGGGGCGTCTTGCAGCGCGGCAGCCTGGCTGCAGGCGCGGCTGGCCTGCAGGGCGGCCAGTTCGGCCTCGGTCAGGCCCGCGTCGCGCAGCACCTGCAGGGTGTGTTCGCCCAGGCGCGGCGCGGGGGCGGCGCGTTCTGCGGGCGGCGTGGCGCTCCAGCGCGTGGGGCTGGCCGTGGTGCGCAGCCGGCCTTCGCTGGGGTGGTCTATCTCGTGCACGAAGCCGGTGGCCTGGTGCTGGGGATCGGCAATCAGGTCCTCGGGCGAGGCCATGGGCATGTTGGGCACATCGGCCGCGTCCAGCAGCGTGCGCCATTCGGCGGTGGTGCGCCCTGCCATCAGCCGCGAGACTTCGGCATAGACGGCATCGATGTGCAGCGCGCGCTGGCTGTGGGTGGCGAAGATGGGCTCGGCCATGCGCTCGGGCTGGCCTATGGCGTTGAAGAAGCTGTGCCAGTGCTTGTCGTTGTAGATGAGAACGCACAGGTGGCCGTCGCTGGTGCGATAGGGCCTGCGGTGGGCCGTGAGCAGGCGCGCATAGCCTGGGCCGCCCAGCTGCGGCTCGAACGACAGGCCCGCCATGTGGTCGCCCAGGATGAACTGGGTCATGGCCTCGAACATGGGCACGACCACGGCCTGGCCCTTGCCGGTCTTCTCGCGCGCATAGAGGGCGGCAGTGACGGCGTAGACCGCGTGCAGGCCGGTGACGCGGTCGCCCAGGGTCATGGGGGCATAGGCCGGTTCGCCGCCGCCGTATTGCTGCGCCAGCCAGGGCACGCCGGTGGCGCCCTGGATGAGGTCGTCATAGGCGGGCCGGGCCGCGTAGGGGCCGCGCTGGTCGAAGCCGCAGCAGCTCACGTGGATGATGCGCGGGTTGCGCGCCGCCACGTCCTCGTAGGCCAGGCCCAGGCGCGCCATGGCCTGGGGCCGCACGTTGCTGACCAGCACGTCGCAGCCTTCGGCCAGGCGCAGCAGCGCCTCGCGCGCGGCGCCCTGCTTGAGGTCCAGCACCACAGAGCGCTTGCCCTGGTTGGCCTGCAGGAAGATGTGGCCCATGGCGGGGTTGCGCATGGGGCCGACGTGGCGCATGTTGTCGCCCTCGGGCGATTCGACCTTGATCACCTCGGCCCCCAGGCCCGCAAGGATCTGGGTGGCAAAGGGGCCCATGACCACCGAGGTCATGTCCAGCACCTTCACCCCTGCAAGAGGGCCTTGCTGCCCTTGCTGCGCTTGTTCCATGCGGCTCTCCTTCACTGCGCCTCGATGCCCGCCTGCTTGACCAGTTGCCCCCAGCGGGCCATCTGGTCCTTCACATAGGTGGCGAACTCGGCAGGCGTGGCCGTGGGCCAGACCTCGAAGCCGACCTGGGCCAGTTGCTCCTGCACGGCCTTGTCCTTGAGGATGGCCTGCAGCTCGGTGTTCAGCCGCTCGGTGATCTCGACCGGCATCCCGGCCGGGCCGAAGATGCCGTTCCACGACGTAATGTCGAAGCCCGGCAGCGTCTTGCCGATGGCCGGCACATTGGGCAGCAGGGTGGAACCCTTGGCCGCCGTCACGGCCAGGGTTCGCACGCGGTCGGTCTTGATCGTGCCCCAGGCCGAGCCCAGGTCGGCCACGTAGACCTGGATCTGGTTGCCCATGAGGTCGGTCAACGCCTGCGGGCTGGACTTGTAGGGCACCGAGGTGATCTGGGCGTGCGTGACGTACTTGAAGGTTTCCGAGGCCACCAGCGAGGTGCTGTTGGGCGTGCCGTAGGACAGGCGGTCGGGATTCGCCTTGGCGTAGTCGATCAGTTCCTGCACGGTCTTGGCAGGAACGGAGGGGTGGACCAGCAGCGCAAACGGCAGCTCGCCCACGCGCGCCACGGGCGTGAAGTCTTTTACCGGGTCGTACTTCAGGCCCTTGACCAGCCAGGGGTTGGCCGAGTGCGAGGTGTTGGTGGTCATGAACAGCGTGTAGCCGTCCGGCTTGGCCTTGGCCACATGGTTGGCGGCAATCTGGGCATTGGCGCCGGCCTTGTTGTCCACGATCACGGGCTGCTTGAGCCGCTCGCCCAGCCGGGTAGCCACCACGCGCGCCACGGCATCGGTTCCACTGCCGGCCGCGAACGGCACGACCAGGGTGATGGGGTTGGAGGGATAGCTGCCCTGGGCCTGCGCAGCGGGCGCTGCAACGACGGCCATGGCACTGAGAGCGCCAAGGGCCAGGGCCCTGCGCAACGGGGAATGCTTCATTTGCTTGTCTCCTGTTTCCTATGGAAGGCGGCGCTGTGTATCCAGCGCTCGCCGCCATGGTGCGGGCGTCAATGATTCAAGTCCAATTCTTTGAAACCAAGCAAGGATTCGATTTATGAATCATTGAATCCCTCTTCAGCCTCCAGATCCCGCCTCTTGCACACGGACTGCATCGGTGCGAGGCTGGCAGCCCTGCACGACACCACGCCAAGGAGTTCCGCATGTCACACACCGTCCACACCATCCGGCTGCACCGCGTCCTCAAGGCGCCGCCGCAGCGCGTGTACCAGGCCTTCACCACGGCCGCTGCCCTTGCAAAATGGCTGCCGCCCCACGGCTACATCTGCGAGGTGCCCGAGTTCGACGCCCGGGTCGGCGGGCGCTACCGCATGGTCTTCGTCAATCTGTCCACGGGCGGGCGCAGCGGCTTCGGCGGGGAGTTCCTGGACCTGGAGCCTGGCCGGCTGGTACGCCATACCGACCGCTTCGACGACCCGCAACTGCCTGGCGAGATGATCACCACCATCACGCTGCGCGAGGTGTTCTGCGGCACTGAAATGGATGTGACCCAGGAAGGCGTGCCCGCCGTCATTCCCGCCGAGGCCTGCCACCTGGGCTGGCAGGAGTCGCTGCAGTTGCTGACCCTGCTGGTGGAGGCCAGCGTGCCGGGCTGAGACCCTGCACAAGCCCCTGCTGTCACACAGCTGCGGTTGATGGATTGCGGTGCTTCGGAGGACAATGGCAGTATTGCCCGCCAACGCCTGGAGGTCCGCCATGGCCACCCCCTTTGCACTGACCGCTCAAGCCATCGATGTCCTGCCGTTTGGTGCGCGACTGGCGGGTGCTCGGACCTGTGCCCTGTTCAAGTCCCAGGACATGGAGGTCATCCGCGTGGTGCTGCGCGCCAGCCAGTCGCTGCCGCCGCACAAGGTGCCTGGCAGCGTCAGCCTGCATTGCCTGGAAGGCGAGCTGGAGGTGATGCTCGGCGAAAGCCGCCAGTCCCTGCAGGCCGGCCAGCTGATGCACCTGCCGGCCAACATGGCGCATGCGGTACGCGCCATCGAAGACACCTCCGCTCTGGTCACCATCGTTCTGTGTGACGAGTCCTGACGCCTGCCGCCTCAGCGCACGGGCAGGAACTGCATGAAGGGTCCCGCCACCAGTCCCTGCCCGTAGCCGATGAAGGAGCGCCTGTAGCGCTCGGTGGTGTAGTTGGCGATCAGGTCCAGCCGGCCGATGATCTTGCCCATCTCGCGCTCGAAGCTCAGGTTGCGCGCGTCGTCGCCCAGGTGGTTGGACAGCAGCAGCGGCCCGCCTGCGGCATTGCGCCGTGAGTTGAGTATCCAGTTGGCCACTTCCACGTTGCGCGCAGCGTTGTAGATCAGCTGCGGGTCCAGCCCATGGACCAGGGTGAAGCTGGTGCGCCCGCCGTGGGCCGTGATGATGGTGTCGGCCAGCGCATGGACGAAGGCGGCCACGCGGTCGCCCTTGAAGTCGGGCTGCAGCGCCAGCGAGAGCGCGGCCACGTCCTGGGCGCCGCGCAGGTCGGCCCAGGGCTGGCGCTCGGTGATGGCGATGCGCACGTAGGCGGATGCGGCCTCGCGGCTTTCGGCGGTTTTCTTCCACTCGGCGGGGTTGCGCAGGTAGAGCTTGTCCATGATGCGCATCAGGCTGTCCAGGTTCTCCTTCATGGCCAGCGTGGCCATGCGGTTGCTGTCGGACTGCACGATTTCGCTGGGCTCGAACGAGGCGCCCTCCACCTTGCCGCGCGGCGCGGGCGTGTCGGCGCAGCCCGCTGTCAGCAGCAGCGCCAGCACGGGCGCCAGGCGGCGCGCAGCGCCACCTCCCGGCCGGGGCTGGCTGTCGTTCACCCCGGCTCTGCGGCCGGCCTCCCCTGGCAAGACAAGCTCAATAGTCATCCCGGAACGATAGCAGCGCGCTACCGGGGCGCCGAGGCCCGATGCCGTGTCTTACATGCCCTGGCGCCGGCAGCGTCAACCTCCCGTCAGGCAGCGTTGCTGCACCATCCGGTCATCCACCACCGCCCCGGTGCTGCGCCAGCAGGTGGCCAAGGATCTTCCAGGTCTGGGGCTGTTCCACCATGGGCACGGGAATGCGCAGCATGCTGCCCGCGGCCTGCCTGGGCGAAAACAGCAGGCCCGGTGCCAGCAGCAGGCCCTGCGGCGCGGCATGGCGGGCCAGCACCTCCGAGTCCACGCCGCAATCCACCCAGGCGAACATGCCGGCCTGCGGCTCGTGCGGCGCGCGGCAGTCCAGGGCCTCGAGCATGCGCAGGCAGCGGTTGCGCGCGCGGTCCACGCGCTCGCGCAGGCGGTCCACATGCTTGCGGTACTGGCCATCGGCCAGCACGCGGTGCACCACCTGCTCGCCCGGCAGCGCCGTGGTCAGGCCGCCCAGCAGCTTGAGGTCGGTCAACCGCCGTATCAGGTCGGTGTGTGCCGCGACATAGCCCACGCGCAGGCTGCCGGCCAGGGTCTTGGAGTAGCCGCCCACCAGGAGCACGCGCTGCAGCCGGTCCATGGCGGCCAGGCGCACGGGCACGCCGGGCAGGAAGTCGGAGTAGGTGTCGTCCTCGGCCAGGTAGAAGTCGTGGCGCTCGGCAATGCGCAGCACCTCATGGGCCACGCCGGCCGACAGGGTCTGGCCCGTGGGGTTGTGCACGGCCGTGTTCAGGATGAAAAGCCGGGGCTGGTGCTGGCGGGCCAGCCGCTCCAGCGCCTCCACGTCGGGGCCGCCGGGCAGGCGGGGCACGCCGACCACGTTCACCCCCAGGGCGTTGAGCCGGCCGAAGATGAGAAACCAGCCGGGGTCTTCCACCAGCACGGTATCGCCAGGGCGCACCAGGCTGCGCACGATGAGGTCCAGCCCCTGCGTGACACCGGCCACGGTCATCAGGTGGGCCTCGGGGTGGGCTGGCACGTCCTGGGCCTGCAGCACCGAGGCGATCTGCTGGCGCAGCGGCAGATAGCCCTGGGGCACGCCATAGGTCAGCAGGCTGGTGCCCGTGCTGCGGCCGACGGCGCGCAGGGCCGAGGCCAGCATCTCCTGATCCAGCCATTCCGGCGGCAGCATGCCGGCGTCGCCCGAATGCTCCGTGCCTTCGCGGAACATGCTGCGTAACAGAAAGGCGGTATCGAAGGCTGCACCCTGCTCCAGCGTGGGCAGGCCCTGGCTGGCGCGCGGCAAGGCCTGGGCCGCGCGCCGGGCGCTGACGAAGACGCCCGAGCCGCGCCGCGAATGCACCAGGCCCTGGGCGGCCAGCCGGTCGTAGGCCTGGACCACGGTATCGCGGCTGACGCCGGCCTGCTGCGCCAGCGCGCGCACCGAGGGCAGCCGCGAGCCCGCGCGCAGGCCATGGTGGCGGATGAGGCTGCCGTAGTGGTCCACGAGCTGCTCGACCAGCGAGAGATCGGAGGAGCGCAGCGGACGCCAGGGCGCAGCGGCCTGGAAAGCCGTATCTGAGGATGCGCGCGGTGCCTGCGGTGTCTGCTGTGCCTGCGCTTGCTTCGGCGTGGCTGCGGGATCAAGTGTCAGGGTCATGTGGGCAGGCCAGTTGGCAAATTGTTCTGGCAAAGTGTACTGCTACTGTACCGAACACTGCCATTAGCATGGCCTGACGGCGCCGCGGCCTGCGGCATGCGCAGACAGGGCGCCGGATGCCCTGTCATGCCTGTTGCCACCATGCCCTTCGATACCGCCCACACCTCGTTCCTGCTGCCACTGGCCATGTTCTCCTTCGTCAGCTCCGTCACGCCCGGCCCCAACAATGTGATGTTGACGGCCTCGGGCGCCACCTTCGGCTACCGCCGCACGGTGCCCCACATGCTGGGCATCACCGTGGGCGTGGTGGTCATGGTGCTGCTGGTGGGCGCGGGCCTGGGCGCGGTTTTCGAGCGCCTGCCGGTGATCTACACCGCGCTCAAGTACCTGGGCGCGGCCTACCTGGTCTGGCTGGCCTGGAAGATCGCGGGCAGCGGCGGCATCGACGGCGGCAACGCGGGTGCCCGGCCCTTCGGGTTCTGGCAGGCGGCGGCCTTCCAGTGGGTCAACCCCAAGGCCTGGATCATGGCCATCGGCGTGATTGCCACCTACACGCCGCGCGAGGATTTCTTCATCAACCTGGTGCTGGCCGCCCTGGTGCTGGGCATCGTGAACTATCCCAGCGTCAGCGTCTGGACGCTGTTCGGCAGCGCCGTGGGGCGCGCGCTGCGCTCGCCGCAGGCACTGCGTCGCTTCAACTGGTGCATGGCGGCCCTGCTGCTGCTGTCGCTGTATCCGGTACTGGCAGATTCACACGCCTGATTCAAACGCCTGATCCACGCGGCTGCTTCATGCGGCTGCTTCATGCGGCCGATGCCCCATCCAGCGCCAGTATCTGGCGCGCCAGCGCGGTGATGCCGGCCTCGCTGAGGTCGTCGGCCTGCACCCTGCGGCGCGTGCGCCACTGCGTGAAATGCCGCTCCTGCGAGCGCTCGTAGTGCGGGTCGTAGTGCTGGGCCATGAGCTCGGAGAACAGCGGCGAGAGGCTGCGCTCATGCGCCCAGGCCTGCCAGCGCGAGATGGTCTCCTTGCCCTGCAGCTCCTTGAGCCAGCCCAGCTTGTCGGCCAGCATCTGCGGATCGTCGCCCAGGTAGGCGTAGTCGCGCAGCAGGTAGGCCAGGCGCGCCTCGGGCGTGGCATCGAGCGCAATCACGGGCGACTGGCGCATGTGCTCGACCAGCACCAGCGGCAGGGACACGCGGCCGATCTTGGCGCTCTCGCCTTCCACGTACACGGTGCGTGCGGTGTCGAAACTCTCCAGCTGCTGGGCCAGCAGCGTCTCGAAGTATTTCTGGCTGGGCTGCTCCACGCCGGGCAGGTTGCCCAGCAAGGAGCCCTTGTGGCTGGCATAGCCCTCCAGGTCCAGCACCTGCTCGCCGGCCTCGGCCAGGGCATGCAGCACGCGGGTCTTGGCGCTGCCGGTGGCGCCGCACAGCACCTGCAGGCGCAGCTGGGGCACCAGGCGGTCGATCAGCTCGATCACATGGCCGCGATAGGACTTGTAGCCGTTGGCCAGTTGCTGGGCATCCCAGCCGACCAGGCGCAGCCAGGTGACCATGGAACCACTGCGCAGGCCACCGCGCCAGCAGTAGACCAGCGGCTTCCAGTTGGCCGGTTTGTCGGCGAAGGTTTCCTGCAGATGGCGCGCCAGATTGGCCGAGACCATGGCCGCGCCCAGGCGTTTGGCCTCGAAGGGGCTGACCTGCTTGTAGATGGTGCCGATCCGGGCGCGCTCCTCGTTGTCGAGCACGGGGCAGTTGATGGCGCCGGGAATGTGGTCCTGCGCGAATTCGGCAGGCGAACGGGCGTCGATCAGGGTGTCGAACTGGTGACGGTCGGCGATGCGGATGGGCTGGCGGTGGGACACGGGCAAACGGTGATCTGGCGATCATGCGGGAGGCAAAAACAACCGGCGCCATGGCCTCTGGGGCTCATGGGCCGGCACCGGAACCAGGAAAGTGGATCGAGCCTCGACACGCACCGGCCCGCCCCGCTTCGCGCCCTGCTTGCGCGAGCCGGGCATGCGGCCGACCTTGGAAGCGGGGATTCTCGCACGCCCGCCGTGCCCGCGCACGGCTGTCAGGGCAAGGCTGTCAACGCAAGGCAGCGGCGACCAGGCCCTGCACGGCCGCCACGCGCTGCACCTGCTGGGGGCTGTCGTAGTTGCCCATGAAGACGGCATACACCAGCGAATGCTGGGGCACGATCACCAGCCGCTGGCCTCCCAGGCCGATGGCCATGTAGTACGCCAGGCCGGCGCGGGTCTGCCCCACGTACCAGTGGTGGCCGTAGCGCAGGCCGGGCCAGGCGTCCACGCGCGGCTGTATGGATTGCACAATCCAATGCCGGGCCACCAGCGCCCGGCCTTGCCATTCGCCCTGCTGCAGCACCAGCTGGCCGATGCGGGCCAGGTCCCGCGCCCGCAGGCGCAGGCCGGAGGCGGCGGCCGCCTCGCCGTTGGTGCCAGGCGTCCACTCGGCCTTGTCGATGCCCAGCGGAGCAAACAGCTTGTGCCGCGCATAGTCCAACAGGGGCATGCCGCTGCCCTGCGCGATCAGATGGCCCAGCAGGGCCGTCGCCCCGCCGCTGTAGCACCAGCGTTCGCCGGGCGGGGCGACGACGGGCTGCTCCAGCACGTAGCGGTAGCGGTCGCTGCTGCGCTCCATGGCGATTTCGCTGTTGCGCGGGTCGGAATACGGAAGGTCCTCGTCCCATTGCAGGCCCATGGTCATGCCCAGGGCATGGGAGATGAGGATGGCGCGCCGGCGCCCATCGGCCGCCAGATCGCCGTAGGCGGGAAAAGCCTGGACAAGGGGCGTGTCCAGCGCGGGCACCTTGCCCTCGGCCAAGGCCATGCCGTACAGCAGGCCGACGATGCTCTTGCTGACCGAGCGCACATCGTGCAGGGAGTCGGCGTTGAAGGCCACCTTGCCCAGCGGCTCCCCCCAGCGTTCGTCCTCGCCCTCGAAATAGCGCTCCAGCGCCAGCCGGCCGTGGCGCATCACGACGACAGCGTGCAGGTTCGCCAGTTCTCCGCTCTGCACGCCCTGGTCCAGGCGTTCGCCCAGGTCCTCGGCCAGGCCGGTGCCGGTGCCGGTGGAAAATGCACCGCCCTGCCCCACGCTGGCACAGGCCGTGCAGCCCAGCGTCGCCAGGGCTGCGCCCGTCTGCAGCCACCTGCGCCTGTCGGTGCGAAAGCCGTTGTTTGTCATGTCCCTCTCCCTTGCTTAGCTAGTTAGCTACTTAGTTGCTTACGTACTTACTGCCTGGGCGAAGACCCGCTGCCGCGCGGATGGATCAGCATGCGGTCGCCGCGTATTTCCACATCGAACTGGCGCAGGAAGTTCTGGCCCAGCAGCGCATCCCTGTCCGTGCTGCCCGTATAGCCCGTACCCACGCGCAGGCCGCTGACCACCAGGGAGGCCACGCGCACCTGCTCGGCCACCACCATGCGGCCGTCGCGCTCGCCATTGGCGGTGCGAAAGCGAACCGGCTCGCCGCCGTCCAGGCCTGCGCGCTCGGCCAGCGGCTCGGTCACGCCGACCATGCTGGCGCCCGTGTCCACCAGAAACAGCACGGGCTGCCCGTTGACGGCCCCTTCCACGCGGAAATGCCCGTCACGGTCACGCGCAATGGCCACCGTGCCATCGGCCTGGACCTTGACGCCGGCCGGCTTCAGGTACATCTGCATGGCCCAGTACAGCACTCCCATGACCAGCAGCCAGAACAGCAGAAAACCCAGCATGCCGCGCCGGGCGACGGACTGGACACTGGGCTCGGCGGCCGGTGCAGAGGAAGCGGACGGGTCGGACGGATCGGACGGAGGCGGCGTGGACTTGAGGCGCATGGCAATGCAGACGGGATCGACGATGGCAGCACGGTGGCTGCACGGCGGCAGTCGCCCATTCTGCCTGCGGCCCTGTCCCGTCACGGGCAAGCCAATAGCCGCTACAGTGGGCGCCTTCATCACAGCCCGCTCCTGCCATGACCACGACCGCGCAGCCGCCCTTTGTCCTTCACTACATCTTCGACCCGCTGTGCGGCTGGTGCTATGCCGCCGCGCCCCTGGTCAAGGCCGCGCGCAGCGTGCCCGGCGTCACGCTGCGATGGCATGGCGGCGGCATGCTCACGGGCGCCCACACCCGCACCATCACGGCCGACTGGCGCGGCCATGTGATGCCGCACGACCAGCGCATTGCCGAGATGACGGGCCAGCCGTTCGGCCCTGCCTACTTCGATGGCCTGCTCAACGACCTGGGCGCCGTGCTGGACTCGGAGCCGCCCACCACGGCCCTGCTGGCCGCCGAGGAACTGGCGGGCCGGGGCCTGGACATGCTGGCGCGCCAGCAGCAGGCCCACTACGTGGAAGGCCGCCGCATCAGCGACCCCGCCGTGCTGCAGGAACTGGCCCGTGACCTGGGACTGGACGGCGAGGCCTTTGCCCAGGCCTTCCAGCGCTTGTCCGGCGCTGCCACCCAGGCGCATATCACCCAGGCGCGCGAATGGCTGAACCTGGCACAGGGCCAGGGTTTCCCGACCTTCGCGCTGGAGTTCGACCACCCCGAGGCCGAGCAGCCGGGCCAGCGCGCCATCCAGCGCATCGACATCGGTCCCTGGCTGGGAGATGCACAGGGCTGGGCAACGCAGCTGGGCGAGTGGGTGCAGCAGGTGGCGGCCATCACCACCGGCGAGCAGACCGCGCCCCAAGGCGAGGACTGCGGGCCCGATGGCTGTGCGCTGCCCAAGAGCTGACCCGTCAACGCCCGTCAAAGAAAAACCGCGCCCTGGCGCGGTTTTTTCATGGAGCGCGGGCTCCCGTCAATCCATCTTGGAGATCATCACCTCGCCAAAGCCGGAGCATGACACCTGGGTGGCGCCGTCCATCAGGCGGGCGAAGTCGTAGGTCACCTGCTTGCTCTGGATGGCCTTTTCCAGCGCGCTGATGACCAGATCGGCCGCCTCGCGCCAGCCCATGTGGCGCAGCATCATCTCGGCCGAGAGGATTTCGGAGCCCGGGTTCACATAGTCCTTGCCCGCGTACTTGGGGGCCGTGCCGTGCGTGGCCTCGAAGCAGGCCACGGAGTCGGACATGTTGGCGCCGGGCGCAATGCCGATGCCGCCGACCTGGGCCGCCAGCGCGTCCGAGATGTAGTCGCCGTTGAGGTTGAGCGTGGCCACCACCGAGTACTCGGCCGGGCGCAGCAGGATCTGCTGCAGGAAGGCGTCGGCAATCGAGTCCTTGATGACGATGTCGCGGCCCGTGCGCGGGTTCTTGAACTTGAGCCAGGGTCCGCCGTCGATGGGCTGGGCGCCGAACTCGCGCGCGGCCAGCGCGTAGCCCCAGTCGCGGAAGCCCCCTTCGGTGAACTTCATGATGTTGCCCTTGTGGACCAGGGTCACGCTGGGCTTGTCATTGTCGATGGCGTACTGGATGGCCTTGCGCACCAGGCGCTCCGTGCCCTCGATGGACACGGGCTTGACGCCGATGCCCGAGGTCTCGGGGAAGCGGATCTTCTTGACGCCCATTTCCTTGACCAGGAAGTCGATGAGCTTCTTGGCGTTGTCGCTGCGGGCCTCGTACTCGATGCCCGCGTAGATGTCCTCGGAGTTCTCGCGGAAGATGACCATGTTGGTCTTCTCGGGCTCCTTCAGCGGCGAGGGCACGCCCTTGAAATACTGCACGGGGCGCAGGCAGACGTAGAGGTCCAGCTCCTGGCGCAGCGCCACGTTCAGCGAGCGGATGCCGCCGCCCACGGGCGTGGTCAGCGGGCCCTTGATGGAGACCACGTACTCGCGCAGGGCCTGCATGGTTTCCTCGGGCAGCCAGACATCGGGGCCGTAGATGCGCGTGGATTTCTCGCCCGCGAAGACCTCCATCCACTGGATCTTGCGCTTGCCGCCATAGGCCCTGGCCACGGCGGCATCCACCACCTTGATCATCACGGGCGTGATGTCCACGCCGGTGCCGTCGCCTTCGATGAAAGGAATGATGGGCTGGTCTGGCACGTTCAACGACATGTCGGCGTTGACAGTGATCTTCTGGCCCTCGGCCGGCACCTGGATGTGCTGGAAGCGGTTCATGGGGACGGGTCTCCGTTGGCTGGTGCACGAGGCAAGAGTGAATGCCCGGAATGGGCACAAATTTGGTGCAGAAAATTCTAACGACAATCGGGTCGCCTTCCTGTCAACGGCGATACAGTCAGTGCGTTGAGCATCTGCGGTGCATCAACAATGTCGCACCGCTGTCTGGTTCAACTTGGCTTCTACCGCTTTTCTAGGAAATGGCATATATGAAAAAACTCCTCGCTGTCCTGGTCGCCGGTTCGTTTGCCGCAGGCGCCTTCGCACAGGCCGCCGCAGCACCCGAAACGCCGATGTCGGCTCCCACGGCCGCTTCCGCAGCTGCTCCCGCTCACACAGCCAAGAAGGCCAAGGTTGCCAAGAGCGGCAAGCATTCCGGCAAGAAGCACGCCAAGCGTTCCACCAAGAAGGCACACAAGGCCGTGGCCTGATCCAGGCGCCGGGATGCCCGCTGACATCCCCTCAAAAAAAGCCCGCAAGTCAGCAATGCACTGCGGGCTTTTTGCCGCCCGCCCGGCCATGATGGCCCGGCCAGGCCGATTTTTGCGTCCGGCCACGCGCCCCCTGCGACAGAATGTGCAAGATGACGAAGCCTTCGACACCCCTCCACACATCCCTTTCCCGCCGCGCGCTGCAGCGGTTGCTCATGGCTGCCTGCTTGGCCGGCGCCGCCGTATCGGCAGGCGCACAGCCCCAGGGCAGCCCCCAGATGAACCTGCGCCGCGTGGAGTTGACGGCCGGAATCCACCGCATCGATGCCCAGGTGGCCGCCTCGGACCGCGAGCGCGCCATCGGCCTGATGTTCCGCCAGGACATGCCCCAGCAGGAGGGCATGATCTTCGTCTTCGAGGTGCCTGCCGTGCAGTGCTTTTGGATGCGCAACACCCTGCTGCCGCTGACCGCCGCCTTCGTGGCCGATGACGGCACCATCGTGAACCTGGCCGACATGAAGCCCATGACCGAGGACTCGCACTGCTCGGCCAAGCCCGTGCGCTATGTGCTGGAGATGAACCAGGGCTGGTTCGCCAAGCGCGGCCTGAAGGCCGGCGTCAAGCTGGGCGGCAGCCTGTTCACGCCCGCGCCCGCCAAGCCATAATCACGGCCCATGCAAGCGCTTCGCTCCTCGTTCTGGCTCACCCGGCTGATATTGGCCTGGTTTGCCGTGACGCTGGGCGTTGCCGTGGCTTCGCCCCTGGTCCATCCCCAGGGATTCGAGCTGGTCTGCACGGCCAGCGGCGACGTCAAGCTGGTGGCGCTGGGCGACAGCGCAGCCCCGGGCATGGGCCACCACCAGCTCGACTGCCCCATGTGCCTGCCCGCTGGCGCACCGCCGCCGGCCCTGCCGCAGATGGCCGTGCCCCACCAGCAGCCGCTGGCCCACGCGCTGCTGCCGCTGGTGGCGGCGCACATTGCCTCCGTCACACGCGCGCCGCTGCCGGCGCGCGGCCCTCCTCCGCTGACTGCCGTGTTCTCTTGAATCGCCGCCGGGCCTGCTGATGCGCGCCCGGCCCGCCTGCGCCGCATGCGCGGCGCAAGACCCGGAGTCAGTTCGTGAATTCCCTCCCCTTCCCCGCGATGGCAGCGCCGCTGCGCCTGCCTGAAACCCTTTTTCACCCCCATCCCCTGGCCGTAGCGCTGTGCTGCGCGCTGGGCACGGCCTGGACGCCTGGCGTGCAAGCGCAAGCGCAGGCACAGGCCGATATCCCGCTGGCTCCCGTCGAGGTCTCTGACCAGGCCACGGCCGACGCCAACGGCCTGCTGCCGCTGAACAAGACCGTGGGCACGGCCAGCCGCCTGGGCCTGACGGCGCGCGAGACGCCGGCCTCGGTGCACATCGTGGACCGCGCAGCCATCGAGGCGCGTGGCGCCCAGGACACGCAGGAGATCCTGCGCTCCATTCCGGGCGTCACGGCCTACAGCCCGCCCGGCAACATCGGCATCAGCTACCGGGGCTTCGGCACGGGGTCGGTCAGCCAGCTGTTCAACGGCATCAACCTGCAGTACTCCATTGCGGCCCGGCCCGTGGACAGCTGGATTTACGACCGGGTGGAGGCCGTGGGCGGCGCCTCCGGCTTTCTCTATGGCGCAGGCGGCGTGGGCGGCACGCTGAACTACATCACCAAGCTGGCCCAGCGCGACAGCTTCACCGAAGGCCAGCTGCGCCTGGGCAGCTACGGGCTGAAGGAAGCCTCCGTCGGGCTGAACCGCCGCCTGGGCGATGCCACTGACAGCCAGGGCACGACCCATTACCTGCGCCTGGACCTCAACCACCGCGACGCCGGCAGCTGGGTGGGCGGCACGCAGTCGCGCTCCACGCAGCTGGCGACCTCGCTGCTGTCCGACCTGGGTGGCGGCCTGACGCACACCCTTGCCTACGAGGCCCAGCATGAGCGCGTGGACCGCCCCTACTGGGGCACGCCGCTGCTCAACCCGCTGCGCGGCCAGGCGCGCATTGACGAGGCGACCCTAGGCAAGAACTACAACAGCGCCGACGGCCTGTATGCCCAGCGCGTGCAGTGGCTGCGCTCCATCACCGAATGGCGGGCCAGCGACCGGCTCAAGCTGAGCAACACCTTCTACGCCTATGACGCGCTGCGCGACTACCGCAACGTGGAGACCTACCGCTTCACGCCCGACAACACCGCGGTGGTGCGCTCGGCGGCGCTGCTCCAGCGCCATGACCAGCGCATGGTGGGTGACCGCATCGAAGGCAGCTACCTGGGCGAGCTGGCCGGCCGGCGCAGCGAATGGGCTTTTGGGCTGGATGTGAGCGTGAACCGGCAGACACGCTTTCCGAACAGCCTGTCGGGCACGGTGAGCACGGTCAATCCCTACGATTTCACGACAGAGAACTTCTACGACATTCCCGGCATGGCACCCGGCTTCAGGCCTGACCGCGACAACAAGGTCACCACCACCGCGCTCTACCTGGAAAACCGCACGGCCCTCACTCCTGCCCTGCACTTGCTGACGGCGCTGCGCCATGAACGCATCGAGGTGGACCTGACCAACCGGCGCGATGTGACGCCCGCGCTGCCCGCCAGCTACAGCCGCAGCTATAGCCCGACGACCGGGCGCGTGGGCCTGGTCTGGGATGCCACGCCCGAGGCCAATCTCTACGCGCAGTTCTCCACGGCGGCCGATCCGCCGTCGGGCATGCTGATGGGCGCCTCGTTTGCCGACGCCATCAACAACACCGGGCTGACCACGGGCCGCCAGGTGGAGGCGGGCAGCAAGCTGTCGTTCTGGCAGGGCAAGGGAACGGCGGCGCTGGCGGTCTATCGCATCACGCGCCGCAACATCTCCACCCAGGACCCGCAGGACAGCACGCGCACGGTGCTGGTGGGCCAGCAGTCCTCGCGCGGGGTGGAGCTGTCCATGGGCCTGGCGCCCACGCCGCGATGGTCCATCCAGGGCAACTGGAGCCATGTGGACGCGCGCTATGACAACTACCAGCAAGGCGGCGTATCCCTGGCGGGCAAGCGACCCACGAACACGCCCGCCAGCGTGCTCAACCTCTGGACCAGCTACCGCATCACGCCGGCGCTGGAGGTCAACGCCGGGCTGCGCCGCGTGGGAGGCATCTATGCCGATGCGGCCAACACGCTGTCCTGGCCCGCCTACACCCTGCTGGACCTGGGCCTGAGCTACCGCATCGACCCGCGCATGACCGTGGTTGCACGGCTGCGCAATGCCACGGACCGCGTCTACGCCGCCAGCCTGACCAGCACCATGGCCTACCTGGGCGCGCCGCGCACGGCAGACATTTCGCTGCGCGTGGCCTTCTGAGCAGGAGACGCACCATGCGCCTTCACCTCAAACGCTGGCTGTTCCTGCTGCACCGCTGGCTGGGCATTGCCCTGTGCCTGTTCTTTGCGCTGTGGTTTGTCTCGGGCATGGTGATGATGTACGTGGGCTACCCCAAGCTCACGCAGGCCGAGCGGCTGCGCCACCTGCCGGCGCTCAATGGCAACGCCGCCCTGCTCGCGCCCGCCGAGGCGCTGCGCGCGGCCGGCATCGACGGCCCGCTCAAGGACCTGCGCCTGCATGCCGGCAGCGCCGGCCGTGCCAGCTACCTGGTCACGCCCGAGGGGCGGCGCCAGCCCGTGGCCATCGATGCGGCCAGCGGCCAGGTGTTGGGTGCCACCAGCCAGGCGCAGGCCCTGGCCAGTGCCCGCGCCTTCGCGGGGGACGGCACGGGCCTGCACTACCTGGGCACGGTGGATGAGGATGCCTTCAGCCACTCGCGCGCGCTGGACATCCACCGCCCCCTGCACCGCGTGCAGATGGACGATGCCCAGGGCACGCTGCTCTACATCTCCGGCCGGACGGCCGAGGTGGTGCGCGATGCCACGCGCACCGAGCGCGGCTGGAACTACCTGGGCGCCTGGCTGCACTGGCTGTACATGTTCCGGGGCAATGCCTTTGATGGCGCCTGGGCCGACATCGTCAACGTGCTGTCGCTGGTCGGCATTGCCGTGGCCATCACCGGCACCGTGGTCGGGGTGATGCGCTGGCGGTTCAGGCAGCCCTACCGCAGCGGCCTGCGCACGCCCTACCCGGGCCGCGCCATGCGCTGGCACCATGTGGCGGGCCTGCTGTTCGCGCTGACCACGCTGGCCTGGATCTTCAGCGGCCTGATGTCCATGAACCCCTGGCGCCTGTTCGACACGGGCACGCCGCCACTGCACATGGCCCGGTGGCAACAGGGCCCGCTGCGCCTGACCGGGGACGACGCCACGCCGCAGTCGCTGATCGCCGCGGCGGGCGGTCCCGTGCGCGAACTGCGCTGGCTGCGCACCGCAGGCCGCACCGAGGTGCTGGCCCAGCCCGCAGCCGGCACGCCCCTGGTGCTGGACAGCGCCAGCGCCGCGCCCGCAGCCCATTCGCGCGAGGCCCTGCTGGACCGCGCGGCCGTGCTGATCGACGCACCCGTGCTGCGCAGTGAATGGCTGACCGCGCACGACCTGTACTGGTACGAGCGCGCCGAGCACACCATGATGGGCGGCCATGACAAGCCCCTGCCCGTTCTGCGCGTGGTCTTTGGCGATGCCGCGGCCAGCTGGGTGCACATCGACCCGCACACGGGCCAGGTGCTGGGCCGGCTGGACGGCATCCAGCGCCTCAAGCGCTGGCTGTTCGCCATGCTGCACAGCTGGGACTGGCTGCCGCTGCTGCAGCGCCGGCCGCTGTGGGATGCGCTGCTGCTGGCCTTCAGCCTGGGCGGCCTGCTGATGAGCGCCACGGGCGTGGTCATCGGCCTGCGCCGGCTGCGCAAAAAGCGCAGCCACGGAGCCCGGATGCCGGCAACGGCCAAGGCGGGCGCACATGGTTAGCCACCATACTGTATGCTTGCCACATGCAACTCGAACAGAAATACCAGGCCCTGCTGGCCGAGGCCGAGCGCCGCAAGCTGGACGACGTGGACAGCATGCGGCTGTGCTTCCAGACCCTGTCCCTGGCTGCGCGCATCGACCGTGACTGCGCCGCGCTGCTGGCGCCCCATGGCCTGTCCGAAGGGCGCTTCGTGCTGCTGTTCCTGCTGGAATCCGCCAGCGAAGGGCTGGCCCCCAACCACCTGGCCGAGCAGGCCGGCATCACCCGCGCCACCGTGACCGGCCTGCTGGACGGCCTGGAACGCGAGGCCCTGGCCGAGCGCCTGCCCGACCCGGCCGACCGCCGCGCGCTGCGCGTGCAGCTCACCGCCAAGGGCCGCCAGCTGGCGCGCAAGCTGTTTGCCCGGCACAGCCAATGGATCGCCGGCCTGTTTTCCAACCTGTCGCCCGCCGAACGCGGCCAGTTGGGAAAGCTGCTGGCCAAGGCCGCCGCAGGCTTGGAGGCCAGCGCATGAAGGCGCCCGCCCCCCGGCGCAAGGGCGCCAACCGCAAGGTCGATATCACTCCCGAACTGCTGCAGGCCCTGTCCCTGGGCGAGATCGAGACCGCCACGCTGACCGAAAGCCTGGCCGTGGACCAGGCCCGGCTGCTGCAGGCCGTCTTTCCCGACGCGTGGCCGCAACTGGAGGACACGGCGCAGGCGCTGGGCCAGCTTGGCATTCTCAAGCGCATGGAGTGCATTGGCGGCCTGCTGTGGCAGGCGCTGGGCCAGGCCGGCTGGCAGCGCTGCCTCACGCACCGCTCTGACACGGTGCGCGGCTGGGCCTGCTTCATGGCCGGTGCGCAGCCGGGCCTGACCCTGAGCCAACGCCTGGAGCTGGTGCAGCCGCTGGCCGATGACCCGCATTTCGGCGTGCGCGAATGGTCGTGGATGGGCGTGCGCCCGCATCTGGCCAGCGATCTGCCGCAGGCTGTGGCCGAGTTGTCCCGGTGGACAAGGCGGCCCTCCGACCGCCTGCGCCGCTTCGCCAGCGAGGCCCTGCGGCCGCGCGGCGTCTGGTGCAGCCATATCGCGGCGCTCAAGCAGCAGCCGGAGATCGCCCTGCCCCTTTTGCAGCGGCTGCGCGCCGATGCCTCGCCCTATGTGCAGGACTCGGTGGCCAACTGGCTCAACGACGCGGCCAAGAGCCGGCCTGACTGGGTGCGCGCCCTGTGTGCGCAATGGCTCCAGGAATCGCCCGTGCCCGCCACGCGCCGCATCTGCGAGCGTGCGCAGCGCAGCCTCAAGGAGCGGTAGGTGCCTGCCGGCCCGCCAGCCGCTCGCAGTCCGGCTTGACGCAGCGCCCGTAGAGGATGTGGGAGTGCTCCACGATGGCAAAGCCATGCGAGCGCGCCAGCAGCTTCTGGCGCTGCTCGATCACCGCATCGTGGAACTCCTGCACCAGGCCGCAGCGTGTGCAGATCAGGTGGTCATGGTGCTCGCCGTCATCGAGTTCATAGACCGCCTTGCCCGCCGCAAAGCGCTGGTGCCGCAGCAGCCCGGCCTGCTCCAGCTGCGCCAGCACGCGGTAGACCGTGGCCAGGCTGGTGCCCCGGCCCTGGTCATGCAGCTGGCGATAGACCTCCTCCGCCGCCAGATGCCGCTGGTCCCCGTGGCGAAAGATGTCCAGCACCCACAGTCGCGCCAGCGTGGCCTTCAGCCCCAGGTTCTTGAGGTCAGCGGAATCGGACATGCAGCCCTCCCGGCCGGTCAGAACTCATTGTGGATGGCCTTGTAGCCGCGCACCAGTTCGTTGTTGGTGCGGACCACGTCCTCGGAGAAATCGCTGGCGTCGGCGGGCACCTGGGCCAGCGTGGACAGGTCGGTCTCCGGGCCTATGCGCGCGGTGGACGGCACATAAAAGCCTGGCGGCAGGTGGCATCCATCGACCACGGCGTTGTAGCGCACCACGCAGCCGTCATCGACCACGCAGTTGAACAGCACGCTGTTGAAGCCGATGAACACGCCATTGCCCACGGTGCAGGGTCCGTGGACGATGGCGCGATGGGCGATCGAGGTGTGCTGCCCCACGCTGACGCGCGCGCCCGACTTGGAGTGGATCACCACCCCGTCCTGGATGTTGGAGTGGGCACCGATCACGATGGGATCGATGTGGCCGTCCGCATCCATCTCGTCGGCACGGATCACCGCATAGGGGCCGATGAAGACGTTCTCCTCCACGATCACCAGTCCGCACAGGATGGCCGTGGGGTCCACGAAGGCGCTGGCATGGATGCGCGGCAGGTCGCCGCGCGGGTTCTTGCGGATCATCCCTTGCGCCTGTTCTTTGCGCCGCCCTGGCGGGCCTTGAAGCGCGGGTTGCTCTTGCAGATGACGTAGATGCGGCCGCGGCGGCGCACCACCTGGCAGTCTCGATGGCGCAGCTTGGCTTCCTTGAGGGACGAGAGCACTTGCATGGGAAACTCCTTGGGTTGTAGACAAACGGGGGCCGGCTCGCCGGTCATGCCCAGGACACGGCGTCGTGCGGATGCAGGCTCTCCATGTGGCGCACATGCACGCGCGGCTGGGCGTAGCTGCCTTCCAGCGCGGCCTGTATGCGGCGCGCCGCATCCTCGACAAACATCAGGTTGCGGCCGTTGAGCGCGGCAAAGGCCTGCTCGTCGGCGCGCTTGACGGCGGTCTGCACGGGCGTGCCCAGCGCCTGCTCCACGCGGGCGATCAGGGGCAGGATGCCCAGGTCGGGCGCATCACAGGCCAGGTCCACGCTGACCTGGGCCTCGCTGCGCTGGCTGTGTGCCGTGGCCAGCGTGCCGTGCCGGCGCAGCCAGGAAGCCACCTGGTCCGGCTCAACCAGCGGCTCGCCCGCAAAGGCCTGCAAAAATCCCTGCTCCAGCAACTGGCGCGACAGTGCCGCCGAGCAGGGGCAGGTCGAGGAATAGCCCACGCCCACCTGCAGCCGCAGCTGGAACACGCCCTGCGCCAGCGTGGCGTCCAGGCGCACGGGATAGGACTTCCAGCCCGACAGATCGTGGGTGACCAGGGCGGGCCGCTGGGTCAGCAGGTCCAGCGACAGGCGCAGCCGGGCGCTGCGGCTTTGGCAGTCCAGGTGGCTGTCGATCATGGCCTGCAGCGCATGGCGCAGCGCCAGGGCAGACAGCGCGGATTCCTCGGCCAGGCTGTCCAGTTGCCGGTACAGCCGGGACATGTGTATGCCCTTGACATGGGCCGCAGGAAGATCGACCTGCACATCGGCGCGCGCATGCAGCTCGCGCCAGTAGCCGGGCTCGGCCACGGTCACGGGCAGGTCTATGCCCTGCATGCCCACCCATTGCAGCGGGCTGAGGCTGGGCGCGGGATCGGTCAGGGAAACATCGGGAAGAGGTGCAAGCATTCGGGGCTCCAGGGGCCACGCCCGCGAGGGCGGCGCGGCAAGCGTTCAATGTCGGCTCAGGGCCGACTCAGGGCCGGCTCGGTACCGGCCGGGCATCAGTTCCATCCGGGAAAGGGGTTGTCCCACTGCGTCCAGGCCTGCGGGCCCATGGCCATTTCCGCATCGGTCAGCAGGCATTCGTCCAGGAGTGCGCGCAGCGCCTGCTCGTCCATGCCCATGCCGATCAGCACCAGTTCCTGGCGCGCGTCGCCCACGCCATCGACCCATTTGTCCAGGATGCGCTGCACGCTTTCGGGGTCGCGCGGCCAGCGCTCGGCCTCCACGGCGGCCCACCAGTGCCCGGCCGGGCCATGGCGGGCCACGGCGCCGGCCTGCGACCAGGAGCCGGCCAGCGCCGGATGGCTGGCCAGCCAGAAAAACCCCTTGGAGCGCACCACGCCCGGCCATTCGCTTTGCACCAGGCCGAAGAAGCGCCGGGGATGAAAGGGGCGGCGGGCGCGGTAGACAAAGCTGGCAACGCCATAGGCCTCGGTCTCGGGCTGGTGCGTGCCACGCAACTGCTGCAGCCAGCCCGGCGCCCTGGAGGCCTCCTCGAAATCGAACAGCCCCGTATCGAGCACGCGATCCAGCGGCAGCTGGCCGAAGGACGCGATCTCCAGCCTGGCACGCGGGTTGAGCCCGCGCAGGATGGCCATGAGCCGGCTGCAGTCCTCGTCGGTGACCAGGTCGATCTTGTTGAGCACGATCACATCGCAGAACTCCACCTGCTCGATCAGCAGATCGACCACGGTGCGGCGGTCCTCCTCGCCCAGCGATTCGCCGCGCGAGCGCAGGCTGTCACGCGAGCCATAGTCGTGCAGGAAGTTGAAGGCATCGACCACGGTCACCATGGTGTCCAGCCGCGCCACATCGCCCAGGCTGCGTCCGTCCTCGCCCGCGAAGGTGAAGGTCTCGGCCACCGGCAGCGGCTCGGAGATGCCCGTGGACTCGATGACCAGCTGGTCGAAGCGGCCCTCGCCCGCCAGCCGCGCCACCTCCACCAGCAGGTCCTCGCGCAGCGTGCAGCAGATGCAGCCGTTGCTCATCTCCACCAGTTTTTCGTCGGTGCGCGACAGGTCGGCCCCGCCATCACGCACCAGGGCAGCGTCGATGTTGACCTCGGACATGTCGTTGACGATGACGGCCACGCGCCGACCTTCGCGGTTGTGCAGGATGTGGTTGAGCAAGGTGGTCTTGCCCGCGCCCAGAAAGCCCGACAGTACGGTCACCGGCAATCGGGCATGCGGCGGCTGAACCGGCGCTACGGTATGCATCATGGAATCTCTCAAGCAGGGAAAGGGAGCACGCTGCTGGCACTGCAGCCGCGTGCGGCAGGCAGGGCCTCAGGCATGCAGCGCAGTGCAGGCAGAGCACTTGCCATGCAGCTCGATGTTCGAATGGGCCAGCGCAAATGCATGGCCATGCGCCCAGCTGCCCAGGCAGCGGTTGAGCGCGTCGTCGACAAACTCGTCCACCTGCCCGCAGCTGTCGCAGATCGCAAAGGCCGAGAAGTCATGGCTGCCCTCATCCGGGTGCGAGCAGCACACATAGGCGTTCAACGACTCCAGGCGGTGCACCACGCCCTGCTCGGCCAGCTTGTCCAGCGCGCGGTAGACCTGCGTGGGGGCGCTCAGCCCGTGGTCACGCAGCTGGTCGAGCAGTGCATAGGCCGTGCGCGGTGCACCGGCCTGGCGCAGGGCGTCGAGCACCCGTTGCTGGTTGGCGGTCAAAGGGGTGGGCATGGTGATTTCCTGTTCCAGAAAACGGTTGGCGATGTTGCGCCACATCAGAATTGTGACGTTATAACATAACAAAACAACGGCTGTCAGGCAGGTTTTTACAATTAAAAAGAATATTAAGTTGCGTTTAAATATTCAACAGGATATAGTCAGCACCGTTGTCGAGACCCGTACCCAGTACCTGAGTCGGCAACCACATCTCCCGCGCAACGGCTTGCCAGCCGCTTCCTGCAGGATGTGTTTCGCGACCTTTGTCGCCCAGTTGGTCTGTAGAGCTGCAGCCAACCGAGTTCCTAGATGCTCACGCAGGCCTTTTCAAGGCTGCGAACCTGACTGAACCACATTTCAAACACCGGCATTCCCATGGGCAAGTACGTCGTCTCGCCCTCGACACACCCGACCGACTGCGGCCGCTTCCGTGCCTCCTTCTCGGTCCATCGCTCCCAGGGCAACGGCAGCTACTGCCGCGTATTCCGTTTCGACAAGGCATTCGCCTCCAGCGAAGCGGCACGGCTGTTTGCCGTCACCCAAGGCTGGCTTCAGACCTGCATGCAGCACCCGCCTGCGTGCTGATGGCCCGCTTGCTGCGAACCCCTATCCATTTCCTGCGGCGGATTGCACAGTCCTCCGCCTGCATTCCAACGGTGCGCCCGTTTGCGCACATCTAAGCAAAGAGGTTTTCCTATGACCACCAAAATCTACGTGGGCAATCTGCCCTACTCCGTGACCGACTCCAGCCTGGAAAGCAACTTCGCCGAATTCGGCAGCGTGGCTTCCGCCAAGGTCATGATGGACCGCGAAACCGGCCGCTCCAAGGGCTTCGGTTTTGTGGAGATGGCTTCTGCCGAAGTCGCCCAGGCCGCCATCACCGGCCTGCACGGCATGTCCGTGGACGGACGCTCGATTGTCGTGAACCTGGCGCGTCCTCGCGAAGAAGGCCGCAGCTCGGGTGGCTACAGCCCGCAAGGCTATGCAGGCAAGCGTGCCGACGTCGGCTATGGAAATGGCGGCCACGGCGGCGGTCGCTACTGATAGCGTCCAATTCCAAGAAAACCGGCTCTCTGGGCCGGTTTTTTTTCGCCTGCGGTTTTCTGCCGATGTCGGCATGAAAAAACCGGCCGCCCTTGCGGGCCGGCCGGTCATGCTTCAAGCCTGCCGGGGTCTGGCCCCGGCAAAGGCGAAGTGGCTTACCGCAGCGCGTCGATGGCGGCGTTGAAGGTGGCGCTGGGGCGCATCACGGCGTCCATCTTGGCCACGTCGGGCTGGTAGTAGCCGCCAATGTCCACGGCCTTGCCCTGCACGGCGCGCAGCTCTTCGATGATCTTGGACTCGTTGTCCGCCAGCTGCTTGGCCAGGGGAGCGAACTTGGCGGCCAGCTCGGCGTTCTCGGTCTGGGCAGCCAGGGCCTGCGCCCAGTACAGGGCGATGTAGAACTGGCTGCCGCGGTTGTCCAGCTCGCCGGTGCGGCGCGAAGGCGACTTGTCCTCGTCCAGCAGCCTGCCGGTGGCTTCGTCCAGGGTCTTGGCCAGCAGCTTGGCGCTGTCGTTGCCGTTCTTGATGCCCAGGTCTTCCAGCGACACGGCCAGTGCCAGGAACTCGCCCAGCGAATCCCAGCGCAGGTGGTTTTCTTCCACCAGCTGCTGCACGTGCTTGGGAGCGGAGCCGCCGGCACCGGTTTCGTACATGCCGCCACCGGCCATCAGCGGCACGATGGACAGCATCTTGGCGGACGTGCCCAGTTCCATGATGGGGAACAGGTCGGTCAGGTAGTCGCGCAGGATGTTGCCGGTCACCGAGATGGTGTCCAGGCCACGGGCCACGCGCTCCAGCGTGTAGCGCATGGCGCGGACCTGCGACAGGATGTGGATTTCCAGGCCCGTGGTGTCGTAGTCCTTGAGGTAGGTGTTGACCTTCTTGATCAGCTCGGCCTCATGCGGACGGTAGGGGTCCAGCCAGAACACGGCAGGCATGCCGGAGTTGCGGGCACGCGTGACGGCCAGCTTGACCCAGTCGCGGATGGGCGCATCCTTGACCTGGCACATGCGCCAGATGTCGCCCTGCTCCACGTTCTGGCTCATCAGCACTTCACCGGTGGCCAGGTCGACGATGTTGGCAACGCCGTCTTCCTCGATCTCGAAGGTCTTGTCGTGCGAGCCGTACTCTTCGGCCTTTTGCGCCATCAGACCCACGTTGGGCACGGTGCCCATGGTCTTGGGGTCGAAGTTGCCATGCCACTTGCAGAAGTTGATCATCTCCTGGTAGATGCGGGCAAAGGTGGACTCGGGCATCACGGCCTTGCAGTCGTAGGGCTTGCCGTCGGCGCCCCACATCTTGCCGCCCTGGCGGATCATGGCGGGCATGGACGCATCGACGATCACGTCGTTGGGCGAGTGGAAGTTGGTGATGCCCTTGGCGGAGTCCACCATGGCCAGCGCGGGACGGTGTTCCTGGCAGGCGTGCAGGTCACGGATGATCTCTTCGCGCAGCGAGGCGGGCAGCGTCTCGATCTTCTCGTACAGCGTGGACATGCCGTTGTTGACGTTGACGCCCAGCTCGTCGAACAGCTTGCCGTGCTTCTCGAAGGCTTCCTTGTAGTAGATCTTCACGCAGTGGCCGAACACGATGGGGTGCGAGACCTTCATCATCGTGGCCTTGACGTGCAGCGAGAACAGGATGCCGGCGTCGCGGCAGTCGTCCAGTTCCTTTTCGTAGAAGTCGCACAGCGCCTTCTTGCTCATGAACATGGAGTCGATGATCTCGCCGGCCTGCAGCGCGACCTTGGGCTTGAGCACCACGGTCTTGCCGCTCTTGGTGGTCAGCTCCATCTTGACGTCGCGGGCCTTGTCCAGGGTCATGGACTTTTCGCCGTGGTAGAAGTCGCCGTGCTCCATGTGCGAGACATGGGTTTGCGACCACTGCTTCCACTCGCCCATGGAGTGCGGGTGCTTCTTGGCGTAGTTCTTGACGGCGGCGGGAGCGCGGCGGTCGGAGTTGCCTTCACGCAGCACGGGGTTCACGGCCGAGCCCAGGCACTTGCCGTAGCGCGCCTTGATGTCCTTTTCCTGGTCGTTGGACGGGTTCTCGGGGTAGTCGGGCAGTGCGTAGCCCTTGCCCTGCAGCTCCTTGATGGCAGCCGTCAGCTGGGCCACGGAGGCGCTGATGTTGGGCAGCTTGATGATGTTGACATCGGGCTCCAGCGTCTTCTTGCCGAGCTCGGACAGGGTGTGGGCCACGCGCTGGTCTTCGGCCAGGAATTCGGAGAACTCACCCAGGATGCGGTGGGCCACGGAGATGTCGGCGGTCTCGACATTCACGCCGGCGGGTGCTGCAAAGGCGCGCACCACAGGCAGGAAGGCACTGGTGGCCAGGCGCGGGGCCTCATCGGTCAGGGTGTAGATGATGGTGGGTTGCTGCGTGCTCATCTCTTGTCTCAGGTAGTGAAAAAGGTAGGGGTCGCGCCGCAGGCCGTCGAACCGGGCATCCGCTAGGGGAAACTGGCCGGTGCAGCCTGACGCTGTAGGACCGTCACGCAATGCCCCGTCGCGCCAGCATGCTGCCCCGGCGTTTTCTGCAATGCGATCCCACAATACAAAATTCTAAGCGGAACCTGCCGGATTTTTTAAGTCTTGTAGAAGACTTAGGGTTTTACAGCGGCATTCAGGCCCTGTTTTCACAGGGAAACGGCTTGGAGCCCCTGCGTTTTCTGCCATGCAAAAAATGCTGTGGCGTGACGAACACGCAAGCATGGCAGAGCACCGGGCCACACCCAGAGCCGATACATCCACAACGATTCATCGTGCGCGAAGCGGCGGGCAAACACCCCCGGCGAAAACCCCGTGATCAGGCGCTGATCAAGCGCTGTTCACGGCACACACAGGCCGGGTCGGAAACGCCCCCGGCCAGCACCGGCGTCTGGGGCAGCAATCGCACGCCAATGCCCGGGAACACGGGTAAACGTGGCGACATATTGCGCCAAGTCATCTACAAAGCACGCCAATTACGCCAAATTGTCATCCATCCGCCTTTATTCTGTCTTTTTGACTAGAACTACTGGACTGGAGACGATTTGAGTACCCTGGCAATCGTGATTTCACTGGCGGGACTGATGTTCCTGGCCTACCGAGGCATCTCCGTGCTGCTGCTGGCCCCCCTGATGGCCGCCGTGGCCGTGCTGCTGTCCGGCGACCTGGGCCATATGCTGCCGCTGTACACCAGCACCTTCATGGGCGCACTGGGCAACTACATGCTGCAGTTCTTCCCCGTGTTCCTGCTGGGCGCGCTGTTCGGCCAGTTGATGGCCGACTCGGGCGCGGCCACCGCGATATCGCACTGGATCATGCGCGTGCTGGGCGAGAAGCACGCCATCCTCACGGTGGTTCTGGCCTGCGCCGTGCTCACCTATGGCGGCGTGTCGCTGTTCGTGGTGGCCTTTGCCATCTATCCGATTGCCAAGTCGCTGTTCCGCGCGGCCCATGTGCCCAAGCGGCTGATACCGCCCACCATCGCGCTGGGCTCGTTCACCTTCACCATGACGGCGCTGCCGGGCACGCCGTCCATCCAGAACGCCATTCCCATTCCCTACTACGGCACGAACGTGTTCGCGGCGCCGGGCCTGGGCATCATCGGCGGCATGACCATGCTGGCCCTGGGCCTGTGGTGGCTGCAGTCGCGCGCGGCCAAGGCGCGCGTGGCCGGCGAAGGCTACGGCGACCATGACGATGCCGTCGAGCAGGGCCTGCATGACGAAAGCGGCCCCCCCCTGCACAGCCGCCGGGACCTGCCGCTGCTGCTGGCCCTGCTGCCGCTGGTGCTGGTGATCGCGGTCAACGCGCTGCTGACCTACGGCGTGTTCCCGCAAATGGATTTGGGCTTCCTCAAGGACCGTTTTCCTGCCGTGAACCCGGCCAAGCAGACGGGCCTGTGGGCGCTGATCCTGTCCCTGGCCGTGGCCTGCGCCGCACTGGTGCTGCTGGGCCTGGGCCGCTGGCGCAATCTCAAGGAATCGGTGAACAAGGGCGTGCTGGGCTCCATGCTGCCCATCTTCAACACCGCCTCGGAAGTGGGCTACGGCGCCGTCATCGCGAGCCTGGCCGGTTTTGCCATCATCCGCGAGGCCGTGCTCAACGTGGCGCCCCACAACCCGCTGATCTCCGAGGCCGTGGCCATGAACGTGCTGGCAGGCATCACGGGGTCGTCGTCCGGCGGCCTGTCGATTGCACTGTCCACGCTGGGCAAGGACTACCTGGCCATGGCCGCCCAGCTGGGCATCAGCCCCGAGCTGCTGCACCGCGTGGCCGTGATGGCGGCCGGCTGCTTCGACACCCTGCCGCACAGCGGCGCCATCATCACGCTGCTGTCCATCTGCGGCCTCACGCACCGCCAGTCGTACGGCAACATCGCCATCATGACCATAGGCGCGCCCCTGCTGGCCCTGGTGCTGGTGATCACGCTCGGCACCATGTTCGGGTCCTTCTGAGGGACCAGGGCGCAGAGCGCGCGCGGGAAATACCACGGCATCGCGCCCGCCACAACCGGCATATGACGTATATGCGCGGGGCGGGTGCATGGCAACAATGCATGCACGGCGATAAGGCATCGCCCCGCTTCATTCCCGCATCACCGACAAGACGACATCCGCTGCCAAAGCTGCCAGCGCCGATGTCGGGCAACAAGGCCCGAACCGCTCCCTGACCTGGAGCGGTTCGGGCCTTTTTTTGTTGGCCGGGAATCGAAGGGGCAGCGATGCCGCACGCCGCCCCCTCAACCCCTTCAGGAGCAGCAGCATGAGACACGGAGATATTTCCAGCAGCAACGATTGCGTCGGCGTGGCAGTGGTCAACTACAAGATGCCGCGCCTGCACACCAAGGCCGAGGTGCTGGACAACTGCCGCAAGATCGCGGACATGCTGGTAGGCATGAAGCGCGGCCTGCCGGGCATGGACCTGGTGATCTTTCCCGAGTACTCCACGCACGGCATCATGTACGACGCCAAGGAGATGTACGACACGGCCAGCGCCATCCCGGGCGAAGAGACCGAAATCTTTGCCGACGCCTGCCGCAGGGCCAATGTCTGGGGCGTGTTCTCGCTGACCGGCGAGCGCCATGAGGAGCACCCCAACAAGGCGCCCTACAACACCCTGATCCTCATGAACAACCAGGGCGAGATCGTGCAGAAGTACCGCAAGATCATGCCCTGGGTGCCCATCGAGGGCTGGTACCCGGGCGACTGCACCTATGTGAGCGAAGGCCCCAAGGGCCTGAAGATCAGCCTCATCATCTGCGACGACGGCAACTACCCCGAGATCTGGCGCGACTGCGCCATGCGCGGCGCCGAGCTCGTCGTGCGCTGCCAGGGCTACATGTACCCGGCCAAGGAGCAGCAGATCATGGTCTCCAAGGCCATGGCCTTCATGAACAACTGCTACGTGGCCGTGGCCAATGCGGCGGGATTCGACGGCGTGTACTCGTACTTCGGGCACTCGGCCATCATCGGCTTCGACGGCCGCACCCTGGGCGAGACCGGCGAGGAGGAAATGGGCATCCAGTACGCCGAGTTGTCCAAGCACCTGATCCGCGATGCGCGCAAGAACGGCCAGTCTCAGAACCACCTGTTCAAGCTGGTGCACCGGGGCTACACCGGTACCATCAACTCCGGCGACGGGGACAAGGGCGTGGCCGCCTGCCCCTACAACTTCTACAGCCAGTGGGTCAACGATCCCGAGGGCACGCGCGAGATGGTGGAGTCCTTCACGCGCACCACCGTAGGCACGCCCGAATGCCCCATCGAAGGCATTCCGCACGAGGCGCCCAGGCACCGCTGACAGCGTCCTGCCTCCGAGCCTGCAGGCCTGGGGGCAGGCCCGCATATGAACACGGAAAGGTGAAGAGTGAAGATGAGCACGACAACAACCACAGGCCCGCTGCACGCTCCTGCCAACCAGGCCGCCGACCCGCTGGCGGCCTACCGCATCGAGGAAGAGCCCTTCTACCGCCCCTCGGGCCGCGAGGTGCAGCTGTACCGCCAGGCCTACCAGCACCGCATGCCGCTCATCCTCAAGGGCCCCACGGGCTGCGGCAAGACGCGCTTTGTGGAGTACATGGCCTGGGCGCTCAAGCGCCCCCTGGTCACGCTGGCCTGCAACGAGGACATGACGGCCTCCGACCTGGTGGGCCGCTACCTGCTGGATGCCGACGGCACGGCCTGGCACGACGGCCCGCTGACCCTGGCCGTGCGCCACGGCGGCATCTGCTACCTGGACGAGGTGGTGGAGGCCCGCCAGGACACCACGGTCGTCATTCACCCGCTGACCGATGCGCGCCGTGCCCTGCCGCTGGACAAGAAGGGCGAGGTGGTGCATGCCCATCCCGACTTCCAGCTGGTGGTCTCCTACAACCCCGGCTACCAGAGCAGCGCCAAGGACATGAAGCCATCGACCCGCCAGCGCTTCGCGGCCCTGGACTTCGACTACCCGGCGCCCGAGATCGAGGCGGACATCGTGGCCCACGAGACCGGCATTGCCCCGGCCACCGCTCGCAGCCTGGTCAGCCTGGCGCGCAGCACGCGCGAACTGCGCCACCGGGGCCTGGACGAAGGCGCCTCCACCCGCATGCTGATCTACGCGGGCCTGCTGATCCGCGACGGCGTCTCGGTGCATGACAGCTGCGACATGACCATCACCAGCGCCCTGACCGACGACCCCGACACCGCCGCCGCGCTGCGCCAGCTGGTCGAAGCCGAGTTCGGCGCCTGAGGGCCGCGCGCCATGGCCATCGTCTCCGCTGCCTTGCCCGAAGAGTCCCGTCTGCTGCACACGCTGGGCCTGCTGGCCAGCGGCCTCGCGCGCCAGCCTGTCGCCGTGCAGGCGCTGGCCAGGGCGCCGGCCAGTGCCCCGGCGCCGGGCCAGGCCCACGCCCTGCCGCCGCGCGCCGTGCTGATCAGCCAGCCTGCCCGGCTGCTGATTCCCGCCAACTTGCCCATTCAGGCACACCTGCACGCAGCGACGATGGCCCATGCCGCAGCCCACCTGCGCTTTTCGCCCGCCCGCCAGGACAGCAGCGCCCTCAAGCCCATGGGCCAGGCCGTGGTGGCCGCACTGGAAGATGCGCGCGTGGAACGGCTGCTGTGCCTGCAGCACCCCGGCGTGCGCCGCTGGTTCGAGGCCTGCATCGCCCCCGAGCCCGACCCATCGGACCTGGGCTTTGCCTCCTTCATGGCCCGGCTGGACCGCATCCTGCTGTGGCCAGAGCGCATGGACGGCAACCACTGGATCCACAAGGCCCGTGACCTGTTCGAGGACACCGCCACGCGCCATGGCCTGGAGGACTACGCCGCATTCCGGGCCATTGCCTCCATCCTGGCCAACGACCTGGGCCAGATGCGCGTGCGCATGGACCCGCAGCACCATGCCGTGCCCAGCACCTACCGTGATGACAACAGCTATCTCTGGCAGCATCCGGAGTCGCCCCAGGGCGAGGAAGACACACTCGCGCTGCAGCAGTCCGCTGCGCGTGCGGCCCCTCCTCCATCGGCCGGCGCAGGACAGCAGTCCGATGCACAGGAAGGCCAGTCGCTGGACCTGGACCCAGGCCTGGAACTGTCCCGCCACAGCTACCCCGAATGGGATCGCAGGCTGGAGCGCCTGAAGACGGACTGGTGCACCGTCATCGACACCCTGCCCGCATGGCAGGCCGAGGCTCTGGCCGGCAAAGGCTCCCAGGCCGGCAGACAGACACTGCCGCCCCTGCCGCTGCCGCCCGCACGCCAGCTGGACCGGCGCCAGCGCCTGCGCCGCCAGTGGGAAGGCGACGACCTGGACTTCAACGCCGCCATCGAGGTCCAGGTGGACCGCCGCCTGAACCTGCGCCCGGAACCACGCCTTTTCATGCGGGCCGGCAAAGGCCCGCGCCCCACCAGCGTGCTGGTGCTGATGGACGCTTCCGAATCGGTCAACACGCCCGGCCTCCACGGCGCCAGCCTGCTGGAGCTGGAGAAACAGGCGGCCCTCATGCTGGCCGAGTCGCGCGCAGGCCGCAGGACCGGCGTGGACCGCCTGGCCATCCACGCCTTCTCGTCCAACACGCGCGCCGAAGTCCGCTACCTGCGCCTGCTGGACTTCGGCCAACCCTTTGCCGCAGCAGCGGCCACCCGGTTGCAGGCACTGCAGGGGCGCCATTCCACACGCCTGGGCGCCGCCCTGCGCCACGCCAGCAGCCTGCTGGCGGCCGAGCCTGCCGGCCAGCGCCATCTGCTGGTGATCACCGATGGAGCACCCGCCGACATCGACGTGCATGACGACCGCTACCTGATCGAAGACGCGCGCTGCGCCGTGCAGCAGGCCCGCGCCGCAGGCATACGCATCAGTTGCCTGGCCGTGGACAGCCAGGCCGACGGCTATGTGCGCCACATCTTTGGCGGGCGCAACTACGGCATTGCCGACGACGCGCGGCATCTGCCAAGGCGGCTGTCCCAGATGGGCGCAAGGCTCGCAGCCGGCCGCTGACCACGGCAAGCGCCACGGAAATCTCGATTAACCTGAAGCCTGCAAAGAACGCACGCCAGCACTTGGCACAGAAGGAACCCATGAACGACCCCGTCAGAGTCGGCATTCTTTACTCGGCCACCGGCACCACATCGACCATCGGCCAGTCCCAGCTGCAGGGCGCGCAGCTGGCCATCGACGAAATCAACGAGGCGGGCGGCCTGCTGGGGCGTGAACTGGTCGCAGTGCGCTACGACCCGGCCTCCACGCCGGCCCGCTATGCGGCCCTGGCCGAGCAGCTCATCGTGCGCGACGGCATCAACGTCATCTTCGGCTGCTACATGTCCAGCAGCCGCAAGGCCGTCATCCCCATCGTCGAGAAGTGGAACCGGCTGCTGTTCTATCCGACGCTCTACGAAGGCTTCGAGTTCTCGGGCAATGTCATCTACACCGGCGCCGCGCCCAACCAGAACAGCGTGCAGCTGGCCGACTACATGACCAGCAGCTTCGGCGCGCGGGTCTACCTCATCGGCTCGGACTACATCTATCCCTACGAGTCCAACCGCATCATGGGCGAGCTGGTCATGCAGCACCCGGGCAGCGACAAACTCGGTGAACACTACCTGCCGCTGGATGCCACCGAGCGCGACTACGCGGCCATCATGCAGGACATCCGCGCAAGGCAGCCGGACTTCATCTTCTCCACCGTGGTCGGCGACTCCACGGCCAGCCTCTACCGCGCCTATGCAGAGGCGGGCTTCAATCCGCAGACCATGCCGATTGCCAGCCTCACCACCTCCGAGGCCGAGATCGCCCAGATGGGTGCCGACGTGGCGGCCGGCCACTTCACGGCCGCGCCCTACTTCCAGTCCATCGATTCACCGGCCAATGCGCGCTGCCTGGCCCGGCTGCGCCAGCGCCTGGGCGACGACTGCCGGCCCAACCTGTGCTGGGAAGCCGCCTACTTTCAGATGCACCTGTTCGCCAACGCCTTCCGCCAGGCCGGCAGCGACCGCATCGGCGAGCTGCTGCCCCATCTGCTGGGCAGCGAGTTCGACGCGCCCCAGGGCCGCATCCGACTCGATCCCGGCAACCACCACACCTGGCTGTACCCGCGCGTGGGCCGCGCCAATGCCCAAGGCGGCTTCACCATCGTGCGCCAGGCCACCCGGGCCGTCTCGCCCGACCCCTATCTGGTCACCCATTCACTGGGCGACTGGACCGCCAGCCTCGGTGCCCTGGAGAACTGAGCGTGGATGCCGAACCGAACAAGGAAACCGGCAGCGCTGCCACAGGCCGGCCGCTGCTGGAAAGAAAGCCGCTGCTGCGCGCCACCTCGCCCCAGCTCAAGGAACTGCGCCAGCTGCGCATTGCCATCGTCCACCCCGACGACGCGGACGGCCGACTGCTGGCCCAGCAACTGCAGCGCATAGGCTGCCAGGTCCAGGCCATCTGGCCGCCCCAGCCCAGCCTGCCCGAAGGCACGGACGTGGTCTTCCTGGCCGTTCGCCCCGACCACCTGCAGTTGAACTACACCTGGACCCAGGGCGAGGGAGAGAGCCCGCCCACCGCCATCGCCGTGGTCAACTACGAGAACCCCACCATCGTCTCCGCCGTGCTGGAACTGCAAGTGCAGGCCATCCTGCCCACGCCCATCCGCTCCTTCGGCCTGCTGTCCACCCTGGTGCTGGCGCGCAGAAACCACAAGGAATCACGCCAGCAGCAGCAGCGCATCGCCAAGCTCCAGGCCAAGCTGCTGGGCCAGCGCCGCGTGGCCGAAGCCAAGGCCATCCTCATGCAGACCCACCAGATCAACGAAGACCAGGCCTACGACATGATCCGCGCCCAGGCCATGAGCCGGCGCAGCTCGGTGGAGGAGATTGCCCAAGCCATCGTGCATGCGAGCGAAATACTGTCGCTGGGCAAGGGCGTGGGCGGGTAAATCACGCAGGACTCCTGCCGCCAGCAGCCATGGTTTGGCCCCGGGGAACCAGGGTCCTCTTTCTTTTGAACGCATGCAGCGTGTCAAGAAAAGTGCCCCCGACGCCGAGGCTGTCGGGCTCGGCACGACGTGCTGATGCTCGCTAACTGAGGCTTCACATGGTCGGTTGATAGCAGAGTGCTTTCGCCTACAAGAGAAGCCTCTCAGCAACCTTACTTTGTCGCGGCCAGTTGGCTGATTCTCTGCATTGCGTTGTAGATTTCGCCAGCCATATACGAAGAAATCTCTTCACTGCTCAAACCAGGAACGATGGCAGCGCTTCCCTTGTCAGCGGAGGCAATCCAATGCAGTTTAAACAAAAGCTCCTTCAGATCGGCAGTTTCCATTACATCGGACATCCACCCGTGAAACTCCAGGATGACCTCCGTACGTTTATCGCCATCCTTCGCCAGCTTGCAAAGCTGCTGAAACCAAGACGCATCACGCAGGCATTCTAAGAATTCAAGCACTTCCGGTTGATATACACCCTCCTGTCCATCAGCCAAGAACTCTTTCGTCGGCGCAAATGTATCACGGTAGCGGAGGAGCGCCTGCAATTCACCAGCATTGATGTCAAAATCCAACGCTGCTAACTTCTTACGCGGCCCTTTTAACCAGCGCAGTTTCACCTCATGCAAGTCGCTTGCAATGAGCCGCGGAATCTGACTCACATCCTTCTCATACATCTGAATATCCTGAACGAGCAAAGGACGCGTCCCCAGTAAAGTGGTTCTGGCGGCCTCACCAGCGCGGATGATCCAATAAGCTTGTTCCTTATCTTTGGCACTGAAGCTCTTGGAACTCTGAGCAATGAACTGAATGTACTCAGCCATTTTCCAGGCCATCACCGCCCAATAGCGGTGATCTGTCAGCTTTTCTCGGGAAGGCGATTCGTCATGAATATACTCATTCCATGGACCGCTGGGCACAGTTCCGATGGCGGCAACCACTGCGGTCTTTTCACGGGTTCCCAGCCATCCATAGCCATGAGCCTTGCCCCCCTCGAAAACACATAGAGCGTAGTCTTTACTGCTCTCCTCTGATTCAAAACGGACGAAGCTTCCATCTCGCACAAAAGCAGCCAGCGCCTCAAACTGTTCGGATACCTGTTTGGTTATTTTTTCAACATCAATCTCATCAATTATCAGCAGAGTTTTTTGATATTTTCCATGCCAGCCAATAGCTGCCATTGCGGCATCCAACGGCATATCCTCGGCAATCCATCCCTTGTCCTGCAGAAGCTTGGAAATCTCCTTGCCTTGCTTCTTGGCAATCTTGATGTTGATTTCAGTCTGACGAAAAGCGATACCCATTGCCAATTTCCTCTGAATATTTATCGCAAGCCTTGACACAGCTTCAGGCGCACGCATGAAACCCCCTCCCAGGCGCATGCGTTCAAGTTACGAACGCAGCTTCCCGCAGACGGAATATAGCCTCAGAGCACCCTCCGGAAGTTGACGCTTTGTCCAGTCATCACCACCTGCGGATCTATTCTCAAGCGAAGCCTGCCATTCAGAAACGATCATTCCTCGGGCACCGAAGAGTTCGAATAATGGCTCTCAGTCCTGCCGTATTTCTTGGCAGTCGCAGTGAGCGCACAAGGGCCGTGGGCCGCTCGGACGCCCTGCGTTCCGCGCAGACCTCGCTGCGTACCGCCTCCTTGCGTACCGACTGCTCGGCCTTGTCCTGGATGCGACCCGACAGCATCCAGCTCCAGTCATCACTCTCAGCGCGCTTGCGGATCGCCCCCCTGGCTGATGTTCTGCTCTGCTGCGATCTGCCTCAGGCCCTTGATGCCGGCCCTGTAGTCCAGCTTGATGCGTTCCCACTGCGGAAACTGCCTGTATTCCGTGCTCATCCCTCGAAGCTGGCAGGCTTGGGACGACCACCGCAGGGCCAGGCCGCCTAGCCGGAGTAACTACCAAGTTTCAGTGATAGACACAATATACACAAATTCATACAATTTGCAGCGCGTTTGGTCATCAAACAAAAGTTCAGCAAACAGAGCTAGAGAGATTGCGCCGATCTCCAAAGTAAGGGAACAACATGTCTTCTGGGGTTTTCCGCACATGGGTGCTAGGCGGCATCTTTGCTCTTGTCACCTACACCGGCTCTGCAAGCGCACAGCTGACCTTGTCCGTGTCCCACACCGATGCCTCTTGTAACGGGGCAAACAACGGCACGGCCACTGCCCAAATCACCCAGAACGGTGTTGCGCCCTTCAGCTACGCATGGAGCCCCTCTGGAGGCACAAACGCTACCGCAACAGGGCTCACAGCAGGCACCTATACAGTTACGGTTACTGACAATAACGGCCTGCAAGGAACAGCTTCTACGACCGTTGGACAGCCTGAAACATTGTCAGGCACGCAGTCGCAGATCAATCCCGTTGGAGGCAACAACGGTAGCGCAACAGTTGTCGCGACAGGGGGGACTCCTGGCTACGCTTACTCATGGACCCCCTCCGGTGGCGCAGCGGCAACCGCGACAGGACTGGCTCCCGGTCAATATTCGGTGACCATCACAGACTCCAAAGCGTGCCAAACCACGCTGAGCTACACGCTTGTAGCTCCTGCCGCCTCAGTGCAATCAGTAAGCGTCCCCCCCGACGGAACCTATAGTGCTGGACAGAACCTGCAGTTCACTGTGACCTACAGCGCTCCCGTGACCGTAACAGCTGGCGGCACGCCCTCAATTCTTTTGACGATTGGTTCAACTCTGCGGCAAGCGAACTTCGTCGGTGGCAGCAACAGCTCCGCCCTGACCTTCATATATACCGTGCAGCCAGGTGATGTTGACGCAAATGGAGTGTCGTTAGGAACCGCTATCGATCTCAACGGGAGCACGATGACGAGCGGTGGCGCCAACGTTGTGCTGAATTTGGCGAACGTAGGCGCCACGACCGGCGTACTGGTGAATGGACAGCAAAACCAGAACATCACGTTCCCAAACCCCGGCGACCAAACTTTCGGCACAACGCCAACACTGACCGCGACGGCCAGCTCCAGCCTGCCGGTGGCCTTCAGCGCAAACACAACTGCGGTGTGCACGGTCACCACGGGCGGCACGCTGACTTTTGTGAACACAGGCTCTTGCACCGTTGATGCGAACCAAAGTGGTAGCGCAAGCTACCTGCCTGCATCACAGGTGTCTCAAACCTTCATGGTGAATGCAGCGGCACCCGGAGCCCCCACCATCGGCAACATCGCTGCAGACGACGGGCAGGCTGCGGTGACTTTCACTGCACCTGCTTCCAATGGCGGCGCGCCCATCACAGGCTATACCGTGATCGCGACCCCCGTGGCCGTGCCCGGTGCGCCTGGTGTGATCACTCAGCAAGGAACGACATCCCCCATCGTCGTGGCTGGCCTGAGCAATGGCTTCACCTATAACTTCACGGTCGCAGCCTCCAACGGGACAACCGGTGCAGCCTCTGCAAGCACACAAGCCACGCCACGCAAACTGCAACTGGTGAGCGCGCCCGGCAGCGTGCCTGGCATGACCGGCATACCGTCTGCCACGATGTCCGGCGGCGGCACCACTTGCACGCTGCAACCTGGCGGCGGCTTCGGACCTGTGACCTCCACCCCTCCGAACCTGCAAGCACCCAGCGGACAATTCGCTTTCAGCGCCGAAAACTGCACCGGATCTGTGACGATGACTCTCACCTATCCCAGCGCTCTCCCCGAAGGCGTGCAGTTCCGCAAGCCCGATGGTGTCGGCGGCTGGTTTGACCCTGCGACCGCGCTGAACGTGATCGTGGACAGCGCGCGCACCACGGTGACCTACACCATCACGGACAACGGCCCTGGTGACACCAACCCTGCCGTGGGCGTGATCGCCGATCCGCTCGTGCCCGTGCTGGCAGCAGCCCCAGCAGGCGGCGCAGCAGCCGTTCCCACGCTCAGCGAATGGGGCGCCATCCTGATGTCTGCCCTGCTGGCAATATTCGGCCTGCGCCGCATGCGCCGCCAGCGCTGATGCAGGCCTGACCTGAAAAAGCAAGGCCCGCAACTGCGGGCCTTTCCTTTGTCCGGGCGTCTACAGGCGGCGCGCGGCGATCAGCAGGCGCTCGGCCAGCGTGGGCTTTGCAGCCAATCGTCCTGCCGTTCCCAATACACCGTCGCGGCCCGTGGCTGCGCGCGCTATCAGTGCCGTGCCCAGCGCACCACTCACAAGGCGGCCCATGCCACTTTCCGCGCGCCGGGCATGGCGCAGCGCCAAGAGGCCGGCACCGAGCACAAGCCAATGCTCTCCCGTGAATCCCTTGCGAGAGTCATCCCACTTGCGCAGGTCCTGGATCTTTTCTGAAATCGCCATTCATTGCTCCTGTTGCTTCAGAGCTGTCATGGTGTGCCAGCAACAGGCTGCAGGCTGTCGGTCCCTGGGCAAGATTCCGGTGGCGAGAGTCCTACGGACGCGCAGCGAGGACCGGCTCCAGCAATCCCGCTTGATGCGCTCCCACTGCGGCGCCTGCATGTGTTCCTTGCTCATCCTGCCGAAGGTGGCAGGCTTGGTAGGCACGAAGTCGAGATTTACGCCAAGTGACCATCCGTGTTTCCACGTATATCCAGATATTACTCTTGCCAGGCGTGATTTTGATAATAAATTATCAAAATCAATTACTTTGTCAAATTTTGCATCAATTGAAATATCGGGCGGCTTTCATAATAACATTTCATGCTCAAGAATTGGCATGGTGGCGCCAATAATAAATCACAGCACAGCGAGGCATAAAATGATCGAAGGCGGATGGTGGAAAGCCTATACAAAAAATGGCCGGTATATAGGAATAATCGAAGGAGATGAATTCATAGTCGGAAAAACGAGGATTTTATATAGAATAAGCAAAAACAAGCTGTATTCAACAGAAGTACCGCCTTCACTTATAGCTGACATATCAGAAAAACAAGCAATTACAACCAATGGAGAAATTCTACTCAAATTCTCAAAAACAACCAGAGAGCGAAGGCTATAAAAAACTGGATCAAGTCCAGACCAAAATAATTACTCAATCCAATCAAACAGCCGTCGCTACAGCACGAATTGGAAACTTTCGACCAAGATCAACACGCAATTGCATTCTGCGTATCAACTCTGGCGTCAAAACTCGACCTGCTGTAAGCAAGACCAAGCCTTCCCTCGATACGAAGTCTTGAGCCAAAATCATCCCTGGCCTCAGTTCCGAACAGGGGACATTAATTGGAGCCGGGTCGGGAGCAGGGGTCGCCTGAATCACAATTTGCAAGAAAGCATCCACAACCTCTGGATCAAATTGTGCTCCTCTACTATGCGAAATGAGCGTTCTTGCCTCTGCGCAAGTTAGCGGCTTACTGCTCAAATGCCCCACCATCAGGTCATCGTAAAAATCAGCAACCGCAATTATGCGAGCACCTATTGGAATATCCTTCCCCTTTAGGCCATCAGGGTAACCTGCCCCATCGAATCGCTCATGGTGAGACCTGACTAGAGTAGCGACAAGATGCGCATCATCTATCGACAGAAGCAGCTGCTCCCCCAAACTGCTATGGTTTCTATACTTATCCAGTTCCTCATGACTTAAACTTGGGACGGGCTTGCTCAACATCCCATCGGGAAGAGTAATATGAGCGATATCATGAATGAGCGCAGCGACAAAAGCATTCTGCTGCTCTGCTTCACTTAGCTGCATAATACTTGCGGTTCGGCGGGTTAGATCCGCAACGCGTCTTGAATGTCCGGCAAGTATCCCCCCTCGCCACTCAAGCAGATTTGAAAACATTCGGATCGATGCGACGAAGCTTTTTTTAAGTTTCCTATGTGCCTCCAACAATTCGTCGTCATGCTCATGGGCAGTCAGCTCAACAGTTGCATTTAGTTCTGCCAACTCCTTCGTCAGCGCTCTATTTTTTTGCTCTAGCCGAATATTCTCATAGCGTGTAATTTTTTGATCATTCAGTTGCTCAATGACAGCCAAAAATTGCTCACTATTCCAAGGTTTGACTATATGGCGGTGCAAGCCCAGCAACCGACCAAGGCCTTTCGTAATTGCCACGGGACTGCATTCCGAAAGAAAAATCACGAACAGATCAGGGGACTGCCCAAGGAGATTTTCCAGCCACTGCCCACCATCCTTGTCAATTACACGCGTATTGCATATCAACAAGTCAATTCGTCCACCAGCAAACTCAGCCAACGCTTCCGGCGCACTTGCCGCCATTCGCGTATCATATCCAGCCTGACTGAGCAACAGGCCCAACCCTGAAAAATCTTCCACCTCGCAATCAACCATCAATGCTTGCAACCGCGATTGCGGCGCGAATGATTCTTGCCTCTCTCTAACATTCATTTGGCGTGCCTCCATTTGTCTTATTCGATGCATGGCCTCGCCAATATGCCATCGAAAAGCAATGTGCAGATAGAAATTCTTTACCAACACCAAATGAATGAAGATCAAATTTATCCGCTTCTCGCCACTCACTTACATCTAGCTACCATTACCCCAGTTTCGCGCAATGGATGAAATTTGCTCCAGGGAGAGCTCTCACTTGAATTCAAGGCAGTCTTGCCGGCCACGCTTGAAGCCCGGCCGCGTAGGCGGGCACCTGCGTGCGCAGCACGCTTGAGCCTGGCGCGGCCCAGCACCTGCAGCGGCGCATCAATGCCGCGCGCGGCCGAAGCATGCAGGAAGACCTGGCGCAGCCACACCATGTCATTGAGCACGGCGGCGGGCTGGCGTCGTCTTCCGTGCGCCGCTGCTTGGTGTGGCCCATCAGATCCTGCACCGTGAGCTTGGCGGCCTGGAGGTCGGCCCGACCAGAGGCCTGCAGTCGCGCGATGCCGGCCTTTTTGCAACGGCCCCACTCAGTCACGTTTTTGACCGCACTGACATAATCCCGCAGTAGCTCCCCCACTGAAATTTTCTTGTGCACGGCCTGGCGCCTGGCCAAAAGCGTGCTCCTGGTCCATCTCGTGCTCGCGCCTGCGCAGCCACTCATTGGCCAGCACTTTCCGACGGTAGGCCTGGCTTTCGCGGTGGACAAACATGCCGTTCTCCATCAGCCGGATCTGTGCGGTGCAGGCAAGCGAGCAAGCAAGCAAGCCGTGTGCGCGCTTGCGTGAAGTGATGGTTCCATCTGTTTTGCGACAGGTGAAGGATGTGGCAAAGCCAGCGAGAAAGTCAGCAAAAACGGGGTTGGATGGCGAAGAACCAGGCAACGACGCCAGAGCAAAAAACCCAATCAGATCAATGACAAACGTAGAAAACCAAGCACCTGCCAGCATGTGGCGCATGTCCGTTGCACCCATGATGGACTGGACTGACAAGCACTGCCGCTACCTGCACCGACTGCTGAGCCGCCATACCCTGCTGTATACCGAGATGGTGACCACGGGCGCACTGCTGCACGGTGATGTGCCACGGCATCTGCGGTTCGAGGCCGAGGAGCATCCGGTGGCGTTGCAGCTCGGCGGCAGCGAGCCGTCGGATCTGGCGCAGGCTGCGCGGTTGGGAGCGCAGTGGGGATATGACGAGATCAATCTGAACTGCGGCTGCCCCAGCGAGCGGGTGCAGCGCGGTGCATTTGGCGCCTGCCTGATGAATGAGGCGCCGCTGGTGGCCGATTGCGTAAAGGCCATGGTGGATGTGGTGGACGTGCCTGTCACGGTGAAGCACCGCATCGGCATCGACAAGGACGAGAGCTACGAATTCGTGCGCGACTTCGTGGGCACGGTGGCCGATGCGGGATGCCGCGTGTTCATCGTTCACGCACGCAATGCCTGGCTCAAAGGCTTGTCTCCCAAGGAAAACCGCGAGATCCCGCCGCTGCGCTACGAGATCGTGGCCCGGCTCAAGCAGGATTTTCCGCAGCTGACCATTGCCATCAATGGCGGCATCAAGGCCGACGCCACCGTGCAAGAGCTGCTGCAGCAGGTCGATGGCGTGATGGTGGGGCGTGAGGCCTATCACAACCCCTGGTGGCTGGCCTCGTGGGATGCGCTGTACTACGGCGATGCTGGCGTGGAGCACACGCGCGAGTCCATCGAGGAGCAGATGGTGGCCTACATGGAGCGAGAGGCGCGCACGCACGGCACGCACTGGTATTCGATAGCCCGCCATATGTTGGGGTTGCGCAACGGGCTGGCAGGTGCGCGGCGCTGGCGCCAGGTGTGGAGCAACCACCAGTTCAAGCAGTTGCCGCCTTCAGAGGTGATGCGGCTTGCGCGCACCAAACCGGCCGAAGCGGCGCTTGCCGCCTAGCGCGCCGCACTGCATTGCAGGAATGCCGGGGGCTGGGCGGCCGCCAGCTTACAACCATCAGTCAAGCTATCACTTAAGCGACAGCATTAGAGGGGTTTTACTACCAATTTTCTTAGCGTGCTGCTGATATATTGCACTGCAACAAATCCAAACAACCCCTTGTATCCATGCTCTATCAGCTCTACGAAATCCAGCGCGCCATGGTCGAGCCCTTTGCCGATTTCGCGCAGGCTGCAGCCAAGCTCTACAGCAACCCCCACTCGCTGCTGAGCCAGGGTCCGATGTCCCAGCGCATGGCCGCCGGGTTCGACCTGTTCTACCGCCTGGGCAAGGATTACGAAAAGCCCGAGTTCAACCTGCGCAGCGTCGATGTCGGCGGCGTGGACGTGACGATCCGCGAGCGGGTCGAAGTGGACAAACCGTTTTGCGAGCTGCGCCGCTTCAAGCGCTTCTCCGACGACACCGAGACACTGCAGACCATGCTGAGCCAGCCCGTGGTGCTGATCGTCGCGCCGCTGTCGGGCCACTACGCCACGCTGCTGCGCGATACGGTGCAAAGCATGCTGGGCGACCACAAGGTCTACATCACCGACTGGAAGAACGCCCGCCTGGTGCCGCTGGCCGATGGCGAGTTCCACCTCGACGACTACGTGAACTATGTGCAGGAGTTCATCCGCTACCTGCAGGGCAAGTACGGCCAGTGCCATGTGGTCAGCGTCTGCCAGCCCACGGTGCCGGTGCTGGCGGCCGTGTCGCTGATGGCCAGCCGTGGCGAGACGCCTCCGCTGTCCATGACCATGATGGGCGGCCCCATCGATGCGCGCCGCTCGCCGACCTCGGTGAACAACCTGGCGCAGAACCGCAGCTTCGAGTGGTTCGAGAACAATGTGATCTACCGCGTGCCCGAAGGCTATCCGGGCGTGGGTCGCCGCGTCTACCCCGGCTTCCTGCAGTACTCGGGCTTCGTGGCCATGAACCCGGATCGCCACGCCAAGAGCCACTACGACTACTTCAAGGACCTGATCAAGGGTGACGACGCCAGCGCCGAGCACCACCGCAAGTTCTATGACGAGTACAACGCCGTGCTCGACATGGATGCCGACTACTACCTCGAGACCATCGCCACGGTGTTCCAGGACTACAAGCTGGTCCATGGCACCTGGGAAGTGCGTTCGCCCGAGGACAAGGTTGAACTGGTGCGCCCGCAGGACATCAAGGGCAGCGCCCTGCTGACCATCGAGGGTGAGCTGGACGACATCTCCGGCTCCGGCCAGACGCGGGCTGCGCACGATCTGTGCACGGGCATTGCCGCGGATCAGCGCAGGCACCTTGAAGTGCCGGGCGCGGGACACTACGGGATTTTCAGCGGCCGCCGCTGGCGAGAGATCGTCTATCCGCAGGTGCGCGAATTCATCAGCACCCACCAGCCCGAGAGCGCCACCGCCGCCAGCGCTGCAGGCCATGCCAGCAGCCTGAGCGATGACGCGCCAACGGCCGCCGAGCAGCCACGCAAGCGTGGCGCCAAGGTGCAGGCAGGCTGATTCCCGAGCAAGCCCGCCACGCCATGTCCTCCACCGCCATGCTCGCCCGCGACGATCTGGCAGCGCGCATAGACGCCGCGCTGCCGCAGACGCAGTGCACGCGTTGCGGCTACCCTGACTGCGCCAGCTACGCCCAGGCCGTGGCCTCGGGCGAGGCTGGCATCAACCAGTGCCCACCGGGCGGCGCTGCGGGCGTGGAGCGGCTGGCCGCATTGACGGGCCGGCCCGTTGTTGCGCTGAGCGCCGAGCACGGCATGGAAGCCCCGCGCACCGTGGCCGTGATCGACGAGGCCTGGTGCATCGGTTGCACCCTGTGCATCAAGGCCTGCCCCACGGATGCCATCCTGGGGGCCAACAAGTTCATGCACACGGTGATCGCAGCCCACTGCACGGGATGCGAACTGTGCATTCCCGTGTGTCCGGTCGATTGCATCGAACTGCACAACGCCAGCGGCCCGGCCACAGGCTGGTCTGCCTGGAGCCCCCAGCAGGCCGAGCATGCGCGCCAGCGCTATGTGCTGCACCGCGAGCGTGAAGTGGAGCGCGAGCGTTTGAGTGCAAGCCGGGCAGCGACGCCTCTTGCGCAGGCAGAGCAGGCAGCAGCCGACGACGCCAGCCCTCACGCCCCCTGCCCCGCACCTCCCGTGGCCGAGAGCAAGCAGGCCACCATCGCCGCCATCCTGGCCCGCGCACGTGCCCAGCGCGCGGGCGGCGGTTCATCGCCGAACGCGTGCCAGTGAAGCCCGCCAGGCGGCAGTCTGCCTTCCACGCCAAGGCTATGCCGCCAGCGCCAGACTCTTGTAGACGCCGCATCCCCAGTACAGCCCGCCATGCTTGCAGACGAAGGACATCTTGGTCTGCACCTGCTGCGTGGCCGGGTTTCTGAAGTCGTACTCCACCCAGCCCGGCCCGCGCTCGGCCTGGGCAATGATGTCGGCCAGCAGCTGCTCACCCCGCACGCCTGGCAGCTCCTGCACGCGCACGCCCACACGCGCAGGGTTGCCGCCAAAGGCGCGGTAGCTGCCGTCGGCGGCCAGGGCGAAAACGTACATATCGCGGTCATGGAAGGGCTGGCCGGGGTCGTTTACGGCGGCCAGCAGTGCCTCGGTGGCCACTCCGCGCCGCGCCAGACCCAGGGCCGACTCGACCAGGGCCACGGCCTCCTCCGCCGTGCCCTGCTGCAGCCGAAAGCGCGACACCGCCCCTGACAGCATCTGCGCGCGCTGCTGCAGCGCGCGTGCCTGGTCCAGCGCGTGGCCCACCATCTGCGCGTTGTGCTGGGTGATCTCGTCGATCTGGTGCACGGCGCGGCTGATCTCGGCCAGGCCCGTGCTCTGGCTGCCGGTGGACTGCGACAGCTCTCCCATGTGCTCGGCCACCTGCCGAATGCCTTCGGTCACGCGCTCCATGCCACGTCCGGCCGTGCGGATCAGTTCGGTGCTGTGCTCCACCTGGGCCAGCGCATCGCCGATCAGGTGGCGGATCTCGCGGGCCGCCTCAGCCGAGCGGCCGGCCAGGGAGCGCACCTCGCTGGCCACCACGGCAAAGCCGCGGCCCTGCTCGCCCGCACGCGCCGCCTCCACGGCAGCGTTCAGCGCCAGGATGTTGGTCTGAAACGCAATGCCGTCGATCACACCGATGATCTCGCGCATGCGGCCGGCGCTGCTTTCAATGGTCTCCACCGACTCCACGGCGCGGCCCATGGCCACCACGCCTTCATCGGCGGCGCCGCGCACGGCGCTGGCCTGGTGATGGACCACGCCCACCACATCGGCGTTGTGCTGCACGGCGCTGCTCAACTGCTCCACGCTGACCACGGTCTGGGCCAGGTTGGTGGCCTGCAGCTCGGTGCGATCGGACAGCGCCTGGTGCTCGTTCACCAGTTGTTGCCCGGCCTGCGCCACCAGGGCCGCATTGCTGCGCACATCGGCCACCATGCCCGACAGCGAGGTCACCATGCCGCCCAGCAAGGCCTTGGGCGTCTGGACGTCGCCTGCGCCCTCCTGGGAGGCCGCAGCCTCCACGGCCACGCGCTGGCTCAGGTCTCCCTGGGCGATGCCCTGCATGGCCTGCTGCAGCAATTCGCGCTCGCCGATCACCCGCGACCAGAGCCTGTGCATGCCGCCCAGCAGCAGCCCGGCCCACAGCAGCAAGGCTGCCCAAACCCAGGGCCCCAGGCCCATCGAATCGGCCACCAACGCCAGCGCCGGTCCCGCCAATGCCCACACCGTGCATACGAGGAAGCCGGCACCTGGGCCGGATGTATGCTTACGATGCCTGCTTCCATCTTTTTCCATGCCAGCGCCTGCCTGCATAGCTGTCTGCCTCTCTTGTCATTGGTATCTGGAATTCACCGTTTGCGAGGCCCCGCCACACGAGTTGGCATGGCCCCAGTCGAGACCATGCCAGAATAGGTAACAGAATGCAAAAAAGCCAGCGTGCAGACCCGCAGTCCTCTGTGACAACGGCATGCCGAAAGCGCATCAATCCATAATGCGAGCCCATGAATCCCCTGCTCTCCCGACTCCAGCCCTACCCGTTTGAGCGTCTTCGCAAACTGTTCGCCGGGGTCCAGCCACCGGCGGGCGTGCGCCCCATCAGCCTTGGCATCGGAGAGCCCCGCCATGCCACGCCGCCCTTCATCGAACAGGCGCTGAGCGCCGACCTGGGCGGCCTGGCCAAGTACCCGGCCACCGCCGGCGAGCCCGCGCTGCGCGAAGTCTGCGCCCAGTGGGCGCGCCAGCGCTACGGCATTGCGCTGGACGCCGCCGCCCAGGTGCTGCCGGTCAACGGCTCGCGCGAGGCCCTGTTCTCCTTCACCCAGGTCGTGGTGGACGCCAGCCAGGACGGCGCGCGCGTGATCTGCCCCAACCCGTTCTATCAAATCTACGAAGGCGCCACCCTGCTGGCCGGCGCCCAGCCGTACTACGCCCCCAGCGATGCTGCGCGCAATTTCGCAGTGGACTGGGACAGCGTTCCCGCCGACGTGTGGGAAAAGACCCAGCTGATCTTCGTGTGCTCTCCCGGCAACCCCACAGGCGCGGTGATGCCGCTGGCCGAATGGGAAAAGCTGTTTGCGCTGTCCGACCGCCATGGCTTCGTGATTGCCAGCGACGAGTGCTATAGCGAGATCTACTTCGACGGCACGCCTCCACTGGGCGGACTGGAAGCCGCGCAGCGCCTGGGCCGCACGGACTACAAGAACCTGCTGATGTTCACCAGCCTGTCCAAGCGCAGCAATGTGCCTGGCCTGCGCAGCGGTTTCGTGGCGGGCGATGCGGCCCTGATCAAGGCCTTTTTGCTGTACCGCACCTACCACGGCGGCGCCATGAGCCCCGTGGTGCAGACGGCCAGCATCGCGGCCTGGGCCGACGAGGCCCATGTCGAGGAGAACCGCCGCCTGTACCGCGAAAAGTTCAACCAGGTCACCCCCGTGCTGGCGCGCGTGATGGATGTGCGCCTGCCCGATGCCAGCTTCTACCTGTGGGCCGGCATTCCCGAATCGCTGGGCCTGGACGACGCCGACTTTGCACGCGAGCTGTATGCCGCCACCGGCGTGACCGTGCTGCCCGGCAGCTACCTGGCGCGCGAAGCCAATGGCCGCAATCCGGGCGCCGGGCGCGTGCGCATGGCCCTGGTGGCCGAGACCGCCGAATGCCTGGAGGCGGCCCAGCGCATTGCACAATTCATAGAATCACGCCAGCGCTGAGCCACGCCTGGCCACCCCTTTCCTCACAAACCCTTTGATCACCAAAGCCATATGACGCAACAGCTGCAATCCATCATCGACACCGCCTGGGACAACCGTGCCAGCCTCTCCCCCGCTGCCGCGCCCAAGGAAGTGACCGAGGCCGTGGACCACGTGATCGAAGCCCTGAACAACGGCCAGCTGCGCGTGGCCACGCGCGAAGGCGTGGGCCAGTGGACCGTGCACCAGTGGATCAAGAAGGCCGTGCTGCTGTCCTTCCGCCTCAAGGACAACGTGCTGATGCAGTCCGGCGACCTGAACTTCTTCGACAAGGTCCCCACCAAGTTCGCCGGCATGACCGAAGCCGAGATCGCCGCCACCGGCGTGCGCGTCGTGCCTCCGGCGGTGGCCCGCCGTGGCAGCTTCGTGGCCAAGGGCGCCATCCTGATGCCCTCCTACGTGAACATCGGCGCCTACGTGGACGAAGGCACCATGGTCGACACCTGGGCCACCGTGGGCTCCTGCGCTCAGGTCGGCAAGAACGTGCACCTGTCCGGCGGCGTGGGCCTGGGCGGCGTGCTGGAGCCGCTGCAGGCCAACCCGACCATCATCGAGGACAACTGCTTCATCGGCGCGCGTTCCGAAATCGTCGAAGGCGTGATCGTGGAAGAGAACTCGGTGATCTCCATGGGCGTGTACATCGGCCAGTCCACTCCCATCTATGACCGTGCGACCGGCGAGACCAGCTACGGCCGCGTGCCCGCCGGCTCGGTGGTGGTGTCGGGCAACCTGCCCAAGGACAACGGCCGCTACAGCATGTACGCCGCCATCATCGTCAAGAAGGTCGATGCCAAGACACGCTCCACCACGAGCCTGAACGACCTGCTGCGCGATTGACCTGCATCCGGACCGCGCCAAAGGCGTGGTTGCGGCGCCAAAACATCCCCTGTTCAGGGGATGGACCAAGGCATACTCTCGAGGGCGTCCCCGGCCACCAGGCAGCGGACGCCCGTTTCACGTCAAAAGCGCGTGACAACGATCCAAGAACAGCGACAGCACACGAATTTGGGGGAACACATGGGCACGATGGAGAGGATTTTGCGCCTGATGGGCGAGAAGCAGGCGTCCGACGTCTACCTGGCGGTCAACGCGCCGGCGCTGATCAAGATCAACGGCGAATGCGTCCCCATCAACAACCAGCTGCTGCCGCCCGATGCGCCGCGCAGCCTGCTGGCCGAGATCGTGCCGGCCGAGCGCCTGCAGGAGCTGGACGAGACGGGCGAGCTCAACATGGGCGTGCCGCTGCGCGGCGTGGGGCGTTTCCGCGTCAGCGCCATGCACCAGCGCGGCAGCTGCGCCGTGGTGATCCGCTTCATCGCCCAGCACATCCCGCCCATGGACACGCTGAACCTGCCGCCCGTGCTGGGCGAGCTGATCATGCAAAAGCGCGGCCTGCTGCTGGTCGTGGGCTCCACGGGCTCGGGCAAGAGCACGACGCTGGCCTCGATGATCGACGCGCGCAATGAAAAGCTCACGGGCCACATCCTCACCATCGAGGACCCCATCGAATACCAGTTCCGCAACAAGCGCTCCATCGTCAACCAGCGCGAAGTGGGATCCGACACGGCATCGCTGCAGGTTGCGCTCAAGAATGCGCTGCGCCAGGCGCCCGACGTGATCCTGATCGGCGAGATCCGCGACCGCGAGACCATGTCCTCGGCCATGGGCTTTGCGCAGTCGGGCCATTTGTGCCTTGCCACGCTGCACGCCAACAACAGCTACCACGCGCTCAACCGCATCCTGTCCTTCTTCCCCGAGGAAATCCGGCCGACCATGCTGGGCGAGCTGTCGGCAGCGCTCAAGGGCGTGATCTCCCAGCGCCTGGTGCGCACCGTGGATGGCGGCCGCATGCCGGCCGTCGAGGTGATGCTCAACACCAAGCTGATCGCCGACCTGATCGAGCGCGGCAACTTCTCGGGCGTCAAGGAGGCCATGGAGAAATCCATGGCCGAAGGCTCGCAGACCTTTGAAGAGGCGCTGGCCCAGCTGATCCGCTCGGGCCGCATCGACCGCGCCGAGGGACTGGCCTTTGCCGACTCGCCCACCAACCTGATGTGGCGCCTGGAAAACGACGTGGTCAAGGCCGGCCATGCCGCGCCGTCCAGCCAGTTCGCCGAACTGGCCACGCCCGGCGAGGACGACATGCCCTCGTTCACCGAAATCATGCTGGAAGTCAAGCCGAACTGAACGGCCGGGCCTGCAGCGTTCACAATGTCGGAGCACGCTGGCGCCAGCCAGCCCTCCGACTTTTTTGTTTTTTGACCTTCCCACCATGTCCCGCACCTTGCAACTGACCGAGCAGCTGATCAGCCTGCCATCCGTGACCCCGGAAGACGCCGGCTGCCTTGAACTCCTGGCCGATGCCCTGCTGCCCATGGGCTTTGCCTGCGAGCGCATCGACAGCGGCCCCGACAGCTTTCGCGTGCGCAATCTCTGGGCCAGGCGCTCCGGCGCAGGCAACGACCGGCCCGTGCTGGTCTTTGCCGGCCATACCGACGTGGTGCCCACCGGCCCCCTGGAGCAGTGGAGCAGCCCGCCCTTCGTGCCCACGCACCGCGGCGGCAAGCTATACGGCCGCGGCGCCAGCGACATGAAGACCTCCATCGCCGCCTTTGTCGTGGCACTGGAGGAGTTCCTGGCCGAGACGCCAACTCCCTCCTTCGACATTGCCCTGCTGCTGACCAGCGACGAGGAAGGCCCTTCGGTGGACGGCACCAAGGTCGTGGTCGAGTTGCTGCGCGAGCGCGGCGAGCGCCTGGACTGGTGCATCGTGGGCGAGCCCACCTCCGTGGACCGCACGGGCGACATGATCAAGAACGGCCGCCGGGGCACCATGAGCGGACGCCTCACCGTCAAGGGCATCCAGGGCCACATCGCCTACCCGCAGCTGGCGCGCAACCCCATCCACCAGGCCCTGCCGGCCCTGGCCGAACTGGCCGCCACGCGATGGGACGAGGGCAACGCCTTCTTCCCGCCCACCAGCTGGCAGATCAGCAACATGCATGGCGGCACGGGCGCATCCAACGTCATCCCCGGCCATGTGACCATCGACTTCAACTTCCGTTTCTGCACCGAGTCCACGGCCGAATCGCTGCAGCAGCGCGTGCACGCCGTGCTGGACCGCCATGGACTGGAGTACGAGCTGGCCTGGACCATCGGCGGCCAGCCCTTCCTGACCACGCCGGGCACGCTGGTGAATGCCGTGCAGGCGGCCATCCGCGCCGAGACCGGCCTGGAGACCGAGCTGTCCACCACGGGCGGCACCAGCGACGGCCGCTTCATCGCCCAGATCTGCAGCCAGGTCGTGGAAGTGGGCCCGCCCAACGCCAGCATCCACAAGATCGACGAGCACATCGTGGTGGCCGACATCGAGCCCCTCAAGAACATTTACCGCCGCACGCTCCAGGAGCTGCAGCGCCAGCAGGCCGCCTGAACGCGCGCCCAAGGAGCCGACGATGACATCCGCCCCCACCCCTGCCAATATTCCCGCCATCTCGGGCAGCACCATCGCCGACCTCGTGGCCTCGGGCGCCGCAGCGCTCACGGCGGCCGGCGTGGCCTTTGGCCACGGCACGGCCACGGCCGAAGACGAATCGGCCTGGCTCACGCTCTGGAAGCTGGGCCTGCCACTGGACAGCGAACTGGCGCCGGGCGCGCCCGAGTCCCTGGCCAGCCAGCCGGTGAGCGCCGAGCAGCAGGCCGAAGTGGCCGAGCTGTTCGCAGAGCGTATCCGCACACGCAAGCCCGCCGCCTACCTCACGCGCGAGGCCTGGCTGCAGGGCGTGCCCTTCTACGTGGACGAGCGCGCCATCGTGCCGCGCAGCTTCATTGCCGAACTGCTGGCCGACGGCAGCATCGACGGCTGGCTGTCCGACCGCACGCGCCGCGTGCTGGACCTGTGCACCGGCAACGGCAGCCTGGCCTGCCTGGCGGCCATGGCCTGGCCCGAGGTCGAGGTCACGGGCGCCGACATCTCGGCCGACGCGCTGGCCGTGGCGCGCATCAACGTGGACCGCCATGAGCTCGCCGAGCGCGTGCAATTGCTGGAGAGCGACGGCCTGGCCGCCCTGCCCGGCCCCTGGGACCTGGTGCTGTGCAACCCGCCCTATGTGAACGCCGACAGCATGTCGCGCCTGCCCGCCGAGTACCAGGCCGAGCCCGAGCTTGCGCTGGCCGGCGGCGCCGACGGCATGGACTTCATCCGCCGCCTGCTGCAGGACCTGCCCTCGCGCCTGGCCAAGGAAGGCGTGGTCGTGCTGGAGATCGGCAATGAAAAGGACTTCTTCGAAGCCGCCTTCCCCGACCTGCCCGTGTTCTGGCTGGACACCAGCTCGGGCGACGAGCAGGTGCTGCTGATCACCCAGGAGGCACTGCGCGCCTGGACCGAAGGCGATATCGAGGCCCTGCGCCCGCAATACCGCCCCCTGGGCTGAGATGGACCTGCGGGCGCTGCGCTACTTCATCGCCGTGCTGGAGGCTGGCAGCCTCTCGCGCGCCGCGCACTCGCTGTACGTGGCCCAGCCCGCGCTCACGGCGCAGATCAAGAAGCTGGAAGGCGAGCTGGGTGCGCAACTGCTGGAGCGCAGCCACGCCGGCGTGACCCCTACCCCGGCCGGCGCGCAGCTGTACGAGGATGCCCGCCGCCTGCTGTCCGACGCCGATGCCATGCGCGAGCGCATACAGCGCCTGCCCCAAGGCCCCGAAGGCTCGGTCACCATCGCCCTGCCCTTTTTGCTGACCAGCCTGCTGGCAGGCCCCCTGATTGCCAGCCTGCGCCACAGCCACCCGCGCATACGCATCTTCGTGCTCGACGACCTGAGCCTGATGGTGCAAAAGGCCATGCTGGACCGGCGCGCCGACTTGGCCATTCTTGTGGACACGGCCAGCCTGCATGACCTGCAGGTGCAGCCCATGGCCGAGGAATCCATCTACGTCTGCGGCCAGGATGGCGATGGCAGCGTGGCCCCGCTGCTGCGCCCGGCGCCGGACGGCGGCCTGCCGCACATGGACTTTGCCCATGCCTGCCAGCTGCCGCTGGTGCTGCAGTCGCGCCGCTTTTCCATCCGCCAGACCGTGGAGGCCGCCGCCGATGCGCGGGAGCTGCGGTTGAACATCGTCCACGAACACGATTCCGCCCGCGTCATCCGCTCGCTCTACCACTGCGGCGCGGGCTTCACCTTCACGCCCGCCTGCTCGCTGAGCGATGCGCCCGCCTGGCTGCGCGAGGGCGCCAAGGCGGCGCCCACGGGCCTCCAGCCCGGCTGGATCGTGGCCCAGGTCGCGGCGCCCGCGCTGCTGCGCCGCTACTTCCTGGCCGTGCAGGCCAACCGCGGCGGTGACCCGGCACTGCAGGTGGTCCGGCAGGCACTGCTGGACCAGGCCCGGCAACTGATCACGGCGGGCCTCTGGCAGGCGCGCTGGCAGCATCCGCAGCAGATGTGATGCAGCAGCCCAGCGTAGTGCGGCAGTCCGATGGTCATCAGCAAAAACGGCAAGGGTTGGTCTGGACATCAATTTTTCTGATGCAACTGAATCACTAATCGGTATTTCCCCGGCCCGGTCCTCTTCTGCAACAGTGCATGGCACGCCGCGCAAAACGCGCGGCTTCAGCCAAGGAATGCCATGCACGAGACATCCCGGCCCACCGCAGGCCACCCCCATTCCCTCCCCATACCCAACGTCGGCGAACTCGTCGCACGCAGCTGCAGGGCCCATGCCGAGCAGCCTGCGGTGACCAGCGCCGCGCGCAGCATCAGCTACGCAGAGCTTGAGCAGCGCTCCAACCGCGTGGCGAACGCCCTGCTTGCCCAGGGGCTGGCCCGCGGCGACCGCGTGGGCATCTACCTGCCCAATTGCGTGGAAATCGTGGAGATCGAGATCGCCTGCTACAAGGCCGGGCTCATCAAGGCGCCCTTCAACGCACGCCTGTCTCCACGCGAAGTAGGCGATATCGCGGCCAACAGCGATGCTTCCATCATCGTGACCACGGCCGCGCGCGCCGAGGCCTTCAAGCCGCACCTGCAGTCTGCCGACGTGCGCCTGCTGCTGCTGGACGGCCCTGCCGACAGCAACTACGAAGCGCTGCTCGCCCGCGCCAGCGACCGCTTCCAGCCCGTGGACGTGCACGAGCACGAGGTGGCCGTGCTGCACTACACCTCGGGCTCGTCGGGCGTGCTCAAGGCCGCCATGCAGACCTTCGGCAACCGCCTGGCCCAGCTGCGCAAGTTCCTGATGCGCGGCGAGGGCATGCAGGCCGGCCATGTGCTGGGACTGGTGGGGCCGGTCACCCACGCCTCGGGCATGCAGATGGTGCCGGCGCTGTGCACGGGCGCCACCATCCACCTGTTCTCGGGCTTCGAGCCTGGCGCCTTCATGGCCGAGATGCAGGCGCGGCGCGTCACCCATACCTTCATGGTGCCCACCATGATCAACATGCTGCTGGCCGAGATCGGCGGCCGCTACCGCCCGCTGCCCGACCTGCAACGCCTGGGCTACGGCGCAGCGCCCATGGCGCCCGCGCGCATCCTGCAGGCCATGGACGTGTTCGGCCCCATCCTGTCCCAGGGCTACGGCGCGGGCGAGACCACCTCCGGCGTCTGCGGCCTGACGGTGCAGGACCACCTGCAGGCACGCGCGTCGCGGCCCGAGCGGCTGGCATCCTGCGGCCGGCCCTTTCTGGAATCCCTGGTGGAGGTGGTGGACGACGAAGGCCGCCGCGTGCCCGAGGGCGAGATCGGCGAGATCGTGGTCAGCGGCGCCGATGTCTTCGCAGGCTACTGGCGCGCGCCCGAGCTGACGGCCGAGGTGCTCAGGAACGGCCGCTACCACACGGGCGACCTGGCCCGCATGGACGAGCAGGGCTTTGTCTACATCGTGGACCGCAAGAAGGACATGGTCATCAGCGGCGGCTTCAACGTCTATCCGTCCGAGGTGGAGTCCGTGCTCTACGAACATGCCTCGGTGGCCGATGCCTGCGTGTTCGCCATCCCCGACGACAAATGGGGCGAGGCCGTGGCCGCCCACATCGTGCTCAAGCCCGGCCTGGCCGGCGACAGTGCCGCGCTGGACAGCTTTTGCGCCGAGCGCCTGGGCGGCTTCAAGCGCCCGCGCCACATCGAATTCGTGCAGCAGCTGCCCAAGAACCCCAACGGCAAGGTCATGCGCCGCGCCGTGCAGGCGCCCTACTGGGCCAACCACGCCCGCAAGGTGAACTGAGATGAACGCCAAAGACACACTCCCCACCGCCAACGCTGCCCTGCTGGAAATGCCCTTTGAAGGCTCCGAGCGCGCAGCCGGCCTGATCGACGCGCTCAACGCCTTCATCCACGGCGAACTGGCCGACCTCGCCCGCGCGCATGGTGTGGACCATGAAAACAGCGCCTCCACCGATTTGCTGCGCCAGGTCTGGAAGCTGTCGCATGCGCGCGGCTTCTACGGCATGACCCTGCCCGAGGCCATGGGCGGCGCCGGCCTGTCCGTGCTCGACCAGGTGCTGGTCAAGGAGGCCATCTACGCCACGGGATCGCCCTTCGCGCCCCATGTGCTGGGCGAACTCAGCGGCCCGCCGCGCATAGGCGCGCTGATCCGCAAGGCCACGCCCTTGCAGATGGAGCAGTTCATCCTGCCCGTGGCACGCGCCGAAAAGTCCATCTGCTTTGCGCTGACCGAGGCGGCGGCCGGCTCGGACGCGGGCGCGCTGGAGACGCGCGCCGTGCTGGAAGGCGACCATTACGTGCTCCACGGCCGCAAGCGCTTCATCTCGGGCTCGCCGTTTGCCGACTTCGCCGTGCTCATGGCCTCGACCGCGCCCGAGGGCAGCCCGCAGCGCGAGATCAGCGCCTTCTTCGTGGACCTGCATGCACCGGGTGTGCAGGTGGTCAGCGGCTACAAGACCATGGCCGGTCAATCGAGCACGGGAGACATCGTGCTCGACGGCTGCCGCGTGCCCGCTGCCCAGTTGATCGGCGAGCCGGGCCGGGGCCTGGCCCTGGCGCTGGGCCGCATCACCGTCAACCGCCTGCTGCACTGCCCGGCCATGATGGGGCTGGCGCAGGTGGCGCTGCGCGATGCGCGTGACTATGCGCTGGGGCGCCAGCAATTCGGCCGCAGCATTGCCCAGTTCCAGTCCATACAGCACATGCTGGCCGACATGGCCACCGAATGGATGGCCGCGCGCGCGCTGATGGTGCAGACGGCCCGCGCCATCGACGCCGGCATCGACGCGCGCGCCCAGGCCTCGATGAGCAAGCTGTTCTGCTCGGAGACGGCGTTCCGCATCGCCGACCGCGCCGTGCAGATCCATGGGGGCGAAGGCATCGTCCAGGGCCGGCGCGTGGAATTCCTGTTCCGCATGCTGCGCATGTACCGCGTGCTCACGGGCACCAGCGAGATACAGCGCAACACCATCGCCAAGGAGCTGCTGGAGCGGGCCGGCGCCTGAGGCTGACCGGCAGCCCCAGCACTCCCCCAGCAAACAGAAAAGACAAAAGACCAGGAGACAAAGCCATGCCACACATCACCAGCAGCGGCCAGGACCGCCGCCAATTCCTGCGGGCTGCAGGCGCCGCATCGCTTGCGGCAGGCCTGCCCTGGGCCGCCACAGCCTCCGCGCACGACAGCGCCTGGCCCACGCGCCCCATCAAATGGGTGGTGCCCTACCTGGCCGGCACCAGCCCCGACACGGCCGCGCGCATCGTGGCCGAGGCGCTGTCGGCCCAGCTGGGCCAGCCCGTGGTGATAGACAACCGCGCCGGCGCGGGCGGCAACATCGGCGCCCGCCAGGTGGCCAAGGCACCGGCGGACGGCTACACCCTGTTGTACTCGGGCTCGCCCATGGCCGCCGCCATGCGCATGTACAAAAGCCCCGGCTACGACGTGTTCAAGGACTTCCGCCATGTGCTGGGTATGTCGCGCTCGGACATCCTGGTCGTCGTGCATGCCGACTCGGGCATGCGCACGCTGGATGACCTGGCCGCCCGCGCCAAGGCCAGGCCGGGCGCGCTGGACTATGCCTCGGGCGGCGTGGGCACGCCATCGCACCTGGGAGTGGAGATGCTGGCCTCCAGCATGGGCCTGCAGGTCAACCATGTGCCCTACAAGGGCGCGTCCGAGCTGGTCAATGCCGTGCTGGGCCAGCAGGTGGCCTTCGGCGCCCCGCTGTTTTCCGTGGCCTATCCCCAGGTGCTGGCGGGCAGGCTGGTGCCGCTGGCCATTGCCGGCCCCCAGCGCAACGCCAAGCTGCCCCAGGTGCAGACCCTGGCCGAGCTGGGCGTGCCCGACGTCAACCTCACGTCCTGGGGCGGTGTGTCCGTGCCGGCCGCCACGCCCGAGGCCATCGTCCAGCGGCTGCGCACGGCACTGGAGGAGGTGCTCAGGCAGCCCAAGGTCATCGCCTTGCTGGAGCAGGAAGGCGGCAAGGTCGCCATCACCAGCGCCGAAGCCTATGCCAAGGGCTTCGAGCGCGAGATCCAGTTCACCCAGTCCATGATGCAGCGCGTGGGCATACAGCCGATCTAGGGCCTGGTACCAGGGCTTTGCACCGTGGCTGGGCACGGGCATGGCGGGCGGCAATCCTGCCCTGGCGCAATCGCTGGGATAATCCTGCCCATTCATGATCAGCCTTCGCAACATTACCCTGCGCCGCGGCACCCGCGTGCTGCTGGACAGCACCTCCGTCTCCATCAACCCCGGTGAAAAAGTCGGCCTTGTCGGACGCAATGGCGCCGGCAAGTCCAGCCTGTTCGCCCTGCTCAACGGCAGCCTGGCCGAGGACGGTGGAGAGTTCTCCATCCCTTCTCAATGGCGCCTGGGCCAGGTCGCGCAGAACATGCCCGAGACCTCGGAGACGGCCACCCAGTTCGTGCTGGACGGCGACACCCGCCTGAGCGAGCTCAACGCCCAGCTCGCGGCCGCCGAGGCCAGCGAGGACGGCATGGCCATCGCCCACGCCCACGTGGACCTGGCCGATGCCGGCGCGCACGACGCCGTGCCGCGCGCACAGGCCCTGATCCTGGGCCTGGGCTTCAAGGTCTCCGAGCTGGAGCACCCCGTCAACAGCTTCTCCGGCGGCTGGCGCATGCGCCTGCAGCTGGCGCGCGCGCTGATGTGCCCCTCCGACCTGCTGCTGCTGGACGAGCCCACCAACCACTTGGACCTGGACGCCCTGGTCTGGCTGGAAGCCTGGCTCAAGCGCTACCCCGGCACCCTGGTCGTGATCAGCCATGACCGCGAATTCCTGGACGCCATCACCAACACCACGCTGCACATCGAAAACGCGCAGGTCACGCGCTATGGCGGCAACTACAGCAAGTTCGAGGAACTGCGCGCCCAGCAGATGCTGCTGCAGCAGGCTTCGTTCGAGCGCCAGCAGGAAAAGATCGCCCACCTGCAAAAATTCATCGACCGCTTCAAGGCCAAGGCCTCCAAGGCCAAGCAGGCGCAAAGCCGCGTCAAGCAGATCGAGCGCATGGAAAAGGTCGCGCCCATGCTGGCCAGCGCCGATTTCACCTTCGAGTTCAAGCCGCCGGCCAACCTGCCCAACCCCATGCTGGCGATCACGGACGCCGCATTCGGCTACCTGGACGACGAAGGCCAGGCGACCACCATCCTGCGCGGCGTCAACCGCTCGGTGCTGGCGGGCCAGCGCATCGGCATCCTGGGTGCCAACGGCCAGGGCAAGTCCACCCTGGTCAAGACCATCGCGCGCGAGATGAAGGCCCTGGCCGGCACCGTGACCGAAGGCAAGGGCCTGAACATCGGCTACTTCGCCCAGCAGGAACTGGACGTGCTGCGCCCCGGCGAAAACCCGATGGAGCACATGATCCGCCTGGCACGGGACACCGGCGCCACCGGCCCGCAGGCGCGCGAGCAGGACCTGCGCAGCTACCTGGGTACGTTCAACTTCAGCGGCGACATGGTCAAGCAGGCCGTGGGCAGCATGAGCGGCGGCGAGAAGGCGCGCCTGGTGCTGGCCATGATCGTCTGGCAGCGCCCCAACCTGCTGCTGCTGGACGAGCCCACCAACCACCTGGACCTGGCCACGCGCGAGGCCCTGGCCATGGCCATCAACGACTTCGACGGCACCGTCATGCTGGTCAGCCACGACCGCGCCCTGCTGCGCTCGGTCTGCGAGGACTTCTGGCTGGTCGGCCGTGGGGTGGTCGGCCCCTTCGACGGCGACCTGGACGACTACCAGCGCTACCTGCTGGAAGAATCCCGCCGCCTGCGCGAGGAAGCCCGCAAGGCCGAACAGGCGGCTGCGGCCACCAGCAAGGCGGCAGCGCAGGTGGAGCCCGCAGCAGCTGCAGCACCTGCAGTGCAGGCCCCCGTGGCTGCTGCGCTGGCCCCGGCTCCCGCTGCCCCGCCCACGCCGCCGGCCGCCAGCGCCGGAGACCAGCGCGAGCAACGGCGCCTGGCCGCCCTGGCCCGCCAGCAGATGGCCGAGAAGACCCGGCCGTTCAAGAAGGAACTGGAACAGCTGGACAAGCGCCTGCCCCAGCTGCAGGCCGAACGCACGCGGCTGGAGGGCCTGCTGAGCCAGCCCATCTCGCCCGCCGAGATGGCCGAGGCAGGCCGCAGCCTCAAGGCCTGCAACGAGGAGATCGACAGCCTGGAGGAACGCTGGCTGGAACTGAGCGAGCAGATCGAGCAGCTGTCGGCCGCGATGTCCGACTGATTCCAGTCGTTCTCGAAAACCAGGCGGTCCCATTGGACCGCCTGCCACAAGCGTCGTCCTGCGTGAAGACGGCGCTCCACTTCGGCCCAGCCGAAGTGCGCCCCTGAGGCCCCTCCCTCTCCCAACGCCCCCGCACTCCCCCGCAGCCAGCGGAACGCATGGATCGTTCGGTTCAGGGTTTCCCCTGAATGAAAGATTTCATTCCTAAAAAATAATGGATGAAAGAGACCATTCAATTTCATTCATTCATGGAACTCCACCCCCACCCCGCCGTACAGGAACTGCTGCGCGCCAGCGTCGATGGCTCGCCCGCCGTCGCCCGGGTCGGCCGCTGGATGGCCGCGCATCCGGTCCTGGCCGTCACGCTGAGCGCCGAGGAAGTGGCCAATGCCTGCGGAGGCTCCCTGGCTGCCGTCAACCGCTTCGCCAAGCACGCCGGCTACGAAGGCTTTGCCGATCTGCGCCTGCACCTGGGCCGCCAGCTGCAACAGGCCCTGGAGCCCGTGAACAAGCTGCGCGCGGCGCACGAGCCTGCCGCAAGCGCCTTGGGAGCGCAGGCCTTCGAGCACACGCAGCGCAATCTGCAGGCGGCCGCACAGGCCTGCGACCCCGGCCTGCTCGATCAACTGGCCCAGCGCATCTGCCGCGCGCGGCGCGTCCTGTTCATGGGCTTTGGCAGCTCCCACCATGTGGCAGCCTTTGGCGCCGACGCGCTGCAGCCCTATCTGCCCCAGGTGCTGGAAGTGGCCTGCGCAGGCGGCACGGAGCAAGCCGTCCGGCGCATGACGGGGCTGACGGAGCAGGACGTGCTGATCGCGATCTCGCTGCCGCGCTACTCACGCGAAGCGGTGGAGCTGACGGCGCATGCGCGCCAACGGGGCGCCCTGACCATCGCCATCACCGACGAGGCCACCAGCCCGCTGGCCGGCCAAGCCGACTACGTGCTGCTGGCCCCTGCCGCCCACCCTCTGCTCCCATCGTCGGTGCTGGCGGCCATGGCCATGGTCGAAGCGCTGGCCACCCAGGTCATCCGCTCCACGCCCCAGGCAGTGCGCAGCCTGGTCGAACTGTCCGAGTCGGTGCTTCCCTACCTGACACCGGACAGCAGCCCCGCTTCACCTGCGGCGAGCAAGCCGCAACCCCAGGCCCCCCATCCCGCCGCAAAGGACTCCGCATGAATGCCCCTGCCCGTTTCCGCTCTCTTTTCGCCTCGATGGCCGCCGCGGCCACGCTCGCTGCCGCGCCGGCCCACGCAGGCAAGACGCTGGATGGCATCAAGCAGCGCGGCGCCGTGGCCTGCGGTGTGCACACGGGGCGCGCAGGCTTTGCGCTGGCCGACGGCAGCGGCAACTGGTCCGGGCTGGACGTGGATCTGTGCCGCGCCGTGGCGGCCGCCACCCTGGGCGACGCCACCAAGGTGAAATTCATCCCCACCAGCGGCCAGACACGCATCACGGCGCTGCAGTCCGGCGAGATCGATCTGCTGGCACGCAACACTACCTGGACTTTCACACGCGACAACGGCCTGGGCCTGATGTGGGCGGGCATCAATTTCCACGACGGCCAGGGCTTCATGGCCAGGAAGAAGCCCGGCCTGAACAGCGTCAAGCAGCTCTCTGGCGCCACCATCTGCGTGATCAGCGGATCCACCACGGAAAAGACCCTGTCGGAGTACTTTCGCGCCCACAAGCTCAACTACAAGGCGGTGGTGTTCGACAACCCCGAAGCGGCCCTGCAGGCCTTCAGCAGCGGACGCTGCCAGGCCTATACAGGCGACCTCGGCGCCCTGGCCGTGCTGCGCGGCAAGGAGCTGGCCAACCCCGACGACTACGTGATCCTGCCCGAAGTCATCTCCAAGGAGCCGGCCGGCCCGGCCGTGCGCCGCGGTGACGACGAATGGTTCGCCGTCGTGCGCTGGACACTCAACGCCATGATCGAGGCCGAGGAACTGGGCATCACCCAGGCCAATGCCGACGAGCTCAAGACCCGCTCCGACAGCATCCAGGTCAAGCGTTTCCTGGGCCAGAGCGACGACCTGGGCAAGCAGCTGGGGCTGGACAGGGAATGGGCGCTGCGCATCGTCAAGGCCGTGGGCAACTATGGCGAGAGCTATGAGCGCAACCTGGGCGCCAGGTCGGGCCTGAACGTGCCGCGCGGCAAGAACGCGCTGTTCACCAAGGGCGGCCTGATGATGTCGCCGCCGATGAACTGACGCGCCGAGGGCACCCTGCCATGAACGCCGCGAACGCTGTGGATGCTGCGAAAGCCGTGAATGCCATCGACGCCGGGGCACGGCAGCCACCGGCCCCCACCCGGCCACGCTGGGGCCGGCTGGCCTTGCAGCTCGCCATCGGCTGGCTGCTGATATTGCTGCTGGGCTGGCTGGCGCACAACGCCAGCCGCAACATGGCCGCGCGCGGCATTGCCGGGGGCTTCGGCTTTCTGGAGCAGACGGCCGGCTTTTCCATCTCCGAAGGGCTGCTGCCCTACGAGCCCGGCGACAGCTACCTGCGTGCGGTCGCAGCCGGCGTGGCCAACACGGTTCGCGCCGCCGTGCCCGCGCTCGTGCTGGCCACCGTGCTGGGCCTGCTGCTGGGCGTGGCCGCCGTGGCAAGGCATCCGCTGCTGCGCGGCGCCGTGCGCCTCTATGTCGATGTGGCGCGCAACATCCCGCTGCTGGTGCAGGTGCTGCTGTGGTATTTCGCGCTGACTTCGCTGCTGCCCGATGAGGACCACCCTCTGGCCATCGGCCCCCTGGGCTTTCTGAGCAAGGCGGGGCTGGCCCTGCCCGGCCCGGTGTACGACAGCGCGGCGGGCTGGCACTGGAGCTCGCCGCAGCCGGGCATGTTCGGCATCGACGGAGGACTGGCGCTGACGCCGGAATTCCTGGCCCTGGTGGGAGCCCTCGGCCTGTATGCCGCCGCCTATTGCGCGGAAATCGTGCGCGCCGGTCTGCAGGCCGTGCCGCGCGGGCAATGGAATGCCGCCTCGGCCCTGGGCATGCGCCGCGGCCAGCAGTTGCGCCTGGTCGTGCTGCCGCAGGCCCTGCGGGTGATCATTCCCCCCTATACCAACCTGGCGCTCAGCACCATCAAGAACTCCTCGCTGGCCGTGGCCATCGGCTACCCCGACGTGGTGATGGTCGCCAACACCGCCATGAGCCAGACCGGCCAGGCCATCGAATGCGTGACCATCATCGCGGTGGTCTACCTGGCCATCAACCTGCTGACCTCGCTGGCATTGAATGCCTTCAACCAGCGCAGTGCCTTCATCACACGCTAGCCGGGAAAGACCTGCCCATGAGTGCCGTACTCCGCGCACCGGCCCTGCCGGTGGCCCCGCCCCGGGTTCCGCTGGCACAGCGCCTGCGCGCCAGCCTGTTTCCAGATGCGCTCTCCGGGCTCATCACCGCCACGCTGCTGCTGGCCGCGCTGTGGGCAGGCTGGAAGCTGCTGGCCTGGGGCCTGCTCAACGCCGAAACCGCAGCCAACCCCGACACATGCCGCGCTGCGGCCGGCGCCTGCTGGGGCGTGGTGCGCGAGAAATACCGCCTGGTATTCCTGGGCCGCTATCCCGTGGCAGAGCAATGGCGCCCCGTCGCCGCCAGCCTTTGGCTGCTGGGCAGCGTGGGCGTGGCGGCGCTACCGCGCTTCTTCGGCCGCGCCGGCATGGCAATGCTGCTGGCCGGGTTGACCGGCTTTGGCGCGCTGATGGCGGGCGGTGTGGCCGGCCTGGCACCCGTGCCCAGCGATCTGTGGGGCGGCCTGCCGCTGACCCTGTTCCTTGCCGTGATCGCCTGCCTGGCCGGCGTTCCGCTGGGCATCCTGCTGGCGCTGGGCCGGCGCTCCAGCCTGCCCTTGATCCGCATCCTGTGCACGGGCTTCATCGAGGCCGTGCGCGGCGTGCCCCTGATCACACTGCTGTTCTTCGGGGCCTTCGTGCTGCCCATGCTGGTGCCCGCGCAATGGAGGGTAGACCCCATGGTCCGCATCGCCGTCTGCCTGGCGGCCTTCAGCGCGGCCTATCTTGCCGAGGTGTTTCGCGGCGGGCTGCAGGCCGTGCCCCAAGGCCAGGTCATGGCGGCCCAGGCCATGGGCTTCACCAGGGTGCAGGTGCTGCGCCACGTGGTCCTGCCGCAGGCGCTGCGCGTGACCATCGCGCCCACGGTGAGCAACTTCATCGGCGCGGTGAAGGACACCTCCCTGGTGGCGATCGTGAACATCTACGACATCACTGGCTCCCTGAAGATGGCCATGAGCGCCCCCCACTGGATTGCGTACTTCGTGGAGATGTACATGGTGGTCTGTGCCGTCTACCTGCTCATCGGCCTGGGCATCGCCCGCTATGGCCGCTTCCTGGAATCGCGCTACGCACTCCAATGAACATGCCCCAGAACTCCCGAAAATTTTCCATTGCCGTGCACGGCGGCGCAGGCACCGTCATCCAGGGCCAGGCCGACGAGGCCCCTTACCACGCCGCGCTGGCCCAGGCGCTGGAGGCGGGCGCCGCCCTGCTGCGGCGCGGCGCCAGCGCGCTGGACGCCGTCCAGGCCGCGTGCCAGTCCCTGGAAGACTGCCCGCTGTTCAATGCCGGGCGCGGCTCCGTCTACACACGCGACGCGCGCCACGAGATGGACGCCGGCCTGATGGACGGCAGCAACCTGCGGGCCGGCGCAGTCGCTTCCGTCAGCCAGGTGCGCAATCCGATTGCGCTGGCACGGCATGTTCTTGACGACGGCCAGTGCGTGCTCCTGGTCGGCGAAGGGGCGCAGCGGTTTGCCGATGAGCGCGGGCTGGCGCGGATGGATGCAGGCTACTTCGAATCTGCCGAGCGCCTGGCACAGCTGCGCCGGGTGCAGGCGCAATCCGGCCAGACCGCGCTGCTGGACCACGACGCCAGCGGACTGGCGGCGCACCCTGCTCCGCTGAACGAGAACGGCAAGATGGGCACGGTCGGCGCCGTGGCGCGCGATGTGCATGGCAACCTGGCCGCGGCGGCATCCACCGGCGGGCTGACCAACAAGCGCCCCGGGCGCGTGGGCGACACGCCTGTGGTGGGCGCAGGTTTCTACGCCGACAGCACCACCTGCGCCGTGGCGGCCACCGGAACCGGCGAGCATTTCCTGCGCGCAGCCATCGCGCACGACATCCATGCGCGCATGCGCTACCTGGGGCAAAGCCTGGAACTCGCAGCCGACGCCGCAGTGCGGGGCACGCTGACACACATCGGTGGCCAGGGCGGCGTGGTGGCCGTGGACAGCGACGGACGCGTGCACTGCCCCTTCAACAGCGCCGGCATGTACCGCGGCTACATCGTGGACGACGCGCCTGCCGTGACCCTGATTTTTGCCTGATGGACGTTTTCACCCCGGGTTGACCTGTGCCCACGCATTGCGGGCAACGAGGCGTAACAGCATCGACATCGGCCCGCCACGCCCGTAAGCCTCTGTCAGGAAACGGATTTTTTCTCACCTCGCCAGAAATCTGTCTTCAAACTGACAGATCCCCACCTCCAGGCTTGCAATTGCTTGCGTCCTGGGGCAATCCCTGAGTCAACCTGCCGCCACTGCCCCGCGTTGAACACGCAAAGGAGTGACTGCAATGACCGACATCTTTTCCCACACCGCCCTGCAGACCCGCTTTGCAGCCGCTGCGCTGGCCCAAGCTGTCTGGCCATGGGATGACCGTGACCGCAAGCGCGGCCCCCGCAGCGCTTGAAAACCGGGTCACGAAAAAGTTTCGACTTCCTTCGAAAATTTTTTAAAAACCTGTCAACCAGCTGAATCCAGCCCGCGTTAAGAGAGCAATACAGGAGAAGTTTCCATGCAAACGAACGCCATCATGTCCATCTGGCCCGAAGACGAACGCGATCGCAAGCGCTGAGGCGCTGGCTGGCGCACTCGGTGCCCCAGTCTCTGACACCACCGGTCTGACGGCCTTCCGTGCAGACCCCCTCTTCCACAGAACCCGCTTCAGCGGGTTTTGTCATTTCTGGGCCATTTGCCGCGGGGCTGCCCTACAAAAAAGGAGCCCGGAGGCTCCTTTGCAGTGCGAACCCTTGCAGGTTCAATGCATGTGCAGGCCACCGTTGACCGAAAAATCGGCGCCGGTGGAATAGCCGCCTTCCTCCGAAGCCAGCCAAGCGATGATCGATGCGATCTCGCTGGGCTCGCCCAGGCGCTTGACGGGGATGGTGCCCACGATCTTCTCCAGCACGTCGGGACGGATGGCCTTGACCATGTCGGTGCCGATGTAGCCGGGGCTCACGGTGTTCACGGTCACGCCCTTGGTGGCCATCTCCTGCGCCAGCGCCATGGTGAAGCCGTGCATGCCCGCCTTGGCGGCCGAGTAATTGGTCTGCCCGGCCTGGCCCTTGGCGCCATTGACCGAGCTGATGTTGATGATGCGGCCCCAGCCCTTTTCCACCATGTCGCCCACGACCTGCTTGGTCACGTTGAACATGGAGTTGAGGTTGGTCTCGATGACGGCCTGCCAGTCTTCGGGCGTCATCTTGATGAACATGCGGTCACGCGTGATGCCGGCATTGTTGACCAGCACATCGATGCTGCCGTGCTCGGCCTTGGTCTTGCTGAAGGCTTCGACGGTGGAAGCCCAGTCGCCCACATTGCCCACCGATGCATGGAAGGTGAAACCCAGCGCCTTTTGCTCGTCAAGCCACTTCTGGAAGTCGCGCGACGGACCACAACCTGCGATGACCTTGAAGCCTTCCTTGTGCAGACGCTGGCAGATGGCCGTTCCGATGCCTCCCATTCCCCCTGTGACATACGCTACTTTTTGAGCCATTCTTCTCTCCTGTCAATCAATGGTTGCTTCAGATCAATCTATCCATGACAACCGGAACATTGACGCCGGTTATCGCCAAGGGTGCCTGAGCCTCTGGGCCCGGCCCCCTCGCATGGCTAGTATGCAGCGCGTGCGCTGCGCCCCTCTTCGGGCAGGCCCTAGTCAAGCCTAGGATCTACCCTGAAAGCTTGCTAACGTTTTCCCGGAGCCTTTCAGACGCGCTCCACGGTCATGGCCACGCCCATGCCGCCGCCGATGCACAGGCCGGCCAGACCCTTCCTGGCGCCGCTGCGCTGCATCTCGTGCAGCAGGGTCACCAGGATGCGGGCGCCCGATGCGCCGATGGGGTGGCCGATGGCAATGGCCCCGCCGTTGACGTTGACCTTGGCCGGGTCGATGCCCAGCTCCTGGTTCACCGCACAGGCCTGTGCCGCGAAGGCTTCGTTCAGCTCGAACAGGTCCACGTCCTGCGCAGACCAGCCGGCGCGCTGCAGCGCCTTGCGCGAGGCGAACACCGGGCCCAGGCCCATGGTGGCGGGGTCCAGACCGCTGGTGGCATAGGAGACGATGCGCGCCAGCGGCGTCAGGCCCAGGGCCTTGGCCTTGGAGGCGCTCATCACCACCACGGCGGCGGCGCCGTCGTTCAGGCCCGAAGCATTGCCGGCCGTCACCGAGCCGGCCTTGTCGAAGGCCGGACGCAGGCCTGCCAGCGCCTCGGCGTTGGTCTTGCGGTTGATGTACTCGTCGGCCGCAAAGACCACGGGATCGCCCTTGCGCTGGGGAATGCTGACGGGAACGATCTCATCCACGAACTTGCCGGCGTCCTGCGCGGCCGTGGCCTTTTGCTGGCTGGCCAGGGCCAGGGCGTCCTGCTGTTCGCGGCTGACGCTCTTTTCCTTGGCCACGTTCTCGGCCGTGATGCCCATGTGGTACTGGTTGTAGACGTCCCACAGGCCGTCCACGATCATGGTGTCGGCCATCTTCCACTCGCCCATGCGCTGGCCGTCGCGCGAGCCCGGCAGCACGTGGGGGGACAGGCTCATGTTCTCCTGGCCGCCGGCCACGACGATCTCGCTGTCGCCCGTAGCCACGGCCTGGGCCGCCAGCATCACGGCCTTCAGGCCCGAGCCGCAGACCGCGTTGATGGTCAGGGCCGGGGTTTCCTTGGCGATGCCGGCCTTCATCATGGCCTGGCGTGCAGGGTTCTGGCCTGCGCCAGCGGCCAGCACCTGGCCCATGATGACTTCACCGACCTGGTCGGTGCCGACCTTGGCGCGGCTCAGAGCCTCGCGGATCACGATGGAGCCCAGTTCGGTGGCGGGGATCTTGGCAAGGGTGCCGCCGAACTTGCCAACGGCAGTGCGGACAGCGGAAACGATGACGATGTCTTCCATGATGACGGACCTTTCTTTGGACTCTTGAAGGGATGCCCGGGCACGCACTGCCGAAGCTGCGGCAGCGGCACCCTGCATTCAAGCCGCAGCGTTATTGCGCTGCAGCATCGAAACGATTGTGCCTCAGGCCTTGGCCAGCACGTAGCGGCCCGGGGCCGGCTCGATGGCCGTGTATTCCCTGCCCTTGCCGTACTGCTTTGGCGCCGCAACCAGCTTGCCGCCGTGCTCGGCCAGCCAGGGGCTCCAGTCGGCCCACCAGCTGCCGGGGTACTCGTCGGCGCCGGCCTGCCACTCCTTGAGCGTGGGCGGCAGCTGGCCGTCCTCGCGCAGCCAGTAGCTGCGCTTTTTCTTGGCCGGCGGATTGATCACGCCCGCGATGTGGCCGGATGCGCCCATGACGAAACGCTTGTCGCCACCCAGCACCTGGGTCGATGCATAGGAGCCGCCCACGGGCACGATGTGGTCCTCGCGCGAGCCGTAGATATAGGCCGGCAGGCGCAGCTGGTGCATGTCGATGCGCTCGCCGCAGACGGTCAGCGCACCGGGCTGGACCAGCTTGTTTTCCAGGTAGAGGTTGCGCAGGTACCAGGCGTAGTACGGGCCGGGCAGGTTGGTGCAGTCGCTGTTCCAGTACAGCAGGTCGAACGGCGGCGGTGTTTCGCCCTTGAGGTAGTTGCCCACCACGTAGTTCCAGACCAGATCGTTGGGACGCAGAAAGCTGAAGGTCGATGCCAGGTCCTGGCCCTTCATGAGGCCGCCCTCGCCCATCTGCATTTCGCGGAAGCGCACCACGGACTCATCGATGAAGACATCGAGGATGCCGGTGTCGCTGAAGTCGATGAAAGTGGTCAGCAGCGTGACGCTGGCCACGGGAAATGGCACGCCGGCCGGCGCCGTGGCGCGGGCTGTGGATGTGCGGGCGGCGCTGCGGCTGCCAGCCGCGCGCTTGGCTGGAGCCGCCTTGGCCGCCGGAGCAGCAGCTGCGCCATGCTCGCGGTCGTGGCGTGCCTGCAGCACGGCCAGCGCGGTGGACAGCATGGTGCCGCCCACGCAAAAGCCCAGCACGTTGATCTGCTCGGCTCCTGCGATCTCGCGTGCCACGCGGATGCCGGTGAGCACGCCGTCTTCGATGTAGTTGTCCCAGGTCTTGTGCGCCAGGCTGTCGTCGGGATTGCGCCAGCTCATCACGAAGGTGCGGTGGCCCTGGCTGACGGCATAGCGGATCAGCGAGTTGTCGGGCTGCAGGTCCAGGATGTAGAACTTGTTGATGCACGGCGGCACCATGAGGAAGGGACGCTCGTGCACCTTGTCCGTCAGCGGCTTGTACTCGATGAGCTGGAACAGCTCGTTCTCGAACACCACGGCGCCTTCGGTGGTGGCAACGTTCTTGCCCACGGTGAACAGGCTCTCGTCGGTCATGGAGACATGGCCCTGGCGCATGTCGGCCAGCAGGTTGGCCACGCCCAGGGCCAGGCTCTCGCCCTGGGTTTCGATGGCCTTCTTCTGCGCCTCTGCATTGAGTGCCAGGAAGTTGCTGGGCGACATGGCCGCCAGCCACTGTTCCACAGCGAAGCGCACGCGGTTGCGGGTCTTCTCGTCGGCCTGCACGGCCTCGGCCAGGCCCATGAGCATGCGGCTGTTGAGCAGATAGGTGGCTGCGGTGGCCGCCGTCAGCGGGTTGTCGGCCCAGGATTGGGTGTTGAAGCGCTTGTCCTTGGCCAGCAGCGCCTGGGCGCCGCCCTGCTCGCACATGGCCTTGGCGCCGTCCAGGTACTGGCGTTGCAGCTCCAGCAGCTTTTCGGGGTCCAGCGACAGCGCGTTCTCGGGCAAGGCGCCGGGTTCGGGGACTGCAGCCTTCCAGGCCTGGGCCATGTCCGGCATGCCCGCGCCCTGTGCTCCCGGCATTCCCGGTGATCCCATCTGCTGCAGTATCTGCAGCGTCCGGCTCCATTGCTCGTTCCAGAATTGCTGGATGGGTTGGCCTGGCAGGCCTGCGAGTGGGTCAAAATTCATGCTGCATCCTTGTTCGCGGATGCCGTTCGCAATAGCCTGGGGCTTGCGGGGCATCCGTTTTGATTGTGACCCAGGCGAGCCCCCCGTTGCCCGGCACAGCCCTCCACAAAAACCCGTGCCCGGTGCGCCTTTTTCGAATCGACCATGTATCTCGTTGTTATCGCCTGGTTGTATGTCACGCTGATGATGGCCGTGGCCGAAGCCGCCAGCCCCACGGGCAGAATACTCGGCGCCCTGGTCACTTTCGCACTGTATGGACTGCTGCCGCTGTCCATCGTGATCTACATCATGGGTACGCCCGCGCGCAACCGAAAGCGCCATGCGCGCGAACTGGCCGAGCGCCAGGCCTGGCTGGCGCAGCAGCAGGTCTCGCAGGGCACGGCGGACGCACCGGACGCGCCCGCGCCCTCAGTCCTTCCAGATGCAGGCGGCGAATCGGCCGCTGCTGCCCAGGCGGGCAGCGTCGCGCCGGTGCGAAAAGAACCGTGAGTCGTTGAGCACCGTGCACCATGCGTCGCTGCCGTCATTGCCATGGATGGCAGTGATGCCCAGCGCCGCCAGGCGCTGGCGCGCAAGCCCGGCCAGGCTGGCCAAGTACTTGGGGGTGCCCTCGCCCGCCTGAGGTATGGCGGTGAAATGCGCGGCGGCGGCGGCGTCATGCGCGATGAAGGCAGCTCGCACCTCGGCACCGACCTCAAAGGAACGCGGACCGATGCAAGGGCCCAGCCATGCCAGGGTCTGCGGCGCCACCTGCTCGGGCGCGGTCCGGAGCTGATCGGCAAAGCGCTTGAACAGAGACTGCAGCACACCGCCTGCCAACGGCTGACCCGCATGGCCAGGCGGCATTCCGGCCAGACCGCGCCAGCCCGCATGGGCCGCGCCCACCACGGCGCCGCTGCGATGGGCCAGCAGCACGGGCAGGCAATCGGCCACCATGATGGTGCAGACCACGCCCGAGGCGCTGGTCACGCAGGCATCGAAGGCCTGGCCCTGCGCGCTGCCTGCATCCAGTGCGATGACATCCACGCCATGCACCTGCTGCAGGAACACCGCGCAGGCATCCGGCGTATCCGCACGCACGATCTCCTGCAGGCGCTGGCGGTTGGCGCGCACGGCCTGGGGGTCGTCGCCCACATGGTCGCCCAGGTTCAGGCTGCCCCAGGGCGCCGTGCTGACGCCGCCTTCGCGCGAGGTGCACAGCGCGTGCACGCCGGGCGGCGCGGGCCAGTCGGGCACCAGCCAGGATGCGGGGATGGTGCCGGGGATGGAGTCAGGCCGGGCCGCGCTCATTCCGCGTCGGGGCAGGCCGAGGGATGGGCCTTCTGGAAGGCCGGCAGCGCCTCGCAGCGATCGACGATGGCCGCCAGGCGCGGCAGGCCGTCCAGGCTCACGTTGAAGCGGCGGCCGTTGAAGATCTGCGGCACCAGGCAGCAATCGGCCAGCGTGGGCGTGTCGCCCCAGCAAAACAGCGAAGGCGGCAGGCCGGCCGCCTCGCGCTCGGCGGCCAGCAGGTCCAGCTGGCGCTCGAAGGCCTCCAGGCCCGATCGCACCCAATGCACGTACCAGCCGCTCTTGGCCTCGTCGGAGACACCCAGGTTGCGCACCAGGTACTTGAGCACGCGCAGGTTGTTGAGCGGATGGATCTCGCAGGCCACCATCTGGGCCAGTGCGCGCACATGGGCACGGCCCAGGGCGTCACGCGGCAGCAGCGGTATTTCGGCATGGGTCTCATCGAGATATTCGATGATGGCCATGGACTGGGTCAGCCAGTGGCCGTCCTCGGTCTCCAGCGCCGGCACCAGCGCATCGCCGACATGCTGGGCATAGGCCGGCGCCTTGTGGTCGCCGCGCAGCAGGTGCACGGGTACGGATTCATAGTCCAGGCCCTTGATCTGCAGCGCAATGCGCACGCGGTAGGAGGCCGACGAGCGGAAGTAGGTGTGGAGCTTCATAGACCGCAAAGCATACCGTGCAGCAGCGCCGATGCATGGCACACTTGCGGCGGCGCCCAAGAGACAAGGCGCCAGAGGAACACCGACATGAGCTACGTTTTCAACCCGCCCGCCGTGGCCAGCGTACCCGTCCTGGGCCGCCCCGAGCGCTTCCCCGTGCACCGCATCTACTGCGTGGGCCGCAACTACGAAGAACACGCCAAGGAGATGGGCTTCACCGGCCGCGAGCCGCCCTTCTTCTTCCTCAAGCCTGCCGACGCCATCGTGCCCGTCGAGGCCGGCACCACGGGCACCATGCCCTACCCCACGCTGACCTCCAACCTGCACCACGAGATCGAGCTCGTCGTGGCCATCGGCAAGGCGGGCAAGAACATCCTGGCAGCCGATGCGCTGGACTACGTCTGGGGCTACGCCGTGGGCCTGGACATGACGCGCCGCGACCTTCAGAACGACATGAAGAAACAGGGCCGCCCCTGGTGCATCGGCAAGGCCTTCGAGCATGCCGCACCCATCGGCCCCATCACCCCGGCAGCCGAGGCCGGCGACATCGCCAAGGCCGCGATCTCGCTGCAGGTCAATGGCGCCGACCGCCAGCGCAGCGACATCGGCAAGCTGATCTGGAACATTGCCGAGACCATCGAGCACCTGTCGGCGGCCTGGGAACTGCAGCCCGGCGACCTGATCATGACGGGCACGCCCGAAGGCGTGGCCGCCGTGGTGCGCGGTGACCTGCTGGAAGGCCGCATCGACGGGCTGAGCCCCTTGAGCGTCAAGATCGCCTGAGTTTTCTCTGAGCCTGGCGACAGGCCGGCAAGGCAGCAGGGAGCACGCTCCCCGGCCTGCCGGCCTTTGTGTTTGAACCTACGGTCCGCCGCACGGAATGCCTTACTGCCTTCCGTCTGGCGGCGCTTTCACTTTCATGGTGTCGGCATGATTTTTCGCAGCCCCATCAAGTTCTGCCGAGCCTGCGGCACGGCGGTGGTCTACCGCCTTCCTGACGATGGCGACACGCGCGAGCGCGCCGTGTGCCCGCACTGCCACACCATCCACTACGAGAACCCGCTGAACGTGGTGGGCACCATCCCCGTGACCGACGACGGCCGCGTGCTGCTGTGCAAGCGCAACATCGAGCCGCGCCGGGGCCTGTGGACCCTGCCCGCAGGCTTCATGGAACTGGCCGAGACCACGGCACGCGGTGCCCAGCGCGAGACCGACGAGGAAGCCGGCGCCGACATCGAGATGGGGCCGCTGTTTTCCATCGTGGACGTGCCCAAGGTCAGCCAGGTCCATCTGTTCTACCGCGCCCGTCTGCGCAGCGAGCAGTTCTATCCCGGCCCCGAGACCATGGAGGCCCGCCTGTTTGCGCAGGCCGATGTTCCCTGGGAGGAACTGGCCTTCCGCACCGTGCGCGTGACGCTGGAGCGCTACTTCGCCGACCGGGCTGCCGGCCTGCTGGACGCGCACCGGGTGCACTCCATCGACCTGAGCCTGTAGGCCTGCACGGCCACCAGGCACCACCGTGCTGCACGGGGCGCCGGCGTACGCACTGCGGTGATGCCGGGCCATGCCCCGGTGTGGCACCGGACGGGCTGCGTGCGGGGTGCAGGCGGCGGTCCGTCACCCCTATGTCACCTTGCAGACACATTTAGTCACAAACTGGCCTCCTTCTTGCTCTTTGCATAGGGCTTTTCCCTGAGCGGAAAAGTTGGTTTACCGAACCTGAACCTGACTGCGGAGCGCCCCATGGCCACATCCCTGCCCACCGACCTGATTCTTCCCCACCTGCGGGAACTCAACCGCAACGCCGCCGACCTGCGCGAGATCCGGCTCATGTGGCGTCTCATCGAGGCTTCGGCCCGCATGCAGGCCTCGCAGCAGGGACAGGCCCTGGTGTCCATGCTGACCGACACGCGCCAGGGGTTGGAGCAGCTGGAGCAAGGCCTGCTGCAGTCGCAGCTGGCCCAGTCCGCGCAGGAAGCCATGGCCCAGCTGGGCATGCAGTCCAGCCATGCCATCGACCTGCTGGTGCGCAGCCTCTACGAGCGCACGGCCGATGTCGGCTTCCTGGCCGCCGATTCCGTGCTGTGCGAGGCCATGGCCCAGCTCGGCGATGGCGACATCCTGCTGGACATGGCCGCGGGCGGCCTGCACGCCTGGCAGGCTCCGCTGCAGCTGCACCTGCAGGCCTACCGTGCCAAGTACACGGTCTACGACGACATCCTGCTGCTGGACACCCAGGGCCAGGTCTGCGCACGCGCCCAGGCAGGCGACAAGCCGCTGCCGCCCTGCGCCGAGGGCTGGTTCCAGCAGTGCCTGCAGCAGGCCGGCCATGTCAGCCATTTCGGCGCCAGCTGCGTGCTGCCCGGCGCAGACCGCCTGATCTACGCGCAGCGCCTGCTGCATCCACGCACCATGGCGGTGCTCGGCGTGCTGTGCCTGAGCTTCGACTTCGCGGCCGAGATGCAGGCCATCTTTGCCTCGGGCGGGCCGCGCGCCCAGGTGGGACTGCTGCTGGATGCGGCTGGAGTGGTCATTGCCAGCAGCGATGACCACTGGATCGCCCCCGGCAGCCGCGTGCCCATGCACCACGGCGATGCCGTGCAGCCGCTGATCCACGCCGGCCGCACCTATCTGGTGCGTACGGCCCGCGCCCTGCCCTACCAGGGCTATGCGGGCCCCGAGGGCTGGCAGACCCAGGTCATGGCGCCGCTGGACCTGGCCTTCGCCACCCAGCAAAGGCCGCAGGTCCTGCAGGCACTGGAGCCTGCCATCGCCGAAGGACTGATGGCCCAGTCCCGGGGCTTTTGCCCGCCCCTGCACGCCATGGCACGCGCGGCCGACGACATACGCCGCGTGGTCTGGAACGGCCAGGTGCTGGCTGCCAGCCAGGCGCCGGAGTCCCCCGTGCAGGGCACGGCCCACCCGGACCCGCTGCAGGCCGTGCTGGAGCAGATGAGCGAGACCGGCGACCTGACCCATGCCGTGTTCACGCGCGCCATCCACGGCCTGCACGAGACGGCGCTGTCCACGCGGCTGCAGGAGCACACCACGCTGAACCGGCTGCTGATGGACCTGCTGGAGCGCAATCTCTACGAACGCGCCAACGATTGCCGCTGGTGGGCCCTGACGCCAGGCCTGCAGAAAGTGCTGCAAGACAACAGCGGCTGCCTGGCCCTGTCGGTACAGGCACACGACGCCGCGCAGCGTCTGCTGGAGCAGCTCAATGCGCTGTACACCGTCTATGCGCGCATTGCGCTGTATGACGCCCAGGGCCTGGTGCTGGCCTGCAGCCATGAGGACGAACCCGGTCTGCCGCTGTCACCCGGCGTGCGCGTGCAGGCCTCGGCACTGCAGGCCACCATGGCGCTGCGCGATGCCCAGGCCTATCACGTGCAGGAGCTGGACGATGGGGGCCTGCCCGTCCACGTCTACCACGCCGCATTGCGCGCCCCCTCAACCACCAATGGACATGGGCATGGGCAGGGCGCAGATCAGGGCCCCGCCATCGGCGGCATTGCCCTGCTGTTCCACACGCGCCGAGAACTGCAGGCCATGCTGCAGGCCGCTGCACCGGAGCAGTCCGAAGACGCCGGCCCCGAAGACCACGGCCTGCCCCGTTTGCCGATGGAGGCTTTCTACGTGGCACGCGACGGCCGCATCATCGCCGCCAGCCACGGCGGTCGGCCGCTGGGCAGTTGCATAGAAGGCGTGGCCGGGCTGGCAACGCTGGCCGATGGAGAGGTACGCAGCAGCATCGAGGAAATCGAAGGCCACTACTGCATCGTCGGCATGGCCGCCGGGCGCGGCTACCGCGAGTTCCGGCTGGACCAGGGCGCGGCACGCGATGCAAAGGAAAGCGCAACGGAGGACACACTGGCCGGCCTCGTCAGCCTGAGCCTTCAGCGGCTGGGGCCCGTGCATGCCGATGCGCGCAACCGCGCACTGCGCCTGGCGCCGGCCACGCGGCTGGATGGCTCGCGTCCTGTCGCGCGTGCGCTCGCCGCGCACGGCGGTGGCGATGCGCCGGTGGAACTGGCCAGCTTCTACGTGGGCGCCAGCCTGCTGGCCCTGCGCGCGGGCGATGTCTGCGAGGCCCTGCCCGCCAGCGCCATCTCGCCCGTGGCGGCAGGGCGGCTGCCGTTTTGCGTGGGTGCGCTGGCGCGGCGCAGCCAGGGCAGCGTCAGCGGCTATGTCTGGGTGTTCGACCTGGCCGCGCTGCTGCAGGGCCGGCCCGGCGTGGTCACCGAGCAGTCGCAGGTCATCGTGGTCCAGCACGGCGGCCTGCGCGTGGGGCTGCTGGTCAGCGCGCTGCAAGGCGTGCACCGGCTGCCGGCCAGCGCGCTGGTGGAATCGCCCATGCTCAGCGTGGCCTCCACGACGCCGGCCCTGGTGCGGGAGCTGGTGCATGCCGGCGCGGGCCTGCCGCTGATCCAGTGCCTGGATCCGGCTGCATTGATGCAACGGCTGCAGCCTTCGCGCGGCGCGGCGGCCAACGCAGACCGCAGCGCGGCAGCAGTGGAGCGCGAGGCGGCCTGGGATGCCCAGGCGGCATAGGGCGCGTTCCTCCGGGGCCTCACAGACCCCAGTGGCGCAGGCCGGGCAGCGCGGCCTGCGCCGCCTCGTAGCCTTCGTCGATGGCCTCGCGGGCGCGGTGGAAGTCCAGCAGGCCCAGGTGGGACAGGCGCGGGGCGATCACCAGCTCGGGCGGGTCGCCCGCCATGCGGCTGCGCGTGATGCGCATCTGCATGATGTTGACGCTGGTCATCACCACGTCCAGCAGCGAGGGCGGCCGGGGCGGGGGCTCGGTCTCGCGGCCTGCCTCATCGCGGTGGTGGCCGGGCATCCACCCCATCACGCCGCGCTGCAGCCGGCGCATCCAGGCCGAGCCGGCCACGGCGCTGGCCTGGCCCGATAGGTCCTCGGGCGCCACGCCCTGCTCCACGGCGGGCGGGGCCTCCTCCAGCGGCGGCGCAGCGGCCATGGCGGCAGCGGGCGCCAGCGGCCGCATGTGGCGCCGCATGATGTCGGCATTGAGATCGACCGCGATCACGATGTCCGCGCCCATGGCGCGCGCCAGCGAGGCGGGCACGGGGTTGACGATGCCGCCATCGACCAGCAGTCGCCCTTCGCGCTGCACGGGCGTGAACAGGCCGGGCAGCGCGATGGAGGCGCGCACGGCATCGGCGATGGAGCCCTTGCGCAGCCAGACCTCGGCACCCGAATGCAGGTCGGTGGCCACGGCGCCGAAGGGAATCTTCAGATCCTCGATGGCCGAGTCCACGAAATGCTCGCGCCAGAACGAGATCAGCTTCTCGCCCTTGAGCATGCCGCCCGCGATGTTGAAGTCCATGAAGCCGAAGACCTTGCGCATGCCCAGGCCCAGCACCCATTCCTCGAAGCGCTGCATTTCACCGGCCGCATAGGAGGCGCCTACCAGGGCGCCGATGGACGAGCCGCAGATGATGTCGGGCCGCAGGCCCGCATCCTCCAGCGCGCGCAGCACGCCGAAATGCGCCCAGCCGCGCGCCGACCCGCTGCCCAGCGCCAGGCCGACCACGGGTTTGCGCGGACTCAGCGCCATCAGCCCTGCTCCGCTGCGGCTGCAGCAGGGGGGTCACCCGCCAGCAGGGCCAGCATGCCGGCCTCGTCCAGCACGGGCACACCCAGTTCCTCGGCCTTGGCCAGCTTGCTGCCGGCCTCGGCGCCCGCGACCACGTAGCTGGTCTTTTTGCTGACCGATCCGGAGACCTTGGCGCCAGCGGCCTCCAGCATCTCCTTGGCCTGGTCGCGGCCCAGCGTGGGCAGCGTGCCGGTGAGCACCACGGTCATGCCGGCCAGGGGCTGGGCGGTCTGCTCGCGCGCCGCGCCCTCTTCCCAGTGCACGCCGCAGGCACGCAACTGCTCGACCACCTCGCGGTTGTGGGGCTGCGCGAAGAAGGTGTGGATGCTCTCGGCCACGATGGGCCCGACGTCGCGCACCTGCAGCAGTTGCTCGACGCTGGCGTCCATGATGGCGTCCAGCTGGCCGAAATGGCGGGCCAGGTCCTTGGCCGTGGACTCGCCGACCTGGCGGATGCCCAGGCCGAAGAGGAATCGCGACAGCGTGGTCTTCTTGGATTTCTCCAGCGCATCCAGCACGTTCTGGGCCGACTTCTCGGCCATGCGGTCCAGCGATGCCAGGGCCACCAGGCCCAGGCGGTAGAGGTCGGGCAGCGTGCGCACCACATGGCCGTCCACCAACTGGTCCACCAGCTTGCCGCCCAGGCCCTCGATGTCCATGGCGCGCCGCGCGGCGAAGTGCAGGATGGCCTCCTTGCGCTGCGCCGGGCAGAACAGGCCGCCCGTGCAGCGGTGGTTGGCCTCGCCCTTGGGGCGCAACACCGCGCTGCCGCAGATGGGGCATGCAGCGGGCATGCGGAAGTTGGGCACATAGGCCGGCCGGTCGCCGGGCACGCGGCCCACGACTTCGGGAATCACATCGCCGGCGCGGCGCACGACCACGGTGTCGCCGGTGCGCACGCGCTTCTTGCGGATCTCGAACAGGTTGTGCAGCGTGGCATTGGTGACGATGACGCCGCCCACGGCCACGGGCGCCAGGCGCGCCACGGGGGTGAGCTTGCCCGTGCGGCCGACCTGTATGTCGATGCCTTCCATGCGCGTGGGCATTTCCTCGGCCGGGTACTTGTGGGCCACGGCCCAGCGCGGCTCGCGCGAGACAAAGCCCAGCTGGCGCTGCTGGGCCAGGCTGTTGACCTTGTAGACCACGCCGTCGATCTCGTAGGGCAGCGTGGCGCGCTCGGCGCCCATGCGCTGGTGGAAGGCCACCAGCTCGGCCGCGCCCTTGGCAATGCAGACCTGGGGCGCCACCGGGAAGCCCCAGTCGCGCAGCGTCTGCAGCATGGCGTAGTGGGTGCCGAAGTCGGGGCCGCCCTGCGCGGCCGGCGTAATCTCTCCCAGGCCATAGGCGAAGAAGGACAGCGGGCGCTGGGCCGCAATGCCCGAGTCCAGCTGGCGCACCGAGCCTGCCGCCGCATTGCGCGGATTGGCAAAGCTCTTGCCGCCGGCGGCCTGCTGGCGTTCGTTGAGCCGGACGAAGTCGGCGCGGCCCATGTAGACCTCGCCGCGCACCTCGACCACGGGCGGCACGCCCTTGCCTTCGGGCAGGGACAGCGGAATTTTGCGGATGGTGCGGATGTTGTGTGTGACGTCCTCGCCCACCTCGCCGTCGCCGCGCGTGGTGGCCTGCACCAGGCGGCCGTTCTCGTAGCGCAGGTTCATGGCCAGGCCATCGAACTTGGGCTCGGCCACGTATTCCACGGGCGGTGCGCCTTCGGCCAGTTCCAGCTCCTTGCGGATGCGTGCGTCGAAGGCCTCGGCACCCGTGGCCTCGTTGTCGGTCTCGGTGCGGATGCTGAGCATGGGCACGGCATGGCGCACAGGCATCAGGCCGTCGAGCACGGCGCCGATCACGCGCTGCGTGGGCGAGTCCGGGGTGACCAGTTCGGGGTAGGCACCTTCCAAGGCCTGCAATTGCTGGAAGACGCGGTCGTACTCGCCGTCGGGCACGGTGGGCGTGTCCAGCACGTAGTACTCATGTGCCCATTGGTTGAGCTGGGCGCGCAGCGCCTGCACCTTGGCCAGCACCTTGTCGGGGGCGGCCCCGGACTCCGGCGCCGCGGGGGCTGCGCCGGAGAAGAGATCCAGATTGTCGTTCATGGGGTTGAGGCCAGGAGCCTGTTGTGCACCAGGGGCACCGCGCCGCGTCAGCTGAACAGTCGCCGCGCCAGCATGGAGCCCGCCGACAGCTCGCGGCTGTCGAGCTTGTCATAGAGTTGTTCCAGGTCGTGCTGGATGGGGTCCAGCGCCATGGCCGGCAGCAGGTAGCCGTTCTGGTCGCAGAGCACTCCATCCATGGTCTGGCACAGGCGCTCGGCCACCTGGCGCAGCTGCACGAAGGCCTGCTCGCCGCGCGGCACCTGGGGCACGTCCAGGCTCAGCAGGAACTCGCGCACCACCGAGGTGTCCAGGTCGTCGGCCATGGCCGCCTGCGGGTCGTAGTTGAGCACCAGCACCGGCGGCATGCCGGGCGTGGGCGAAGGCAGGGCCATGCGCCCGGGCATGGAGCCCGGCAGAAAGCCCTGGCGCGATGCGTTCTGCTGCACATAGCCCGCGCTCCAGGAGGCCTGGCGTGCGCGCAGCATGAAGGTGAGCTGGGCATCGTGCTCGCTGGCGAACTGGTCGAGCTCGCGCGCACGCGCCACTTCCTGCAGCATGTCGGGCACGTCGGGCGTGGCGCCCAGCGCGTCGGCAAAGCGCTGCACCTTGGCAACGAACTCGGAGAACTCGATCTCGTTGAGCGCACCCGTGCGGTTGGCCAGCTGCACGCCGGCCTGGAAACCCAGGTAGCGCTGGCCGGGCTGCAGCGGCTCCCACTGGTGGGTGGACTGGTTCATGCCTTCGATGGCAAACGGCTTGTTGCCCGCGCGCCGCGTGGCCGGCTGGGCCTGCAGCGCCAGCTCGCCAGGCACGGCCTGGCCGACCTGCACGGGGGCAATGGCATCGATCAGCGCATCCAGGCCCGGCCGGCTGGCCGCAGCGCTGGTCAGGGCCGCGTCGTTGAGGGAAGGCTCGATGGACTGCGGTGCCAACGGGGATGGCGCAGGCACTGACGCAGATGCGGGTGCCGATGCGCTGGCGTCTTCAGCCGCCTGCAGGGCATGGGCAGCCTGCGCGGTCTGCACCGCCTGGGCTGCCTTGGCCGCCAAAGCGGCCTGGGCCTCGGCCTGGCGCTGCTGCTCTTCGAGCTGGACCAGATGGGCCAGTTCGGCATCGGTTTCGGCAAAGCGGTCCACGGCGGCAGGGCTCTGGCCCGGGGCTGCGGTGCCGAAGTCGCCCAGCACGGGCTCGCGCAGGCTGTGCGTCAGGTCCGGGCCGTGGCCCACGGTGTCCATGCCGGGTTCATGGCGCGAGGGATCGCGCTGCGCCTCTTCGACGGGGTCGGCGCGCTTGGGTGCGTTGCGGCGTGCGGACCAGCTGTTGTAGGCAATGATCAGGGCCAGCACCACAAAGCCCAGGACGGCCAGACTGATTTGCAGGTTACTCATGGAATGAAGGAATGAAACGTCGTTCCAGCAAATGGGTTCGGAAGGTTGCGGACATGCTCAGGATAGCTCAGCCATGGACAGCGCGGACTCCATGTCCACGGCCACGATGCGGGACACGCCCTGCTCCTGCATGGTCACGCCGATGAGCTGCTGCGCCATTTCCATGGCGATCTTGTTGTGGCTGATGAACAGGAACTGCGTGCCCTTGCTCATGCTGGCCACCAGCTTGGCATAGCGCTCGGTGTTGGCGTCGTCCAGCGGCGCGTCCACCTCGTCCAGCAGACAGAACGGCGCCGGGTTGAGCTGGAAGATGGCGAAGACCAGGGCAATCGCCGTCAGCGCCTTTTCGCCACCGGACAGCAGGTGGATGGTCTGGTTCTTCTTGCCGGGCGGCTGCGCGATCACCTGCACGCCCGAGTCCAGGATTTCATCGCCGGTGATCACCAGCTTGGCCTGGCCACCGCCGAACAGCTCGGGGAACATGCGCCCGAAATGCCCGTTCACGGTCTCGAAGGTGCCCGACAGCAGCTCGCGCGTCTCGGCGTCGATCTTGCGGATGGCATCTTCCAGCGTGTTCATGGCCTGGGTCAGGTCCTCGGTCTGCGCGTCAAGGAAGGTCTTGCGCTCGCGCGCCAGCTTCAGCTCGTCCAGCGCCGCCAGGTTGACGGCGCCCAGGGCGGCGATCTCGCGGTGCAGCCGGTCGATTTCGCCCTGCAGGCCGTGCATGCGCACATTGGCCTCGGCAATGGACTGGGAGACGGCGGCCAGGTCGGCACCGGCCTCCTCCAGCAGGGTGGAGTACTGCTCCAGGCCCAGGCGCGCGGCCTGCTCCTTGAGCTGGAATTCGGTGATGCGCTGGCGCAGCGGGTCCAGCGCCTTCTCCAGCTGCTGGCGGCGTTCGTCGCTGGCGCGCAGCTTGTTGGTCAGGTCGTCATATTCGCTGCGGCGCGCGGCCACGGCCTGCTCGCGCTGCATCTTCAGATCCAGCGCGTCCTGCAGGCCGCCCTGGGCGGCGGCATCGGTCAGGCGCGTGAGTTCGTCCTGCGCGCGCTGCTGCTCGTCGGCCAGCGAGCGGGCCTGCTGGCTGGCCGTCTCTATGGTGCGGCTGAGTTCGCCCCGGCGCGCCTCCAGGCTGCGCCGCGAGAAGGTGGCCTCCTGGGCCTGGCGCTCCAGCGTGCGCAGCTGCTCGCGCGATTCGTTCAGGCGCCGCTCGGACTCCAGCACCTTGTCGCCCAGCTGGGCATGGCGCTCCTGGCTGTCGGCCAGCTGCATGTCCAGTTCCTCGAAGCGGGCTTCGGCCGCCACGCGGCGCTCCTCGATGTCGGACAGTTGGGCCTCGACCTCGGCCAGGTCGGCGCTGATCTGGGCATTGCGCGCGCGGGCCTGCTCGGCCAGCTGCGACAGGCGCAGGGTCTCGACCTGCAGCTCATGGGCGCGGCCTTGCGATTCGCTGGCCTCGCGCCGGGCGCTGACCAGGCGCTGCGAGGCCTCGGCATAGGCGCTTTCGGCACGCACCAGGGCCGTGCGCGATTCGTCGGAGATCAGCGCCTGGGCGCGCACTTCCTTTTCGAGGTGCTCGATTTCCTGGGCGCGTGCCAGCAGGCCGGATTGCTCCGAGTCCTGCGCATAAAAGCTGACGCTGTGGCTGCTGACGGCATGGCCCGTGGGCACATAGACCGTCTCGCCGGGCCGCAGCTCGCCGCGGCGCGACAGCGCCTCTTCCAGCGTGGGCGCCGTGTAGCAGTCCTGCAGCCAGTCGCCGAGCACGGCGCGCAGGCCGGCATCGTTCACGCGCAGCAGATCGGACAGGTGCTGCCAGCGCCCCGGCGCGGGCGCGGGGGCGCCCTGCGGCGGGCTGAAGAAGGCCAGGCGCGCGGGCGGCGCATCGTGCCCGCCTGCGCCCAGGAAGCCGCGCACCATGTCGAGCCGGCCCACTTCCAGCGCGCCCAGGCGTTCGCGCAGCGCGGCCTCCAGCGCGTTTTCCCAGCCGGGTTCGATGGCAATGCGGCTCCACAGGCCCTGCATGCCGTCCAGGCCGTGCTTGGCGAGCCAGGGCTGGAGCTTGCCGTCGGTCTTGACCTTTTCCTGCAGGGCCTTGAGGGCTTCCAGACGCGCCGACAGGTCGGCATGGCGCGCGGCCTCGGCATTGACGGCCTGCTGGCGCGTGCGACGGTCCTCATCGAGCTGGGGCACGGAGTCCTGCAGCTCGTTGAGCACGGCATCGGCCATTTCAGCCAGTTCGCGGGCCTCGTCCAGCTGGGACTGCAGATTGTGGAGGCGGGCCTCGTCGGGTGTCTCCAGCGCATTGCGGTCGGCGCGCAGTCGCTCGAAGCGGGTCTCGAACTGGCGGCGCTGCTCGTCCAGGCTGCGCTGCTCGGCGGCCAGCACCTGGATCTGCTGCTGCACCTGCACCACGCTGGCGCGCTGGTCGGCATCGGCCTTCTGGGCATTGCGCAGCGCCTCTTCCAGGTCGGGCAGGCGCATGCTCTGCTCCTCGACCTGGGCGGCCAGCATCTCGGCCTGTTCCTCGGCGTCCATACCGGCGCCGTCGAGATTTTCGATTTCGGCTTCGGCCTCCTCGCGGCGGCTGTTCCACAGCAGCACCTGTTCGGACAGCTGCTGCAGCCGCTGCTGCACGCGCTGGCGGCCTTCGAGCACGTAGCGGATCTCGGCCTCCAGCTTGCCGACCTCGGCCGTGGATTCGTAGAGCTTGGCCTGGGCCTGGTTGACCTGGTCGCTGGCGTCGTAGTGGGCCTGGCGCAGGGTTTCGAGTCCGCTTTCGTTGTTGCGGATGTCGGCCATGCGCTCTTCCAGCTCGTTGACGGCCTTCAGGCCCTCCACGCGCACGCGGTCCTGCTCGGCCTCGGCCTCGGCGCGCTTGAGAAACCACAGCTGCTGCTGCTTGAGCGTGACCTGGGACTGCAGCGCGTTGTACTGCGCCGCCACCTCGGCCTGCTTCTCCAGCCGGTCAAGGTTGTTGTTGAGCTCGCGCAGGATGTCCTCCACGCGCGTGAGGTTCTCGGTGGTGGCCGAGAGTCGGTTCTCGGTCTCGCGCCGGCGCTCCTTGTACTTGGACACGCCTGCGGCCTCTTCCAGGAACAGGCGCAGCTCCTCGGGGCGCGACTCGATGATGCGGCTGATCGTGCCCTGGCCGATGATGGCGTAGGCGCGCGGGCCCAGGCCCGTGCCCAGGAACACGTCCTGCACGTCACGGCGGCGCACGGCCTGGTTATTGATGAAGTAGCTGCTGTTGCCCTCGCGCGTGAGCACGCGCTTGACGGCGATCTCACCGAATTGGCCCCACTGGCCGCCCGCACGGTGGTCGCTGTTGTCGAACACCAGTTCCACGCTGGAGCGGCTGGCCGGCTTGCGGTGCGTGGTGCCGTTGAAGATCACGTCCTGCATGGACTCGCCGCGCAGCTCGCTGGCCTTGCTCTCGCCCAGCACCCAGCGCACCGCATCCATGATGTTGGACTTGCCGCAGCCGTTGGGGCCCACCACGCCCACCAGTTGACCCGGCAGCATGAAGTTGGTGGGCTCGGCGAAGGACTTGAAGCCGGACAGCTTGATGGAATTCAGGCGCACGATGCAGGCACAAAGCGGTCCGCGGCGAACGGACAAACAAGGAGATGGGGAAAGAACAAGGCAGCTCGGGATGATACCGCGCGCCACCCCCTCTCAAGAATGGAAAGCGGCCCGGGCGGGGCCGCTGCGAATGTCAAGAATGGTTTGAAGGGACCTCTGGCCCCGTGCTGGCGTCCGTGCATTCCACCACTTCGGGCCGGTGTTGCGCCGGCGGGGTCAGGCATGCGGGGCTCAAGGCCGGGGGGCGCTGCAAGGGGGCGGCCTCGCGCACCAGGGCCTCGAAGCTGCGCACGGGCACGGGCGGGCTGAGCAGGTAGCCCTGCCAGACGTGGCAGCTCTGGTCTTCGAGGAATTGGCGCTGCGCCTCGGTTTCCACGCCTTCGGCGATGACCTGCAGCCCCAGGCTGGTGCCCAGGGCGACGATGGTGCGCGCAATGGCCGCGTCGTTGGGGTCGCTGAGCACGTCGCGCACGAAGCTGCGGTCGATCTTGAGCTGGTCCAGCGGCAGTCGCTTGAGATAGGCCAGCGAGGAATAGCCTGTGCCGAAGTCATCCAGCGAGAAGCCGACACCGTGGGCCTTGAGCGTGGCCATCTTGGCGGCCGTGTCGTCCACGTCGGCCAGCAGCAGGCTTTCGGTCAGCTCCAGCTTGAGCAGGCGCGGGTTGGCGCCGTGCTCCTTGAGCGCCTGCAGCACCTGCTCCACGAAGCGCGCCTGGTGGAACTGGCGCGGGCTGACGTTGACGGCCAGCACCATGCAGGCCATTTCGGGGTCCGCCGCCCATTGCGCCAGCTGCCTGCAGGCCTCGCCCAGCACCCATTCGCCCAGTTGCTGGATCAGGCCGGTCTCCTCGGCCAGCGAGACGAAGAGCGAGGGCGGCACCAGCCCTTCGCGCGGGTGGTTCCAGCGCAGCAGGCCTTCGGCGCCCACTATGCGTCCGTGCGCCATCTGCGGCTGGTAGTACAGGACGAACTGGCTGCGCACCAGGCCCTCGCGCATTTCCTGCTCCATGGCCGTGCGCGAGCGCAGCACGGCCTGCAACTGCGGATCGAAGAATTGCAGCGTGTTGCGCCCCATGCCCTTGGCCTGGTACATGGCCATTTCGGCGCGGCGCAGCACCTCGTCGGCGCTCAGTTCCTGCTCGCCGAACAGGCTGGCGCCAATGCTCATCGTGATGTGGCAGGACTGGCCTGCCAACTGCAGCGGCTGCTGCAGCAGCGAACGCATGCGCTGGACCTCGCCTTCCAGTTGCGAGGCCGCATGCATGGAGTCCTTGCCCAGGTCCTCCAGCAGCACGACGAAGTCATCGCCGCTGTGGCGGGCCAGCGTGGCCTCGGGCCCCAGGGACTGCGCCAGGCGCTCGGCAATCATGCGCAGCAGCACATCGCCAAGCTCCAGCCCCAGGCTGTCGTTGAAGGCCTTGAAGTTGTCCACGTCCAGCAGCATGACGGCGCCGCAGCGCCCGCGCCGGCGGCTGGAGGCTAGCGCCTGCTGCAACCGGTCCACCAGCAGGCGGCGGTTGGGCAGGCCGGTGAGCGCGTCGTGGAAGGCCAGGCGGCGGATTTCCTCTTCGGCGGTCTTGCGCTGGCTCTGGTCCTGCAGGATCAGCAGGCAGCCTTCGTCCAGCAGCATGCCGCCTATCGATACGGAACGCGTGCGGCCATCGCTGCCCATGAGCTGGTATTCCTCGCAGTTGAGGGTGCCGCAGCTGTCGGACTCGCCGCTGTGCAGGCTCTGTGCCACGCGCGCCCTTGCCTGCGCGGCCTCGAAGCGGCGCTGCATGCGCAGGCGGCGGGCTTCATCGGGACACATGTTGCACCACCAGCCATCACCATCCATGCCGGCCGTGGCACCGTGGCCCGCCAGGCGCATGAATTCCTCGTTCCAGTAGGCGAAGCGGCCATCGTCCTGAAGCATGGCCAGGCCCAGAGGCAGGCGCTGGATGACCATGCGCAGATGGCGCGATCCATCGCGCTGCATCTGCTGCAGGTGGCGCCGCGCGCTGATGTCCTGCACCAGCGCCATCAGCCGCCGGGACGGGCCATGGCCCAGCGCGGAGATATGCAGCTCCACCCAGACCAGGGTGCCGTCACGGCGCCGCAGCTGCCGCTCGATCTGCAGCGCCCCGCGCTGGCCCGCCGTCAGCTCCTGCAGCAGCACCCGGTCGCCCTCCAGGGTTTCGGCCGCCAACAGGGCCAGCAGGGGCCGCTGGCACAGCTGCTGCGCCTCATGGCCGGTAATGTCGCAGTACCTGCGGTTCACATGCAGGACGTTGCCGCTGGCCGCATCGACCTGCACCACGCCCACGGCAGCCTGCTCGAACAGGGCCTGAAAGCGGGCATCGCTCTCGCGCATGCTGCGGGAGGAGGCGCGCAGCTGGGCCCAGCTGGAAGGATGGCGCCGCCACCAGGCCGCCGCCAGCGACGCCAGCAGGGCCGACACGAGCATGCCCAGCGCGAAAAGAACCAGGGGCTGGACACGCTCGGTCCAGGACAGGGCCGTCCCCATGGGAATGAAGTTCAACCGCCACAGCCGGTCCTGGGCCTGCAGCGTCTGCTCCAGCACCACCTGGCCGGTGTCGCCCATGCCGGCCGCCTCCTGCCCGCGCTCCGGCCAGGCCGCGCCCAGGTACAGCGGCAGCGGCGATATGCCGGCCGGCGGCAGGGGCGAGGTCGGGCCTGCGTCATGCATGGCCAGCGCAAGCCGGCGCAGAAAGCCGCGTTCATGCAGGTCCTGCACCAGGTCGTGCACGCGCACGCTGACGTCTGCAGTCCCCAGAAACAGCGGCTGCGCGGCCTCCCCGTCCGGGGACTGGTGGTCCACAAGCGCAAAGACAGGCGCACGCACCAGCACGGCGGTGGCATGCTCGCCGGGCTGCTTCAGCGCAAACGGTGCCGAGACCACGGCGGCCGCGCTGTCGCGGCTGCGCACCATGCTGGCCATGAGGCTGGGGCGGTCGTGCATGTCCAGGCCGGCAATGGACTCGTTGCCCTCCAGCGGCCAGAGATAGTCGATGAAGAAATAGTGGGGCCCGGGCCGGGCGGTGAAGGCCTGATCCTGGCCGGGCAGACCGCGCTGCGTTGCGGCCCGTGTAAAGGACAGCGCCTGCATGCCCGGCTGCGCCTGTATGCGCAGCGCCTGCGCCATGCGCGCGAAGGCCGATTGCCCCATCTCGGGAGAGGCGGCCAGCTGGTTGGCCACATGCTGGACCATGACCGCGTAGGCATCCAGGCGCATCTCCAGCGCCTGGCGGGCCGACTGGGCCTGCTGGGTATGGCGCTGCAGGTCGATACGCTCCAGCGCCCGCTGCTGCTGCAAGGCAAGCACAGCGCTCAGGCACATGCCCACCGCCATGACGGTTGCGGCTGGCCAGGCGGCCCGGATGGCTACAAGCGTGCGCTGGGCAAAAACTGACATGGAGCGGCTAAGGCGGAATAGGCGGTCACGGGAAATCGGTCCAGGAGCACGGAACCGCTCGTTGCCAGCCCCATGGCAGGTTCACCGGAAAGGGCAGTACAGGCCATGTGGAGCAGAGCGCGAGGATAAATGGATTTCGGCACGCGGCAGGCGAACCATGGATAAGACAAATCCTACAAACACCCTTCCTCTATCGTCTGCAAGCACACTTGCTGAAGGCTGGCCCGGGCAAACCCTAGAGAGCTCCGCAGGCCGGCGTGGGACTGGGGGACCGAACCGTTGCACGCTCCCTCATCCATGAAATCAAAAGCAGCAATTTTGAAACAACAGTGAAACGAATGTTGCGGCGGCAGCCAGCACCTCAGTGCACACGCCCTGTGCTGGCGCGCTGCAAGGCTTGCACGGGTTTTCCCTTGATGCGGATGGCATGGCGCTTGCAACAAACCTGGCCTACTGCCATCGCCTGACACCGCAGGGGACACCGTCCATGGGCATCAACCGCCGCCAGAGGCTGCGCGCTCCGGCGATCGGCAGACCGCAAGAACAGACACAGATACGAACAACAGCACAGGAGGCCTGAGATGGGCGCGATCCCCGAAACCTTTCTTCCCCAGTTGCGCATCCCTGCCACCTACCTGCGCGGCGGCACCAGCAAGGGCGTGTTCTTTCGCCTGCAGGATCTGCCCGAGGCGGCCCGGCACCCCGGACCCGTGCGCGACGCCATCCTGTTGCGCGCCCTGGGCAGCCCCGACCCGTACGGCAAGCAGATCGACGGCATGGGCAATGCATCGTCCAGCACCAGCAAGGCCGTGATCCTGGCTCCCAGTACGCGGGAAGGCCATGACGTGGACTATCTGTTTGGCCAGGTCGCCATCGACCAGCCGTTTGTGGACTGGAGCGGCAACTGCGGCAACCTCTCGGCCGCCGTGGGGCCCTGCGCCATCCACATGGGACTGATAGATCCCGCGCGCATTCCTCGCAACGGCACGGTCACCATTCGCATCTGGCAGGCCAACATCGCCAAGACCATCGTGGCCCATGTGCCCATCACGCAAGGCCAGGTCCAGGAGACCGGCTCCTTCGAGCTCGATGGCGTGACCTTCCCGGCCGCCGAAGTGGCGCTGGAGTTCCTGGACCCCGCCGATGAAGGAGACGATGGCGGAGCCATGTTCCCTACAGGCCACCTCGTGGACCGGCTGGACGTGCCCGGCGTGGGCAGCCTGGCGGCCACGCTGATCAATGCGGGTATTCCGACCATCTTCCTGAACGCCCAGGACCTGGGCTACACGGGCTGCGAGCTGCAGGACGCCGTCAACACGGACGACGAGGCCCTGGCCCGCTTCGAGGCCATACGCGCCCACGGCGCGCTGCAGATGGGGCTGATCAAGGACCTGGCCGAGGCCGCCAGACGGCAGCACACGCCAAAGATCGCCTTTGTGGCGCCACCGGCCGCCTACACGGCATCCAGCGGCAAGCGCATTGAATCGGGTGACGTGGACCTGCTGGTGCGCGCCCTGTCCATGGGCAAGCTGCACCACGCCATGATGGGCACGGCTGCCGTGGCCATCGGCACCGCAGCGGCCGTGCCGGGCACGCTGGTGAATCTGGCGGCAGGCGGCGGCGAGCGCAGCGCCGTGCGCTTTGGCCACCCCTCCGGAACGCTGCGCGTGGGCGCCGAGGCCCGTTTGGTGAACGGCCAGTGGCAGGTGACCAAGGCCCTGATGAGCCGCAGCGCACGCATCCTGATGGAAGGCTGGATCAGGGTCCCCGGCGAGGTGTTGAACGCCGCATGAATGCGCGGGCCGGGACTTCAGGCCGCAGCCGTGCTCACGCCTCGGCTGCCAGCGCCGCCCCACGCCACGCCTGGAGCTGCTCCAGCGTGTTCGTCGTGCCGCCGCAGGCCACCACCAGCACGCGCTGGAAGCCTTGCAACGCAGGAGCGCGCCCGTAGGCCAGGGCCAGCGCGGCGCCACAGGCCGGCTCCACATGCAGGCGATGGTCGTCAATGAAGCGCAGGCAGGCCTGCAGCGCCTGCGCATCCGTCACCACGGCGCTGCGCACGGGGTGCACCTGCGCCAGATCGAAGGCCCGCTGGCAGACCTGGCGCGCGCCCAGCGAAGTAGCCACGCTGGTGAGGCGGTCCAGCAGTACGCGGCGGCCCTGGGCCAGGGACTGCGCCAGGGAATCGGCGCCGGCCGTCTCCGCCGCGATCACGGGCACATCGGTCCAGCCATGGCGCTCCAGACCCTGCACCACGCCGGCCAGCAGGCCGCCGCCGCCCACAGCCAGCACCACGGCGTCGGGCTTGAAGCCGGCTGCGGCCAGTTCGTCGACGAGGGTGGAATGCCCGGCCCACAGCAGCGGATCGTCAAACGGGTGGACAAAGGCATCGTCGGCACCCAGCAGGGACTGGGCCAGCGCATTGGCCTCGTCCCAGACGGCGCCATGCACGATCAGCTCGGCGCCCTGGGCGCGGATCAATGCCCGTGCATGCTCGGTCGTGGTCTGGGGAACGACCACGGTGACGGGCATCGACAGCTGCCGTCCCGCATAGGCCACGGCAATGCCGGCATTGCCGCCCGACGAGGCCACAAAGCGCTTCTTGCCCTGGCCCGCCAGGGTCTCGCAGGCATGGCCTATGCCGCGCAGCTTGAATGATCCGCAAGGCTGCAGCGCGTCCAGCTTGAGCCAGATGTTCTGGCCGCTGGCCTGCCCCAGGGCATGGGATTCGATGAGGGGAGTGGAGGTGTGCAAAGGCATGGAGCGGCAGTGTAGAACCGGGCTGCCATCGCGATAATCCTCCGGTATTCCAAATATTCTTTGCGCCATGAGCACAAATCAAGCCCTGCCCCTGTTCGGAGAAATGGCCATCTTCGTCAAGGTGGTGGACACGGGCAGCTTCTCCAAGGCCGCGCGCCAGCTGGGCAGCACGCCATCGGCCACCAGCCGGGGCGTGGCGCGGCTGGAAAAGGCGCTGGGCCTGCGCCTGCTGGAACGCACCACGCGCAAGCTGCGCCTGAGCGAGGCCGGCCGCGAAGTGCATGCGCGCTGCCTGGACATGGTGGGCGCCGCGCAGGCCGTCATGGCTGCATCCCTGCTTCAGGACGCGCAGCCGCGCGGCCTGGTGCGCATCAGCGTGCCCAAGGCCGTGGGCCGTACCGTGGTCCACCCCCACATGCCCGATTTCCTGGCCCTGTATCCCGAGGTCGACGTGCAAATGCGGCTGGAAGACCGCTACATGGACCTGATCGATGACCCCGTGGACCTGGCCATACGCATCACCAACCACCCGCCGCCAGGCCTCATGGGCCGCCATCTGATGGACATCGACCATCTGCTGTGCGCCTCGCCCCAGTACCTGGCCCGGCACGGCACGCCCGCGCATCCGCTGGACCTCAAGGCCCACAGCTGCATCTACCTGGGGGAGGAGCCCGGCGACGCGCACTGGAAGCTGCGCGGCCACGGCAAGACCGTCACCGTGGCCGTGCGCGGGCGCTATGCGGCCAACCACACCGGTGTGCGGCTGGACGCCGTGCTGCAGCACATCGGCATCGCCAGCCTGCCCCGCTTCACGGCACGGCAGGCCCTGGCGGACGGGCGCATCGTGCAGGTGCTGCCGGACTGGAGCTTCCTGCCCAACTACAGCGGCCAGCTGTGGATTCTTCACCCGCCCACCAGACATCTGCCACTGAAGCTGCGCGTACTGATGGATTTCCTGGCCGAGCGGCTGGGTGGCCATGCACCCTGATCAGTCCGGCGCCTTGAGCCTGCGCCACAACGTGGCCCGGCTGATGCCCAGGATCTCGCAGGCGCGGCGCTGGTCGCCCTGTACCTGCTCCAGCACTTCGCGCATGCGCTGGCGCTCGGCATCGCGCCGGGCCTCGCGCAGTTGCAGTTGCCGCTGCTGCGCTGGCAGGGCCTGAACGGTACCCTGCCCAGCCCCGCCGCATTCAGGAAACAGCTCCCGCAAGCGGCCCATGTCCACGCGGCCCGCGCTGTCGCGCAGGTCGTGGCGGCAGGCCAGCAGGCGTTCCACCCAGTTGTCCAGCTCTCGCGCATTGCCGGGCCAGCGGTGGCCGGATGCCAGCTCCAGCAAGGCCGCCAGCAAGGGCTCCAGCGATGGCCCTTCCGCCTGCAGCGACTGCGTGCGCAGGCGCCGCGCCAGCATGGCGCGGGCCAGGGCCTGGACATCGGCCGGGCCGCGTTCGTGCAGTCCGGGCATGTACAGGCGCAGCACGGCCAGGCGGTAGAACAGGTCACGCCGGAATTCACCGCACTCGACCAGGGCCGCCAGATCGGCGTGCGTGGCGGCGATGACGCGCAGGTCCACCGGCACGGGCGTGGTGGAGCCCACGCGCAGCACTTCGCGCTCCTGCAGCACGCGCAGCAGGCGGGACTGCAGGGCCAGCGGCATGTCGCCGATCTCGTCCAGGAACAAGGTGCCCGTATGGGCCGCCTCGATCAGCCCGGTCTTGCCGCCGCGCCGCGCGCCGGTGAAAGCGCCTTCGTCGTAGCCGAAGAGTTCGCTCTCCAGCAGGCTTTCCCCCAGGGCCGCGCAGTTCACCGCCAGGAAGGGCTGGGCCGCGCGCCGGCTGGCGCGGTGCATGCCCTGGGCCAGCAACTCCTTGCCCGTGCCGCTGTCGCCCTGGATGAGCACGGTGGCATCGCTGGCCGCGAACTGGCGCGCCAGGCGGCGCACGCGCTGGGCGGGTTCGCTGTCGCCCGCGTAGTCTTCGATGCGCCAGCGCACGCCCGCGCCGCGCAGGCTGCGGTTGGCGCGCAGGTGGCGGTCGGCACGCTGGATGGTGGCCGGGTCGCGGCAGACCAGCAAGGCGCCCGTGAGCTGGCCGTTTTCCACGATGGGCGCACGCCGCACGACCAGGGTGCGCATGGCCAGCTGGACCACGTCTTCACTGCCTTCGGGCTCCAGGGACTGCGACTGCAGCGCCTGTGCCAGTGCCAGCGCGGGTGCCACCTCGTCCAGCAGCCGGCCATGCAGCGCATTGGCGGGCGCGCCCAGCAGCGCGGCCATGGTGGGGTTCAGGGCCTGGATGCGGCCTTGCGTGTCCACGGCGACCACGCCGTCCTGCAACTGGCCGAGCACGGTTTCCAGCCGCTGGTGGCGGGCGCGCTCGGCATGGCGGTGGCGGGCCAGCAGCACGGCGTCACGCAGGGCCTGCAGCACGGCGCCATCGGAGTACAGCAGCACGCTGGGAATGCCGGCCTGCTCGGCCAGGTCGGCCACCAGGCCGGGCGCGACGACGGCGCCCACGCCGGCGGCCTGCAGCGCACGCACGCAGGCCTGGGCATCTTCGGGTCCGTGGTAGCTGAACTGCGCAATGCCGGCGCCGAACAGCGCGTCGAACTGGGCCAGATGCGGCGAGGGATGGTCGAACGACACCAGCCCGATGCGCGGCGTGCCGCCGGACTGTGCCAGTGCACGTGCGCTGGCCAGCGCCTGCAGCAGATCGAACCCGCGCACCTCGATCATGACGACGGGGATATCGACCCGCTCGCGCACCCAGGCGCCGCTGGCCCCTGCGGCCACCAGGGCGTCTATGGGCTCGACCGCCTGCAGCGCACGCACGGCCTGCACGGCATCGTCAAAGGCCGCGCTGACATGCTCCACGCGCACCTGGTCGCCCACGGCCAGCGACATGCGCTCCAGCACGCGGCCGATGCGGTGGCGGCCCACGGTGACGACGCGCGGCCAGGCTGCGCGGGGGCCGGCAGGGGTGGCATGCGTGGAAGGCACAACTGATTCATTCATGCAACCGATTATTTCATTCATGCAACACCGCACCGGGCGAATCGGTGAATGCCTGCAGAGCAGACTTTTCAAGAATCACAAAACCCATTCACATCAACAACTTGCGATATCAAGGGTTTACCCTTTGATCCGGTGGCATGCCACTTGCAAACAGGCCAGGCGTTTCAATCATTTCAAGCATTTCCAGGAGACCCCATGAACCAGCCATCCCGCCTGCCCCGCCGCACCGCCCTGGCCACCCTGCTTGCCGCCGCGCTGCCGCTGGCCGGCGTGACCTGCTCCTTCGCTGCACGGGCTGCCGGCGCCGCCGATGCCTGGCCCACCCGCCCCATTCGCCTGGTGGTGCCGTTCTCGGCAGGCGGCGCCAATGACCTGATGGCACGATCGGCTGCCGAAGGCGCGTCCAGGATCCTGGGCCAGCCCGTGGTGGTCGACAACCGCGCGGGTGCGGGAGGCACGGTGGGCGCCGACATCGTGGCCAAGGCGCAGCCCGACGGCTACACCCTGCTGGTGAGCGCGGCCGGCGTGATCTCCAACAGCATGATCAAGAAGACCATGCCGTTCAAAGACGATGCGCTGGTTCCGGTGGCCATGATCGGCCTGGCGCCGTCCGTGATCGTGGTTCCCAAGAACGCGCCCTACCAGAACCTGCGCGATTTCGTCGAGGCATCGAAGAAGGGCCAGGGCTTCAACTTCGCCACGGCCGGCACGGGCAGCACGCCGCATTTCGTGGCCGAGATGCTGAACGTGAAGTACGGCGCCCAGCTGCAGCCCGTGCCCTACAAGAGCGGGTCGGAGAGCACGACGGCCGTGCTGGGCGGGCAGGTGGAGGGCACGTCGGAGGCCAGCATCATCGCCCTGCCCCACATCCTCAACGAAGGCAAGTTCAAGGCCCTGGCCACCACCTGGACGCAGCGCATCTCGGCCTATCCGCAGCTGTCCACCGCCGTGGAGCAGGGCTTTGCCGAGCTGCAGATCGCGCACTGGGCCGGCATCCATGCGCCCAAGGGGACGCCGCCCGCCATCCTGGACAAGCTGGCCGCCGCCGTGGACAAGGCCATGAAGGAGCCCGCCACCGTGGAAAAGCTCAAGGGCCTGGGCATCGAACCCATCGGAGGCACGCGCGCCGAGTTCGTGAAGTTCACAGACGCCGAACGCAAGCGCCTGGGCGAGATCGTCAAGGCCGCGAACATGCAGGAAAAGTGAACCGCTTGCGCCATCACCACCGATCCCAACCGAGACAAGACACCATGAATACCCGCCGCAACACCCTCCGCCTGGGCATGGGCCTGGCCCTCAGCGCCATCGCCGCCGCTGCCGCCCTGCTCGCTGCCCCCGCCACCGCCGTGGCCCAGGGCGCAGATGCCTGGCCCTCGCGCCCCATCAAGTTCATCGTGCCCTATGCGGCCGGCGGCTTTGCCGATACACGGGCCCGCAAGATCGCCGACAAGATAGGCCAGAGCCTGGGCCAGCCCATCGTGATCGACAACCGCGGCGGCGCGGGCGGCGTGACGGGCACGGATGCCATCGCCAAGGCCACGGACGGCCATACCTTCGGTTTCGGCTCGCCGGGTCCGCTGGTGACCAATCCCATGCTGATGAAAAAGCTGCCCTACAACGCCGCACGCGACCTGCAGCCCATCATCCTGATCGAAGAGGCGCCGCTGATCCTGACCACGGCGCCCAACCAGCCGTTCAAGACCGTGGCCGAACTGGTCGCGGCAGCCAAGGCCAAGCCCGGCACGCTGACCTATGGATCGTCGGGCGTGGGCGGTGCCCACCACCTGTCGGGCGAGCTGCTGGCCTTCCAGACGCGCACGGACATGGTCCATGTGCCCTACAAGGGCGGCGCGCTGGCAGCCACCGACCTGATGGGCGGCCACCTGGCCTTCATGTTCGAGATGGGCTATGCGGCCCTGCCCGCCATCCAGGGCGACAAGGTCAAGGCCCTGGCCGTGTCCAGCAAGCAGCGCCTGAAAGTGCTGCCCGGCGTGCCCACGCTGGATGAGGCGGGCATCAAGGGCTTCGAGTCGTACAACTGGCTGGGCATGATCGCGCCGGCCAGCACGCCGCCGGCCGTGATCGAGCGCCTGAACAAGGCCGTGAACGAGGCCCTCAAGGACGCGGAGGTGCGCGCCATGATGGAGAACACGGGCGGCATGGTCATGGGCGGCACGCCCCAGGCCTACGGAAAGTTCATCGAGGCCGAGCGCGCCAAGTGGGGCCCGGTGATCAAGAACGCCAACATCACGCTGGACTGAGCGCCAGCCCGCGCATCGCTTTTTCCCATTCGACAGAACCATCCATGAACACCAAGCAACAACTCAAGGCCCTGGCCGAAGCGCGCCGCGGCGTGCTCGTGCCCGGCGCATTCAACGCACTGTCCGCGCGCGTCGTGGCCGATCTCGGCTTCGAGGCCATCTATGTGACCGGCGCCGGCGTGACCAATATGTGGTTCGGCCTGCCCGACCAGGCCTTCATGGGCCTGACCGACATCGCCGACCACACGGCCCGCATCCGCGACGCGGTGGATCTGCCGCTGATCGTCGATGCCGACACCGGCTTCGGCAACGCGCTCAACACCTACCATGCGGTGCGCACGCTGGAGCGCGCGGGCGCCGACTGCATCCAGATCGAGGACCAGATCAGCCCCAAGCGCTGCGGCCATTTCAATGGCAAGGAAGTGATTTCCACCGAGGAAATGCTGGGCAAGATCAAGGCCGCCGTGGACGCGCGCCGCGACCAGGGCACGCTGATCATGGCGCGCACCGATGCCTGCGCCACGCAGGGCTTCGAGGCTGCCGTCGAGCGCGCCCAGCGCTTTGCCGAGGCGGGAGCCGACATCCTCTTCGTGGAGGCCGTGACCCAGGCCGAAGAAATCCGCGCCCTGCCCCAGCGCCTGTCCACGCCGCAGCTGATGAACATGGTGATCGGAGGCAAGACGCCCATCACCGACGCGGGCGAACTGGCAGACCTGGGCTATGGCCTGGTGCTGTATGCCAATGCCGCGCTGCAAGGCGCCGTGGCCGGCATGCAAAAGGCGCTGGGCCAGCTGCGCAACGAGCGCAGGGTGGACGAGAACCCCGCCGTGGTCGCCCCCTTTGCCGAGCGCCAGCGCCTGGTCAACAAGCCGTTCTGGGATGCGCTGGAAAAGAAGTACGAGTGAAGCACGAGCGAGGGCGGTCAGCCCCTCGCAGGCGCCTTCCACCCCTTGAGCGTCAGCTCCAGCGCCTGCAGCGCCTGCGGCAGGCGTTCGGGGGGCGCCCCTTCCTCGGCAATCCAGAATGCCGACTCCACCAGGCAGCCATTGAGCAGGCGCGACATGGCCAGCGGATTGGCCCGCACGATCACGCCGCGCTCCATGAGCTGCTCCAGGTAGCCGGCCACGAAGGCGATGCAGGCACGGTGCTGCTCGCCCTGGTCCGTGCCCGTCAGCACGGCGCGCGCATCCTGCAGCACGATGCGGCGTATCTCGCCCTCCTGCGCCATGGCCAGGTAGGCACGGCAGTAGGCCAGGAACCCCTCCCAGGGATCTGCATGGTCGGCCAGCACCTGCTCAAGGCGTGCGTCCATCTCGGCATCCATCTGCGCCACCACGGCGGCCAGCAGGCCCGGCTTGCCGCCGAAATGGTGGTACAGCGCGCCGCGCGTCAGGCCGGCCTTGGCCGTCAGTTCGTCCATGGAGGCCTGGGCATAGCCCTGGCTGCCAAAGGCCTCGCGCGCAGCCTCGATGAGCTTGGCGCGTGTCTCCTCGATCATGCTGGCCCGGCTTTTGCGCATGGCGCACTCCATTCACATACAAAACGTATGCCAATGATACGGCGCGTCATGGGCAACCCGTAGAATCGCTGACATACGCCGCGTATGTGATTGCAGCGGCCTGTCCGTCTTCCGAGGTTTCCATGTTCCACGCCTACCGCCAGCTGTTCTCCCGGCCCGGCACGGCCGCCTTTGTGCTGGCCGGTCTCCTGGCCCGCCTGCCCCTTTCCATGACGGGTATCGGCCTGATCACCATGCTGTCCCAGCAGCGCGGCGCATACACGCTGGCCGGCGCGGTCGCTGCCTGCTTTGCGCTGTCCATCGCGGTGCTGGCGCCCCGCATCTCGGCCCTGGTGGACCGCCATGGCCAGCGCAAGGTCCTGCCCTGGGCAGCGGCCGTGAGTGCTGCCGCCATGTTTGCGCTGCTGGCGTGCGCGCATTGGCAGGGACCGGAGTGGCTGCTGCTGGTGCTGGCAGCGCTGGTGGGTGCCCTGCCCAGCATGCCGGCCATGGTGCGTGCGCGCTGGACCGTGCTGCTGCGCGGCACGCCACAACTGCAGACGGCCTATGCGCTGGAGGCCGTGCTGGACGATGTCTGCTTCATCGTCGGCCCGCCCCTGTCGGTCGGCCTGAGCATGGTGCTGTTCCCCGAGGCCGGGCCGCTGGCCGCCTCCTTGCTGCTGCTGGTGGGCGTGGCGCTGTTCGTAGCCCAGCGCCGTACAGAGCCACCCGTGGACACATCGCAGCAGCGCACGCGCCAGCAGTCGCTGGCCCGCCATCCCGTGGTGCGCACGCTGGCGCTGTTCATGCTGGCCCAGGGCATCATCGTGGGCACCATCGACGTGGCCAGCGTGGCCTTTGCCACGCAGCAGGGCCAGCCGGCGGCGGCCAGCATCGTGCTCTCGTTCTATGCGTTGGGCTCCTGCGTGATGGGACTGGTGTTCGGCACGCTGCGCCTGAAGGCGCCGCTGCACCGCCAGATCGCCTGGGTGGGCGCCTCGGTCTGCATCACGGCCGTGCCCCTGCTGCTGGCCACCAATGTGTTCACGCTGACCCTGGCCGTGCTGCTGGCCGGCATTACCTTCGGCCCGACCATCACCGTGGCCATGGGCCTGGTGGAGCAGCAGGTGCCGCCCCAGCGCCTGACGGAGGGCATGACCTGGCTGCTGACCGGCATTGCCATGGGCGTGGCCCTGGGCGCGGCCGCCGCCGGCTGGGCCACCGACCTGTGGGGCGCGCGCATCTCCTTCGTGGTGGCGCTGCTGGCCGGTGCTGTCATGTGGGCCCTGGGCGTGCTGGCCGCACGCCAGGCACGAGCGAAAGAGAGCCCTCCTGCCGAAGACGCAGCCGCTGCCTGCACCTGAACACGGCCCCAACGCCCGCGCCAGCCCAGACCGCTCAGGCCGTGGCCATCAAGGCCAGCAGCTCGGCCAGGCGCTGGCGCATCCACAGCGCTTCGACCCCGGGCGCCAGCCCTTCCAGCCAGAGCATGCGCACGGTCAGCGGCGGCAGCGCCAGCCCCTCGCAGGCGCGTTGCCGCAGATGCGGGCGCAGATCGCCGAACTCGGCAATATTGACCGGCAGGATGGCCCAGCCCAGGCCGTCGGCCACCATGTCGGCAATCACATAGAAGCTGTTGGAGCGCCAGACGGCGGGACTGAGCACGGTGTCCTCCACGCCCTCGATGTGCATCAGCAACTGGCGGTGCGCGGCCAGCTGCCTGCGCGTCAAGGGCTCTGCGCCATCGAGCACATGGCCCTTGGCCACGCAAATGGTCTGCGGCACGCTGCCGATATGGCGCTGGGCACAGGTGGCCGGCGCAGGCGCTCGGTCGAACTGGAAGGCGACCTGGGCACGCTGCGCCGCCACATGCTCGGCCACTTCGGAGGCCGTGCCGTTCAGCACGGTCAGCTCCATGGCCGGAAAGCGTGCCGCCAGCTCCTTGAACAGCTGGGCCAGCGGCACATAGGGCAATGCCTCGTCCAGCGCAACGGCCAGGCGCGCCTGGCCGCCTGCGGCCAGGGCGCGTGCGCGGTGGTCCATGGCCTGGGCCTGGTGCAGCAGGGACCGGGCCTCCAGCAGCATGACCTCGCCTGCGGCCGTGAGCCGCACATGGCGTCCCACACGGTCGAACAGCTCCAGCCCCAGATCGGCCTCCAGCAGGCCGATGGCCGTGCTCACGGCCGATTGCGCACGGCCCAGGCGGCGCGCAGCCTCGGTCATGGTGCCGGCCTCGGCCACCGCCACGAAATGCCTCAGTCTGTCCAGTGTCCATTCCATCCATCAATTTTATGGATTGAATCAAACTTTGATAAAGCATTTTATTGATGGAAACTGCGGCTTTCATCCAAAGGAAGCTCCGGCCCACAAGGCCAGGGGCAAACAGGTGCTTTATGGCGTTCACGACGCAAACCCGGGTCCTCGCTGCGGGGCATCCCTCCAAATCTCTGGCGGCCGACCCGCGCCGCTGGCTGGTGCTGGCCATCGTCTCGGTGGCGCTGCTGCTCATCGTCATCGACATGACGGTGCTCTACACGGCACTGCCGCGCCTCACGCATGACCTGGCGGCCACGGCCTCCGCCAAGCTGTGGATCGTCAATATCTATGCCCTGGTGGTTTCCGGCCTGCTGCTGGGCATGGGCACGCTGGGCGACAGGCTCGGCCACAAGCGGCTGTTCATGGCCGGGCTGTGCGTGTTCGGCCTGGCATCGCTGTGCGCGGCCTTTGCGCCCTCGCCCGCCCTGCTGATTGCGGCGCGCGCGCTGCTGGGCGTGGGCGCGGCCATGATGATGCCGGCCACGCTGTCCCTGATCCGCCTGAGCTTTGCCGATGAGCGCGAGCGCGCGCTGGCCATCGGCATCTGGGCCTCGGTGGCATCGGGCGGTGCGGCCTTCGGTCCCGTGGTGGGCGGGCTGCTGCTGGAGTATTTCTGGTGGGGCTCGGTGTTCCTGATCAATGTGCCCATCGTGCTGCTGGCCCTGCCCCTGGCCTGGTGGCTGATTCCCGCAGGCGGCGCCACCTCGCAGCGGCCCTGGGACTTTGTGGGCTCGCTGCAGGTCATGGCAGGCCTGGTGGCAAGCACCTACGCGATCAAGGAGGCTGGCAAGCAATCGCCCGACTGGGCCCTGGCCGCCGTGACCCTGGTGCTGGGCCTGGGCTTTCTTGCCCTGTTCGTGCGGCGCCAGCGGCGCAGCAGCGACCCGCTGCTGGACTTCGCCCTGTTCCGCAACCCGGCCTTTGCCACGGCCGTGGCCTCGGCCCTGGTGGCTGCGGCAGCGCTGATCGGCATGGAACTGGTCTTCAGCCAGCGCCTGCAGTTGGTGCAGGGCCTGTCTCCGCTGCAGGCGGGCCTGGCCGTGCTGCCGCTGCCGCTGGCCGCCTTTGTGGCCGGCCCCGTCGCAGGCCACTGGCTGCCGCGACTGGGTGGGGCCCGCATGCTGCCGGCCTCCCTGTTGCTGTCGGGCCTGGGCATGGGCGGCTACCTGCTGGTCCATGACATGGGCTGGTGGCCGCAGGCGGGGGCGCTGGCCCTGCTGGGCCTGGGCATAGGCGCGGCCATGACCACGGCGTCGAGCACCATCATGCAAAGCGCTCCCGCAGACCGTGCAGGCATGGCGGCTTCGGTCGAGGAGGTGTCATACGAGCTGGGCGGCGCCCTGGGCGTGACGCTGATGGGCAGCCTGCTGTCGGCCGTGTACGCAGGCTCTTTGCGCCTGCCTGAGGGGCTGGGCCTGGCCCTGCCCGATTCCGTGCGCGACAGCCTGGACGAAGCCCTGCTGGCCGCCGAACAGCTGAGGCCTCAGGCCGCGCACCAGTTGACCGAACTGGCACGCACGGCCTTCGGCCAGGGTTTCAGCGCCGTGATCGCCGGCGCCACGCTGCTGCTGGTGTGCACGGCGCTGTGGACGGGGTGGCGGCTGCGCGGTCAGCGCCGCTGAACGGCGGCCCCCCGGCCTCAGCCAGAAAGCCAAAAAGCCCCTTTCGGGGCTTTTTGGGCGCTGCGTGCACGTTGCGCGTGCACATTGCTGGCAGGTGCTTCGATCAGGCGAAGTTCTGCTCGGCAAACTTCCAGTTCACCAGCTTGTCGAGGAAGGTCTCGACGAACTTGGGACGCAGGTTGCGGTAGTCGATGTAGTAGGCGTGTTCCCAGACGTCCACGGTCAGCAGGGCCTTGTCTTGCGTGGTCAGGGGCGTGCCGGCGGCGCCGGTGTTGACGATGTCCACCGAGCCATCGGCCTTCTTCACCAGCCAGGTCCAGCCGGAGCCGAAGTTGCCCACGGCCGACTTCACGAAGGCTTCCTTGAAGGCGGCATAGCTGCCCCACTTCTTGTTGATGGCGTCAGCCAGGGCGCCGGTGGGCTCGCCGCCACCGTTGGGGGCCATGCAGTTCCAGAAGAAGGTGTGGTTCCAGATCTGGGCTGCGTTGTTGTAGATGCCGCCGGAAGACTTCTTGACGATCTCTTCCAGGGTCATGCTTTCGAATTCGGTGCCCTTTTGCAGATTGTTCAGGTTCACCACATAGGCGTTGTGGTGCTTGCCATGGTGGTACTCCAGCGTTTCCTGGCTGTAGTGGGGCGCCAGCGCGTCAATCGCATAGGGCAGAGGGGGCAAGGTATGTTCCATGGTGTTTCCTTCGTGGTTGAAATCTTTTAGGACGGGCCAGCACCTGTTGCGCAGAGCGCCTGCAGCGCCTGCCGTGACCGTCGCGCGGGGCCTGCATTGCGCGCATTGCTGCGAGCCCTGGCCCTCACGCACCCGAACGGGCATTGTAGGAACAAGTTCGTGACCCTGCGGCGAAAGCGCGCTCCAAATCGGCCATCTTGGCCCGCTGCCGCGAGGGTGGATGTGAATTGACCGCAATCCGGCCAATCGGCCTACACGGATACCGCCTGCCGCCCGCCACTCCCTGCACGCCGAACGCTGCACACAACGGGCCGCAGTTCAGAGCAGGCGCGGCTGCGTCACCACCAGGTCCAGGCTGCCGTCCGCCAGTTGCGCCTGCAGCGCCGTGCCCGGTGGCGCACGGCGCGCCTCGGTCACGGGATGGCCCTCGGTATCGGTGAGCAGGGCATAGCCGCGCTGCAGCACCAGGCGCGGGTCCAGCAGTTGCAGGCGAAGCTCCATGCGCGCCAGGTGGTCCGCGCGCCTGTCCAGGCCGCGGCGCATGCCCGCAGGCAGCTGCGCCTGCAGGCCCTGCCCCGCGTGGTCCATGCGCTGCAGCCTCAACTGCATGGCATGGCGCAGGCGCTGCGCCTGCCGGCTGAGCTGCAGCCGGCTGCGCGCCAGCTGTTCGCTGGGCCGGCCCAGGCGCTGCGACGCCAGGTCAAGGCGCTGCTGCTGGCGGTCCAGCAGCCGTTGCACCCCGTCCTCCAGCCGGCCCTGCATGAGCTGCAGCGCACCCAGCCAGACTTCGCGCGGCTGGCTCACCAACTCTGCCGCCGCCGTGGGCGTGGGCGCGCGCAGGTCGGCGCAGAAGTCGGCAATGGTGAAGTCGGTCTCGTGCCCCACGCCGCTGATCAGCGGCACCGGGCTTTGCACGATGGTGCGGGCCAGGCGCTCGTCATTGAAGGCCCAGAGGTCTTCGATGGAGCCGCCGCCGCGCACCAGCAAGATGGTGTCGATGTGCGGCGCGCCGGCCACCGATCCCGCGCCTTCCTGCGCCAGCCCATAAAGCCTTCGCAGCGCGTCGATCAGCGAGGCCGGTGCCTGCGCGCCCTGCACCAGGGCCGGCACCAGCACTACGGGGATGTGGGGCACGCGGCGGCGCAGCGCGGTGATCACGTCGTGCAGCGCGGCAGCCCCCGGCGAAGTCACCACGCCAATGCCGCGCGGCAGCGGCGGCAGGCTGCGCTTGCGCGCCGCATCGAAGAGGCCTTCGGCCTCCAGCTGCGCCTTCAGCCGCAGGAACTGCTCGAACAGTGCGCCCTGGCCTGCACGCTGCATGCTTTCGACGACCAGTTGCAGATCACCGCGCTGCTCGTAGACACCCAGCCGGCCCCGCAACTCGACCAGCTCGCCATCGCGCGGCGAAAAGTCCATGAGCTGGGCCGCGCGCCGGAACATGGCGCAGCGGATCTGCCCGCCGGCGTCCTTGATGCTGAAGTAGCAATGGCCGCTGGCCGCACGCGAGAAGCCGCTGATCTCGCCGCGCACCGCCACCGGATTGAAGCGCGCCTGCAAGGCATCGCTCACGGCGCGGCACAGCGCGCCGACTTCCCAGACCAGCGGCGCCGCTGCTGGATTCATTGCGCCAAATGCACCGCTCATGCGGGCTCCCGGTCAGCATGCAGTGCAACATTCTCCACAGGCCGGCAGATGCAGCCTTGAAGAGGCACTTTGGCGATGATTTGCACAAGCAATCTCAAGAATACCTCGCAAGCATTTGATTAATAAAAGATTTTTTGCTGAAACAAAGAATTCACATTTGTCACAGTGGTCATTCGCCGTCGCCGCCGCATCTGCGCAGGCAGCTTGATAACAAAGTTATCCACAGAAAATTGTGCTATATGAGCAAGCCCGAGGCCGGAAACCGGGACACCGCCCGTTGCCTGGATGCTGCGCCCGGTCACAGTTTTAGGCCGATCGCGCAGCCGGGACGCCTGGACCGGCCACATGGCTGGGCCATAATCGTCGGCTGCAGTTAAACGCGGGGGGAAAACAACTTGCTGTCGATCATACAAGCCGCAGGCTGGCCGATCTGGCCACTGATTGCCTGCTCCATCCTGGCTCTGGCCCTGGTCTTTGAACGCTTCGTGGCGCTGAAAACAGCCCGTGTTGCGCCGCCTGCCCTGTTGGGCGAGGCGATTTCCGTGTCCTCGCGCGGCCTGCCCAGTCAGGAAGTCGTGCAGCAACTGGCACAGAACTCCACGCTGGGCGAGGTCCTGGCCAGCGGGCTGCGCGCACTGCAGGCCCATCCGGACAGCAGCGAGGAAGAGCTGCGCGCGTCCATGGAAGGCGCCGGCCGCGCCGCCGCCCACACGCTGGAAAAGCACCTGAGCGCGCTGGCCACCATCGCCTCTGCCGCCCCTTTGCTGGGCCTGCTGGGCACGGTGATCGGCATGATCGAGATCTTCGGCTCGCAAGGCGGCGCATCGGCCACCGGCGGCAGCAACCCCGCCCAGCTGGCGGCCGGCATCTCCATCGCCCTGTACAACACGGCCTTCGGCCTGATCGTCGCCATTCCGGCCCTGATCTTCTGGCGCTACTTCCGCGCCCGCGTCGACGGCTACCTGCTGGGCATGGAGCTGGCTTCCGAACAGTTCGTGCGCCACCTCACCCGCGTCGGCGGCAAGTGAACCAGCACGCGAGAGACCTGACATGAACTTCCGTCCCCGCCGCCGTGACGAGCCCGAGATCAACCTGATCCCGTTCATCGACGTGCTGCTGGTGGTGCTGATCTTTCTGATGCTGTCCACCACCTACAGCAAGTTCACCGAGCTGCAGCTGACCCTTCCGGTGGCCGACGTCGAGCAGCAGCGCGACCGGCCCCGCGAAATCATCGTCGCCATCGCAGCCGATGGCCGCTATGCCATCAACAAGACCGCCGTGGAAGACCGCAGCGTCACCGGCCTGACCCAGGCGCTGGCCGCAGCGGCCGTCGCCGGCAAGGACAGCGTGGTCATCATCAGCGCCGATGCCACTGCGCCGCACCAGTCCGTGGTATCGGTGATGGAAGCCTCGCGCCGCGCCGGACTGTCCCAGATCACCTTCGCCACGCAGACCTCGGCCAGCGCCGGGCGCTGAAGGCAAGGCCGCCATGCCCCGGACTGGTCCTGCCCCCGCAGCCCGGGGGCTTCGCGCGGCCTGGCGCCGCCGCGGTCCGCTGGCCTGCGCGCTCCTTCCCCTGTCCCTGCTGTACCGTGCCCTGCTGGCCCTGCATCGGCTGCCATATGCACTGGGCTTCAGGCGTGGGGGCCAGGCCGGCATTCCGGTCATCGTCGTCGGCAACGTGATTGCGGGCGGCGCCGGAAAGACCCCTGTCACGCTCGCCCTGGCCCGCCATCTGCGCGATGGCGGATGGAGTCCCGGCATCGTCTCGCGCGGCTATGGCCGCAGCACGGACGACTGCCGCGAAGCCCGTCCTGACAGCGCCCCCGCCGACGTGGGCGATGAACCCGCGCTGCTGGCGCGTGCCAGCGGCGTGCCGGTCTTCGTGGCCCGCAAGCGCATCGAGGCCGTCCAGGCCCTGCGCGCCCGCCACCCGCAGGTGGATGTGGTCATCAGCGACGACGGCCTGCAGCACCTGGCCCTGGCCCGCGACATCGAGCTGTGCGTCTTCAATGACGACGGCATCGGCAACGGCTGGCTGCTGCCGGCCGGCCCGCTGCGCGAGCCCTGGCCGCGCCCCGTCACCGCCGTGCTGCATGCAGGCGCAGCCCCCGACACCGACGCCCCCGCGTTTGCCATACAGCGCCAGCTGTCCAGCGAAGCCGTCAATGCCCAAGGCGAGCGCATCGCACTGTCCTCCCTGCGTGCGCAGCCCGTGGAGGCCGTGGCGGCAGTGGCCCGGCCCGAAGGCTTTTTCTCCATGCTGACCCGCGAGCAAGGCCTGACGCTGGAGCATGTCCAGGCGCTGCCGGATCACTATAATTTTGAGAGCTTCCAGCGCCTGGGGCGCAACGAAGACCCGCTGGTCTGCACCGAAAAAGATGCCGTCAAGCTGTGGCGCACCCATCCCCAGGCCTGGGCGGTTGCGCTGCAATTGCAGCTGCCGGCGGATTTCTGGGCTCTGCTGGATGAGCGGCTGCAGGCACTGCGCCCCTGCCCCGCCTGACTATCATCTCCGTCTCGGCTGGCTGCCACGGCCCGCCCTTTCCCTTCAAAACACAGGATCCGCCATGGACGCCAAACTTCTCGAACTGCTGGTCTGCCCCGTCACCAAAGGCCCGCTGCGCTTTGACCGCGAGCACCAGGAACTGGTCTCGCGCAGCGCGCGCCTGGCCTACCCGGTGCGCGACGGCATTCCCGTGCTGCTGGAAACCGAGGCCCGCACGCTGGACGACGACGAGATCGAGGACTGATTTTTCCCATCACCTGCGCCGCCCCACGCCTTCGCCTCACTCCTGCACGCACCATGTCCTCCGCGCCCTTCACGGTTCTGATTCCCGCCCGCCTGTCTTCCAGCCGCCTGCCGGGCAAGCCCCTGGCCGACATTGCAGGGCTTCCCATGGTCGTGCGCGTGGCACAGCGCGCCAGCCGCAGCGGCGCCGCACGGTGCGTGGTCGCAGCCGATGACGAAAGCATCTTCGCCGCCTGTGCCGCGCATGGCGTGGCGGCCGTGCTCACGCGCAACGACCATGCCAGCGGCAGCGACCGACTGGCCGAGGCCTGCGCGCTGCTGGGTCTCGATGGCGATGACATCGTGGTCAATGTCCAGGGCGACGAGCCGCTGATCGCCCCCGAACTCATCGACGCCGTGGCCGCCCTGCTGCCCCGGCAACCTTCGGCCAGCATGGGAACGGCGGCGCATGCCATTGACAGCCTTGCCGACTTCGTCAACCCGAACGTGGTCAAGGTCGTCTGCGATGCCCAGGGCATGGCCCACTATTTCAGCCGTGCGCCCATTCCCTTCGCGCGCGAGCATGCGGACCAGGCATGGTGGGAGACGGCATCGGCAGCGTTGGGCCACCCCGGCTTCGCACCGCTGCGCCACATCGGCATCTACAGCTATCGCGCCGGCTTCCTGCGCAGCTTCCCCCAGCTTTCCCAGGCACCCACCGAGGCACTGGAGGCCCTGGAGCAGTTGCGTGCGCTGTGGCACGGCCACCGCATCGCCGTCCATGTCACACCCCATGCACCCGGCCCTGGCGTGGACACGCGCGAGGATCTGGAGCGGGTGCGCGCCCAGCTGTCCAACCCGCCGGCCTGAATCGGCCGGCCGCTGAAAACGCACAAATGGCGATGCCGGGCATCGCCATTTGCAGCAACGCCGCCCATGCGGTTTTGTCGGACAGCAAAACGCAGGTTTTGGCGATTGCACAGGCGACAGTTTTGCCCCGTGCGTGTAAGCCAGTGTTGGCCCTGTGCGTGCTATCCTTGCCCGCGACAAAAATATGACGCATGGACTGTCCGCCCCGGTGGGCCGATCCGGCAGACAAGAATTTCTACTCTCCTCAAGGACTTCCATGAAACTGATTTTGTTGGGCGCACCCGGCGCCGGCAAAGGCACGCAAGCCGCTTTCATCTGCCAGAAGTACGGCATTCCCCAGATCTCCACCGGTGACATGCTGCGTGCCGCCGTCAAGGCCGGCACGCCCCTGGGCCAGCAGGCCAAGGCCGTGATGGACGCCGGCCAACTGGTCAGCGACGACCTGATCATCAATCTGGTCAAGGAGCGCATTGCCCAGCCCGATTGCGCCAACGGCTTCCTGTTCGACGGATTTCCCCGCACCATTCCCCAGGCCGACGCCATGAAGGCCGCCGGCGTGAAGCTGGACTACGTGCTCGAGATCGATGTGCCCTTCGATGCCATCATCGAGCGCATGAGCGGCCGCCGCTCCCACCCCGCTTCGGGCCGCACCTACCACGTCACGTTCAACCCGCCCAAGGTAGAAGGCCTGGACGACGTGACCGGCGAGCCGCTGGTGCAGCGCGAGGACGACAAGGAAGAAACGGTCAAGAAGCGCCTGGACGTCTACAGCAGCCAGACCCGCCCGCTGGTGGACTACTACCGCGCCTGGGCCGAGAAGGAAGCCGCAGCAGCCCCCAAGTACCGCGCCATCAGCGGCCTGGGCTCGGTGGAAGACATCACCCAGCGCGCCCTGGCAGCACTGGCTGAATGACGCAGGCCATGCGCCAGACCCCAGAAAAGCACCCGCCGGGTGCTTTTTTGTTGCCCGCCTGCATCTGAAGCGCCGGCGACGCCCGGAGGATCAGTCGCGCGGCTGCGCGGCCAGCGCCAGCATCATGGCAATCCGCGCCTTGGCCACGGGCAGTTGGACCAGATCGGCCTCTGCGGGGTCCGTGCCAAGCCCCGAGGCAACGGGCAGGCCTTCGGCGCAGCGCGTGCCCCGCCAGATCCAGACGCCTTTGTCGCGCGCACGCAGCAAGGCCGCTTCCATGCTTTCGTGAACGGTCGCATTGCCCGTGCCGGCCACCACGATGCCGCGCACGCCTGCGGCCACCAGCGCATCCACGCCGCAGGCACGCGCCAGGGCACCGCTGAACACCACCTCGACCCAGGGCAGCTCATCCAGCGCCAGCAGGTCAGACAGAGCGGGAGCGGAAATCACCATCCGCGCAACGGGGGCGACCGGCGTGACCGGCGCATCAGGCACCAGCCAGCGCACGCGTCCTTCCTCCACCACGGCCTGCGGGCCACCTTCCATGGAGCGCATGGCCTGCAGTCGGTAAGGGTGGACCTTTTGCACCTGGGCCGCCGCATGCACCTCGCCGCCGGCCACCACCCACACACCGCTGCGCCCGCCGCTGGCGGCCACGGTCACGGCATCGCGCAGATTCTGCGGTCCGTCGGCCAGCAGGGCCGTGGCCGGGCGCATGGCGCAAGTGAGCACTATGGGCTTGGCGGCAGGCAGCAGGCTGTGCAGCAGCCAGGCCGTCTCTTCCAGCGTGTCCGTTCCATGCGTGATCACCACGGCGCGTGTGTCCGCATCCTCCAGCGCCTGCGTGCAGGCACGCAGCAACGCGCGCCACACGGGCCAGTCCATATCCTTGCTGTCCACCTGCGCGATCTGCTGCGTCTGCACAGGCCCCAGCGCCTGCTGCTCCAGATCCGGCACGGCATCGAGCAGCGACTGCACCGTGATCTGTCCGGCCTTGTATCCCACTGCCTGCGACTGCGAATCCGCCCGGCCGGCGATGGTGCCGCCCGTGCCAAGAATCACCAACTTTGACTGCCCCACTTGCACCTCTTGGAAAACTGGTTAAAAATACAGATACTGTATAAATCATCAGATGACTTCTCTGCCTGCCATCTGAATTCAAGGACCGGACGCACGCCATGCTCGACCATCCCAAGCTCACCGCCCGCCAGCAACAGATCCTGGACCTGATCCAGGCCGCCATCTCCCGCACGGGCGCTCCCCCCACCCGCGCGGAAATCGCCAACACGCTGGGCTTCAAGTCCGCCAACGCAGCAGAGGAACACCTGCAGGCCCTGGCCCGCAAAGGCGTGATCGAACTGGTCAGCGGCACCTCCCGCGGCATTCGCCTGCGTACCGACACCGTGCGCAACATCAATGCCGCACGCGGCACCAGCTTCGGGCTGCCGCTGTCGGCCCTGGCGCCGCTGATGCTGCCGCTGGTGGGCCGCGTCGCGGCGGGCTCGCCCATTCTCGCCCAGGAACATATCGACCAGACCTATTCCGTCGAACCCAGCCTGTTCCAGGTCCGCCCGGACTATCTGCTGCGCGTGCGCGGCATGTCCATGCGCGACGCGGGCATCATGGACGGCGATCTGCTGGCCGTGCAGTCCGCGCATGAAGCCCGCAACGGGCAGATCGTCGTGGCACGCCTGGGAGATGAAGTCACCGTCAAGCGCCTGCGCCGCACCACGCAGGGCGTGGAGCTCCTGCCGGAAAACCCCGATTACCCGGTGATCCGCGTCGCTCCCGAAGAGGCCTTTGCCATTGAAGGCCTGGCCGTGGGGCTGATCCGCAACAGCATGTCCATGTAAACCGGACAGGCAGCCCTGCACGGGTTGCCACCCCCTACTTCATGCACCGCCCAGGTGGTAGGCGCGAAGCCTTGCAGCTTCGCCCTGGGCGGAGCTTTGCCCGCAAACCGCAATCCTGCCTGTGTCCATGCCTCTTTGAAATACGCCAACAGGAGTCGTCACATGGGATTCGCTCTGCCAACACTGTCTTCTCTGTCCTTCCTGCGCCTGGCACAGGGCATTCGCCTGCCCGCCGCCGCCATGGAGCCCGCCATGCGCACCATCCAGCCCGAATCGCCTGTGCAATCCGAGCAGGCGACCATCCTGTCCTTCAGCAAGGCACGCCGCCGCAGCCAGCAGCGGCGCAGCAAGTCAGCACGGCTGCCAGAACACAGGGATGCGCAGCTGCTGCTGCCCCTGCAACCCGAACTGCCCTCACTTCCGGCAGATCAGGCCCTGCCTTCGGGTCTGCGCATCATCCAGCGCTCGCCGCAGGAGCAGCCCGAATGCCTGTTCATCTCGGGCCGCATGGCCGATGTCTGTGCCGCCCTGGAACGCATGGAAGCGCACGGCGCGCAGACACCGGCCTGAGGTCGCCCTGAGACCAACCCGTCCACCCGGTCTGCGAGAGCCCGGGCCTGTCTCTTGCTTTGCCCAGCGGCAGGGGCTGCGCATCAGGCCCTGACAGCCGCCGGTGCAGCACTCCCCTCGCTGCGCCGATTGCGCATGCACCACGCCTGCGCCGCGGCAACGCACAGAATGCACAGCACGACGCTCAACGAAAAACGCAGTCCGCGCGCATCGGACAGCATGCCGAACAACGGCGCCACCATGCCGCCTATCGACATGGCCAGCCCCAGGGTCAGCCCGCTGGCCGTGGCCTGGTTGCGCGGCAGATAGTCCTGGGCCAGCGTGACCTGGGCGGCAAACGGAAGAAACATGCACACGCCCAGGGCCATGGTGCAGGCCAGCGCCATCCATGGCGTGGAGGCCAGGGCCAGGGCCGCCAGAGCAGGCAATGCCAACAGGTAGCCGGCGCGGATGGCCTGCATGCGCCCCCGGCGATCTGCAAGCGTGCCCCCCAGCAAAGTGCCCACCGCCGCAGCGGCTGTGAATGAGGTCAGCGTGGCCGCTCCCATGAAGTCCGAGCCGCCCAGCTCGCGCGTCACGAACATGGGCAGGGTGGACAGCACCGTCACATAGGGAATCGACCAGCAGACGATGACCCCGCACAGCAGGAAGAAGGCGCGCCAGTGGTTGGCGGGCAATTCGCCCTGAGCCACGGCCAGGCGCCGGGTGGCGCAATGGTCCTTGGCTCCATCCCGCCAAGTACAGGCATACCAGAGCACCAGCATGGCCGCTGCAGGCAGGGCCAGCATCCAGCTGCGGTGCAAGGCGCCTGCGCCCACCACGGCCGCAGCCAGCATGGGAGCGAACGATGCCCCCGCCGTTCCGCCAACCGAAAACACGCTCATCGCCTTCTGCGAGCCGCCGCCCGCCATGCGGGCCGCCACCGTTGCGGACGGATGGTAGGCCGCGATCCCCAGGCCGCACAGCACGGCAGCCAACCAGCTGACCCAGTAGTCCGGGCTCATGCCCACCAGGGCCAGGCCCAGGGCGGCCACCACAAAGCCGGCCGGCACCATCCAGGGCCGTGGCGACCGGTCGGCATACAGGCCGAACAGCGGCTGGACCATGCTCGACAGGCCCGTGGCCGCCAGCATCAGGCCGCTGGCTTCCGTATAGCTGTAGCCGCGCTCCAGCACCATGAAGGGCAACAGCGCAGGAACCAGTCCCTGGTAGAGGTCGTTGATGGCATGCGTGCCCGTAAGCAGCCCCAGACGTGCGCGGTTCATGCCCTGCCTCCTGTCACGTCCGTCATTCTCGAAAGGGAAATCATCTCCATACCTGCCACTTTCCTGCGGATTGAAAGTGGGTCATCGTAGAAAGTGCATGATCTGCATTCCTGCTACGAAGCAACAACAATCGTCGAGAAAATGACAACCCGGCAAAGTGGCCCACTTTCCCATGCCCGCACACGCGCTTGCCTGGATGACGTGCCTGCGGCCGCTCCATTGCCCCCGCACGGCGAGCACACGGCCCGCCCGGTCGTGGCCTTTGCCACAGACATGGCGGCCGGCGCTGCCATCGCACCGCATGCCCACCGCCGCGGCCAGCTGCTGCATGCCACCGAGGGAGTGATGCTGATCCGCGCGGATTCGGGCAGTTGGGTCGTCCCCCCGGGATGCGCCGTCTGGGTTCCACCACAGTCCCTGCACGCCATCCACATGGCCGCCGGCCCCGTGGCCATGCGCACCGTGTTCGTGGAGCCGGGGCTGCGGCCCGGCCTGTGGCATGACTGCCGAGTGATGCAGGTCACGCCCCTGCTGCGCGAACTCGTGCTGGAGGCCATCGAGCTGCCCATGGACTACCCGCTGGGCGGCAGGGAGGAGCGTGTCATGCAGTTGATCCTCGACGAAATGGAGCGCGCCCGCGCCCTGTCCTTGCACGTGCCCATGCCCCGGCATGGCGCCCTGGCCGCCTGCTGCCGCAGCTTTGTGGACGACCCATCGCAGGACGCCGGCCTGGCCAGTTGGGCACAGCGGCTGCACATGCATCCCCGCACGCTGGCACGCCTGTTCCTGCGCGAGACCGGCATGAACTTCGGCGCATGGTGCCGCCAGGCCCGTCTTCTGCTCAGCCTGCCCCGGCTGGCCGCTGGCGCCTCGGTCCTGGAAGTGGCGCTCTCCCATGGATACGACAGTCCCAGCGCCTTCACCGCCGTCTTCCGGCGCAGCTTTGGCGCTCCGCCCAGCGCCTACCAGCGCAATCGCCCGGCGCAGGGCCGGCGTGGAAGTTCCGCCAGCATCTCCCTGTAGCGCACATGCAACAGAAAGATACCCAGTCCTCAGGAGTAAAGCCCGCGTGAAAGATAATTGATAAGCATTCTTATTATCTTTTGCAACCGAAACCGACACGTTGCCCATCTCGGCTTCTACGCCCGGCCTCCCCGCTTCTTTCGCACAAGCCCTCTCCGTGCACAGCCTCTACCAGAATCACCATCCCTGGCTGGAAAGCCTGCTGCGCAAGCGCCTGGGCAACCGTGACGATGCGGCCGACCTGGCCCAGGACACCTTCGTGCGCCTGCTGCGCTCGCCAGTGCCGCAGCAGGACATCCGCGAGCCCAGGCGCTACCTGGCCACCATCGCCCGCGGCCTGGTCACCGACCTGTTTCGCCGCCGCACGCTGGAGCAGTCCTATCTGGACTATCTTGCCCAGCTGCCGCAGTCGCTGGCGCCTTCGCCCGAGGAGCAGGCCATCGTCCAGCAGACCCTGCTCGACGTGGACCGCATGCTCCAGGGCCTTGCACCCAAGGTGCGCGAAGCCTTCGTCCTGTCCCATTTCGAGGAACTGAGCTACCCCGAGATCGCCGAGCGCCTGGGCGTGTCGCGGCGCACCGTCAGCAACTACCTGACCCGGGCGATGGAGCATTGCTGCCTGGTCCTGGCATAGCCACATGGGCGAGGGATCTTTGGAAAGCAACGACCGACGGGCCTTGCATGAGGCCGCTGCCTGGCATGTGAAACTGCGCGGCACCGCGGTGACGCCAAGCCTGCAGCAGGCATGGACGGACTGGCACGAGGCCGACCCCGCCCACCAGCGCGCCTGGCTGCGCGTGCAATCCGTCACCGCACAGCTGTCGCATCTGCCCGCACCCTTGGCGCGCCAGGCGCTGGGCCGCCGCTCCGACCCCAATCGCCGTTCTGCGGTGCGTGCTGTGGCCCTTGGCCTGGGCAGCGGTGCCACGGCCTGGCTCGCCTGGAAAGGCGCGCCGCTCGAGCACTGGCAGGCAGCTCATCGCACCGCCACTGGCGAGCGCCGCGACCTGACGCTGCCCGACGGCTCCCTGGTGGCCCTGGATACAGCCACCTCCGTGGACGTGGCTTTCGACGACCGCCAGCGCCTGCTGCGCCTTTACCGCGGCCGCATCCTCGTCGCCACCGGGCCAGACGCACTGGGCCGCCCCTTCAGTGTGCAAACCCCGCAAGGCCATGTACTGGCCCTGGGAACGCGCTTCACGGTCCATGTCGCGGACGACGGCCTGTGCCATGTCAACGTGCAGGAAAAGACCGTGCGCCTGCAGCCCCTGGACAGCGAAGCCACCCCCACCGAGCTGCAGGCCGGGCAACACGCCGCCTTCTCGGCCAGCGCCGCCCAGCCACCCGCGTCTGCCGATCCCTTTGCCGCCAGCTGGCACGAAGGCGGACTGATCGCGCTGGACATGCCGCTGGGCCAGCTGATCGACGCCCTCGCCCGCTACCGGCCCGGCTACCTGGGCTGCACGCCCGAGGTGGCAGGCCTGCGTGTCTCGGGCGCCTTTCCCGTGGACGACACCGATCGCGCCCTGGCCGCGCTCGTCAGCCGCTTCCCCTTGCAGTTGAGCACCCGTACACGCTATTGGGTGCAAGTGCAGGCACGGTCTGGCGGGGATTGAGTAGGCGATCGAGAAGGCGTTCCAGTGGGCGAGCCGGCGGCCGCACGGCCTTTGCAGTCAGGCCCGCACATACGGGTGATGCACCACGTCGAAGCCCTCCTGTGCGCAAGGCGCGACAAAGTAGCTGGTGATCAGGTCGAACTGCTCATCGCTGGCCTGAAAGGGATGATCCCCCGCCGCATTGCGCGCACGCAGGCGCTGCTTGCAGACCTCATCGGGCACATCCAGGAAATGCAGGCGGTGGGAGGCACCCACCCTCTCGAACACGCTGCGCGCCCAACCTCTGCCTTCCAGCGTGTTGGCAGGAAAGTCCAGCACCACTGAAACGCCGGCATCCAGCAGCGCCTGCACATGTGCCCCCATCAATTCCTTGAGCCGCGCGCTGCAGCGCACATAGTCGGCCACCGACTGCATCTCGCCAGGATACAAACCGGCCAGCCAGGAATCCTCGCTGACCAGCACCGTGCCGGGCTGCGCCGCCAGTTGCCGTGCCAGCGTCGACTTGCCCGAGCCGATCTTGCCGCAGACCATGTGCAGCGTGGCCGGCCGCGCAGCGCGGGAAACGGCCTGGGCGTCGTCCGCATGGCGGGACGGTTCGAAAACCTGCATATCCATCTCCTGAAAGGCTTGTGAAAACCCTGGAGGCGGAATGAAAAAACCCGCCTCCTCTGGGCGGGTTGCATGGCGCCGAAGGCCGCTGGCTAACCCACCATCCAATGGATGGTGCGAATAATCTGCGTTGCGTTCAGGCGGGCCATGGCGCACAGCATAGCGCAATCAGGGTGCCTCAATGGGCCACCATCCGAACCAGCCCCAGCCCCGCAAACAGCGCGGCAACGCCCAGCACCAGCGAACCCAGCGCATACAGCACGGAAGCGAGCCAGTCGCCGCGCTCGTACAGCATGCCGATCTCCAGCGCGTAGGTCGAAAACGTGGTGAAGCCGCCCAGAATGCCCGTGGTGATGAACAGCCTCGCACTCTGCGGCAGCGAAGTCTTGAGCGCAAACCACTCCACCACCACCCCCATCACGAAAGCGCCCAGCACATTGATCGCCAAGGTGCCCAGCGGATAGGCACTGCCCACCAGCCGCAGTGCAAGCAGGTTCGAACCATGCCGTAGCGCGGAGCCGAGGCCGCCGCCCACGAACACCAAAATGAAACCGTAGATACCCATGACCGTCCTTTCATCAAACAACCGGGACGGGCGCGCCGGGCAGGATCAAGACACGGCCCTGCCACCGGCAGGACACGCCCCACCAAGGCAGGAGCCATCAGCCCCTTGCAGGGCGGTTTCGGGAAGCTCCATTCCCATCGTGCAGCCAGTGCTGCGGTGGTCGAGTTTACTCCGGGCAAGCGAGCACAGGCAGCCATCCCCTGGCGGCAATACCGACCCTGCATCCCTTGCAGCGGCCTATTGGAATAACTTAATCTCAACCGATTCACCGTACCGGGATACCATCACTCCCATTCATTCACCGAGATGCATATGCGCCTATTGACTCTGACAATCGTTGCGACATTTCTGGCTTTACCTGCCGCCGCCCAGGTCTATCAATGCAAGGATGTTTCTGGAAAACTGATTTTTTCAGACAGCCCCTGCAGCAGCGACCAATCCGGCGCACTGATACAGCGCAAAAAATCGGACGATGAAATCTACCGCGAACGGGCCGAGGCCGCAGAGGCCAATGAGCGAAAGCAGCAGCGCCAGATGAACGAAATGCAGCAGCGCCAGATCGAGAGCCAGCAGCGCGTCATCGAACAGCAGGCCCGCAAAGCGAATGCTCCTGCACCGGAGCAGCTCGGCGCATCCTCCCAGTGCAAGGAGGCGCGCAAGGAGCTGGAATTCGTATCCAGCATTCGCACCCTTTCCCTGGATGAAAAACGGATACGCACCAATGCAGCAATCACCAGCGTCAATGCTGCATGCGGCTCCAATACGCCGCTGATGCAGGAACCACCGAAGCCGGTTTTCACACCGCGGGCGGCTCAGCCTGTTCCTCTATCCAGTTGCAAGGGTGCACTTTGCTACGACAGCAATGGCGGAATCTACAACCGCAACGGCCAATTCATCAGTGACAGTCAAGGGCGGAGCTGCCGAATACTGGGTGGAACCATGATTGAGTGCGACTGAGCGCGGTCCATCACACTCTCGGCCTTCACCGGCTTCGCCGGCAGGTGACAACCCCCAAGTCCCGTCCGACCAGGGGTCCGCAAGGCGTTGCAGGGTGTAATTCGCTGATACAGCTGCGCGGGCGACAGAGCGTGCCAGTGATCGGCTTCACCTGCCAGGGCTTGCTGGCATCTGCGCGGCTTGTGTAACCACGGCTGCGCGATCTGGCGCGGGCCGAAGCCTTCAGCCTCAAGCCCGGGGCTGGTTGAACGACAATGTGACCGTCGGGCCTCGGGGCCCTGGCTGCGCAAGCGTCACACAATAGTCAGGCAGGCCGGTTCAGGTAGGCGTTGATGATGCCCAGGGCAAAGCGCAAAAGCGGATCAGAACATTTGCCGACAACCTCTTGCGCGGCAACCCGGAGATAAATCAAAGGCTTATGAGAGATTCACAGGCAATGAACATCATCATTCTTGAAGAAGCCTTCTCCCTCTGATTGTCAGGATATTCTCCAAAAGCTACACCAGAACCTACACCGTATTCGGCGGGAAGCGGGTTCTGCTTCTGCTTATTCCTCAGCCTTTAAAGCGAGCAGCTGCTCGGAGGGAAGGAGGCCCTCTTCCTCAGGCTTCTCTGCCCCGCTCCGCAACGCTCCCAGCGGCGGCAGCTTGATCAGCGCGTCGGCCTGGGCGGCCGTGCCGTGCAGCCAGGCGTCCCAGTCCTGCTGCTCCAGCATTACTACGCCCCGCTTTTCCTTGCCGGGCCGGTGCATCAGCGAGAGCACTGGGTGCCCATCAGCAGGCTGCGTGATCATCGTGTAGTTCGGCACGACCTCGCCTGTCTGCGGGTCCGTCCACTCGCTGTACAGGCCCGCCAGCGCCGCCGGCTGCCCGTCCGCGCGCCGGAACGACCACCACACGTTGCGCGAGCCCAGCCCCCAATAGGGCTCTACCCAAGATTCGACCGGGATCAAACAGCGCTGGCCCGCGCGCCAGGCCGGCGCGAACGTCCAGGACTTTGCAATGGTCTCGCGCCGAGCGTTGTTGGTGGACATAGGCTTNCGTCCACTCGCTGTACAGGCCCGCCAGCGCCGCCGGCTGCCCGTCCGCGCGCCGGAACGACCACCACACGTTGCGCGAGCCCAGCCCCCAATAGGGCTCTACCCAAGATTCGACCGGGATCAAACAGCGCTGGCCCGCGCGCCAGGCCGGCGCGAACGTCCAGGACTTTGCAATGGTCTCGCGCCGAGCGTTGTTGGTGGACATAGGCTTGCCGTCGCTGGTCATCGGGCGCCGCGTCTTCGAGCTGCGAGGGATCATGCCCCACTGCCCGACCTCAATCTCGCCACCGGGCTTGATGTACGGCCCCAGGGCCAGCGGCGCGACGTGCGGCTTCCACCATGGCAGTGGCGCCTGCCGGCCGACCCGCCACATGCGCTCAACTTCGATCTCACGCGGGGTGTTATATCGATTGCACATAAGTGGATGCTAACTTTTCTCACCCAGCCAGATAACTGTATATTTATACAGTCATGAAAGTCAAAGTCACCATCCTCCGCACAGCAGGCGCACGCAGCTACCACCGTGGCCCGCTGCAGTACGTCAAGGGCGAGCTGGACCTGCTGCACGCACCCGTGCCTGGCGAGAAGCGGACCGTTCCCGTGCTGCGCATCCTCGGAGACGACGGCAAGAACCAACTGTTCGAGCCGCGGCTGATCTACGCGTGCGCGGGCAAGATGAAGTTCAGCGGGTTGGAACACTGTGACCACGCATGGCACGCGCAGGAGTGGTCCTGCGAGTTCGACTACTGATCCCACCCAGGAGGCTCACCATGTTGCTCACATACGAGGAATTCCCCACGTTGCTCACGATGCCGCGCTGGTTCGGCACGCCTGAAGTCAAAGTCATGCCGGGTAAGCCGGAGGACTATTTCATCGAACAGCTCCACCCTGATTGGTTTCTGGTTTACGACTCAGACGGTGACATGGTCTACAGCGGTGTCGGCCCCGTGTCCGTGCACCAGTCCAACGCTCCCTTCTGAGAGCCCACCATGCAAAACCCGATTGAGCGCGGCGTAATCGCCAAGGTGCGTGGTGAAGAGATGTCGGCAGCACAGCGCCTGCTGCCGCCGCCCACAAGAGACCAACCTCAGTACATCACCAGCGAGATCAACACCCTGCTTGCCGGGCGCGTGCGCATCACATTCGAGCTGCAGATTTATGGCCACGGGCGCCACCGCTTCTGGCATTGGGTCGGCAAGGGAGCGGTGCAACTGGAGCAGCCCGCTGGCTGAGCCACATGGACTCGATCATCTGGGGCGGCGTGCCGACAGTGCCGGGTTGGTACGCGGTCGTGGTGGACTATGGCTGCCTGCCCTTCCCTGCCGCTCGCCGCTGGACAGGGGTGCTCTGGGACGATGAGCGCGGCATCAGGGCATTCGACGGCCCACACCCCACTGCCGCCGAGGCGCTGGACTGGGCTATGGAGCGATGCCCGGAAGGGTGACGGCACAATGCCCGGATGAAATTAATCGCGCTATTGATCATCGCCGCAGCCCTGTTCTACGGAGCGTCTCGGATTTCCCACATACAGATCGGTGAGCGCGCTACAGGCGGCTACGACGGCGCATCAATGACGCCGCAGCAACGCGTCATCCAAGCCGAGAAAGAGGCCCGAGAGGCTGCTGAGGCCGCGCGGGCAGCGGCGATGCGGCAAGCCGAGTAAGACCAACAGTGGGGGCACAATGCCGCCCATGGCAATCGATCCCACAAACCCAAAGCACACCGTCCATCAGCGCATCGTCGCCGGCTTCATGGGCCACTGGAAAGCACACGGCAGCGACAAGTACCCGCAGCGGTTCAGGTTGCCGCCCGAGGAGCTCTACCACCTGGACTATGTGATGCATAAGGGCGAGCACCCGGGCCTGATGTGGGGCGTGCCACTCGAAGCTGACCCCGCGACGAAAGGCGAAATGGTCGCAATCGACGGAACGGTGGTCTCGATAGCGCCGGCTGACCCGGCGCCTGCGGCTTAGGAGCCTGCCGCCAGCTTGTCGCGCAGCCGGAAGCCCAGCAGCGGCCAGATCTTCTGCACTGCGTTCTCGCGCGCGATGCGGCGGCCGATGGCGGCGCACGCGCGGCGCGGTCTTTCCCTTGGCCTGGATCTCGGCTTCGATGGATTCGTCTGTCATTGGTGGCTCTCTGTGGTGATGCCGGCATCCGGCCGGCGTCGGGCCGTGACGGCTCAGAATGCGGCGATGCGCTCGCCCAGCACTTCGGAATAGGCCTGCATCGCAACGGCCTGTTTCTGCAGGCGATCCTGCTCGTCCTCCGGGAGGCCGGAGAAGATGGGGTTCGAGAAGAACGCCTGCAGCTTTGAGAGGCGGTCATCCAGTTCCGTCTGTTCCGCCAGCACACGCTGCTGGTGCGGCGGCACATCGCTGGCCGCCGGCTGGACCTGTGCAGGCGCCGGCTCGTAGGTCGCCTGGAAAATCTCCACCTTGCACGGGTAGATCTCGCCCCTCACCCCGGTGATCAACATGTCGTCGCGCCCCATCTTCATGGCGCCTTCCAGCGTCGGGATGATGTAGCAGTCGTCGTTCTCGTGCGTGACCGGGTGGCCGTTGTACTGGAACGACCAGGGCATGCCGTTGACGACGTTGCCGCCGGCGGCGATGCCGTGGGCAACGAGCTGGTCGAAGGTGATGGCGGTGATGACGACGGGCTTCTTGCGGAACTGGTTCATGGATTGCTTTCTGCGGTGGCGCCTGCGGCCGGCAGGCTCGGGGATGGGATCACGGGCCAGGCGGCGCCAAGGGTTTGGACATCAGCTGCGTGCCCTGCAGCCTTTGCTGCCATGTCCCCATACGCTGCGCGGCAGTCTTCAAATACGACCCCGAGGGCAGTGGCGTACTCAAGGACGGCAGCGGGGGGAGCGCTGGCAAGTCGGCGGGCGGCATCTGCGGATTGCTCGCGCAGGCTGTCAGAGACAGTGCGAAGCTGTTCAAGATCACGGCGCAGCAGCGCCTCGCGGTCACGTGCGGCATTGAGGGCTCCTTGGTATTTCTTGGTCATGGCTTGCTCGGCGCTGCGCACGCGGGCGTCGGCCGCGCGCTGTGCGGTGCTGACAGCCAGCTTTTCGCTCACAGCGGCAGCGCGGCCCTCGGCCAAGTCGGCACCCAGGCGAGCGCCCTGGTAGCTCCAAGCGAGGATCGCGGCCAGGCCTGCGGCGGCCAGATGGGTGATGGCACGCATGCTCATTGCTGCGCGTCCATGCATGCGGCGTGCCGCGCCTGTTGGCGAGTCCAGACGCCGCGGCAAACCTTGTTGCCGGGCGTGCTGCAGTCGTAGCGCCAGCGCTTCGGCCGGCCGGCCGCGTCCCATTGGTAGGCGCTGTAGCCCTGCAGCGGCTGAGCGCTGGTCATGTAGCGATAGGCCAAGTAGGCATTGCAGGCCCCGGCATAGTCTCCAGCTCGTGTGCGCACCAGCATCGAGGAGCCACGCCAGGCCCCGCAGCCGTACTGGCCCGCGAAGTCCACGGCCTGGGCAAACTCGACTTGGTGCACCAGCGTGTCGCCCAGCGAATCGCGCACACAGGCCCCGTACTGCTGCTCCAGCAGGTTCACGGCCAGGTCGCGGGCCCGCTCCCGGGAGATGGGCGGATCTGCCATGGTCACGCGCGTGCCGTCCTCGTAGCGCGTGGCGCCGTGGCCGATGGTGGGCACATCGCCGCGCACCGGGATGATCGGATCCGCGCTGAAGCCTTCTGCGGCAATCCAGGCCGCGAGAATGGCCGCGCCAATGCCCAGGCCTGCGGCTGGCATGCGGGCCGTGCTCATGGCGCGCCCCAGTCTGTTTCGGGCTCCGGCTTCAGGCCGGCCAACTGCGCGAGGCGCTGCCGCTGCTGGGCCCGTTGGTAGTCCTGGCGCCACTTCCAGACCAGATAGCCGGCCTGCAGCGCAATGAAGGCCAGGGACGCGACGACGAGCCAGTCGCTCAACGGCAGGCCCCAGACCTTGAACACCCCGGTCGCGGCAGCGCCCGGCGTGGCCTGCATGATGGCGCCGGCAATGTCCTGCCGCTGCTCTGCGCTCAGGTGCTGGTGGATGCCCATCAGCGCGAGCAGGGATATGAGGTATTTCTTCATAGCCCCGATGATTCCGGGGCCCTGCCGCGCTGGCGAACCCTACACGGGGGCCTACGCCCGCTGCGCGGCTGCCCAGACGAACAGCGAGTCCACCTGCTCTGCTGTCAGGCCCAGGACCTGAGCAACCGCCGCAACGGTCTCGCTGTCGCGCAGCCAGTCCTTGGCATCGTTGAGCACGGCATCCACCCGGTCCAGCAGCTCCCCGGCAGGCAGCGTCTCGCGCCACGCCAGCACACGCGCCAGCAGGTTGCCCTCGGGGCTGGCATCGTCAGGGGCCAGCACCACCAAGTCTCCCTGCTCCAGCACATGGCGTTTGAGCGCCAAGCGGCCGGCCCAGCGGGGCACCTCGTGCGTAGGGCTGGCCACATCATCAGGAGCCGGCTCAGGGGAAAGGCGCCAAGCCCCGGGATGCAGCTGCTCTGCAATCTCTGGGGTTGCAAGGATGCGGTCCACGGCTTTGCCCGCACCGTCCACGATTTCGATCACAGGCATCAGGACACTCCTAAATCTGTGATGAACTCGATGCAGGCGTAGCCATTCCCCCCGCGCGCGGACACGCTGGGCGACGTGCACGCTCCGCCGCCGCCTCCCAGCCCCCCCGGTCCACCGGCAGCACCACCCCCTCCGCCACCGCCGCCGTTGCCGCCTGAACCACCAGTACCTGATGTGCTCCCGGCGCCGCCACCACCGTTACCGCCGTTGCTTGTGCCGCCCCCACTACCCCCGTAAAAACTGATCAGCCAACCGCCATCGCTGGCGTCGACATTCGCTCCCGCATTCGTCGCAAGCAGACCCGTGGCATCTGCGCCATTGGGCATTGCACCGCCTCCTCTTGTTCCGGGAGATGGCCCTCCCGTGCCCCCTCCCCCGCTATATGCGCTGCTACCCGATGTTGTTGCATTGTTGCCAAGACGCAGGATGTCCACGCCAGCCCCGCCCGTTCGACCAGATGCAATGGCGCCGGGCTTCACGCATCCGGCCCCAATGTCCCAGCCGGCGGGTAGCGCCGCGCCGTCAGGTACGTTGGGCACTCCAGACGCAGAGTAGATGCCAGCCGGGCCACCGGGCAAGGTGTACGTAACGCCCTGCACGGTGATTGTGGTGTTGCCCCCTGCATTGCCGTTGCCAGTCGCAAGTACAGCGGCTCCACCCGCTCCGATGGTGACCGTCACAACGTCATTCTTCACAACGCGCAGCAGCTTCATTCCCCATGCGCCGGAATAGCCGCCGGTGCCAGCCGTGCCTGTGGAATTTGTGAGTGCGCCCGATCCACCTGCCGACATTGCACGCACAACAATGATGCCGTCTTGTGGCGCGGTCCAAACGCCGCTCTCGAAAAACGGCGTCTTCAGGCCAGGGCCCAAGATTCGCGCGGGTAGCACATCCCCCACTGGCAGCTCCCGCAGAGCGCCATTGATAAGGACGACAGGGCGACGTTGAGCCATGGCTTACGCGAGCACCACCGGGACGCCGGATTCGAAGTTGATGGCCGTGGCGCTGATGGCGATGCCCAGGCGCTGCACCACGTTGCCCGCCGCGCTGGGCGCGGTGGCGCCAGCCATGCCGGCCGTAGTCTGCAGGAACACGGGGCCTGCCGTCTGACCAGACACCTGGGTGTTGGTGCCCTCGAAATACACCGTAGCGTTCGCTCCGCTGGTCACTGCGGCCAGCACAAAGCCGTGGGCCTCCTTGCCGGCCACCGTGCCATCGGCCTTGCGGACCTTCGCGCCGGTGCTGTTCCAGATGTTCACGAAGTCGCCTGCTGCGAGAGCCTCGCTGGAGGCAATGACAGCTGTGTCAGCACCCATGCCAACCGGCATCATGCTCATGTCCAAGCGCCCGGAATCGTCCAGGGAGACGATATCGCCAGCATTTGCGGCGCCTGTGGATGCCTGCACGCCAAACACCTCGGTGATGGCGTTGCCGACGAAGCGGAGAAGTTTCTTTGCAGCCATGGTGGCCTCCTATTCAAGCAAGGGTGATGGGTGGGTTGATGTCGATGAGGATGCGGGTGGCGGACAGCGCCTGGCCGATGACCTGGGCGAATAGCGCGCCAGCAGGCGGGGCCTGGGCCAGTTGGCCGGCCAGCCCGACCAGCACCGGGCCTGGCGCCCAGGTCCAGCCGCTGTGTTCCAGCACAAAGCCGGTCTGCACTACAGCGTCGTCGCCGGGGCTGTATGCGTCGGCCACCACGCCGAGGACGGCGCCACGGTGCGCGGGATTGGTCGCGTCGGCCGCGATGAGCTCGCCCAGGGCGTTGCAGGCCACCACGCTGTGGCCGCTGATCGGCAGCGGGCCAACCTTGACCGTGATGGCGTCGCCGGCTGGGCCTGCTGGGCCGCGCTTGCCCTCGGGGCCGGGGATGCCTCGGGTAACCACGACCTGTGGCGGCGCCGGCTGCTGAACCACATGGGTTTTGCCGCCCTCGCGCGTCACCACGACAGAGGTCTGCCGCTCGATGACGGCGGCCGAGGGTTCAGAAGAGATGACGGTGGTCACCGGGTGCTCTCCGGGTACAGGGCGAAGCGCAACTCGTACTGCCGTTCCACGTCACCATTCGGGCGCGTGATCTCGATCTGGCCGATGCAGGAGGTCCAGCCGGGCGCAACAGGGCCGTACACAAAGACTGCGGTCTGCTCTGCCGTCATCAGCAGGCGCAGCCAGGGGCCGTCCAGCTCAATCCCGCCGTTGGCCGTGCTCAGCTCCAGCAGCACCTCCGGGTCATCGATCTCGCGCCGCAGCTGCATGCGGGCTGTGCAGCCGGTGTAGTCCTCTGGCACCTTGTCGGCATCGGGCACCGGCTCGCCGCTCCAGGCCTTCACCAAACCATCGCATTCCTCGCGCACCGGGTAGGCCACGCTGTAGCGCTCCAGGGCGGTACGGAACGTCGCGCCCTGGTAAATGGTGAAGTCGAGGCAGGCCGGGGTTGTCATGCCCCGCAGTTTCCCGGCGGGCGCGCTCGGGGGCGAACCCTAGCCGGGGGCGCGGTCAGCCGTCGCTGCTCTTGATGGCCACGGAGTTCAGCCCGGCCATGGCCTGACCCGCCACTTGGCTGTGTGTGTTGGCGTTGGCAGCGGCCAGTTGCGTGATGGCGGCCTGCATGCTCTGCATGCTCGACTGCTGCACGGTCTGGGCGCGCATGCGTGCATCGGCGTAACTCACGTTCACATCCGCCTTGGAGCGGTAGAAGGTGGCGGCCATCTGTGCATAGCTGACGGCGGCGGCCGTGCTGGCCTGGTAGGCCATGAGCTTCTGGCGATCACCTTCGAGTTGCGTGCGCGCCAACTCGCCACGTGCAGCCACGATCTGCCCGTACTCGCGCAGTGCCATCTCATGCACCCGGGCCCGGGAGTCGTTGGTGATCGCGGCGGCACGCACGACCTCAACCTTGGCGTCGATGCCGGCGCGATAGGTCTGGATGGCCTGGCCGTCTGCCCGAACCTGGGCGTCGTACACGCGCACCTGCAGTTCCTGGCCTTCCAGGGCAGCGCGGTAGCCTGTCCACTCGGTAGCCTTGGACTGGACCTCGGTGGCGCGCGTCTGCACCTGGGCCTGGAACAGTTCCAGCTTGAGCTTCTCCAGCCCGGCGCGGCTGACGATGGCATCGATGCGGGCCCGATAGACGTTCGCCAGGGACTGCAGCGACTCCATGCGGGCGCGGTAAACGTTGACCTTGGCCATGTCCACCTGGGTCAGCGCCTGCAGCGCATCGACCTCGGCCTTGTACAGGTCGATGGCCGCCATCGCGCCCTTGAGCCGCACCTCGTACAGCGCGACCTGCGCACGCCAGGCTTCCAGCTTGGCGCCGAAGGCCTTGACAGCAATGTTGTAGGTCTCGACCACCATGCCGACCACAGCCTTGGCATGCTCCAGCGCCTGCCCGTTGATTTGCACCAGGTTGCCGTGGTAGCTGAGCATTGCAGCGAGCACGGACTGGCGCAGGTTCAGCGAGGTGCTGATGGCGAACTGCAGGTTGGCCTGCTCCATCTCCGCCTGCTTCACCACCAATTCGACATTGGCGCGTGCAAGGTTGTCGGCGGCCGCCTGGCGCGCCTTTGCAGCCGCCGACATCAGCGCGCCCGGCGGCAGGGTATAGCCGCGGTCTGCGGCGTCGGCCCAGGCCGCATCACGCACGCGCCGATACTCGCCCAGGTGGCGATCCTTGGCCCGCTCGATCACCGCGCGCTCAGCATCGCCGCTGAAGCCAGAGCCGCCAGCCATCAGTTGGGAGAGACGCAGCTCCATCGTCTCCATGCTGGAGTGGTAGCGCGGGCAGTACCTGGCCAGCATGGCGTCTAGCTGGCCGTCCAGCACCGACATCATCGCGGCACTGGCACCACGCTGTGTGGTCTCCAACTGCACCGCCAGATCCGTGGGCGCCTCGGCGTCAAACACGGGCGCTGCAGCATCGAACACCGGCAGCACGATGGTGGGCTTGTCAGGTGCTGCCCGGTCCTGGATCTGCGGCTCGGGTATCAGTGGGTTGATGAGCTGGTCAGGCGGGTCCGGGAACTCATAGCTCGTGTTGATCGAGGGCGCAGAGATGGAGAAGTCTGCCAGGGCAGACGGCGCAGAGGGCATCACGATGGTCGGCACCACCGCCGTGGCGACCGGCAGCCCGCTGATATCGATGGGACCGATGTCCTGGAACTGCGGCGCGGCGCCCGGGGCCGGGGGCAGCTGGAAATCAACGCCGGCAAACTCGGGGACGGGCTGGAGCACCGGTGGCTCCAGCGGCTGGTCGATGGGGTCCAACTGCGGGTCAGGCTGCAGGTAGCCGATGCCCGTGATCATGTTGCTCACGTCCTGCAGCGCCTGGCGCGAGTCCGCCAGCACTTCGGCCGCAAAGCCCCGCTGGTCGTCGATGATTTCCTCTACCGATGCCATGGTCAGATCCTCCGTGTCTTGTTCACGACCTCGGCTTCGAGGTCATCAATGGTCAGCGCGCCGCGGCCGGACAACTCCAGTGCGTAGTACCTGGCATCCAGCCCCCTGCCGAACTTCTGGCGGTAGTTCTGGGCGCTGGCGCCGCGCGGGGTGTCGTAGGGATAGCGCTCCTGGCACCGCTCGCCAGCAACCACCACAAAGCGGCTGCAGGGCGGCATGCGGCCGCCGACGTAGCAGCTGATCCAGGCCTTGCGCTGCGCGCTGCCGAAGTCCGTTGTGCCGGTGTGCAGATGCCAGGCGATGGGCTGGCCGGCGTCCGTGTCGCCGCCGAGGAAGTACAGCCCGTCTGCGGCCATGGCCACATAGCGGCCGCGCCAGCGCACGATCCGCGTAAACGGGAAAGCCGTGTAGCGCGTGACCTCGTTGCCGCCGGTCTCCAGGCTGGTGCGCAGGTTGATCGCGTATGCCTCGTGCACCATTGGCACCTCGGCCGTGGCCATCAGCAAGGCACGCGCGACCGGCGCAACGAGCACGATGTCGGCCCAGCCGCCAGCAATCGCCGCGGGCGCCACCAGGTCAAAGCTGGCCGTGGCCTCGCCATCGGCTTCCAGTTGCACCACGGGCATGGGGCACACCAGCTGGATCTGCGCCAGCCCTTCGGTGGTGGCCTCCAGGCTCACAACGGCGGCCGGGGCCAGCAACTCGATGCGGGCGCCTCCCACGAAATCAACGCGCGCCGCCGGCGCCATGAGCGCGATCTGCGCCAAGCCCTCCACCGTCGCTTCGAGCAGGACCTGCGGCACGGGGCAAACCAGCTCAATACGCGCGAGTTCGCTGACCGTGGCCTGCAGGCTCATGACGGGAGTCGGCGCGACAAGCTGCACCTGGGCGCCGCCCTCAAGCGCTGCCACAGCGGCAGGCGCCACCAGCTCAATGCGGTTCGAGGCATCCGATCCTGTCAGCGCCACGCGCGCGGCAGGCGCCACCAGCTCGACACGCACCCCAGCATGAAACTCGGCCCGCGCCATTGGTGCGATCAGGTCGAACCGCGCGAGCCCTTCGACCGTGGCCATCATCTCCAGCACCGGGGTGGGGCAAACGAGCTCGATCTCGTTCAGGATCTCTTCTGCGTAATCCGACGCAAAAGCGGCACGGTGCCAGTCCTCAGTGACGGCCATGCCCTGCCAGAGTCCAGGGACCAGCGGCAAAAGGACGGCCACCCGTGCTGGCCGCGGAAAGTCGCCCACTTCATCAGGTGCGTCCCAATGACACCAAACCATGTATTCGGTAGAAGGGTCCGGGATCAGTCCGCCAAGATCGTACTGGTCTGGGTCCGCCTGCAACGCAGCGCCCGTTTCGTTGGTCTTGTAGTAGAAGGACCGCACGCGCTCGGGCGGCAGCATGATGTGCCGGAGCGCTACGGGATCAAGGTCGTAGTACCCCTCGTAAGCCGGATTGTTGATGTCCGGCTCTGGACGATATCCAAATCGCAGGCCCAGGTAATCCTGCTGGGATGCCTTGTAGAGCGCCACACCCAAGTAGACAGTGGAGCCGTCGGCATACACCTCATAGACATGCACCTGGGCCTGCCAGGTTTCCGGGTCACCCGGGGGCGAGTAATAGCTCTCTGCGCGACTGAGGTACGCGTATCCGGCAAGTTCGGCCATGGTTGTGCTCAGAGAAGGTGTACGGGATCGAGCCGGAAACCGGCCTCGTCGCCCAGCGTGAATTTGTCGGGACCGGGAGTGATGACCTTGCCCTTGCGCCGCATGGCAATCAGCGGTTCGCGGTCAGGCGTCCCGGTCAGGGCCAGTTCGTCATAGAACGTCGAAAGAGGCGGTTCGCGGTGCACCGCGCCTGCTGGCGAACAGCAAATCACGAACTCGCCGGGCCGGCGCACCGCGATGCTGCGGTAGTGCATCGTGTCCGTGCTCATGCTCGGTGGCGGCAGCCTCACATGCCCTGTGAAAATGTCGCGCCCAAACAGATCATCCTGGCACCGCGCCTGCACCCTCACGGAATACGGCACGAGGTCGGTTCCGTTGAAAGGCTGCGTGTATTGCGCCGTCACTGCCGCCAGTGCATTCCAGCGCCCATCGATGTCTCTCAGGCTCACCGTTTGCCGGCTGGAGCTTGATGACTCAGTCGTGCTCACCGTAGCAGGTGGGGGGTTTGGCGCGGGATACGCCTGGGAATATGTGTACGCCCATTGGCGAGTCCGAGTCACATCGTTGAAGTCGCTGGCAAGTTCAAGCGACATCAGTGCCTGCCCGTTGACCGTGATGGTCTCGGTGGTCTTGCTTGTGGAGCCGGCGCTGTAGACGTTGCTGAAAGATCCACTGCCGGTGTAATGCTCCACCGCCGGAAACACGCCGCCGTTGTAATAGTGCGTGTACTGGAATTGGCTCTTTTCCACTTCCTCGGCATAGCTCAGCGATTCGGAAAAGCGGACGCGTTCAACCAGCAGTTCCGTCCCATCAGGGGCCATATCCAGCCCCAGGATGTGAACGACACGCTCGGTGGTTCGCGTGCGCGAGTACCCCGACGAGCTGCTGTTGGACCGCGCGAAGGTGTTGAATTCGTCTATCGGGTAGTTCTCGGCATCGTGGAAGTCGTTGGCCAAGCTCCCTGGAAAGTAGGATGAATCGGCAGGGTTGTGCCATTGCTCGTTGACGCTGGTGAAGGGCTCGTCGGGTGTGGAGACCAGCAGCCCCAATTCAAACTGGGCACCCAAATCACCATTGCCGTCACGCGCCAGCGTGCCACGCAACGCATATCGAGGTTTCCCGAAACTGAACACCTCCACGCCGCCCACGACTTCGCGTGTCAGCGTCTCCAGCATCGTGATGCAGTGAGTGCCGGTCCCGTCAAAGAAGATCGGCTGTGTGATCGCCAGCTCCATGTCGGCGGGCACTTCCCAGCGTGCGAACTCTTCGGTGTGCGCCAGGCCGTCGTCGTCCTTGATCTTGGGGTCCACACGATAGAGCACCACCTGCTGATCCCCGATGGTGCCGCTGGCCCCGGCCTCGTAGGCAGCGTGAACCAAATACTTCGCCGTGCTGCCCTGGGGCAGCGAGGCCTTGAAGATGGCGCAACCGCTCAGTTCACGGGCCACCTTGATGCGTGCACCGTTGCGGAAGATCTCCGCCTTGGCGCCGCCGCCCACATGCTGGGCTCCCGTGACTGCATACCGGAAGCCGTTGCCGTGGTCATAGGTCAGCACATCCTTGTGGTCGTCGCTGATCCAGTCGTGCGGCCCCGCCTGCAGGTCCACGTTTTCCTTGCGGCGCAGCCCTTTGTCCGAGGCATTCAGGGTCATGGCGCACAAGGGCGAGATCTCCTGGCTATCCTTCTGGTGCACGCCCAGGCCATGGTCCAGGCTCGTCGGCCAGACCAGATAGTCCCAGCGCCCGCCCTGGATCTCGATCCATGCGTCATCGCCAGCGATGGTCACGCGCACCAGCATATCCAGCAGCTCGTAGCGCTGGGTGATGTGACGGAACCCCGCCGCCCGCAGCGTGCGAACGCGGCCGCGCGCGAAGGGCAGCAGCTTGGCCTCCTCGGCGCCGCCCAGCAGCAGGTGTTCGCGCTCCGTGCCCATGGCCTGGCCCCTCACGCCTTACTGCGCCGGGATCATGTACGAGAACGAATCGATGGTGATGGGCTGGCCAACCACCACAGTGAGCGTCGAGAACTTGCCTTCACCCGAACCCACTGCCGCAGCACCGTCAACGCGGGGAAGCAGCACCGATGCGGAGCCATCGTCTGCTCCGTTGCCGACGAACCGGAACCAGCCGATGGTGCCGGCGGCCAGGCCGGTGAACTTCCAGACCGCCGATGCCGGCTTGAGCACGCCGCCATTGGCCGGCGTGTCCAGGACCAGGCCATTCGTGGGCGAACCCGCAACCCAGGGGTCGCCGTTCAACGTGGCGCGGCCGAGCAGCGTACCCGTGGGCGCAGCATCAGCGGTGACGGGCTGCGGTCCGCTGTAGACCAGGATGCAGCCGCCATTGAGCGCGCCGGCAAAGCCCGTGGTGCCAGCCTGCGCATTGCGCAGGGCCGTGGAGAGTTTGAGAGTCATGGCGATACCTCACGTCGGTTGGAATTGAAGGGAGAGCCGCCCGCGTGCAGGCAGGCAAGGAAACGGGTCTGGCCGTCGACCTCGAGCACGGCAGCGCCAGCCTGCAGGCCGGGCGCCACGCTCACGCGCGAGGCGGTCAGGTTGGTGAATTCGGGGAACTGGCACAGGCCGCGCTGCGACCAGATCAAAGTGCGCTTGCCGTCCAGCGCCCAGGGCAGGCCCGGCACCGTGCCGTAGCTGGCCAGCAGGGCCATGCCCTCGGGCGTGTGGGCGTGCATGGCGCGGTCGGTGGCCACCACCAGGCCGGCATCGTTCGGAGCCAGGGCGTGCACGCGGCCGGGCACCATGAAGAAGCCTTCGGAGAGATTCCACAGGTGCGGCGCCAGCGGCTCGCTGCGCCAGACCACGGTCTTGTCGTCCTCGGGCAGGTACTGGGCGGCGAAGATGCGGCCGCGCCATTCGCCAATCACGTCCACGCCAACCGGCAGCGGGTCCAGGCCATCGGTCAGCAGCTCCTGGCCCAGCGCCTCGGGCGGCTGTGCCCAGACAGCAACAGGACCAGCAGCACCGAATGCCAGCTGGAACACGGTGCTGTCTGCCGGCGCCACGTATACGCGCGTCACGCAGCCGGGCAACTGCTCGATGCCGCTGATCTGCAGTGCAGCGCCCTGCTCCACCGTGATCTCCGCTTCGCTGCTGGCCGGAGACTCCCGGCCGTCCGGCAGGATGAACGTGGCGCAGACGCGGTACTGGCCCGCCGGCATCTGGCCGCCCTCGCCCACCAGCACGCTCGGCTCGGGCGGCACGGGCAGGCGCCAGGGCAGCGCCTCACCTTCGGCAGTGATGATCCCGGCCGCGTCGCCGGCCACGTACAGCACTTGGTCGTTGAACTCGGTCCAGTACGCATCGCGGCCGAGGCCCTGCGCAAGGGGGCGCACGGTCATGTCGCCCAGGACTTGGCGCAGCTCGCCGCCGTCGATGACATAAAGGCGAGTGAAATCGCGCGTGGAGTAGATGCCAGTGGGCGTGCAGGCCATCGCCAGCGTGCGGCCGACGCGTACCTTCACCCCACCTGACTCCGTGATGTCCACGTTGTCGGCGCGCACGAACCACGACAGGCCGAGCCGTAGCGGGTCGGTGACGTTGTTGATTCCTTTAAAGGCACGGATTGAATCCATGCCGAAGACTTTGCCTACCTCCGCCCAGACCGTCCAACCCTGGGCGGAGTCAACCAGATTAATTAGACGTGATCAACGTTGGAGCTGGCGCCTGCCTAATTGCGTGCAATGCGGCTTGGTACAAGCAAACTCCAGGCTGGTTTTTGGTCACAACTCTCTGGAGTTTCCATGGCGTAGTTTTGCAGGTCCCAGGATATTTTTCAGACTTCTCTACTTCACAAGTTCCCGAAAATGGGCACACCATCGGCTGCAATTCATCTGTCGAAGAGACGCTACCAGTTGCCTTAATATGCTTTGAAACAAAGTGGATTACAGAGCAAAGAACCATATATCCGAATAATTCGCGCTCTTGGTTAGAAACCAACAATCCGCCATCTACATCAACTATCTCAAGCTCTGCTTTCCCATTTTGCTTCTCTTGTATAACTACATGAGGTGCAAAATTCGCAGAATATCTCATGAATTTTTCAACATCAAGTCCCGCCTGGATAAATGCTTCTTCAACGTGAGGGTGCTTAGCCCTCTTCTCCGCCGCCATTTTTATGATCTTTGAATATTCAGAAAATCTATCTTTGAGATATTCGGAGTCAGCATAAAATTTCTGAACTTCATCAAGGTAGTCGCTTAAATCATTTTTTACAAATCTCTCAAAACTAGAAATTTGTTCGGCCTGATAATCCAAATACTCCTTGGCACCCACCTTCAATTTATCACATGCTTCAATCAGGGCCATACCCGGAGAGTCATGAAACAGAGCGATATTTCCGACAATTAATCGCTCTTGGCTGGTTGTCTGCCTTCCGACGAGAAAATCGACTAATGCACCATACGCAAAGTAAGGAAAACTTGGTGTAATCTCTCTCACATAATCTTCACTCACACCAGCATTCTTCCAGCAGACTCTTTCTGCCTCAAAAGCTACACCCTCCGTGATAAATGACCAGCCTACATTTAGAGTCTCGTTTAGAACTACGTTCTCGCCACGGCAGCCCTCAATCTTAATACTGTATCCTACAGTTTTATCCTTTTTCAAAGGAGAAGGAAAAGACTCAGGCTGCCCAAATTTCCAAGACAAGAATTTCTCTTTTCTAAAGAATGGTGCCCCTCCGACAAAACCTCCTTTAAGATAGCCCATATTCTGAATAAAGAACAATAGATCATCATCATCACCGCCAGCCATTGTTCCATCAACCTGCGTGAATTTATGAACGCACACTGCTATCACAGCATGCGTTAAGTAGGTTATTTTCACACCCGATCTAGTCGATATATTGTGCATAAAATGAATAAATTCATGCACCCTTACTGGAAGCGCAGCAGGAGTTGGAATACCGTCCTCTGGACTTAAATCTACATCTTTCGAAAATCTAGAGAACAAACTGTTAACACTAAAAACTCCATCTTTAGCGGAATTCAATTGATCATCAAATCCAAATCTGCTCATAATTTAATCTAAATCTATATTATTAATAGAATACACTCATAAGAATGCATTCTCATCATGGTCTGCGAAGTTCACTTTTCAGCAAACACGCAACACTATGTTACATCAACATCTCTTGTCAAAAACTTTGCACCTACTCAGCAAAAAACCACGAAAATTACTCTGTTTTTGAATGAGTCTCTTTACGGTTTTTTCTGCTTTAGACGTACGCCCCAAGAAGGCAGGGTTCATTCTTCAACCTGGAACAAGAGAGAGAGGCCCATGGCAATCCAACTGCATGGGGGCGCCCGACGGGTGAGAACCCATGATTGCGTGTTTCTAGCTGATCTCCTTGAGCTACGATTCCGCAGTCTTCATTGAGCAAATCCTGCACCGAGCACTCAACTCAGTCTTGCAGCCATCTCGCGCATCTGCTGCCTAAGAGCTTTGGGTGATGTGTCCGCAATGCGATCGGTGCGCTCCTTGTTCATCTCGCGCACGCGCTTCGCCACGTCGGGGATCTTGACCACGATGGGCTGCTCGGGGTTGTTCTTGTTCCAATCGGCCAGCCGGTCGCGCACGCGCTGCAGGCCGGCTTCATCCTTCTCGAAGACAGCCTGGGCCCATTGCGCCTTTATGTCCGAAGAGGTCTGGGTATAGAAGCTCTTGGACCGTTGCATGAAGCTGTTTGCCTCCTGGACCTCGGCCACGCTCTTGGGCTGGAAGCCGATGGCCTTGGCAGTCGCTTCCGCAAGCGTGGTGTCGATCACCTTGTAGCCCTTCTGGTCGCGGTACATGCCGGTGGCGGCCATGTCTGCACCCTTCGCCAGATTACGCACCGCCGTGGGCGACACCTCCAGGGCCGCGCCTGCAATATCCCCCGTCAGCACCTTGCGGCCGGCAGTGAAGCCGCGCGCGACCAGATCGCCGGCAGGGCCGACCACTTCCAGCAGATCGCGCTCGCGCGACTGCTTGGTCAGGAACAGTCCAGTGCCGGGGATCAGGTTGCCCATGCCCAGGCGCCCGGACACATCGATGGGCGCGCCCGGCAGGCCCGACAGGCCCTGCTCCATGAACTCGCCCAGCTCCTTGCCCACGATCCCTGCCAGCGCCTGCTTGCGCCATTGCTTGCTGCTGATGTTGTAGCCCATCAGCTGGCCCGCGCCGTCGATCAGGTCCTCCACATCCTCGGCGAAGGGAACGCCGCCGGCGCCGCCCATCAGCAGCAGCATGGCCAGGGCCCAGCCCACCGCGCGCTTGCCCTCCGGGCCGCCCTGCTTCCACATGCGCTGCATCAGCTCCAGGTAGCTGACGGAATAGGTCTTGAAGGTGAACAGCGTGCCACCCACGGCGCCGCGCGCCCACTGGGGTTTGTTGGCCTTCGAGTAGACGAACTGGGTCTCAAGCACCGCCTTGCGCGCGAAAGCGCCGGGATCGGGCATGCCCTGGGCCTTGGCGATCCGGAATGCAGCGATAAAAGTGCTGCGGCGGTTGAACTGCTCGGCCAGGGCGAAGGGCTGCCCCCATGCCACCTTGGCGCGTTCCCAGGCATTGCCCGCCGCGGCGCGCGCATCGCCGGCCCGCGTGCCGTCGCCCGAGCGCAGGCCGTCCGCGCCGCGCGCCTGGGCCATCAGCTGATGTACTTCCTGCGGCGACACCACGCCATCGTCCTCGGCCGATTTCAGAGCATGGGCCAGGTCCGTCTCGTACTTCATCCCGCGCGTGCCCATGTCCTTCAGCGCTCGAGTCATCTGGCCGCTGGCCGCGCGGATGCCGCCGAACTGGCTGAGCCAGGGCAGCGTGACGGCAAAGGGCTGTGTCATGTTCACGAAGGCCGAGGCCAGGGAGCCGCCCAGGTACTGCGCGAACAGCATGCCGCGCACTGCCTGCCCTTCTTCCTGTGGATCGCGGATGTAGCTGCGCAGGCCCATGGCCAGGTCCTTCAGCTCGCCCTGGTCCTTCGGGATGTCGTTGATGGCGCGGTCCATCGTGCCCGCGTTCAGCCCGGCAGCGCCCTGGCGCGCGTTGCTGTAGACGAAGTTGGCAACAACGCGGCCCACGTCCTGGCTGTACCCCTCGATGCCCTTGCGCTGGATCAGGCGCTTCAAGGCGCTGTGGTTGTTCTTGGTCAGCTTCAGGTATTCGTCGTAGACCTTGCGCGTGGCCGCGTCGGCTTCCTTGCCCACCACCATGTCCTTGAAGATCTCCAGAGTCTCGGGCGTGATGCCCGCGAACAGCTTGAAGGACTGCTGGCTCATGGTGCCCTGGGTGATCACGGCGCCGGGGAAGGCCTGGGCCATCTGGATCTTCGCCAGGTTGGTATCCTTCATGGTCTCGTACATGCCGAAGTACTGCCGGTTGCCATCCTGGTCAACCACGTCCAACGTGTACCGGCCGAAGCGCGACAGCGGCGCATACCCGGCGTCCTGCAGATCCTTGGCCGTGGCGGCACGGTCCACCACCAGGTTGTTCAGCTGCAGCAGCCGGTCGGCCAGCTCAGGCTTGGCCTTGGCGTCGTGCTGCAGCGTGGTGGTCAGCAGCTCCAGAGCGTCCGAAAGCTTGGGGGCATCCAGCACCAGGTCACGCATGCCAGCGTACTCGTCGCCCAGCGCGCGCATCATGTCCGCCCGTGCAGTCATGTCGATGGAGCGGTCGATGGCCGCGCGCGCCTCGCGGTACAGCGCGATCTGGTTGGGCTTCGCGCCGAACATGGTCTGCAGTTCGGCGTCCGTCCACACTGCCCCCGGCTTGAGCATCTTGCTCTCGAAGCGGGAATTCACATTGGCCTCGTACTGGGCCAGCGGCAAGCCGCGCCAGGCGCCCAGCATGCGGTCATCCAGTCGCCCGGCGCGCAGCAGCAACTGGGCCTTGTCGTCGGCAGGCAGATTGCCGTATTTCTTGGCCAACTCGTCCACCAGCACGGCCTTGCCATCCACGTCCCGGCCCCACAGGAGCGTGCCTTCAAACAGCGGCTTGGCCACGGCCTTGTTGTCGGCCGCCGATACGGGGGTCTTGCGGTTCTTTCCGACTAGGGCGCCGATGGTGTCCACGCGCGGCAGCAAGCGCGGCGCGCGGTCGGCCGCATCGTTGGCCAGCATGGACACGTCATCGATGTTCTGCTGGGCCGTCTCGTAGACGGGCTTGAACTCTGGCACGCGCTCGGCCAGGTGCCGCATGGTGCCCACGGTCTTATCCCAAACAGAGATCTTGCCCGGGTGGGACATCGTCTTCTGGAGCTGGTCCAGAGCGCTGTTTTTGATCTCCGAAAGCCGCGAGCGACTGAACATGAGGTCTTCACCACCATCCTGGCCAGCGGCCTCCCGCGTGTTGATCTGCAGGAGCCCCCGCAGTACACTGGCAACGTCTCCTGAAGTGACCTTGCCGGATCGCTCCTCGGGTGCTTCGGCACCGGCCCCGGAATCCCTGGCCTTCAGGAGATTTTCTTTTGTGATGACGCTGTGCAGGTACATCCTGCGGCTGTTCACGTCCTGGCGCACCAGCACGGTGACGATGTCATCTACCCCCTTGATCTGCACAGGCGCGCTCACGAAGTAGCTCTGCACATCATTGGCGCGGCCCTCAGCAACCACAACACCCCGCTCCAGAATCCGAGGCACTGCGGCAAATGCAGCAGCTTTGAACGGGTTCATGCCATGAGCCATGCTGTCACGGACCGCGCGCTCGTCCAGCACAACGGCGCCCAGCTCAGGATTCACGGCCTGGCCCCCGGCATCCTTGAACACCTTGGTTGCCCAGGCACGCAGCAGCGGATAGCCCTGGGGCGCTTCATCGCCGCGCAGCACGGCCACTGGCTCACCCTGCAGCACGCGGGCCTTGTCCACCAGTGACATCTCGGCCGCGCCGCGGCTGAATGACGGCTCGATACGGTCGGTCGCGGCGCGGTGCCCGCGCTCCACGAAATCGCGCGCCGGCAGGATGTAGCCCTGGATGATGTCGGCGTCCGTGAGCTTCAGGCCACTGAACCCGGGCACGTTGGCACGCAGCCAGTTCCGGATCGCCGCCACGGCACGGCGCACGATATGCAGCTGCGGCGTCTTCTCGGCCATCTCGGCCAGCACTTCCTCGGCCGCATGGCGCCGGCTCAGGTCCGTGACGCCACGCAGCCCATATTCCTTGACCTTGGCCGCCACCTCCGCATGGCGCATGGTGGCCACCTGGTTGAGGATCTTGTTCAGCTCCGGTCCGAACATGCCGCGAAGGCCGTGGTGGCCCAGCACCTCGTGGTGCAGCACGCGAGCCGCGTCGGCGGGCGTGTTCAGCTTGCTGGCCAGTAGGTAGGCGCGACCTTTCCAGTAGAAGCCCTCGGGCGCCCCGCTCGCCCCGCCGCTGCGCTGGCGCAAATCCGCGCGCCGCGCTGCCTCCGGCACGGCCGGGTCGTTCATGTCAAAGGCCACCACGACTTCCGGCCCGTTGCTCCACCCCTTGCGGATGGCATCCACCGTCTCACGCACCTGGCCCACGGCCTGGACCCGCGCCGCATCGGAGAAGGCCGCCGGCTCCGGTCGCATGATGCGCAGCAGGTTGGCCATCTGGTCATCGGTCAGGCCCTGGCCATCGGCTTCGCCGCGCCGGAATGGCAGATCCTCGGTGCGCTCCACCGGGCCGGCCTTCAATTCGCGCGCGCTGGGCGGGGTGGCATGGGTGCGCTCGCGCACGCCCGGCACATCCTCCCAGCCAGAGCCCTGCTTCTCCACCTGGCGCACCGTCACGCTCCACACGCCATCGGCATTGGCTGGCGTGTACGAGACCACGCGGACATGGCTATCCCCGTAGCCCTTCACGATGTTGCCCGGGGTAAAGTAGTCGGCGCGGGCGGCCTCCTCGGCTTTGGCCTTCTTGGCCAGGACGCCGCGCGGCTTGGGTGTGGTTGCTGGAGCAGAGGCCGGAGACGCAGCATGGGCAGCACCCTCGCTCGTCGTGGAACTGGGGAACTCTCGCGCGGCGTCCAGCAGTTCGCGGATGGGCGCATCCAGCCGGATCACCTTCACGTCCTCGCCGGCTTCGCGTGCAGCCAGCCACTGGTGGTGGCCGTCGAGCACATGTCCGTCGCGCGAGACCAGGATGGACCGATTACCGCCCTCGAAGCCCCTGGCCCGCGCCACGCGCTCGCGGCTGAATTCCGCCTGCGTGGGCTTGAGGCTGGAGGCCTGAACGCTCTCCTCCTGGTGAGCAATGCCGCGGGCATTCATGAAGTTGACCATGGCGCCGCGGTGCGCGGCCCGGATCTGCGGCATCTCCGCGCGCGGCACGCCGATGGAGCCGGAATCGCGGGAGAACTCGGCCCAGCCGTCGCCCAGGTCGCGGCCTTCCACGGAACGTGCTGGCGCGCGGCCTGCAGGTGCTGTAGCAGCATCAGGCATGGCGGCGGCCAGCTTCTCGCGCACCTTGGGCGCCAAGTCTGCCCAGGCGCGCGTGTGGGACGATGCGCGCGCCAGAGCGTTCAGCCCCTTGGCCTTGGCTGCCACCGCCTGGCGCTCGGCCGCCGGCATGCTGGTCCAGCGCTCGCTGGCGGCCAGCAGCTGAGCGCGCTGCGCGTCGTTCCCTTCCTTGGCGATGGCCTGGGCCTGCTGTTCGCCTGGACTGGGCGATGGCGCAGCAGCAGGAGCTGTGGCCTGCGGCTCCATCGCGTCTGCAAGACGGAGCTGCAGCTCCACATTCAGGCTCTCCCAGCGCGCGCCGTGGAGACTTTCTTTGATGGCAGCATTTACGCCGCCCACACGCTTGGCCAGTGCCTTGCGCTCTGCGGTGGGCATGCTGGCCCAGGCCGCGCGCCCGGCATCGATGCGCTGGGCAGGGGTTTGGACTGGCGCTTGAGCCTGCGGGCCTGGCGCTGCACCTGCTTGCGCGCCATTGTGCTGAGACGAGGTGGTGCCATCGGTCAGCTCCTGCGCAGCTGCAGAACCTGCAACCGGCGCTCCTTGCGCTCCTGCTGCCTGCGAAGATTCCGCGCGCGGCGGCTGGGCTTGATCGGCTTGTGTGCCATCGATGCTTCCTTGCTGGATGGTGGTAGGGGTGGTTGCAGGGGCTGGCGCAGCAGCCTGCTGGTCACGCTCGCCGCGGCGCCGGGCCAGCTCGCGCGCCAGCTGCATGCGTACGTTCTTGGCCTGGGCCGAGCGGAAGGCGTTCGACAGGTCCTCATCCGTCCAGGTGGCCATGGCTCCGCCCGCGATCTCGCCGGTGGCAGGGTCGGCCGTGACCCGGCGTTCCGAGGCCTTCTTCTTGGCGGGTGCGCGCGCGGCAGCCTCTGCGGCCTGGGCCAGCGCGCTGGCCTGCTGGGTCTGCGCAGCAGCACCTGAATCCACTGCCAGGGCAGCAGCTGCGGACAGCGAGCCGGCAGCAGGGTCGAGGCCCATGGCGCGCGAGGGCGGCATGGCCGCACCCGTGGATTGCAGGATCTCGTCATCGGGCGACTGCACGGCTCGGTTCGCGGCCATCTCGGCATCGCGCCGGGCCTGCTCCTGTGCACGCTGCTGGGCCAGCACGGCCGCGCCATCGGGCGGCGTGCTCTGCAGCACCTGTGGCTCGCCGCCCTCTTCCTGCTGCAGCTGCGACATGCGTGCTTCGAATTCCCTGCGCACGGTCTCCAGGCCGGCATTGGGTGGCGTGGCGGCGCCATCAGCACCCGGGCTCGCGCCAGGGCCAGCAGCACCAGACGCACCGGCCACCGCCTGCTCGGACTCGGGCTGATACGCTGCAGCAGCCTCGCCTGGCTGGCCTGCAGGCACGCGGGGCTCGCGCGCCGCCCGGTACCCCGCCGCGCCGCCGCCCATGGCCGCGCCCGACAGCGTGCCCAGCACCACAGCCGTATCCACGTCTTCGGACCAGTCCTTGCCCAGGGCCAAGTTCTGGAAGATCTGTTCGGCAACCGACTGGGGCAGTTCCTCGAGGAAACCCTCGGAAATCGCCCCCTGGATCACCTGCGTCGGAATGCTCTTGACCGCGCGCTGCTGCACCAGCGGATTGGTGGCCGCTGTGGCCGCGTCATCGGCAAACTGCTTGGCAATGCCCTTGTTGCCCTGGGCCAGCATGGTCTCGGCATCACCAATGCCCAGGCGCTGCGCCACGCGCCCGCCGGCATACCCCAGCCCGGCCGTGGCCGCGCCCGTGGCAGCCGCTGCAGCTGTCTGGCCCGGCGAGAGCAGCCCATCTTCGGATTCCTGGCGAATCTGCTCTGCCGCCGAGCCCGCGCCCACGATGCCCTCACCCAGCGCACCGGCTGCTGCAGCGCCCTTGGCTCCGGCATGGCCCAGCCGCGTCGCAGCGCCCAGCCCGCGCGCCACCACACCGCCCGCACCCATGGCAGGCAGCGATTCAACAACCGCACCGACGATGTTGGAAGGATTCTCAATGGCGGCCTGGAGCTTGCCGCCCAGGCCCTCGGCCTCCTGGAATTTGCGCTGGGCTTCCTTGGTGGCGTCCGAGTGCCATTCGTTGATGGCCTCGCGCGCCTGCTTGGGCCGGAAGCCGACAGCCCCACCCTCGTTCTCAAGGAGCTTGCCCGCGCGCCCGCCGGTGGCTATGTCAGCCAGACCGACAACAGCCTCGGGCACGGCCACGGCCCCCTTGGCTGCCCAGGCTGCTGCGTCGCGGACATAGTCGGCGGCGCTGCGGCCGACTGGCTCGGCAGGCTTAAGACCGAAGGCATCCTCGTAACTTATCGGCGCCGCTGCCGCGCCCTTGGGCGACTGGGGCGCTGATACTTTGAACGCGTCTTCATAGGAGATGGTGTCGTTTGCCATCCCCCCACTCTCTCTGCGAGGGCGAGAGAGGTCGAACCCTAGCCGGGGGTCTCAGAAAACACAAAGCCCGCGATTGCGGGCTTCAGTCAGATTTCGAAAGCTGTACGGTCCACAGCGTCCTTGATCCAGTTTGGGGGCTTGCCCCGACCAGTCCATGTTGCGCCAGTGGAGGGATCACGGTACTTGGCCACGCCTGCGCCAGCAGGAGACTTGCGCTTGCCAGTGCTGAATACGTCGTCTTCCGTCAGGTTGTAGTCGGCAATCAGCGCGCGGACCTTGGCGATCACGTCGGCCTTTTCGACTTTCAGGACTTCGGCAATGCGTGCTTCGAGCTCTGCTTTTTGTTGGAGGAGCGTCTTGTAGTCAGGTGTCATAGACTGGAATCGGTTTGTATGCTAACGAGGTTGCATTCTATGCATAAATATACCCCCTCCATAACATTGATTTGATACTTACGCAACAAACCGTCCATCCTCCAACGGTATAGAGTGGCTCATGAAGAAAGCACTTGAACTCCCAGGAATCGCGCTCTTGGCCTTGGTGCTCAGCGCATGTGCTCAACAGAAGCTGGCACCCTCTGTCGGCATGGCCAATCCCGCATCGGTCTACTGCGGCCAGATCGGCGGCCAGATCAGGATGGAGAAGACGCCCCAGGGCATTGAAGGCATCTGCGTGCTGCCGAACGGCACGGAGATGGAAGAGTGGACGCTGTACCGCAAGGACCATCCTGCCAAGTAAGGCACCTAATCCCGAGGACAGACTTGGCGTCACGCGCGGCGTTTGGCAACAGCAACCTCTACACGCTCCAGGAAGGTGCTTTCATCTGCAAGCCTGATCGTGATCAATCTACTCCCTTGCAGCGCTCTCTCCTGCCTTAAAACTTGCTCACGGAGCGCGTTTGTTCCACGAGTGATCGAGGAAAGTGCTGGGCGCGTTATCTCGAACTCACCACATGCTTCACGGAAATAGTGGCGCCTCGCACCGCCATCGAGAAGGAATGCTCTGGACCGCTCCTGGCAAAGCGGGCACTGCGACCAAATGCACAACAGCATGAAAACGACTGCGCACTGTATAGGTGCATAAGAGTCTCAGTAGAAATCTCTAGCGCTCCGTCCCCAAGGCGACATTTCATTTACGGCTGACGGTTGTACCGGCAGTGCTGACGCTGCTGGTGCGCGGGTAACCTGGAGACTCAGCGCTTGGCCTCGTCTTCCAACGTGTGTGCGTAGAACATGAGGTGCTCCAGAGCTACAGCGTGCGGGTCGCGGCCTCTCAACGGTGATTCCCTGGAAGAGTCGTCCGGAAGGAAGACCAGAAGCACGTCGCCACAGGCTTCGTAGTCTGCGCTGAACTCGACGCCGTTGTGGGTGAAGACGCATTCGTGCATGCGGGGCATTGTCTCAGGCGCGAGCTCACGGCACCAGCACTCAGAAAAAACGAAGCCAACCAGAGGCTTGGCTACCGTTCAAACTTCGAAGGGCTTCCGATCTCGGCCCTCGATCCAGCGCGGAGGTCGTCCACGCCCTGCCCATGTCTCGCCTGTCTTCGGGTTGCGATAAAGATGTTCGGGGCGCTTCGGCGGCGTCAGGTCGAACAGATCCCGCAGCGTCAGATTGTGCTGCTCCACCAACATGCGAGCTGCCTTGATGGCAGCGAATCTCTTCGCGCGATAGGCTTTTTCGACCTTGTCGTCGAGAGCCGCCTGCTCACGAAGCAGCGCTTGGTATTGGGTCGGCATGTGGGAGCTCCCATGGGCACGGCCCTAAGTCTGCCGCGTACCGCACTGTCTGCTAGCCCAGAAATGACAACGCCCGCGCGGGGCCGGCATGCCCATGGAGAAAAGCCCTCTCGGGCTACGATGGGTGCTCCTACACAACCATCCCGAGAGGGCGAAACCGATGGAGTCGCACGCATTTGTTGATTCCGATGCACTGCTGAGGGGGTCATACGATCCCTCGACACGCCTGCTGCGCCTATGGTTCAAGAGCAGCCCGGATCGGGCTTACGACTACCCGAGGGTGCCGGCACATATCTGGACCGAGTTGAAAGCGGCCCAGTCGGCAGGCAGGTACTTTCGTCAGAACATTCAGGACCAGTACGGGGAGCCGCGCGTTCCAGCAAATCCATGGCGACGTCGATAGCCGCGCGCGCCCTGGAGAAATCGACGGTCCAGCTGGTGTCGGGAGACAGCGGCAAGTCAGGCCGGTCGGTGGCCACGCAGCCGCCATGGAAGTCGAACTCGCGGCGCGCGAGCAGCAGCACGTCGCGCACATAGGCCAGGTCGGCGTTGGCCGCCCGCGCGCCGGCTCCAGCCCGCCGCGCCGCAGCCCTCGCACGATGCGCCGCGCGCAGAGCTACGCAGACCAAGACAAGCGCCAGGAGCAGCGCACCGGAGAGGATGAGGATGGGGAGAGGTGGCATGCCCCAGTGTCAGCACTGGGGCAGGATCGCGTGAACCCTGGGCGGAGCGTCTCGTCGTGCGCTACAGGCACTACCACGGAGGTCAGTTACAACATCGGCGCTGCACATTGAGAAAAATAGGACGAGCTATTTTAGCCTCCCAAGAGGTTCAGCCTTTTAACAAGGTGCGCTTAATGTTTTCAGAGTGCCAAATACTTGATTAGCCCGAAAAAACCATTTTCAAAATAGCAATATAAGTACAATGAGCGAGCATAATCCATTTCTTCCGCATATCTATAAAGAACAAGAATACACCCCAATAATACTGGAAGAATTGCCAAAGTTTCATAAACGAATAGTGTCTTAGATATCTTTCTTCTCTGCACATCTATATGATCTTCAATTTTTTCAATCTGAGATCTAATAGAAGCACCAAAAGACCTACTACTGGAAGAGGCAGCCTCCATGTTAAATTGAAACGTATTGATCAGATTATCCAATTGAAGACGGTAATGCTCAATTGTTATTCTCAATATATACGACGCAATTACAATCCCAACAAGCCCTATAAAAAAAACTAGCCATCTTTCTGAATTTTGTACTGCAACCAACGCTGCCATTGATACAGGCACCGCGAGTATTTTTGTACCCAAATCCCCCACAGCATTATTTATCTTTGTTGTACTATCAATCACACTATCGGATATTTTCTTTCTAATTGCATCGAAAGAAAACCCGTTCATGTAGGCATCCCAATTGTGATAGTATTTTTTTATCACCTTGCGCCAATTGCGAACTAAATAAGCAAACTCAGCCCCGTTATGCTCACATTCTGCAATCACCTCGGAAATTGAAGAATTCAGGATAACTATCTTTTCTTCCACATGAGGTCTACTTTTCTCTTTCGCAACCTTCACATATTCCAGCATCTTTGCATGGGGAAGCGGAACGTTCAACAGGTCAATTGATGCCTCAATTTTTAAAGTTGTTGCTTGTTGCGAAGTCTTTCCATCAGCAGCCCTTAGAAAAATCACCCTACTACTGTTGTTCTCATAGTTATCATCAAGTGCAACAGCAGAGAATGCTCTCAAGTCTTTGACAAACTTTATAAATTTGTAGAGATTAGATACTTCAACTATGGATTCATACTCCTCACCATATGCATAATCAAGATCTCGAATATAAAAAAACTCTGGTTGAGATCCGACATTTATCTGGTAAGAAATTGAGTGGAAAAAATCCGTGAAAGTTGCGTAAAAATAGCCGTCTCCTCGTTGAGGAAGCTCAATTTCAACCCTTAAATCACCAGAGTCCAGCGTCTGCCACTCGACTTGAGCAAGGGACGAGCCGTCAAAGTTGTACTCTTTTAGCGCCCGGAGTAAATCGACACTACTAGGAATAGTGACATCGATTGAATACGATTCCCCAAAGCTAGGCAACCCTATCAATCTATAAATATTTACAAGGGCGCTAAACATAATTATCCAAGCTGCTTTTCCAATTGACCAATTTGGCGTTCGTTAAGATCCTTGATTATAATTCTTTTCTTATCTCGGTCGTAAAAAACCTTCGATCTCTCATCTGTACCAACAACCGATTTACTAAACTTCAACTGCATATCTTCCGTCGTCACCACGACTCTTGTCCACTTATCCAATGCCCCCGAGTGAACAAAAAATTCAGCCGGCACTCTATTTTTATCGTTATTATAATAACCCGATAGCTCATCAATATGAAATACTAAATCGGCGGGAATTATCCTAGAGATCTCATGGACAATTTCTTCAATCTTTGCCGATTTATCATGTTGCTTCTGCTGCTTCAAATAATTAACAACAGCCTCTTTGGCAGCTTTAGCAAACGGTTTTAGGCCATCCGTCTTTTCAAAAAACTCTTTGGTTAAATTTATAACTGCAGTTGTGGATTTTTTGGGCGAAACGTGCAACATACACCCCAGTGCCTCAATGAAATATCCTGATGCATCACTGGCATTTTTTGAAGAAAGAAAAGAAAGATAATTTCTCAGATCCCCTTCCTCTGAATTATCAACGTCTTCCGCTTCAACGCCATCATCACCCTGCTCCTCTCCAACGGAGATAATATATTCGTTGCAACGAATATCTGCTGCCTGGCTTAATTTAGACATATCGACTTCGACCACTCCTATGGGCACATAGTCCTTATCCAAGGTTATGCCGCCACGCTGCTTGATCATAGCAATAAGCAACCTCAAGCAGTTGCCATCATCCTTATATAGAGCAAAAAGAATTCTAGAACCAGTAGATGCTGGTTCTTTTGCGGCATATTCGACAATTTCATCCATGGCGTTTATCGATAATTCCAAGAATTTGTCTTCCCTAACCACCTCTAAGTAATTTTGACTGTAATAATCATAAAACTTACCACCCCTTGTGGGGTTAAATCGCCCCCACGACTGCATATTCATTCTATTTCCAAGAAGCTTAGCAACACCGGAAACCAAGGCAATTACGGTCGGCAAGGTAATATCAAGGCATTTATCTTTGTAAACAATATCGTCAAGAGCCACGCCTTTCACATGCTGCTCTTTCTCGAAACCATGGATAACCGCATTAATAATTTCAATAGCCATTTATTTCCCCACATTAAAAGTAATGTGAGCAAATGTAATGCAAATTCCCAAGAACGCCAACTTGGTGAAGACCATCGCTTGCGTATACTGTACATACATACAGCACCGAGTGCAAGCAGCATGTCTAGCGCTTCAGTCACGACGGCTACCCAGTAGTCGTAGGTTCCAATGGCACGTGCGTGTCAAGCCACTCTGATACAGTCAGGCGCCCTGAAAGGGAGTGCAATGCGACGAGCAATTTCCATCATCGCCAGCGTAATTGCGGCAGCGGTGCCAACAGCCCAAGCTGCAGACTACGCCACGTGCTTACTGGACAAGCTCCCTGGCGTCAGCCTATGCACTGGCCCCGCTCCACCCTCCTGAGTTCCCCAGCACGGTGGTACACCTCGCCCCCATACAGGCAACCTACTGCTACATTGCCGCCAGGAGGTTCTACCTATGAGCGCCCCGGACATCAGAGCGATGGAAGACATGCTGGACCATCTTCGAGCGAAGAAGGCCTTTGCAGAGGCGCAGCTGCAGGCATCCGAATCCAAGGATCCTGCGCTCGAATGGGATTTGCGCCGTATCGAAGGCCGCATCGATGTGCTCAAGGAGATGCTGCGGGAAGCTCGTGAGTGAGCGCGGCGGGGCCTGACGCGAGCCCTGCTACATTTCCGCTCAGGAGGCGCCAATGAGCCAGAACATCCCCCCAGACACGTCCCCTGAATCCATCGAGCGGTATCGCCAACGGGCGCGTGAACTGCGTGAGAACGCCATTCGTATTGAGGACGAGCTTCGGGCAGTTGAAGAGAAAAAGACCGAACTCCAAACAACCCTCGCACGAATCCGTGGAGCGGTGCAGGTGCTGGAAGAAATCATCGACGAGACGAGCAGATGATCCTCCGCGTTCTCTTCCTCGCCGCAGGCCTATGTGCCGCAGGTCCAGCCCTGGCCGCTGACTACGCCACTTGCCTCCTGGATAAGCTCCCCGGGGTGAAGAACGCGCCGGCCCACGCTGCCGCGCTGAACCTGTGTGCCCAGCAGCACCCCGACAAGTTCTTCGAGGTCCGCCGCGGCTCGGGCCGTGGCCTGCTGGGCCCGAAGTCTCCAGAGCAATGCACGCTGGACAAGGCGCGCGACACTTCCTGGCAGCCGGCGGCGGGGATGATCATGCGCGCGTGCGGGTGCCTGTACAGCCCGAGCGCGGGCCCGACAGACATGTGCGAGCGGTATCCGCTGTCTGCGGAGATTCGCGCGCAGCACCCGCTGGTGAAGACCGATGCAGACCTGCTGAAGCTGGAGACGCACTACAGGAAGATCTACGCCGCGCACCCGGATGCCGATGCGCTGTTTGCCCGGAAGGACTTCTGGGCCTGGGTGACGCAGGACAAGGCCAGGGAGAACGGGATCATCAAGGGCTCGACCGACACGGTGATCCGCACGATGAGCGAGTTCAAGAGCCTCCCATCACCAAGAACTATGACTTACGAGGAGGCCTACGACCTCCCTCCGGCAGACCCTGCCAAGTAGAGGCTAACCCATCCTCTCGAAGGCTTTTCCATTCCATCGGAGCTGCCCCGCTGGCGTTGTGTAAACCTGCCCGACCACCAAGCTTTCCTTGGCCGGAGGCTGTGCGCGCGCCCCTCCACCATCCACCTGCTGCACCTCACCAGTGACGCTGTTGTGCCGGATGATGCTGCCCTGGGTTGTTGAGCCATCAGCATTTTTAATCGCGGGCGTGACTGTGACCTTCCAAGGCGACTGCTCCGTCTCTCCGTTGATCGCGCGCAGGGACTGCTGGGCCTGCTGACGCTGATGGACTGTGGCGTTGGGATCGAGGAAGGTATTGCGCAGTTGCTCCTCCTGCTGCTGAGCCCGGCTCTTAAAGCCGCGCGCCGTGATTTCCGAGTCAGCCAGGCGGCGCTCCGTGTCCAGCCGCTGCTGATCCACATTGAAGCCGCGTGCTGTGCGGAAGGTGTCGGCCGCGATGCGATCACGCTCCAGTTGCTGCTGGCCGGTGGCGAAACCCAGTCGGGTATCGTAGCGCTGGGCCTCCTGCAGGCGTGCCAGGTCGCCGCGATCTGATGCGCGGAGGTTGCTGGCACGGCGGAATCCGCGCGCATCCCCGGAGCCCATGATGGCCACGCGCTGGATGGGCGATGTGGGCGGGGGCGCCATGGCGGCCTGCACTCGGCCCATGGATTCGGCCTGCTGCTGACCTGCCAGGTTGTTGGCGGCGTTCTGGTTGCGCCAGGACGGAAGGCCGCGCGGCTGGTCGCCCAGGGCTGCAGCCTGCGCGCTGTCGGCGTAGCTGTTGCCGCGACGATAGACGCCCGGCATCACTTCGGACGGGGCCGCCGCATCCGGCGGGCCCATGCTGGCGCCAGAGCCGGCAAGCGCCGTGCCGCTGGAGGAATTGCTGCCAGGAGACGCTGCAGGGGTTGTGGAGCTGGTCGTGCGGAGGGATGGCAGGCCGCCCGCTGGCCGGTCAGCCTGATAGGCCGCGCCCAGGCCGACGGCGCCGGCTGCAGGCACACCCAAGGGAGCCGCAGTGGACGAAGCCCGGCTCGCAAAACCTGCTGCACGTCCAGCACCCAGCGCCGCATTGGCGCCGATGCCCGCGTCCACGGCACGCGCCACGGCGCCAGATGCGCCGGCCGCACCACCGCCCAGGGCGTTGAGGGTGTTGGTCACATTCCGGCCCAGCTCCGAATTCATCGGGTTGTCCTGGGAGCCGTCGGCAGCAGGCGCCGCGCGCTGGCCGTCCAGGGGGATCTGGTCTTCAGGCCGGCCGCCATTGGCGAAGAACACCTTGGGCTTGAAGCCGCGCGGCACCCAGGCCTCTTCAGCAGCGGGTGTGTGGGTGGCATCGACGGCCGCCTGCAGCGCGCCCGCGCCGCCCATGGCGTGCACAGTATCGGGTGGCAGGACGAACTCGCCCGGCTTGAACATGCCGGGGATGGAGTCGGGGGCTTGGTTCTGGGCCTGGGCCAGCGCCTCGCTCTGGCGTTGGTTGCGCGTGCGAAAACCCAGCTTGGGCTGCGGGGCCGGCGGCGCCTTCTTGTCAGGGTGAAAGCCGAACATGGCGGGCCTTTCAGAGGATGATGGATTCGGTGACGTGCGGCACGTCTTCGCGCGTCTCCCGACGCATGTCGGAATCGGGGCGGCGGCCGAAGTACTTGGTGAACTCGCGCTCGGAAAGCTCGGCGCGGGTTGGGTCGAAGGCTTCGGAATCGGGCTGGGAGTAGCCGCGATGCAGCGCCCAGAGCACCAGCTTGTCGTGGCTGAAGGCATGGATCTCGGGCACGTCGGACCCGGATCGCATCTCGCTCAAGGGCAACCGGTAGCCTTCCAGCATGATCTGGCCGTCGCGCGGCGGGGCGGGCACCAGGCGAATGGCGCCTTCGCTCTGCACGGCCCATCGCACACGGTCCATGCGCTTGTGGCGCCACCCCGGATGATTGCGGTCCAGCCATTCCGTGGAGACCAGGTCCAGCTGCTGCGGCTCGCTCGCGCCGTCGCATGCATAGGATAGGTGCGTGATCTCGTACAGCGCGGGATGCAACTGGTAGGTGCTCTGCCCTTCCTTCGCTGCAATGCGGCAGATGCCCGGAAGGCTGGATTCCAGCAGGAGCCGCCCGCGCACTGCGGCCTCGGCCACCGCGTCGTTCAGCCACATGGTGATCTTCCTGTCAGTCCACCGATAGGTCTCGACCTCATCATCGGCCGCGACCCGGAACCGCGCGATCAGGTCTTTGAGGTTCATATCAGCGGGCTCCGAACTGCTCGATCAGGGTGGCCACCTCGGCGCGCATCTTGGCCTCACCCTTGCGGGCGTCCAGCTTGACCTCGTACTTTGCGGCGTACTCGACCAGGGCGCCCTTGTCCATGCCTTCGATGGTCAGCAGCATGGCCTCGGTGGCTGCACGCTCTTGCTGCTGCAGCTGCTCTGCCTGCTGCTGGGCGGCCTGGGCCTGTTGAAGCGCAGCATCGTCCTGCGTCTGCGTGGTGTCAGGCTGTTGCGCCTGCTGATCCTGCTGATCGGCAGGCTGCAGCTGCTCTACCTGCTGCTGATCGATGGACGCGCGGCGGAATTCCACGAAGCGCAGCAGCTTGCGCGCGACGGCCTCGGGCACCAGCTTGGTATCGCCAGGCTCCCAATGGGTGGCAGCGTGACGGTCGTGATAGGGCTTTTTGCCCGTGTATTCCAGCTTGTCGAACTTCATGATTCGCTCCGTTCATGTGAAACAAGCCGGACAGGCCGGCTTGCTGCATGGTTCATCGCCGCGAGCGCGGCTTCGGTCAGGCCACGCCTTCGGGGACGCCCAGCACCACCACGTCCAGCGCGCTGGCCTTGGCGTTGTCCGCGCCGCCCACGGTCAGAATCAGGTAGGCATCCTTGGGCAGCGTGATTACCGGGTTGGCAGTGGCGTTGCGCAGGCGCGCCGTGGCGGCCAGGTTCACGGCCGCGCCGAAGTAGTCGTCGTCCTGGGGCACGGCCGGCACGTCCACGCCGTCGGCATACTCGAAGCCGATCTTGGCGGTGACGGATGCCGTCATGCCAACGGCAACGACGACCAGGCTGTCGATCAGCTTGAAGCCAGCGGGCAGCAGGCCCAGGCGGATCTTTGTGCCCTGGATGGCGGGCGTCAGGATGTCGCCGCCCAGGGCCGCGCCAGCCGCGTTGGTGGCCAGGGTGTAATGCAGGGCGCTCAGGTTGCCCCACGGCGTCGCGCCCAGGCGATTGCTGGCGGACTGCACTTTGGTGATGGTTGCCATGTTGGCCTCCGATGAAATGGTGAAGAACTCAGCGGAGGACAGGCGATCAGCTGACCGCCCGCCCTGGGGCGCGTCAGTTGCGCTCGCCGATGATGCGCACGGCCGTATCGATGGCCGTGGCGCCGTGGTCGGTGTAGTGCTTCTTGCCGTTGCCCTGGGACACCAGCCAGCGGATCTTGAACACGCCCATGATGGCGCCGATCAGCAGTTCCAGCTTGTCGCCGTGGTCGAAGTCCTTCTCGCTCCAGAAGAAGGGCATGCCGCCGTGCTTGGACTTGCCGAAGGCCTGGGCCAGGGACTGGCCGCCCAGCAGGATCGCGCGGTCCACCGCATGGGTGGTCCCGAACGATGCCGGCACGATGCAGGTGCTTTCCGTCTCGGTCTCGTAGGAGGCGCAGTAGCGCACCGTGTCGCCGGCATAGAAGCGGATGGGCTTGGGCATCTTGCAGATCAAGATGCCGTTCCACAGGCCCACTTCCCCCAGGAACAGGGGGTGGTTGTTGGCCTTGGACGCGCGTGCCAGGGCGTTCGCCTGGAACTGGCGGAAGCCGGGGTCCTGGGCGAAGGCGTGGTATTGAGCGGGCGAGACCAGAAGAACGCGCAGCGGCGAATCCTCGGCCACCTTGTCCTCGGGGATCTTGATGGCGGGCGGGGGCAGCGCGATCGATTCCATCGTCGTGCGAATGCTGTCCACCACATCCATGCCGAGCACGTCAGTGGATGCAATGTCCAGCTCACCCGCGTTGGCCGCCACGGTCTTGATGGCATCGCCATCGGCAATGTAGTGGCGGTTGCGTGTGGGCGCCTTCACCTCGTTGATGGCGAATTCTGCGAACTGCGGATGGGCCTCGGTCGGCAAGCGCCATTCGATGTTGTCGTGAAAGCCGCGCGCGCCGGCCAGGTGGGTCAGCATCAGCTGGTCCTGGTAGCCGTTCATCAGCGACAGCGCAATGGGTCGGCCGATGCGACGGAATTCCACGGGGGAATTCATATCGGTCATCGTGTCGCCGATGTCCACCGGGAAGCGGACTTGGTTCACGCGCACGCGGCCGTTGTCCAACTCAATGCCCGTGCCCTTGCCCTCGGCCATGCGGCTGCCCATGATGGGATAGGCATTCGTGGGCTGCACGAAGTGGAACTCCACCTCGGAGCCCTTTCCGCGCGTCAGGTCCACCGTGCGAACGATGGGCATGTCGGTGGAGGTCTGCTTGCTCAGAACGGCGCTGACGTGAGCCTCGCCCTGGGGGACGGTGCCCACCATGCGGTTCAGCGTCGAATTGCGCTGCATGGACTGAGCGAACAGCCCGGCAGCCTGGACGAATTGGGCATTCGGCGAACCGGTTGCCACATTGGTTTTTCCGGACATATGTCCTCCGTCTTGGGGAGAGGGCTGCCTCATCACGAGGTGGCCCGGGTTTCAAAAAATGCTTCAGTGGCTCACGCCACGCTGTTCATCAGGGCATCCAGCTTTGCCGGTGACATCCCGCTCATCACGTTGATCAGTGCCGCCGGGTTATCGGCCAGGGCCTGCACGCGCTCTGCTTCGCTGGCACCGGCCGCCGCGCCCGTCAACTCGGACAGACTCACCGGCACGGCTTGCTCGGCACCAGCCTTCGCCTTTGCCACAGCCGCGTCCACGGCGTTGGCGGGAGTTGCTGGGCTGGCGGCAGGATCTGCGACAGGCTTTGCGCCCTTGAAAGTGCTGAACACTTCCACGATTTCCGCAGCAGAACCGTTCTGCAGGACATTGGCCACGGCTGCGCGCGCGAAAGCAGGCTGGGCATCCACCCACTGCTTGAACTCGGCAGAGTCGGCAATTTCGTCCGCGTCGGCGTGCGCTGCGTAGATCGCGTTTTCATGCGCCTGCTGCGCGCTGAGCTGTTCGCGCTGCTGCAGCGGCTGCATGGCCTGGGCCAGTCGCGCGTCCACCAGTGCTGCAGCACGCTGGTCCACCAGCGCAGCCACGCCCTTGGCGATCCCCTCCTCCGAGAAGTCGCCGAACAGGGCCATCTCCACGCCTTGGGAGGCGGCGGCCTTGGCAATTGCCAGGTTGTTGTCGGCCGAGGTTGGCGCCGCGCCGGCTTGCTCGCGAGCCGAGGCATCCGCCTGGGCCTGTGCGAGGTTGCTTTGCTGGCTGCGGTTCAACTGGTCGATCTGAGCCTTCAAGGTGGCGTTCTCGCTCTCCAGCGAGTCGCCGCGCGCCTTGAACTGGTCACGCTCGGTGCGAGCTTGAGCCAGCTTCTCAAACGGGATCGTGTAGCTGCCGGACTTGCTGGCAATGGGCGCGCCGGCCGGCTCGTCATCCTGAGCGGGCGCCGCGCCTGCAGCAGGTGCAGGAGCCGGGGTTGCTGCAACAGCGGGTGCGGCAGCAGGAGCGGGAGAAGGCGCTGCAGCAGTTTGCTCAGCGCCAGTGGTGGCGGTTGCGGGTGTAGCAGTGCTCGCGGCGTTGCTGGCTTCGGCGGTCTGGGCTGCGTCCGCGTCCAGATCCAGTTGTCCTGCAAAGGCGGATTCGAGCAGTTGCTCTGGTGACATCGGCATGTAGGTGCTCCACATCCCCGGCTATCCGGCCGGGCCTGTTTGAAGGGGCACGCAGATTCGAGGATCAGGTCGGGGCCGAAGCCCCGACCATCACGCTCTCCAGCTGCGGGAGGTGCCGACCCATCACGGGCAGGCTTCTCGTCTCTGGCTTTCGCCTTTAACGTGGAACACAGTGTCAGGCGGCACGCCCGCCGCATCCAACTCTGGACGGAGTGACTCGCTACAGGTTGTCGGCAGGGGTGGCAGTCTCGATCCCCTGCATGCCGCGCGACGGCTCCCGCGGGACGGGCGGGAATGACGGGCTGGTGTTCTCGCGCACCTGGCCAATGTCGCCGGCCGCGCCCGGACCGCCAGACTGAGGCGCGGGGCCGCCTGCGACAACGCCCGGCACCGGAAAGTCCGGATCGTCCCCACCAGGGTTCGGCTTCTGATAGCCCGCGCCCTGCATGATGGCGTCCGCGATGGGCGCGATGGCAGGGTTCATGGCAACCTGAGCGCCGCCCTGCATCGCCGAGAAGGCGGCCTGCACGCCCACCTGAACGGCATCGGCCATCACCTTCTTGATCTGGGCGTCCGTCAGGCGCTCCTTCATTTCCAGCTCCCGCGCCTTCAACTCGTGGCCGGCCTTCAGCAGTGCGGCCTGGACCTCCTGCTGCACCCGCTGCTCGATTTGCTCCGGCGTCTGCTGGCCAGTCGCCGCGCGGATGGCCTCCACCACCTGCTTCTTGCGGGGCAGGTCCATCAGGTCGATCAGGAACGGCAGCGCGACCACCTGAATATGCTCGGGCAAGGATTTCACTGACTCGGACAGCGAGCTGAGCTGCTGGCTTCGGAAACTGCTGGTGCTCGGCACGTCCTCCAGAGCGACCTTCATGCGCGTGCGCAGAACGTCATTGGACCGATAGGCCAAGCCTGTGTCTGGGTCCTCTTCGGCCTTGTTCAGCACCACGGTGCGCGGCGGGTTGAGCACGTCGCCCTCGATCACGATGGTCTGCTCCTCGTCGCCCATGTCCTCGATGATCAGGGACATCAGCAACTCGCCGACCATGGTGCGCCCGTCCTTGGTGTTGTCCATCAAGTCAGCCATGCCGATCTGGGACTGCTCCACCTGAGTGGTTTCCTGCAGTCCGCTGCGCGCGGTGCCGGCCTGGCCCTGCATGGCGGGCGTCACCGGGCTGACCCGGCCCAGCGCGCGCCGACTGTCTTCCATCAACTGCAGGTGCTGGGCGTTGAGCTGGAAATCACGGTCCACCTCAAAAATCCCCCCATCCTTCATGTGCTCGGCGTCAAGCACGATGTCGGCGTCAGGGCGGGCCAACTGCTGGCGGATCTGAGCGCTTGTCATCTCCGTGGCGCCCTTGGTGCGCCGGACCCGCGTCGAGGCCATGCCCCAACGCAGCTTTGCCATGGTGCTGTTCAGGTTGTCCTGCGGGAACAGCATGTCGCGCACCAGGCCGAACGGCATGCCCGTCTGGTCCTCCCGATAACCCCAGAACGGCACATAGGGGAAATGCTGATGTGGGTATGGCGTGGGGCCATCGTGCAGGCAGATGGGGCCGATCCAGTAGGACCGACGCAGCCGCGTGACGGTCTCGCGCGACAGCTTGCCCGCGCCCGATGCCACGGCCAGGCGGTGCTGCTGGTTGGACTCATCGAACTCGACCACGCGGCCGCCGCGCAGGCGCAGCACGAGCGCCGATACCCAGCGCCGGTACCAAAGTTCGCACAGGCTGAGCTCGTCGGTCTCCGAGCGGTACCACGCGTGCTCGCGCGGCGTCCAGGCCCGAGACACATCCAGGCCCGGCACCAGGCCCGTGGAATAGCCGCCCTCGCCCAGATAGCCACCGTATCCGCCAGGGCCTGATGCAGAGTCCGCTCGCATGATCAGTTCGCGGTGCTTAGGGAATGCCGCCGCGACCCGGTCTTTGCGGATGAAGCGCTCCCGAAGCAGCCAGTGGGCGTCGGACAGGTCAGCCTCCTGCGCCCGGATGTCCCACCAGATTTCATTGCGGTGCACATACCGGCAGCGGTAGGGGTAGGCAAACGGATCGCTGGCCCGCGCGACCTCCACCCAGCCCAAGCCCACGCTCACCTGCGGCTTGAAGGCGTCGCTGATCGCGCGATCTGCCCGGCTGTGCCGTTCGGCCTGGTTCAGGCGGAAGTTGAGCGCATCGGCCACGTCCTGGCCGCCCGGGTCGCCGTCCGGCGTCACGCGCCAGTCGGTCCGCGTCTTGGCCTCATGGCCGCACACTGCCGTAATCGCCGGGCCGATGATGTTCTCCTTGGCAGGCGGGATGCCGAAGCGCTTCATGCGCGCGAGCAGTTCGCTGCCCAGCTGGTTGCCGTCGGCATAGTCGGCTTCCATGTCTGCCTGCCGGCGCCACGGCGGCTGCTCCAGGATGTCATCGATGATGCGGGCATATTCGTGCGGCGTCAGCGCCGCGCCCAGGTCTGCAGTGCTTGGGGGTTTTGCATAGTTCATGGCAGTGCTTCACGCGCGCCAGTCCGGCGCATCCTCTTCCTCTTCGGGCTCAGCGCGCGCGCCGTACCCATCGTCATTGGGGTTGAAGAGCCCGCTTTCCTTCGCCTGCGCCCACTGCCGCAGCGCGTCCGCGCCTTCCGTGCAGCCGTTGGACTTGTCGGGCTCATCGATGAATTTGTTCAGCGCCCGGCTGAATTTCTTGCTGTAGCCGCGCAGGCGCTCCAAGCCGAAGGCGCAGGAGTCCTTGTCGAACCAAGCGCCGCGCAGGTGTTTGCGCACCAGGTTGACGCCCGTCTGCAGCTCGGTGATGCGAGGCACCACCGTGAATTTCTGGCCAGGCATCAGGGCCTGCAGCTGCTGTTTGGTGGATCGGTTGGTGTCGCCCAGGCGCTTGTGATTCGCGTCGTGCGGCAGGAAGTGCACGCCGAACACGTAGCCGAGGTCCTGCAGGTGGCGCACGTAGTGCCGCAGGTCTTCCTCGTGCTCTTCGTAGTAGTTGATGAAGCGGTCCTCGCCGCGCAGGGACTGCATGAACCAGATGGCCGTCCCGTCCGCGCGCCCGATATCCCAGAAGGTGTAGACCGGCAGATCCAGCTCTGGCACCGAGGTGATGCCGCCGCGCTTCGTGAGCGCAACCATGGCCTTGGCGTAGTACCGGCCCGCGCTCGACTGCTGGAATGCCTCGGCCGGCGTGGAGGGGTACTCCTGCCACATGCGCTCAGGCGCGCCGGGGAAGTCCGCTTCCTGGGTGGCCACATACCAGGCCCGCTGCTCCAGATCGATGGTGCACTGCATCTCGACCTCGACCTGGTCGAAATAGTCGTGCTGCTCGCGCGCGACATGGACGAGGCCCGCGTCCATGCGGTAGTTGGGCTCCTGCCACCACGCGTAGAAGTGGAAGCGGTAGTCGCGCGGGCTCAGCTTCTTGTGCGTGTAGTGCAGGGCCTCGGCCCGCTGTGACAGGTGGTAGAACTCGCCGTTGGCGCCTTCAGCCGTGCTCTCGATCACCAGGATGCCCGTGGTCGGCACGGCCGGTATGGAGCCGGTCATCACCTCCTTGGCCTTGTGCGGGAAGCGCGCCGAGATCTTGCCCAGTTCGGAGACGTGGAGCCGATGGATGGTGCCAGAGCGCATGGAGGTGGCCACGCGCACGCTGCTGTTGTTGTGGGCGAAAAGCAGTTCCACCGCACTATCGCGTGCCAGGGGGAATCGGTCGCGGATCTCCTCGGGCAGGTTCTCGTAGGCGTACTTCACCTTGTCCCTGAAGATGGCCTCGGCCGCTTCGCGGTCGTGCGCGATGATGCCGCAGCGCTGATCCGCATTGAACAACGCATGGTCCAGCCACAGGATGGCGATCAGCGTGGTGAAGCCCAGCTGCCGCGCCTTCAGGATGATGTTGCGGTGCCAGAGCCGGCTGATGAACCGCTTCTGCGCGCGATTGGGCCGGAAGGGCATGGTGAAGGTGTCAGCCTCTTCCCCATCCTTGGAATCGCCCTTGACCATGATCTTGTACAGGCAGCCGGAGAACAGGCGCCATTCGGGATCGCGCAGGCACCGCTCCAGCTCCTCGGGAGTGTCGGGGAGCCGGTTCAGGGGAGCACTGTGGACGCGCGCGGCCACAGCCTCAACCCTCCTCGTCCGTCGGGTCTTGCTTCACCTCCAGCGTGGAGCCCGCGCGCGGGCCTGTGCGCTCCGGGTCATCTGCAATCGGCGCGAAGCCGTTGCCGTTCTCCTTTGAGATGCGATGCAGCAGCGCGGCCAGTGGGTCCGACTTCTGCTGGTTGTCCTTCTCGTACAGGCCCAGGTACTTCCACAGCTTCTCGGCAAATGCCTCCTTGCTGTGCATCAGGACCTGCAGCCCTTCCTTGGTGCGCTTCACGCCGGCATAGAGCTGGACTGCGGCCGGGCTCAGGGTGCGGGTGTCCTTGATGACCTCGCGCGCATATCCATCGCCAACGCATGCAGTGCACTCCGGGTGCGGCGGCCGGTGAGGATTGAAGCCGATGCCGCCCTCTTCATCGAAGTCCTCGGGCGCCTTGCCTTCAGCGCGCCATGCTTCGCGCGCATGGTTCATCTCGCTGACGGTGCGCTGGTAGCGGAAGTTCTCGCCCCAACAATGGCGGCAGCATGCGACCTTGGTCTCGATCAGTTCACGCGCATCTGCTGTGGCGATCAGCCAGGCCTGCTGGAGCATGGCGTCGGCAGTGATCTGCGTGCGCTCCTGCTGCTGCTTTCGGGCTTCGGCTATCGCGGCTTGGATGTGAGGTTTTGACAGGTTCTCCGAGGCGATCTGCCGGGCAGTCTTGGAGCTGTAGCCGGCTCGAATCGCCGCTTGGGTTCCATTCAGGTCCACCAGGAATTCATCGATGAACTTCGACTCCCTCGCGGTCAGCGCCTGAGCATCCGTGCGCTTCGTGGCGCTGGCCCTTTTGGCAGGCACCCTCTTCGACTCCGGTTTCGCCGTGGGGCTCGGCGACTTCTTGGCCGCCGGCCGCTTTGTAGGAACGGCAGAGCCTGCGGCCTTCTTCGCGGCAGCAGGCTTCTTGGGTGCAGGTTTCTTTTGAGGCTCGGACTTGCCGGCAGGACGTTGTGCCATCGCCCAAGTGTTCCGGCCTGCTCGACTAGCGTCGAACCCTAGCCAGAGAAGGCTGTCTCAAGCAAGCCGCCGAAAATAAATCGGCGATTTTTCGATGATAAGCGCGTCTTCAATTGCACTCAAAGCGAGGTTCGGAAATGATCTTCTTCCGGAACCTTATAACCATCGTCTCGTATCAAATAACCCTGAAAAAACCCAAATACTTTATCTAGACCTATTTTGCTAGGATAAATCGTTTCTGGAGACAAGACAATCTCCGCTGACTCATCAATTATTCCTACATCAACGAAAGCGCGAGCAACTAGCTCAGAACAAAAAAAGGCATTATGGCTCGGTCTATCTGGAGGAGCAGATTGCGTAAAGAATCTCTCCAATCTTCCCCTCCACTCCTTCTCTAGACTTCTTATCTTATCTGGTGCACCCTTTAAACCATCTCTATTGAATTTCTTTCCATCGTGGGCAATAGCAAATTGCTCAAGTAATTGAAGTCTTCGCGCACTCCATGTCAAAGATGCTCGAAGCACAGCCAAATGATCATACTCATCAAAGAGCGAAGACAGCTCTATAATGCGAACTCCTGATCCAGAGGCATCCAACACTCTCCCTTCGGATATTGCGATAGATGCATGTGAGTATCCAATTGGCTGGCTATATATTTCCTCAGACATTATTGAAGCATAAGCTAAAAGCACGTCCCCAGGAAGAACGTCAGTTGTCTTTAAGATAATTGCCTCATTGTCTGGAAGTGGGTAATCCATGCGTCTATTCTTGCGTTACAGTGCAGAACTGCACCACCATATATCTTCGCAAAAAAAGATCGATTGTCAAGCGACAATTCCACAGTCCACTCAGGGCGCAATTCCCAGGAGTAAATCCCCCTGTCGGGAGTCATGTCTGTTGGCATTCTTCAATGCTTTGACCTCTTTCTCCAGCGCCCGCCGCTTCGCCACCTCTTCCAACAACTGGTCCTGTAATTCCGTGACGCGTGTCAGCGCCGTGTGTTCCAGGGCCACGCCCGCCAAGCCTTGGCCAAGGCGCGCGGCCTCAGGGCGGACGAGGTGCAACACATGCTCACCGATCTCCACCATGGTCCGGCCATCGTTGAGATGAACGATGACCACATCCCGCGCCGGCCCATGCTGGTGCACCGGGCGGTAGCATTGCTTCACGGCCGCAATCATCCCCTCGCCGCGCAACACCTTGATGCGGTCATCAACCGTTGTGAGGTTCAGGCCCGTCATCTTGTGGATGCGGTCGCGCGTGGGCTCTTCGCCGGCCTCATGGAGCTGGCGGATCGCCTCGTATACCTGCGTCAGCGTGGGCACGGCCTCGACCGCGCCTGTGTCCGGATTGCCGCCGGCTGTCTTGTGGATGGTGCTGGTGGTGGCTTGGTTCATGCGGTTTCACTCCAGAATGGCAGGCGTTGTGGCCATTGGCCGGATTCAAGAATCGTGTGGCGGGTGATGCGGCCCCATTCGAGGCCGTAGTCCCGGTGGGCTTCGCGGCCGCCGTCAACAAGGCGGTATTGGTCGTAAGCGACATGGCATCCCTCGATGTCGGGGCGAGTGCAGCACAGCGGGAAGCCGGTGCGGTCATCTGTCTTCAGGCCCATGCCCTTTCCGAGGTTCAGGTGCGCGTGCTGGCTGTACCCGACCACGTTGCACCAGATGCAGGGCAGCGCGGCCACGGCGCGGCGGTAGGCTTCGCATTCGAGGATCTCGGCCTTGGGCACGACCAAGCCCGTGCTGGCCCCGCCCATCACAACGATGCTGGTGCAAGCCATGCCGGCCGTGGCGCGGGCACTGTCCATAGCTCGGGCCGCGCGCTGCGCCAGGCGCTCTTCGCGGTCCGGCGCTGGCGCGGCGGCGGGCCGGCGGCCGAAGCTGCGGCTGGGCCAAGTGCTCCGGTTCTGGGTCATCGGATGTCGCCCTCTACATCCACCTGCACCAGGAAGCCGTGGTCGTTCATCACGCACACGCGCGTGGGGCCGTACTGCTCCAGGCGGCAGCAGCGGTTTTCCGACCAGACGGAGAAGCGGTAGCGCCCCAGGACATCGGGGCCTTCGATGCGCTCGCGCATTGCGGCGCCACGCCACAGGGGCGGGTGCTGAGACGCGGCGCGCACGGGGCCGCGCTGGCCACGGCGCGGAAGATCGGGGCGGAAATCAAGCATGTGCACCGCCCTCCCCTGCGCTGGCATCGAAGTCCTGCACCTCCAGACCCAGCACGCGCGCTACAAAGCTCTCCAACCGGGCGCCGCGCGAGTGCTTCCAGCCCGGCAGCCGGTGCACGGCATCGCAGGTGCACAGCTGCGGCAGCGCCAGACGCATGTAGCCGGCCCAGCTGCCGCACGCTGGCGCGGGGTTCTCGGCAGGGTTCTCGACGTGGTGGCCCTGGGCGCGCAGCGTGGCGGCTGCACGGTTGAAGGCCGGGTAGTTGAACTCGGGCAGGCCTGTCATGGGGCCGGCGATGTAGATGCGCTTCATGGCCGTGCCCTCCGGAAGGACCACGCGATCATGGCGGCGTCACGCTGGTGCTGATTGCTGCGACCGGCCCAGCCGGTCAGGCGGCTGAAGGTGGCGGCATCGATCTTGGCGCCGTGGGCACTGCCGGCCTTGGCGCTGGGTGCCAGGCCGAAGCAGGCAATGCCAAGGCTGGCGCACAGGGTCTCGATCAGCACGCACCATGCATCGATCTCGCCCACGTTGCGTGCCATCTTGGCCCGCGCCGCAGCACTGCCCTGGCCGGTCCAGGTCCTGCGGGCCTTGCGGCTGTCCTCGAAGATCACCAGCGTGGGCGCCCTGCCCTGCAGTGTCTGCAGGATCTGAGCTGGTGCAATCTCCTCCAGCGCCTGCAGCTGACCGTCCACGATCCAGGCCAAGCCCGTGTGCTTGCCCGGGTCCACGCCCAGCACCGTGATTGGGCCCTGGTGGTCAGCCGGCACCGTCACGCGCGGGGCGGCGGGCGCCAGGAGAGCGCCTGCAGCTGCTGCACCACCTGCTGCTCGATGTCCACGAACAGCCGGGACTCGTCCCTGTCCAGCTCCCTGGCCCTGGCCTTGACGTACTCCCACCACCCGGGTTGCTGGGCCAGCTTGACGAGGTGCGCCACGGCTGCCCCGCTGAGATTGATTTGGTGTTGCTGCCATTGATGTTCAGACGACGACGATGAATTCATGGGTGTCGCTGCCGTGGCTGTTGACCAGCAGCTCGCGCAGACGGCGTTCGGTGGCGCGGTGCGCGCGGATGAAGGTACGGGCCGGGATCACCTCCAGCACCTGGCCGTAGGCCTCGCCGAACTCGACCAGGTGGCCCAGCTGCACGGCGTTCAGGCGCATCTCCTGTCCGTGGCCGTGCTTGCGGCCCAGGTCCACGACGGCCGCCACCGCATCAGCAAACAGGCTCTGAGCCCCCGGCTCTGTAAAGACGCCCATGCCGAGTAGCGTTTCGGACAGGTTCGCGGCGTCGGCCAGGTCGCGCCAGTGCTGCACGGTCGGGGATGCGTAGCCCACGGCATGCACTGCGGCCAGGACTGCAGCAGCCAGGGGCTCGCGCTTGCGCTGGTGCAGCGGCTGCCGTTCGCTGGCCGATAGCTCCTGTGCCAGCGTGTAGGTGTAGGGCAGCCGCAGGTAGTCGCGGCTCACGGCGGAATGGATGGCGCTCATGGCTGGCTCCCCTGCTGGTGCTGCGCCACGGCGACAGCAGCGCGGCGCTTGGCCTGACTCAGGCGCATGCGGCCAGCGCGGGCCTGGACCTGCACGGGCGTGAAACGCGCGGCCTTGAGTGCAAAGGCTTCGCGCAGGGTGGCCAGCTTGGACAGCACCTCACGCTTCGGACCGGTGGGCACCGAGTCCGGAGCTGGCAACGCCAGGGCGGCGCGCGGGGCCGGCAGCTGCAGCTGCTCGCGCAGGTCGTCGGTCAGGCCCTCCAGACCGCCCGGCAGCCGGCCTGCCGTGATGGCTTCCTGCACGGCGCGGGTGCGCGCTTCGGGGTCGTAGCCCAGGCTGACCTGCACCACAGGGCGGCGGCGCAGCGCACGGGCCTCGCCCGTGATCCGGCCGTAGGCCTCGATGAAGGCCTGCCGCGCGCCGAACTTGTCGCCGGCATTGAGCAGCGGCGCGGCCACGGCCCAGGCCTGGGCGATCTCGTCGGTCCACACCACGGTGGCCTGCTGGTCAGCACTGGTCAGCGCCAGGCCATAGGCTTCGGCGGGCAGCATGCGGCCCATGGCGTGGTCCACGTACTGCAGCACGGTGCCGGTGAGGATCGGGCCGCGATGCTCAGCGCGGATGCGGGCCAGGGCCAGGCGCAGCACAGGTTTCTCGATGTGGGCGAGGTCTTCAGCCAGCAGCAGCAGGGCAGCAGGTCGGACCTGCTGGCCGCTCAGCTCCATCGTGGCGCCCAGCTCCTCCAGCAGCCAGTCGGTGTCGTGGTCGTCACGCATTGCCGCCCTCCCTGTTGCCCCGGCCACCGCGCTGGCGCAGCAGTCGCTTGGCCTCCTCGATGGCGTCGAAGTTGGCGCTCGTCTTGTCGGCCGCCTGCGCTGCCGTGCCTGTCACGGCCTGGCCACGGGCCCACTGTGTGCGGAAGCTCTCGGCCTGGTTCACCAGCACGCCGACGCCGTGGGAGTTCTTCACCACGAATGCCTCGTTCACGCTGGCCACGTACCACGCAGCCACCAGCGGTGCCTCCTCGAAGCCCAGGCGCTTGACCAGCGTCTTCACGTTGGCGTTTACCACTTGGTTGCGCACCGGCTTGACGCCGTACCGCTGCTCGTAGGCCAAGCTGTAGGCCGCCCAGGTGAGCTTGCAGGCTGCCTGCAGGGCTGTCTCGCCGTCGTCTGGATCGCCGCCAGCCCCATCGCGGGCCGACGGCGCAGCCGGCGGGAATGATTCGTTGGCGGTTCCTTTACGGTTCCTATTACGGTTCAATGATGATTTGGGTGCGCCATCTGCACCCCTGGGGTGCGCCATTTGCGGGGGTTGAGGTGCGCCATTTGCCCCCCCTGGTGCGCCATCTGCGGGGGGTGGTGCGCCGTCTGCACCCGGTGCGGCATTTGCGGGGGGTGCGCCATTTGCACCCGGTGCGGCATCTGCACCCGTGCCACGCTTGCGCTTCGCGGGCGCTGCAGCCGGGTTGAAGTTGGCCGGCGTGATGGTGTAGCTGGTGCTCGAGTTGATGCGGTACTCACGGAACACTACGCCCACCGTCTGCAGCCAAGCGATGGCATCCTGTACGGCGCGCTCGGACAGGCAGGTGCGCTTCGCAATCGTCGCAACGCCCGGCCAGCACACGCCGTCATCGTTGGCCTGGTCAGCCAGGGAAATCAGCACAGCCTTCTGCGCGGGGGACATCGCCAGCGGCCAGCAGGCCGCCATGATCATCGTGCTCATTGCTGCGCACCCTCCTGCGTCAGGCGGGCCTGGTGCTGGCCCCACAGGCCGGCAATCCACGTCACCCCCTTACTGGTGAACTTGGCCTGGGTGAAAGCGTGGTCGCTGTGCTGGGCATGGCCTGCCTTCACCACGAATCGGCCTGCGTCCAAGTGCTGGGCCAGCGGAGTCAGCCGGCCGCCCAGGTGGTACATCACCTTGTTGTCCAGCAGGAACGCGCGGAATCGCTCCTCGTTCGCGCGCAGTAGCTTGCAGACCTGACGGAAGCCCATGGCACCGGTCTCCGCAGATGCGAAGCGGTCCACGAACTCCACCTTGGGCGCAGCCAGGGCCAGCGCGGCCTGCTGCTGCTCTATCTGCTCGGCTTGTTCAGCGGCCAGGCGCAGCGCCTGAGACATCGTGCGCGGAACGGCTGGAGCGGCCTGGGCCTCCAGCTCCTGCCAGCGATCCACCAGGCGCGCGGTGAACTCAGGAGACAGCTGCGCCACCACGACATAGCTGTCGCGTTTGCACAGTTGGTAGACGCTCACGGTCTGGCCGAGATGGTTCCGAACTTCCTGCAACGCAGGGAGTTGGATCACGCCGCGCGCGCCCAGGCGCTCGATGGAGGTCTTCACGTTGTCGTGGCGGGACTCCACCAAAGAAGCGATTTCTTCGCTGCTCATGGTCAGCACGGCGGCAGAAATTGCAGTGATCGCGCTCATCGGGCAGGCCCTCCGAATTCGGGGCTACCAATGGGCCCTATGAGCTTGGCCAGCGCCTCGGTACGCTGAGCGTCATGGTTCACTTTTTCAACCACCATCTGCCGATAGGTCTTGCCGTAGACCAGGGCGTACACGCAATCGCGCAGCACCATGGATGTGTCCGTGGACTGCTGGCCGCAGTGGCGCAAGAACAGGTCGGCTGTGGCCTCGTCCACCTTGGTGCGCAGCGGGATGTCCAGCTTGCCCAGCGGCCCGGCAACGCCGCGCGCGAACATCGGCTCGCCAGCGTCTTCATCCAGTTGGATCTGGACACGGGCCAGCACACGCTCGGCCTGCTCGGCGTCGAGGTCGGCCAGGATTACCTGGATCGCCCTGAAGGCAGCCGCTTCAGCCCGGCTCAGCTTTTCGTGGGTGTCACGCATGCGGGACTACTCCTGAGGATGGATCTGGGAAGGGGTGCCCGCCGCTCCCTGGGCTATGCTGAAAGCTGTCACACCACCAGCAATCGCCACCAGGAGGGCAGGCATGAAAACGGAACACATCGGACCAACAGCGACGCTCGCCGCCGCGATCCTTTCGAAGCTCGAGCCGGAACACCACCACTTCACGCGGGAGATCCTGGCCAGCGCCTTCGAGGACGCATACCTCGCGCTCATGGATGGGATCCAGCGGGTGGACAGGCTTCAGGACGAGGCGAAGGCTCAACAGATGGCCCGCATTCGCGAAGAGTCGAATCAGCGATAGCCAAGTCCCTGCGCCGCTTCTTCAGGCTCACGAAGAACTCGGAGTCGCGATACCTGCGACGGTCGCTCAAGCGCTGCACAGCGGGCGAGGGGGCGTCGCCCCAGCGATACGGCTTATGCATGGCCTGGCTCCTGGGTGGTGGGTTGTGCACGACGACGCCGTTTACCCGGCTTTGACATTCGCCCAACAACACCCATCACGCGGTCCGCTGTGGCTTGCGGAAGCACATCGGGCCAGAGGTAGATGGTCTGAACCGCGCGGTACCCCATCGCTTCAGCGGCCTTCTTTGGGGTTCCACCCAACAGCTCGATAGCACGAACTTTCTTCATGCCAGATTGTAAACATGTTTACAGACGAGAACGCAACCGAATTTACACACCAAGGATTAAGGTGCGTCATGCTTTACGGGGAACGTCTACTTCAAGCCATGCAGAAGCGATCGGAAACGCTTGGGCGTGAGATCGAGCGCAAGGACGTTGCCAACGCGGCTGGAACATCCGTCCAGAACATTGGCATGATCCTGACCAATGCCAAGGGGCGGGATCAGAAGCTGCGCACCGAAGCGCACGACAAAGTTGCCGCTTATCTGAAGGTGAATTCCAGGTGGCTGCTGACTGGCGAAGGTCAGATGGAGCAGACGCCCACGATCAGCGCTCCATCAGAGCTAACCCCTGCCGCTGTCGAGCTGGGGGTGCTTTTTGACATGATCCCGCAGTCGGACAAGCTCAGTCGAGCAAAGGCATTTAACGCGGCGAGCACTGCCATCATGCAAGTGCTGCAAGACGTGTCCGCCAAGTCTTAAGCAGCTCCTCGCTCGGGAAGATCAAGGCTTTTACGCCCTGAGTCGTCAACTCGCGGATACACCCCTCAATCTCTGCGTCAGCTTCACACGCACTTCGCACTCTGACGAGCGTGCGCCCTTCAGTCGCGTCCGAAAGTACTGTGTTTCCATACATGTAGCAATCATAGCTGCGACCAAAGATGTCCCACAAGCGGAATCTTCCGGACAAGTAAAAACAGCTTTTTTGTAAACTCATCTACAAGTAATTGAACGCAATCATGTAAACATGTTTACAATAAATTCCAGCGACCCGGCACCGCACATGCGGACCGGCCGGGGAGTTGGGCACCACGGCATCGACCGGGCTGGCCCCGGTCTTTAACAAGAGAGCTTGAGTACAGATTGGTTGAGGCGGCCGCTGACGGCGCGTGAGAAGTTCAGCGGGAAGCGGGCTGGATCGCTCCAGCCCGCCCCACTCGGTCACAGCATCAGTAGCAGAACGATGTAGCCGATGGCTTGGAGGCACTTGGCCACGTCGATCTTGATGCTCACACGCACAGAAGTCTTCATTTGGATTGCTCCGGTGAAGACCCGTGGCCACGGGTCAAGAACCCGCTTTGCACTTATTACGCGCCCTTGCTGGCGCGGCCAGTTGCTTACCGCGAATAGGCTTCTGGCATCGGCTTGGTGAAGGGGGCGATGCTCTTATCGCCGAGCAGGCGGGACATCCATCCCATACCACCCCAAGTCACCGCACCTTATGCGCCTTACCAGGGCGCAGTGGGGAGCGGTATCTCCCCGCAGCAAGTATCTCAGATGGCCGCCTCATCCAATCTGCACTCAGCTCTCGCACTGCACGCCGATGTTGCTTGCCCCACGAGCGGGGCATTCGTCCGGCGCAATGGCGCTCCTGGGCATGGGCCAGGTCAGCGCGCCGCGTCTCCGCGCGGTTGCCAGTCCGTCAAAGCACGGTTCACGGCATAGGGAAGGAACTGCGGGCGGCATGCCCTGTAGAGAGTAGGCGGGAGGCAGTGAAGGGTGCGCGCCAGCGCATCTGGAGCCGACGATGGAACACCGCCCGGGCATTCCGGTGACGAACGCAGTGAGATGACACCACGGAGCAAATAAACGGTGCGGCATGTTGATGCCGCGCAGCTGCTACCAGATGCAGCACGCCCTCCCCGAGCGCATCGGGGCGAAACAAAAGCGGCTTCTCGATGCGGGAGGCCTCTTTTGTTTCCACCACCAGGAGAGACGTATGAATCAACCTATCCCTGTCGCCAGCCTTGATGAGGCAGCCAATCTCTCGGTCGCCAGCGATGGCGTAAACAAGATCGCCAGTGCAGTGGCCAGCGCTGGACTGGCCGAAAGCCAAGTGACACCAGCTTCGCCGGCCAGCTTCGAAGAACTCAACTTGCAGGAAGCAGCGGGCAATTTTGGAGACACCTACGAAGCCTCGGTATCGGGGCCTGGCCGGGTTTGGGTGCGCACGGAGCAAATCACATCGATCGCGCTGAGCGTGCTTCGCAGGCGGCCCGCAGACGAAATCGCCCTGCTCGGCAAGGGCAAGCTCGTGGTTTACGAGCGGCGAACGCCGAAGCACTGCGTGTCGTCCAGGAGCGGCCTGCGCTTGGAGCTTGGCGATGGCGCCAGCGTCCTTATGACGAAGAATGCAGCCTACGAGTTGGCGCGCGTGCTGATTGCTTACGCATCTCCCGACAACGCGCGCAGTGATTGGCTAATTCTCAAGGAATCGTAACAAATCCTCAGGCACTGTCAGGGCGCATGATGTCACAAGTTATTTTGAAGCCAATCTTGGCACTCCTGAGGCAAGCTCAACGTCCACGCTGCTTCGCGCGCAAGCAGCACAACGACAAGCTTGTCGTCCGCGTCAATGTATGGAGCCAATGCATCGCGTATAGCTGCAGCAGGACCGTCAGACTTGATGATCCATGTCGACTTCAGGCAGTGCCAGTAGTTAAAGCTCTCCAACGCCTTGATTAGTGGGTCGTAGTTCTTTTGCTTGATAAGATCGTAAGTCACCAAATAACTCGCCATTGCATTCCCTTTCTTTCCAACGCGAAGACACATCTTATTACGCAATTCGAAATTTAGTAAGTCGATGGCATCAAGCGAGCACACGTCGCCTACTAGGCGCGGCAGGCTCATGCTCCAGAGCGCCTCGTTGACGAGAGATGACCACGGGTAGCGTCGTGGCCGTGCACCGTGCACGGGAGGTACGTAGTCGGCGTGCACTGGGATCTATCTGACCACCCCGGGAAAGCAGCGGGGACCATCAACCCACACCCTGGCCACGGGGTCGCAGAGGCCTCGCAAGCCGCAGCAGGTGGAAGCCCTGCACTTTCTTTACAAGCCGTAAAGCATTTCTTAAGAATCAGCCCTCATACTGCCTTCCACCAGATTCCGCCGAGCCCGGGAGACTTCTCCTCCCTCCCTCTCAAATCCCTTCCCCGGGCGCGCCAACACGGCATCGGCATTTTTCTTCCAAGGCCCGCAGCTTCACCGCTCGCGGGCCTTTTCGTCTGAGGACCGGGACGCTCGCAGGGACCCCAAAAAACAAAACCCGCCGAGGCGGGTTCTGGAGTTCAGCAGTTGCCCTTCTTGGCTTGGCCAGGCGGGCAACCGTGAGGATGGCTCTTATACCCGCCACGGTAGCCATCGTCATACACAGCACAGCCGCCGAGAACAAAGGCCGCAACGGCCATGGCGAACGCGATTTTCATGTGGGAGCCTTTCATAGAGTTGCGGGCAACAGTCTAAGAGCGCCGCTTCTTGGCGCATGTAAACCATTGTTGGCGACTCTGGCCTGGATGCGCTTGCATCACGCATGCATGTGGCCCGCTATGGGGCCGCCCCAGGCACAAGGAAGCTCTGCTCCCACTTTCCTCCCGCGTCCCACGCGGACACCTTGTCCAAGAAATTCATACAGGCAGGGCTTGTCGGACCTACATGACCAACCTGTCTTTGCTCGCAAGCCGAGGCCTCACAACAAGCTGAAATAGCGTCTGTCCCAAGCCCTGCAAAACCCTGCTGATGGAGGTAAGCATGAGTCAAGTTGTGCCCAGTGAGTCTTTCAATCCAGACCCGGATGCTCGCTATCACAGGAGCCTATTGGAGGCTTTTCCGGTAAGGGGCAGCTACCAGCTCATACAGCTGCGAAGCAGGAGATCCCGCAGTCCCTTCCGACGTTTTTCGAAGGCTTTTTCTCGGGCGATTCGCACGCTTTTTCAATGACTTGAGGAGGATTGTGATGCGGCATATTTTCCTAACATTTTTCTGGTCTGTGGTGACCCTCATCTCTCTCTACGTCGCTGTGTTGGCCGGACCAATGTTCCCGGTCACAAGTTGAACCTCGGTTGACTACCGGGCCTATGGCTGACTCATGGTTCTCCTGGAATTCATAGGCACGCCCTGAAAGGGCACCGGACTTTTTCTTCCTCGCGCCTGCCCCGTGTGGGCATTGGCAAGCTCTCAGCAACACTGACGGCTTGTGTTTTTGTGGGGCCCGCCTAGTGCGGCATTGGCCCGCCTTGCGGCAATGCAGGGCGGGTTATTTTTTTAGGAATTCATCGTGAGATTCAGATTCAACCGCCTGCGTGGCGAACGCGGCCGCGTCGCATATGAGCCGCAGACCTATGCGGACTGGCGCGAAGAAGAGCGCCTCATCGCCGAGCAGGAGGCCCAGCGCCTGCAGCGGCAAGCAGCCACCACCCCGATCCCGCCCTCTGGCGGGATTGCTGTTTCTGGAGAGCCCAAATGCAACGAGTGATCCCATCCGAGCCCTTCAATCCCGATCCAGGCCCCGCGCCCACGCATGGTGGCTGGCTGCTGCTGCCCCTTGTCCTGCTGGTGGCCCTGGTGCTCAGCGCCTGCGCAGATGCCGGCGCGGCCCAGGAGTTGGTGGACGGCGCAGCAGACGTGCTGCGCGCGCACAGCGCCGCCCAGGCCTGCCCGCCAGGTCATGCAGTCGTGTGGACCGGCCCGCAATCCATGGAATGCCTGCGCGAGCTGCCATGACCAAGCTTCTCGGATTTTTTCTGTGGTCTGCCGCCTCGGCCTTCTGCATCGCCGCTGTGGCAGCCATAGCCGACACCCCCCTCTTCTGAACCTGGAGCACCAGCTCATGAGCCAATCCACAGACCCCATCGAAGGCGTGCGCCTCACCCACGAAGTCCCGCCCAACTACCACGCCCATGCAATCACGCATGTGGCCGAGCCCATCATCGAAATCTTGGGCGCCTACGGGCAGCGCAACGGCAACACGTTTGCCCTGTATGGCGGCCTGTATGCCATGGGTTGCGCCCTCGCCAGCGTCGGCGCGAACCTGGAGCCCGGCGTGGATCTGCGTCAACAGCTCGAACCGATGCTCGCCGGCTACCAGGCGATGCGTGAGTCCCAGCTCAAGGCACAGGCCCACTGATCGCCATGCCGAATCCCTAGAAGCTCAACCTCTCGCAGATCTGCGCCGCCTTCGCGCCCGTGCTCCAGCTCAGCTCCGCCAACCTCGTCGCCCTGGGCGTGCCCTTTGAGAAGGACCGCAACGCGGTGCTGATGAACGCCCGCGACCTGCCGCGCCTGGCCGACGCCCTGATCGACCAGCTCTACCAGAAGCGTGAGGAATTCCTGGCCGGGCTCGCGCCTCGCGCGCCAGCCATCCCTGCGCCGGCCATCCAGCACCTGCCTGCCGACGACACCGAAGGCGGCGCCCTGTAACCCACCGTTTGGAGAACCCCATGTCGCAAACACCGGCAGATCTCTACGCGCAAGAAATGATCATGCGTGCCAAGGCCAAGGCCAAGGCCACCGAGGCCGCCGCGCTGCGCCTCGAAGCAAAGGGCGAGAAACGCGCCGTCGAAGCCTACAACCTGCGCGCACGCGCAAAAGCACTTTCGGCCGAGGCGGCCCAGTTGCGCAACGAGGCCAAGCTCGTTCACAGGGAAGCCGTGAAGGGCATTGGCGTCCAGGCCGAACAGATGGTGAAGCGCATGCCGCCCGAGTTCGGCGGCTGGGGGATTCTCAAGACCCGCGCCTATACCAAGCTGCTGGATCTGCTCGTGTCTCAGGCAAGGCGAGTGCAGCCCAACCTGGCCCTGGCCACCCAGGCCCACACCCTGCTGCTGGGTCATGCGGCCTGGACCGATGCAGAAGCCAACCGCCTGGGCTGCCTGCCCAAGCATCCCAAATCCCTGGCCTGAAACACCATGCTCACAAACCTGATCATTTACCGAATCGCCGAGTCCTGGTCGCCTGACCTGCAGGCTGTCGAGGCCGCGCTGGCCAAGTCACCGTTTGCCGAATGCGGCCCTACGCAGGAGCGCAGCGCCGGCTGGGTGCCACCGCGCGGCGAGCCCCATGGCCCGCTGGCCGAGTCCGTGGCCAATCAGTGGGTGATGCGCTTCATGACCGAGGCCAAGATGCTGCCGGCCAGCGTGCTCAACCGCCGCGTCAACGAGAAGGCCGCCCACATCGAGGCCACCGAAGGCCGCAAGCCCGGCAAGAAGGAAAAGAAGGAACTCAAGGACGAGGCCAAGCTGGACCTGCTGCCCATGGCCTTCACCAAGCAGGGCTCCATGTGGGTGTGGCTGGACCCGCAGGCCCGCACCCTGGTGCTGGACACCGGCAGCCAGGCGCGCGCCGACGAGGTGGTCAGCTCGCTGGTGGAGGGCCTCACAGGCTTTGCGCTGGCCCTGGTCGATACGCAGACCAGCGCACAGGCCGCCATGGCGCACTGGCTGACCACGCGGGAAAGCCCGGCCGGCTTTTCGATTGACCGTGAATGCGAGCTCAAGGCCGCCGACGAATCCAAGGCCGTGGTGCGCTACGGTCGCCACCCACTGGACATCGCAGAAGTGCAGCAGCACATCGAGCATGGGAAGCTGCCCACTCGCGTTGCCATGACCTGGGACGACCGCGTGAGCTTCGTGCTGACCCAAGGCCTGCAGCTGCGCAAGGTTGCGATGCTCGATGTCGTGACCGAGTCCAAGGATTGCGATGGCGGCTTCGATGCCGACGTTGCGATCACCACGGGCGAGCTGTCGAAGCTCATCCCCGCCCTGATTGAAGCGCTGGGCGGCGAGGGTCGAACAGGCGTGGGGCAAGCCCTGCCGACCTCGCTGACCACAACAGGCCCGGCCTGTGCCCCTCCAGATCTGAAGCCAGGCGATGTGCCCTTCTGACATGGCCACCGCCTCCGAAAAGGTCTGCACCACCTGCGGCGAGCCCTGGCCCGCCGACGTGGGCTTCTTCCGCGCCCTAGTCAAAAGCCACGACGGGCTGGCCGACCAGTGCAACGCCTGCGTGTGTGACAAGTACCGCCGCTATCGCAAGCGCAACCTCTCCCGCCCACGCGTCACCGACACGCTCGCCAGCATCTGGATGCGGCCAGCGGCCATGGCCTCGACAGCATGAACCAAGACACCGAACACCACCCCACGCGCGCCGAGCGCGATCTGCCAGCCGCGCGCCGCGCCGCCGAACGTGCCCGCGCCATCTGGTGGGACGAGCAGAAGCCCACGCACTGCTTCGGCTGTGGCGCCGAACTGCCCGAAGACCACCACCGCGGCGATGCCCTGCCCTGCGGCCATTGACCACCACGTCCCAGAAAGGAAACCCTGAAATGACCGAATACCAGAACCTGCTGGCCCGCAAGGCCGAACTCGAAGCCCGGATCGCCCAAGCCCAGGCCGAAGCCAAGGCGAAGGCTGTGACCGAAGCCCGCGCGCTGATCCAGGAGCACGGCCTGACCGCTGCCGATCTCTTCCCGGCTCAGGGCAAGAAGGCCAAGGGTAGCGTAGGCGCCCCGAAGTACCGCGACCCGGCCACCGGTGCGACGTGGACCGGGCGGGGCAAGCCTCCGAACTGGATCAACGGCAAGGACCGCGCACCGTTCCTGATTGCTGCCGTTTGAGGAAGGCGTAAATGCGGGGCCTGCAATAGGTCCTGCATTCACAAACCGCCAGTAAAGATGCCAAGGAAGTACTCAGCGAACCATTCACCCCAGCCGCTGGATTCGCCATGGTCCAAGTCCAAGTCCAACTCCAAATCTTGGCTCCATTTGAATATGCGATAGGCCGCTTGCACCTTGGAGAAAGCCCGGCTGCATGCGTTGGAACGACCACGCCGCCTGTGAGCAACATGCCCGCGAGAAAAATTTAGATTTTTGTTTTTATTAATTTTTTCGGTCATTTTTATCTTTCTATTATTTTATTTATTGTCAATACCATCAGGAAAACTGATGGACGAAAAAAGGCCGTCAACACAATTTGCTGACGGCCTTAGTGAATTAATCTTACAACAGGTTTTTCAGATTGCAACCCCCATTGCAATTATTTTTGTGCGAAGGCGCCAACAACGACAGTTGGCTACTTGGACCAATATCGATATGAACACCATCGAATTCGGCGACTGCCGAGACACAATGCGCGCCTGGGCGGCCCAGGGCGTCCGTGCCCAGATGTGCGTCACGTCGCCGCCCTACTTCGGCCTGCGCGACTACGGGCATGCCGGCCAGCTGGGCCTGGAGCAGACGCCGGAGCAGTACATCGCGGCCATGGTCGAGGTGTTCCGCTGCGTGCGGGACGTGCTGGCTGACGATGGCACGCTGTGGCTCAACATCGGGGACAGCTACGCCAGCAACGCGGGCGGCTACGATGCCACGGGCAGCCGCGGCGCAACCTCCCACCCCACCATCGGCAAGGGCACGATGGCAGCAGTAGTCCAGAACCGGCGGCGCGTGCCGGCGACAGGCCTGAAACCGAAGGACCTCATCGGCATTCCCTGGATGTTGGCGTTCGCGCTCCGGGCCGATGGCTGGTATCTGCGCCAGGACATCATCTGGCACAAGCCTAACCCGATGCCGGAGAGCGTTGGGGACCGCTGCACGAAAGCGCATGAGTACCTGTTCCTGCTGTCCAAGGGCCCACGCTACTTCTTCGACAGGGATGCCATGCAAGAGCCTGCGGCCGGCCTGAACAACTACCCCCCCATGGGCGGCCCCGTGCCAGGTGCACCACCGCAGGGACGGCTGAGGCCCAGCGTGAAGCGCGGCGGGTTCGCCGGCAAGACAAACGCCATGCCGGGCCGCGAGGCGTTCCGCGCGAGCAGTCCGACGCGCAACCGGCGCAGCGTCTGGACAGTGGCCACCAAGCCCTACAAGGGCGCCCACTTCGCCACGTTCCCGCCCGCGCTCATCGAGCCGTGCATCCTGGCGGGATCTCGAGCAAATGACATCGTGCTGGACCCGTTCATGGGCAGCGGCACGACAGCGGCCGTCGCGCTCCAGCTCGGCCGCCAGTACCTGGGCTGCGAGCTCAACCCCGGCTACGAGCCCCTGCAGCGCGAGCGCATCGAGGCCTCGGCCGCTCCGCCGCCCGCGACCAGGCCCCGGCTCCGCGCCACACGACCACCCGAACCAGAGCCCGCACAACGCGGGCTCTTCTCTTTCTGAGGAGCCGCATGCTCACCCCCCAATTTCTCCTGCCCCTCGCGGCCAAGCTGGTGATCGACCTGTTTGCCGGCGGCGGCGGCGCATCCACTGGCATCGAGCAGGCCATCGGCCGGCCGGTCGATGCCGCCATCAACCACGATGCCGACGCCATCGGCATGCACGAAGTCAACCACCCGCAGACACGCCACTACCGCGCCGACATCCGCGAGGTGGATCCGCTGGCCGTGACCAAGGGTGAGCTGGTGGGCCTGCTGCACGCATCCCCGGACTGCACGCACCACAGCCAAGCCCTGGGCGGCCAGCCGCGCAACGGGGAAATCCGGTCGCTCGCCTGGATCGTCATACGCTGGGCCGGCAAGACCCAGCCCGATGTCATCACGCTGGAGAACGTCGAGCAGATGATGCAGTGGTCCCCGCTGATTGCGAAGCGCGATCCAGCCACCGGCCGCGCCATCACGCTGGACCGCATCACGGACCCCGATACGGGCAAGGCCACCTTCAGGGTGGCCGACCCGGGCGAGGTGGTGCCGCGCGGCAATCAGTTCCTGGTGCCGGACCCCAAGCACAAGGGCCGCAACTGGCGCCACTTCATCCAGGCGCTGCGCGACCTGGGCTACAAGGTGGAATGGCGGGTGATCTGCAACGCCACCCTGGGCTCACGCAGCACCCGCACACGGCTGTACCTGATCGCCCGCCGCGACGGCCTGCCCATCGTGTGGCCAGCACAGACGCACTGGAAGAACCCGAAGGCGGGCCAGAAGCCGTTCCGCCAGGCAGCCGAGTGCATCGACTGGAGCATCCCCGGGCAAAGCATCTTCGGGCGCAAGAAGGAACTGGCGCCGGCCACCATGCGGCGGATCGCGCATGGCCTGGACAAGTTCGTGCTGAACAGCCCCCAGCCGTTCATCGTGAACATGGCCCACGGCGGGAAGATCGAGCTGCTCGACCGTCCCATGAGCACCATCGCCACGGAAAAAGGTGGCTGCCGCGCCCTGGTGTCGCCCACCCTGATCCAGATGGGCTACGGCGAAGCCAAGGGCCAGGCCCCGCGCGTGCTCGACCTGTCCCAGCCGCTGGGCACAGCCGTGGCCGGCGGCATCAAACACGCCATCAGCGCGGCATACCTGGTGCAGGCCGGACACGGCGAGGGCAAGGACGGCGGCAAGCGCTGGAGCCACGGCGCCAATGACATCCGGGGACCGCTGGGCACGGTGACGGCCAGCGGCGGCGGGCAGAGCCTGGCATCCGCGTTCATGGTCCAGGCCAACGGCGGATTCAACAGCACGCCGGCCCGCGACCTGCGCGACCCTGTATCGACCGTGACCACCAGCGGCAGCCAGCAGCAGCTGGTCGCCGCGCACCTGTGCACGCTGCGCCGAAACAGCGTGGGCCGCGACATGCGCGAGCCGGTGCCCACGGTCACAGCCGGGGCCGAGCACCATGCCCTGATCCAGTACCACCTGTCTCCCGATCAGGAGGCCGGTGCCCTGCGCTGTGCTGCCTTCCTCATGCGCTATCACGCCAGTGGCGGCCAGTGGGCGGACCTGCGCGACCCGATGACCACCATCACCACGCGCGACCGCCTGGCGCTCGTGACCGTGTGGCTCAAGGGCGAGCCCTGGGTGATCGTGGACATCACGCTGCGCATGCTTGTGCCGCGCGAACTCTACAACGCCCAGGACTTCCCCCCGGGCTACGTCATCGACCGAACGGCCTCTGGCAAGCCCCTGACGAAAACCGCCCAGGTGCGTATGGTCGGCAACTCCGTGAGCCCCGTGCCAATGCAGCAGATCGTCTCGCTCAACTCCCCCGAGTCCACGGCCTGGCAACTACGCCGCGCGGCTTGACCAAACGAGTCCACCAACAACCTCGGCCCGCCTCATGCGGGCCGCTTCATTTCCAGATTGCCATGACCGACCACGACTCCAAACTGCCCTCGACTGCCTACTTCGAAGAACGGGACGCTCTGGCCCTGCTGGTGCCCCGCGCCAAGGTCCTGGCCGCCCTGGCCGATGCCTACGCTCCAGAGGGTGCGGCAGTGCCCGTGTCCCATCCCGTGGACATCGCCATTAACCACTACCCAGAAGCCTTGGCCATGCACTCGCCCCTGGCTCAGCCCGTGCTGTACGTCAGCCCCGAGCAGCTGGCCGAGCACAGCGATGACGGCCCGGAGCACGGCCGCTACCTGCCCGCGCGCAAAACCCCAGCAGGCAAGTTCACCCAGCCGCTCTACGCTGGGGCGCCCTGGCTCCAGGGCCGGTACCCGCATCTGCCTCAGTCAGTCGGCGATGTAACTGACTTTGGCGAAGGGAAGGTGGACATCGACTGGGGGCACCCAGCGCCTGCTGGCGGCACGCGCCTCTATTCAGCCGAGCAGATGCGCGCCTATGTCGATGCGGATCGCGCCGCACGCGCGGAGCAGCATGCCGCTGTAGCTGGGCCGGCCTGGGACAAGACGCGCGACTCCCTGGCGACGCTGCTGCTGGGGCTGGCGCGCCGCCCCTTTCTGGACTTCGACGTGGCATGCATCGCACTGGACGCTGCGACGGAGCCGGGCATGCCTCTGGCCTACATGCGCGGCGCCCCAGCAGCGCCCGCCCTGGAAGCGCCTGCAGCCCCGCCTGTGCCGGTTGATGAGTTCCGGGGCGACACGCCCAGCCTTGTGCGCAATATCGTCGCGCTGCTGCAACTCGACGCCGATGGCGCACTGGTGCCGCATGGAGTTGGAGGCCACGCTCGTGGACTGCTGTCTGCGGCGGCCGCCCGGTTGGCAGCTGCGCCACAGGCACCTGCTGCGCCCCTGATCGATGGTGAGGGCTGCCTGTCCGACGAGCTGCGCGAGCTGATCACCGGCATGACGGTATCGGTGGATGTGAGCACGGGCGAGCACGACGCAGGCAACCGCCTGTTCGGCGAAGTCACCGAGGTGATGGAGTACGACGGTGGCAGCGACAAGCACAAGGTCGTGCTGCTGGTGCAGTCCCCGGAAGCCAACTTCAAGGCAGCACCTGCTGCGCCTGCAGTGGATGCGCGCGAGCCGATCAAGCCGCAGCAACCGCAGGGCATGACCAGCGTCAACGCCCGCCTGTCCTTCAACCACGGCTGGACGGCGGCCGAGCGCGCCCATGGCATCCGCCAGGCAGCCCAGGCCAAGGAAGGCGGCGAAGCATGCTGAGCACCACAGCCTGGGAGAACCACGTCCTGGCCTTCGATCCGTTCGACGGCGATTTCGGCGACCAGGGAGACCGCGTGCTGTCGAACAAGCTGGTCACGGCCCGAAAGCCAGGACCGTGCGCGCATTGCGGCTGCCAGATTGCCCAAGGTGAGCGCGTGCGCAGCATGTCAGCGCGTTTCGACGGCCAGCTGATGTCCTACCGCTGGTGCGCGCTGTGCTGCGCTGCAATGGCCAAGTGCCAGGCCGAAGAAAGCAGCGACGACGACTCCGACGACGCGCCCGCATGGCAGGAATACGAGGCCCGCGCCGGCCTGGCCGCCAAGCTCGCAGCCCAGGCAGCAGCCAAGGGGTCGGCATGAGCGAAGCCATCTACGACGAGCAGATCGCACCTCTGCTGAGGCAGGCCGGGAAGCTGTGCGAGCAGCACGGCCTGGCCATGGTGGCCGTGGTCGAGTACGACAAGGAGGCGCGCGGCGAAACCCGCCTGCTGCCCGATGGCGCCGGCCTCGCCATGCACATGCTTTCCATGCTGGCCGCCAGTGGCAACAACATCGACAGCTACCTGCTAAAGGTCATCCGCTTCTGCAATCAGGAAAGGCTGCCTCTGGAGCAGAGCGTATTCCTGCAACGGTACGCGCGCCCCACTGGGCACAAGGAGAGCTGACCATGGCCAGTAAGAAGCGACACGACTGGCACGACAAGCGCGCGCCACACCGCGACGACGAACCACCCACCTGGCCCGCACCCGCGGGCCTTTTTCATTGAGGACGCCCATGTCCAAGAGCATCACTCTGAACTTTGCACCTGCCGTGCTCGGCCGCGAGCATGCCGCAGCCTACGTGGCGCTGAGCGTCAGTTCCTTCGAACAACTGGTGCGTGAGCGCCAGATACCACAGCCCCGCCAGCTGTCTGCCAGGCGCGTTGGTTGGCTACGCGCGGAACTCGATGACTGGTCCGCCCGGCGGCCAGCGTCTGAGCTGCTGCCACCAGAGAACACCGGCGCCCCTAAGCCCCGATGAACTCCTCCAACTTCGCATCGAGCGCTGCCAGCCATTGGCGGCGCTCTGCGTCGTACCTGTAGAGGTTGTAGTCGCCGGCCACGCCAGGGAGGACGTGGCCAAGGATCGCCTCTCCAACCTCATGCGGACAGCCCATCGACGCAAGGATGGTGCGCCCCGTCCGCCGAAGATCATGCGGTGACCAATGCGTCACGGTCAGCCGCGCCCGCTTGTGCTCGGGCTTCGTCTTGCTGTAGGGCTGCAGATAGTGCACCTTGGTCTGCATGTAGGCCTGGGTCTGCCCTTTCAGCACACCATCGCGCCCGATGCTCGGGAACAGCCATTGCCCCTCATTCGCCAGCAGACGTCGCACGATCTGCTCGGCCCGACCGAACAAAGGCACACGCAGGTCATGTGCGACCTCAACGTGTCGAATCTTCATTGCCTCCTTGGGCACGGTCCACCAAAGCACACCCCCCTCTTCCGACAATTGCTTCTTCTGCATCTGGCAGATCTCCCCGCCGCGGGTGCAGGTCCACAACTGCAGCGTCAGGAAATCCCGAACCTGCTGGCTGAACATCGACAGCTCGCCGCCGATCAGCGTCTTGATTTCCGCACCGCTCAGCACACGCTTGCTGGTGCCCTTGTGCTTGCCATCGCGCACAGCGCCCTTGCTGCGGAGCTTGTGGGACGTGCGTTCCGCCCACCAGTTCGGCAGACCATCAGGGATCTTCCCCGACTCCAACCCTACGCGCCACGCGGCCGCCATCTCCGTCTTCACGGACTTGGCCAGCACGGGGCGGTCGGCCAGGCCTTCAATGACGTCGTACACAAAAGAGCGCCCCACCTCGGCCACGGATGTCGACTCGCGTCCCGATATCGCTTTGCGCAGCCGCTGCTCTATGTTGCGGGCGCCCTTGGCCTCACGATTGACCCTGAGATACCGTGCGGCATAGTCGTCAACCAGCATGCTCAGTGTGTAAACCTGTGCAACCGGTTGCGCCACTGCCTTGCGCGCCAGCTTGCGCTCGTCTGCAGGATCCCGCCCCTGTTCACGCAAGTCCCGTGCTGCCTGCCATTCGGCTGCGGCCTGAGCAGGAGACATGGCCGGCCACTGCCCAAGCTTCACCTGCTTGAGCTTTGCCGAATCCGCCAAGCTTCTGTAACGATAGGTCCATGATTTCGTACTGGCCGATGACTCGAGCCTCAGGCCCGGACAACCTTGTACGACAATGTGTTCGCCCTGCTTTAGGGCCTTGGCTGCACGTGCGTCAAAGAACATCTGAAGCTATACCTTGAGTGCCGGAAAAACCTACACAAAACCTATACCGAGTGGTGAAGTGTAGACGAGTCCAGGCAAGTGCAGATGAAGCACAAAGGTAAGCGCACGAATGGAATAAATCATTTGCCGACAACCTCTTGCGCGGCAACCCGGAGATAAATCAAAGGCTTATGAGAGATTCACAGGCAATGAACATCATCATTCTTGACGACTACCAGGACGCCGTACGCAAGCTGGACTGTGCGCGGCTGCTGGAGCCGTTCAACGCCAAGGTCTTCACCAATACCGTCAAGGGTGTGGGCCAGCTGTCGGTGCGGTTGCGCGATGCGGACATCATCGTGCTGATCCGCGAACGCACGCAGATCAGCCGGCAGTTGCTGGAAAAACTCCCGCGCCTGAAGCTGATCGCGCAGACCGGCAAGGCCGGCGCCCATATCGATGTGCAGGCCTGCACCGACCAGGGCGTTGCGATTGCCGAGGGCGTGGGCTCGCCCATCGCACCAGCCGAGCTGACCTGGTCGCTGATCATGGCGGCAACGCGGCGGCTGCCGCAGTACATCGCCAACCTCAAGCACGGCGCATGGCAGCAATCGGGGTTCAAGGCGGCGTCCATGCCCGCCAATTTCGGGCTGGGCAGCGTGCTGCACGGGCGCACGCTGGGCATCTGGGGGTATGGCCGCATTGGCAGGCTGGTGGCCCACTATGGCCATGCCTTCGGCATGAAGGTTCTGGTCTGGGGCAGCGAGTCCTCGCGCCAGAAGGCCCAGGCCGACGGCTTTTCGGCCGCCGCTTCGCGCGAGGATTTCTTTGCCGAATCCGATGTGCTGTCCATGCATCTTCGCCTGCATGAGGCCACACGCGGCATCGTCACCGCCCAGGATCTGGCGCGCATGAGACCCACAGCCCTGTTCGTGAACACCTCGCGCGCCGAACTGGTGGAGGCCGATGCACTGCTGGGCGCGCTCAACCGTGGCCGCCCCGGCCTGGCGGCCGTGGATGTCTTCGAGAGCGAGCCCATTCTCCAGGGCCACGCACTGCTGCGGCTGGAGAACTGCATCTGCACGCCGCACATCGGCTATGTGGAGCAAGACAGCTATGAGCTGTATTTCCGCGCCGCCTTCGACAATGTGGTGAACTTCGCTGCAGGCCAGCCCAGCAACATCCTCAATCCCGAGGTGCTCTCAGGCCCGGCACGCGCAGGCTGAAGGCCGGGTCAGGCGGGCACCTCACCCTTCACCCGCCTACCCGATCACGGATCAACGCCCCCCGCCCTGTACAGCATCGCCGCGTGCGGCACTCGCCCGGTGGGCCAGTTCGTCGGCCACGGCCTCGTAGACGGCTTGGCGCACCACCGACTCCACCTCTTCGCGCAGGCGCACGACGATGGATCGCGTCTGCTGCTGCACCACCGTGGCGATGGCATCGCGCAGGCGCTGGTCCAGCACCAGGTCCACGCGCTGCATGAGGCGATGGACCAGATACTCCTCGGTGACCTGCTGCGCGTGGCTGTCCCAGATGGACTCCATGGTGGGCAATACACAGGCGGGTGATGCCCCAGGTGCTCCAGGTGCCGCAGATGCCGCAGATGCCGGATCCGGCTCGACCCCTTGCGTGGCAGCGTCGGCCTGCACCACCGGCGCGGCAGGAATGTCGTCCTCGATCGGTGCGGCCGGGGCCACCTCTGGCACATCGGCCGGTTCGGCAACTTCGGCCACTTCGAGCAGACGGCTCTCCTGGGCCAGCTGCATTTCCACGGACGGCGCACTGGGCGGCAGATAGTCGGAATGCACTGGCTGCACTGCAGGCCGCGGGCCCTGTCCAGGCGGCGCAGGCTCGGCGACCATGGACCGCTGGGGTTGCAGATCCAGGGGCAGCGGCGGCAGGGACGCGGGCATGGAAACCAGGCCGCGGCGTGGCGCAAGCATGCCTTCGCTCGCCCAGGAATCGGTCTCGCCGCTGTGCGGCAGTTCGGAAGCAGCGACAGCGGGCGGTTCTGCCACCGGCGACTGCGCCGCATCGACCGGCACGACATCGGTGAGCGTGGGAACAAAGCGTGGCGGGGTTTTGGAGGGAGCACTCATGGCTTACTCCTTGAGGACCAGGTCATGGCGCTTGATGGAAATCCCCTGCGCCACGTAATGCTTCCAGCGCTGCCGGGCCAGATGCCGGTCTTCCTCATCGGTGGCAGACACCACTTCAACGACACGCGCAAAGCGCTCGAATCCTTCTGGCACATCGCCACCCAGATTCACCAGCATGTCGTGGTGCGGCGCGCTGTCCAGCCGCTCCAGCAGCACGATGGGCGAGAAGGCCACAATGCCGGCCCCATCGCCTTCGACGGCGTGGGCAAGAAAATCGGTGGGCGAGACACTCCAGAGCCTGGGCGACAAGGCCTTGAGCGACGCGGAAGATCCCAGCACCACCAGTTGCGTGCGATGCCGCAGTGCCTTGCGCGCAAGACGGCACACATAGGCCAGCTTGTCGGGCGCGTTGAAATGGAACGCCACTTCAGTCAAGCGACGCTCCTTTCACGCAGGCCCGTGCGGATGGGGACGATGCCATCAGGCCTGCTCCGGCTGGACTGCAGCGGCTGCCTTGCGGCGGCTGGCAGAGCCGGCCTTGGGCGCCGCAACCGACTTGGGCGCGCCGGCCCTGGATGGCGCCTTGCCGGCATCGACGCTGGCCAGCAGGTAGTGCAGCAGCAGGCCCACGGGGCGGCCCGTGCCGCCCTTGGCGGCGCCGCTCTTCCAGGCCGTGCCGGCGATGTCCAGATGAGCCCAGGGAATGTCTCCCACGAAGCGCTGCAGGAACTTGGCCGCCGTGACTGCGCCACCTGCGCGGCCTGCCACATTGCCCATGTCGGCGAAATTGCTCTTGAGGCCTTCGCCATACTCCTCGTCCAGCGGCATGCGCCAGCACGGGTCGAGCGCGGCATCGCCCGCCTGCTCCAGCGCACGGGCCAGCTCGTCGCTGGGCGAAAACATGCCGCTGCGCAGCCCGCCCAGGGCGATGACGCAGGCGCCGGTCAGCGTGGCGATGTCCACCATGGCGCGGGGCTTGAAGCGGGCGGCGTAGGTCAGCGCATCGCAGAGCACGAGGCGGCCTTCGGCATCGGTGTTGAGGATTTCTATGGTCTGGCCACTCATGCTGGTGACCACGTCGCCCGGCTTGACGGCTGCGCCTCCGGGCATGTTCTCGGAGGCCGGAATGAGCCCGACCACGTTGATGGCCGGCTGCAGCTGGGCCAGCGCCTGGAACACGCCCAGCACGCTGGCGGCACCGCCCATGTCGAACTTCATCTCGTCCATTTCGGCGGCAGGCTTGAGCGAGATGCCGCCGGTATCAAAGGTAATGCCCTTGCCCACCAGCACCACGGGCGCGGCGCCCTTGGCGCCGCCGTTGTAGTGCAGCTCGATGAAGCGCAGCGGCTGCTCCGACCCCTGGGCCACGGCCATGAAGGCGCCCATGCCGAGCTTGGCGACTTCGGCGGGGCCGTGGATCTTGCAGCTGATGCCGGGCAGCTTGGCCAGGGCACGGGCTGCGTCGGCCAGCAGCGTGGGAGTGGCGTGGTTGGCCGGGCGATTGGCCCATTCGCGCGCCAGGGCCATGCCTTCGGCCTGGGCCACGGCGATCTTGAAAGCGGCGGCGATGCCGCCCTTGTCCCCGCTCTTGTCGCCGGACTTGCCGGACGCGGCACTGGCGCCCGTCGCCGCGATCACCAGCTTCTTGAGCGCCACAGGCTTGGCCTGGGGCTTGGTGTGGGTATAGCTGTAGCAGGCATCGGCCGCTGCCACCACCGCCGCTGCAACAGCGCCACCCGTGGCCTCGAAGCCGAAGCACAGCACGGCCTTGCCAACGCCGCTTGCCTTGAGGGCCAAGCCTGCGCCTGCCACCGCCTGGCGCACGTCGCGGGCCGAGCCGCTGCCCGCGCCCAGCAGCACGACGCGGCGGGCGGTCACGGCCGGCAGGCCGTACAGTGCCAACTGCTTGCCGGCTGCCGTTTCGAAATCTCCGGCCTTGACCGCGTGAGCGACCAGGGTGGACAGCGCGTCGCTGCCCGTGGCCGTGGCTTCGGTCACCAGCACCAACAACAGGTCACACTTTTCACGTACTGCAGCGGCAGTCGTCAACGGCTTCAGTTCAAAGTTCATAATCGGCGTTTTCCTTTCAGCCAATGTTATTCGATTCATCCATACGCAAAGAGCTGGCCCGCAGCTTCGGTGCCACGGTCGTGGTGCTGATCACGGTCGTCATGACCATGATGCTGATCCGCACGCTGGGTCAGGCTTACAAGGGCAATGTCAGCCCTTCCGACGTTCTGCTGGTCATGGGATATACGGTGCTTGGCCAGTTGCCCACCATCCTGGGCCTGGGACTTTTCGTGGCCGTGGTCGGCTCGCTGTCGCGCATGTACCGCGACAGCGAGATGGTGATCTGGTTCGCCGCAGGCCAGGGACTGGCCAGCCTGCTGCGCCCGCTGCTGCGCTTTGCCTGGCCGGTGCTGGCCGTGATCGCCGTGCTGGGCCTGGGCATCCTGCCCTGGGCCAATCAGCAGATCGAGCAGATCAAGACCCAGTTCGAGCAGCGCAGCGACATCGACCGCATCGCTCCCGGTGAGTTCCAGGAGTCTGCCGGCGGCTCGCGCGTGTTCTTCATCGACAAGGACGTGCCCAGCGCCACCGCTGCCAACAATGTGTTCATCGTGGCCAATGAGCGCGGGCGCGAGTCCGTGACCTCGGCGCGCGGGGCGCGGCTGGAAGTGGTCAAGGGCGAACGCATGGCCGTGCTGACCGACGGCCAGCGCATGGAGACGCAGACCAGCGACGGCTCGGTGAAGATCAGCGAGTTCAAGGAATACGGCACGCAGCTCGGCAGCGGCAACAATCTGGCCGCCGCCGAGGAAATGGCCGCGCGCAGCACGTACACGCATGAGCTGCTGCCGCGCACCGAACCCATCTACCGCGCCGAACTGGGCTGGCGCATAGGCCTGCCTCTGGCGGCGCTGAACTTCGTGATCCTGGGCCTGGCCGTGGCCAGCGTGAACCCGCGTGCCGGTGGCAGCGGCAGCCTCATGCTCGCGCTGTTCGCCTTCATCGTGTACTACAACCTCATGACGCTGGGCGAGAACTGGGTGGCCTCGGGCAAGCTGAGCATGCCCGCCATGACGGCCCTGCTGCACGGCGGCACGTTGCTGCTGGCGCTGCTGGTGCTGCTGGTGCGGCACAGGCGCTGGTCGCCGCGCGATCTGTGGCGCAGGCCCTGCAAGCCGACTGCCCTGGACGACGCGAAGGCGGTGCCATGATGAGAGTTCTGAGAAACCTGCTGTACCGCGACATCATCGCGGCCGTCGGCTATGTGACGCTGGCCTTCCTGGCGCTGTTCTTCTTCTTCGATCTGGTCGATGAGCTGCGATGGGTCGGGCGCGGCGGCGACAACGGCTACAAGATCACGCACGCGCTGCTTTTCGTGGTGCTGCGCATTCCCAGCCACCTGTACGAGCTGATGCCCATCACCGTGCTGATCGGCACCATCTACGTGATGGCGCGCTTTGCCCAGAGCTCGGAATTCACCATCATGCGCACCAGCGGCATGGGCCCCTGGCTGGCGCTGCGCACGCTGATGGTGCTGGGCCTGGGCTTTGTGCTGGTCACCTTCGGCACCGGCGACTACCTGGCACCTGCGGCCGAGAACGCGGGCCAGAACATACGCGCCATCCACCTGGCCCAGCTGTCACGCGGGGCCACGGGTGCCTGGCTCAAGGAGCGCCAGGGCGATCATTCCATTGCCATCAACGTGCGTGCCATTCGCGGGCCGGGCGATTTCTCGAATGTGCGCATCTTCGACTTTGACGGCCAGGGCCGCATCTCTGCCCAGATCCATGCGGAATCGGCGCAGGTGAGCGAAGACGGAGAATCCTGGATGCTCCAGGGCGTGCAGGCCAGCCGCCTGACGGCCAAGCCCGACGGCGGCATGGTGCTGCAGCGCGAGAAAGAAGACAGCATGAACTGGAAGACGGGCATCAGCGCCGAGATGGTCTCGGCCGCTTTGCTCAAGCCCGATCGCATGTCCACCATCTCGCTGTTCCAGTATGTGCGCCACCTGGAAGCCAACGGCCAGGCTGCGCAGAAGTACGAGATCGAGTTCTGGCGCAAGGTCTTCTACCCGATGAGCTGCCTGGTGATGGTGGTGCTGGCCCTGCCTTTCGCCTACCTGCATTTCCGCTCGGGCGGCATCGCGGCCTATGTGTTCGGCGGCGTCATGGCCGGCATCAGCTTCTTCCTGCTGAACAACGTGTTCGGCTACATCGGCACGCTGCAGACCTGGTCGCCCTGGCTGACCGCTGCGGCGCCGGGCCTGCTCTACAGCCTTCTTTCATTGACGGCCTTCACCTGGCTGGTGCTGCGCCGCTAGGACCGTTGCCATGCAAAACGAGACAACATCTGCCGGCAGGACCGGACTGATCCTGCTGGCACACGGCTCGCGCGACGCCTTGTGGCGCCAACCCATCGAGGCCGTGCTGAAGGCCGTTCAGCAGACGCATCCCCAATCCCTGGCCGCCTGCGCCTACCTGGAGGCCTGCGCGCCCGACCTGCCCACTGCCGCGCGCGGGCTGGTCGAGGCCGGCGCCACGCACATCACCGTGCTGCCCCTGTTCCTTGGCACGGGCAAGCATGCGCGCGAGGACATCCCGAAGCTGGTGCAGGAGATAAGCGATACCCATCCGCAGGTGGCCGTGGACCTGCAGCCGGCCGTGGGCGAGCATCCGCGTGTCACAGCCCTGCTGGCAGAACTGGCACTGGTGGCCACGGAGCCCCGTGGCGCACCGGGAAGCTGAAATAACGAATCGCTTCTTTATATAAATGCAGCATAATGGCGCGCAGCACCCTGCTGTCACCGCCATGAACCTGCACCAATTCCGATTCGTCCAAGAAGCGGCGCGCCGCAACCTCAACCTCACCGAGGCGGCCAAGGCCCTGCATACCTCGCAGCCCGGCGTCTCCAAGGCCATCATCGAGCTGGAGGAAGAGCTGGGCATCGACATCTTTGCGCGCCACGGCAAGCGCCTCAAGCGCATCACCGAACCCGGCCTAGAGGTGCTCAAGAGCATCGAGCTCATCATGCGCGAGATCGGAAATCTCAAGCGCATCGGCGAGCAGTACAGCGCCCAGGACAGCGGCACGCTGTCGATTGCCACCACCCACACACAGGCCCGTTACGTGCTTCCGCCTGCCGTGGCACGGCTGCGCGACCTGTATCCCAAGGTCACGATCAGCCTGCACCAGGCCACTCCGGCAGAGGTGGCGCGCATGGTCATCGACGAGGTGGCCGACATCGGCATGGCCACCGAATCCCTGGCCGACTACCCCGATCTCGTCACCCTGCCCTGCTACGAATGGCAGCACGTGCTGGTCATGCCCACAGGCCACCCGCTGGCGCAGAAAGAGCGCATCACGCTGGACGACATCGCCCACGAATCGCTGATCACCTACCACCCTTCGTTCACGGGTCGCGGCAAGATCGACCAGGCCTTTGCCACGCGCCGCCTGCGTCCGCGCATCGTGCTGGAGGCCATTGACTCCGACGTGATCAAGACCTATGTGCGCCTGGGCCTGGGCATCGGCATCGTGGCCGAAATGGCCATGCGCGAGGACCCGGTCAATGACCTGGTCGTGCGCCCCATGGGCCACCTGTTCGGCCAGAGCGTGGCACGCGTGGCCATCAAGCGCGGCGCCTACCTGCGCAATTTCGTCTACCGATTCGCCGAACTGCTCAGCGACCGCCTGACGCGCGATCTCATCATGCGCGCCATGAACGGCCACGTGCACGACTACGAACTCTGATCCTCCGCCCCACCGGACCTGCAGTGCGGGTCCGCTCCCGCTGTCCGCTGTTTCCGCCATGACTTCTGCCACGCCCCGCACGCCCGCCTTCCCCAGCCGCCTGCCCCATGTGGGCACGACCATCTTCACCACCATGTCGGCCCTGGCCGCCGAGCACCAGGCGGTGAACCTGGGCCAGGGCTTTCCCGATTTCGGCTGCGACCCCAGGCTGGTCGATGCCGTCACGGCCGCCATGCAGGCCGGCCACAACCAGTACCCGCCCATGCCCGGCCTGCCCCAGCTGCGCCAGGCCATGGCCGACAAGATGCAGGCGCTGTACGGCCGCAGCTACGATGCGGGCACCGAGATCACGGTCACGGCCGGCGCCACGCAGGCCATCCTCACCGCCATCCTGGCCACCGTGCATGCTGGCGACGAGGTCATCGTGCTCGACCCCTGCTACGACAGCTACGTGCCCAACATCGAGCTGGCCGGCGGCGTGCCCGTGCGCGTACCGTTGACGCCGGGCAGCTTCAAGCCCGACTTCGCCAAAATTGCCGCCGCCATCACGCCGCGCACCCGGCTGCTGATCATCAACAGCCCGCACAACCCCAGCGCCACCATCTGGAGCGATACCGAGATGCTGCAGCTGCAGGAGCTGCTGGCGCCCACCGACGTGCTGCTGATCAGCGACGAGGTCTACGAGCACATGGTCTACGACGGCCGCCAGCACCAGAGCGCCGCGCGCTTTGCCGGCCTGGCGGCGCGCGCCTTCATCGTCTCCAGCTTCGGCAAGACCTACCATGTCACGGGCTGGAAGGTGGGCACCGTCGCCGCGCCGGCCGCACTCACGGCCGAGTTCCGCAAGGTCCACCAGTTCAACGTCTTCACCGTCAACACGCCCATGCAGGCGGGCCTGGCCAGCTACATGGCCGACCCCGCGCCCTATCTTCAGCTGCCCGCCTTCTACCAGGCCAAGCGCGATCTTTTCCGCCAGGGCCTGGAAGGCTCGCGCCTGCGCCTTCTGCCCACGGCGGGGACCTATTTCGTCTGCGCCGACATCTCGGCCGTGTCGGACCTGGACGAAGCCGCGTTCTGCCAGTGGCTGGTCCGGGAGCATGGCGTGGCGGCCATCCCGCTGTCGGCCTTCTATGGCGACGGCTTCGACCAGCGCGTGGTGCGATTTTGCTTTGCCAAGCAGGACAGCACGCTGCGCGCGGCACTGGATCGGCTGCGCAAACTCTGAGGTTTGTGGGCGAGCGGGCCTGCAGCCCCGGATAATGAGAAGCATTCTCGAATCCAGCTGCGGGCCTTTTGTTCCGCTCACCCATGCCCTCCTCCTCCCAGCGCTACACCACGGCGCAGCTCGACGCCATGCGCCAGCGCCACGGTTTCAGCGTGCGCTTTCTCTCTGCCGTCTCCGAAAACGATTGCATCTTCGAGGGGCAGGTGCAGGAGCACCAGCTGCCCTCGGGCCTGCAACTGGTCAGCTCCGACATCCGCATCGACCACGGCTATGAATCGACATCCGAGCACCCGCGGCGCTTCACCGCCGTGGTCCTGCTCGACGGCCAGGCCGAGCTGCAGTTGCCGGGCGCCCGCCGTGCACTGAGCGTGACGCGCCATGCGGCGGCGGCATTCTCGTGCGGCGACACCGAGATTCTCAAGGCCACCCATGTGGCGGGCCAGACGGTGCGCGGCTTCAACCTGTCCATCGAGGCACCCGAGGCCTGCGCCGATGCCGAACTGGCCGAGCTGCTGCACCATGCCCTGCGGCAGTCCGGCCCGCCGCTGCATGCCTGGTCGCTGCCCGAGCACCTGGCCGTCTCGCTGCGCCAGCTGCTCGATGGCGTCTGGAGCGGCAGCCTGGCCCGGCTGCACCGCGAAGGCATTGCGCTGCAGGTGCTGGCCTGCGCGCTGCAGGCACATGCGCAGCCGCGGCCTGCGCCCTTGCCGCGCATCCATCCCCGGGACAGGCGCGGCCTGGAGCGCGTGCGCGAGTGCATGGATGCAGCGCCGGGCCAGGCGTACAGCCTGGACGACCTGGCGCGCCTGGCCTGCATGAGCCCGACCACGCTGCGCGAGAAATTCCAGGCCGCCTACGGCCAGACCGTGTTCGGCTGGCTGCGCGAGCGCCGAATGCAGCTGGCGCGCGAGCGGCTGGCACAGGGCTGGAGCGTGCAGGAAGCAGCCGACTGCGTGGGCTTTCAGCACGCCAGCAATTTCGCCACGGCCTTTCGCCAGCGCTTCGGCCACGCGCCCAGCCAAGGCAGCCTGCGTCACAAGCCATAGGACTGGCGTCGCCGGGAACAGGCGGCGGCGGCGCACATTTCCCACAATCCGGGCTCACGCCCAGGACCATGGAAATGATGAGCATTCGCATTCAAAACCCCGCCCCGCGACAACCCCAAGGCGCGCGGACCCCGCTGTCCCTGCTGATCTGTGCCCTGTGTGCCGCCCCTGCGTCAGCAGTCTGGGCCGCCGACGAGGACAGGCCCGCTGCCAGGAAAGGCGACACCGAACTGGGCACCGTCACCGTGCGCGCCGCCGCCGATGCGGGCACCACCGAAGGCACGGCCCGCTACACCAGCGGTTCCACGGGAACGGCCACGGGCCTGCAACTGTCGGCGCGCGAGACACCGCAGTCGGTCAGCGTGATCACGCGCCAGCTCATGGACGATGCCGGCCAGCTCACGGTCTCGCAGACGCTGGAGGCCTCCGCGCCCGGCCTGTCGGTCAGCCGCAGCGACAGCAACCGCTACCAGTTTTCCTCGCGCGGCTTCGGCATCAGCAACTTCCAGTTCGACGGGCTGGCCTCGCCCATCAACAGCCTGTGGAACTTCGGCGCCACCGACATGGACACCGCCTTCTACGACCGCGTGGAAATCGTGCGCGGCGCCACGGGCCTGCTCAATGGCTCGGGCGATCCGTCGGCCACGGTGAACTTCGTGCGCAAGCAGCCGCACGAGACGGCGGGCGGCCATGCCTCGCTGACGCTGGGCCGCTGGAACCTGCGCCGCGCCGAGGCCGATCTGTCCCTACCGCTGGACCGCGAAGGCCGCGTGCATGGCCGCGTCGTGGCCGTGCAATCGGACAGCGACAGCTACGTCAGCCACTTCGGCCAGCGCAGGCAGGGCCTGTACGCCGTGGTGAGCGCGGCCCTGACGCCCGCCACCCGGCTCGTGACCAGCCTCGAATACCAGAAGAACACCAGCCCCGGCATGGGCGCCGGCTTTCCGCTGTTCCATGCGGACGGCAGCCGCACGGCCTTCGACCGCTCGGTGTCCAACAACACGCGCTGGTCGCATTTCGGCACGGAGAACACCACGGCCACGCTGGACCTGACGCACCGGCTGGACAACCGCTGGCTGCTGCGCGCCGCCTACAGCCGCAACGACGGCAACTACGACATGCGCTACGTCTACCGGGGCGGCGCGCCGGACGCCAGCACCGGCCTGGGCATGGCCAACTCCTTCATCAAATACCGGGGCGACCGCTCGCGCGACAGCCTGCACCTCACGGCCAGCGGCCCGGTCGCGCTGTTCGGGCGCCAGCACGAGATTGCCGTGGGCTGGAACCATGTGCGCGACGACATCGACATCCGCCGCTACGCACCGCTGGGCACGCCGCCCGCCACGGACAACTTCCTCGACTGGCGCAACGGCAGCCTGGCCGAGCCGGGCTGGTCCGACGTCTCCAACGGCGGCGACGACAGCCGCATGCGCCAAAGCGGCGGCTATGCCGTGGGGCGTTTCTCGCTGGCCGATGGCTGGACGGCCGTGGCCGGCGCCCGCCTGAGCCGCTGGTCCACGCGCCAGAACTACTTCGGCAGCCTGCGCGACTACCGCTACAGCAACGAAATCACGCCCTACGCCGGCCTGCTGTGGGACATCGATGCCCGGCACACGGCCTACCTGAGCTACACGGAAATCTTCACACCCCAGAACTACCGCGACAAGCAAGGCAGCATCCTGGACCCCGTCACCGGCCAGGCCTTCGAGTTGGGTCTCAAGGGCTCCTGGCTGCAGGACCGGCTGCAGGGTTCTGCCGCGCTGTTCCAGACCCGCCAGGACAACCTGGCGCAGGACACGGGCGAATTCATCGACGGCACCACAGACCAGAAGGCCTATCGCGGCGTCAAGGGCGCGCAGGTGCGCGGCATCGATCTGGAACTCAGCGGCGAGCCGGCCCGGGGCTGGCGCCTGGGCGCCAGCTACACGCACTACACGGCGCGCAGCGCCAGCGGCGCCGCCTTCAACACAACGCACCCGCGCAGCCTGGTCAAGCTCACGGCCATGCGCAGCTTCGAGGGTGCGCTGCAAGGCCTGAGCCTGGGCGGCAACCTGCGCTGGCAAAGCCGCATCTGGCAGAACGTGACCAACCCGCTGCGCCAGAGCGTGCAGGTAGGCCAGGGCAGCTACCTGGTGGTCAACCTCTCGGCCCACTACCGCCTCGACCCCACCTGGTCGGCCAGCGTGCAGCTCAACAACCTGCTGGACCGCCAGTACTACAGCCAGATCGGCTTCTACAACCAGGGCTGGTGGGGCGAGCCGCGCAATCTGACGGTGAGCCTGAAGGCGGATTTCTGAGCTGCATCGGCATTGGCGTCGGCATGGACATCGGCAATGCCCGCCCCACCCCGGCGCCGTAACGGGCGCCGGCCCATGCCATGGGGCGCATCGTGCACGTCCACGCAGGCGCCGCAAAGCCGCATGTTCGCGGGCAGTTTCACGGCAGCGCCGGAGGCGGATTCAGCAGCGGTGCGGTCCATGCCACAGGCGAGTCCCGGAGCCTTGCGCCGTGATGGCAGGCGCAATGACGGGCGCATGTCAACGCAATCCTTCTCATTTGCCGAGCAAGGCCGGACAGGTCATTCGCCCGCCGCATGACGTCCTGCCAAAACATTGATTGACGTCAAGACAGCCACCATCCAGCATTGGCCCGCCTGAAAAATCCGCCGCTGGCCCCAGCCGCTGCGCCACCAGAACATCGACAAGGAGACATCCCCCATGCCCCGTACCCTTTCACGCAAGCAATTCCTGCGCGCGGCCGCGCTGCTTGGCGCCACGCTGCTGCCCCTGCCCCAGGCCTGGGCGGATGCCTATCCCACCCGGCCGGTCAAGCTGGTCGTGCCCTTCGCTCCTGGCGGCAATACCGATGTGCTGGCGCGCATGGTGGCACAGGGCCTGTCCGAGTCGCTGGGCCAGCCCGTGATCGTGGAAAACATCTCCGGCGCCAACGGCTCCATCGGCGCCAGCCGCGTGGCTTCGGCGGCCAATGATGGCTATACCCTGCTGTTCGGCACGGCCGGCACCCAGGCCATCAACCAGAGCCTGTACAAGAACCTGAGCGAGAAGAACCTGGGCGATTTCGAATACGTGGCCCTGGTCACCACCATCCCCAACGTGCTGGTGGTCAACGAGGCGCGCACGCCCGCCAGGACGGTGAAGGACCTGGTGGCACGCGCCGCCGCGCAAAAGACCGGCATGAGCTATGGCTCGCCGGGCAGCGGCTCCACGGTCCACCTGTCGGGCGAGCTGTTCAAGAGCGCCACCCAGCTGGACATGGTGCATGTGCCCTACAAGGGCAGCGCGCCGGCCCTGACCGACCTGCTGGGCGGCCAGATCGATTTCATCTTCGAGAACGTCACGCCCGCCCTGCCCTTCGTGCAGTCGGGCAAGCTCAAGGCCCTGGCCGTGACCTCGGAGCAGCGCCTGCCCGCCCTGCCCGATGTGCCGACCATGAAGGAAAGCGGCTACCCCGCCTTCGTGACCGGCACCTGGAACGGCGTGCTGGCGCCCAAAGGCACGCCGGCAGCCATCGTCAAGCGGCTGGAGGATGCCACGCTCAAGGTGGCGGGCCATGCCGACTTCAAGTCCAAGGTGACGGCGCTGGGCGGCGAAGTGCGCCTGCTGGACTCCAAGGCCTTCCGCGAATTCACGCGGGCCGAGTACCAGCGCTGGAATGCCATCGTTCAGACGGCGAAGCTGGAGCGGCAATAACGCCGGCTCCGTTCCCCGCCTCCGGCGCCCGCTGGCGGCGGGCCCAGAACGTCTCGTTCGCCCAGCGCGGCTCCAGCGCATAGTAGTGCTCGTGATGGCTGCGGTACGCGGCGCGTATCGACCGGATCCACGCATCCCAGGCAGGCAACGCACCGGCGTCGCCCGCCAGGCTGCGGCGCACGGCCAGGGCGGCCTCGCTGCCGGTGACCAGGCTGTTGAGCAGACCCTGCGATGCCAGCGGATCGAAGGACAGGCAGGCATCGCCCACGGCCAGCCAATCCGGCCCGCTGGCTGCATCCAGCCATTGCTCGTGGGCGGCGGCCACCCGCAACGGCTCCAGCACCTGGCTGCCCACGCTGCGCGCGCCCACCAGGGCCGTGCGATCGGCCATGTCCAGCAGATCCGCCGTGCTGCGCAGGCGGCGGGCTTCGGGCAGGTCGATATCGGTCTGCCAGGCAATCACGCAACTGCCATCAGGCAGATCGGCGCTGTACCACCAGCCTTCGGCATCCGACTCGATCATGGTGGTGCCTGCATGCTCATGCGATGGCGGCTCCACCCAGGCGTGAAAACAGACCAGGCGGCCGTCGCGGCGGACCTCGGCACCCGCCTGCCGGGCCAACCGGGCCGCGCGGCCCGTGGCATCGACCACGATGCGGCAGGACAGCTCCAACGGGCCGTGCGCCGGGTCGCCCTGCGCCCTATCGATCAGGCAGCGCCAGCGCATGGGCGCGCCCGGTGGCTGGCGCTGCAGGCTGCGCAGCGTGGCGGGCACCAGGCAGGGCACGCCACGGCTGCGCGCAGCCTCCAGCAGCATGGCGTCGAAGCGCTTGCGGTCCAGGTGCCAGCCCGCGCCATGCGGGTCGAACAGTGCGTCCTGAAAGATGACCTCGGAGCTTCCCCACAGTGACCGCCGCGACCAGGCAGGACGGTGGCCCTGTGCCGCGAACGCATCCCACACGCCCAGGTCGGACAGAATCACCCGGGCCGCAGCGGGCAGGGTTTCGCCAATGGCCCGCCCAGCCTGCACGGCGCGTCCTACCAGCGCCACGCGGCAATGCCCTGCCAGCTGTGCGGCAACGGCCGCGCCCGCCGGTCCCGCGCCCACGACGAGCACATCCAGTTCATCCGGCAGCGGCGCGGTGGCCATGGCATGCGCAGACATAGACATGGCCGCCATTCAGCGCGGCAGCACCGGGCCGCGCTGCGTCAGGGCGCGCAGCTGCTCTTCGTTGTCTGCGTCGAAGGGCTCGATGCGGGGAGGCGCTTCCTGCCCGGCCGGTTGCACGGCAGTCTTGAGCATGTGCGACGGCGCCGGGGCGATGCGGTTTTCCACCTGCATCAACGGCGGGAAGTCCTTGTCGCCACGCGGGCCCGGCCGATTCTCGATGACGCCCATGTCACCGAAGTGGCTGATCATGCGGTTGATCTCGCTCTCATAGCCTCCCTCGCCCAGGGTGCGGAACCACGACTCGCGCCGGTTGAAGGCGGCGACACGCTGCTCGCGCGGCAGCTCGGTATCAATGACCTTTTCATAGGCCTCCTGCGTCAGCACCTGGTTGGGCACGCGGGCCGGCCAGAACGTGGGCAGGTAGGGGTCGTAGCGCGGGCCGTAGCCGGCGTAGTAGCCGCTGCGGCAGCTGGCGGTGTCGGTCTGCCAGGGAACGGCCATCCAGCGCGTGAGGTCGCCGGCCACCTGTGCATACAGCGGCCCGCTCTCGGACAGCGCCACGGCGGGAGTGAGCCGGGAGCCGTAGAGCTGCAGCTCGGGCGGGTTCTCGGCCGCCTCGCGGATGCGAAATGGCGCCCGGTACATGCTGGCGTGGCGCATGGGCCAGGTGATCTCGCAACCCGGGTGAAAGGCATCGGCCAGGCAGTCGTCCATGGCGGCATGGTCGAGCATGGTGGGCTGCTCCTGCAGCGGCACATCGGACAGCTGGGCCGGGTACTTCTGGCCGGGCGTCCAGTCGGAGAGAAAGTGGCCTGCGGCCCACAGGTCCAGCATCCTCAGCTGCGTGGCCGTCAGCGCCGCATGCTGGCGCGGCGTGTCGGCCGGCGGCACGGCCATGGCGTCGCCATACAGCCAGGGCCAGGGCTGGGGGGATGCGCCGTCCCGGTCAAAGCGCCGGAAGGCATTGGCCACCTGCTGGCGCAGCTCGGCCCAGGTCGTGCCCGGGCTGTTGAGCCTGGCGATCCACGCCTCGTCATCCGCACTGGCGGCGGCACCCCAGCCGAACTGGGCGGCAAAGCCCTTGTTCGCCCACTGCAGGCTGCTCTGGCGCTGGAGTATGGGCAGGATGTGCCGGCTGAAGGAGACCTGCAGCGGAAACGCAGCCATGCCCGAGCGGATGAAAACATCCTCCATCAGGTCCTTCATGGTGCGCACCGACTTCATCTGCGGGCCGTAGTTGGGCGGCGCAACCGTGACCCATGCCGCATCCACCGGCACGGAAACGCCGTCCACGACGACCTTCGCGCGCACCGGGCCGTCGGCCACATCGTCATGCCAGCCCTCGTTGTTCGCAAACGTGGTGGCCTTGGAGCCATCCACGGAGGCAGAGACGCCACGGCCTCCCAGCACGAGAAGCTGGCCCGTCTTTTCAATGCGCAATTCGCCCAGATAAACCGGCTTGCCGCAGAAACTGCCGCTATCGAATGCCACCGGGGCCGAGCCTTTGGCAATTCGGCGGCCTCCCGGTCGAATGGCCAGGCTTTTCCGGTCCTTCACCTTGGCATTGCGCAAAATCGTGGGATCGGCCGTTGCGGCTTCAGGCACGTCCAGCGCCAATTGGAATTGATACCAGGCGGCTTTGGTATTGGCCAGTTCGACTTCCCATTCGATTTCGTCCTGGTCGGCCGTGAGTTCACGCACCACTTCGCCTGCGGCGTTGTAGCCGTAGATGCGAAAGCGCGCAGCCTGGCGCTTGAGCGCGCCCTGCGCATCACGCAGGCTGCCCGGCGCCATGGGCGGCACATGCATCAGCTCGGGGCCGACATAGTACTCATCCGGGCTATTGCCAATACGCGCCACACCAATTCCCGGGTGTATGGCAGCACGCACAATGGTGGAGTCGATTCCCATTTGTCGCCCTTTCAGTTGCTGAGGCACTGATTGCAACAAACGGTATCAAAAATGCCGAGACAAAGTTAATTATCGGGAATCGACAATCCATAGCAACGCGCAAATCGATTCATATGAACCCATTGGCGCGAAAGATGCCGAATCGCTATTGATAATGAATTGGCAAGATAAATACCGGTTCACAGCAGCACGATGTCGTACTGCTCCTGTGCCATGGCGGTCTCGGCCTGCAGCGAGATGGGTTTCTTGATGAAGTCGGACAGGCCGGCCAGGTGCTGGCTTTCCTCGTCCAAGAACATCTCGACCACCTTGGGCGAGGCCACGATGCGGAACTCGCGCGGGTTGAACTGGCGCGCCTCGCGCAGGATTTCTCGCAGCACCTCGTAGCAGACGCTGCGCACGGTCTTCACATGGCCCTTGCCCTGGCAGACAGGGCAGGATTCGCACAGCATGTGGGCCAGCGATTCGCGCGTGCGCTTGCGCGTCATCTCCACCAGGCCCAGCTGCGAGAAGCCACCTGCCATGGTCTTGACCCGGTCGCGCCCGAGCTGGCGCTTGAATTCGGACAGCACCTCGGCCTGGTGGTCGTCGCGCACCATGTCGATGAAATCCACGATGATGATGCCGCCCAGGTTGCGCAGGCGCAGCTGGCGCGCGATCTGGTGGGCGGCTTCCAGGTTGGTCTTGAAGATGGTGTCGTCGAAGTTGCGCGCGCCCACGTAGCCGCCGGTATTGACGTCCACCGTGGTCAGCGCCTCGGTCTGGTCCACGATCAGGTAGCCGCCCGACTTGAGGTCCACCCGCCGGCCCAGCGCGCGGGCGATTTCCTCGTCGATGGCGAACAGATCGAAGATGGGCCGCTCGCCGCGGTAATGCTGCAGCTTGGGCACGGCCGCCGGCATGTACTCCTGCCCGAAGGTCATGAGCAGGGCGAACTGCTCCTTGGAGTCGATGCGGATGCTCTGCGTGCCTTCGCCCACCAGATCGCGCAGCACGCGCTGCAGGAGGTTCAGGTCCTGGTGCAGCAGCGACATGGGCGGCAGGCGCACCGAGGCCTCCTTGATGCGGCTCCAGGTCTTGCGCAGGTAGCGGATGTCGTCGGCCAGCTCGGCATCGCTGGAGTCCTCGCCATTGGTGCGCAGGATGAAGCCGCCGCCGCCGCCGGTCTCCTTGGTGCCGACCAGGCCCTGCAGCCGGGCGCGCAGGGCATCGCGCTCGCCCTGCGGGATTTTCTGCGAGATGCCGATGTGGTCGTCCTGCGGCAGCAGCACCAGCAGGCGTCCCGCAATGCTGATCTGCGTGGACAGGCGCGCGCCCTTGGTGCCGATCGGATCCTTGATGACCTGCACCATGATGGTCTGGCCCTCGAAAACCTGCTTTTCGATGGGCACGACAGGCATGTCCTTGCGCGCGAACATCGGGGCCTCGCCCCCTTCCTGCCGCTGCCAGACATCGGCCACGTGCAGGAAGGCCGCGCGCTCCAGGCCGATGTCGATGAAGGCCGACTGCATGCCCGGCAGCACACGCGAGACCTTGCCCAGGTACACGTTGCCGACCAGGCCGCGCTCCAGCGGGCGCTCCATGTGCAGTTCCTGGACGGCGCCGTTCTCGATGATGGCCACGCGCGTTTCCTGTGGCGACCAATTGATCAGAATGTCTTGCTGCATGCTGTGCCTGTGGTGTGCTTTGTCGTTTGTATTTCTCGGCCGGAGCGGCCCGGCAGACATCTTGCCGTGCCGCGCGCTGCCGTCGGCCGTGCGCGCCTGCCTGCACGCCCCTCGGGGCCCAGGTCGGGGAGCTGGCCTACAGCGCCCAGCCCAGCTCGCGCAACAGCGCCGCCGTCTCGAACAGCGGCAGGCCCATGATGCCCGAGTAGCTGCCTTGCAGCCACTGCACATGGGCCGCCGCACGGCCCTGTATGCCATAGGCACCGGCCTTGCCCATGGGCTCGCCCGAGGCCACGTAGGCATCGATCTGCTGAGCGCTCATGGCCGCAAAGCGAACCCGGGAGACCGACAGCGCAGCCAGGCGCCGCGCGCCATGCTGTATGGCCACGGCCGTCAGCACCTCATGCTCTCGGCCGGCAAGCCCCGTCAGCATGCGGCGTGCATCGTCGGCATCGGCGGGCTTGCCCAGAATGCGGCCGTCGAGCGCCACCGTGGTGTCCGAGCAGAGCACGGGAGCGGCAGCCAGCGCACGGCGCGCGTGGCGGGCCACGGCAGCGTCGAGCTTGAGTGCGGTCACGCGCTGCACGTAGTCGCGCGCTGCCTCGCCGGCCAGCTCGGCTTCCATGGCCTCGGCATCTTCGGCGATGTCGCCATCCGCATTGGGCAGCAAAAGCTCATGGGCCACGCCCAGCTGCTCCAGCAGTTGGCGGCGGCGGGGGCTTTGGGAGGCTAGGTAGATGAAGGGCGGCATGATGAAAATGAGAAATGCCTTCAGCCCTTTGTATCAAAGCGCCGAAGGCTATCAAAATCATAGTATCACGAGATCTTCCGATCCGCATGACACCGCCGCTGCCGCTATTCCCGGTGGTAGGGATGGCCGGCGTTGACCGACCAGGCACGGTACAGCTGCTCGATAAGGAGCACCCGCACCATGGCATGCGGCAGGGTCAGGTCCGACAGGCGTATGCGCTCGTGTGCGGCCTGCCTGAAGGCGGGGTCCAGACCGTCCGGGCCTCCGATGATGAGAGCCACGTCATCGCCCTCCAGCTGCCAGCCCTGCAGGCGCTGGGCCAGGGCCTTGGTCGTCAGATTGGTGCCGCGCTCATCGAGCACCACGATGCGCGTGCCGCGCGGAATGGCGGCCTCGATGCGCTTGCGCTCGGCCGCGTACAGGGTCTCGACCGTCTTGGAGCCGCGTGGCTCCGTCTTGACGGCCTTGAGCTCCACCTTGAGTTCCGGAGGAAAACGCTTGGCGTAGTCGTCGTAGGCTGTCTGCGCCCAGTCGGGCACATGCTGGCCCACGGCCACGATCAACAGCTTCATGCAGCGTCAGCCCTGAACCGCTCAGGCCTTGGCGCGGGGAGCGCGCTTGGCTGCCGGCTTGGCGGCAGGCTTGGCAGCGGCGCCAGCCTTGGCCTTGGCGGGGGCGCGGTTGACCACCACGGTCTTGATGGCCTTGGGCGCCGCCGTCTTGCCGGCCGGCGACTTGGCTGAGGCCGACTTCACAGCAGCCGACTTTGCGGCGGCCGGCTTTGCCGCTGCGGAACGGGGTGCAGCGGCCTTGGCAGGGGCCGCCTTCTTGGCAGCGGGCTTCTTGGCGGCGGCGGAGGCTGCGCCAGAAGCGGCCTTCTTGGCTGCAGGCTTGGCAGCGGTTGCCGCCGCCTTCTTGGTTGCAGCCTTCTTGGCCTTTTCTTCCGCCTTGTCGGTGGCAGCCGAGCGCGTGGGCTTGGGAGCGCCCAGCTTCAGGCGCACAGGCGTCTCGCCCCAGATCTCTTCCAGGCGGTAGTACTGGCGGATGGCCGGCTGCATGACATGGACCACGGCCTGGCCGCAGTCCACGATGATCCACTCGCCGTTTTCTTCGCCTTCCTGGCGCGGCACGGGGAACCCGGCCTGCTTGACGGCGTCGCGCACGCTGGAGGCCAGCGCCTTGGTCTGGCGGTTGGAGGTGCCCGCAGCCACGATCACGCGCTCGAACAGCGGCGAGAGCTTTTCGGTATTGAAGACCTGGATGTCTTGGGCCTTGACGTTTTCGAGGCCGTCAACAATGGCGCGTTGCAGCTTGGTCACGTCGCGCTTGGCTGCGGAATCCGATTTGGTGGAAGTGGTCATCAGGCGGTGATCAATGGAATAGGAATGGGATCAATATAGCGCGAGCGCCGTGCGGCCCGTAGAGGGCTGGGCTGTAGCGGCGCTCCAAAATGCATGGAGTTCGCCCACAGATCGCCGGAAGATTTCGCGCCGAAGAAAGTGGAGAACGCAGCCAACGCTGCGCCTCAAGCTATTGAAATTATAGTTTTGCCGCCTATTCCCTTGCACGCGCGGATTTCGCCACGCCGCTCGGGATGGCGGCTTTCGGGCTCAAAGCCAGTCGCGGGGCACCAGGAATTGCTCCAGCAAAGCGCGCTCGGGGGTGCCGGGCGCGTCCTCGCGCTGGTAGCTCCAGCTCGCATGCGGTGGCATGGACAGCAAGATGGACTCCGTACGCCCGCCGGACTGCAGGCCGAAGTGCGTGCCCCGGTCCCAGACCAGGTTGAACTCCACATAGCGGCCGCGGCGGTAGCGCTGGAAATCGACCTGCTGCTGCCCGTAGTCCATGGCCTGGCGGCGCTCGACGATGGGAAGGTAGGACTCCAGAAAGGCATCGCCCACCGAACGCAGCATGTCGAAACTGCGCGCCTGGCCCAGTTCCGAGAAGTCGTCGAAGAAGATGCCGCCGATGCCGCGCTGCTCGTTGCGGTGCTTCAGGCGGAAGTACTCGTCGCACCAGGTCTTGAAGCGCGGGTAGAGCGTGTCGCCAAAAGGCGCCAGCGCATCGCGGCAGACGCGGTGAAAGTGCTGTGCATCTTCCTCGAAGCCGTAGACCGGCGTCAGGTCCATGCCGCCGCCGAACCAGCAGGTGGGTTCGTTGCCCGGCTGCCCTGCCGCACCTGAGCCGGCCGCACCTGAGCCGGCTGCAATCATTCGCACATTCATGTGCACCGTAGGCACAAAAGGATTGCGCGGATGGAAGACCAGGGACACGCCCATGGCCTCGAACGGCGCACCGGCCAGCTCAGGCCGGTGCTGCGTGGCCGAGGGCGGCAGCTGCGGCCCGCGCACATGCGAGAAGCCGCAGCCCGCGCGCTCGAACACGCGGCCGCCTTCCATGATGCGGGTGATGCCATCGCCCTGCAGGCGCTCGCCGGGGCCCTTGCTCCAGGCGTCGGACAGAAAGCGTGCACCGCCCTCGCCTTCCACCTGTTCCAGCGCCTGCGTGATGCGGGCCTGCAGGCCCGTCAGGTACTCGCGCACCTGGGCCACGGGCAGCGCCTGCCCGGTCGATTGCTCTGCCATGGACTCAGTTCTTCACGGCACGGAAGCCGATGTCGCGGCGGTACTGGGCACCATCGAAATGGATGCCGCGCGCCACGTCATAGACCTTTTGCTGGGCCTGCTTGACGCTGTCGGCCAGCACGGTGACGCACAGTACGCGGCCACCGCTGGTGACGGGAACGCCATCCTTGAGCTGGGTGCCGGCATGGAAGACCATGGCATCGGCGGCGTCCTGCGGCAGCCCGCTGATGGCATCGCCCTTGCGCGGGTCCTCGGGGTAGCCTGCTGCGGCCATGACCACGCCCAGCGCCGTGCGGCGGTCCCATTGCAGCTCGACCTGGTCGAGCTTGGCATCGGTGGCCGCCAGCATGACGTCCACCAGATCGCTCTTGAGACGCATCATGATGGGCTGGGTCTCGGGGTCGCCCATGCGGCAGTTGAACTCCAGCGTCTTGGGATGGCCGGATGCATCGATCATCAGGCCCGCATACAGGAAGCCGGTGTAGGGAATGCCGTCCTTTTCCATGCCGCGGATGGTCGGCAGGATGATCTCGCGCATGGCGCGGGCATGCACGTCGGCCGTGACCACGGGCGCGGGCGAGTAGGCGCCCATGCCGCCCGTGTTCGGGCCCTGGTCGCCGTCCTTCAGGCGCTTGTGGTCCTGGCTGGTCGCCAGGGCCAGGACGTTCTTGCCGTCGCACAGCACGATGAAGCTGGCTTCCTCGCCGGCGAGGAATTCCTCGATCACCACGCGGGCGCCGCCGTCGTTGTGGGCCACGCCGTACTTGTTGTCCACGAGCATGAAGTCCACGGCGTCGTGGGCTTCCTGCAGCGTGGTCGCAACGACCACGCCCTTGCCTGCGGCCAGGCCGTCGGCCTTGACCACGATGGGCGCACCCAGGCGGTCCACATAGGCGTGGGCAGCAACCGGGTCGGTGAAAGTCTCGTAGAGCGCCGTGGGGATGCCGTGGCGCGCCATGAAGTCCTTGGAGAAGGCCTTGGAGCTTTCCAGCTGGGCGGCCGCCTTGGAGGGGCCGAAGATGCGCAGGCCATGGGCACGGAACTCATCGACCACGCCGGCCGCCAAAGGCGCCTCGGGGCCCACCACGGTCAGCGCGACCTTCTCGGCCTGCGCCCACTCGCGCAGCGCCTGCGGGTCGGTGATGTTGAGGTTCTCCACCTTGCCGCCGGCCAGGCCCGTGCCACCGTTGCCGGGGGCCACATAGACCTTGGTCGATTTCGGCGATTCAGCCAGTTTCCACGCCAGGGCGTGCTCGCGGCCTCCGCCACCAATCACAAGAATTTTCATAGTTCAGCGTTGTGGTAGACGTCCTGTACGTCATCCAGGTCTTCGATCATGTCCAGCAGCTTTTGCATGCGGGCTGCGTCATCGCCTTGCAGGGCGATGGTGTTTTCCGGGCGCATGGTGACTTCAGCCACCTCCGGCGTCAGGCCCTTGGCCTGCAGCGCGTCGCGCACGGTTTCGAACTCGGCGGGTGCGGTCAGCACCTCGATGGCCCCCTCATCATCGGTGATCACGTCCTCGGCACCGGCCTCTAGCGCCACTTCCATGATCTGGTCCTCGTCGCTTCCGGGAGCAAAGATCAGTTGTCCGACATGCTTGAACTGGAAGGACACGGAACCCTCCGTGCCCATGTTGCCACCGTACTTGCTGAAGGCATGACGCACATCCGCCACAGTGCGCACGCGATTGTCGGTCATGGTGTCCACGATGATCGCCGCGCCGCCAATGCCGTAGCCTTCGTAGCGGATTTCCTCGTAGGTCACGCCTTCGAGATTGCCCGTGGCCTTGTCGATGTTGCGCTTGATGTTGTCGGCCGGCATGTTGGCCGCCTTGGCCTTTTCCACCGCCAGGCGCAGGCGCGGGTTGGCGCTGAGATCGCCCCCTCCCGTGCGTGCCGCCACCATGATTTCACGGATGATGCGAGTCCAGACCTTGCCGCGCTTTTCGTCCTGGCGGCCTTTGCGGTGCTGGATATTGGCCCATTTACTGTGTCCTGCCACAGGCTGTCCTTTGATATTGATTTAACCTTGCGGCTGGGATTTTACTTTTGACCGCATGCTCCCCCGAGGAAACCCGAAATGGCCGCTCCACTTCTGATCGCCCGCCACTCTGCCACAGAATGCCTGCTGCTGCCCGCACTGGCCAATCGACATGGCCTGATCACCGGCGCCACGGGCACCGGCAAGACCGTGACGCTGCAGAAAATGGCGGAAGGCTTCTCCGAAATCGGCGTGCCGGTGTTCATGGCCGACATCAAGGGCGACCTGTCGGGCATCAGCCAAAGCGGCAGCACCGGCGCCAAGATGGCGGCTTCGCTGCAGGAGCGCGGCATCGAGATTCCCCAGCCCCTGGCCTGCCCCACCACGCTGTGGGACGTGTTCGGCGAGCTGGGCCATCCGGTGCGCGCCACGGTTTCGGACATGGGGCCGCTGCTGATCGGGCGCATGCTGGCCCTGAACGACACGCAGATGGGCGTGCTCAACCTGGTCTTCAAGATTGCCGACGACAACGGACTGCTGCTGCTGGACCTCAAGGACCTGCGGTCCATGCTCCAGCACGTGGGCGACAACGCCAAGCAGTTCACCACCGAGTACGGCAACATCAGTGCCGCCAGCGTGGGGGCCATACAGCGCGGGCTGGTGGCCATCGAGTCGCAGGGCGGCGACAAGTTCTTTGGCGAGCCCATGCTCGACATCAACGACCTGATGCAGACCGATGCGGGCGGCAAGGGCGTGGTCAACATCCTGGCGGCCGAGAAGCTGATGAATTCGCCGCGCCTGTACTCCACCTTCCTGCTGTGGATGCTGTCCGAGCTGTTCGAGCGCCTGCCCGAGATCGGCGACCCCGACAAGCCCAAGCTGGTCTTCTTCTTCGACGAGGCCCACCTGCTGTTCAACGATGCGCCCAAGGTGCTGCTCGAACGCATCGAGCTGGTGGTGCGCCTGGTGCGCTCCAAGGGCGTGGGCGTGTATTTCGTCACGCAAAACCCGATGGACGTGCCCGACACCGTGCTGGCCCAGCTGGGCAATCGCGTGCAGCACGCGCTGCGTGCCTTCACGCCGCGCGACCAGAAGGCCGTCAAGGCCACGGCCACCACGATGCGGCCCAAGCCGGGGCTGGACATCGAGGCCGCCATCACGGAGCTGGCCGTGGGCGAGGCCCTGGTGAGCTTCCTCGATGAAAAGGGCCGCCCCGGCATCACCGAACGCGCCTATGTCATTCCACCGGGCAGCCAGATCGGTCCGATCAGCGAGGAGCAGCGCAAGGTCTTGCTGGCGCAATCGCTGGTGGCAGGTGTCTATGAAAAGGCGGTGGACCGCGAATCGGCCTACGAAGTGCTGCGCGGACGCACGGCAGCATCCGGCGACGGGACCTCGCCGGCAGGCCCTGCCGGAGCCGCACCCGCCGCCAGCGAAGGCGGCGGCGCCATGATGGACGGGCTCAAGGATCTTCTGTTCGGCACCACAGGCCCGCGCGGAGGCAAGCACGACGGCCTGGTGCAGACCATGGCCAAGTCCACCATGCGCACCATGGGCAATTCGCTGGGCAAGGAAATCCTGCGCGGCGTGCTCGGCGGCATCCTGGGCAACAAGAAGCGCTGAAGCGCTGGCGCACCGGCACTGCGCCGCATCAAACACCATAGCACCCAGCCGTTGCCATGCAACGGCTGGCGCATTTCAGGGCGCTGAAAGCCTGCGCATGCGGCTATGATCGAAACCGCCTCCATCCACTTTGCGGAACCGCACGCCATGACGACGAACAGCCCTCCCTCGCTGCCCACCTATGACGACGTTGCCGCCGCAGCCGGCCGGCTGGAGGGCGTGGCCCACCGCACCCCCATACTGCGCAGCCGCACCGCCGACGAGCTGCTGGGCGCCCAGCTGTTCTTCAAGTGCGAGAACCTGCAGCGCACGGGTGCCTTCAAGATACGCGGCGCCTACAACGCGCTGTCGCAGTTCACGCCCGAGCAGCGCAAGCGCGGCGCCCTGGCCTTCTCTTCGGGCAACCATGCCCAGGCCGTGGCCCTGGCCGCGCAGATGCTGGACATGCCCGCGCTCATCGTCATGCCCGAGGATGCGCCTGCCTCCAAGATGGCGGCCACCCGCTCCTACGGCGCCCAGGTCGTGACCTATGACCGCTTCACCGAGGACCGCGAAGCCATCTCCCGGCGCCTGGCCGACGAGCGCGGCATGACGCTGATCCCGCCGTTCAACCACCGCGACGTGATTGCCGGCCAGGGCACGGCGGCCAAGGAATTGTTCGAGGAGGTGCCCGATCTGGACTACCTGTTCGTCTGCCTGGGCGGCGGCGGCCTGCTGTCGGGCAGCCTGCTGGCAGCCGGACAGCTCTCCCCGCGCTGCAAGGTCTATGGCGTCGAGCCCCAGGCCGGCGACGATGCCCGCCAGTCGCTGCGCGCAGGCCGGATCGTGCAGATTCCCACGCCCCACACCATTGCCGACGGCGCGCAGACCCAGTCCATCGGCGATATCACATTCGCCATCATCCGCGAGCATGTCGAAGATATCCTGGCCGTGGCGGACGAGCATCTGGTGCAGGCCATGCGCTTTTACGCGGAACGCAAGAAAATCGTGGTCGAACCCACGGGTGCGCTCTCGCTGGCGGGCGCCCTGCATGGCGGGGTTGCGCTGTCGGGCGCACGCGTGGGCATTCTCATCAGCGGCGGCAATGTGGACCTGGCGCGCTACGCGCGCTTTCTGCACGACTGAACCGACCCCTGGCGCCGGCCCCAAAATACCGGCGCCCTTTTTTCCAGAAGAAAACCATGAGTACTCTGCACCTGATCGACCACCCGCTGGTCCAACACAAGCTCACGCTGATGCGCCGCAAGGAAGCCAGCACCAACAGCTTCCGCCGCATGCTGGGCGAGCTGTCCACGCTGATGGCCTACGAGATCACGCGTGACATGCCGCTGCAGGACATCGAGATCGAGACCCCGCTGGAGACCATGACCGGCAAGGTCATCGACGGCAAGAAGCTGGTGCTGGTGTCCATCCTGCGCGCCGGCAACGGTTTCCTCGACGGCATGCTCAACGTCGTGCCCGGCGCGCGCATCGGCCACATCGGCCTGTACCGCGACCCCGAGACGCTGCAGCCCGTCGAGTACTACTTCAAAATGCCCTCCGAGATGGAAGAGCGCGACGTGCTGGTCGTCGATCCCATGCTGGCCACGGGCAATTCGGCCGCCGCCGCCGTGGCGCGCCTGAAGCAGCTGAACCCGAAGTCCATCAAGTTCATGTGCCTGCTGGCCGCGCCCGAAGGCGTGGCCACCATGCAGAAGGCCCATCCCGACGTGGACATCTACACGGCCGCCGTGGACCGCCAGCTGGACGCCCACGGCTACATCCTGCCGGGCCTGGGCGACGCGGGCGACCGAATCTTCGGCACCAAGTGAGCCGCCGGGCGCTGGGCGCCTGCACCCACAAAAAAGCCGCAGGATGTGCGGCTTTTTTGCTTGGCAGCGGGGACAGCGTCATCAATCCACCAGGCCCGCGTAGACGTTCTGCACGTCATCGTCGTTCTCGATGCCGGCCAGGAAGTCCTGCACTTCCTCCTGCTGCTCAGCCGACAGGCTGGCCATGCTGACCGGCGTCTTGGCCTTGTAGCCCAGCTTGGCCGACAGCACCTTGAAGCCCTGGGCCGGCAGCGCCTTGCTCACGGTATCGAGGTCGGTGGGGTCGGTGATGAACAGCGTCGTGCCCTCTTCCTCGCCGGGCTCGAAATCCTGTGCACCGGCCTCGATGGCGGCCAGTTCGGCATCGGCGCCGCCTTCGGGCTCGCCTTCGATCATGCCCACATGGTCGAAGTCCCAGGCCACGGCCGTCATCTGGCCCTTGCGGAAACACACGCGCATGTTGGGCGCCGTGCGGTTCACGTTGTCGGTCAGGCACTCGATCATCACCGGCACGCGGTTGGGGCCGTAGCCTTCATAGACCACGCGCTCGTAGTTGACGGCATCGGCACCCACGCCCGAGCCCTTCTTGATGGCACGCTCGAGCGTGTCCTTGGGCATGGAGGCCTTGCGTGCGGCTTCCACCGCCATGCGCAGGCGCGAGTTGCCTGCCGGATCGGCGCCGGCGCGCGCCGCGACGATGATTTCCTTGACAAGCTTGCCAAACAGCTTTCCCTTGGCGTCGGCGACCAGCGCCTTGCCCTTTGCTTTCCATTGCGCGCCCATGGCTGCTTTTCCCTTGCGGATTCTCTGGTGGGTAGGAGGCGCCGCCGCCCGCCCCCGCAGGGACCCGGCCCGGCGCCGAAAGAGCGCTGTTTATACACCCGCGCAAGTGGCTGCGCGGGCTTTTTGCGCAGTGGTTGACAGGTCGCCGCAGGCTCTGGTGGCGTCGTGCATGATGCTGGCTTGTGCGAAGCCCCCTGCCTGCGCTGCACCGCCGCCGACGTCAACGGCGGTGCATCCGGCTTCCCGTCTTGTCCCCTCACCACAGGAGCATCGGCATGCCGCCATCCCTATCCGCCGCCCTCACCATCAGCACCCTGGGCCTGTCCGGCGCACTGTGGGCCGCCAGCCCCAACCTCTCCACAGAAATCGTCGCCGAAGGCCTGGAGCACCCCTGGGCCATGGCTTTCCTGCCGGATGGGCGCTACCTGGTGACCGAGCGGCCGGGCCGCATGCGCATCGTGCAGGGCGACGGAAGGCTGGGCGCTCCCCTGGCGGGCCTTCCGGCCGTGGAGGCCGCAGGCCAGGGCGGCCTGCTGGACGTGGTGCTGGACAGCGACTTCGCGCGCAACCGCCAGCTGTACTTCTGCTACTCCGAGCCCGGCAGCGGTGCCGACAGCGGCAAGAACAGCACGGCGCTGGCCAGCGCCCGGCTGTCCGACGATGCCAGCCGGCTGGAGCAGGTGAAAGTGCTGTTCTCGCAGCGCCCCAGGTACGCGAGCGCATTGCATTTCGGCTGCCGCATCGTGGAGCGCAGAGTGGACGGCAAGAGCGATGGCACGCTGTTCCTGGCGCTGGGCGAGCGCTCGCGCTACAAGGAAGAGGCCCAGAACCTGCAAAGCCACCTGGGCAAGATCGTGCGCATTGCCAAGGACGGCAGCGTACCCAGGGACAACCCCTTTGTCGGCCGCGCGGATGCCTGGCCCGAGATCTGGAGCTACGGCCACCGCAACGCCCAGGGCGCGGCGCTGGCGCCCGATGGCAGCCTGTGGATGCATGAGCACGGCCCGCAGGGCGGCGACGAGGTCAACAGGCCCGAGCCCGGCAAGAACTACGGCTGGCCCGTGATCACCTACGGCGAGAACTATGGCGGCGGCAAGATCGGCGCCGGCATCACGCGCAAGGAGGGCATGGAGCAGCCGCTGCACTACTGGGTGCCGTCGATCGCCCCCTCAGGCATGGCCTTTGTGACCAGTGACCGGTATGGGGCGCAATGGAAGGGATCGCTGGTCGTGGGCTCGCTCAAGTTCCAGCGGCTGGAGCGCCTGACGATCAGGTCCGGGAAGGTGACGGCCAGCGAGCAGGTGCTGCCGCGCCTGGGCCAGCGCGTGCGCGATGTGCGCCAGGGACCGGACGGATGGCTTTACCTGCTGACGGACGCCCAGGGCGGGCAGTTGCTGCGCGTCACCGCCACGCCCTGAGTCCCGTCACGCGCGGCGCCTCACTGCACGGTGATGCCGTTGGCCTTGACCACGGCATCCCAGCGCTTGCGCTCGGCGGCCACGAAGCCCGTGAAGGCGGCGGAGGAGCTGCCCACGGGCGTCAGGCCCAGTTTCTCCAGGCTGGCGCGCGTGGCCGGCAGGGCCAGGGCCTTTTGCACCAGGTCCTGCAGCTTCTGCACGGTCTCGGGCGCGGTGCCTGCGGGCAGGAAGAAGCCGTTCCACTCCGTCACCTCGAAGCCCTTGATGCCGCTTTCCGCCACCGTGGGCACGTCGGGCAGGTCCGGCATGCGCTTGGCCGAGGACACGGCCAGCGCCTTGAGCTTGCCGCCCTTGACATAGTTGATGCTGGAGGCCGCGTTGGCAAAGTACACATCGACCTGGCCGCCCATGACATCGACGATGGCGGGCGCCCCGCCCTTGTAGGGAACGTGGACGGCATCGAACTTGGCGTCTGCCTTGAGCAGTTCCGTCGCCATCTGGGCCAGGCTGCCCGGGCCGTAGGAGGCATAAGTGAGCCTGCCGGGCTTTTGCCGCGCGGCATTCATGAAGTCGGCCAGGCTGTTGTAGGGCGAGGATGGCGCGGCCACGAGAATGTTGGGCACGCTGATGGCCTGGGACACGGCAATGAAGTCCTTGGCCGGGTCATAGGGCAGCTTGCGCAACGCGGGGTTGATGGCGAAGGACGATGCGTCATACAGCACCGTATAGCCATCGGCCTTGGCACGCGCCACGAGGGCTGCACCAATGGCGCCGCTGGCGCCGGCCTTGTTGTCCACCACCACGGTCTGACCCGAGACCTCGCCCAGCGCCTTGGCGATGATGCGCGCCGCATTGTCCGCACCGCCGCCGGCCGAGAACGGCACGACGACCGTGATGGCCTGCGCGGCCGGATAGTCGGCCGCATGCAGCGTGCCCTGGAAAAGTCCCAGTCCCAGGCCCAGCCCCAAGGCCAGCACCGTCATGGCGGGCCGCAATGTCTTGATCTTCTTCACGTTTCTGTCTCCTGTTGCTCCATGGTGAAAACCTGGGCTGCGAGGCTTGCGTGCCCCGCGCCCTCAATCGAATCCGTACAGCTCGGCGGCGTTGTCCACCAGCACGCGGGCGCGCAGCGCCGCATCGGAAATCCAGCGTGACAACAAGGCCAGCAGCATCGGGGTCTGCGGCGGATGGGCAGCTTCGGTGACATGGGGCCAGTCGCTGCCCCAGACCAGGCGCTGCGGGGCCTCGGCCACCCAGGCCTGCGCCAGCGCGTCGCAATCGGCATAGCCTGCGGCCAAGCCCGCCCGGCTGTTCAGATACGGGCCCGAGAGCTTGATCCAGGCCCTGCCCTGCTGCACCAGCCCACGGACCACACCGAAGGCAGGCTGGTGCACGCCTGCGCCGTCAGTGCTGTCAGCCAGCCGCGCCATGTGGTCGAACACCAGGGTGCATGGCAGCCGCTGCAGCAGCGCCGCATGGGCCTCGATCTGGCTGGCCAGCCAGTGCAGTTGCACATGCCAGCCCAGCGCGGCAATGCGCTCGGCCAACGGCTCCAGCATGTCCAGCCGCACGGCTGCATCGTGCTCGGTGTGCAGCGAAAAGCGGATGCCGCGAATGCCGCCGTCATGCAGCGCCCGCAGCTGTGCGTCGGTGATATCGGGGTGCACCACGGCAATGCCGCGCGTGCTTGCTGCGCCCAGGGACTGGATGGCGTGCAGCGTGGCCCGGTTGTCCGTGCCATGCGCACGCGGCTGGACGATGACGGCCCGCTCAAGCCCCATGGCGCCGCGCAGCCGCGCATAGTCGGCAGCCGTGGCATGGGCGCGCATGGCCTGCGGAGCCTCGGCCCCAAAACGCGTATCAAAACGCGGATCGAAGACGTGCAGATGGGCGTCGCAGGCGCCAGCGGGCAGTGCCTGCATCAACAGCCCTCTTGTGCGGCGGCCTTCAGGGCCTCGGTATGCTGGCCTAGCGTGGGCGCGGCAAAGGCCGGCGGACCGGGCGTGCGGTCGAACTCCACGGCGCCGGCAAAGCCCCGGTAGCTGCCCAGGGTCGGGTGCTCGAAACGGGTGACCATGCCTTCGGCCTGCACCTGCGGGTCGTCGAACATGTCTTCCACCGTGCGGGCCGCCGCGCAGGGCACTTCCTCGCCGAACAAGGCCTCCCATTCCAGCGCGCTGCGCCCCGCCAACGCCTGGCGCAGCAGGGGCACCAGCACGTCGCGGTGCTGGGCGCGCTTGCGCACGGAGTCGTAGCGCTCGTCACCGGCCAGCTCGGGCAGCCCCAGCTTGCGGCACAGCGCCGCCCAGAAATGCGCGGTATTGGCCGAGATGTAGAGATAACCTTCGCGCGTCGGGTGGATGCCCGTGATGCCGCCGGAGCGCATGTCGCGCCCCACCTCGCGCGGCTCGCCCTCGGCCCAGACCATGCGTGCGGACTGCATGGTCAGCGCCGCGCGCAGCAGCGACACGCCCACATGCTGGCCCAGCCCGCTTTTCTCGCGCTCGTACAGCGCCGACGACACGCCGCCCGCCACCAGGGCCGAGGCGTAGTAGTCCACCACGGAGCCGTAGAGAATCTCGGGCGGCCCGCCTGCCTTGCCCTGCATGGCGCACATGCCGGTCATGGTCTGCAGCACCTGGTCGTAGCCCGCCTTGGCCTTGAGCGGCCCGCGGCTGCCATAGCCGGTGACGCTGCAATAGACGAGGCGTGGGTTGATGGCGGCCAGTTGCGCAAAACCGATGCCCAGCCGCTCGGGCACGCCGGGCCGGAAGTTGTGGACCAGCACATCGGCCTCGCGCACCAGGCGCAGCAGCACGGCGTGGTCGGCCTCGTCCTTCAGGTCCAGCACCATGCCCCACTTGCTGCGGTTCACGCCCAGGAAGGCGCGGCTTTCAGCCTCCAGCGTGGACGGGTACTTGCGCAGGTTGTCGCCCACGGGCGGCTCGACCTTGATCACCTCGGCGCCCTGGTCCGCCAGCAGCGAGCAGCCATAAGGCCCCGCGATATAGGCGCTCAGGTCCAGCACGCGCACGCCGCTGAGCGGGCCTTTCGGCCCCTGGCGTTCACCGGGCACAAAACTCATTCGTTTCTCCTGATAGGGAAGCGGGAAGGCCTGGGGCACCTCCCGCCAAAGGCCGGGTTCAATCGGCCTGGATATTGCGGTCCTTGGCGAGCTGCTTCCAGCGCGCCACGTCGCTGCGGATCACCTGTGCGAACTGCTGCGGCGTCACGGGGTTGGCAATGGCGCCTTCGCGCAGGAAGCTGGCCTGGATGGTCGGCTTGGCCAGCACCTGGTTCACGGCCTGGTTGAGGCGGTCCACGATGTCGGCGGGCGTGCCCGCAGGCGCCAGCAGCCCCCACCACAGATCGAATTCGTAGCCCGGGATGGCCGTTGCCATGGGCGTCAGGTCCGGCGCAATGGGGCTGGGCTTGAGGCTGGTGATGCCGATGGCGCGCAGCTTGCCGTTGCGCACCATGGGCAGGATGGACGGGCCGCTGGAGACCAGCATCTGCACCTGGTTGCCGATCACGTCGGTCACGGCCGGACCCTGGCCCTTGTAGGGCACATGCATGATGTCCATGCCCGGCACCATGGAGCGCATCATCTCGGTCGCGAAGTGGTTGATGCTGCCGGTGCCCGAGGTGGCGTAGTTGAACTGGCCCGGGCTGGCCTTGATGGCGCGCACCAGATCCTGCGGCGTCCTGGCCGGGAATTCGTTGTTCACGGCCACCACCAGCGGGCCCTTGGCAAACATGGCCACGGGCGCCAGGTCCTTGACGGGATCGAAGGGCATCTTGGCCTGCACCGCGGCATTCGTGGTCATGCTCGACGACACCGCCACCAGCGTGTAGCCGTCTGCCGCCGCCTTGGCCACCGAGGCCGTGCCGGTGTTGCCGCTGGCACCGGGCCGGTTGTCCACGATCACGGTCTGCTTGAGCAGATCGCCCATTTCCTTGGCCACCTGGCGTGCGAACACATCGTTGGAGCCTCCCGGCGGATAGGGAACCACCATGGTGATGGCCTTGGACGGGAAGGCGCCCTGCGCCATCAATCCCGGCGAAGCCAGCCCGGCCAGCGTGGCCACCGTTGCCGTGGCCGCCAGCGCCACCAGCCTGCGCCGCGTGCGGCAATGCGAAATGCTCATGTCTTTGTCTCCTGTCCTGTTTCTTGTCGTTGTGTTGCCCGGCATGCAGGACGCCGGTACACCGGAATGCCAGAACCCTATTCAGGCCACCAGCAGCCCCTGTGCATGCGCCGCAGCCACGATGGCCTGGGCACGCAGCACAAAGGGCTTGTCCACCATCTTTCCGTCCACCACATAGGCGCCCAGCGCATTGGCGTCAGCCTCGCGGGCCGCCTGGACCACCTTCAGCGAGTGGGAAATCTCCTGCTCGGTCGGCTGGTAGACCGCATTGGCCAGCGCGACCTGGCTGGGGTGTATGCACGTCTTGCCCAGAAAGCCCAGGCCGCGCGACAGCCGCGCCTCGGCGCTGAAGCCGTCGCTGTCGCGGATGTCGGCAAAGGCGCCGTCATAGGCATAGATGCCTGCCTCGGCAGCGGCCATGCGCACGGCAAGCAGCACCTGGGCAATGGCGGCGGGCTCGCGCCGGTTCACGCCAAAGGGCTCGAACAGGTCGCCCAGCCCCATCTGCAGGCCGGCCACGCTGGCGTGGGCGCCGGCCAGTTCGGCAGCGCAGCGCAGGGCGCGGGGTGTTTCGATGTTGAGCAGCAGGCCAGGCGCCTGGGGCACGCCGTTGGCATCTGCCGCATCGGCAATGCGCTGTGCGGCCTCGCGCACCTGCTGCACGGTCTCGGGCTTGGGCAGGTTGATGAGGTGCACGCCGTCGCGCACCATCTCGGCGATGTCGGCGCCGAAATGCGGCGTATCCATGGCGTTGACGCGCACGATCAGCGTCTTGCCATGGCCCCGGCTTTCAGGGCTGAGCAGGAAGCTGCGCAGCAGGCTGCGCGCCTCGTCCTTGCGCGCTTCGGCCACCGCGTCCTCCAGGTCGAAGGACAGCGCGTCGGCCTCGCCGGCCAGGGCCTTGGCGAACAGCTCGGGACGCGATGCGGGAACAAACAGTTTGCTTCTCATGGCCCGCATTGTGGGCGGCAGAAAGCCAAGAGAAACACAGGTAATATTTGTTCAAACCACACAAATTCTTTGTTTATGGAAACCAGCTACCTGCACAGCTTCCTGCTCGTGGTGGAGACCGGCTCCATGGCCGAGGCCGCGCGGCGCCTGGACATCACGGCCGCCGCCGTGGCCCAGCAGATCCGCATCCTGGAGCGCGAGTTCGACGCACCCCTGCTGGCCCGCGCAGGCCGCACCGTGCTGCCCACCCCGGCCGGCCACCGCCTGGCCCAATCCGCGCCGCAGTTGCTGCGCGAACTGGCCAATGCCAAGACCCATGTCAGCCAGGAAGGCACGGCCGGGGAACTGGTCATAGGCACCATCAACACGGCGCTGCACAGCCTGCTGCCCGACATCCTGGCCGGCTTCGTGAAGAAGTGCCCTGACGCCAAGGTGTTCCTGCGGTCGGCCACCACGCGCGAGCTGTACGAGGCCGTGCGGCAGGGCGAGCTGGATGCGGCGGTCTGCCTGCACCCCTCGTTCGCCCTGGCCAAGACCTTCGACTGGACACTGCTGCGCGAGGAGCCGCTGGTGCTGCTGGTGCCGCGCCAGCTGGCGCACCTGGACCCGCACACGCTGCTGCGCACCCAGCCGCTGATCCGCTATGACCGCAGCCTGGGCGGCGGCCAGATGGTGGAGCGCTACCTGCGCGCCGCGCAGATCGCTCCCCAGGAGCGCTTTGAACTGAGCTCGCTGGTGGCGATTGCCATGATGGTGGACAGGGGCCTGGGCGTCTCCCTGGTGCCCGACACAGCCCTGAACCTGCCCGATGGCCAGGGCGTGGTGCGGCTGGCCCTGCCCGAGGAATCGCAGTCGCGGCGCTTCGGTGTGATGTGGCTGCGCTCTTCGGCACGCCTGCCGCTGATCCACAAGCTGGTGGAATGCGCGCGCACCGTGGTCAGGCAGCGCGGCGGGCCTCGCGCTGCCGCACGCGCAGCAACCAGGTCACCCTAGTCCGCACCTTCAGGACTCCGCCACGGCCGCCGTGGCAACCAGGTCCTGGAACCTTCGCAGCACCGCAGACGCATCGCCCACGCGCGTGGCCAGATGCAGCGGAGCGGCCAGCCCCGGGCATTGCGACAGCGTGCGGTAGGCAATGCCGTCGCTGCGCAGGCGCTGCATGGAGGCAGGCACGATGGACAGCCCCAGCCCTGCCGAGACCAGGCTCAGCGTCGCCGTCATGCGCGGCGCCTCCTGCACCACGCGCGGGCTGAAACCGGCCTCCATGCAGGCCTTGAGAATGGCGTCGTACAGGCCCTGCCCTACCCTGCGCCGGTACAGCACGAAATCCTCCGAGGCGAGCTGCGGCAAAGGCACGGGCCGGCGCAATGGGCGTGCCAGCGCATGCCCTGCAGGCAGGGCCAGCAGCATGGGCTCCTCCAGAATCGGCACAGCCTGCAGCCCCTGGCTGCCATGCAGGGGCGAGCGCACAAAGGCCGCGTCCAGCCGCTCTTGCAGCAATGCATCCATGAGCTCGCCCGTGCCCGCCTCCTCCAGCGCCACGGCCACGCCGGGCACCTGCTGGCGGAACATGCGCAGCACGCCGGGCACAAAGGGATGCAGTGCGGCCGAGCTGGTGAAACCCACGGCCAGCCGGCCCGTCTCGCCGCGGGCGGCACGGCCCACCACTTCGGCCAGCCCATCGGAGCGGGCCAGCAGCGCCCTGGCCTCTTCCAGCAGCGCCAGCCCCGCCGCCGTGGGCCGCACGCCGCGCGGCAGGCGCTGCACCAGCTCCACGCCCAATTCGTGCTCCAGGCCCTGCAGCAACCGCGTCAGCGGCGGCTGCTGCATGCCCAGGCGCTCGGCCGCACGCGTGATGTGGCCTTCCTCGGCGATGGCGACAAAGGCGCGCAGTTGGCGAAGCTCGGGCACATCAATACTTTCAAGGTATGGGAAGGCTTCGATTGTGGCATTTGCAATCATGAATGGACGGATTTACGCTCGCGCCCCACAAACACACCTACCTGAAAGGCAACACGATGACCTGGTCCGCAAAGCAGTACACAACGTTCGAGCAGGAACGCACCCGCCCCGTGCGCGACCTGGTGGCCGCCATTCCCGATCTGCCTGGCCGCGCCGTGCGGCTGGCCGTGGACCTGGGCTGCGGCCCCGGCAACTCCACCGAGGTCCTGGCCCAGCGCTTCCCCGGGGCCACCATGACGGGACTGGACAATTCCGAGGACATGCTGGATGCCGCACGCAAGCGGCTGCCGGGCACGGCCTTCTGCCTGGCCGACATCGCCACCTGGCAGCCCGACCAGCCGCAGGACGTGATCCTGGCCAATGCCTCGCTGCAGTGGCTGCCCGATCACCAGCAGCTTTACCCGCGCCTCGTCAGCCACCTGGCCCCCGGTGGCAGCCTGGCCGTGCAGACGCCGGACAACCTGGAAGAACCGGCCCACCGGCTGGCACGCGAAGTGGCCGCCAGCGGCCCCTGGGCTGCCACGATTGGCGATGTGCGCCACCCCGCACGGCACAGCGCGGACTTCTACTACGCCCTGCTTCGCCCGCACTGCAGCAACGTCGATGTCTGGCGCACCACCTACTTCCACCCGCTGGCGCGCGGCCATGCCGCGGTGGTTGAGTGGTTCAAGGGATCGGCGCTGCGTCCCTTCGTCGCGCCGCTGGACGAGGAGCAAAAGGCCGGCTTCTACGCAGCGTATCTGCAGGCCATCTCCCAGGCCTACCCCGCGCTGGACGATGGCACGGTGCTGCTGCCCTTCCCCAGGCTGTTCATCGTGGCCAGCCGCTGAAGCAGCGCGCCTTCGGCCCTCAACGCGCCGGATGCGGCTCGATGAGATCCCACAGATTGCCGTAGAGGTCTTCGAACACGGCCACGGTGCCATGGGGCTTGCGCTGGGGATCCTGCACAAAGCGCACGCCGCGCGAGCGGTAGGCTTCGAAGTCGCGCAGGCAGTCGTCGGTCTGCAGGAACAGGAACACGCGCCCGCCGGTCTGGTTACCCACGCGCGCGGCCTGTTCCTCATTCGTGGCACGGGCCAGCAGCAGGCGCACACCGCCGCCACCGGGAGCCACGGTGACCCAGCGCTTGCCCTCGGACAGGGCGGTGTCCTCGATCAGCACGAAGCCCAGCGCGCCCACATAAAAGCGCAGCGCCTCGTCATAGTCGCGCACGGCGACGCTCACCTGTCCTATCACCTGGGGCATGGAATCCTTTGCAGCAATGGTGCGGTCCTCGGACCGCGGGCCCGCGAGGATAACGGAGCCCTGTCAATGCCCTGCCGCCCTGGGCCGTAAGCCCTGCAGCTGGCCCCACAATGGCGGCTTGCAATTGCCTCGTGAGGGACGGGAATCCATGCTGAATGCCTTGTGGCTGGGCTTTTTTCTGGTGGCGGCCGTGGCTGCGCTGGCGCAATGGCTGGTCGGCGGCCAGGCCGGGATTTTCTCGGCCATGGTGCAGGCGCTGTTTGCCATGGCCAGGCTGTCGGTCGAGGTCATGGTGCTGCTGTTCGGCACGCTGACGCTGTGGCTGGGCTTTCTGCGCATCGCAGAGAAGGCCGGCGTGGTGGAGTGGCTGGCGCGCGTGCTGGGCCCGTTGTTCGCCAGGCTCATGCCCGAGGTGCCGCGCGGCCATCCGGCCCTGGGCCTGATCACGCTGAACTTCGCGGCCAACGGGCTGGGACTGGACAACGCGGCCACGCCCATGGGCCTGAAGGCCATGCGCTCGCTGCAGGAGCTCAATCCCCGGCCCGACACCGCCACCAATGCGCAGATCCTGTTCCTGGTGCTCAATGCGTCGTCGCTGACCTTGCTGCCCGTGACCATCTTCATGTACCGCATGCAGCAGGGTGCGCCCGATCCCACCCTGGTCTTTCTACCGACCTTGCTGGCCACCTCGGCCTCGACCCTGGTCGGCCTGCTGGCCGTGGCCGTCGTGCAGAGGCTGCCGCTGTGGAGCCCCGTGGTGCTGGGCTACCTGCTGCCGCTGTGCCTGGCGCTGGCGGGCTTCATGGCCTTTCTGGCCACGCTGTCGGCGGCCGCGCTGGCGCAGCTGTCATCGCTGCTGGGCAACCTGACGCTGTTTGCCCTGATCGTGCTGTTCGTCACCCTGGGCGCCTGGCGCAAGGTCGCGGTCTACGACAGCTTCATCGAGGGCGCCAAGGAAGGCTTTGACGTGGCCAAGGGCCTGCTGCCCTACCTGGTGGCCATGCTCTGCGCCGTGGGCGTGTTCCGCGCATCGGGCGCGCTGGAGTATGCGCTGTCGGGCATACGCTGGGTGGTCGATGCCATGGGCATGGACGCCCGCTTCGTGGACGCCCTGCCCACGGCCCTGGTCAAACCCTTCTCGGGCAGCGCGGCGCGCGCCATGCTGATCGAGACCATGCAGACCCAGGGCGTGGACAGCTTCGCCGCCCTGGTGGCCGCCACCATCCAGGGCAGCACCGAAACCACTTTCTACGTCCTGGCCGTCTACTTCGGCGCCGTAGGCATACAGCGCGCCCGTCACGCCGTGCCCTGCGCCCTCATCGCCGAACTGGCCGGCGTGGTGGCGGCCATCGTGGTCTGCTACAAGTTCTTTGGCTGAAGGCACAAATGGGCGCTGCGCCTGAAGCCGACGCGGTCCAAGGCGAGGAAGACCGAGCAAGTGCCTACGCCGGCCGCCCCGCCGCGAGAGTGTCGCACCTCTCGGGAGAAGCCGCGCAGCGGCTCAGGGGGAACTAAAGTTCCGGCATGATCGCCTCGGCATAGTCATACAGCGCCCCCAGGATCTCCTCGCCGCGCTCGTCGGCAGTTTCCGATAGCTGATCGACCATGGCAAACATCTGCTCGGCCGTGCGTGCGCCGCCCTTGCCTTCGATCAGGCAGGCCGCGCAGTGCTGCAGCCAGCGCTGGCGCTCGGCCGGGTTCAGGCTGGCGGGGAAATTGCGGGCGCGGTAGCGGAACAGCAGCTCGGTCAGGCGTGCATCGTCGAAGCCCGTGCGGTCCAGCGCCAGCTCCTGCGCGGACAGGCTGCGCAGGTGGTTCAGGCGGCGCCGGTCCTCATTGCCCACGAAACCGCCGTACAGGTCCTGGTCGGCATCCAGCCCTTCCTGCGCAGGGCGCTGGTGAACGGCACGCCACAGCGCGCTCATGTCGGGCAGGTCCCGTGCAATGGCCGCATGGCCCATGCACTGCTCCACATCGATGCCCCATTGCGCGGCCATGGCCGGGCTCAGCGTCTTGAGGCTGCCGACCACCATGGGCGACTTGTTGACGTGGATGCTCTTGATGGGCAGGCGCTGCATGCCTTCGGGCAGGTCGGCCGCGCGCGAGAACAGGCGCAGGCGCAGCGTGTCCACGTCGATGGAGGCCAGCTCGGACGGGTCCTGCGCCAGATCCCAGCAGATGATCTCGTTCTTGTTGGTGGGGTGCGTGGCCAGCGGCCACATGACGGCGATGCAGCCGCGCTCGGGCCGGATCATGCCGCTGACGTGCAGAAAGGGCCTGGCATGCGCCGGCTCGGCCGGCAGGCCCATTTCCTGCAGCACACGGTCCTTCTTGTGCAGCGAGAAGGCGAAGTCGAACAATCTGGGCTGGACCTTGCGGATCAATCGGGCCAGCCCGATGGTGGCACGCACGTCGGACAGGGCGTCGTGCGCCTTCTCGTGCAGCAGGCCGTTGGCGCGGGCCAGGTCCTCGAGCTTGAAGCTTGGAGATCCATCCTCCTTTTTCGGCCAGACAATGCCTTCGGGGCGCAGCGCATAGACCATGCGCACCACGTCGAGCAGGTCCCAGCGCCCGCAGCCGTTTTGCCATTCGCGCGCATAGGGGTCGATGAGGTTGCGCCAGAACATGAAGCGCGTGATCTCGTCGTCAAAACGGATGGTGTTGTAGCCCACGCCCACGGTGCCGGCCTGGGCCAGTTCCGCCTCGATGCGGGCGGCGAACTGGGCCTCGGGCATGCCCTGCTCCAGGCATTGCTGGGGCGTGATGCCGGTGATCAGGCAGGACTGCGGATCGGGCAGGTAGTCGCCTGCCGGCTGGCAATACCACATGACGGGCTCGCCGATTTCATTGAGTTCCGCATCCGTGCGGATGCCCGCGAATTGCGCGGGCCGGTCATAGCGCGGCTGGGCGCCGAAGGTCTCGTAGTCGTGCCAGAAGAAGGTATGGGCCATCGGGCGAGTATGCCTGCGAAAAAAGTGCGTCCGGACATCACAGCAAGGGTGAGCAAAGGCGCGCGCCGGAGTCGAACAGGCGCAGTGCGAAGCCCAGGTCGCGCTTGAAATGCACGCGCTGCGCCTGCTCCAGGTCCAGCTCGAACTGGCGCGCCAGGTCGCCATTGAGCTGGGGCCCGTAGGCGATGGCGCAGACTTCGTAGTTCAGGAAGAAGCTGCGGTAGTCGAAGTTGGCCGTGCCGATGATGGAGATGCTGCCGTCCACCACCAGCGTCTTGGAGTGCAGCATGCGCGCCTTGTATTCGTAGACGCGCACGCCGCAGCGGATCAGTTCGTCGTAGTAGGAGCGCGCGGCCGCCGTGACCAGGGCCGAATCGGAGCGGCGCGGCACCAGCAGCTGCACATCCACGCCGCGCAGCGAGGCATTGGTGAGCGCGGCCAGCGCGGCCTCCGTGGGAACGAAGTACGGCGTGGTCAGCCAGACACGCTCCTCGGCCGCGTTGATGGCCGCAAGATGGGCGCGGTAGATGGCCTGCAGGCCGTTGTCGGGGCCGGAGGTGATGACCTGCACGGGCAGCGGGCCCTCGGGCGCGTCCGGCAGCAGCAGGTCGATGTCGGCGGGCTCGCTCTTGGGGTCCTTTTCGAGGGCGTAGGCCCAGTCCTCGAGGAACACGGTCTGCAGCCAGTTGACGATGGCGCCCTCCAGGCGCAGGTGCACGTCGTGGTAGGCATCGGGCATGACACGCGCGTTCTCTTCGTCGGTCACGTTGACGCCGCCCGTGAAGCCCACCTTGCCGTCGCACACCAGGATCTTGCGGTGGGTGCGGAAGTTGATGACCGGGCGCAGCCGCCGGCCGATCTTGGTGCCATGGAACAGCGCGACCTCGGCGCCCGCATCCTCCAGCGGCTGCAGAAAGCGCCGCCCCAGCTTCTTGGAGCCCAGGGCATCCACCAGCAGGCGCACCTGTATGCCTGCGCGGGCCCGCTGTATCAGCAGGTCGCGCAGGGCCGTGCCGGTCTGGTCGGGCTCGAAGATGTAGTACTCGAGGTGGATGTGGTGGCGCGCGGCATTCACCGCGTCGATGATGGCGTCGAAGGTGGCCGCGCCACCGACCAGCAGCCGCAGGTCGGTGGCCGTGCTCACCGGAAAGTCGCTGGTGGCGGCCACCAGTCGCGCGACCTGGTGCAGGCGCTCGGGACTGCCGGGCATGCGCTCGCGCAGCCGCTGCACGCCCGAGCGCACGCGCGATGTCTTGCGCGCGCGCAGCCGCTTGATGCGCTGGCGCTTGAGCCGTTGCGGGCCGAAGAAATAGTAGATGGCCAGCCCGCCCACGGGAATCGCCGCCATGGACAGCAGCCAGCTCAGTGTGGCCACGGGTGCGCTGCGCTGCAGAAGGATCCACACCGCGACGATCACCACATAGACCGACCAGGTCACCGACAGCAGCAGCAGCGCATTCTCATGGGTCAGGTACTGACGAAGCCACTCCACAAAGACTCCTTCGGGCGGATCAAAGAAAAAGCCGGCAGCCCGGGGGGCTGTCGGCTTGCGCGATGGGCATCAGGCGATGCACATCAGTCGGCGGTGGCCTCTTTGGGCTCGGCCGGCTCGGAAGCCGGATCCTGCCTGGGCTGGGGCGTGATGTCGAGCCTGACCTCGCCCTTTTCGGCGTCGTCGGCATCGACCACCCAGTCCACTTCCAGGCGGCCACCGTCGACCAGCTGCCCGAACAGCAGCTCGTCGGCCAGCGAGCGCCGGATGGTGTCCTGGATCAGGCGCTGCATGGGACGGGCGCCCATGAGCGGATCGAAGCCCTTCCTGGCCAGGTGCTTGCGCAGCGCGTCGGTGAAGGTGACCTCCACGCGCTTTTCGGCAAGCTGCTGCTCCAGCTGCAGCAGGAACTTGTCGACCACGCGCAGGATGACCTGCTCGTCCAGCGGCTTGAAGCTGACGATGGCGTCCAGACGGTTGCGGAACTCCGGCGTGAACAGGCGCTTGATGTCGCCCATTTCGTCGCCGGCCTGGCGCGGGTTGGTGAAGCCGATCGAGGCCTTGTTGATGGTCTCTGCACCCGCGTTCGTGGTCATGATGAGGATCACGTTGCGGAAGTCGGCCTTGCGCCCGTTGTTGTCCGTCAGCGTGCCGTGGTCCATGACCTGCAGCAGCACGTTGAAGATGTCCGGATGCGCCTTCTCGATTTCGTCGAGCAGCAGCACCGAATGCGGCTTCTTGGTCACGGCCTCGGTCAGCAGGCCACCCTGGTCAAAGCCCACATAGCCCGGAGGCGCGCCGATCAGGCGGCTGACGGCATGGCGCTCCATATACTCCGACATGTCGAAGCGGATCAGGTCCACGCCCAGAATGTAGGCCAGCTGCTTGGCAGCTTCCGTCTTGCCCACGCCGGTGGGGCCCGAGAACAGGAAGGAGCCGATCGGCTTGTCCGGCTTGCCCAGGCCCGAGCGCGCCATCTTGACCGAGGAGGCCAGCGCCTCAAGCGCCTTGTCCTGGCCGAAGACCACGCTCTTGAGGTCGCGCTCCAGCGTCTGCAGCTTGCTGCGGTCGTCGTTGGACACGTTGGCAGGCGGAATGCGCGCGATCTTGGCCACGATGGCCTCGATCTCGGCCTTGTCGATGGTCTGCTTGCGCTGCTCCACCGGAATGATGCGCTGCGCGGCGCCGGCCTCGTCGATCACGTCGATGGCCTTGTCGGGCAGGTGGCGGTCATTGATGTACTTGGCCGACAGCTCGGCCGCAGCCTGCAGGGCGGCGGCGGCGTACTGCACGCTGTGGTGCTCCTCGAAGCGCGACTTCAGGCCCTTGAGGATGTCAACGGTCTCGGCCACCGTGGGCTCGACCACATCCACCTTCTGGAAGCGCCGCGACAGGGCCGCGTCCTTCTCGAAGATGCCGCGGTACTCGGTGAACGTGGTGGCGCCGATGCACTTGAGCTGGCCGCTGGACAGCGCCGGCTTGAGCAGGTTGGACGCGTCCAGCGTGCCGCCCGAAGCGGCGCCCGCGCCGATCAGCGTGTGGATCTCGTCGATGAACAGGATGGCGTTGGGCTTGTCCTTCAGCGACTTGAGCACGCCCTTGAGGCGCTGCTCGAAATCGCCACGGTACTTGGTGCCTGCCAGCAGCGCGCCCATGTCCAGCGAATAGACCACGGCCTCGGTCAGCACCTCGGGCACCTTGCCTTCGGTGATGCGCCAGGCCAGGCCCTCGGCGATCGCGGTCTTGCCCACGCCGGCCTCGCCGACCAGCAGCGGGTTGTTCTTGCGGCGGCGGCACAGGATCTGGATGGTGCGCTCGACCTCGTAGTCGCGCCCGATCAGCGGATCGATCTTGCCATCCTTGGCCGCCTGGTTGAGGTTCAGCGTGAACTGCTCCAGGGGCGAGGCCTTTTCGTTGCGTTCGCCACCGGCACCCTCTTCGGATTCCGCAGGGTTCTCCGCCTTCGCAGGCTCGGGCGGCTCGCCCTTCTTGATGCCGTGGGCGATGAAATTGACCACGTCCAGGCGCGTCACGCCCTGCTGGTGCAGGTAGTAGACGGCATGCGAGTCCTTTTCACCGAAGATGGCCACGAGCACGTTGGCGCCCGTGACTTCCTTCTTGCCGTTGCCGGTCGATTGCACATGCATGATGGCGCGCTGAATCACACGCTGGAAACCCAGCGTGGGCTGCGTGTCCACTTCGTCGGTGCCCGCGACCTGGGGCGTGTTGTCCTTGATGAAGTTGGACAGGGCCGAGCGCAGGTCATCGATGTTGGCTGAGCAGGCGCGCAGCACTTCCGCTGCACTGGGGTTGTCCAGCAGGGCCAGCAGCAGGTGTTCCACGGTGATGAACTCGTGGCGCTGCTGGCGTGCTTCGACAAAGGCCATGTGCAAGCTGACTTCCAGTTCCTGGGCGATCATTGATGACTCCTTTTCGCTTGCTGGGGATTATTGACTGCAACCATAAATCAGGGCGGCCCGGGTTTATTCAACAGGCTCGAACATGGCCTGCAACGGATGGCCCGCTTTCTGGGCGGCCTGCAGCACCTGCTCGACCTTGGTGGCCGCCACATCGCGCGAGTACACGCCGCAGACGCCGCGGCCGTCGAGATGGATCTTGAGCATGATCTGGGTGGCCGTTTCGCGGTCCTTGCCGAAGAGTTCCTGCAGGACGATGATGACGAATTCCATGGGCGTGAAGTCATCATTGAGCATCACGACCTGGTACATCTGCGGCGGCTGCACGCGCTGGCGCCGCCGCTCCAGCACCACGGCGCCGTCGTCATCGGACACGGGCCGCACTGTGGGAATGGCAGGAGGGGTCGAAGGGGGTTGGGTTGCCATGAAAATCATTCTAGCCATCGGAGCCACTGTTTTCCGGAAGGGATATGCGAGGCGTGCCTGAAGAATTCAAGCGCGGCGCCTGCCCGGGCTGGCCAGCACGCACCAAAGCAGTGCCTGCTTGCCACCACCGGGCGCTGCGCCACCTTGCGCGTCATTCGTAGACCACCTTGACCTGGGCGCTGCCCGCCTGGGCATACCAGGCGGCCAGGGCCGCGTCGCTGGGATAGAAGCGGCTGCCGTCGCCCAGGGCCAGCTCGCAGCTGGCCGAGCCGCGCTCGTCCTCGCAGACCAGTCCCAGGCGCACTTTCATGCCGCGCTGCAGCTCGCCATGCTCGCCCTGCTCCACCACGGCGGGAAACTGGCGCAGCAGGCCAACCACGTCGGGCATCTTCTCGCCCACGCTGACCTGCAGGTAGCGCGCGAAGCGGCAGCGCGCATCGGCCAGGTTGAACAGCTGCTGTGCCTTCATGCGCAGGCCACCGCTGAAGTGGTCCAGCTGCAGGCGCCCGGTGATGACGACGAATTCGTCGTCCTTGAGCAGATCGCGATAGGTATTGAGCGTGTTCTCGTCCACCGAGGCCTCGATCACGCCCGAGCCGTCATCGATCTTGAACAGGCCCAGCCGCCCGCGCTGGCCGTTGATGGCGCGGAAGTCGCTGATGATGCCGGCCAGGGTCTGGGGCTCGCGGCTGTCGCGCAGCTCGGCCAGCGGCGTGCGCACAAAGCGGCGCACCTCCTTTTCGACCTCGTCGAACAGATGGCCCGACAGGTAAAAGCCCACGGCGGTCTTTTCCTGGGTCAGCCTCTCCTTCACGCCCCAGGGCAAGGCATCGGCCAGGGGCGGCTCCTGGGTGCTGGAGCCCACGGCGTCCTCGCCCATCATGTCGAACAGCCCGCCCTGATTGGCATTGGCCAGCGTCTTGTTGGCGAACTCGAAGGCATGGTCGATGGAGGCCACCAGGGCCGCGCGGTTCAGTTCGATGGCATCGAAGGCACCGCCCTTGATCAGGGCTTCCAGCGTGCGCTTGTTCAGGCGCGTGCGGTCCACGCGCACGCAGAAGTCGGCCAGGCTCTTGAACGGCCCCTTGTCGGCGCCGCGCGGGCCCACGCCACGGCCTTCACGGGCCGCTATGATGGCCTCGATGGCCTGCTGGCCCGTGCCCTTGATGGCACCCAGGCCATAGCGTATGACCTTGTCGGTGACGGGCTCGAAGCGGTACATGCCGCGGTTGACATCCGGCGGCTCGAAGCTGATGCCCATCTTGAGCGCGTCTTCGTACAGCACCTTGAGCTTGTCGGTGTTGTCCATTTCCACGGTCATGTTCCCGCAGTAGAACTCGGCCGTGTAGTGCACCTTCAGCCAGGCCGTGTGATAGGCCAGCAGCGAGTAGGCGGCGGCGTGCGACTTGTTGAAGCCGTAGCCCGCAAACTTCTCCATCAGGTCGAAGACCTCGTCGGCCTTTTCCTCGCTGATGCCCTGCTTGGCCGCGCCCTCGCGGAAGATCCCGCGGTGCATGACCATTTCCTCGACCTTCTTCTTGCCCATGGCACGGCGCAAGAGGTCGGCGCCGCCCAGCGAGTAGCCGCCCAGCACCTGGGCCGTCTGCATCACCTGCTCCTGGTAGACCATGATCCCGTAGGTTTCGGCCAGCACCTTTTCGACCAGCGGATGCGGATACTCCACCACTTCCTTGCCGTGCTTGCGCGCCACGAAGCTGGGAATCAGGTCCATGGGTCCCGGGCGGTACAGGGCGTTCAGTGCGATCAGGTCTTCCAGCCGGCTGGGCTTGGCGTCGCGCAGCATGCCCTGCATGCCGCGCGATTCAAACTGGAACACGGCCTCGGTCTTGCCCTCGGAAAACAGCTGGTAGGTGCGCGCATCGTCCAGCGGGATGTTCTCGAATGCGAAGTTCTCCTGGCCCTTGTGGCGCTTGATGATGAACTCGCGCGCAATCTCCAGGATGGTCAGCGTGGCCAGGCCCAGAAAGTCGAACTTCACCAGGCCCACGGCCTCCACATCGTCCTTGTCGTACATGGCCACGGCCGAGTCGCTGCCCGGCTGCTGGTACAGCGGGCAGAAATCGGCCAGCTTGCCCGGGGCAATCACCACGCCGCCCGCGTGCATGCCGATGTTGCGTGTCATGCCTTCGAGCTTCTGAGCCATTTCAATCAGTGTCTTGACGTCTTCTTCTTTGTCGATGCGCTCGGCCAGCATGGGCTCGGCCTCGATGGCGTAGGTGTACTTGTCGCCCTCCTTCTTGGGATTGGGCGGGTACTTGAGCGTGACGTGCAGGCCAGGCTTGTTGGGAATGAGCTTGGAGATGCCATCGCAGAAGGTGTAGCTCATGTCCAGCACGCGGCCCACGTCGCGGATGGCCGCGCGCGCGGCCATGGTGCCGAAGGTGGCGATCTGGCTGACGGCGTCGCGGCCGTACAGCTGCTTCACGTAGTCGATGACGCGGTCGCGGTTGGCCTGGCAGAAGTCCACGTCGAAGTCGGGCATGGACACACGCTCGGGGTTGAGGAAACGCTCGAACAGCAGGTTGTATTCCAGCGGGTCCAGGTCCGTGATCTTGAGCACGTAGGCCACCAGCGAGCCGGCGCCCGATCCGCGGCCCGGACCCACGGGACAGCCGTTGAGCTTGGCCCACTTGATGAAGTCGCCCACGATGAGGAAGTAGCCCGGAAAGCCCATCTTGAGGATGGTGCCGATCTCGAACTCCAGTCGCTCGACATAGCGCTCGCGCTGGGCCTCGCGCTTGGCGGGGTCGGGATAGAGATGGACCAGGCGTTCCTCCAGTCCCGCAAAGGACTCCTGGCGGAAGAACTCGTCCATGGTCATGCCTTCGGGCACGGGGAAGTTGGGCAGCTGCGGCTTGCCCAGCACCAGCGTCAGGCTGCAGCGACGCGCGATTTCCACGGTGTTGGCGATGGCGCTGGGAATGTCGGCGAACAGCGCCTGCATCTGCGCGACGGTCTTGAAATGCTGGTCGCGCGTGAAGCGGCGCACACGCTTGGGGTTGGCCAGGATCTCGCCCTCGGCGATGCACACGCGCGCCTCGTGCGCTTCGTAGTCGTCGGGGCCGAAGAACTGTATGGGGTGCGTGGCGACCACGGGCAGGTTCAGGCGATCGGCCAGTTGCACGGCGGCCAGCACATGGGCTTCGTCGTCAGGCCGGCCTGCGCGCTGCAGCTCGATGAAGAAGCGGTGCGGGAACATGCTCGCCAGCCGCTGGGCGACGGCTGCTGCGCCGGCCTCGTCACCGCGCATCAGTGCCTGGCCCACCGGGCCGGCCTGGGCGCCGGCCAGCACGATCAGGCCTTCGCCCAGCTCCTGCAGCCAGGCCCATGTGTGCACGGCCTGGCCCTTGACCACATTGCGGGTCCAGCCCCGGGCCAGCAGCTCGGACAGGTTGTGGTAGCCCAGCGGGCTTTGCACCAGCACGATGATGCGCGAGATCGCGGCGCCGTTTTCGCCCTCGATCTGGATTTCCGCGCCCAGCACGGGCTTGACGCCCTTGGCCCGGCCTTCGCGATAGAACTTGACGCCGCCAAACAGGTTGTTGAAGTCTGTGACGGCCAGTGCGACCTGCCCATCCTCGGCGGCGGCCTTGACGATGGCGTTGATGCGGTTGGTTCCGTCCACGACGGAAAATTCGGTGTGCAGGCGCAAATGGACAAACATATGGGCGCCATTGTAGAAAGCTCCGCAATGCCGGGACCCGTTCGCGGCCATGCCTTTGCCGCCGCCCCCGCCTGCAGGGCGGGCATCGCAGGCCGTTACAATGCCTCGGCCCGGTTGCGGGAAAATCAGGCTTCATGCGGCCCCTCAGCGCGGCCCGCGTCCCTGCCCGCCAACCCTCTCACCGCCCTTCGATTGCCCGAGAAACGTCCACCATGCAGCGTATTCCCCTGTCCATCGTTCCCGCCGTGCTGGTCGCAGGCGTCCTGACAGCCTGCTCCAGTACGCAACAAGACCCTACTGCCAAGTGGACCCCGGACCGCATCTATACCGAGGCGCGCGACGAAGCCGCGTCCGGTGCGTTCGACAAGGCCGTTCCGCTGTTCGAGAAGCTCGAAGGCCGTGCCGCCGGCACGCCCCTGGCCCAGCAGGCCCAGCTCGACAAGGCCTATGCCCAGTACAAGAGCGGCGACAAGGTCCAGGCCACGGCCACGCTGGACCGCTTCCTGAAGCTGCACCCGGCCAGCCCCGCCACCGACTACGCCCTGTACCTCAAGGGCCTGGTCAACTTCAATGACAACCTGGGCATGTTCTCCTGGCTGTCGCGCCAGGATCTGTCCGAGCGCGACCAGAAGGCCGCCAAGGACTCCTTCGAGTCATTCCGCGAGCTGGTGACGCGCTTCCCCGAGTCGCGCTACGCCGAAGACTCGCGGCTGCGCATGCAGTACATCGTCAACTCGCTGGCGCAGTACGAAGTCCACGTGGCCCGCTACTACTACGGACGCGGCGCCTACGTGGCCGCCATCGCACGTGCGCAGACCGCCGTCAAGGACTACCAGGGCGTGCCCGCCGTGCGCGAAGCCATGCAGATCCTGGTGAACTCATACGATGCACTGGGCATGACCCAGCTGCGTGACGATGCGCAGCGCGTGCTGACCGCCTCGTACGGCCAGGACTCCGACAAGGACGTCACGGCAAAGCAGAAGTCGTGGTGGAAACTGTGGTGACCTGCGGCGCAGGCTGCGCCAGCGCCTGCAGGGCCTGAACAAAGGCCGCCTCGTCCTCCAGGGTCCGCATGGGCGGCAGCGCAGCGCGCAGCCGCCGCCCATAACCCTTGGCGGTCAATCTGGGATCGCAGACCACAAGCACGCCGCGATCCGTCTCGCGCCGGATCAGGCGCCCGGCGCCCTGCTTGAGCGCCATCGCGGCCTCGGGCAGCATGTAGTCGGCAAAGGCCTGCCGGCCCACGGATTCCAGACTGCGCGAACGCGCCTCGACCAGCGGATCGTCGGGCGGCGGAAACGGCAGCTTGTCGATGACCACCAGCTGCAGCGCATCGCCAGGCAAATCCACCCCTTCCCAGAAAGTGGCCGATGCCACGAGAATGCAGCCGCGCCCCGCGCTGGCGCCCTTGCCTTCGCCTGCCGCAACAAAGCGCTCGATCAAGGTCAGCTTGGGCGCCTGCCCCTGGACCAGCACATCAAGTTCACCGAACAGCCCCAGCGACTGCTGCAGCGTGTCGCCTATGGCGTGCAGGGCACGCAGCGTGGTGGTCAGCACCAGAGTGCGGCCGCCCAGGCGCTGGGCCGCATCCAGCGCCAGGCGTGCCACCTCGGCGCTGTGGGCCGGGCTTCCTGCCTCGGCAAAAGGCCGCGGCACATAAAGCGCCGCCTGCCGCGCATAGTCGAAGGGGCTGTCCACGCGCAGCACCTGGGCCTCTCGCAGTCCGCAGGGCTCGGTGAACCAGCTCAGCCGCTCGTCGTCGCCCAGCGTGGCAGAGGTGAAGATCCAGGCGGTGCCCGCTGGCGACTCGTACGGGGCGGTGGGTGCGTTTTCCTGCGGCTCGGCGTCTTGCCCGCTTCCTTCCTGATGCTCTTGGTCTTGCTCTTGCGCTTGCGCTTGCGTCGGACCCAGCAGCCGCGTGCGCATGATGTGTGCAATGGTCAGCGGAGACTCCAGCATGCGCATCTGCTGGCTGCCCAGTTCCAGCCAGCGCACCGTGTCTTGCACGGCCGCCGCCGCGAAGGTGGCCAGGCGCCGCAGCAGTTCGCTGCCGCGCTCGAGCAGCCTGCGCAGTTCGGGATCGCTGACCTGCAATTGCACCAGCGGCTCCACCAGCGCCCGCAGGCTGCGCCCCAGCGTGACCAGGGCCGTGCGCCAGCTCTGGGCGTCCAGTCCCTGCGGCGTCACGCCCTGCCAGGACAGACGTCCGCCCACAGGGGGCTTGCCTGCGGCCAGGCGCAGCTCGCGCAGTGCCTGCTCCACACGCGCCGAGAGCATCATCCAGTCGGCCATGCCGCGTGCCAGTTCCTGGCCGGCGCGCAGCACATCGCGGGCATAGCCCGTCAATTGCTGGCCCGACAGGCTCAGGCCAGCGAACTGCACGCCGGTGTCGTTGAGCTGGTGGGCCTCGTCCACCACCACCACGCCCGCGCTGGGCAGCAGTTGGGCCACACCCGAATCGCGCACGTCGAGGTCGGCAAACATCAGATGGTGGTTGATGACCACCACGTCGGCGTCCAGCGCGGTGCGGCGGGCCACGTTGACATGGCAGTCCTGCCAATGCGGGCAGTCCGAGCCCAGGCAGTTGTCGCGCGTGGAAGTGACCAGGGGCAGCGCGGGCGAGCGCTCGTCCAGCGCGGGCAGCTCGCCCAGGTCACCTGTGCGCGTGGTGCGCGCCCAGCGCTCGACCAGGGCCACGCTGCGCAGCACCTGCGGGTCCTGCGGCGCCGTGCGGCCCTGGCGCACGCGCTCCAGCCGCTCCAGGCACAGGTAGGCGCTGCGACCCTTGAGGCGCGCCATGCGCAGCGGCATGCCCAGGGCGGCCACCAGACGCGGCAGATCCCGTGCGAACAATTGGTCCTGCAGCGCACGCGTGGCCGTGGACACCAGCACGCGCTGGCCGCTGAGCAGGGCCGGCACCAGATAGGCATAGGTCTTGCCCACGCCCGTGCCGGCCTCCACGACCAGGGTCTGGCGCTCTTCGATGGCCTGGGCCACGGCCAGGGCCATGCGGGTCTGGCCTTCACGCGGCAGGAACTGCGCCTCGGCGCGCGACAGCAGGCCTTGCGGGGCGAAGGCCGCCTGCACGGCGGCGGTCAGGGAATGCACAGGACAGGTCCGGTTGTTGAAAAAGACAGCGCCACGGGAGCCGGGCGAGCCGGCACCGGGGGCAGCGCTCCGATAATATGCGCCATGCCACTGGTGTGCCCATCCACCGCCCCAAGAGCCCACCAAACCAGAGACCATGCAGCCAGCGTACCGACTCCAAGCCGCCACAGGCATCCATCGCGGTGACAGGCAATACCAGCAAGACCAGGTGATGCTCATGGCCCACCCGTATGTCCACGGCTGCCTGCTGGGCGTTCTGGCCGACGGCATGGGCGGGCGCAGCGGCGGGCGCAAGGCCTCCGACCAGGTCATGCTCACGGCGCGCCAGCTGTTCGAGCGCTTCGAGCCGGGCAAGGAGGACTGCACAGCGCTGCTGGAGAGCATCGTGCGCGAGTCGCACACGGTGATCCGTCTGACCGCCATTTCGGCCGAGCAGGAGCCGCACAGCACCATCGCCGCCTTCGTCCTGCTGCCCCAGGGCCGCTGCCACTGGGTGCATTCGGGCGATTCGCGCATCTACCACTACCAGGACGCGACCATGGTCCACCGCACCAAGGACCATTCCTATGTGCAGTCGCTGGTGGACCGGGGAGAGCTCACCGAATTCGAGGCCCACGTGCACCCCAAGTCCAACATCCTGCTGGGCTGCCTGGGCACCGAGGCCGAACCGCCCATGAGCCACCATGTGATCGAGCGCGTGTATCCGGGCACCACCCTCATGGCCTGCAGCGATGGCGTCTGGCACTACTACACGGCCGAGGAACTGGGCACCGTGCTCAACGCGCTCACTCCGCGCGAGGCCACGGAGTTCCTCATCGACAAGGCCCGCGTGCGCGCCCAGGGCGGGGGCGACAACCTGTCCTTGGTGGTGCTCAAGCTCGAGGCGCTGGAGTCGGCCCAGACGGCTTGAACCGGGGTTGGAGCATCCAGGCCCTCACGCCAGCCCCCACCCGGTTGGCCTGTTGGCGCGTGGCAGAGAAAAAAAGGATCAGGGAGCAGGCGGCACCGGCAGCGGCGCAGCCTGGGGACCGCGCTCGCGGGCCGCTTCGGCGGCACGGGCCTTGCGCTCGGCCGCTTCCTTCTGCTTGGCTTCGAACTGCGCACGCGATGCCGCGCGCCGCTCCTGCTCCTGGGCGGACTGGCGCTGCTCCATCTGGGCCTGCCGTTCGCGCTGGTGGCTGGCCTGCTGGGCGGCGCGCTGCTGCGCCTCCTGGGCGCGCTGCGCGCGCAGGGCCTGGGTATCGCGTTGCACGGCCGGCGGCCGTTCCTTGGCCTCCATGGTGGAGGCTGCCTTCTGCGCCTTCTTGGCCTCGATGTCTTCCAGGCGCTGGACGGCGCGCTCCTTGCGCTCCTCGTCGTTGATCTGAAGCTCGCGTTCGCGCAGCGGACGATCCTGCTCACGGGCCTCTTCGCGCGCCTGCTTGAGGCAGTCTTCCACGGCAAAGCGCTGGTAGCACTCGGACTCCAGGGCCGTGCGCCGGCGCTCGATGACGGCGCGCTGGGCTGCGATGTCGGCACGCGCGGCCTTGCGTTCGGCCTGGGCCTGCCTGGCCGCCTGGCCAGGCTCCCGCGCGGCATCGGCCGCCACGGCCGGGCCCGCCAAGGCCAGGCAGGCCAGCGCGGCGCCCAAAGGAACGGGCAGTTTCTTCACAAGGGCAAAAGCAGAGGTGGGCAGTTTCAGCATGTACAGGTCCGGCAAACGACGCCAGGCGCGGCCACCTGCCTCAGGTCAGGCTGGTATCCACCACGCGGCGCTCCAGCGCCAGGAATTCCTTGGACTGCATCTCGTTCAGGCGCGAGACGGTACGGGGGAACTCATGGGCCAGCGGGCCCTCAGTGTAAAGCTGCTCGGGCGGCACGGCGGCCGAGATGACCAGCTTGACCCTGCGGTCGTACAGCACGTCCACCAGCCAGGTGAAGCGCCGCGCGGGCGACGCCATGTTGACCGGCATATAGGGCACGTCGGACAGCAGCACGGTGTGGAACTGGCTTGCGATCTCCAGGTAGTCGTTCTGCGAGCGCGGGCCGCCGCACAGCTCGCGGAAGTCGAACCAGACCACGCCACCGGCGCGGCGGCGCGCACGGATCTCGCGCGCCTCGATGTGCAGCACCGGGTCCTCGTCCTTGACCTCGGCCAGCTTGTCGAAGGTCTCGGTCATGGCCGCATCGGCCTCGGCGCCCAGCGGCGTGTGGTAGAGCCTGGCGTTTTCCAGCGTGCGGCGGCGGTAGTCCGTGCCGTTGTCCACGTTGACGACTTCCATGCGCTCGTTGAGCAGGTCGATGGCCGGTAGGATGCGGTCGCGGTGCAGGCCGCCCGGGTACAGCTCGTCGGGCTTGAAGTTGGAGGTGGTGACAAAGCCCACGCCGTTGGCGAACAGCGACACCAGCAGCCGGTGCAGGATCATCGCGTCCGTGATGTCGGCCACGTGGAATTCATCGAAGCAGATCAGCTTGTACTTCTTGGAGATGCGCGCACCCAGCACGTCCAGCGGGTTCTGGGTGCCCTGCAGCACGGCGAGTTCACGGTGGACCTCGCGCATGAATTCATGGAAATGCAGGCGCACCTTGCGCCTGAGTGGCACGGCGTTGAAGAAGCAATCCATGAGAAAGCTCTTGCCGCGCCCCACCCCGCCGTACATGTAGACGCCACGGGGGATCTCGGGATGGTTGATGAGCTTCTTGAAGGCGTTGGAGCGGCGCTGGCGGTAGACCGTCCAGTCGTCGGCACAGCGCTGCAGCGCCTCGACGGCGCGCAGTTGCGCAGGATCACTGTGAAAGCCCTTGGCTACCAGTTCGGCCTCGTAGGCCTCTCGCACTGAAACGCTCATGCAGCATCAACCATTTGCTATGTATTCAGAAGCTGAAAGCGCTTGCAGAGCAAGCGCTTTCAGGTCTCGGATTGGCTAGATGGCTAGCCTGGCACTCAGAAGTTCAGAGTACGCTTGTCGACTGCCAGGGCAGCCTCCTTGGTGGCTTCGGACAGCGAGGGGTGGGCATGGCAGATGCGGGCGATGTCTTCGCTCGATGCCTTGAACTCCATGGCAACCACAGCTTCGGAGATCAGCTCCGAGACCATGGGGCCGACCATGTGCACGCCCAGGATTTCGTCGGTCTCGGCATCGGCCAGGAACTTGACCATGCCCGTGGTGTCGCCCAGGGCGCGCGCACGGCCGTTGGCCAGGAAGGGGAAGGTGCCAGCCTTGTACTTGACGCCCTGCTCCTTCAGTTGCTGCTCGGTGCGGCCCACCCATGCGATTTCGGGGCTGGTGTAGATCACCCAGGGAATGGTGCCGAAGTTCACATGGCCATGCTGGCCGGCAATGCGCTCGGCCACGGCCACGGCCTCTTCCTCGGCCTTGTGCGCCAGCATCGGGCCGCGCACCACGTCGCCCACGGCCCAGACGCCGGGCAGGCTGGTCTTGCAGTCGTCATCGACCACGACGCAGCCGCGCTCGTCCAGTGCCAGGCCCACGGCCTCGGCATTGAGGCCGGCCGTGTTGGCGGTGCGGCCGATGGAGATGATCAGCTTGTCGGCCTCCAGCGCCTGGGCTTCACCCTTGGCGTTGGTGTAGGCGATGGACACGCCCTTCTTGCCGCTCTTGATTTCGCCGATCTTCACGCCCAGCTCGATCTTCAGGCCCTGCTTGTCGAACGCCTTCTTGGCTTCCTTGGCGATCTGCTCGTCCACGGCGGACAGGAACTTGTCCATGCCTTCGAGCACGACCACTTCCGTGCCCAGGCGACGCCAGACCGAGCCCATTTCCAGGCCGATCACGCCGGCGCCGATCAGGGCCAGCTTCTTCGGGGCCTTGCCCAGACGCAGGGCGCCGTCGTTGGACAGGATGTTCTCTTCATCGAAGGGCACGCCGGGCAGCGCGCGGGCGCTGGAGCCCGTGGCGACCACGATCTGCTTGCCCGTCAGCACTTCCTCTTCCTTGCCGGCAACCTTGATCTCGTAGCCGCCCTCGACCGCCTTGACGAACGAGCCACGGCCGTGGAAGAAGGTGACCTTGTTCTTCTTGAACAGGTACAGGATGCCGTCGTTGTTCTGCTTCACGACCGCATCCTTGCGGGCGATCATCTTGGCCACGTCCATCTCGACCTTGCCGGTGGAGATGCCATGGTCGGCAAAGTGCAGGTTGGCGTGCTCGAAGTGCTCGGACGACTGCAGCAGGGCCTTGGAGGGAATGCAGCCCACGTTGGTGCAGGTGCCGCCCGGAGCGGCGCCGCCGGCGGCGTTCTTCCACTCGTCGATACAGGCCACGTTGAAGCCCAGTTGTGCGGCACGGATGGCGGCGATGTAGCCGCCAGGGCCCGCGCCGATGACGATGACGTCGAATTGCTTGCTCATTTCAGGAATCTCTTGTCTGTGATGCATGAAAAAACCCACCGCAGGGCGCGCGGCCAAGGGTGGGTTTTCGTCGTGTCGAACCCTGTGGAATTACAGGTCGAACAGCAGGCGCGAAGGATCTTCCAGCGCGTCCTTCATGGCCACCAGGCCCAGCACGGCTTCGCGGCCGTCGATGATGCGGTGGTCATAGGACATGGCCAGATAGTTCATCGGGCGGACCACGACCTGGCCGTTCTCGACCATGGCGCGGTCCTTGGTGGCGTGCACGCCCAGGATGGCCGACTGGGGCGGGTTGATGATGGGGGTGGACATCATCGAGCCGAAGGTGCCGCCATTGGAGATGGAGAAGGTGCCGCCGGTCATTTCTTCAATGCCCAGCTTGCCTTCGGCAGCCTTCTTGCCGAATTCGGCAATCTTCTTTTCGATGTCGGCGAAGCTCATCTGGTCTGCATTGCGCAGGATGGGCACCACCAGGCCACGGGGCGAACCCACGGCGATACCGATGTCGAAGTAGCCGTGGTAGACGATGTCGTTGCCGTCCACGGATGCGTTGAGCACCGGGTACTTCTTCAGGGCGTGCACGGCCGCCTTGACGAAGAAGGACATGAAGCCCAGCTTGGTGCCGTGTTCCTTGGTGAAGGCGTCCTGGAACTTCTTGCGCAGATCCATCACCGGGGCCATGTTCACTTCATTGAACGTGGTCAGGATGGCGTTGGTGGACTGCGACTGCAGCAGACGCTCGGCCACGCGGGCACGCAGGCGGCTCATGGGCACGCGCTGCTCGGGACGGCCGCTGAGGTCTTCCTTGGCGGACGGAGCCGACACCTGGGGCAGCGCCTTGGTGGGCACGCCGGTGGGAATGACGGCAGCGGTGGACTGCACGCCGCCCTTGATGGCTGCCAACGCGTCACCCTTGGTCACGCGGCCATCCTTGCCGGAGCCAGCCACGCCGGCGGCCGACAGGTTGTTTTCGGCCAGCAGCTTGGCAGCGGCGGGCATGGCGACATCACCCTTGCTGCCACCGGTGGCGGCCGCGGCTGCGGGCGCTGCGGCGGGAGCGGCTGCAGCGGCGGGGGCGGCTGCAGGAGCGGCAGCGGCCACACCGGCCACGCCTTCGGTGTCGATCTTGGCGATCAGTTGCTCGGCCACCACGGTGGCGCCGTCACCTTGCACGATCTCGGCCAGCACGCCAGCGGCGGGCGCGGGCACTTCGAGCACGACCTTGTCGGTTTCGATCTCGATGAGGATCTCATCGACTGCAACCGCTTCGCCGGCCTTCTTCTTCCAGGTCAGCATGGTGGCCTCAGCGATGGACTCGGACAGCTGGGGAACTTTGACTTCAACGATAGCCATTTGTGATTCTTTCCAAAAGTGTTCTGTACTGATACGTAGCGGGTGGGGGCTGCCTTACTTGTTCAGGACAAAACCCTTGAGCTTGGAGAACGCGCCTTCCACCAGGGCCTTTTGCTGCTCCTGGTGCAGGTGGGCGTAACCCACGGCGGGCGATGCCGAGGCAGCGCGGCCGGAGTAGCCCAGCTTCTGGCCATCGAGCATGTTCTCGTGGATGTAGTGCTGCACGAAGAACCAGGCGCCCTGGTTCTGCGGCTCGTCCTGGCACCAGACGATGTCGGTGGCGTTGCCGAACTTCTTCAGTTCAGCGGCGAAAGCCTTGTGCGGGAAGGGGTACAGCTGCTCGACGCGGATGATGGCGACGTCCTTGCTTTCCTTCTCGGTGCGCTTCTTGACCAGGTCGTAGTAGACCTTGCCGGAGCATGCGATCACGCGCTTGACCTTGGCCGCGTTCTTCACGACGGCTTCGTCCTGCTCAGGGATCACGGTCTGGAAACCGCCGCTGGTGAACTCGGACAGCGGCGAGGTGGCGTCCTTGTTGCGCAGCAGCGACTTGGGGGTCATGATGACCAGCGGCTTGCGCAGCGGGCGCACCATCTGGCGGCGCAGCACGTGGAAGATCTGGCTGGCCGTGGTCGGCTGCACGATCTGCATGTTGGCGTCGGCGGCCAGCTGCATGAAGCGCTCCAGGCGGGCCGAGCTGTGCTCGGGGCCCTGGCCTTCGTAGCCGTGCGGCAGCATCAGCGTCAGGCCGTTGATGCGGCCCCACTTGACTTCACCGGAGGCGATGAACTGGTCGATCACGACCTGGGCGCCGTTGGCGAAGTCGCCGAACTGGGCTTCCCAGATCACCAGGGTGTTGGGGTCGTTCGACGCATAGCCGTACTCGAAGCCCAGCACGGCTTCTTCGGACAGGATGGAGTCGATGACGGTGAACGGAGCCTGGCTGTCGGCCACGTTCTGCAGCGGGATGTAGGTGCCTTCGCTCCACTTCTCGCGCTTTTGGTCATGGATGACCGAGTGGCGGTGCGTGAAGGTGCCGCGGCCGCAGTCCTCGCCCGACAGGCGCACGGGATAGCCCGATGCGACCAGCGATGCGAAGGCCATGTGCTCGCCCATGCCCCAGTCCACGTTGACTTCGCCGCGGCCCATCGCTGCGCGGTCGTCATAGACCTTCTTGACCAGCGCGTGCGGCGTCACGGTCTCGGGGATGGTGGTGATGCGTTCGGCCAGGCGCTTCCATTCCGTCAGCGGGATGGCGGTGTCGCCGGCGTCCGTCCAGGTTTTGCCCAGGAACGGGCTCCAGTCCACGGCGTACTTGCTCTTGAAGTTGGTCAGCACCGGGTCCACGGTGTGGCGGCCTTCGTCCATGGCGGCGCGGTAGGCCTTGGCCATGTCGTCGCCCAGCGATTCGCCCAGGCCCTGTGCGGCCAGCTTGTCGGCGTACAGCTTGCGGGTGCCGGGGTGGGCGCCGATCTTCTTGTACATCAGCGGCTGGGTCAGCGCGGGGGTGTCCTGCTCGTTGTGGCCCAGCTTGCGGAAGCAGACGATGTCCACGACCACGTCCTTGGAGAATTCCATGCGGAACTCCAGGGCCAGCTGCACGGCCAGCGCCACGGCTTCCGGATCATCGCCGTTGACGTGCAGCACGGGCGACTCGATCATCTTGACGATGTCGGTGCAGTACAGCGTGGAGCGGGTGTCGCGCGGATCGGAGGTGGTGAAGCCGATCTGGTTGTTGATGATGATGTGCACCGTGCCGCCCGTGGTGTAGCCACGGGTCTGGGCCAGCGCCAGGGTTTCCTGGTTCACGCCCTGGCCGGCGAAGGCTGCATCGCCGTGCACCAGCACGGGCAGCACCTGCTTGCCGTGCGGGTCGTCGCGGCGGTCCATGCGCGAGCGCACCGAGCCTTCGACCACGGGGTTGACGATTTCCAGGTGCGAGGGGTTGAAGGCCAGCGACAGGTGGACGGGGCCGCCTGCGGTGGACACGTCGGAGCTGAAGCCCTGGTGGTACTTCACGTCACCGGCGGGCAGGTCCTCGGGGGCGGTGTGGTCGAACTCGGCGAACAGGTCCTTGGGCATCTTGCCCAGGGTGTTGACCAGCACGTTCAGGCGGCCGCGGTGGGCCATGCCGATCACGACTTCCTGCACGCCCTTCTGGCCGGCAGCGTTGATCAGCTCGTCCATGGCGACGATGAAGCTCTCGCCACCTTCCAGCGAGAAGCGCTTTTGGCCGACGTACTTGGTGTGCAGGTAGCGTTCCAGGCCTTCGGCAGCCGTCAGGCGGTCGAGGATGCGCTTTTTCCGGCTGGCATCAAAGCTGGGCTTGGTACGGCTGGTTTCCAGCTTTTGCTGCCACCAGCGCTTTTGCGTCTGGTCCGTGGCATACATGTACTCGGAGCCGATGGTGCCGCAGTAGGTTTCGCGCAGAGCGTTCATCAGCTCGCGCAGGGACATGCTTTCCTTGCCGAAGAAGGTGTTGCTCGTGTTGAACACCGTTTCCTGGTCGGCATCGGTGAAGCCGTAGAACGACGGCTCCAGCTCGGGAATTTCGGGGCGCTCGGTGCGCTTGAGGGGGTCCAGATCGGCCCAGCGTGCGCCGACATTGCGGTAGGCGGCGATCAGTTGCTGGACGGCGGTGCGCTTGCGGCCCAGTTCGGAGTCGGCGCCGGAGGCCACGACCACCTTGGTGCCGCCTTGCTTGGCGCGCTCGGCGAAAGCGTTGATGACGGGCTGGTGCGGAACGTCCTTGGCGTCGGTGCCATCGACTGCGGGCACATGTTGCAGTGCATCAAAGTACTCGCGCCAGGAATCCGGCACGCTACCGGGATTGGCCAGGTAGTTTTCGTACATTTCTTCGACGTAGGGGGCATTGCCGCCGAAGAGGTAGGTATTGCCTTGGTAGGCTTGGTAGACCGACGTCTGATCGCTCATATTGCGCTGACCTCAGCCTCCCTGAGGGAGGCATTAGCTGGTTTGTGGAACCTTCCGCGACACGGCTGTACCGATTGGCGGATGCGACTGTGGCTGGGGAAGGGCCTGGTTGCGACCGCCATTGTGCCACCGTTCAAACATCGCAGCAGGGCAGTTACCAAGTGATTACCTGAACTCTCCGGGAGTTCCCGCAGTCGCGTACATTGGCGCATCTTCCGAACGGACCGCCAGATGAACCTGCTGCCCCTACACAAACGCACTTTCATGCTGCTGCTGATTGCGGCAACCATAGGCTTCGGTGCCGTGCTCTGGGAGTTCATGGGGGCCATCTTCTGGGGCGTCGCCCTGGCCATCCTGTTTTCGCCGCTGCACCGGCGCCTGCTGGCGCGCATGCCACGGCGCACCAATCTCGCCGCCCTGTCCACCCTGCTGCTGTGCCTGGTGGTGGCCATCCTGCCGCTGGCGCTGATCGGCGCCTCGCTGGTGCGCGAGGCCTCGTTGATCTATGAGCGCGTCAACAGCGGCAACCTGGATGCAGGCACCTATGTGCAACAGATCATGGACGCCCTGCCCTCCTGGGTCACACCCTGGCTGGAGAGGTTGCACCTGGGTTCGCTGGCCGAGCTGCAGGACAAGCTGTCCAGCATCGCCATGCAGGCCTCCAAGCTGGTCGCCACCAAGGCGCTGGGCATAGGCCAGAACACCTTCGGGTTTCTGGTCGGCTTCTGCGTGATGCTGTACCTGCTGTTCTTCCTGCTGCGTGACGGCCGCGACCTGACACAGCGCATCCGCATGGCCATCCCGCTGCAGTCCGATCACAAGGCCGAGCTGTCGAGCAAGTTCACCACCGTGATCCGCGCCACCGTCAAGGGCAACCTGGCCGTGGCGGCCGCCCAGGGCGCGCTGGGCGGGCTGATCTTCTGGATTCTGGGCATCCAGGGGCCCGTGCTGTGGGGCGTGGTGATGGCGTTCCTGTCGCTGCTGCCCGCCGTGGGCGCCGGCCTGATCTGGGCGCCGGTGGCCATCTACTTCCTGGCCACCGGTGACATGGGCAAGGGCCTGATCCTGATCGCCTACGGCGTGCTGGTGATCGGACTGGTGGACAACGTGCTGCGCCCGCTGCTGGTGGGCAAGGACACCAAGATGCCCGACTACATCGTGCTGATCTCGACACTGGGCGGCATGGCTCTCTTCGGACTGACGGGTTTTGTGATAGGCCCCGTGATCGCGGCGCTGTTCATGGCAATCTGGGACATGTTCACGCGCATGCAGCTGCAGGATGAGGAAAGGCGCCGCCAAATGGCCCAAACGGTGAACCCATCGGTGAACAAGACGGGTTTGGCGCATGCTGAATATCAGACGTCGGATGATCTGGGCCTCAAGCATGCCCCGCGCGATCCAGGCCCGCCGGCACGCTGATCCACCCCGGCCTCCGCTCCCGGGGGAGGCCAAAAACCCCATTCGGCAATTCAATCGACGCAAATGGTTCGCATTCACCCAATAGACTGGATTGATCGACGCCATTCAGTCAGCCAATGAATACCGGATTGATATAAAACAAAATATCCGAAGCCTTCAAACCAGATAATCAATTCAACTGATGAATCAGCCGGACACCGGACCGGCAAGCCCCGCGCAGCAAGGTGCAGCGGGGAGGCCGCGCATGAATGCCGCACAGGCCGACTCGGGATTAAGGGTTATTTCCCGGATTGTTTTCGGGGTGCACTCGTAGAATTTGCTTACAAGCGTCAATTTCTATTAGAAGGTACCCCACATGGTCCAATTCTCCAGACGCCAGTTCATGAAAGTGACTGGTTCGACTCTGGCCGGATCCAGCCTGGCGTTGATGGGCTTCTCGCCCACGGCCGCCCTGGCTGAAGTGCGCCAGTTCAAGCTGGCCGCCACCACGGTCACCCGCCAGACCTGCACCTACTGTTCGGTAGGCTGCGGCATCCTGATGTATTCGCTGAGCGATGGCGTCAAGAACGCCAAGCTGTCGGTGATCCACGTCGAGGGAGATCCCGACCACCCCGTCAACCGCGGAACGCTGTGCCCCAAGGGCGCATCGCTGCTGGACTTCGTCCACAGCCCGCACCGCCTGAAGTATCCCGAGTACCGCGCGCCCGGCTCCACCGAGTGGAAGCGCATGTCCTGGGATGAGGCGCTGACCCGCATCACCAAGCTGCTCAAGGACGACCGCGACGCGAACTTCGTCGAGCAAAACGACAAGGGCCAGACGGTGAACCGCTGGCTGACCACCGGCATGCTGGCCGCCTCGGCCTCCAGCAACGAAGCCGGCTACGTCACACACAAGGTGGCCCGCTCCTGGGGCCTGCTCGCACTCGATAACCAAGCACGTGTCTGACACGGCCCGACGGTGGCAGGTCTTGCCCCGACGTTTGGCCGTGGAGCGATGACGAACCATTGGGTCGACATCAAGAACGCGGACGTTATCCTGATCATGGGCGGCAATGCCGCTGAAGCACATCCCTGCGGTTTCAAGTGGGTGACCGAAGCGAAGGAGCACAACGGTGCGCACTTCATGGTGGTCGATCCGCGCTTCAACCGCTCCGCCTCCGTGGCCGATTTCTACGCCCCCATCCGGTCGGGCTCGGACATCGTGTTCCTGGGTGGCGTGATCAACTATCTGCTGACGAACGACAAGATCCATCACGAGTACGTGAGGAACTACACCGACTTCTCGTACATCGTGAAGGAGGAGTTTGCGTTCGACGAGGGCATCTTCTCGGGCTACGACCCACAGACCCGCAAGTACGACAAGTCCAGCTGGGACTATGAACTCGACGCCGACGGCTACGTGAAGGTGGACGCCAGCCTGCAGCATCCGCGCTGCGTGTACCAATGGCTCAAGCGCCACTACGCCAGCTATACGCCCGAGAAGGTGGAGAGCGCCTGCGGCACGCCCAAGGAAAAATTCCTGCATGTGTGCGAGAAGCTGGCCTCGACGGCAGTGCCGGGCCGCGCCGCAACCATCCTGTACGCACTGGGCTGGACACAGCACACCACGGGTGCGCAGATCCTGCGCACGGGCGCCATGGTGCAGCTTCTGCTGGGCAACATCGGCGTGGCCGGCGGCGGCATGAATGCGCTGCGCGGGCACTCCAACATCCAGGGCCTGACGGACCTGGGGATTCTGTCGGCTTCGCTGCCAGGCTATCTGACGCTGCCCAACGAAGGCGAGCAGGACTACCAGAAGTACATCGACGCGCGCACGCCCAAGGCCATGCGCCCGGGCCAGATGAACTACTGGTCGAACACGCCCAAGTTCCACGTGAGCCTGATGAAGGCCTGGTGGGGACCGGCGGCCACGGCCGAGAACAACTGGGCCTTCAACTACCTGCCCAAGCTGGACAAGCAGTACGACATGCTGCAGGTGTTCGACATGATGGCGCAGGGCAAGATCAACGGCTACATCGCCCAGGGCTTCAACCCGCTGGCGGCTCTTGCGAACAGCAACAATGTGCGCGAAGGCCTCAAGAAGCTGAAGTTCCTGGTGATCATGGACCCGCTGGTCACCGAAACGTCGGAGTTCTGGAAGAACCACGGCGAGTTCAACGACGTAGATTCGGCATCCATCCAGACCGAGGTGTTCCGCCTGCCCACGACCTGCTTTGCCGAGGAAGACGGCGCCGTCGTCAGTTCCTCGCGCGTGCTGCAGTGGCACTGGAAGGCGGCCGAGCCCCCGGGCGAAGCCAAGACCGACATCGCCATCATGTCGGCCCTGCACCTGCGCCTGAAGCAGGCCTACGAGAAGGACGGCGGCAAGTTCCCCGAGCCGATCACCAAGCTGTGGTGGCCGTATGCCCATGCCGATCATCCGACTTCGGAAGAGATCGCCAAGGAGTACAACGGCCGCGCGCTGGTGGACCTGTTCGACCCCAAGGACCCGACCAAGCTCATCCGCAAGGCCGGCGAGCAGCTCGCCGGCTTCGGCGAGATGCGCGACGACGGCACGACGATGGGCGGCTGCTGGATCTGGGCTGGCTGCTGGACCTCGTCCGGCAACCAGATGGCCCGACGCGACAACAGCGACCCTACGGGCATAGGCAATACGCTGAACTGGGCCTGGGCCTGGCCGGCCAACCGCCGCGTGCTCTACAACCGTGCCTCGTGCGACCGCAACGGCCAGCCGTTCAATCCCCAGCGCACGCTGATCCGCTGGAACGGCAAGGCCTGGGGCGGCGCCGACGTGCCCGACATGGGTCCGACCATGCCGCCGGAGACCACCGATCCGTTCATCATGAACCCCGAGGGCGTGGCGCGCTTCTTCGCCCGCAAGGGCATGAACGAGGGACCGTTCCCCACCCACTACGAGGCCTTCGACAACCCGCTGGGATACAACCCCATGTATCCCGACAACAAGCTGGCTGTCATCAACCCGGCCGCCCGCATCTTCGACTCCGCCAAGGATTCGGCAGGCTCGCCCAGCGAGTTCCCGCATGTGGGCACGACGTACCGCCTGACCGAGCACTTCCACTATTGGACCAAGCACGTTCAGTTGAACAACATCGTTCAGCCCGAGCAGTTCGTGGAAATCGGCGAGGCGCTGGCCAAGGAACTGGGCATCGAGACGGGCCAGCATGTGAAGGTCAGCTCCAAGCGCGGCTTCGTCAAGGCCGCCGCCGTGGTGACCAAGCGCATCAAGCCCATGAAGATCGATGGCAAGACCATCCACCACGTGGGCGTGCCCATTCACTGGGGCTTCTCGTCGACGGGCCGCAAGGGCTACATGGCCAACAACCTGACGGCATCGGTGGGCGATGGCAACAGCCTTACCCCGGAATCCAAGACCTTCCTCGTGAAGGTGGAAAAGGTTTAAGGAGCAGCTGATGTCATCAACCATGTCTCTCGATATCAAGCGTCGCTCGGCCACGACGACGCCTGCTCCCAGTGCGCGCGAAACGCACAGCGGTGAGGTGGCCAAGCTCATCGATGTCTCCAAGTGCATCGGGTGCAAGGCCTGCCAGACCGCCTGCATGGAGTGGAACGACCTGCGCGACGAAATCGGCACCTGCGCGGCCGGCGTCTATGACAACCCGACCGATCTGACCGATCAGTCGTGGACCGTCATGCGCTTTACCGAGTACGAGAACGAAGCGACCGGCAACCTGGAGTGGCTGATCCGCAAGGACGGCTGCATGCACTGCGAGGACCCGGGCTGCCTGAAGGCCTGCCCCTCGCCGGGCGCCATCGTGCAGTACAGCAACGGCATCGTGGACTTCCAGCAGGACCAGTGCGTGGGCTGCGGCTACTGCGTCACGGGCTGCCCGTTCAACATCCCGCGCATCTCCAAGAAGGACCACAAGGCCTACAAGTGCACGCTGTGCTCGGACCGCGTGGCCGTCGGCCGGGAGCCTGCCTGTGTCAAGACCTGCCCCACCGGCGCCATCATGTTCGGCACCAAGGAGGCGATGAAGGACCAGGCCGAGCACCGCATCGGCGACCTCAAGCGGCGCGGCTATGCCGAGGCCGGCCTGTATGACCCGCAGGGCGTGGGCGGCACCCATGTGATGTACGTGCTGCATCACGCGGACAAGCCTTCGCTGTACAAGGGCCTGCCCGACGACCCGAAGATCAGCCCCATGGTGTCCCTGTGGAAGGGTGTGGCCAAGCCGCTGGCCATGGCCGCGCTGGGCGCAGCTGCCGTCGGCAGCCTGTTCCACTACATCACCAAGGGCCCGAACGACGTGTCCAAGGAACTGGAAGACGAAATGGACCGCAAGGACCAGGAAGCCGCTGAAAAGGAGGCCCGCCGATGAAACGCAATCCACGTGACCTGGTGCGCTACAACGCATCGGAGCGTGCCAACCACTGGGTGGTCGGCATCTGCTTCATCCTGCTGGCGCTGTCGGGCCTGGCGTTCTTCCACCCGGCCTTCTTCCCGCTCACGCAGCTGTTCGGCGGCGGGCCGTGGACACGCATCCTGCACCCCTACATCGGGGTGGTGATGGCGCTGTTCTTCATCATCATGGCGCTGCGCTTCTGGCGCCTGAACGTGGTCGAGCCGCGCGACATCGAGTGGCTCAAGAACGTCAACAAGATGATCGACGGCGACGACCACGACATGCCCGAGCAGGGCAAGTACAACGGCGGCCAGAAGCTGCTGTTCTGGGGCCTGGTCATCGGCATGCTGGCGATCACCGTGACCGGCGCGCTCATGTGGCGCGCCTGGTGGACGCTGCCCGTCAACGTGGTGCGCGCCGCCTCGGTGGTGCACGCCATTGCGGGCGTGTGGATGATCGGCCTGATCATCATGCACGTGTACGCGGCCATCTGGACCCGGGGCACCATCCGCGCCATGCTGTACGGCACGGTGACACGGGCCTGGGCCAAGCAGCACCACCGGGGGTGGTATCGCAAGATGACCGGTGATAATGACTGACACCCCCTGAGCGGCTTACGCCGCTTCCCCCTCTCTACTCGCTGCGCGAGGGAGGGGGACGGCACCCTCGGTGCGGGACGGCCCTTCCTCGGTGCCCCTCGCCTTGGGCCGCGCCAGTTTTCACAGACATGGCGTCATACTAGGCATCAGCCTGAGCACCCAGCCGCCCAGCGATCCGGGCGGCTGTTTTTTTGGGATTCATTCCAATGCAACGCATTCTTCAACCCGGCGATATCGAGTCGCTGGACCACACCAGTTTTCCGCGCGTGCTGCTGCCGCAGTTGCCGGGGCTGTTCGTCGAGCGGGCGGCGCGGCTGCGGCAGCTGGCCGAGGGCAATCCGATTGCCGACTACCTGCGGTTCGTGGCGCAGATCGTGGACGCGCAAGCCAAGGCGGCCGGGCAACTGACGCTGGCCGAGCCCGATGCGGCGCTGATCGCGCGGGCGCAGGAGCATTCCATGCCGCTGCTGCCTGCCGCCGACCATATCGATGCCGCCTGGCATGGCGTGCTGGACCGCATGCTCGATGCCCTGTCGGGCGCCGATGGCCTGCCAGCGCCGCTGCAGCCGCTGCTGCAGGAGCTGCGCGCGCTGGACACGGCCGGGCGTGACGAGATCGCGCAGCGGCTGCTGCAAAAGGAAGTGGCGGCCCGCCACGTGGGCATGGCGCCCTTTGTGATGGCTGCGCTGCAGGTGGTGTTTGCCACGCGCGCCAGCGGCCTGAACGCACGCGACGTGCCCTATACCGATCCCGCCTCGATCTGTCCCGTCTGCGCCAGCGAGCCCGTGGCCAGCGTGCTGCGCATTGGCGGCAAGGCCGCAGGCCATCGCTACCTGCACTGCGGCACCTGCTGCACGGAGTGGCACATGGTGCGCGTCAAGTGCTCCCACTGCGAGTCGACCAAGGGCGTCGAGTACCAGGGCATCGATGGCGCAGGCGATACCGTGCTGGCCGAGACCTGCGAGGAATGCGGCAGCTACCGCAAGGTGGTCAACCAGGAAAAGGACCCCATGGCCGAGCCCCTGGCCGACGACCTGGCCTCGCTGATGCTGGACCTGCTGATGGGCGAGGAGACGCGCTTTCAGCGCGCCAGCGCCAATCCCCTGCTCTACGTGGCCTTTGCCGAGGAGCAGGACGAGGCCGGCGACGCGCTGATCGACCCCGCCACGCCTGCTGCCTGACCCTTTCGCACACCATGACCGATACCGCCGCCACCTCTGCCGCTTCCTCCACCCCGCCCGCGCTGCGCCTGCCTGCCGTGGACAAGGTGCTGCTGAGCGCCGACATGCTCGCGCTGCGCGAGCGCCACGGCCTTGATGCCTGCACCCAGGCCGTGCGCGAGACACTGGCACAGATGCGGGCCGATGCGCAGGAGCGGCTGCGGTCCGGCGAGCCCGATGCAGGCGCGCCCGGCATCACTGAGGTGATCCAGGCGGCCGGCCTGCGCCTGGCGCGGCGCTTTGCGCCCCGCCTGCGCACGGTCTTCAACCTCACGGGCACGGTGCTGCACACCAACCTGGGCCGCGCCCTGCTGCCGCAGGAGGCCGTGGACGCCGTGGTGGCCGCCATGACGGCGCCGGCCAACCTGGAGTACGACCTGGAGGACGGCGGCCGTGGCGACCGCGACGACCTGATCGAATCCCTGGTCTGCGAACTCACGGGCGCCGAGGCCTGCACCGTGGTCAACAACAACGCCGCCGCCGTGCTGCTGACCCTGGCCACGCTGGCGGCCGGGCGCGAGGTCATCGTCTCGCGCGGCGAGCTGGTGGAGATCGGCGGGGCCTTCCGCATCCCCGACGTGATGACGCGCGCGGGCGCCACCCTGGTCGAGGTGGGCACCACCAACCGCACCCATGCGCGCGACTACGAAGGCGCTGTCGGCGAACACACCGGCCTGCTCATGAAGGTGCATTGCAGCAACTACGCCATCACCGGCTTCACCAAGGCCGTGAGCGACGCGGAGGTGGCATCCATTGCCCACGCGCACGGCCTGCAGATGGTGGTGGACCTGGGCAGCGGCACCCTGGTCGATCTGCGCGAATGGGGCCTGCCCTACGAGGTCACGGTGCGCGAGACCATCGAGTCGGGCGCCGACATCGTCACCTTCAGTGGCGACAAGCTGCTGGGCGGTCCGCAGGCCGGCCTGATCGTGGGCCGCAAGGACCTGATCGCCCGCATCAAGAAACACCCGCTCAAGCGCGCGCTGCGCGTGAGCAAGCTCACCCTGGCCGCGCTGGAGCCCACGCTGCGCCTGTACCTGCACCCAGAAAAGCTGGCCGAGCGCCTGACCACGCTGCGCCTGTTCACGCGCCCCCAGGCCGACATGCAGGCCCGCGCGCAGGCGCTGCAGCCGCTGGTGCAGCAGGCGCTGGGCAGCCGCTATGTGGTGGAAACCGCCGAGATGAACAGCCAGATCGGCAGCGGCGCCCTGCCCGTGGAGAACCTGCCCAGCTGGGGCCTGCGACTGCATCCGGCCGACGGTCGCCAGGCCGGCCGCCAGCTCACCCGGCTTGAAGCGGGCCTGCGCGGCCTGCCCCGCCCCGTCATCGGCCGGCTGCATGACGACGCGCTGTGGCTGGACCTGCGCTGCCTGGAGGCAGCCGACGAGCCGGCCTTCACCGAACAGCTGCCGCTGCTGCACATCGCCTGAGGACGAACGCATGATCATTGGCACCGCCGGCCACATCGACCACGGCAAGACCACCCTGGTGCGCGCGCTCACGGGCGTGGACACCGACCGCCTCAAGGAAGAGAAGGCGCGCGGCATCTCCATCGAGCTGGGCTATGCCTACACGCCGCTGCCCAATGGCGAGGTACTGGGCATCATCGACGTGCCCGGCCACGAAAAATTCGTGCACACCATGGCCGCAGGCGCCGTGGGCATAGACCACGCCCTGCTGGTGGTGGCGGCCGACGACGGCGTCATGCCGCAGACGCGCGAGCACCTGGACATCCTGCAGCTGCTGGGCGTGCGCGAAGGCACCGTGGCCCTGACCAAGGCCGACCGCGCCACGCCCGAGCGCCTGCAGCAGGTGCGTGCCGAGATCGAGTCCCTGCTGGCGCCCACGCCGCTGGCCGGCGCCCCGGTCTTTCCCACCGCCGCCGCCCAGCCCGGTGACGCGGGCGTGGCGCAGCTGCGCGAGCACCTCATGGCGCGTGCCCAGTCCATTCCCGCGCGGGCCAGCGACGGACTGTTCCGCCTGGCCGTGGACCGCAGCTTCACGCTGCCCGGCCAGGGCACCGTGGTCACAGGCACCGTGTTCGGCGGGCAGGTGAAAGTCGGCGACACGCTGGTGCACTCGGCCTCGGGCACCGAGGTGCGCGTGCGCAGCCTGCATGCCCAGAACCAGGCCAGCGAACAGGGCCTGGCCGGACAGCGCTGCGCGCTCAACCTGTCGGGCATTGCCAAGGAAGCCATCACGCGCGGCGACTGGATCGCCGACGCACGGCTGCTGCAGGCCAGCGACCGGATCGACGTGCGCCTGCAACTGCTGGCCGATGCGCCATCACTGGCCCAATGGACGCCTGTGCATGTGCACATCGGCACCGCGCGCTGCACGGCCCACGTGGCCCTGCTGCAGGACCAGCCGCTGGGTCCCGGCGAGCAGGCCATCGTCCAACTGGTGCTGGACATGCCCGTACATGCCCAACCCGGCGACCGGCTCATCGTGCGCAATGCCCAGGCCAGCCGCACGATTGCGGGCGGCAGCGTCATCGACCCCTTTGCTCCCGCACGCAAGCGCCGCAGCCCCGAGCGCACGGCCTATCTGCAGGCGCTGGAATCGCTGATTGCCACCGGGGACGCCAGCGCGCTGGTGCAAGGCGCGGCGCACGGCATTGCCACGTCGCAGCTCATGCGCCTGACAGGCCGCGCATCCGTGACCACGGACAACGGCGGGCACCGGCTGCACCGACTTCCACTGGCCGAGGGCGACACGCTGTTGCTGGGTGACGCACGCTGGACGCAGCTGCGCGGCCAGGTGCTGGACAGCATGGCGCGCTTTCACGAAAAAAACCCCGACGAGCCCGGCGTGAACGCGGCACGCCTGCGCCGCATGGCACTGTCCGGCCTGGTCCATGCAGGACATGACGCGCTGTGGAAAGGCCTGCTGCAAACGCTGCTGCAGGATGGCAGCCTGGCCTCCAGCGGCGCCTGGCTGCACCTGCCCGGCCACAGCGTGCAGCTGTCGGACAGCGAAACACAGATCGCCCAGAAACTGCTGCCGGCCATCGAAGCCGGCCGCTACGACCCGCCCTGGGTGCGCGACCTGGCACGCGACAACGCCATCGGCGAGGAAACCGTGCGCCAGCTGCTGCGCAAACTCGCGCGCCAGGGACTGCTGTTTCAGGTGACCAAGGACCTGTTCTACTCCGCCGCCCGCACGGACGAACTCGCCGCCCTGGTGCGCGAACTGGCCGCCGCCACCCCCAACGGCGAAATCCAGGCCCACGCCTTTCGCGATGCCACAGGCCTGGGCCGCAAGCGCGCCATCCAGATCCTCGAATTCTTCGACCGCATCGGCTACACCCGCCGCCTGCGCGACGCCCACCTGCTGCGCCCCGATGTGCAGTGGACCACTGGCGCCACAGCAAGAATTTGAGGCAAGGGGCCGCTACAATGGCGAGCTTTGCTTCGCTACGGCGCCAGCAACCGGCGCGGCCCAGGGCGAGAGACACCGAGCAAGGGCCGCCCCGCAGCAAGGGTGTCGTCCCCCTCCCCCGCGAAGCGGGTAGAGAGGCGCCGTGCAACGGGGGGAAGCGGCGTAAGCCGCTCAGGGGGAGCTTCAATCCAGAAGGAAAGCATACGCACCCGGTGGTGCGCCCGGGCTTCAAACCCGGTCAGGGGCGTCAGCCGCTCCTGGGTAGGTTCGACTCCTGCTGCTTTCCGCCAATCCCCCGACTCTGATCCCAGCCAGGTTCCGGCTATTGCAAGGGCACGACGATGGCTACGCGGCGGTTCTCCGCCGCATCGCTGGGCACCACGGGCATGGCGCGGCCCAGGCCCTTGACCTCGATATCCTGGCGCGCCAGGCCGGCTTCGGCCAGCACATCGGCCACGGCCTCTGCGCGGCGCAGCGACAGGCGCATGTTGTAGGCATCGCTGCCGCGATCGTCCGTATGGCCTTCCACGCGCAGCCGCTCTATGCCCACGCCCTTGAGCGCCCGCCCCAGTTCCAGCACCTTGGTGCGCGCCTGGGCGCCGACTTCGGCCGAGTCAAAGCCGAACAGCAGCTTGCCCGACATCTGCAGCTCCCAGCCCTGCTCCGCCTGTGCAAAGCCCTGGCTGCGCAGCACTTGCTGCTGCTGCTCGGTCAGGCCCTGCGGCGTAGGCGGCGCCTCGGGCGCCGCCTTGCAGCCCGCCAGCGCAAGGGCCAGCACAGCGGCCGCACCTGCGCCGCACATCCGGGTCCAGCTCCGTCGTTTCAACATGTCATCCTCCTGTGACTCGTTCGGCCTGGCGCATGGCCTTGGCCTGGTACATGGCCTGATCGGCATGGCGCATCAGCGTCTCCATGCTCTGGCCATGCTTGGGAAAAAGGGCCACGCCCGCACTGACCGAAGGCTGCAGCACCACGCCTTCGCTGACCACCAAAGGCTCATGCATGGCGGCCTCTATCTTGTCCCGCACCATCTGCGCATCGCCGCCCCCGCCCACGGGATAGAGCAGGATGGCGAACTCATCGCCGCCCAGCCGCGCGACCAGATCGCTCTCGCGCACCTGCGAGCGCAGTCTTGCGCCTACGGCCTTGAGCAGCACATCGCCCACGGCATGGCCGTACGCGTCGTTGACCTGCTTGAAGCGGTCGTTGTCCAGAAACAGCACGGCCAGCTTCTGCCCGGTTTCGGCCGCATTGTCCAGCGCCTGCTGCAGGCGCTGCTCGAAATGCAGGCGGTTGGCCAGCCCCGTGAGGCTGTCTCGCGAAGCCTGGCGCTCCAGGGCCGAATTTTGCTGCTGCAGCCGCTCGTGGCGTGTCTGCAGCTCGGCCAGCAGGGCATTGAAGTTGTCTCCCAACTCGCGCAGTTCGGCAATGCGCGCCAGCGGCACGCGCTGGTCCATGGACCGGTCATGGCGCACGGCGTGCGCCACGCGCGCCAACTGCTGCAGCGGTTCGGCAATGTCGCGCAGCATGCGGCGCGATTGGCGCAGCCCCACATAGCCGCTCACGCCCACGCACAGCACCAGCACGATGAAGCCTGCGCCCAGAAAGCGGACCAGGCCCACGCCATCGCTGGACAGCTGCACGCTCCCGACCAGGCGGCCATCCTGGCGCACATCGGCCTCGGCGCGCGGCAGGCCTATGCCTATGGCCAGCAGTTCACCCACGCTGGACAGCGCCGAGCCGCCATGGCCCGACCACTGCACGAACGGGCGCTGCTCGGCATCGAAAACCTCGGCATGGGCCACGCCTTCGCCGCGCAGCAATTGGTCCAGCACGCGGGCAGCCTCGTCACGGTCACCGAAGACCAGCGATGCCTCGACCGTATAGGCCAGCGAACGTGCCACCAGATGCAGGTTGTTGGACAGGTAAAGACGCAGGGTGGCCACGCCGACGATGAGCAGCAGCGCGCCCGCCAGCGCAATGGCCACCGCCGCCATGCGCATGTGCGCGCGGCGGATCACGTTGCGCAGGGAGGCGCTGCCGGACAGGAACAACTTCATGGCAACGTCCTGTGGCGCGCAAGCTGCAGCACCTTGGGATTGACGCGCAGGCCGCTGCGTGCCACGGAGTCGAGGCTGACCTCGAAGCCCGCGCCCTCGCCACGGCGGCGCAGGCAGAACATGGCGCCGATGCGGCACAGCTCGCCCCGCTCGCTGATGGTAAGCAGCGGCCGTCCGGCCAGTTGCTCCATGAGCTTGCGCCAGGCCGCTTCATCGAGCTGGCCGGCATAGATGCCTTCGCATTCGGCCAGGATGCGCGCATCGGAAAGCACGACGCGCCGGACTTCCAGCCGCTGGCTGCCCACGGTCTGCGGGGCACCATTGAGCAGGTCATCGGCATATTCGGTGGAGCCCACCACGCACAGCCGCAGCATCGCGCTTTCCGTGGGCCAGCGCGTGTAGCCCAGGATGCCTAAGACTGTGCGTGTCACGCCCAGCTCATGCTCGTCGGCCGATGGTTCGGCATGCGCCTGCCCCACCAGCCCCACCCAACCCGTTTGCAGCGCCAGCAGGCACACGGCCACCCAGGCCCAGGCGGGCGGCAGGCCCTTGATCCTGCCACCCATGCACCACCTGCGGGATGGGAGAAGTGAGCGCTGCGAGCGCTGTGAGCGATTTATGCGAACAGCCAACCAAGGCTCCTTGAACGGGAAATCCATGCATTGCACCACGACGGCGCATCGAAGCATTTTTTCACATATCGCCCGCCTCGGAGCACCCGGAGTGTCGCGCTGGGTCATCATCCTTTCTTAGTCGCTGCGGCACATCAAGGCGCCGCGGCAGGCAGGCGGTAGTGATAGGCGTAGAGCGGATGAAAGCCCAGGCTTTCATACAGCCCGCGCGCCACCCGGTTGGGAGTCCTCACCTGCAGCTCGGCCCATTGCGCCCCCTGCGTCCGTCCCCAGTGCAGCAGGCCGCACACCAGCGCACGGCCCAGCCCCCGCCCGCGCATTGCAGGTGCGATGACGATGTCATACAGGCCCACGCAGCCGCGCTCCAGCACGGCCAGGCCGAACCCGGCCACCTCGCCCCCGACGCGCAGCGTGGCAAAGGCGGCGGGCCAGGCAATGGACTGCAGCATGTGGTGATGCGCCTGCCTGTGACGGGGCGGCACGGCGCCGGCCTCGGCAAAGCCTTGCAGCCAGGCCGCACCGGGCCGGGCATCCATGGCGAGGGTCCAGCCTTTTTCGTCCGCCGGCTGCGCCATGTCCGCCAAGGCTGCGCGCATCACGAGCGAAGGATCGGCCAGCAGGTAGCCGGCCTGCGCCAGCTGTGCATCGGCCTCGGGGCTGGCCAGGGGCGAGAGGCGGAAGACGGGCGGCAGGCCCTGGCGTTGGTAGAAGGCTTCGATCTGCGCCAGCAAGGCGCCAAGGCGGGCGCCGGGCTGATGGGCATTGGCGGAGTTGGCCCGCTTGGTATGGCCCTGCGCGGCGCGCAGCAGCCAGTCCCCGCAGAGCACGGTGCGCTGGGCCGGCCAGGCGTTGAAGCCGCGCTGCTCCACGCCGACCACCGTCTCGGGATCGCAGTCCACGGATGCGCGGTCATGAGCGAAAGACTTGGACATGCCCGCTTGTACCATGGCCGCACGCCGTGCCCGCCCATAATATGGCGCGCCGCCGCGCTGGCGGCAGGCACTCTTTTCCACTACTGCGATCGCCCCCGTTCGCCGGATTGCTCCATGACCACAGACACCTCCCAAGCTCCCCGACTCACCTCGCTGTCCCATGGCGGCGGCTGCGGCTGCAAGATTGCGCCGGGCCTGCTGGCGGAGCTGATCGGCAAGAGCGCGCTGCCCAAGCAGTTCTTCCCGGACCTGCTGGTGGGCACGGAGACCGCTGACGACGCCGCCGTCTACCGCATCAACGACGAGCAGGCCATCGTGGCGACCACGGATTTCTTCATGCCCATCGTGGACGATCCGTATGACTTCGGCCGCATCGCCGCGACGAATGCGCTGTCCGACATCTACGCCATGGGCGGCCAGCCGCTGATGGCCCTGGCCATCGTGGGCATGCCCATCAATGTGCTGCCGCACGACACCATTGCCAAGATCCTGGAAGGCGGCGAGTCGGTCTGCCGCGATGCCGGCATTCCACTGGCCGGCGGCCACTCCATCGACTCGGTCGAGCCCATCTACGGCCTGGTGGGCATCGGCATCGTCAACCCGCGCCAGATGAAACGCAACGCCGACGCCAAGGCCGGCGATGTGCTGATCCTGGGCAAGCCGCTGGGCGTGGGCATTCTGTCGGCCGCGCTCAAGAAGAACCTGCTGGACGAAGCCGGCTACCGCGCCATGGTGGAGGCAACCACCTTGCTCAACCGCCCCGGCACGGCGCTGGGCAAGATGGACGGCGTGCACGCGCTGACCGATGTGACGGGCTTCGGCCTGCTGGGCCATGGCCTGGAGCTGGCACGCGGCGCGGGCCTGACGGCGCGCATCGACAGCCGCAGCCTGCCCGTGCTTCCCACGGTGCAGGGCTTTGCCGAGCAGGGCGTCATTACGGGCGCCTCGGGCCGCAACTGGGCCTCATATGGCACGCAGGTGGTGCTGGGCGCCGGCATCACCGATGCCCAGCGCGCGCTGCTGACCGATCCGCAGACCTCGGGCGGCCTGCTCGTATCGTGCACGCCCGATGTGGCGGACCAGGTGCTTGCGCTGTTTGCCGAACAGGGCTTTGGCGATGCAGCCATCGTCGGCCGCATGGAAGCGGGCCAGGCCCGCGTCGTGGTGGACTGAGCCAGGCAACCAGTCAAGCGAAACGGGGGCCTGGGCCCCCGTTTGCATTGCATGCCTGATGCAGCCCCTTCAGGCGGGCACTGCATCACGCCGGACAGCGGATGTCACTCGCTCACGGTCTGCGTCTTGTAGGCCGGGCTGGCCTGGATGGCGCTGTCGGTGAACGGCAGCTTGAGCCACTGGCGCGCACCGTAGGCCTTGGTGTAGTCCGCATAGTGGGCCGAGGCAGGATCGTCCGACAGCGAGAAGGTCAGGAAGGTATGGGCCTCCACTCCGGCCGCCGGGAAGCTCACCACCTGCATGTAGCTGTTGCCGTGCGGCTGCCCGTCCATGCTGTAGCCGCCCTGCTCTATCTTGTTTTCCGAGCAGGTGATGGTGAAGTAGCCCACCTCGCCGCATCCGCCATACAGCGCCGTCTTCTCTCCGCCACGCTGCGAGAACAGCACGGTGCCACGCGCCGCATCCATGGCAAAGCCGCTGGCCTGCACGGCCTTCACTGCTTCGGCGAACGCCTTTTGCAGCGCCGCCTTGGCCGTGGGCTTGATGCCGCGCGGCGTGTTGACGGGGTCGGCCGCATCGAAGGGCACGGCATACAGGTCGGCCGATTTGATCTGGCTGGCCACGCGCTTCCAGAACTCGTCCCAGACATGGGAGCCCCTGGATGCCGCCGTGCCCGTGCCGTCCCAGGCCTGCAGCGCCGTGCAGGCAGCCGATACGTCCACCGTTTCACCCGCCGAGGACACGGGGCCTGGACAGACCTGGGCCAATGCCTCGTCCTTGAAACGCGCGCTGTACACACGGCTGTCCAGCACCATCTGGCGAACGATGTCGCTGGTGGCCATCTTGCCCGGATAGCCGTCCGTGCCCGCCAGCCGCTGCAGCGCCATGGTGTGGCCCAGGCGCGTGCGCAGGCTCTGGGCAGAAGAGGTGGAGCCGAAGATGGCCGGATAGCCGGTCAGCGGTGCCGAGGCATTGGACAGCCAGTAGCTGTCGTTCATGTTGCCCACGTAGTCGCCACGCAGCAGGCTGGGCATGCGTGCCGGGCCGATGGCGCCGGCCTGCACCGAATCCGCATCCGAGCCCCAGTCGCACTGGCTGCTGCCGCCGGCCAGCACCGGCACCTGGGGCAGCGCCGCGTTGATGGCCGCCGAGGCCGGCGTGGCGCAGGCCTGCAGCTGCGCGGGCGGCACGTTGGGCACGGCGCCTATGTCGGCATACCAGACCTGGGCGTTGCCGCGTCCCGCAGCGACGGTGTTGACCCAGGGAATGGCCGACTCCTCCTTCTGGATGCGGATGAACTCGTCCAGCGACTTGGCCTGGTTCCAGCGCAGCCAGTTGCGGAAGGTGCGGTAGTTGTAGGCGTTGATGTCGCGGATGGCGAACACGCTCTGCGTGGTCCAGCCCAGCGCCGGGTCCATGGCGCCCAGGTTGACCACGGGGCCGTGCACGGTCTTGTACAGCGTGCGCGTGACCTGGTCCTGCCCGCCGGAGGCATTGCGCACGCTCACGGTGATCTTGCTGGCCTGCATGGCCTCGGTCTTGCCGTCGCGCACATAGCGGGTCGGATCATTGGGGGCCAGCTGGTACATGAACAGGCCGAAGCGCCGCGCCGTGGACACGGTGTGGCTCCAGGCCACGTCGTTGTTGAAGCCGATCAGCACCATCGGGATACCCAGGAAGCTGGCGCCACTGACGTCGATCTCGCCCGGAATCGTGAGCTGCGATTGGTAAAAGCGGTCCGGCCCCTTCCAGTACCAGTGCGGATTGCCGAACAGCACGCTGCTGCCGCCCGTGGCCTGCTGGCCGAAGCCGTACATGTTGCTGCCTATGCCCGTGGTGCCGCCCACCTGCAATGATGGCGCCACCACCTGGCCCGGCTTGAGCGCGGCCAGCTGCGTCGCGGCCGACCGGCCCTTCGCCGGCTTGGCCGAGGCCGTTGCCGCCGCAGCCGCTGCAGGTGGCACGGCATTGGCGATCTGGGCCACGAAATTGCTGTAGCCGCCGGCAAGATTGGCCGTATACATGCGCCGCCAGATGTCCTGGGCCGTGATGGCCTGCACCCAAGGCTGGCCCGCGCAGGCCGCATTGGTCTTGGCCCCGGCCGGGGTCTCGCGCACCACGCGGTTGTAGCCTGCCACGAAGCCATCGACCAGTTGCTTGAGCTTGTCGGGCTGGGCCTGGATCATGGCGGCCACGGCGTCATCGGAGACGACATGGCGGAAGAAGAAGTCCGAATCGATGTTGCGCGGCCGGTCGATGGTGCTGTCATAGACGGCCTGGGCATCGCCGCCGAAGTGGCGCGAACGCTCCCCGCGGTAGGTCAGGAAGGAGTCGGCCATGGTGCACAGGTTGTCCTGCGCCTGGGCATAGCCCGCACCATAGCCCAGGCCCGTCCAGTCCTTGGCCTTGATGTGCGGAATGCCCATCTCCGTGCGGCGGATCTCCGCGCTGTACTTGCTGCCGGAGCCGTCTCCCGAACCGCCGCAGGCCGCCAAGGCGGCCAGGGCTATCAATGACAAGGGTTTCCATCCACTGCGAAGCGCTGGGTGCATGCTTTGTCTCCTGGTGTTATGCGTACACAAAGGCCCCGGTCTGCCACGGGGCCCGCATCAGCATAGGAGCGAGGCAATGCACTGCCTACCCGGCAGTTTCACTAGGAAATGTCTGATGCCCGACAGTCGATGTGGACAGCCACCCGGCTCTCCATCGGCCGGCACGGGCAGAAGACTCAGGCGGCAGATTCAGCCAGCTGGCCCAGCGCCGCCGTCATGCGCCGGTCGATCTTGCGGCTGAGCACCACCGAGGTATAGGTCTGCTGTATGCCGTCGATCAGGCCTATGCGGTCCAGCAGCGCGTCGAGCTTTTCGTTGCTCTCGCAGCGCACGAACACCATGTAGTCGTACTGGCCGCTGACGGCGGAGACCTCCTCGACCTCGGTGAAACGGTTGAGTGCCTGCATTACTGAAGTGGCGGTCTTGGGCTGCACGCGAATGCCGCAGTACGCGCGCACCGCAGACTGCTCCACGCGCGCACCCAGGCGAACGCCGTATCCGGCGATCACGCCTTCCTGCTCCAGCCGGGCAATGCGGGCCACCACCGTCGTGCGCGCCAGATTCATCTGCCGGGCCAGATGCGCGGTGGAAGCCCGCGCATTGGTCTGCAGCAGGCGCAGCAGTTGGCGGTCGGTTTCATCAAGACGGTATTCCATGCAGCTCCCTGGACGTCAACGGCAAGAGCCTATGGCGGCGGCTCGGACGTGTTCAACATTTCGGCAGAGATATCCACCAATCCGGCAATTCTATGCGCTGCAAATCGTCGCTTTCATCAACAAGATCCTCGTTTCATCCGATACCGCCGCATCTGGAATGCATCCCCATCCCGCATCGCCCAGCAGCGACGGCACATGGGCACCACCAGGCAAGAGTAATGGCTAGCAGAAACAAAAGTAACTAATTACAAATCCCCCGACACACCCCGATGCTCCGCCGCTGCATGTCACCCGGCTGGGACCTCGCATAAATACTTAGCATGCATCCCATCCTTCCTTTGGCGACGCTGCTCCGCGGGTAGGGCTGCCGCCTGCGGCCGTACTGGCCGGGCTCGACGGAACACGGCAAACCGCTTGGGAAGGCGCAGCACGCATGATGGATCAGTACTTGCAAATACATGCATTTCCGCTAGATTGGCCCCGAAGGCGTAAATTTTGTGAACTCAAGTTACCCCGCATCCGTCGGCTTCCGACGCATGGCCTGCCCGCAGTTACGCGGCTTGCCGCAGCACGCCAAAGGAGGGTTTTCCGATTTCCCGCTGCCCGCCGGACCGCTCGTTCCCCATGACAAGGGCATGCCCGGCATGCCCGACGAACGCGCGCAGTGTCCGGTGCCTCCATTCAGTCTCCACAGGGGAGACATATGTCATATCGCGCCGTATCTGGAGATCCGTGGATTTCACAAGCTGCAACGCCCTGGCGGGACAGCTTTGTGCTGGGCGGGGTGCTGTTTCTGTGCTCGGCCGTGGCGCTGGGCCTGCGCTCTCCGGGGCATCTGTCATCTCTGTGGCTGTCCAACGCCCTGCTCCTGGGCTGGATGCTGCGCAGCCCCGCCTACAGCCATAGACACTGCTGGACGGCGGCCGCCGTGGCCATGGCGTTGGCCGAATGGTTGTCGGGCAGCCCGCTTGACCAGACCCTGTGGCTGACTTTCGCCGATCTGGCAGCCGTGGCCTGCGGCTGGGTGATGATGCGGCGCCTGCCGCTGCGGGTGCGGCAGATGCGCTCCCCCTCATCGGTGCTGCACCTGGTGATGTGCAGCCTGCTTGTGAGCGTGGTCGGCGCCGTGCTGGGCTCGGTGGGCATGCACCAGCTGATGCATTGGCCCTGGCAGCCCATGATGGCCATGTGGTTCAGCAGCGAGCTGATGCACATGACCCTGTTGCTGCCCGTTCTGTTGAGCTTTCCCGCAAGCCTGGAGCCGCTGTCCTGGCGTGGCCAGCCGTTCAGGCAGACCGTGCAGGCCCTGCTGCCGCTGTTGGCCCTGGTGATCTCCGAGGCCATTGCCATCTACCTGGGCGGGCCGGGCGCGCTGTCCCTGAGCATGCCGGCCATGCTGCTGTGTGCCATGCGCTACCGGCTGTTCGTGGTCGCCCTGCTCAACCTCGCCAGCTGTGCCATCAAGCTGGCCACGTTTTCAGATGTACTGCTCACCTCGCCCAGTTCCGAACTGGAGACCACGTTCTCGTTCCGCCTGGGCCTGGCCATGCTGTCCATAGGCCCGCTGGCCGTGGCCTGCACGCTCATGGCCTTCAAGGACATGCTCAGCAAACTGCGCCATGCAGTGAACCACGATGCGCTGACCGGCCTGCTGGCACGCACCAGCTTTCTGGAGCGCGCTCAGCGCACGCTGGAGCGCCTGCAGCGCGAGCACCAGTCGGGCGCCATGCTGATGCTGGACCTGGACCACTTCAAGCACACCAACGACCGCCACGGCCATGCCGCTGGCGACCGGGTGCTGCAGGAAGTCTCGGCCCGCCTGTCGCAGGCGCTGCGCCCGCATGAACTCATAGGCCGCCTGGGCGGCGAGGAATTCGCCGTGCTGCTGCCTGGCGCCGACTGCGCCACGGCCAGCGCCGTGGCCCAGCGGCTGTGCGAAGCCACGCGCGAAATCCGCATCGAGACAAGCGATGGCGCAACCATCTGCCCCACGCTGAGCATTGGCATCGCCTGCACGAACATGGCCCAGCCGCCGCTGGGTTTGAGCGCCTTGCTGCGCACGGCCGACACGGCGCTGTACCAGGCCAAGGCCAGCGGCCGGGACCGGTATTTCGTGGCGGGCGAGCGGCCGGACGAGGCCGGTACACCGGCCTTTGCCTGCGAGCATTCCGGGGGCGCCAAGGCGGCCTGACACCAGGCGCCGCCTCGGCGTTTTGCCCGCGCTCAGCGCAGGCGGCGGGCGCCGTTTCCTTCGTCGAGCTTGAAGCCCGCCACGGCCTGGGCCAGCTGCACGGCCTGTTGCTGCAGCGATTGCGCAGCCGCCGTGACCTCTTCCACCAGGGCGGCGTTCTGCTGCGTGACCTGGTCCATCTGTCCAATGGCGCTACCCACCTCGGCAATGCCACGGCTTTGCTCCTGGCTGGCGTTGCTGATCTCGGCCACCAGCGTGCTGAGCTTGCGCACGCCGTCCACGGCCTGGTCGATGGTGGTGCCCGCATTGCGCACCAGCCGGCTGCCCGTGTCGATCTGGCCCACGGAATCGTCGATCAGCGCCTTGATCTCCCGCGCCGCCGTGGCGCTGCGCTGGGCCAGCGTGCGCACCTCGCTGGCGACCACCGCAAAGCCACGGCCCTGCTCGCCGGCACGGGCCGCTTCGACGGCAGCATTGAGCGCGAGGATGTTGGTCTGGAAGGCGATGGAGTCGATCACGCCGATGATGCTTTCGATCTTGCGTGCCGACGCCTCGATGCCACCCATGGTCTGCACCACCTGGCCCACGGCCTCACCGCCCTGCGTGGCGATCTGCGAGGCGCTGGTGGCCAGCTCGCTGGCCTGGCGGGCATTGGCCGCGTTTTGCTGCACGGTTGCCGTGATCTGCTCCATGGCGGCTGCCGTCTGCTCCAGCGAGCTGGCCTGCTGCTCGGTGCGTGACGACAGGTCCTGGTTGCCGCCCGCGATCTCGGCCGACGCCATGCGCACCGATTCCGACGATTCGCGAATGCGCAGCAGCACCGTGGCGATCTTGTCCACGAACTGATTGAAGGACTGGCCGATCTGCGCCAGTTCGTCCCGGCCTGCAGCCGTGAGGCGGCGGGTCAGATCGCCCTCGCCGGAAGCAATGTCCTGCAAGGCATCGCGCGCCACGGCCAGGCGCATGAGCATCCGGCGCAGCACCACGGTCAACAGCACGGCCGTACCCAGCACGGAAAGCGCGGTGATGAAGGCGGCCACCTGCAGCAGCGCGCTTACGGAATGCGTGGCCTGTGCGCGGTCGATCACCACGGCCAGCGTCCAGGGCGTGCCCTCCACCTTGGCGGCATAGACCATCTGCGGCTCTCCATCGAGCACCAGGTCGGCACGTCCGCCCTGCTCGGCCAGGCGCTTGATCAGGGCCGCATCGAGCTCCGGTGCAATCGCCGAAGCGGGCTTGAGCGCCAGCTCGGGCCTGGCGTAGGCCAGCAGACGGCCTTCGCCGTCCATCAGAAAGGCGAAGCTCTTTTCCTGGGGGCGTATGGCCGCCACTTTCCTGGACATGGCCGCCAGCCGCACATCGGTGCCGACGACGGCCGTGATCGCGCCCGAGGCCCCGACCGGATCGACAAAGCTGATCGTCAGCTCACCCGTGCTGGCGTCCACGTAGGCCGGCGTGACGCCCGGACGGCCTTCCCGCACGGCCTGCTTGAACCAGTCGCGCTGGGTGCCGTCGTAGTTCTCCGGCATGGGATGGGTGAACACGGCACGCTTGTCCGCATGCACGAAGTAGGCGTCATCGAAGCCGCCGGCCTGCTGGCCTGCCAGCAGGAAAGGAATCGGGTCAGGCTGTTGCACCGCCGTTTTCAGCGAGCCGGTGATGCGCTGCTTGTCCTGGACCCAGTCGGTCAATGCGGCTGCATGGGCCTGCGTGAGCTGGCCGATGTTTTCGTCGATGCCGGACAGCGTGCTGCCGCGCGCCGTCCAGAAGGTGGCCATGGACAGCGCGAACAGCGCGGCCACTGTGATTGCCACGCAGATGAGGATCAGGCGGGCACGAAGTGTTTGAAACATGATGCGTAGTAAAGGCAAAAACGAGGGCTGTGGATGCCCACCGAGCCTATCCGAGACACACCGGCCGCCAGAGCTCAAAGAGTGCGTACTTGCCCTTGCAATTGCACGCTTCCTGGCTGCAGGTGATCCGCTGCCCCCTTCGAGCAAGCAGCGCTTTGCTCGCAACGCCACCGGAGCCTGAGTCGTCAGGTTTTTGCAAGTTATCGTCACATCCTGGACGGATGCATGCTATAGTGTCAATTTGTAACACATACATTTCCCGCCCTGCAGGCGGAATCTTTTTGTCGCAAACGCCAGGGCCTTGCAACAGGGTCCTGCCGTTTGCGCCGCGCACCCTGTGTTTTTCCCTCCCTCATATTTTTGGGGTGCACCATGCGGCCTTTTCTTGCCCTTCCTGGACTGCCATGGATCCATGAAGGCCCCTGACCAGGATCGGCAGGGAGCAGGATACAAAATGTTTCATCTTGATGCAAAGATGCCGATAAGCAGGCAGACCTGTCATTCAAGGGGAGAGAAACATGAAGCGATGCATCATCAAAGTGGCCGGCGCCTGCTACACGGCCCTGTTTCCCAGCACCTGCGCAGCGGTGGCAGATGCGATGACCCGGTTTCCATACGCCACAAAAATCAGCGTCAGACTCGCCTAGACTCAGGCAACATGGGAACCTGTTCTCAAACAGGCTCTCTGACAATACGCCTGTCGTCATCCGGGTGTTGCGCGGCAGTGTAGGCTCACTTTGCCAAAAGCTCTCCCGGATTCCTTTATATTGGCAGATCAACATTCATTGATATACATGACCACAGATTACAAGACACTGCTGCAGCAGAAAGCCCAGCTCGAAGCCCAGATCGCCGAAGTGCTCAAGACCGAAAAGTCCGGAGCCATTGCCCAGGTGCGCACCATCATCGACCAATACGGATTGACCGAGGCCGATGTCTTTCCCTCGTCCAAAGCCAAGACTGGCGCTGGTTTCCGCGTGGTCGGCGTTCCCAAGTACCGCGATCCCGCCACCGGTGCGACCTGGACCGGCCGCGGCAAGCAGCCCCGCTGGATTGAAGGCAAGGACCGCACTCCCTTCGCCATATGAGATGCGGCCTGCCACGCCTTCCGGCAGCCACGAAGCTGCGACAGAGCCCGCCAAGTGCGGGCTTTTTGTTGCCAGAAGCAAGGGGTTAACCCTATTGCCCAGAAGTTACAAATTCTTCAATGTAGTGCTGATGTGTGAGCCGAGAGGTGCCTGCATGTTTCGGTACCCAAGCAATCACAACAAGGGAAACAGCAGGTATCGCACAGGGAACTGTCCTACACCTGCACTCTCCAAAATCATGATGCCCACTTCAGTGCAGCACCCGCAAGCCAGGGGCATCCCGTCACGCAACGGCAAGGCCCTAACGGCCACTGGAGCAATCCGCCACCACCACGAACCATTTTCCAGCCGAGCCAGGGAGACTATCTCCTCCCTCCCCTCTCACTGACTTACCCTGGCAGGCCCGCAAGGGCCACGGCTTTTCTCTGCAACAGGACCGCCCCGGCGGTCCTTTTTTTCTGCACGCGCTATCGCAGGGCTGGCACAGCGTTGCCAACCTTGAATACGGCCACCATACCCGACAGGCGCTGCGCCTGGTCGCTCAGTGCGGCCGCTGCCGCTGCGGACTCCTCCACCAGGGCCGCGTTTTGCTGCGTCATCTGGTCCAGATGGCTGACGGCCTGGTTGACCTGGCCAATACCGTCGCGCTGCTCGGTGGAAGACGCCGTGATCTCGCCAATCATGTCCGAGACCTTGCGCACGCTGCCCACGATGTCATCCATCACCTGGCCGGCCTGGGCGACCTGGGCAGAGCCTTCCTGCGCGGCATCGACCGAGGTGCTGATCAGCCCCTTGATCTCCTTGGCAGCCTCTGCGCTGCGATGGGCCAGGGCCCGCACTTCGCCAGCCACGACAGCGAAGCCACGGCCCTGCTCACCCGCGCGGGCCGCTTCCACGGCGGCATTGAGCGCGAGGATGTTGGTCTGGAAAGCAATGGAGTCGATCACGCCGATGATGTCGGAGATGCGGCGTGCGCTGTCGCTGATGCGGTCCATGCTAGCCACCACATGGCCCACCACGGCGCCCCCGCGCTCGGCCGCCTGGGCGGCGCTGCCGGCCAGGTGATTGGCCTGGCGCGCGGTGTCGGCGGCCTGGCCCACGGTCGCGGTCAGTTGCTCCATGCTGGCGGCCGTTTCCTCCAGGTTCGACGCCGTCTGCTCGGTGCGCGAAGACAGGTTGTGATTCCCGGCGGCAATCTCGGTGGATGCAGTGGAGATCGAGTGCACGCTGTCACGCACCTCCGTCACCAGGCCACGCAGCCGTGCCGCCATGCCCGAGACCGAGCGCAGCAGATGACCGAATTCGTCCTTGCGGCTGTCCTCGGCCGACACGGTAAGGTCGCCCTGCGCAATGGCATCGGTCAGTTGCACGGCTCGCTCCAGCGGACGCGTGATGGCACGCGTCAGCACGAAGGCCAGCGCCAGTCCGGCCAGGAGCACCACGCCCTGGACAATCCAGGCCAGCACACTGGCCTGTTGGCGCGCGGCCTGGGCCTGCTCCATGGCCGCATCGCGCTGGCTGCGCTGCAGCTGCACGAAGACTTCCAGCGAGTCCACATAGCGGCTGATGGCACCCAGGTACTGTTGCTGGACGAACTCGCGGAACGCCGCGGCATCGCCCGTCAACTTGATCTCGCGGGCCCGCTTGTTCAGCGCCAGCACCTCGGCACGGATGCTGGCGATGCGCTCTAGCGCAGCCTTGTCGGCCTCGCTGGCACCCTTGACGATCTCGGCCTGCAGCTTGGTGATCAGGCCAGAGCCCTCCTTGACCCGGCCGTCGAGCAGGCGCGTCAATTCCTCATCGGTGGAGGCATTGCTGGCCAGCACCCGCTCGCCCGTGGTTTCCGTTGCGCCCTTCCATTGAATGGCCAGACCGATGCGGTTCTCATATTCGGACAGCGTCTGCATGCCCTGGTCCATGGCGCGGGCCGCCGCAAACTGTGCCCACAGCGATACCGCAAGCATCATCGCCAACAAGCCGCCCAGCGTGCCCCAAAGCTTGGCGGACACGCTCCATTGATCAAATTTCATTCGTAGAACTCTCGTCGGAAAAACTGAACAGAGGAAAGGTGAAACAACAGGCCACGCGCACTAGCGCTGGCCGTCTTCCGGTGAAAAGCCCCGCCATATCGACATGGCCCATCAATCCGGAAAAGATGACTTGCTTTTTCGTCAGAAATACCCGGAACTTGAGGCTGCGCGCGGGCAGACCCGATATCACCCGCTGTGCACAACGCGGAACAGTGCATATGCAGTGGCAAGCGCCGGTGACATCGGATGCAAAATGCAATGACGCTTGCGGCTGCCACGCCATTGAATGCCTGGGCTTGGAAGCTGCCAGCTGCCGTCTTTCGCACCTGCAAGTGCATAACACGCTGTGGATGTGTCACTCGATACCGATCGCCTCTATGTACTGATTGCGCCGCTGAGCATTTTGCTGCTCAGCTGCACGCTGGCCGTGTGCTGGCTGGTGCAGCGTCGCCAGCGCTATCTGCTGTGGATTGCCGGCGGCTATGCCCTGGTTTCCCTGGCGCTTGCATGGCAGAGCATTGCCCCCCCCGAACAACTCCACCATTGGGCCGTGTACACAGGCGCCATGTACCTGTTTGGCACCTGGTGCTTTGCGCGCTGCATGGCGGGGCGTTACGGGGTCTCGGCCCATCCCGTGCTGGGTTTGCTCATAGGTGCGGTGGTTCTGGCCGCGCTGTACTACTACAGCCGGATCCAGGTCGATCTGTGGGTACGCGTGCATTGGCTCAACACAGGCCTGGGCCTGCTGCAGTTGCTGCCGGCGCCCGCCATGCTGCGGCGCCGGCCACCGCAGGATTGGCTGGAGAGAATGCTCTACTGGTCCTACGTGGTGTTTGCCGGCTACACCGCCGCCCGGCCGCTGCTGGTGCTGGCCCTGGGCAGCACCGACCTCAATGAGATTGCTCGCTCCACCTACTGGCTGGTGACTCTGGTCAGCACGCTGTCGTTTGCTCTGCTGTTCACCCTGATGCTGCTGGCCTGCACGGTGCGCGATGTCTTCACCGCTCTGCGCCAGGAGCGCAACCACGACTCGCTGACCAACCTGCTCAACCGTCGCGCCTTCCAGGAGGCCGCCGAGCTGCGCCTGGCCGATTCGCACATGGCGCCGGTTTCCGTGCTGATCGGCGACATAGACCACTTCAAGCGCATCAACGACAGCTGGGGCCATGACTGTGGCGACCGCGTTCTGCAGGCCGTGGCCAGGACCTTGCAGCAGCATGTGCGCAGCGACGATCTGGTCTCACGCTTTGGCGGCGAGGAATTCGTGCTGCTGCTGATGCGCACCACGCCCGAGGAGGCCGAGCGCGTGGCCGAGCGCATACGCGCTCAGCTCAGCGCGGACGGCTATGTGCTGGCAGCCGGCCAGCGGATCACCATCAGCTTCGGCATCGCCCCCGTGGCCGCCAACACCGCCCTGACCGATGCGCTGACGCGCGCCGACGCCCTGCTCTACTCCGCCAAGCAGGCAGGCCGTGACCGTGTGCACGTGGCCGCGGACCCCGGCCGCAAGCTGCCCCAGACCGCCTGATAAAGGAAGCAAGGAACGCCTTGCTCGGGCTTGCGCCCGTCAAAACTCGCTGAAAAGAAAAGCCCGCCAGGGAGTGGCGGGCTTGTTCGTCATCAAGGCAGCGTGGGCGCCTTACTTTTTCGCATCCTTCAGGGCTTCCTTCACATCGCCCAGCTTTTTCTGAGCCGTGCCTTCGACCTGCTTGGCAATGCCCTTGGCCTGCTGTTCGGGGCTGTCGATCAACTCGCCAGCCTTTTGCTGCACCTTGCCTGCGGCATCCTTGAGCGTGCCCTTGATCTGATCCGTGTTCATAGCTGCGTCCTTTGCTGCAAGAGCTTCTAAAAAAGGGATGGATCCTTGCAGACCCGACGCAACGATAAGCGCGCCCCGCAAGGACAGGCGCCAGCTCTCGGCAACGATGAGCGTGGTCTCAGGCCTACAGCCTCATCTCTTCCCCGGAGCGCGGCCTGCCGCCATGCCTGTTTCGGAGCGCAGGCGTTTCAGCGCCTCGTCCACCACCGCTTCCTTGTGCGCCTCGAACAGGCCTGCCGCAGCGTCCTTGTGCTCTTGCAGCAACTGGCACAGGCGCGAAATTTCCTCTCTCAATCCCGCCGCACCCTGCTCGACCCCGGCCTGGTCGGCATCGCCGGCTTCGTCCAATTCGAAGCTGCGCCGTATGCGCGCAACGATTTCTGCATTCATGGAACGGTGGCCGGCCTTTGCCGCTTCCGAGATGCGATCACGCATGCCATCCGGAAAACGGACGATGAAGCGCTCCTGGGTTTCGCTGGGAAAGGGTTTGCGTTGCATTGCGCGATGGTACCTGCCGGATGCAAATTCAGATTCATGCCTAGTTGACATGATTCCAAGTTGGCATAAAACTCGAAACGACCCGCCCGGGGGCTGTGCAAGCCCACATCCACGCCCTCGAACCACCAGCCCTGAATCCAGGACACATTGCGCAAGGACAGAACCATGCCGGACACAGACATGCCAGCCTCCGTGCATCCTGCGCAGGCCGTCGCCAGCCCGCCCGACCCTGAGACCCTGGCAACAGACGCGCTATGCCACATCAGCGCAGCGCTGAGCGTGCTGGAAATGCATGTGGAAAGATCCAGCCGCGCCATGGTTATCGGTGTCCGCGACCTGCTGCGCGGCTATCACCACAAGGCGGACCGCGCCGCTGCCGAGCAGCCGGTGGAGGCCCTGGCCAGCAGCGTGCTGCCACAGATGTCCGCCGATCTTCAGGGCCTGCTGGAAATCATTGACCGCGTGAACGACGACGAGACGGACGACCCCATCCTCTATGCCGTGAGCTACCTGCTCAGGGCGGCCAAGAGATTCTCGGATGCGGCGGCGCAGGCCTAGCAGCCTGCGCATCGCCGCTTTCCATCACTCCTCGTTGGTCCACTCCACCCGAGCGCCCAGACTGCGCAGGTTCTCCACGAAGTGCGGATGCGCCCGGCGGATCGGCGTGGCGTTGCGGATCTCCGAGCGGCCCTCGATGCTGCTGGCAACCATGAACAGCGCAATCGCCACGCGGATGATGTAGGGGCTCTCCACCACGGCCGGCGTCAGCGGATTGCCGCCGAAGGTGACCACACGATGCGGGTCCGAAGAAAACACATGGGCGCCGAACTTGGACAGCTCTCCCGTCCAGCCCAGCGCGCCGTCGTAGATCTTGTTCCAGAACAGCGCATTGCCCTGCGCATGCACGCCCAGCGCAATGAAGATGGGCAGCAGATCCACCGGAAAGTACGGCCACGGCGCAGCCTCGACCTTGGTGAGCACATTGCTGGTGAACGGCGTCTGCACCTTCAGCGGCCCCGAGCGCAGCGCGCGTGACCAGCCGTTCTTGTGCTCCACCTGCACGCCAAACTTGGCGAAGGTGCGGTCGATCAGCGGAAAGTTGTCCGGCGTGCTGTTGCGCACCTCCACATCGCCGCCCGTGATCGCGCCCAGCGCGAGAAAGGTGGTGATCTCGTGGAAGTCTTCCTCGAAGGTGAACTCGCCGCCGCTCAGCGGCGCGCCGCCACGCACCGTCAGCCGCGAGGTGCCGATGCCGTCGATGTCGGCACCCATCATCACCATGAAGCGGCAAAACTCCTGCACATGCGGCTCGCAGGCCGCATTGGTCAGCATGGACTCGCCCTGCGCGGCCACGGCGCACAGCACGAAATTCTCTGTCGCCGTGACGGAGGCGTAGTCCAGCCAGTGGCGCACGGCCTTGAGCGGCTGTGCGCTGTGGATCAGCAGCGAGCCGCTGGCGCGCTCCACCTCACCTCCGAAGGAGCGGAAGATGTCCACGTGCGGATCGATCTCACGCACGCCCAGCGTGCAGCCCTTGACGTTGTCCTCCAGCCGCGCCACGCCAAAGCGCGCCAGCAGCGGCGGCACCAGCATGATGGAAGAGCGCATCTCCTCCGGCAGGCGATGCGACGATGCATCAAAGCGCGTATCGCGATGATGCAACTGCAGCGTGCGTGTGGTTTCGTCCAGCTGCACCTCGCTGCCCAGCGTGCGGAAGATGTCCAGGATCTTGCGCACATCGGTGATGTCCGGCACGCCATGCAGCCGCAGCGGCTGATCGGTCAATAGCGTGGCGCACAGGATCGGCAACACGGCATTCTTGTTGGCGGAAGGAACGACGCGGCCGCGCAAGGGCGTGCCGCCGTGGACGATGAGATTGGACATGGGGGTGCAGCGCAAGCAGCGAAAGGACAACGCGTGATTCTAGGGTTGCCAAGCCCCCCCGGCGGACCTGCATCGGCTGCGCGCACCCGCTGTTTCAACAGGTTTCTTCTCTGGATCGCCAACCCGACAACAAAGCGTCAGGCTCTGCCCTGGAGTTCGTGCCCGTAGACGATGAAGCCACGATGCTCGGCCACCTGGTCATACAGCGCACGGCCCGCTTCGTTGGAAGACTGCGTCTGCCAGTAGACACGGCGCGCTCCCGCCAGGGATGCCTGCTCGTAGACCGCGCGGATGAGCGACTTGCCTATGCCCTGCTTGCGCCGGCGTGCATCGGCAAACAGATCCTGCAAATAGCACACGGGCTCCAGCCGCGTCGTGCTGCGGTGGAACAGGTAGTGCGCCAGGCCCACCAGCTCACCCTCGCTCTCTGCCACCAGCGCAAACACCGGCTCCAGCGGATTGAGAAAGCGCTCCCAGGTCGCCTGCGTGATGTCATCGGGCAGCGCCGTCTCGCCAGCGCGCCCGTAAAAGGCGTTGTAGCCCTGCCAAAGAGGAAGCCATTGCTGATGGTCCGCCTGTGCAACGGGCCGGATCTGAAGCGTGGGAACGGAGGACATGGAACTCCTGGCAAATGAGATGGGGATCCCGAATTCTAGGGACTGCCAGCCGCCGCAAAGCCGTTGCAGACGCGCTGCTCACACCTGTGAAGACCTGCGGACAGGCCGCACAGCGCGTGCGCAAAACACATACGCAGCGTACAGACCCGGCCTACATGCGGCCACAAACTTGACCCGCACGGAAACGCCGCGAAACCAATTGAAATAGATCCCGTCAGAGGCCGCGCTCCCCAAAGGCTTCCGAAATCACATGACGGAGATACAAGATGCATCGAGTCGTTCCCACAGAAAGCTTCAACCCGGACCCGGATGCCCGCTACCACCGCAGCCTGCTGGAAGCCTTTCCCGTGCGCGGCGGCCAGCAGCTGTTGCTGCTGCGCATGGAGCCACGGCCTCTGCTGCAACGCCTTTCAATGCTCGGGCTGCGCATTCTGAACCGCATCCGCAATTGAACTGGCAAGAACCACCAAACACTCCCGAGAGCTGCACGATGCGCCACCTCTTCCTCGTCTTCCTGTGGTCTGCAATCTGCGCCATCTCCTTTGCGGTGGCGATGCTGGCCAGCCCCATGTTCAGCCACGCCATCTGACAGCGGTGCCCTCTGCACCCGCATGCGCGCAGGCCCATGCGCGGCATCTCCAATGACCGCCAGTTTGCCGGCCCGCCTTTTCACAAGGCGGCCATTTCTGACCTGGGTACGAATGACGCACTACACTGCGCCAGTCCATTTGCCTGCAAAGGAGTTGCCATGAAGAAACGCAGACTGCAGATTCACCCCGTAGTGGGCGCATTGCTGATGGGAATTGCCGGCCTTACGGCCCTGCCCAGCACCTGGGCCTGCACCCGCCTTGTCTTTCTTGGTGCGAATGGCCAGGTCGTCACCGCGCGCTCCATGGATTGGAAAAGCGACATCGTCAGCAATCTCTGGGTGCTCCCGCGTGGAATGGAGCGCTCAGGCAAGGCAGGCCCCAACTCGTTGCGCTGGACGTCCAAATACGGGAGCGTCATCACCTCGGGCTATGACGTCTCCACCACCGATGGAGTCAATGAAGCCGGCCTCAACGCCAACCTGCTCTGGCTGGTGGAGTCCCAATACCCGGCCTTCGGTGCGGGCAGCAAGCCTGGCCTGACCATTGCAGCCTGGGCGCAATACGTGCTAGACAACTTCGCCACCGTCCAGGAAGCCGTTGCGGCGCTGGAGAAAGAACCTTTCACCATCGTCTCCGACAACGTTCCCGGAGAGAACCGGCTGACGACGCTGCATCTCTCGATGTCCGACGCCAGCGGCGACAGCGCCATCGTCGAGTACATCAATGGCCGGCAGGTGATACATCACGGCCGGCAATACCAGGTCATGACCAATTCACCGACGTTTGATCAGCAGTTGGCTCTCAACACCTATTGGCAGCAAGTGGGCGGCACCACCATGCTGCCCGGCACCAATCGCGCCGCCGATCGATTTGCCCGCGCATCCTTCTACGTCAACGCCATCCCCAAAAGTCAGGACCCCAACAAGGCGCTGGCCAGCGTCTTCAGCGTGATCCGCAACGCCTCGGTGCCCTACGGCCTGAATACGCCGGAGGAGCCCAATATCTCGTCAACCCGCTGGAGAACCGTTTTCGACCACCAGCGCAAGCTCTACTTCTTCGAATCAGCGTTGACGCCAAATACCTTCTGGATAGACCTCAAGGCACTCGACTTCAGCCAGAAAACCGGCAAGGTTCTCAAGCTGGATCTGGGCCCAGACCAGAACCACACCTTCTCGGGCGATGCCACGCGGCAGTTTCAGGAATCATTACCGTTTCAATTTCTAGGCATCTAGGGAAAAAAAAGCGAGCAGAAACACCAAATCAACAACGGCCGCTGGCGGCCCCCAACATTGCACGGTGCCTGCAGGCATCACAACCATGACCGTTACCGTCATCGGCGGGGGCGGCGCGATGGAAGGGCCCGTCAGGGCAGGCCTCGGCACTGATCGGAGTTCTTCCTGCAAACCGCGCCCGTCGGGTGCGCCCAAGCGGAAAATCATCTGGTAGCCTGCATGCAAGCGAGGCGATCAGTGCCTCTTAGAGCGGCTAACACCACTTGGTCAGAAGCCCCCCGCAGAGCGTTATGCTCGCTGCCCTCATGGCACGACGACCCGTAAGCAAAGAACTGTGGCGACAGCTACAACCTCTCATCCCAGCCTTCGTACCTTCCTCCAAAGGCGGTGCGCGCAAGCTCGCAGTCAGCGATGAAGCCGCCCTCAACGGCATCCTGTTTGTGTTGCAAACAGGCATTCCGTGGGAAGACCTTCCCCAATCCCTTGGGTACGGCAGCGGCATGACTTGCTGGCGCCGCCTGCGCGACTGGAACGCTGCTGGT
>NZ_JABEPN010000003.1:450000-582377 GCF_018320755.1 Delftia sp. PE138 | reverse complement strand
CGCTCCTTGACCTGGGATCGCGGCTCGGAAATGGCGGGGCACAAGCGCTTCACGTTGGCGACCGACATCCAGGTCTACTTCTGCGACCCGCACCATCCATGGCAACGGGGCACCAACGAGAACACGAACGGGTTACTCAGGCAGTACCTTCCCAAAGGCCTGGATCTGTCGGGCTACTCACAGGAGAGCTTGGATGCGATTGCAAGGCAGTTGAACCAGCGTCCCAGGAAGACGCTGGGGTTCAGAACACCTGCTGAAATGTTTGATGAGTGTGTTGCGTTGACCGGTTGAATCCACCATACATATCGGACGATTCCGAATCACGCTGGCGAACTGCCCGCTCCCGCTCCAAGCGCTTCCTATGATGCGCCCGCATCTCCTTTGAAATCATTGGCATGCGCGGCTTGCTTTGCCGTGCGGCGCATTCAGGACAGGAAACGGCAACGTGATGGGCACAAGGAAACAGGCAGGCCGGAGCCTGCGGGCAAGGCAACTGCAATTGCGGTTGCGGCTGCAATTGCTGAAGGCAATGCGGCATGGATGAGCGTGCCACTCTCACCTTCACGCTGCGCGGCCTCGATGACCGCGACGCCAGGCTGTTCCGCTCCTTCGTGCGGCCGGTGGACCACCGCACGCAGCACCGCTGGGAATGGACGGAATCCTCGGCCGACCTGGTGGTACTGCATGACGGCGTGCACGAGCCGCCGTCCAGCCGGGTGACGCTGCGCGTGGGCCGCCAGCCCCAGAGCACCCGCCCCACGGGTGACTACCTGAGCCTGCCCCTGCGCGCCGACGCGGTGGAGGACTGCCTCAATGCCATGGGCCTGCGCGCCCTGGCCGTGCGCCAAACGGCATCCGGGCAACGCATGGTGGTGGCACCCCACCCGGCAGCGGCGACCGACATGCTGGTGCAGCTGCTGCGCTGGCCCCCCCAGCGGCTGCTGACAAGCGCGCACCACATGCGCCTGGCCACGTTGATGACGGGCCGGCCGACCACCTTGCAGGCGCTGTGCCGGCGCTCGGGCCTTGCGCCGGAGATCTGCGCGGCCTTCCTGAACCGCCTCGATGCCATCGGCCTGCTGCGCTGGACCGCCGCGGCACCCCGCAGCAGCGCTGCCCCGGGTCCTGCCCAGGGCATTCTCGACCGCATCCGCCAGCGGCTGGCCCAATTGACGAGAGCCTCCGTGCATGAGTGAGCTGAAGATCCTGATTTGCGGAACCGCGGGCGCGGGCAAGACCACCGCCATACGCGCCATCAGCGAGATCGCTCCGGTAAGCACCGACGTGCGCAACACCGATGCGGCAGTGGACAAGGCCCTGACCACCGCCGGCATGGACTACGGAGAACTCACCCTGGACAACGGCGAAAAACTGCACCTGTACGGCACGCCGGGCCAGGAGCGCTTCGACTTCATGTGGAACATCCTCTCGCACGGCGCGCTGGAGGTGATCCTGCTGATCGACAACAGTCGGCCCGACCCACTGGGCGACCTGGATACCTACATCAATGCCCTGTCCGCCACGCTGCGCACCACGGCCTGCGTGGTGGCCGTGTGCCGCATGGACCGGCATGGCCGGCCCGACCTCGAAGGATTTGCCCTGCACCTGCAGTCGCGTGGCCTGCTATGCCCGGTGGTGCCGGCCGATGTGCGCTAGCGCGCGCAGGTGGTGGCACTGATCGAGTTGCTGCTGCTGCAGATCGAAGCCCTGTCGCAGGACAGCCCCCATGCAGAATGACCCCGCCCTGAAGGCGCGCGCCCACCGCGAGGGACTGTTCCTCTACCTGGTGCTCGACAGGGCCAAGGCCCATCTCGCACTGGCGCGGTGCAAGGTGCAGGACGTGGAAGGCGTGCTGGTGGTCTGAAACGGCGGCCAGTTAGCACGTAGCGCCGCCTTGATGGACCCTCACACAACCGGGCCTTCTCAGAACCGCTCGGCGCACAGCGCCTGCCACTGCAGGATCTCGATCTCGCCGCGCTGCACCCGGATGAGGCCGCGCGCCTGCAGGCCCTGCAGCAGCACGTTGGTGGTCTGGCGCGAGATCGACAGCATGCGCGCCAGCTGCTCCTGCGTGATATCCAGGCGCGGCCGGGCCGGCACATCGTCCAGCCGCTCGCCGTAGCCGCGCGCCATGGCCACCAGGCGGCGCGCCAGCCGCTGGGGAGCAGGCAGCAGAGCCAGATCCTCCAGCGCCGCGAAGGCCGCCCGCATGCGCCCCGACATCAGCACGCCCAGGTCATGCCAGTGCGCGGGATGCTGCTGCAGCCAGTCCAGCAGCGGCTGGCGTGGCACCTGCAGCACCTCGCTGGGCTCCATGGCGTGGGCATCATGGGTGCGCGGCGAACCGTCGAACAGCGCGATCTCGCCAAACCAGGTGGCCGGTCCCATGCGCGTGAGCAGGGCCTCGCGCGCCTGCTCGCTCTGGCCGCCCACACCGGAGAAACCGACGCTGCCGCGGACCACGGCGAACAGCCCGCCCTCCAGCGCATCGCCGCGCAGGAACAGGGCTTCGCCCGCCTCCAGGCGGCGGGGCTGGGCCAGGGCCAGCAGCAAATCGGCAAACTGCGGCGCCAATGCGCTGAACCAGCGGCCGGCGCGCAGCGTGGGCAGGTAGGAAGAGGCGAGGGAAGCTTGCATGGAAAGGGATGTCGGGTGGCTGACAGACACAGCCGGCGGGCCTGCGTATTTTCGCCGCTGACATCGAACACATGCCAGGAGACCTTCCCATGCAAGCCTCACACCCCCTGCCCCGCGCGCTGGCGCGCCCTTGCCGCCTGCTGGCCTGCCTGGCCGCCGCCGCCCTGCTGAGCGCCTGCGCAGGCAGCAGCCTGCCGGTCTCCGACATGGCCCGGCCACAGGCAGCCAGCGCGGCCACGCGCGCGGCCCAGCAGGCTGCGCTGGCGCAGCAGCCTCAGGATGACGCCCAGGCCATGGAGGACGCGCAACGCGGCCTGATCGCCTCGGCGGATGCGCTGGTGGTGCGCAATGCCCAGGGCCGGCCCATCTGGGGCATGCAGGCCTATGCATTCCTGCAGCAGGACCAGGCGCCCGACACCGTGCACCCCGCGCTGTGGCGCCAGGCACAGCGCAACCGCGTCAGCGGCCTGTTCCAGGTGACGGACGGGCTCTACCAGGTGCGCGGCCTGGACCTGTCGAACATGAGCATCATCGAGGGCGAGACCGGCCTGATCGTGGTCGATCCGCTGATGTACACCGAGACCGCCCAGGCCGCCATGGATCTGTACTACCAGCACCGACCGCGCAAGCCCGTGGTGGCCGTCGTCTACTCGCACAGCCATGTGGACCATTTCGGCGGCGTGCGCGGCGTGGTGCGCCAGGAAGAGGTGGATGCTGGCCGCGTGCAGGTCATCGCCCCGGCGGGCTTCATGGCCGAGGCCGTGGGCGAGAACGTGATCGCCGGCCATGCCATGGGCCGGCGCGCGCTCTACCAGTTCGGCATGCTGCTGCCGCGCGATGCCAGGGGACAGGTGGACGCAGGGCTGGGCAAGGCGGGTGCGCCCGGCACCATGGGGCTGATCGCGCCCACGCGCTTGATCGACAAGCCGCGCGAGACCCTGCGCATCGACGGCGTGGACATCGAATTCACGCTCACGCCCGGGGCCGAGGCGCCGGCCGAGATGATCATGTACTACCCCCAGCTCAAGGTGCTGAACATGGCCGAGATCGCCGTGCACACCCAGCACAACCTGCTGCCGCTGCGCGGCGCCCAGGTGCGCGATGCGCTGGGCTGGTCGCGCCACCTGAACGACGCCCTGCACGCCTATGGCGGCCAGGCACAGATCCTGATCGCCCAGCACCACTGGCCGGTCTGGGGCCAGCCCCGGCTGCAGCGCATGCTGGCCAGCCAGCGCGACACCTACAAATACCTGCACGACCAGACCGTGCGCCTCATGAACCACGGCTATGTGGGCTCGGAGATCGCCGAGATGCTGAAGATGCCCGAATCCCTGGCCCGCGACGGCGCCACACATGCCTTCTACGGCCACCTGCGCCACAACATACGCGCCATCTACCAGCACTACCTGGGCTACTACGAAGGCAACCCGGCCCAGCTGGAGGCGCTGCCGCCCGTGCCCGCGGCGCGCAAGACCGTGGAATACATGGGTGGCGCCGACGCCGTGCTGCGCCGTGCGCAGGCCGACTACGAGCGCGGCGAATACCGCTGGGTGGCGCAGATCGCCTCGCAGCTGGTCTTTGCCGACCCGGCCAACCAGGCCGCGCGCCGCCTGGCCGCCAATGCCTATGAACAGCTGGGCTACCAGATGGAATCGGCCACGGCCCGCAACGCCTTCCTGCAGGGCGCGGCGGAGCTGCGCCAGGGCGTGCCCCAACTGCCCAGGCCCGGCAGCGCCGCGCGCGACCTGGTGCGCAGCCTGCCGCTGGAGATGTTCTTCGACTACCTGGGCGTGCGGCTGGACGCCGGCAAGGCCGCAGGCCAGCGCATCGTGCTCAACTGGACCTTCACCGACACCGGCGAGCAGCGCAGCCTGAACCTGGAGAACAGCGCCCTCACCCAGAGCCCGGGCCTTGCGCCCGCCGCCCACGCGAGCCTGCGCCTGACGCGCGCCACGCTGGACGCCATTGCAGGCCAGGAGACCACGATGGCCGAGGCCATCAAGAGCGGCCAGCTGCGCATCGAGGGCGACGCCTCCAAGGTGACGGCGCTCATGTCCATGCTGGACCGCTTCGACAGCGTGTTCCCCATCGTGGAGCCACGCCCCGAGCGGGCCGCTCAGTAGCCGTGCTGGGCGCGGAAGTCGCGCGCCTTGCCGAAGTGCCCGTTGCCGATGAAGGGCACGGGCGGGCGCAGCGCCGACAGAGGCGAGGGATGGTTGCTGGTCAGCACCAGATGGCCCCGGTCGGCCGGAATGAAGGCGCGCTTGGACTGCGCATGGCTGCCCCAGAGCATGAAGACCACGGGGCGCTTGCCCTGGGCGATGTGTCGGATCACCGCATCGGTCAGCAGCTCCCAGCCCTTGCCCGAGTGGCTGGCCGCCTGGCCTTCCTCCACCGTGAGACAGGTGTTGAGCAGCAGCACGCCGTTCCTGGCCCACTTGACCAGGCTGCCGCCCGGGTTGGGGAACGGCGGGAAGGGCACGCCCAGGTCACGCTGCATCTCCTTGAAGATGTTCTGCAGCGAGGGCGGCATGCGCACGCCCGGCGCCACCGAGAACGACAGGCCTTCGGCCTGCCCCCGGCCGTGGTAGGGGTCCTGCCCCAGGATGACCACGCGCACCTCATCGGGCGGTGTCAGCTCCAGCGCGCGCAGCGGCTGGGGCGGAAAGATCACCGCGCCGGCTTCCAGGCGCTGGTGCAGAAAGGTCAGCAGCTGCTGGCCCGTGGCACCCGCGAAGAAGTCCTCGACCAGGGGCTGCCAGTCGGGCGCAACGGGCCAGTCGGCGGGATCGGCGGATTGGAGTTGGTCGGCTTGCGCCGGGGCGATTGCGTCGTCTTGAAGGGCCATGGCGGATGGGGGCACCGCCGCCACATGCCGAGGCAGCAGCCTCCCTCAAAAAAGTACAGCTGAAATGCATGGGCGCAAGCGCCATGCCTGTTGGATCACGGCAAGCATACCTTTCCCTGCGGCGGGGAGGTACGTCCGCCTCCAATGGTTCCCCAAAGACAGACAATGGTTACACGGAAAAACATACGAAAAACCTTGAGTCAGCCCAATGCTTTACCTAGAATTTCGTGTAAATGACCGCAAACTGCACTCTACAACTGCACCACTGCAGCGCCTGGCACGACGTCGCGAGCGTGGACCTGCGCGGGCAGCAAGGAGAAGGCTGGAAGGCCAGCACCTACTCGGGCTATACCGTGGACTGGGCGGTCCAGCATGCGGGCGCCACCGATGCCCGCGCCCTTTGTGCCCGTTGGCCTGTGGGGCTGGAGCCCCTGCAGCAGGTGCATTGGCCAGTCTTTCTGATCGACATGCTGCCTCAAGGCTTTGGTCGGCGCGAGCTGCTGCAACGCCTGGGCCAATCTCCCCTGGCAGGTGCGGTTGCCGACTGGCAGTTGCTGCTGGCCGGGGCAGGTAACCCCATAGGAAACCTGCGCGTCAAGGAAGCGGCGCAATGGCTGGGCAACCATGGGGGAGGCATGCGCGGGTTCACCGACGAGGAGGTTGCGCAACGCGGCGACGAGTTCTCCGAGTACCTTGCCTCGCATGGCCTGTTTGTTGCCGGGTCCTCCGGGATACAAGGCGAGTGGCCCAAGGTGCTGCTGACACGCGCCCAGGATGGTCTGCTGTACCTGGACCACACCCTTGCGGACGAGCAGGCGGTGCAGCACTACATCGTCAAGTTCGGACGCGGCACCGACCCGCAGCTGGCCTGCATCCTCAGGCATGAGGCTACCTATATGCGTCTGGCCGCCGATCTGGGACTGCGGGTGCATGCACCGCTGGAGTTGCACCAGCGTGCGCTGTTCATACGACGGTTTGACCGGCAGGTGCGCCGGGGCGCGGTCACGCGACTGGCGCAGGAAAGCATTGCCACGCTGACCGGCATGCCAGGCTTCGAAGCCGTGCCCGACCATGACACGGTCTGCCTGGAGCTGATGCGGCACTGCAGCCACCCGCAGCAGGAAGTGCTCGAATACATCAAACGCGACATTGCCAACCTGGCCCTGGGCAACAAGGACAACCACGCGCGCAACACCGCCGTGCAGCGCGGTTTCGATGGCCGCATCGCGCTCACGCCCCTGTACGACTTTGCGCCCATGTATCTCCACCCGGACGGCATTGCCCGACGCATCCGCTGGCGGGATGAACAGGGCGGCCGGCCCGATTGGGGCCGTGTGCTGGATAGCGTCTGTGCGCTGGCCGCGCAGCTCCCTCGAAAACGCCGGGGCACGCAGTCGGATCCGTTGCAGCGCGATCCACTGGTGAAAGGCCTCAAGGCCATGATTCCCGCGCTGGAGCGCATCGCCGCAGACGGTCTGGCGCTAGGGCTGGAGCCCGAGGTTCTCGGCCACCTGCGTCCCGCCCTCCTGGCACGTGCGCAGGAGCTCGCTGCGCTGCGCTGAAGACCATGGACAAGCGTTTCACCCCCATTCCCATTGCCCAGCAGCTGGAGCTGCGCAGGCAGGCTATTGACGATGTGCTGGCCCACCCCGAATGGTCTTTGCCGCAGGCCGTGCGGCATCTGAAGAAGACCATGCGGCTGACCACGGCCGAGATGGCCAAGCTTTGCGGCGTTTCCTATAGAACGCTGCAGGACATCGAGCAGGAGCGCAGCGAAGGCAGCGTGCAGACCATGAACCGCATCTTGGCCATGCTGGGGCTCAAGCTCGGGGTGGTGCGCATCGTGCGGACCCCGGATTCACCGGCCGGCCCGCACAACGACGCGTCTTAGGCAAACAGCTTGGCCAGCGCCTCCCCCGGCTCCTTGGCGCGCATGAAGGCCTCGCCCACCAGGAAGCCGTGGATACCGGCATCGCGCATGGCCTTGACGTCCTCGCGGCTGCCGATGCCCGACTCGGTGACCAGCAGGCGGTCGGCGGGCACGTTCTTTTGCAGGTCCAGCGTGGTCTGGATGCTGACCTCGAAGCTGCGCAGGTTGCGGTTGTTGATGCCCACCAGCGGGGTCTTGAGGCGCAGGGCGCGGTCCAGCTCGGCGCCGTCGTGCACCTCGACCAGCACGGCCATGTCCAGGCTGTGGGCGATCTGTTCCATCTCGGCCATCTGCGCGTCGTCCAGGCAGGCGGCGATCAGCAGCACGCAGTCGGCGCCCATGGCCCGCGATTCGTAGATCTGGTAGGGATCGACCATGAAGTCCTTGCGCAGCACGGGCAGGTGGCAGCTGGCGCGCGCCTGCTTGAGATAGTCCACGCTGCCCTGGAAGAACTGCTTGTCGGTCAGCACCGAGAGGCAGGCGGCGCTGACGCCCTTGCCGTCGCCATCGGCATAGCTTTGCGCGATGTCGGCGGGGATGAAGTCCTCGCGGATCACGCCCTTGCTGGGGCTGGCCTTCTTGATCTCGGCGATCACGCCGGCCTGGCCGGCGGCGATCTTGGCGCGCAGCGCGCCCACGAAGTCGCGCGTGAGCACGCGGCTTTCGGCGTCGCGGCGCATGTCCGCGAAGGGCATGCGCTTCTGGGCGGCCGCCACTTCCTGCACTTTCACGTCGCAGATTTGCTTGAGGATGTCGGACACGTTGCTTTCCTTGGTTTCTTGTATTCGGTGGTCGATGGGGGCTGCGCGGCTCAGGCCGTCAGCCGGGCCGTGTAGGCCACGAGTTCGTTGAGCTTGGCCAGGGCAGCGCCGCTGTCCAGCGCCGCCTGGGCGCGGGCCATGCCGTCCTCGATGCTGGAGGCCACGTTGGCCGCATACAGGGCGGCACCCGCGTTCAGGCAGACGATGTCGCGCGCGGCACTCTTTTCGCCATGGAGCACGCCCAGCAGCATGGCCTTGGATTCCTCGGGATTGTCCACCTTGAAGGCGCGCGTGCCCACCATGCGCAGGCCGAAGTCCTCGGGATGGATCTCGTACTCGCGCACCACGCCGTCCTTGAGCTCGCCCACCAGGGTGCCCGCGCCCAGGCTGATCTCGTCCAGGCCGTCGCGGCCATAGACCACGATGGCGTGCTCGGCGCCCAGGCGCTGCAGCGCGCGCACCTGGATGCCGACCAGGTCCTCGTGGAACACGCCCATGAGGATGTTGGGCGCGCTGGCCGGATTGGTCAGCGGGCCCAGGATGTTGAAGATGGTGCGCACGCCCAGCTCCTTGCGCACGGGCGCCACGTTCTTCATGGCCGGGTGGTGGTTGGGCGCGAACATGAAGCCGATGCCCACGTCGGCGATGCTGCGCGCGATCTGCTCGGGGCTGAGCTGGATGTTGACGCCCAGCGCCTCCATGGCGTCGGCGCTGCCGCTCTTGCTGCTGACGCTGCGCCCGCCGTGCTTGCTGACCTTGCCGCCCGCCGCCGCGATCACGAAGATGGAGCAGGTGGAGATGTTGAAGGTGTTGGCGCCGTCGCCGCCCGTGCCCACGATGTCCACCAGGTGGCGCTTGTCCTCCACATGGACCTTGTTGGAGAACTCGCGCATGACCTCGGCCGCGGCCGTGATCTCGCCGATGGTCTCCTTCTTCACGCGCAGGCCGGTGACGATGGCCGCCGTCATCACGGGCGACAGCTCGCCGCGCATGATCAGGCGCATCAGGTGCAGCATCTCGTCGTGGAAGATTTCGCGGTGCTCGATGGTGCGCTGCAGCGCTTCCTGGGGGGTGATCTGGGTCATTGCGGTGTCTCGGTTGGGTGCCGGCCTGCTCAGGCCTTCTGTTCCAGGAAATTCTTGAGCATGGCATGGCCATGCTCGGTGAGGATGCTCTCGGGGTGGAATTGCACGCCCTCGATGGCCAGGCTGGTGTGGCGCACGCCCTGGATCTCGCCGTCCTCGCTGGTGGCCGTGATCTCCAGGCATTCGGGCAGGCTGGAGCGCGCGATGGCCAGCGAGTGGTAGCGGTTGACCGTGAACTGCTCGGGCAGGTCGGCGAACACGCCCTTGCGGTCGGTGGTGATGACGCTGGTCTTGCCATGCATCTGCTGGCCCGCGCGCACGATGTCGCCGCCGAAGGCCGCGCCAATGCTCTGGTGGCCCAGGCACACGCCCAGGATGGGCAGGCGGCCCGCGAAGTGCTGGATGGCCGCCACAGAAATACCGGCCTCGGCCGGCGAGCAGGGGCCGGGCGAGATCACCAGGCGGTCGATCTTCTCGCGCTCGACCAGGGCGATCACCTCGTCCAGCGTGGCCTCGTCATTGCGCACCACGGTGACATCGGCACCCAGCTCGCCGAAGTACTGGACGATGTTGTAGGTGAAGCTGTCGTAGTTGTCGATCATCAGCAGTCTGGTCATACCGGCTCCTGGGTCTCAAAGGGAAAAACGGGTGGCACGGGCATGCCGCAGCGAAGGCTGGCGCGGGAATGCGCGCAATGCTGCCTGGGTCTGGAAGGGGGAATCTGAGGGCATCTGGGCAATCTCCTGGGTTCTGGGAGCCGCCGTGCCGGGGAGCCATCTGCTGAGTGAGCCTTGCTGCCGTCACGGCGGCAAGGTGCGGTACGCAACCGCGACGACGTGCCGCTTCCTTATTGGAAGCGCCACCACTGTGCAACGATGATCGAAACGGGCGTACCGTTCATGGCTGTCTTGGATCGAGAGTTCAGGTGTCTGGAAGACGGGAATGCAGCAGGCTGCATGGCGAAGCATGCTAACACAGGGTCCGCGCAGCGTGGCGGGACGACCCTGCAGGCGCCTCACTTCAAGAAATCCGGCCGGTCGAACTTCTGCTTCAAAAAGCGCCCGTTGGCCAGCAGCGCCTGCGCATCGCTGGCCGCCACATGGGCCACCACCTGCTGCATCTGCCCGGCCAGCAGCGCCAGCTGCTCGGTCAGCAGCTGCCTGGCCGTCTTGCCGTCCTGCACGGGCTGGGTGACACGGAACAGCGGCGGCAGCGCCGCATAGTGCGACAGCGTGGCGGGCAGGTACTGCAGCACCGTCTCGCGCACGGTGAACAGGCCGTCGTTGAAGACCGGGCCGGCCTCGGCCAGCGAGGGCAGCACCTCGTGCACCGAGCCGCGCACGCTGTCCAGGTGCTTTTGCATCTCGGGCGTGAGCATCGGGCGGGCCTTTTGCACCAGCTCGTCGATGCGTTCGCGGATGTCCTCGGCGCTCCAGTGCTGCTGCAGCGCCCGCTCGAAGCTGGCGCCCGCGGGCTGCAGGGCCCAGCCCAGCAGCAGGCCCGCGACGTACAGGCCCAGCGTGATCCAGCCCCAGCCGCCGCCGATCACGCCGGCAAACAGCAGCACCGGCCCCAGCAGGGCCAGCGCCAGGCCGGCGAGGTTGCCGTTGCCATAGAAGAAAAGCTGCAGGCGGCGCATCAGGCGGGTCCGATCGGTGGCGGCGCTGTCACTGGTAGCCCCGGATTTCCTTGAACACCAGCGGCAGTCCGCTCTTGCCGGTGTTGCGCGCATCGAAGGCGCGCCCGCCCGTCAGCGCGGCCAGGGCCTGCATTTCGCCGGACTGCGCCTCGCCAAAGATGATGGGAAAGACGCGCACCAGCGGCGCGCCGCCGTCGCGCGCCATGCGCTGCTCGCGCTCGAATGCGGCCCAGTCGCGGCCCGCCGTGTTGGCGCCATCGGTCAGCAGCACGATGCTGACGAAGCGCTCGGGATCGGCCCGCAGTTCCTGGCGTGCCTGCTGCTGGGCCAGCGTGAGCGCGTCGTAGATGGCCGTGCCGCCGTCGGCCACCAGGCTGTCGGCATAGGCCAGCACCTGGGCGCTTGCGGCCTGCAGGTCGCCCGCCGCGAACTGCACGCGCGCGGGCTGGCCGACCAGGCCCGAGAACGGAATCAGCAGCACGCGCTCGCGCGCCTGGAAGGCGGCGTAGCGCTGGCTGGCGGCCGATGCCTCGGCGCCGGACAGCAGCTTGAGCGCCTCCTTCATCTGCGCCAGCCGCGCACCCTTCATGGAGCCGCTCACGTCCAGCACGAAGATGCTGGTGGCCGGGCGGCGCAGATCGCTCTGGTAGGCCGAGAGCACGGCATCGATCACCTCCAGCCGGTTCGGAAAGCTCAACTCCACCACGGGCGCCGTGGGCAGCGCCTGGCTGGCCTGTGCCTCGGGGCTGGCGGGGCGCAGCTGGGCCTGGCGCAGCGGCTGGCCCTGGAAGGCGGGGGCCTTGAACTGGGCGACCAGCCGGTCATAGTCTGCGCGCCGCGCAGCGTTGAGCAGCATCAGCGGATAGTCGGCCGAGATCACGCCGTCGCGCGGGTAGACCAGAGTGAGCCGGTCGGCGGCGGGCAGCTTCTCGTTCAGGCGCAGGATCACGGCCTCGTAGTTGACCAGCGCATCGACGGCGCCGGGCTCGCGCTCGAAGGCCTCGGCCAGCCAGCCGGAGCTGCCGGCGGTGAGCTTCTGGCCCGACAGGAAGTCCTTGAGCACCTTGGCATTGACTTCCCTGGCGTCCAGGTCCTCGGTCTTGCCGGCCACGGCCGAGGCCACGGCGAACAGCGCGCTCATGCCGGTGTTGGAACTGGCCGGATTGGTCATGCCGTAGCGCAGCCGGCCCTGGGCGGCAGCGCGTGCGATGTCGGCCCAGGTGGGCGGGGCCTTGTCCCAGCCCAGCTTGTGCAGCACGGGGACCTTAACGCCCAGGGCCACGCGCGAGTAGAAAAGCTTTTCGCGCGCCAGCGGCTTGTTCGCCAGCGCCAGCGCGGGATAGGCGCCATTGGGCGGCAGGATGGCGTCGTACTGCTCGCCCGCATTGATGCGCTCGACCATCTCCAGCGTGCCTGCATAGCTGAGCTTGAGCGGCACGCCCGCCGCCGTGGCGGCCTGCTCCAGCGCGGGCGCCACGTCCTTGAGTTCGGAGCCGGCCAGCACGGTGAACGCACCCTGGGGACCGGCGGGCGCATCGGCCTTTGCGGCGGCCTGCGGCGCGGGTTCGGGCGACTTGCCGCAGCCGGCCAGGACCAGCGCAAGGCCCAGCAGCCACCAGGCCGCCAGGCGCCGGAACATGCTCACAGCACCACCTCGCCGGCGGGCGCCTGCAGCGCCTCGCGCACGTCCTCGCGGCGGCTCTTTTCAAGATAGGCGCGGGACTTGTCCACCTCCTGCGACAGCGTGTCCACCGTGGTCTGCATGGAGGCCAGGGCCTTGACCTTGAAGTCGGCCATGGCGTCCATGGTCTGGTAGATGTTGCCGAAGGCCTGCTGCAGCCTGGCGATGTCGATGGTGCTGCCGGCCGCCTGCTCGTGGATCTTCCCGCTTTGCTCGCGCAGCAGCTCGCTGGTGCCGGCGATCAGGTTGCCCGTGGTGGTGTTCAGCGCCGTGATCTGGTCCAGCACCAGCTTCTGGTTGGCCAGCGCCTGCGCCACGATGACGGCCGTGCGCAGGGCAGAGACCGTGGTGGTGGTCGCGCGGTCCACGCCCTTGGCCAGTTCGAGGTTGTTCTTGCGCACCAGGTCCAGCGCCAGGTAGCCCTGCACGTTCACCGCCATCTGGGTGAGCAGGTCGGTGACCTTCTGGCGTGCGTAGAACAGCATGTCCTCGCGCACCACGCGCGCCTTTTCAGGGTCGCTGGCGTCCAGCTGCGCCGCCTTGACCTCCAGCGCCGCGTCCAGCTTCTTGCCAATGTGGATGTATTTCTCCAGCCGCTCCATCAGGCCCCACAGGTTGGCCTTTTCCTGCTCGATGGCGGCGTTGTCGCGCAGCAGCTCGTCCTTGCCGCGCTTGAGGCTGTCGATGATGGCGTTCAGGTGGCTCTGGCTGGACTGGAACTTGTCGAAGTAGTCCACCAGCCTGTTGCCCATGGGGATCAGGCCCAGCAGCTTGCGCGGCTTGAACAGGTCATCCTGGCGCGAGGGGTCCAGCGCCTCCACCTGGCGGCGCAGGTCGATCAGGCCCTGGCCGATCTGGCTGCCCTGGTCGAACAGGCCGTTGTTCAGCGTCTTGACGGGGCGCTCCAGCATGCGGTTGGAGACGGCCGCAGCGGCCTGCACCTCCTTGTTGCCCATGCCGTGGATGCGCTCGACCGCGCCCTTGAAGGCGGGCGACTGGCTGTCGTTGGCGGTGATGTCGTCGATGAACTGCGCCACCTGCGCGTCCAGCTGCTGCACTTCCTCGGCCTTCAGGCGGACCTTGCCGCTGGCCGACTCGATGGGCACGGGCAGGGCGGGCGCGGGCGGCTCCAGCACGAAATCCTGCTCCTGTGCAGGCACGGCCACGGCGGCGCTGGCCGTGGTGGTCTGGGGGGTGTTGCTCATCGGTTGCTCCTGGAACGTTCGGTCATTTGAAGCGCTGCTCCATGTCCACGATCATTCGCTCCAGCCACTCCTGGCTGGGCGGTTCGATCACCTCCACCAGCTGCGCGGGCGCCAGCACGCCCTGCCCGGCCCAGCGCTCGGGCCCGTGCGTGTCGCCGCCGGTGCGAAAGCCGTATTCCTGCGCCAATGCGCGCAGTTGCGGATCGGATTCGAGAAGCTGGCCCACGCGATCGCCCGCAGGCGTGTAGGGCACGAGCACATGCTTGGAATACAGCGTGGGCTGCGGGTAGAGCATCACCATCTCGCCGCTCCTGCGCTGCGGGTGGCGCAGCAGGAACTCCACCAGCTGCGATTCATAGGCCACCAGCAGCGGCGCCTTGCCCATGCCCAGGGCCAGGTAGTCCTCGAACGGCCCGGCCGACGAGCTTTCCTGGAAGCCCTGGCGCAGGAACAGCGGCGCCACCTGCGGCATCACGCGCTCCAGGTCGGCCGGGCTTTGCACCACCTGCTGGCCGTTGAGCACATAGCTGGCCAGCGCCAGGTACATGGCCGCGCTGTTGGAGCTGCGCACATCGGTGCTGGCGGGCAGCACGGCCTTGCCGGTGGCAAAGGCGCCGGAGGCCTTCAGGTCACGCCAGCGCGTGCCCTTGCCGGCCATGGCCAGCAGGGCGGGAAGATCGGTCACGTAAAAGAAGTCGCCCTGCTTTTGCGCAACGCCGTTGGCGATCAGGATCTCGGCAATGGGCCGCCAGCTGGCGAACACGATGGGCGTGTAGAACGGCGTGTAGACCGTGGCGGCCCTGGCCGCCGCCTTGAGCTGGGCCGCAGCCGGCGCCCCCGAGGGAAAGCCGAAGTCGTACTGCTTGGGGTCGTAGCTGTTGGCAATGCTGCGCGAGCCGGCCTTTTGCACCGTCACCGTCACGCCGTGGCGCGCCAGCACGTCGCGCACGCGCTCGTCCTGGAAGAAGGCTTCCTTCTCGGAGCCGATCAGGCCGCGTGCCGTCACGGACTGCTGCTGCGCCCGCTGCGCCTGGCGGTCCTGCACCAGGGCCGTGCGCGAGTACCAGACGCCGCCACCCACGGCCGCCAGCAGCAGCGCCGCCAGCCCCGCCGCCAAAGCACGGCGCGCGTTCATTGAGTGGCTCCGCCCTGGATGACGGCAAGATGAAATTCGGTCATGAACGCGCGGGCCGTTGTCATGTCTTGTTCAAAAAAACTTCTTATACGGAAGTTTTGTGACACAACGACGACACACGGCCCGGCCCGCGCCGCGACTACCTCAACGCGACTATCTCAGCGCGACTACCTCAACGCGAGTTGCTCAGTGAAGCTGCGCCCACCGGGCGTTTCGCGGTGCTGCTGGGTGCGGTGCTCCACCAGCTGGTCCCACGTCTGCATCTGGCGCTCCTGCGTCTTGCGCAGCGCGCCGGTGACCTGCTTGCCGGCTGTCTCGATCAGCGTGGTGATGGTGCGGCTGTCCTGCACCTTGGTCAGGTCATAGTTGCCCGACTGCAAATCCAGCATGCTGCGGTTGCGCGCCTTTTTGGACTCGGCGTTCAGGGACTCGGTCACCACCTGGGCGATCGACTCGCCCTCCCTGCCGCGGGACTGCCGGGTGGTCTTCTGGCCCACCTGGTACTCGGCGCGGCCGATTTCGGTCACGGCGCCGAATTCATTGGTGTTCTCGAAATCACCGCTGAAGCTGGCCTGGAAATCGGCCAGACCGCTTTGCAGGGACTGCACGGAACGCTCCAGCCCGGAGAGCGCGACGATGGCGCCCGGCGCGGCCGGCGCCTGCGCGTTGTGCAGCTGACTGAAGGCACTCTTGAACATGTCCACCAGCGCCGCATCCGCACGGCCGCGCTGCGCGGCGGCATCAAAGCGCTTCAGATGCTGGTCCAGCGCGGCCTGGCGCTGCGACGCGCTGGCGCCTGCGGGCGCGTCGGACTCCAGGTTGACGGCCAGCTCGCCCGCCGCGCCCTTCATCGCCACCGATCTGCCATCGGGACCCACATGCAGGCTGAACGAGGACAGGGGCTGCGAAGGCTTGGGGTTCTTGATGTCCAGGTCCAGGCCGGACAGCACGCTGCGGTCGAAGTCCATCAGCTTGCCCAGTTCCAGCTGGGGTTTGCCCGGCTTTCCCAGGCCTTCCAGCGCTTCGTCCAGCCCGTCGGCCAGCTGGGCAATGGCCGCGCTCTCGGCCTGGCTCAAGGTGCCGGAACTCTTGACCTCGACCCGCAGCCCGCTGCTGCTGCCCGCTTCGCTGCCGTCGTTCGTGGCAATCCGCAGCTCCACGGTCTGGCCCGATTGCGTGCGGATCTTCAGGCTCACGGTGGCAGCGCCCACGGACACATCGCTCAGTGCGGACTTGTCCAGGGCCTGCGCATCCGCGCTGCCTGCGACGGAGTCGGCCGCCGTGGGCGCCTGGTACTCCGCCACCGTCTGTTGGTAGTCCGACGGCGTGGCCGCAAAGCGCGACAGCAGGGCGCCGCCCAGGCCGCGCCAGCGGTCGGCCAGGCTGGCCGACGGGCCCAGGCCCAGGTTGCGCGCCATCAGGGTGCTGATGTCGTCCCTGTCTTGCGAGGCCCAGGCCCGGGTCAGCCTGAACTGCCCCGGTTCCACGGGCTGCGGCTTGGCATAGATGACGCTGGACCCTGTGGACTGGCCCAGCGTGACCTGCGTGCCCGGGTCGGCGGGTGCAGCGGCTGCCGTGGTCGCTGACGACCTCACGGACACCGTGGGCCGCATGCCCGCTGCGCTGGCGGCAAAGCTGGCGCCGGTGGATGAAATGCTGGTCATGGATTGATCGTCTTCCTTCGGTCTTGTCTTGACTGAATGGCGGCCCCAGGCCTTTGCAGGCAGGGGATTTTCTCTGTCCACGGACCATCGGCAGATTTCCGGTTTTCTTTACCTCCCATGCACCAATATGGTGTGAATACCTTGTATTCATTGAAATCCGGCCAATACAGGGAATGCTCGGCTGTTGGCGCAAAAAGACACCATTGCTCTACTGGGCACAGCAACCGGCGGCAAGCGGCATTCTCCCCGTGAGGCAGCCCTCTTTGACCTGAGTCAAGACTATGGAGTGAACTGCATCGATATAACGAAACGGCATCGCCAAAATCGGTCGCTGCAGTGCAACATAGATAGAATGAAAAAGACCAGGAGACGATATTGGCATGCAAACCTTTGATTTGCATGCATCAAAACAAGCTATCAAAAGCTTCGTAGTCACAGGAAATACAAAAATTCGCCGTGGCGCATATGTCGGCAATGCCGCGCCATGGCCCCGTGATTCCTGACGAAGCCGCCCCAAGGCGGCCTGTTTCCCGGCAGACCTTCTGATCTGGAGCATTCGAGATGACGCTATTGCCTGGCAAAAAAGGCCTGATCGTCGGCATCGCCAACCGCGACAGCATTGCCTGGGCCTGTGCCCGGGCCATGCATGCGGCGGGCGCCGAGATCGGCGCGACCTGGCAGAACGACAAGGCCCGGGCGCATGTGGAGCCCCTGCTCGACGAGATCGGTGCCGAGCTGCGCATGCCGCTGGACGTGGGCGACGACGAGCAGATGCGCGCGCTGTTCGATGCCGCCGCCGTGCGCTGGGGCCGGCTGGACTTCGTGCTGCACGCCGTGGCCTACGCCCCGCGCGCGGACCTGCAGGGCCGCGTGGTGGACAGCTCCCGCGAGGGCTTTGCGCTGGCCATGGACATCTCCTGCCACTCCTTCATCCGCATGGCCCACCTGGCCGAGCCGCTGATGGCCGCCAGCGGCGGCAGCCTCATGACGCTGAGCTACCTGGGCGCCAGCGAGGTCATGCCGCACTACGGAATCATGGGCCCGGTCAAGGCCGCGCTGGAGTCCACCACGCGCTACCTGGCGGCCGAGCTCGGCCCCTCGCGCATCCGCGTCAATGCCGTCTCGCCCGGGCCCATCGCCACGCGCGCGGCCTCGGGCATTGCCGCGTTCGATGAACTCGTGGCCGACAGCGTGCGCCGCTCGCCCATTGCCGGCGAATTGCAGCCCGACGACGTGGGGCCGCTGTGCGCCTTCCTGGCCTCGGACGGGGCGCGCGCCATCACGGGCTGCACGCTGTATGTCGATGGCGGCCACCACATCCTCAACTAGCGGCTGCCGCACCGGCACCCCGCAGCACTGCAGATGACCCTCCCATTCCCCCGAACCGCCGCCGCCGCGCTGGCAGCCGCACTGGCCGCCGCCCTGGCGGGATGTGCCTCCCTGGCGCCGCCGCACGAGCCGCCGCCCCTGCCCACGCCCGAGGCCTGGCCTGCCCATCTGCAGGCGGGCGCCCAGGGTGTCGCCGCCGCCGGCCTGCCCTGGCGCGAGTACTTCACCGACCCCGTGCTGCGCCAGCTGATCGCCACCGCGCTGGAGCACAACCGCGACCTGCGCGTGGCCGCGCTGCGCGCCGAAGAGGCGCGCGCGGCCTTCCAGATCCAGCGCTCCGAGCTGTTCCCGGCCATTGGCGTGGGCGGCCAGGCTGCACGGGCGCGCGTGCCTGGCGATCTCAACCTCTCGGGCCGCTCCGTGGTCAGCGGCGAGTACCGCGCCGAGGTCGGCTTCAGCAGCTGGGAGCTGGACCTGTGGGGCCGCGTGCGCAGCCTCAAGGACGCGGCCCTGCAGACCTGGCTGGCCAGCGATGCGGGCCGCCACGCGGTGCAGACCGCGCTGATCGCCCAGGTGGCCGACGGCTACCTGGGCCTGCGCGAGCTGGACGAGCGCGTGGCCATTGCGCGCGAGACGCTGGCCACGCGCCAGGAATCCTTTCGCATCTTCACGCGCCGCGAGGCCGTGGGCGCCAGCTCGCGCCTTCAACTGGCCCAGGTCCAGACCCTGCTGACCCAGGCGCAGGCCCTGCTGGCCCAGCTGGAGCTGGCACGCGCGCAGCAGCTGCATGCCCTGGCCCAGCTGGTCGGCGCCCACCCGGGCCCGCTGCCCGCCGCCGCACCCTTTGACGACGCCCTGGTGCTGGCCGAGCTGCGGCCGGGCCTGCCCTCGGAACTGCTCACGGCGCGGCCCGACATTGCCGCGGCCGAGCACCAGCTGCGCGCGGCCCGGGCCCAGATCGGCGCGGCGCGCGCCGCCTTCTTCCCGCGCATTGCGCTCACGGCCCGCTGGGGCACGGCCAGCGCCGAACTCGACGGCCTGTTCGACGGCGGCAGCCGCGCCTGGGCCTTCGTGCCCACGGTGTCCCTGCCCATCTTCGACGGCGGCCGGCGCCGCGCCAACCTGGAGCTGGGCGAGATCCGCAGCGACATGGCCGTGGCCCAGTACGAGAAAGCCATACAGACCGCCTTCCGCGAGGTGGCCGACGGCCTGGCCGCGCGCCGCTGGCTGTCCGAACAGATCACCGTGCAGCGCACCGCCGTGCAGGCCCAGGCCGAGCGCGCGCGGCTGGCGCAGCTGCGCTACGACAACGGCTCGGCCGCCTACCTGGAGGTGCTGGACGCCCAGCGCGACCTGCTGGCCGCACGCCAGCAGCTGGTGCAGGCGCGGCGCGCCCTGCTGTCCAGCCAGGTGGGCCTGTATGCCGCCCTGGGCGGCGGCAGCGGCGCGGAACCTGCCGCGCTGCCCGCCACCGTGCCGGCCACGCCTGCCGATCCCCCGAATTCCTGAAGCCTCCGGACCCGCCCATGGACAAGAACACCTCTCTGAAGAACAAGATCGTGCCGATCGCCGCCGTGGCGGTCCTGGCCCTCGTGGCCTGGTGGGCCTGGAAGACCTTCACGCCCAAGGGCCCGGGCGAGGGCTTCGTCGGCAGCAACGGCCGGGTCGAGGCCACCGAGATCGACATCTCCACCAAGCTGCCCGGCCGCGTGGAGGAAATCCTGGTGCGCGAGGGCGACTTCGTGCAGGCCGGCCAGCCCGTGGCGCGCATGCAGATCGACACCCTGCGCGCGCAGCGCCAGGAAGCCGACGCCATGCGCCAGCAGGCCGAGCACAGCGTGGCCGCGGCCGAGGCCCAGGTCACCCTGCGCCGCAGCGACCTGGCCGCCGCCCAGGCCCTGATCGTGCAGCGCGAGACCGAGGTGGACGCCGCGCAGCGCCGCTTCAAGCGCTCGGAAACGCTGGCGCGCGAGGGTGCCTCCTCGGTGCAGGAGCTCGATGACGACCGCGCCCGCGTGCGCGGCAGCGAGGCTGCGCTGGCCGCCACGCGCGCCCAGGCCGCCGCTGCCCAGGCCGCCGTGAAGGCGGCCGAGGCCCAGGTGGTCGGCGTGCGCTCCCAGGTGCAGGCGGCCACGGCCACGGTGGCGCGCGTGCAGGCCGACATCGACGACGGCGTGCTCAAGGCCCCGCGCGATGGCCGCGTGCAGCTGCGCGTGGCCCAGCCCGGCGAGGTGCTGGGCGCAGGCGGGCGCGTGCTCAACCTGCTGGACCTGTCCGATGTCTACATGACCTTCTTCGTGCCCGAGACCGCCGCCGGGCGCATCGCCCTGGGCAGCGAGGTGCGCCTGGTGCTGGACGCCGCGCCCGAGTACGTGATCCCGGCCCGCGTCTCCTTCGTCGCCAGCCAGGCCCAGTTCACGCCCAAGACCGTGGAGACCGCCAGCGAGCGCCAGAAGCTGATGTTCCGCGTGCGCGCCCAGATCCCGCCGGAGCTGCTGCGCCGCCATCTGGAACAGGTCAAGACCGGCGTGCCCGGCATGGCCTGGCTGCGCACCGATGCCAGCCATGAGTGGCCCGCCAACCTGGCCATCAAGCTGCCAGCCCAGCCCGCGCAATGAGCGAGAGCACGACGCCCCACGCCAGCGGCTGGGTCGTGCGCCTGAAGGGCGTGCACCAGCGCTATGGCCAGGTCGAGGCGCTGGCGGGCATCGACCTGGACATTCCCGAAGGCCGCATGGTCGGCCTGATCGGGCCGGACGGCGTGGGCAAGTCCAGCCTCATGGCGCTGATCTCCGGGGCGCGCAAGATCCAGGAAGGCAGCGTCGAGGTGCTGGGCGGCGACATGGCCCAGCGCCGGCACCGCGAGGCCGTCTGCCCGCGCGTGGCCTACATGCCGCAGGGCCTGGGGCGCAACCTCTATCCCACGCTGTCGGTGGAGGAGAACCTGCAGTTCTTCGCGCGCCTGTTCGGCCATGACGCGGCCGAGCGGCGCCGGCGCATCGACGACCTCACCCAGGCCACGGGCCTGCGCAAATTCCTGGAGCGGCCAGCCGGCAAGCTGTCGGGCGGCATGAAGCAGAAGCTGGGCCTGTGCTGCGCGCTGATCCACGACCCCGACCTGCTCATTCTTGACGAGCCCACCACGGGCGTGGACCCGCTGGCGCGCGCCCAGTTCTGGGACCTGATCGCGCGCATCCGCCGCCAGCGCCCCGGCATGAGCGTGCTGGTGGCCACGGCCTACATGGACGAGGCCCAGCGCTTCGACTGGCTGGTGGCCATGGACGAGGGCCGCGTGCTGGCCACGGGCACGCCGGCCGAGCTGCTGCAGCGCACGGGCAGCCGCTCGCTGGAAGAGGCCTTCATCGCCCTGCTGCCCGAAGAGAAAAAGCGCGGCCATGCGCCCGTGACCATCGCCCCCCTGCCCGAGGGCGGCGAGGACGACATCGCCATCGAGGCCAGGGACCTGACCATGCGATTTGGCGACTTCGTCGCCGTGGACCATGTGTCCTTCCGCATCCGCCGCGGCGAGATCTTCGGCTTCCTGGGCTCCAACGGCTGCGGCAAGAGCACCACCATGAAGATGCTGACCGGCCTGCTGCCGGCCAGCGAGGGCCAGGCCTGGCTGTTCGGCCAGCCCGTGGACCCGCGCGACATCGACACGCGCCGCCGCGTGGGCTACATGACCCAGGCGTTCTCGCTGTACGGCGAGCTGACCGTGCACCAGAACCTGGTGCTGCATGCGCGCCTGTTCGGCGTGCCCGAGGCGGACATTCCCGCGCGCGTGTCCGAGATGCTGCAGCGCTTCGACCTGCAGGCCGCGCAGCACAGCCTGCCGGCCGCCCTGCCGCTGGGCATGCGCCAGCGCCTGTCGCTGGCCGTGGCCATGGTGCACAAGCCCGAGCTGCTCATCCTGGACGAGCCCACCTCGGGCGTGGACCCCGTGGCGCGCGACGGCTTCTGGCGCCTGCTGGTGGAGCTGTCGCGGCGCGACCGCGTGACCATCTTCATCTCCACCCACTTCATGAACGAGGCCGAGCGCTGCGACCGCATGTCCATGATGCATGCGGGCAAGGTGCTGGACAGCGACACGCCCGCGCGCCTGGTGGCCAAGCGCGGCGCGGCCACGCTGGAGGAAGCCTTCATCGGCTACCTGGTCGAGGCCGGTGGCGGCGAGGCCCCGGCCGCCGAGGAACCGGCCGCGCCTGCCGCCCCCGCTGCCGTGGAAACGCACACTGCGCGCCGCCGCCATTTCAGCGCCCAGCGCATGCTCAGCTATGTCTGGCGCGAAGCGCTGGAGCTGCAGCGCGACCCGGTGCGCGCCACGCTGGCCCTGGTGGGCTCGCTGATCCTGATGTTCGTGATGGGCTACGGCATCAGCCTGGACGTGGAGGACCTGCGCTTTGCCGTGCTGGACCGCGACCAGACCACCATCAGCCGCAGCTATGCGATGAGCCTGTCGGGCTCGCGCTACTTCATCGAGCAGCCGCCGCTGACCGACTACGACGCACTGGACCGCCGCATGCGCAGCGGCGAGCTGACCCTGGCCATCGAGATCCCCCCGGGCTTTGCGCGCGATGTGCTGCGCGGCGGCTCCGTGCAGGTGGGCGCCTGGTTCGACGGCGCCATGCCCACGCGCGCCGAGACCGTGCGCGGCTACCTGCAGGGCATCCACCAGCACTGGCTGACCGAGCAGGCGCGCGAGCGCCTGGGCGTGGCGCCGGCCGGCCTCATCGACATCCAGACGCGCTTTCGCTACAACCCCGACGTGCGCAGCCTGCCGGCCATGGTGCCGGCCGTCATGCCCCTGCTGCTGCTGCTTTTGCCGGCCATGCTGACGGCGCTGGCCGTGGTGCGCGAGAAGGAAAGCGGCTCCATCACCAACCTCTACGTCACGCCGGTCACGCGCACCGAATTCCTGCTGGGCAAGCAACTGCCCTATGTGGTGCTGGCCATGCTGAACTTCCTGCTGATGTGCCTGATGGCCGTCACCCTGTTCGGCGTGCCCGTGACGGGCAGCTTTGCCACGCTGGCCCTGGCGGCGCTGATCTTCAGCGGCGCCTCCACGGGCTTCGGCCTGCTGGCCTCCACGCTGACGCGCAGCCAGATCGCCTCGATGTTCCTGGTGCTGATCGGCACGCTGATCCCCACCACGCAGTTCGCAGGCCTGGTCGACCCCGTGTCCTCGCTGGAGGGCGTGGGCCGCGCCATCGGCGAGGTCTATCCGGCCAGCCACATGATCGCCATCAGCCGCGGCGTGTTCAGCAAGGCGCTGGGATTTCGGGAGCTGGCCGGCTCGTTCGGGCCGCTGCTGCTGTCCGTGCCGGCGATCCTGGGCCTGGCCATTGCGCTGACCAGAAAGCAGGAGAGCTGACATGCGCACCCGCCTTTTCTCCAACATCTACCGGCTGGGCGTCAAGGAGCTGTGGAGCCTGTGGCGCGACCCCGTGCTGCTGGTGCTCATCGCCTATGTGTTCACGGTCTCCATCTACACGGCGGCCACGGCCATGCCCGAGAGCCTGCACAACGCGCCCATCGCCATCGTGGACGAGGACGGCTCGCCGCTGTCGCAGCGCATCGCGGGCGCCTTCTATCCGCCGCAGTTCGCGCCGCCGGCCATGATCGACCGCACGCAGATGGACCCGGGCATGGACTCGGGCACCTACACCTTCGTGCTCAACATCCCGCCCAACTTCCAGCGCGACGTGCTGGCGGGCCGCGCGCCCGAGCTGCAGCTGAACGTGGACGCCACGCGCATGAGCCAGGCCTTCACGGGCAACAGCTATGTGCAGCAGATCGTCTCGGCCGAGGTCAGCGAGTTCGTGCGGCGCTTTCGGGGCGCCACCGCCCTGCCCGTGGACCTGGTGGTGCGCGCGCGCTTCAATCCCGCGCTGGACAAGGTCTGGTTCGGCGGGCTGATGCAGATCATCAACAACGTGACCATGCTGTCCATCATCCTCACGGGCGCGGCGCTGATCCGCGAGCGCGAGCACGGCACGGTGGAGCACCTGCTGGTCATGCCGGTGACACCGACCGAGATCATGCTGGCCAAGATATGGTCCATGGGACTGGTCGTGCTGGTCACCGCCTTTGCCTCGCTCAACCTCGTGGTGCGCGGCGCCCTGGGCGTTCCCATCGAAGGCTCTCAGCCGCTGTTCCTGGCAGGGGCCGCGCTGTGCCTGTTCGCCACAACGTCGCTGGGGATCTTCCTTGCCACGCTGGCGCGCAACATGCCACAGTTCGGCATGCTGCTGGTGCTCGTGCTGCTGCCGCTGCAGCTGCTGTCGGGCGCCATGACGCCGCGCGAAAGCATGCCGCAGCTGGTGCAGACCATCATGCTGGCCGCGCCGACCACCCACTTTGTCGAGCTGTCGCAGGCCATCCTCTACCGCGGAGCGGGGCTGGACGTGGTCTGGAAGCCCTTTCTCGCACTGGCCGCCATCGGCTCCGTGCTGTTCGCCCTCACGCTCGCCCGCTTTCGCAAGACCATCGGCCAGATGGCCTGAGTTTCGTTCCGCCGCCAAGGCATCTTTCCACGTCAACCAGCAAGGAGTTCCATATGAGCGCACAGACCATTCCCCTCCATCTGCTCAAGGCCCAGCTCGAACTGCAGCTGCACCTGAGCCGGCTGCTGCAGGAAAGCGGCCAGCAATGGCTGGAACATGCCGCACGCAACGGCCCCGAGCGCATCGCCGAGACCGGCAACGAGATCGAGGGCGTGCAGCAGACCAGCAGCTGGCAGGAGCTGGCCACCCTGCCCGCCCAGGCCTTCTGGCGCCACGCCCACCTGCGCATGGGCCATGCCCAGGCCCTGGCCCAGACGGCCATGGCCAGCCAGATGACCCTGGCCCAGGGCGTGCAGCAGGCCGTGCACGACTGGCAGCAGCAGGTGGCAGCCACGCTGAGCGGCGGCGCCCAGGGCGCGGCCGACACTGCCGTGCCCTGGAGCGACCTGCTGGCGCGCTGGACCTCGGCCGTGCAGTCCATGGCCCAGTCCGTGACCCCATCCGTCACCCCGCCCGACCATGCGGCGCAGCAGCCCATTGCAGCGGCTGCCGCCGAAACGGCCCGGGACGCTGCCGCCCACGGCTGAAGAGCCCAGGGACTGACACAAGCCGCACGGTCCCGCAGGCGCGGGGCCGTTTGGCGGCCATTCACACGCAATCTGCAAGCAGGGGGCAGGACATGCCCGTTAAAGGAGTGGGCCAGATGAACGAGCACCTCGATAGCCACGGCACCGTGGACGTGGGGGCACTGTGGGGCGATCCGCTGAAGCTGCCCCAGGCAGCTGCACAGTACGCCACCGATGCCTGGCAGCGCACGCTGCTGTATGCCGACATCCGGCGCCAGCGCGGCAACCAGTACCGCGCCCACCTGGCCGAGGAAGTGCCCAATGTGCTGAGCTTCCAGGCCGAGATCGTGATGTCGGGCCTGGAGCTGCCGCGTCCCGTCAACTACGGGCTGGCACGCATCGCGCCCATGGAGGGCACGGTCATCGACCCGGCCAAGCGCCCCTTCATCGTCGTCGATCCGCGCGCGGGCCACGGCCCTGGCATCGGCGGCTTCAAGCCCGACAGCGAGATCGGCGCCGCGCTCAAGGCCGGCCATCCCTGCTACTTCGTGGGCTTCCTGCCCGACCCCGTGCCCGGCCAGACCGTCGAGGACGTGATGCGCGCCGAGGCCGAATTCGTGCGCAAGGTCGCCGAGCTTCACCCCGAGAGCCGGGGCAAGCCCGCCGTCATCGGCAACTGCCAGGCCGGCTGGCAGATCCTCATGACGGCCGCCGTCTGGCCCGAGCTGTTCGGGCCCATCATCGTGGCCGGTGCGCCGCTGTCGTACTGGGCCGGAGACAACCCCATGCGCTACGGCGGCGGCCTCATGGGCGGCAGCTGGGTGACGGCACTGACCAGCGACCTGGGTGCGGGCCGCTTCGACGGCGCCTGGCTGGTGCAGAACTTCGAGAACCTCAACCCCGCCAACACGCTGTGGGAAAAGCAGTACCAGGTCTATGCCGACGTGGACACCGAGGGGCCGCGCTACCTGGGCTTCGAGAAGTACTGGGGCGGCCATGTCTTCCTGGAAGGCCGCGAGATGCAGTACATCGTGGACAACCTGTTCATCGGCAACCGGCTGGCCACGGCCGAGCTGACGACCTCGGACGGCGTGCGCATCGACCTGCGCAACATCCGCTCGCCCATCGTGGTGTTCTGCTCGCATGGCGACAACATCACGCCGCCGGGCCAGGCCCTGGGCTGGATCACCGACCTGTACCGTGATGACGAGGACATCGCCGCCCACGACCAGACCATCGTCTTCGCCACGCACGACAGCATCGGCCACCTGGGCATCTTTGTCTCGGGCGCCGTGGGCCGCAAGGAGCACCGCGAGTTCGCGGCGCACATCGACATCATCGACCTGCTGCCCGCCGGCATCTACCGCGCCGAGATCGCCGACCGCCCGGCCGGTGTGCCGGCACAGGACCTGACCGACGACGCCTACCTGATGAAGATCCGCCGCAGCGACCTGGCCGAGGTGCGCGACATCGTCCGGCCCGACCCCGAAAGCGAGCGCCACTTTGCCGCCGCCGCGCGCGTCTCCGAAATCAACCTCGCCCTGTACCGCAACACCGTGCAGCCCTGGGTGCAGGCCCTGTCCACGCCGTTGTCGGCGCGCTGGCTGCAGGCCATGCATCCGCTGCGCGTGGGCTATGAATACTGGTCGGACTCCCACCCGCTGGCCCCTGCCGTGGCCCAGGCCGCCGAGCAGGCGCGCGAGGACCGCCACCCCGTCGAGCCCGACAACCCCTTCCTGAAGGCGCAGCAGGCCATGTCGCAGGCCGTGGTGCATATGCTGGACACCTACCGCGACCAGCGCGACGCCATGCAGGCGCGGCTGTTCCACGCCATCTATGGCTCGCCCCTGGTGCAGGCCCTGGCCGGCCAAAGCCGCCAGGACGACGGCCCGCCGCGCCCGCACCCGGGCGAATCGCCCGAGCACTGCCAGTACATGTGCCAGGAACTGGCGCGGCTGCACGAAAGCGTGGCCCAGGGCGGGCTGTACGAGGCCGTCATCCGCGCCCTGTTCCATGTGCTGCGTGCACGCGGCGAGGCCGATGAGCGCCACTTCCGCCACGCCTGGCGGCTGCTGCAGGACCACCTGGGCGGCGTGCCGCCCGACATGGCGCAGTTCCGCCGCATCGTGCGCCGCCAGGCCCTGCTGATGCAGCGCGAGCCCGACGCCGCCATGGCCGCCATCACCCAGTTGCTGGCCGCCTCGCCGGCGGCCGACATCCGCTGGGGCATGACCACGGTGGACGAGCTGGCCAACCAGGGAGGCAACCTCAGCGATGCCGAGCACCAGCGCCTGCTGCAGGCCATGGCGCATTTCGTGCAGGCGCTGGAGGTGGCGCAGGCCAGGGAGGCCCCCCAGGAAGCGGCCCCACCCGAAGCCCCGGCCGCCAGGCCCACCCCGCGCGCACCGGCCAGCCGCGCGCACACAGGTACCCGAAAGAAGCGATGAACCTCTCCCCTGCCTCCCATGCGGCCCTGCCGCCCGAAGACCTGGCCCTGCTGCGCAACCACAGCTTCGACGAGCTGGAAGTGGGCGACAGCGCCAGCCTGGAACGCACGCTGAGCACCCAGGACCTGCGCCTGTTTGCCGCCCTGTCGGGCGCGGCCGTAGCCGACGGCGCTGGTGCCGGTGCCGCTGCCGGTGCTGGCACGGTTGCCGGCGCCGACGATGACGACACGGCCCTGATCGCCCACGGCATGTGGGGCGGCATGCTGCTGGCCTCGGTGCTGGGCACGCGCCTGCCCGGCCCCGGCACCACCCTGGTCGGCCAGACGCTGCGCTTTCTGGCGCCGCTGGCCGCAGGCGACCGGCTGACCGTGCGCGTGGAGGTGCTGGCCAAGCAGGCCGAGCAGCGCCAGGTCACGCTGGCCGTGGCCTGCACCAACCAGCATGGCGCCGCCGTGATCGAGGGCCAGGCCACCGTGCATGCGCCTGCGCGCCACATCGAGCGCCAGCGCACCAGCCTGCCCGAGATCCGCCTGGAGGCCGGTGGACGCGACGGCCTGCAGCGCCTGCTGGCCCATGTGGCCGGCCTGCCGCCCATCCGCGTGGCCGTGGTCCATCCCTGCGACGAGACCAGCCTCTCGGCCGCGCTGGACGCGCGCCGCGAAGGCCTGATCGACCCCGTGCTGGTGGCCCCGCGCGCACGGCTGGAGGCCGTGGCGGCCGAGCATGGGCTGGACCTGGGCGGCCTGCGCATCGAGGACGTGCCGCACAGCCATGCCGCCGCCACGCGCGGCGCCGAGCTGGCCGCCTGCGGCGAGGTCGAGGCCATCATGAAAGGCAGCCTGCACACCGACGAGCTCATGGCCGAGGTGGTGGCCGCCGCCGCCGGCCTGCGCACCAAGCGCCGCGTCAGCCACTGCTTCGTGCTGCAGACGCCGCACTACCCGCGCCCCTTCATCGTGACCGATGCGGCCATCAACCTCGCGCCCGACCTGCAGCAAAAGGCCGACATCGTGCGCAATGCCATCGCCCTGGCCCATGCCATCGGCGTGCCCGAGCCCAAGGTCGCCATCCTGGCCGCCGTGGAGACCGTGAGCCCGCACATGCCGGCCACGCTGGACGCCGCCGCGCTGTGCAAGATGGCCGACCGGGGCCAGATCGCGGGCGGCGTGCTCGACGGGCCGCTGGCCTTCGACAACGCCGTGTCCATGGCCGCCGCGCGCACCAAGGGCATCGATTCGCCCGTGGCGGGCCAGGCCGACATCCTGGTCGTGCCCGACCTGGAAAGCGGCAACATGCTGGCCAAGCAGCTCATGTACATGGGCGAGGCGGCCAGCGCCGGCATCGTCATGGGCGCCAAGGTGCCCGTGATCCTGACCAGCCGCGCCGACAGCCGCGCCTCGCGCATCGCCTCCTGCGCCATCGCCCTGCTGCTGGCCCACCGCTACCGGAACTCGCCGCCATGATCCCTGCCCACACCGCATCCTCCCCCGCCCGCGAACTGGTCGTTGTGCTCAACTGCGGCTCGTCCAGCATCAAGTTCGCCGTCTTCGACGGTGCACAGCGCCTGCTGCCGCGCAAGCCGCTGTGGAACGGCAAGGTCCAGGGCATAGGCGGGCCCGCGCCCGACTTCGGCGAGAGCGGCGTGCCGCCCTTTGCCATCACCCTGGACACAGCCCACCCCTACCGCGCCGCGCTGCAGCTGATCCGCGAGCGCATCACCGCGCGCCTGGCGCAGTTGGACGGCGCCCGCGTGGCCGCCATCGCCCACCGCGTGGTGCACGGCGGCAGCCGCTACTTCGAGCCCGTGCGCGTCGATGCCGGCGTGCTGGCCGACCTCAAGGCCTTCATCCCGCTGGCGCCACTGCACCAGCCCTTTGCGCTGGAGGCCATGGACATCCTGCTGCGCGAGCGGCCCGAACTGGTGCAGGTGGCCTGCTTCGACACCGCCTTCCACCACACGCTGCCCAAGGTCGAGCAACTGCTGCCCCTGCCGCATGCGGCCTGGGAACGCGGGCTGCGCCGCTACGGCTTCCACGGCCTGTCCTACGAATACATGGCCACCGCCCTGCCCGAGCGCCATGGCGACCTGGCGCTCGGGCGCACCCTGGTGGCCCACCTGGGCAGCGGCGCCAGCCTGTGCGCCATGCAGGGCCTGCAAAGCGTGGCCACGACCATGGGCTTCTCTGCGCTGGACGGCCTGATGATGGGCACGCGCACCGGCGCGCTGGACCCCGGCGCCGTGATCTACCTGATGGAAATCGAAAAGCTCAGCCTGCAGGAAGTGGGCCGCATCCTGTACCACGAGTCCGGCCTGCTGGGCGTCTCGGGCACCTCGTCCGAGCCGCGCGTGCTGCTGCCGCTGGAGTCAGGCATCGATGCCCAGGCCGAGCGCGCCCGCGATGCGCTGGCCCTGTACGTGCGGCGCATCGTGCGCGAGATCGGCGCCCTGGTCGCCGTGCTGGGCGGCCTGGACCTGCTGGTGTTCACCGCAGGCGTGGGCGAGCACAGCGCCGAGATACGGCGGCGCGTGTGCGAGGGCCTGGGTTTTCTGGGCCTGCGGCTGGACGCCGAGGCCAATGCGCGCGATGCGGCCGTGATCTCGGCCACCGGCAGCGCCGTCACCGTGGGCGTGGAGCCCACCAACGAGGAATGGGTGGCGGCGCGCCATGCGCTGCGCTGGCTGCCGGGCAACGCGATCCCCGCATGAGTGTGAACAGGCCCTAGGAACGATCGTCCTGCGCACCGCCTTCGCGCAGCCGCGCGAACTCGCGGTGCTCGTAGGCAATGCATTCCTCCATGAGGTGGCGGTACACCGCCTCCATCATGTCGGGCTGGCCGCCCTCGGCGGCCGTGCGCTCGCGCACGCGGCGCACGATGGCCTCGATGCGGCCCTCGTCGCGCACCTGGGCCGCATCGGCCTTGATGCGCGCGGCCTGCTGCATGTAGCCCATGCGCGTGACCAGCAGCGGCACCAGCACATCGTCCAGCGCATCCACATTGCGGCGCACATCCAGCATGTCGGTGCAGTGCTGCACCAGGTCGATGGCCTGCTTGGCGCGGTCCGTGCTCATTCCAGTCCTTCCTCCACCAGCTCGGCCGCGCGCATCAGTGCGCGGGCCTTGTGCTCGGTCTCTTTCCATTCCATCTCGGGCACGGAATCGGCCACCACGCCGGCCGCCGCCTGCACATAGAGCGTGCCGTCCTTGATCACGCCCGTGCGGATGGCAATGGCCAGGTCCATGTCGCCCGCAAAGCTCAGGTAGCCGCAGGCGCCGCCGTAGATGCCGCGCTTGGTGGGCTCCAGCTGGTCGATGACCTCCATGGCATGCACCTTGGGCGCGCCCGTCAGCGTGCCGGCCGGGAAGGTGGCCTTGAACACATCCATGTTGTCCATGCCGTCGCGCAGAATGCCCTCCACGTTGCTGACGATGTGCATCACGTGGCTGTAGCGCTCCACGGCAAAGGCCTCGGTCACCTTCACGCTGCCCGTCTTGGCGATGCGGCCGATGTCGTTGCGCGCCAGGTCGATCAGCATCACGTGCTCGGCGCGTTCCTTGGGGTCGGCCACCAGCTCCTTTTCGGTGGCCTTGTCGGCCTCGGGCGTGGCGCCGCGCGGGCGCGTGCCGGCCAGCGGGCGGATGGTGACCTTCTGGCCCTCGTCCGTGTTCTCCTGGCGCACCAGGATCTCGGGGCTGGCGCCCACCACATGGAAATCGCCCAGGTGGTAGTAGTACATGTAGGGGCTGGGATTGAGCGATCGCAGCGCGCGGTACAGGCTCAAGGGGCTGGCCGTGAAGCGCTTGTGGATGCGCTGGCCCACCTGCACCTGCATGAAGTCGCCCGCGGCGATCAGCTCCTTGGCCTTCTCCACGGCCGCCAGGTAGTCTTCCTTGGCAAAGCTGCGCTGGGCCGGATGGCTCTCGCCGGCCTTGATCTGCGGCGCGCTGACCGAGTAGCGCAGCAGATCCTTCAACTGCCGCAGCCGCTTCTTGGCGCGCGTGTAGGCCTCGCTCTCGCCGGGGTTGGCATAGACGATCAGGTACAGCTTGCCCGACAGGTTGTCGATCACCGCCACTTCCTCGCACTGCAGCAGCAGGATGTCGGGGCAGTTGAGCGTATCGGGCGGGCAGGAATCTTCCAGCTTCTTCTCGATATAGCGCACGGCGTCGTAGCCGAAGTAGCCGGCCAGCCCGCCGCAAAAACGCGGCAGCCCCGGGCGCAGCGCCACCTTGAAGCGCTTTTGGTAGGCAGCGATGAAGTCCAGCGGATTGCCCTTGGCCGTCTCCACCACCTGGCCATCGGTCACCACCTCGGTGCATGCCGCATCGCCGAAGCCGCTGGCGCGCAGCAGCGTGCGTGCAGGCAGGCCGATGAAGCTGTAGCGCCCGAAGCGCTCGCCGCCCACCACGGACTCCAGCAAAAAGCTGTGCTTGCCGTCACCGCCCGCATGGGCCAGCTTGAGGTAGAGGGACAGGGGGGTTTCGAGGTCCGCAAACGCCTCGACCATCAGAGGGATGCGGTTGTAGCCCTGCGCAGCAAGGCTCTTGAATTCGAGTTCGGTGATCACGGGGAAAGACTCCGGATTGCGTGGCGCTGGCAGACCTGGTGTGGGTGCGGGCTGCGTATGGATTGCGCCGATTCATTCGATTGGCCCGTAGGGCCTCGGGTGCACGCCGGGTCGCGCCCCGGGTGCTTCAGCTGTTCAGTTGGACAGGCTTGCGCCAGGGCCAGGCTCCCCGGTCTCCACAACCTGCAATGAACATGCGATGAATGAACATAGCGGGCAAGTGTAGCGCAGACGCGGCGGGGTACAAGTGCGGACCGGCGCCTTGCAGGGGCGCCGCAGGGGCCTGCCATGGCCACAATTGACACCCTGGTCAGCCTGACCAACAATGGCAGCACAACCTGACCAGAAAGGTCGACCATGCCGTCCCATTTCTCCGCCCGCACCGACGCTGCCTTGCCCGAGGGCGAGCGCGACCCGCTGAACCGCGCCCTGCGGGACCTGAGCCACCAGGTCGGATCGGCCATGCCGCGCAACACCACGCCCATGCCGATCTCGGTCTTCAAGGCGCAGTACGGCGCGGTGCTCAAACAGGCCGATCACGACGGGGTGGCCCTCATCTCCCAGGGCCGCAAGCGCTACGTGATCGTCAGCGAGGAGCACATGGTGGCCCTGTCCGCCAACGAACGCGCCCCCCGCACGGTGGCCGACATCTGCCGGTCCCTGCCGCTGCCGCGCCAGGCCGTGGATCTGTCCGCTGCGCAGATGTCCGGGGCGCGCGGCGATATCGACGTACCCGCCCGGCGCGCGCCATGAGCCGCTACCTGCTGGGCCCCCGCTGTCTGCTGTGGATGGCGAACCAGGAGCCCGCAACCCTGCAATGGTTCTCCACCATCCGGCCGCTGGACTGCATCGTCAGCGACCTGTCCATGGCCATCGCCAAGGCGGCCGTGGCCGAGGCATTCCACGACCTGCGTGACCGCAACGAGTGGTTCTCCCTGCTCGATGCGCTGTATGCCAACCTGCGGGCCGAAGGCGCCTCCATGCTGACCAGCGTGGACAACAAGGTGCTGGAGCGCTTCATCGAATGGCGCAACTTCGCGCCGCTGGACAGCCAGGGCCCGCAGGGCACGGCGCCCCTGGCGCAGGACCTGCGGCTGCTCATCGCCACGGCCGACCTGCTCAAGGTCTGCTACACCGAGCCCGCCAACCTCTACCTGACGCAGGCCGCAGCCCGGGGCGTTGCCGTGCACGCGCTGTGATGGACTTCGACGTACCGCCCCTGTCCAGCGCGGTGCGCCAGGGCCTGCGCCGGCGCCGGGTCGTCCTGAGCCTGTCGGGCGGCGGCTATCGCGGCCTCTTCAGCGCCCATGTGCTGGAACGCATCCACCGCGAATTCGGCAACGGCGACCTGCTGGAGAAAGTGGACCTGTTCGCCGGCACCTCCATCGGCGCCATCATCGCCACCGCCCTGGCCAGCGGCTGCCAGCCCGCGCGCATCAAGCAACTGCTGCTGGACCACGGCCCCGCCATCTTTCCCTCCAAATGGCTGCCCGGCCTGCGCCAGGCCATGGGCAAGGCGCTCTATGACAGCGCCCCGCTGCGCGCAGCGATCAAGGAGGCCATGCCGCAAGCGGAGCAGTCCGCCCTGGGGCAACTGCAGGTGCCGCTGCTGCTGCCCGCCGTGAACTGGAATTCATCGCAGCTGCACGTGCTGGCCAGCGGCGCCCTGCCCGACAGGGACCGGCTGGGCCTGACGCTGATGGACGCCATGCTGGCCTCATCGGCCGCCCCCACCTACTTTCCCGCGCACGCCGCAGCAGGCCATGTCTTCGTGGACGGCGGACTCGCCGCCAACGCGCCCGACCTGCTGGCCCTGCAGGCCGCCCGCCAGCTCTGGGGGCCGGCCGCCGACATCGTGATGATCAGCATAGGCACCGCCAACCCCCAGCAGGGCCAGGACCCCGTGGCCATGCCCCGGCGCGGGCTGACCCTGGTCAAGCCCCTGCTGGACCTGGTCATGGCCGCCCAGGAGGTCCAGGCCGTCAAGGCGGCCCGCCAGGAACTGGGCACCAGCAGCTACCTGCGCCTGAACTTCACGCAGCCCCCAGCCCAGCAAAAGCGCCTGGGCCTGGACATCGCCAATGCCGACAGCACCCGTCTGCTGCAGGCCCTGGGCGACGAATGCATCGCCGCCCTCACGGAGCAGGAAAAGACGCTGCTGAAGAACGTCCTGGGCTGAAACGCCCAAGGCTTCTCGCCCACCCGGCCGAGCGCAGCGAAGGCCCGCACCCACTCCCCGTATGTCAGCGCCTGCGCCGTGGTGGTTGCGGGGTTGCAGTCCTGCCGAAGGACAGGACTGCTTCGTCATCTGACTCGCCGTGATTGTTTGAACGTAGCGCGCAGCGCGAAGTGAGTTTCACGGCGAACCCCGCAACCGCCACGGCGCAGGTTGCCCCGCAGCGCAGCGAAGGGGACGCGGACATTCGGGCGCTTTTCTTTGCTCACTTTCTTGTAGCGAGACAAGAAAGTGAGTCGGCTGCCGGGCCGAAACCCGGCCTCGAAAAGAAACGCCCCGACAGGGGCTTGCAAACAGAATCAGCGCGGAAACGCCGCCAAAGCAGCGCCATCCACCGGCCCGCGAAAACCCTGTTGCCACCCCCACCCGATCCCCACAACATGTCGCCCGGACGTAACAAACCGCAACCGGGCCACAGCCCCCGCGCAGGAGACACCATGACCGCCTTGCCCCGCTGGATGAAGACAGCCGCCCTGGCCATGGCGCTGGCGATGCCGCTGGCCGCCACTGCCCAGGAGCCGCCGCGCACCGTCGCGGGCGTGGCCTATCCCGCCCAGGCGGGGGTGGGCGGCCAGACGCTGCAGCTCAATGGCGCGGGCATTCGCTACAAGGCCATCTTCAAGGTCTACACGGCCGGCCTGTACCTGGAAAAGCCGGCCGCCAGCCTGCAGGAGATCGCGGCCCTGCCCGGCCCCAAGCGCGTGAGCGTGACCATGCTGCGCGAGATCGATTCGGCCGAGCTGGGCAAGCTGTTCGCGCGCGGCATCGAGGACAACATGGAGCGCGCCCGCTTCTCGCGCCTGGTGCCTGGCGTGCTGCGCATGAGCGACATCTTCACGCAGCACAAGAAGCTGCTGCCGGGCGAGAACTTCTCGGTGGACTGGGTGCCGGGCCAGGGTGCCCAGGTCTTCGTCAAGGGCCAGGCCCAGGGCGCGCCCTTCCAGGAGCCCGAGTTCTTCCAGGCGCTGCTGGGCATCTGGCTGGGCCCGCACCCGGCCGACGATCAGCTCAAGAAGGCATTGCTGGGCGGTTGAACGGCTGCGCGGGCTCCTGAACCGGCCCGGCAAAGCGCGCCTGGATCTCCAGCCCCGTGGCACCGGGCAGGGCCGTGAGCGTCCAGCCGTGGGCGCGCGCAATCTCCAGGCAGATGGGCAGGCCCAGGCCCGCACCCAGGTCGCGCCGCTCGCTGCTGCGCCAAAAGCGCTCGAAGATGCGCGGCAGGTCCTCGGGCGGCACGCCACGGCCCTGGTCCAGCACCGAAAAGCCCAGGCCGCAGGCCTTCACGGTGACGGTGGCGCCCTGCGGGCTGTGCTGCACGGCGTTCTCGATCAGGTTCTTGAGCAGCACGAAGAGCGCGCCCCGGTCGGCACGCCAGGCAGGCGAGCCGTCCTTGACCTCGCAGTGGATGTGCACGCCGCATTTTTCGGAGGCGCGGGCCATGAAGTCGCAGACCTCGCCAATGATGTCGGCCGGCGCAATGTCTTCCATGCGGTAGCGCTGGTGTTCGCAGACCTCGGCCAGGTGCAGCAGCTGCTGGACCTGGCGCGCCATGTGGTCCACGTCCTTGAGCAGCTCGGGGCTGCGCCGGTCCTCGGGCTCCAGCTCGATCTGCACGCGCATCAGGGCCAGCGGCGTCTTGAGCTCATGCGCGGCCATGGACAGGAATTCCTGCTGGTTCCTGAAGCCGGCCTGCAGCCGGTCCAGCACGTGGTTGAAGGCCTCGACCAGGGGCGCGAACTCGCGCGGCAGGTCCTTGGGCTGCAGCCGCGTGCCCAGCGTCTGCGGGGTGATGCGCTGCGCATCCTGCGCGGCCACGCCCAGCGGCCTGAGCATGCGCTGCAGCGTGCGGTGCGTGGAGAACAGGAACACGACCAGGAAGACCACGCCGATGGCCACCATGCCGCGCCACAGCGCGGGCAGGCCCACCGATTCGCGCAGCCAGTCCACCATGCGGTCGCTGACGGCTATCTGCACGTGCCACGTCGTGCCGTCGTGGACCAGCGTGGCCGTGCCCGCGCGCATGACCACGCCGCCGCGCTCGTAGGCAAAGGCCTTGAGCTCGGGGTCGAAGCCCCGGCCGGTCTGCGTCAGCGGCTGCATTTCGCCGTTGGGGGCGAAGACCACGCGGCCGCGGGCGTCGGTGATGCGCAGCTGCATTTCCTCGCCCAGGCTGGTCAGCATCCAGGCCTTGAGTTCGCGCTCGCTGAAACCCTGGGGCACGCCCTTGGCATCGAAGCTCACCCACTCGGCCAGCTTCTCGGCCGCATGCCCCATGCCGCGCTGCAGCGCATAGCTGTCGAAAGGCTTGGCGACGAGGATCACCAGCGCGCCCACCAGCAGCGCGCTGAACACCATGCTCAACCCATAGACGGCCAGCAGCCGCGAGCGCAGGCTACCGGGCCAGCAAAGGTTCGCGAAGCGCATAGCCCTGACCCCGGATGTTGACGATTTCCATGCACGAGCCGGCCGCGGCCAGCTTGCGGCGCAGCCGGTGCAGGGCCACATCGAGGGCGTTGGGCGTGACCACGCTGCTCATGCCCCAGGCCGCCGCCTCCAGCGTGGAGCGGCGCACCGTGGCGCCGGCCTTGCGCACCAGGCTGAGCATGATCTGCAGCTCCGCCGGCGGCAGCGCGATGGCCGAGCCCGCGCAGTGCATGCAGGCCTGCTGCGGGTTGATGCTGATGTCGCCCAGCTGCGGCGCCAGCTCCTGCACCAGGGCCGGGCGGCGCAGCAGGGCGCGCACGCGGGCAATCAGCTCTTCCATGGGAAAGGGCTTGGTCAGGTAGTCGTCGGCACCGGCCTCCAGGCCGCCCACGCGGTCGCTGAGCGCGTCACGGGCCGTGAGCATCAGGCAGGGCGTGGAGCGGCCTGCGGCGCGCAGGCGCTGCACCAGTTGCAGGCCGTCGCCATCGGGCAGGCCGCGGTCGATGACGATCACGCCGTAGTCGATGTCCTGCAGGGCCAGCCAGGCCGTGGAGATCTGGTGGAAGACATCGGTCTCTATGCCGGAGTTGGCCAGCGAGCGGCTGACCAGCGTGGCCAGCCTGGCATGGTCCTCAATTAATGCGATGCGATTCATGGTTTCCGTCGTTGCCGCACAGGGACAGCAGATGCTCCCTGATCCCGGTGATGCGCTGGGGCGCCATGGGCTCGACCAGCACATGGATGACCCACAGGTCCTCGACCATGGCACGGCATTGCAGGGCAATGTCCTCGGACACCAGATCGTCGGCGCAGGCCGCATCCACGAAATCAAACCATATGTTCTGGAATCTTGCGCGGGTCAGCAACTGTGCGGCCGTCTTCTGGCCGCGCTGGCGGGACAGGGCATGGTCGCAGACGCAGCGGATATAGGCGCGCAGGTGGCGTGCGGGGCCTGGAGGCTCCTCGGCCAGCGCCTGCAGCAGGTCCTCGCGGAACTTGAGGATAAGCAACTCGAAGATCGTCTCCAGCCGCACGGCACGGTGCTGGCTGCATTCTTGGAAGCGCGAACCCAGGGAATACGCCTGGCCCGCCGCCTGGATACCTATCACGTCCTGGTAGATGGAGGCTTGCATTGCGATGGCACGTTCTGTCGTTTCAGGCTCCGTCGGTCCGCCGCGAGAGCGGCAAACCTGCGGGGAAAACGGCCATGCTCCCCGATTACGTCTTACTGGCGACTTACCGGCCCCTGAATCTGCCCCATTACACCGGAAATATGCAGGCGGCCGGTTTGATCAATATTGGCTCAAATATCTTCCTGCCAGCCAGCAACATACCTGACCAGCGCCCACTGTGCCAGCCACAGTGCCATATATCCAAATGTCTCCACCAGCTCCTCCAGCACGATCACCTGATAATCAAACCATTGCTGCAGGACAATGAAACCATGACCTTCCGCATTGGTGGATATCACCATGGCCGCGACAAATGTCGCCAGGCTGAATATCGGCAGCGCCTTCTCGCGCACCAGGCGCTTGATGACCTTGTTCCAGACACCGTGGCGCACAAACCAATAGCAGCACAGCAGCAGCATGGCGCCCACCACCCATTTGACGGCGGGCCGGTACCACAGCACCTGGGAGCTGATCACCGGCCCCCACTTGCCAGCCTCCAGGCTGGGCAGGAAAGCTGCGCCCCAGGCCAGTTCACGCCCCAGAAAAGCCAGCCAGAACAGGGAGGCGATCCACCACAGTGGCGCTGCAAAGGAGCCTTTTTGCCGCCGCGCCGCAACCAAGGCCGCCACCATGCCCAGCAGCAGGGTCACGGCCTGGATATTCTCCAGGAATCCATTTTCCCAGCTCAGGCTTTGCGGCAATACAAAGCTCAGGGGAAAGCTCAATACCAGCCCTGCCAACAAAGCCCAATTCCAAAGCCGCAGCAAGGAATCATCATGGTATTTGGACGCGGATATTCTTGTTTTTGAAAGGGAAGCAGTCATTTTGATACAGGGCGTCTGGCGCTTTATCTGTTGATATGGTTTTTGCAAGCACGCAATATCCCGGAAATACTTACCAGGAAGCCGGAAAAATGGCGGGCGCACGGGCCTTCCCGCCGTTTTTCATTACAGCAGACTTGCCACCAGATTGCAGCACTGTGTCAAATTTGCCCTGCCGGGCGCGCAGTTGCCACCGCAGCCCGGCCAGGGCGGGCCGGGCTCGGCCCGTTGCCAGAACGGGCCGAGCTCAGGCGACGCGGACCGCGCGCGGGGGCAGCGCCGCCAGGGGCGCGGGCTGCACCAGGTCGCGGTAATAGTTGGGCAGCGCGAACAGTGCGGGGTGCACTTCGGCGTTGTAGTAGCGCAGGTCGGGCAGGCGGCGCTCGGCCAGGCGCTGGCGCAGCTGGGCGGGGGGCAGCGCCGCCGCGTCCAGCGTGTCGGAGGCCACGGCCAGGCCCCAGTAGGCGCCGTACAGGGGGATGTACAGGCCGTAGCAGCGCACGATGGCAAAGCGCTCGCGCAGGCTGGCCACCAGCCGCGCCACCTGCTCGCCATGGAAGACGGGGCTGCCCAGGTGCAGCACCAGGGCGCCGCCCGGCGCCAGCACGCGCTTCATGCGCGCCAGGGCCTGGTCGGAGTACAGCGCGCTGGCAGGCGTGTCGGGGTCGGTGAGGTCCATCAGGGCGAGGTCGAAGCGTTCTTCGGTGCGCTCCACCATGGCCATGCCGTCGCCTATGCGCAGCTGCAGGCGCGGGTCATCGAACACGCCCCGGTGCACCTGCTGCAGGTGCGTGCGCGCGGCCTGGACCACGGCCTCGTCCAGCTCGGCCACCACCACCTGCTCCATGGACGGGTGCTTGAGCAGTTCCTCGGCTGCGCCGCCATCGCCGCCGCCCAGGATCAGCGCCTTGCGCGGCGCCGGGTGGGCCAGGGCAGCGGGGTGGACCAGGGCCTCGTGGTAGAAGAATTCCTCGCCTTCGGAGGTCATGAAGCGGCCATCCAGTCGCAGCACCTTGCCGAACTGCGGCGTGTGCAGCAGCTCCAGTTCCTGATGGGGCGTCTGCACGGTTTCGCGCCGCGTGGCGCGCCAGCCAAAGCGCGCATGGGGCGTGAGCGCCTCCAGCGCCCAATCGCCCTCATCGGCCGCCGCCGTGGCCTGGGCGCCGGGACCGATGTCGCCGCGCATCAGATGCTGGCGCACCACGCGGCCCGGCGCGTAGGCGGCGATCACGCCCTCCATCAGCGCGCGGGCCTTGCCCGAGTTGTCGGCGGAGAAGTTGCAGATGTAGACATCGACGGTGACGCAGCCGGTCTCGGGCCAGGTGTGTATGGCCAGGTGCGATTCGGCCAGCAGCACGGTGCCGGTGACGCCGCCGGGCTGCCCCTGGTAGTCAGGGAACTTGACCCAGCGGTCCTCCACCAGGGTCAGGCCGGCCTGCGCGGTCTGTGCGCGGCACAGGGCGGCGATGGCATCGGCGTCGAGCATATGGCGCTCGTCGCCCTGGCATTGGTAGAGATCGGCGGTCAGGTGCAGTCCGTGCATGTCGCGTGCTTCCTCCTTGTCTGTGGCCGGATCGCGGCCAGGATGGCAAAGCAGACGACTCTAGCAAAAACATAAATCGCACCGTCAAAGTGCGTTAACCATCGCCAAATCCCATTCTTTTTCCAAAAAACCTGGAACTGTGCAAATCAGGCCAGTTCGGTCAGCGCATCGACGAAGCCATCGGCATCGACCTGGCGCACGGGCTGGCCGTGGTTGTAGCCGTAGCTCACCAGCACCACGGGGCAGCCCGCGGCGCGCGCGGCCTGGGCGTCGTTGCTGGAGTCGCCCAGCATCAGCGTGCGTGCCGGGGAGGTGCCCAGGGCCTCGCAGGTCTTGAGCAGGGGCAGCGGGTCGGGCTTCTTGCGCTCGAAGGAATCGCCGCCGAAGACCTGTTCGAACAGCGGTGCCAGGCCTTTTTGCTCCAGCAGCGGCCGGGCGAAGGACAGCGGCTTGTTGGTCAGGCAGGCCAGGCGCAGGCCGCGCGCGCGCAATGCCTGCAGGCCTTCGAGCACGCCCGGGTAGACATCGGCGAACTGGCCGTTGAGCTGCAGGTAATGGTGTTCGTAGCGTGTCCAGGCCTGGTCATAGGCGGCGTCCACATCGGCCGCGCCCACATGGGCCAGCACCGAGCGGATCAGGTGCTCCGAGCCCTTGCCCACCATGTTCTCTATGGCCTGCGGGGCGATGGCCGGCAGTTGCAGGTCCGCCAGCATGCGGTTGAGGGCTTCGGCGAAGTCGCCCAGGGTGTTGACCATGGTGCCGTCGAGATCGACGATGGCGGCATCCAGGTGCGTGGGGTTCAACGGAATAAGGTTTGCAATCATGGCCATGGAGTATCGATAACCGGGGGCTGCCTGCGCAGGAACAGCGCTGAAAATATCAGAACTTGCACGGGCCCTGGACTTGGGCCCTGCGGCTCCTGGCAGACCCGGCATGGCGGCGGCCGCGCACCCCGGCGCACGCAAGGGGCCGTTGATCAGAACGACACCCAGTCGTCCTGCTCCTGCTCCTGCGCTTGCGCCTGCTTGTGCGCAGGGCTCACCGGGCTCACGGGGCGCAGCACGGGCCGGGCAGCCTGGCGGGCGGGGAGCGCCGCTTTCGCGGGTGCCGGATTGCGCGCCTGCACCGTCGGCTGCGACAGCGGCGGTGTCGAGGCAGGCTGTGCCGCCTGGCCGCCCAGCTGGAAGATCGACACGGCCTGAACCAGCTGCTGTGCCTGCGTTCTGAGGCTGGCCGCCGCTGCCGCGCTTTCCTCCACCAGCGCCGCATTCTGCTGCGTGACCTGGTCCATCTGGCTGACGGCCTTGCCGACCTGCGCCACCCCCGCGCTTTGCTCATCGCTGGCACTGCTGATCTCCCCCATGAGGTCGGTCACGCGCTGGATGGACTGCAGCACCTGCGCCATGGTGGCGCCAGCCTGGTCGGCCAGCTCGGTGCCCTGCTTGACCCGTGTGGTGCTGGTGGCGATGAGCTGCTTGATTTCCCGGGCGGCCTGCGCGCTGCGCTGCGCCAGGTTGCGCACCTCACCGGCCACCACGGCAAAGCCTTTGCCCTGCTCGCCTGCGCGCGCAGCCTCGACTGCGGCATTGAGCGCCAGGATGTTGGTCTGGAACGCGATGCCGTCGATCACGCCCACGATTTCGCCGATCTGGCGCGAACTTTCGCTGATGTCCTGCATCGCGTTGACGACCTCCTGCACGGAGCCGCCGCCCTTGGTGGCCACCTGGCTTGCGCCCAGGGCGAGTTGATTGACCTGCCTGGCGTTGTCCGCGTTTTGCTTGACGGTGGTCGACAGCTGCTCCATCGACGCTGCAGTTTCCTGCAAGGCGCTGGCCTGCTGTTCGGTGCGCTGGCTCAAGTCGGCATTGCCGTTGGCGATCTCCGTGCTGCCGCCCGCCACCCCGTCGGCATTGCTGCGCACGTCCTGCACGACCGAGGCCAGGCTCTGGAGCATGGCATTGAGCGATGCCTGGACGCTGCCTTCAGGGGCCTGGTGGCGCAGCAGTTCAGGGCTGAGATTGCCTTGGGCGATCTGCCGGGCGACATCGCCCAGTTGCGCCGGCTCTGCGCCCAGGGAGCGCGTCAGGCCGCGTGCTATCAGTTGCCCCATCAGCACGGCCAGGACAAAGGCCGTGACGCTGGCGGCGATCAGCATGTTTCTGCGGTGCGCGTAGGCCTGCGCGGCCTCCTCGATCATCTGCTGTGAACGGATGCGGGTCAGTTCACTGTACTGGCGGGTGGCCTCGATCAGCTGCGCCAGCAAGGGCCGGCACTCTTCGTTCATCTTGCGGATCGCTGCCTCCTTCTGGTTTTGCAGAGCCAGGGCCACGATATCGGTCGCAACCGGTCCATAGCGCTGCTCCACGCCCACAATCTTGGCAACCAGATCGCGTGCATCGGTCGCAACATCCTTCAAAGCCATCTTGGCCTGGAGTTCGGCCAGCGAGGTGTTGACGTCGGTGTGCGCGGAGGTCACGGCATCCTTCTCCGCCGCCAGGTCTGCAGGCGAGGTCACCAGCACCAGGTTGCGCGCCGCGATCGCCCTGCGGTCCACGGCTGTGCGAACCCTCTCTGCCAGGTGTGCACGGGCGTTGATGCCTTCGACGAAGTGCACGAGATTCAGGTTCGCCTCGCGCAGCGCCTGCAATGCCAGCAGGGACACCACTACGGTGAGAAGTGCCAGGCAGGTGAAAGCCACGGAAAGTTTGGTCTTGACCGTCCAGAAGCGGGGATTCATGGCGCGTCTCCAGTTGGGTTGGCAAATTGCGGCGTAGAGGCGGGAAAGAGGTGTGCCGGAGCAAATGGCTCAGCTCACAGCGCAGTCCGGCAGGGCTGCCGTGGCCGTCACCAGGAGCTTGTCGGCATCGATGAGCAGCAGCGAACGCTCCTCGAGCACGCCCATGGCCAGCAGGCAGTCATTGACCAGGCCCCCGCCCATGGCGGGCACGGCGCGCAGGTCCTGCGGCATGAGCGTCACCACGTCGGTGACACCCTCCACCACCATGCCCGTCACTCCGCCAGGCAGGCGCAGCATGATGGTCACGGTGCAGGCGTCGTACGGCTTGGCCGCAAGCCCCAGCCTGAGCCGCAGATCGATGACGGGAATGACCTCCCCGCGCAGTTCCAGCACGCCGTTGAAGTAGGCGGGGCCATTGGCAATGCGCATGGGCGACTCGTAGGACCGGATCTCCTGCACTTGCAGCAGGTCGATGCCGAACTCCTCATCGTCCACAAGGAAGGAAAGCCATTGCCTGGCGGTGTCGGTTGTCAGTGTAGGTGGCATCTTCATCACTCCAATCAAATTTATTTGATGAATTTGATAAAAATTTAACAGAGAGAAAAGAACAGCACAACCGGTTGTTACATTTTTGGGGGTGTTGATGCTTCGACACGTGAGCCGTCGCCAAGCGCTGCCGGGCTGTGGCGACGGCTTGTCCAAGGAGGTAGAGGACTGCGTGGCGGCTCGGCGCAGCAGATCCCGGAGCAATGGCTTGGCGAGACTGAATTGATAAATTCAATCCCCTTAGATGAACTCAAGCTTGGTAAATTATCAATTGCATCATATTGATCAAAATTCCTAGCCACTTCTCTGGAGCCCCACCACCATGTTCCTTCGCCTTCTGTCCATCCGCACACGGCTCATCGCTGCCTTCACCCTGCTCCTGCTGCTGCTGAGCACGGTCGCGGCCATCGGCTCACTGCAGATCGCCCGGGTCCAGTTCAATGCCAACGACCTGGGCACCAACTGGCTGCCTTCCACCAATGTGCTGGCCTCGATCCGCGCCACAGCCAACGCGGCACGCCGCGCCGGGCTGCGCCACGTGATCGAGGAGGACGCGCAAAGGAAGCGCGCCCAGGAGGACCTGCTGCTGCAGGCCCAGAAGTCACTGCAGTCGGACCTGGCCGTCTATGAAAAGCTGGTGTCCTCGCCAGAGGAGCGGCAGCTGTATGAAAGGATGCTGGTGCTGTGGGACGCGGCCCGAGCCGCTGACCGAAAGATGGTCGAGCTGTCCAGCGGGGGCCCCGAACAGGTGGCCCAGGCGCGCGCACTGGCCACGGGTGCGACCGCTCAGGCCTTCGCCCAGCTCATGGACGTCGTGGGCCAGGACATCGCGCTGAACCAGGAGGGCGGGCGCAAGGCCACCGAGCAGGCCGAGAAGGACTACCACCTGGCGCTGTACCTGCTCGGCGGGCTGGCCACGCTGGCGGTGTCCCTGGGCGCCGTGCTGGCCTGGGCCATCACGCGCTCGATCACCGAGCCCCTGCACATGGCGGTCTCGGTGGCGGACACCGTGGCGCGGGGCGACCTCACGGCCAGCATCGTGGTGCAGGGCCGGGATGAGCCCGCCCGGCTGCTGGGCGCGATGCGCGACATGAACGGCAAGCTTCGCGAGATCATGGCAAGCATTCGCCTCAGCAGCGACAGCATTGCGACGGGGTCGAGCGAGATCGCCTCCGGCAGCCTGGACCTGAGCCAGCGCACCGAGCAGCAGGCCAGCAACCTCGAGGAGACGGCCGCATCGATGGAGGAGCTCACGGCCACGGTGCGCACGAATGCGGACACGGCCCAGCAGGCCAGCAAGGTGGCTTCGGCCGCGTCGGCCTCGGCTGCCGAGGGAGGCCAGTCCGTGGCCCTGGTGGTGCATACCATGCAGGACATCTCGCAGGCCTCGCGCAAGATCGCCGAGATCACGAACGTCATCGACGCCATTGCCTTCCAGACCAATATCCTGGCGCTCAACGCTGCCGTGGAGGCCGCGCGGGCCGGCGAACAGGGCCGGGGCTTCGCGGTGGTCGCCAGCGAGGTGCGCGCGCTGGCCCAGCGCTCGGGCACGGCGGCCCGCGAGATCAAGGAGCTGATCGGTGCCAACCTGGAAAAGGTCGAGCAAGGCACCCAGGTGGCCACCCGGGCTGGCGAGCAGATGGGCCGCATCGTGGAGCAGGTGCGCAGCGTGGACACCATGATCGGCGAGATCTCCAGCGCATCGGCCGAGCAGGCGGTAGGCATCCGGCAGGTCGGCGAGGCGGTGAGCCAGCTGGACCAGATGACGCAGCAGAACGCGGCGCTGGTCGAGCAAAGCTCGGCCGCTGCGGGCAGCCTGGAGCAGCAGGCCGCTTCTCTGGCGCAGATCGTCTCCACATTCAGGATGCACCCCGAGCATGGGGCAAGCCACCCCGCCGCGCCGCGTGCCGCCAACGTCCAGGCCATGGGGCCCAGGCAAGCGCTGCCGGCCGTTCAGGCAAGCGTATCGCCGGCCCGTGCGCAACCGCAGGTCAAGGAGGAGGAATGGGCGGCCTTCTGACCTGGATCCGTACAGAAGCAAGGAAATGGCGGCAAGATGACGTATTCATGTGAACCGTTGCGGGGCCCTTGTTCATGATCAAGCGCATCAGTGTGCGGCAGCTGCGGCTGGGCATGTTTCTGGAGAGCTTTTGCGGCAGCTGGATGGAGCATCCGTTCTGGCGCAGCCGCTTCAGGCTGGAAGACCCTGCCGACCTGGCGAGGATCCTGCACGCCCCCATCCAGGAAGTGTGGATCGATACCGCCAAGGGCCTGGATGTCGCGCAAGACGAGCCGTCTTGCTCGCGCGAGCAGGTGGACACCGTGATCGACGCCCAACTGTCCGAGATCTCGCAACTGGCCGAGTTGGAGTGCGAGCTGCGGCCCGTTGCCTTCGATGAGGAGGTGAAGCGGGCCGCCCGGATCTGCCGCCAGTCCAGGCAGGCGATCACCGCCATGTTCCGCGAGGCGCGCATGGGCAGGGAGATCAACCAGGACGAGGCCCGCTCCGTGGTCGCCGAGGTGTCCGAGTCGATCATCCGCAATCCGTGCGCCTTGGTCAGCATCGCCCGGCTCAAGAGCAGCGACGACTACACCTACATGCACTCGGTGGCGGTCTGCGCCCTGATGATCGTGCTGGCACGCCAGCTCGACCTGCCACCGCAGCAGGTGCGCCAGGCGGGCTATGCGGGGCTGCTGCACGATATTGGAAAGATGGCGATCCCCGCCCCCATCCTGAACAAGCCGGGGCGCCTGACCGACAGGGAGTTTGCCGAGGTCCGCGAGCATCCGGCGCGAGGCCTGGAGCTGCTCCTGGCCGGCGGTGTCGATGATCCGGTGGTGCTGGACGTCTGCCTTCACCATCATGAGAAGGTGGATGGCACAGGCTACCCCCACGGGCTGCGCGGCGAGGACATCAGCCTGTTCGCGAAGATGGGCGCGGTCTGCGATGTCTACGACGCCATCACCTCGGACCGCCCCTACAAGCGTGGCTGGGACCCTGCCGAGGCGGTGCACAAGATGGCCGAATGGAGCGCCGGGCACTTCGACAAGACCGTATTCCAGGCCTTCGTCAAAAGCATAGGCATCTACCCGGTGGGCTCTTTGGTGCGGCTGACAACGGGCAGGCTGGGGGTCGTCGTGGACCCTGGCCGCCAGTCCCTGACCTGTCCGCAGGTCAAGGTGTTCTATTCCACGGCCAGCGGCATGCGGATGGCGCCGGAGACCGTTGACCTGGCCCGGCCCGGGTGCCAGGAGAAGATAGCCAGTCGGGAAGACCCCGCGAAATGGGGCTTCACCGACCTCGATGCCCTGTGGAAAGACCCGGCCTGGGAACGGGCCACATAAAGACGGGGCTGCCGGCTCCCGCACAGGGGCAAAAGACCTGTTCCCGGCCTGGGGCCGGAACCCGCCCCGCTGCGGGCGGCAGCATCCGGCGCCCACGGGCGTGCAGGCCAGGCAACAGATTTGATAGATAAATTCAATAAAATTTGATTGAATTGATATTTATGATTCACATGCCGGCCCACACCTTTGTTGCGGCATGAAAGATCTCCCCATGCAAAAGATACTGATCGCCGAGGACCATGCCGACATCCGCAAGCTGCTGCGCATGACACTGGAATTCAGCGACTTTGACGTCATAGAGGCTTGCGATGGCGACGAGGCCTGGGCGATGGCCGAGAGGCTCAGGCCCGACATCGTCCTGCTCGACATCATGATGCCGGGCACGCTCGACGGCCTGGAGGTGTGCAGCCGCATCAAGCGCTCCTACGAACTGCTGCATACGCAGGTCATCCTGCTGACGGCCCGGGGCAGCGCCGAGGACCGCAAGGCGGGCCTGCTGGCCGGAGCCGACGAATACCTGGTCAAGCCCTTCAGCACCCTGAAGCTGCTGGAGACGATCGAAAAGCTCGAGAGGATCGACTGATGGCCCAGTACCAGACCGCCTCCCCCCGGGAGCCATCGCGACGCTTCGATCCTGCGGCCGTGGAGCAGATGGAGCAGCTCATCCAGGACTTCGGCCGCATGTACCGCGAGCGCAACGATCTGCTCAAGGAAGTGACACGCGCCCACCACGAGACCCTGCTGCGCCTGGCCATGGCCGCCGAGTTCAAGGACGACGACACCGGCTCGCACATCATCCGCATCGGCTACCTGTCGGAGGCCTTGGCCCTGCGCCTGGGCTGCCGCATCGAATTCGCCAGCCTGCTGCGCAAGGCGGCCCCGATGCATGACATCGGCAAGGTCGGCATTCCGGACACCATCCTCAAGAAGCAGGGCCCGCTGGATGCGCAGGAGCGCCTGGTCATGAACCGGCATGCCGAGATCGGCGCGCATCTGCTGGGCCAGTCGCGCATCCCGGTGTTCCAGATGGCGGCCGAAATCGCCGCCAGCCACCACGAACGCTTCGACGGCAAGGGCTACCCGCAGGGATTGGCAGGCGAGGACATCCCGCTGTCGGCGCGCATCACCTCCATCGTCGATATCTTCGACGCGCTCACCATGGACCGGGTGTACCGGCCGGCGTTCGGGCGAGCACGGGCCCTGGAGATGATCGCGGCGGAACGGGGCAAGGCCCTGGATCCCGGCATCGTCGACGCGTTCATGGACAACATCGAAGAGCTGGATGCGCTGCGCCTGGCGCTGACCCGGCAGTCCCCGTCCTTCACCGATCTGATCGACACACCCTGAAAGCCCGCCATGCATCCATCATCGACATGTTTCGGCGCACCGTCCCCAAGGCGCGTGCTGGCCCGCCTGGCAGCCGTTGCCGGATTGCTGCTGTGTCTGGTGCCATGGTCCGGCTCTGCCGCAGCTGGCGAGGTGCTGGAGCGGATTGCATCCACGGGCGCCCTGCGTGTGTGCATATGGCCCGACTACTACGGCATCACCTTCCGCGACCCGCGCACGGGCCGGCTGACGGGCGTGGATGCAGAGCTGTCGGCGGAGCTGGCCAGGGAGCTGGGCGTACGGCTGCAGTATGTGGATTCCTCCTTTCCCAGGCTGATACCTGACCTGCTGGAGTCGCGCTGCGATGTCGCCATGTTCGCCGTGGGCATACTCCCCCAGCGGCAAAAGCAGCTGCGCTTCACGCAGCCCTATCTGAACAGCGACATCTACGGCGTCACCACCAAGAGCAATCAGGCCGTGCAGTCCTGGGCGGACATCGACCAGCCCGGCGTGCAGGTCGCCGTGCAGCGCGGCACCTTCATGGAGCCCGTGATGCGCGAGACGCTCAAGCATGCGCAGATCGTGTCCATCGAGCCGCCCCAGACCCGCGAGAAGGAGCTTATGGCAGGGCGCGTGGATGTGTTCATGACCGACTACCCCTACAGCCGCCGGCTGCTCGACAGCTCCGACTGGGCCCGGTTGATCGCACCGCCCAAGCCGTTCCACGTGCTTCCCTACGGTTATGCAACCAGTCCTGCCGACGCCCAGTGGCTGGCGCGCCTGGACCAGTTCGTCTCCGACATCCGGCGAGACGGCCGCCTGGCCCGGGCAGCGCGCAACCACGGGCTGAGCGCCATCGTCGCGCCTTGAACCCTCCGATGGAGCGCCTTCATCATGTCTGGCCGAGCCGGCACGCATCATTTTCTGGGGGCCAGGCGCAGCGCCCACCTCAAGGCATTGGTGCTGACCTTTGCCCTGTGCGTGCTTGCCGGGCTGGTGCTGTTCGTCTGGAGCCAGCTGCATGCCGAGGCCGAGCAGAGCAAGGCCCAGGCGGCGTTGCTGGCCCGTGTGCTGCAGGATCAGACGAACAAGACCTTCGAGACCGGCGAGGTCGCCCTGGCCAGCCTGGCCAACAACCCGGTCATCCTGTCCGCCGACAGCCCCGGCGCAGCGCGCGAGGCGGCCTTGGCGCAAGTGGTCGGCCAGTTGCCGGTTCTGCGCAGCATGGCGCTGCTCGATGGCAAAGGACGCATCCTGGCGAGCACACAAGCGGGCGAGGCCGGCCTGCAGATCGAGCTGCACAAGCTGCTGCCTGACAGGGCATCGGCTCCGGTCCCGGGCAAGGTCCAGCTGGGACGCCTGGTCACCGGCCGCAGCCTCTCCTCCCTGGCAGCGACACCGCATGCGACACCGCGGGGCGTCCGCTACCTGCCCCAGATCCTCGCATTCAAGCGCGACAACGGCGCACCGGCCGTGCTGGTGGCCCTGATCAATCCTGATGCCTTGGCCAACTTCTACCAGTCCACGCTGGAGTCCCTCAGCTACGAGGCCATGCTGCTGAGCTACGACGGCCAGGCGCTGGCCAGCACGAATGCGGGCACCGGCGTGCAGGCGACCGCCGTGCTGCAGACACCGCTGTTCCGGCAATGGCTGCCGCACAGCGAATTCGGCTCCTACGTCGGCGCGGGCATGCTCGGCTCCCATGAGGTCGTGTCCTTTCGCACCGTGCGCAACTGGCCTCTGCTGCTGGTGGTGGAGGAGCCCTACTCGGAGGTGGTCGCGCGCTGGCGCGACAAGGCATTCGCCTTCTTCGTTGCCGGCCTTGCGCTTCTTGCCCTGGTGCTGGGCCTGAGCGGGTCGGTGCTCAAGACCCGCAGGGTCCAGAAGTCGTCCCAGCAGTCCATGGAAAAGGCCCAGGCGCGCCTGGCCCGCAGCGAGCATGAGATGGCCGTGCTCATGCGCAGCGTGCAGGAGCTGATCTTTCGCACCGACATCCAGGGCCGGCTGACCTTCGTGAACGCACGCTGGGAGCAATGGACCGGGCAGCCCAGCGTCGAGGCGCTGGGGCAGCCGCTGGAAGGCATCGCGCGCGAAGCCTGCAGACCGCAGATCCATGCCCTGCTCGACCCCCAGGCCAAGCTGGCCCTGCGCAACTGCCAGGCCATGTTCCAGCTGCCGGGCCACCGGGAAATACTCTGCGACATCGCCGTCGTCCCCCTGCTGCGCGACGGCCGGCTCGTGGGCTTCGCGGGCAGCGCCGTGGACGTGACGGCCCGCTGGAAGGCACAGCAGGAGCTGCAGACCCAGCTGGCCTTCCAGCACCTGCTGTTCGAGACCACGCCCCTGCCCATGCTGGTCACCGACGCGGACCACCGCGTGGTACTGGTCAACAAGGCCTGGGAGGACTTCTTCGGCCGCGGCCGCTATGCCGTGCTCGGCCACGAGATCAAGGGCCTGCACTCGCGCGAAGATGCCCTGCTGCAGATACGCAGCAACCAGGTCGTGATGCGCTCGGGCCAGCGCATGGTGCTGGAGGCCCGGCTGCCCCACATGGACGGCAGCTACCGCGACGTGCAGATCTCCAAGGCGGCGGTCAAGGATGCCCAGGGACAGACCACCGGCGTGCTCAGCATCTTTGTGGATGTGAGCGAATTCCGCGCGGCCGAGCATGCCACGCGCGAGGCCCGCGACGCGGCCGAGGAGGCCTTCCGCGTGAAGTCGGAGTTCGTCGCCAACATGAGCCATGAGCTGCGCACCCCGCTGCAGTCCATCATGGGCTTTGCCGAGCTGGGCAGCCTGCGCTCGCGCGGCAATCCCGCCATGGCCGACATGTTCAACGACATCCATGCGGCAGGCCAGCGCATGCTGGCCCTGGTCAATGACCTGCTCGATGTGGCCAAGCTGGACAGCGCCGTGGGAACCATCCACCTGGAGCGCACGGACCTGCGCAGCCTGATCCGGCCGGTCGTGCGCGAGCTGGAGCCGCAGCAGCAGCACAAGCTCATCGACCTGCGGCTCGAACTCGACGACGCCCCGCTGATCGCCAAGGCCGACCCCGTGCGCTTCCAGCAGGTGGTGCGCAATGTGCTGGCCAATGCCATCAAGTTCTCGCCCATCGGCGGGCGCATCGATGTGCAGGGCCGCATCGACGGNATGCTGGCCCTGGTCAATGACCTGCTCGATGTGGCCAAGCTGGACAGCGCCGTGGGAACCATCCACCTGGAGCGCACGGACCTGCGCAGCCTGATCCGGCCGGTCGTGCGCGAGCTGGAGCCGCAGCAGCAGCACAAGCTCATCGACCTGCGGCTCGAACTCGACGACGCCCCGCTGATCGCCAAGGCCGACCCCGTGCGCTTCCAGCAGGTGGTGCGCAATGTGCTGGCCAATGCCATCAAGTTCTCGCCCATCGGCGGGCGCATCGATGTGCAGGGCCGCATCGACGGGCAGGGCGATATCTGCATCGCCTTCTCCGACCAGGGCCCGGGCATTCCGCCACAGGAGCTGGACAAGATCTTCCAGCCCTTCGTGCAGTCCAGCAAGACCAAGGACGGCTCGGGCGGCACGGGCCTGGGGCTGGCCATCTGCCGCAAGATCATCGACGCCATGGACGGCACCATCGTGGCCGGCAACGGCCCGGCAGGCGGCGCCATCTTCACCATCATCCTGCCCAGCCGCAGTGCGCAGGAGACCCGACCGGCCGAGCTGACATAGCCTGCGCGGGCGCGGTGGCGCGAGGCTCAGGCCTCGGACGGCATGTGCCGCCCATGCACCAGCCAGTTGTCCCCTGCCTGCCAGCGCGCGGCCCAGGCGGGCAGCTGGTCGGCGGGCATGGGCCGGGCGATGCCGTAGCCCTGGGCCACGTGGCAGCCCATTTCGCGCAGGCGGCGCGCATGCCTGGGGGTTTCCACGCCTTCGGCCACGGATTCGAGCTGGAAGGTGCTGGCCAGCTGGATCACGCCTTCAACGATGCCCAGGTCGTCCGGGTCGGCCAGCATGTCGCGCACAAAGCTCTGGTCGATCTTCAGCGACTGCACGGGCAGCTTGCGCAGGTAGGTGAGCGAGGAGTAGCCGGTGCCGAAGTCGTCCAGCGCAAAGCGTATGCCCAGCTGCCGGCACTGCCCCATCACCTGGATGGCCTGCTCCATGTCGGCAATGGCGGCGCTTTCCAGGATTTCCAGCTCGATCAGGTGCGGCGGCAGTTCGGGATGCCGGGCCAGCACCTGGGCCATGGTGGCGTGGAAGCCGCCATCCAGAAGCTGGTTGGCGCTGACGTTGATGCTCACGCACAGGTCCAGGCCCTGGTCGAGCCAGCGTGCCGCCTGGGCCACGGCCTCGCCGATGACCCAGTCGCCCAGCGGTCGCTCCAGGTCGCTGCCCGCGATGAAGGGCAGGAACTCGGCCGGCGAGCGCAGGCCCTGGCGCGGGTCGTGCCAGCGCAGCAGGGCCTCGGCGCCCACCAGCCTGCCGCCACCCAGCTCCACCTTGGGCTGGTAGTGCAGCAGGAATTCGCCCTGCTCCAGCGCACGGCGCAGCCAGCCCAGCTGCAGGCGGCGCGCATCGGCCTTGCGGTCGTTTTCCGGGTCGAACAGCTGGTAGCGGTTGCGCCCGGCCTGCTTGGCCACGCACATGGCCTGGTCGGCATGGCGCAGCAGCAGGTCGGGGTCGGCCTGGTCGTCGGGGTAGAGGCTGACACCCACGCTGGCGGTCACGGTCAGCACCCGGTCCTGCACGGGCACGGGGCGGCTGGCCGCCTCCAGCACCCGGTCGAGGATGGAGGTGCAGTGCTCGACCGAGCCGATCTGCGACAGCAGCAGCACGAACTCGTCGCCACCGAGCCGGGCCAGCGTGTCCTCGGAGCGCAGCACGCTCTTGAGGTGCTCGGCCACGCCCACCAGCAGCGCATCGCCGGTTGCAACGCCGTGCAGGTCGTTGATTTCCTTGAAGCCGTCCAGGTCCAGAAAGCACACGGCCAGGGAGCGCCCCTCGCGCGCCGTGCGCAGCATGGCCTGGTTGAGCCGCTCGACCAGCAGGCGGCGGTTGGGCAGTCCGGTCAGCAGGTCGTAGTGGGTGACGCGGTCGAGCTCGGCCTCATGGGCCTTGATGTGGCTGATGTCGGTGAAGACGCCGATGTAGTGCTCGATCTCGCCGCCGGCACCCTGCGCGGCGGAGATGGACAGCATCTCGGCGAAGATCTCGCCCGATTTGCGGCGGTTCCAGATCTCGCCGTGCCAGAAGCCGTCGCGCGCGATGCAGGCCCAGATCTGCCGGTAGAACTCCGGCCCGTGCAGGCCCGAGGACAGCACGCGCGGCGTCTGGCCGATCACCTCCTCGGGCGCATAGCCGGTGATGCGGGTGAAGGCCGGGTTGACGCGCGTGATGCGCCGCGCCGGATCGACCACCATGATGCCCTGGTGGCTGCTGTCGAACACCACGGCGGCCTGGGCCAGCTCGCGCTCGAAGCGCTTGCGCTCGGTGATGTCCCGGGAGATGCCGAACAGGCCTGCGATGTGGCCTGCCGTATTGCGCACCGGGCCCTTGGTGACCAGGAGGTCCAGCGTCCTGCCCGGCTCCACCGTCAGCTGCTCCTCATGCGTGGCCACCTCCTGTCGCAGCACAGCCTGGTCCTTCCTGCGGATGGCGCTGGCGATGCCGAAGGGAAAGAGCGCGAAGTCGTCCTTGCCCACGATGTCTTCGGCCTGCCGGCCCACCAGGCTGGCGGCGGCCCGGTTGACCAGCAGATAGCGCCCGCGCAGGTCCTTCACGAAGACGGCATCCGAGGTGCCGGAGATCACCGAGTCCAGCAGCTGCCGCTGCATGTTGGCCTTGCGCAGCGAACGCTGCAGCGTCTCGGCCAGCACGCTCACGGCCAGGCCGTTGACGGCCACCACCCCCCATTGCGCCCAGTCGCGCACGGCGACGCCGTCCGTCTGGTCCAGGCTGTAGGCCGCAAAGGCCGTGGCCAGCAGGCCCGGCCCCAGGCCGCCGATCAGCGCACTGACCAGCACGGGCAGCATGAACAGCAGCAGCAGCGAGCGTTCACCGAAATGGCTGGCCAGCGTGCTGCTGGCGGCCAGCACGGCCAGGCTCATGGCCAGGGCAAACAGATAGGAGGCCCAGACCGGGAAACGGCGCGGCCCCATTTCCTGGGTGATGGCGGAGGCGCCGCCGCTGTGCGCGGCCGGCACCGAGCACAGCGCGAAGAACAGCAGGAAGTCCGTGGCCAGCACAAAGAACAGCCCCTTGGCGACGGAAAGCCAGCCGATATCCGCACTGCCTGCCAACGCGAACAACAGCTTGTCGGACAGAATGATCCAGGCGAATGCGAGCAATCCGTAGCTCACCGTGATCAGTCCGATAAATCGGCGTCTTGCTGATTTGGCCATTTCAGCGTGGCACTCCCTGTGTATATGGCTGTCCGGAATTATTGCCAATCCCTGCTGGCAATCGCGTCGTCATTCGCCGAAAACAGGGGGCAATAAAACCATTTGCCGCGCACTCGCTCATTCATAGAGAAATTGCATCGCAGGCCTTTTCCGCCGGATGCGGGAATATCTGTCCGGCCCCTTTTCCCGGTCCGGCCGCCAACTCATTCCGGGCACTGGCGGCAGGGCTGCTGCTCGGTGCGGGCGGCCTCGGCATGCAGCCAGGCCAGGAAGGCCGCCACGGCGGGGCGCCGGGCGTTGCGCGCGGGGTAGACGGCAAAGTGGGCCTTGACGCGCAGGGCCCGGTCCATGCCGAAGGGGGCCACCAGCCGGCCGTCGGCAATGTGGCCGCCCGCGTTCATGGCGCTTTCCAGCGCCACGCCCAGGCCCTGCGTGGCCGCGTCCAGCGACATCTGGGCGCGGTCGAAGCGCACGGCAAAGCGCTCTGGCGCGCGCAGCTGCGAGAACGCCTGGAACCAGTCCGACCACTGGACGATGCTGACGTTGCTCTGGATCAGCGGCACATGCAGCAACTGCTGCACGCGCTGCAGCCCATGCTCGGCCACGAACGCGGGGCTGGCCAGCGGCAGGATGTGCTCCTCGAACAGGGGCTCCACCTCCAGCTCTGGCCATTGCGCAATGCCGTAGCGGATGTCGATATCGGCCTGGCCCAGCGCGAAGTCGCTGTGCGAATGCGCAGCCGACAGGTTCAGCGCAATGTGCGGGCAGGCCCGTGCGAAGTCCCGCAGCCGGGGCATGAGCCAGAGGCTGGCGATGCTGGGCGCGCAGTGCACGTAGAGGCTGTTGCTCATGCTGTGGCGCAGGTCCTCGGTGGCCGAGACGATGGCCGCCAGCGCGCCGCCCACGCGTTCCAGGTAGGCCTGCCCCGGGCGGCTCAGGCGCACGCCATGCGCGCTGCGCTCGAACAGGCGCACGCCCAGCTGCGCCTCCAGCTTGGCCACCTGGTGGCTGACGGCCGAGGCCGTCAGGTGCAGCTCGGAGGCGGCCAGCGCGAAGCTGCGCCGGCGCGCCACGGCCTCGAAGGCCTGCAGGTGGGCACTGCTGGGAATGGATGCCATGGCAAGTTCCTCGAAGACGCGGGCAGCTCACGGGCAGACCCCGGGAGACCCCGTACGTGAGCTGAAGAACTGTCATCTTAGGCTGATGAAACATCGTTTGTCTTCATGCTCGTGACAGCCCAAGAGGGCTGCATCCACCACCACTACAGCGGAGACAGGCACATGCTGCTCAAGGACAGGGTCGCCATCATCACCGGCGGCGCAGGGATCAACGGACTCGGTTTTGCCACGGCGCGCCAGATGGCCGCCCAGGGGGCCCGCGTGGCCATCCTCGACCTGGAGCGGGCCGACCCGGCCGGCGCGGCCGCGCGGCTGGGCGAAGGGCACCTGGGGCTGGTGGCCGACGTGACGGACAAGCCCTCGTGCGAGGCGGCGGCCGCCGCCGTGCTGCGCGCCTTCGGCCGCATCGACGCGCTGGTCAACAACGCGGGCATCACGCAGGCCGTGGGCACGCTGGAGATCGGCGGGGCCGACTACGACCGCGTGCTCGACGTGAGCCTGCGCGGCACGCTGTACATGTCCCAGGCCGTGCTGCCGGCCATGCGCAGGCAGCAAGCGGGCGCCATCGTCTGCATCTCTTCCGTCTCGGCCCAGCGCGGCGGCGGCATCTTCGGCGGGCCGCACTATTCGGCCGCCAAGGCCGGCGTGCTGGGGCTGGCCCGCGCCATGGCGCGCGAGTTCGGCGCCGAGGGCATACGCATCAACTGCGTCACGCCGGGCCTGATCGAGACCGATATCACCCAGGGCAAGCTCGGCCCCGAGCGCAAGCGCGAGATCTCCGCCACGACTCCGCTGGCCCGCCTGGGCCGCGCCGACGATGTGGCCGGCGCCTGCGTATTCCTGGCCAGCGACCTGGCCGCCTATTGCACGGGCATCACGCTCGATGTGAACGGCGGGATGCTCATCCACTGAGCCCCGCGCGCCTGGCCATGGCCTGCATGGCCGCACACAACCCAAGCAAAGGAGACAAGACCATGCAAAGCACGCTTTTCCACCGCGCCGCCCTGGCCGCCTGCGCCCTGCTGCTGCCGGCCCTGGCCTGTGCCCAGGCCGTCAAGCTCACGCTGGGGCACGGCGCCGCGCCCGACAATCCGCGCCACCTGGCATCGCTGAAGTTCGCCGAGCTGGTGAAGGCGCGCAGCGCGGGCCGCATCGAGGTGCAGGTCGCCCCCTCGGCCCAGCTGGGCGACGACGCGGCCATGGTCACGGCCCTGCGCACGGGCGCGCTGGACCTGTCGGCCAATTCCCAGGGCGCGGTGGCCGCGGCCGTGCCCGAGTACGCGGCCTATGGCATGCCGTTTCTCTTCGCCACGCCGGCCCGTGCCTTCCAGGTGCTGGACGGGCCGCTGGGCCGGGAGCTGGCCGACAAATCGGCCGCCAAGGGCATGGTGGTGCTGGGCTACTGGGACAACGGCATACGCCACATGACCAACAGCAAGCGGCCCCTGCGCAGCGTGGACGATCTCAAGGGCCTGAAGATGCGCACGCCGCCCGACGCGGTGCTGGTGGACATCATCCAGGCCCTGGGCGCCGAGGCCCAGCAGATCAAGTTCGCCGAGCTGTACGTGGCCCTGCAGCAGGGCGTGGTCGACGGCCAGGAAAACCCGCTGGCCAACTTCCACGCCAGCAAGCTGTACGAGGTGCAAAAGCACCTGGCGCTGACGGGCCACATGTTCCAGATGACGCCGCTGATCATGGGCAAGCGCAGCTGGGACCGGCTGCCGGCCGCCGACCGCACGCTGCTGGCCGAGGCCGCGCAGGAGGCCACGGCCTACCAGCGCCAGCTGGCGCGCGAGGCCGACGACAAGCTGCTGGACAACCTCCGCGCCAAGGGCGTGGAGGTGAGCACCATCGACGCGCGGGCCTTCGCCCAGGCCACGGCCAAGGTGCAGGACAAGTGGCTGGCCAGCCCTGCGGGCCCCTATATCGCCAAGGTCGTCAAGGCCGCAGGCGCGCAGTCAAGCGCAGGGAGCCATCCATGAACCTCATCGAACGCCTGGTCACGGGCCTGTGCCGCGCCGTGCTGTGGACCAGCACCCTGGTGATCTTCGTGATCCTGGTGTGCAACACCGCCCTGCGCTATGCCAGCGGCACCAGCCTGCAGTGGGCCAACGAGGTGCCCGAGCTGCTGTTTCCCTGGCTGGTGATGTCGGGCGTGGTGCTGGCCGCCGCCCATGGCGCCCACATCACCACCAGCTTCCTGGTCGAGGCCCTGCCGGCCCGCGTGCAGCGCGCCACGGCCGTGCTGGGCTGGCTGGCCGTGGCCGCCCTGTACGCCACGCTGGCCTGGTCCACGCTGAACATGCTGGAGATCGTGCATGACGAGCGCAGCCAGATCCTGGGCATTCCCGGCTCGCTGACCTATGGCTGCGTGATGGTGGGCATGGCCTTGCTGGCCCTGCTGGCCCTGCAGTCGGCCTGGCGCGCCTGCGTGGCGGGCAGGGACCGGGTATCCGCGCAGGCCGGTGCCGCTGGTGCGTCTGCCGAACCGGCCCGGCCCGTGGCCGGCGCGCACTGGTGAAGGGAGGGTGCCATGTCCTTCATCATGCTTTTCGTCTTCATGGCGGGTGCCGTGATCGCCATGCCCATTGCGCATGCGCTGCTCATGGGCGCCATGGCGGCGGCGGCCACCTCGGACCGCGTGCCGCTGGACCTGCTGGTGCAGCAGATGGTGGCCCAGGTGCAGAGCTTTCCGCTGATCGCCATCCCGTTCTTCATGCTCACCGGCTCGCTGATGATGGGCGGGCGCCTGGGCGAGGCCCTGGTGGGCGTGCTGTCGGCGCTGATAGGGCGCTTTCACGGCGGGCCGGCCCAGGTGGGGGTGATGTCGTCCACGCTGTTCGGCGGGGTGTCGGGCTCGGCCGTGGCCGACGCCTCGGCCATCGGATCGCTGATGATCCCGTGGCACAGGCGGCTGGGCTATCCGCCCGCGTTCTCGGCGGCCACGCTGGCGGCGGCGGCCACCATCGACATCCTGATCCCGCCGTCGATCCCCATGATCCTGTTCGCGCTCAGCGCCAATGCATCGATTGCGGCGCTGTTCGTGGCGGGCATCGTGCCGGGGCTGCTGATGTGCGCGGGCTTCATGGGCGTGTGCTGGTGGGTGGGCCACAGGCGCGGCTTTCCGCGCGACACCACGCCCTTCGCCTGGCCCGCCTTCCGGCGCCACCTGCTGTACGCCAGCCCGGCCCTGCTGCTGCCGGTGCTGATCATCGTGTTCCTGCGCTTGGGCATCGCCACGCCCACCGAGGTGGCCGTGCTGTCCACGCTGTATGCGGGCCTGGTGTCGGCCGTGGTGTACAGCGACCTGGGCTGGCGCCGGCTCAACGATGCGGTGGTGCATGCGGGCCTGGCCACGGGCGTGGTGCTGCTGGTGATCATGGCCTCGGCGGCCATCGGCTGGCTGCTGACCTTCGACCGCATGCCCGATGGCATCGTCCAGTGGGTGCAGTCGCATGTGCATTCAGCCTGGCTGGTGATCGTGCTGATGAACCTGCTGATGCTCTTCATCGGCATGTTCATCGACCTGCCGGCCGCCGTGCTGCTGCTCACGCCGGTGTTCGTGCCGCTGGCCCAGAGCATCGGCATGGACATGACCCAGCTGGGAATCATGATGGTCGTGAACCTGGCCCTGGGGCTGTACACGCCGCCCGTGGGCACGACGCTGTTCATCACGAGTTCGCTGGCCCGGGTCAAGGTGGGCCAGACCGTGCGCGAGCTGATTCCCTTCTACCTGGTGGCGCTGGCGGTGCTGGCGCTGGTGTCCTATGTGCCGGCCAGCATCCTGCGCTGAGCCGCGCGCCCTTCCATCCCGAGGAGACGATGCATGAACCAAGAACCACTGCAACAGCGCCTGGACCGGCTCGCGGCCTGTGCCTGGCGCATACGCCGCCGCGCCCTGCAAATGGGCGAGGTGCAGGGCCAGGGCTACATAGGCCAGGCCCTGGGCTGGGCCGATGTGCTGGCCGTGGCCTATGGCGACGCGCTGCGGCTGCGGCCCGATGAACCCGGGTGGGAGGGCCGCGACCGCTTCCTGCTCTCGCACGGCCACTACGCCATCGCCTTCTACGCGGCCCTGGCCGAGGCGGGCATCCTGTCCGACGAGGAACTCCAGACCTATGGCAGCGATGACAGCCGCCTGCCCATGTCGGGCATGGCCAGCTACACGCCGGGCATGGAGATTTCGGGCGGCTCGCTGGGCCAGGGCCTGCCGATCGCCGTGGGCATGGCGCTGGCGCTGCGCCACAAGGGCAGCGATGCCTTTGTCTACAACTCCATGTCCGACGGCGAGCTGGACGAGGGCTCGACCTGGGAGGCCGCGCTGTCCGCCGCCCACCACGGCCTGGGCCGGCTGATCTGCCTGGTGGACGTGAACAACCAGCAGGCCGATGGCCCGTCCACGCGCATGCTGGGCTTCGAGCCGCTGGCCGACAAATGGGCCGCCTTCGGCTGGCATGTGCAGCGCGTGGACGGCAACGACCTGGCCCAGGTGGTGCAGGCCTTCGACGCGGCACGGGCGCTGGCCGAGGACCGGCCCCGCGTCATCCTCTGCGACACGCTGATGGGCAAGGGCGTGCCCTTCCTGGAGCAGCGCGAGAAGAACCATTTCATCCGCGTCGATCCGCCCGAGTGGCAGCAGGCCCTAGCCATCCTGGACGCATCGCAACCCCTGGAGCCCGCCCTGCCATGAACATGCCTCTTGCCATCCCCAAGCCCCGGCCGACCACCTCGGCCATGATTGCCTCCATCGCGGCCGAAGGGCAGCGCGTGCAGGCCGCGCCCTTCGGCAAGGCGCTGGTGGAGCTGGCCGCCAGCCGGCCCGATGTGGTGGGCATGACGGCCGACCTGGCCAAGTACACCGACCTGCACCTGTTCGCCCAGGCCCACCCCGAGCGCTTCTTCCAGATGGGCATGGCCGAGCAGTTGCTCATGGCCGCCGCCGGCGGCATGGCCAAGGAGGGGCTCACGCCCTTTGCCACCACCTATGCCGTCTTCGGCACGCGCCGGGCCTATGACTTCATCCACCAGGTGATTGCCGAGGACAACCTGGACGTCAAGATCTGCTGCGCCCTGCCCGGCCTGACCACGGGCTACGGCCCCAGCCACCAGGCCACGGACGATCTGGCCATGATGCGGGCCGTGCCGGGGCTGACCATCGTCGATCCCTGCGATGCACTGGACATCACCCAGGCCGTGCCCCAGATCGCGGCGCACCGCGGCCCCGTCTACATGCGGCTGCTGCGCGGCAACGTGCCGCTGGTGCTGGACGAGTACGACTACCGGTTCGAGCTGGGCAAGGCCAAGATGCTGCGCGAGGGCCGCGAGGTGCTCATCATCTGCAGCGGCTTCATGACCATGCGCGCGCTGGAGGCCGCCCAGCTGCTGGCCACGGACAACGTGGGCGCCGCCGTGCTGCACTGCGCCACCATCAAGCCGCTGGATGTGCAGGCCATCGTGCAGGCCGTGGCCAGCGGGCCGCGCCTGGTGGTGGTGGCGGAGAACCATTCGGTGGTGGGCGGCCTGGGCGAGGCCGTGGCCGGCGCCCTGCTGGAGCGCGATGTGCGGCCCGCGCGCTTTCGGCTGGCGGGCCTGCCCGACGCCTTCCTCGACGCGGGCGCCCTTCCCACGCTGCATGAGCGCTACGGCATCAGCGCCCAGGCGCTGGCAGGGCGCATCCGGCAGTGGCTGGGGTAGGCAAGGCTGCGGTCACGGGGAATCTGTCCGCAGCGCCAGCATATAGCCCATGCCGCGCACCGTGTGCAGCAGCTTGACCGCATAGGGATCGTCGAGCTTGCTGCGCAGCCTGCACACCGCCACGTCCACGGCGTTGTTCAAGGCATCCACGGGCAGGCTCCAGACCTGCTCCACCAATTCGGCACGCGAGACCACATCGCCCTGGCGCTGCAGCAGCAGCCACAGGACGGCGAACTCCTGCCGGGTCAGGTCCAGCCGGCGACCGGCGCGTTCGACCCGCTTCTTGGACAGGTCCAGCACCAGATCCGCCAAAGTCAGGCGCATGCCCTCCCGCCCGGCGGACCCGCGCATGCGCAGCCTTGCGCGGGCCAGGAACACCGGCAGCCTGATGGGCTTGACCAGGTAGTCATCCGCGCCGTGCTGCAGGCAGAACACCTGGTCCTCCAGGCTGTCGTTTGCGGCAACCACGATGGCGGGGGTGCTTGTGGCCCGGCGCAGGGCCTGCAGGACCTCTCGCCCGCTCAACGCGGGCAGGTCCAGGTCCAGCACCACCAGGCTGTAGGCACGGCTCAGTGCCATGTCGCGGCCCTGCCGGCCGTCATGCGCGACGTCCACGTTGAACCCGTCCTGGCACAGGCCCTGGCACAGGTACTGCGCCGATGGAGGATGGGCGTCCACGATCAGGACTTTCATGCTCGCTCCTTTGACCGCACGGCAAGGCTCAGGCCAGCACCTGCCTGAGCATCTGCTGCTGCCGTCGCGCCCATTTCGTGCCGACGCGGATGGCCTCGCGCTGCCGGGAGGAGGCGGAGGCGAAAAAGACCGTCTCGCTGATCTGCAGCCGGTGGAACAAGCGCCGCAACTGAAGCGAACGTGCCCGCAGCGATCCTTCCGGCACCAGGGATTCCTGGCGCTGCGCCGAGAACAGGAAAGCGGCCTGCTCCAGGCAGCAGCGGGCCTCGGGCGTGGTCGCTGGCACGGCCCGGGGCTCGCACAGCCGTGCCTTCGCCACAAAGGGGTTGTGGCCCACCACCAGGCCCCAGGGCCGCATGGCGGTCAAGGGATCGACCGACAGCGCCTCCTGCTTGGTGAGACCGAATGCCCGCGCCAGGCGCAGCCGCATGGCCAGCCGCGGCGCATCGGGCCGCACCGCCTCGATGGCCGTGAGCGCCTCCTCGTCGCCCCCGTCCACGGGCAGCAGCAACGAGCGCAGCAGCAGCCCGGCCTGCTCGTCGTCCTTGGCCGCCGCGGCATGGAGCAGGGCCACGCCCTGCTCCATGGATTCGATGCGTGTGGCGTCACGCAGCACCAGCGCACCCAGGCGGCGCTGGGCCTCCGCCAGGCCGTGCCGCGCCGCCTTCTCCAGGCAAAAGCGCGCCAGCGTGGGATTGGCCACCGAACTGCGGTAGTCGGAACACAGGCGAAACAGGTGCAGCCAGGCGACGGCGATGCCGCCATCGGCGGCGCGCAGCAGCAGGGCTGCCGCCTTGCGCAGGTTCTGCGCGTGCACGAGGTTGTCTGGCGCAAGGTGAGCGCAGGACTGGCCGGAAAGCGCCCGCCCCAGCGCATGGCAGGCGTGCAGGTCGCCATCGGCGGCGCAGCGCTCCAGGCTGCTTTCTATCCAGCCCACCGCCAGCCGCCCCAGGCCATGGCCTGCCATCTCCGCCTGGTGAACCAGGTCGGCGATCAGCTGCTGTATGGCGGGACAGGCAGCGGCATGGGGCAGATCGCCCAGGAGCTCCAGCATCTGCACTGCGCGTGGCGACTGGCCCATGGCCATGGCCTGGCGGGCTTCGCTGGCCATGACCTCGGCAATGTCCTGCGGCTGTACGGCGCGCAGGATCTGCAGGACCTGCAGCAGCTCGCCGCAGGTGAGCGCGGATGCGCCGCCTGCCCCGTGGCACGGAAGGGAAGCGCTGCACCGGCCCAGGCATTCCAGCGCCAGATCGAGTTCCCCCCGGATGAGATGCCATGCGGCGAGCTTCTGGCGCCCGACATCCTCGTACTGCGCAGCGATCCTCAAAGGCTCCAGCAGCCCGTGCTCCAGCAACTGCCTCAGCGGCAGATGCAGGGCCATGCAGACCGAGGCCTGGCGCCTGGCCTGGGGCAGTGCGGCCTGCAGGTAGCCGAGCCCCACGGAAATGCTTCTGGGCACGCCCGGCCCCCCTGCCAGATAGGCCTCCCCGAGCTGAAGCCTGGCCCCCGTGTCCCCTCTTCTTGCCAGCATCCTCAGCTTGACATCCTCGCGACGCATTTTCGCCCCCCGCCTATCTTTCAATACCCACCCACAGCCGCATCAGCGATACGACACGGATTATTTTTATTTCACCGGAGTCAATCCCCTGAATGCTATCAATGCCCAACATCCATACACCCGACAGCAAAGTGACATTCAAGACATTTTGAAGAAAGGTAACTGTCATGAATGGCAGCCCCTCCCGTCTGGTGTTGGCGGGGTGGAACAGGTTTTGCACGAAAAGCCTGTGAATGGCTTGCCATGCCCTGCCCATTTCTTTTCAAGACCGAATGCGATCGCCTGCGGATTCTAGTATTTACCACAGCATCCGTTTTGAAAATGGATGCGCATGGAATCCACCATTCAATACAAGGATCAGGCATGAAATTCAATCGCATATTGGCGGCGGCATTGCCCGTCATTTCGCTGGCGGCCAGCGCGCAGTCATCCATCACCCTGTTCGGCATCGTAGACGTCAATGCGCGCTACGTGAGGAACAGCGACCTGCCTGGCAACCTGACCATGAACAACAGCGGCCTGGCCTCCGGGCGGCTGGGATTTCGCGGCGACGAGGATCTGGGCGGCGGACTGAGGGCCGGCTTCTGGCTGGAGTCGGACGTCAATGCCGACACGGGCACGTTCAGCTCCACGGGCAAGTTCTTCCAGCGCCGTTCCACCGTGAGCCTGTCGGGAGGTTTCGGCGAAGTGCGCCTGGGCCGCGACCTTTCGCCGGCTTCGGCACATACCTACAAATACGATCCGTTCGGTGTGATCGGACTGGGCGGTTCCGCCGTGGCAAGCCGCATGCCGGACGGCTTCTCACCGTCCTACTACCGCCGCGACAACGCGATCCAGTACCTCTCGCCCAGCCTCTGGGGCCTGCGTGCGGAATTCATGTACGCCATGGACGAGAACCCATCGAGCAACGTGGGCCGCCACGTGGCAGGCCGGGTGCACTACGAAAACGGTCCATTGAGCCTGTCGCTGTCCTATGGCACGACCGACATCGGCGCCGCCGGCGCCAAGTTCAGGCAGTATGGCGCGGGCGCCTCGTACGACTTCGGTTTCGCCAAGCTCATGGGCCACTTCCAGCGGGAGGACCTGCCTTTCGGCACCTACGGCAGCAGCACCATGGGCTCCGAGGACCGCTGGCTGCTGGGCATGACGGTTCCCGTGGGCAGCGGCCATCTCCGCGCCTCCTATGTGCGTACCGATTCGCGCAAGGGTCCGGTGGCATTCAATGGCAGCGATGCGAACAAATATGCCATCGGCTATGTGCATGATCTGTCGCGCCGCACGGCCTTGTATGGAACCGTGGCCCGCATATCCAACAAGGGCAATGCGAATTTCGCCCTGTCGGGCGGTGCACCGGGGCTTGCTCCCAAGGGCACGTCAACGGGTGCGGAAGTGGGCATACGCCACAGTTTCTGATTTCCTTTCCGGGATTATTCCCGCCAGCGTTGCAAAACCGCTGGCGGCAGGCCGGGCAATGCCCTTTTTCCGCATTCACCAAACCATTGCCACGGCCTGCCCATCCATCCATGTTCCGTTTGAATTGAAAATCCCATTTGCGCCAAGGAGCATTTCATGAAAAACATCAATGCCCTGTATATCGCAGGCATTTTTCTTGCCTGCCCAATGGCCCATGCGGACACTTTTCCCAACGGTCAATCGCATTACGGCTCGCCCGCGCCTGCAGGCTCCTACCGTAGCGTCGATCTGTCGCAGACGACGCCCATCAACGTCACCTGCGGCGAAACCCTCAATTTCACCAGCAAGGGCAGGACATTCGCGTGGAAGGTCAGCTCCATCCGGCACAGCCATGTGCCGGTGGCGCGCTTTGCGCCGCCCGGTTTCGACACGCAGGGCCGCAGCATCTTCGTCATGCCCGCAGAGCACGAGCGAGGCGGCTGAAGGGGCCGCGTCGCTGCGGCCTGCGCTGCGCAGAATCCAACTCAACGCAATTCGACGCAGCAACGAAAAGGGCCCGCAATTCGCGGGCCCTTTTTTGCTGGAGGCAGGCCGAAGCTCAGGCCGCCAGGGCGCCGCGCATGGCGTCGATCACGGCCTTGTAGTCGGGCTTGCCGAAGATGGCGCTGCCGGCCACGAAGGTGTCGGCACCGGCATCGGCCACGCGGCGGATGTTGGTTTCCTTGATGCCGCCGTCCACCTCCAGGCGGATGTCGCGGCCGCTGGCCTCGATGCGCTTGCGCGCGGCCTCGATCTTGCGCAGCGTGCTGTCGATGAAGCTCTGGCCGCCGAAGCCGGGGTTCACGCTCATCAGCAAGATGAGGTCGATGTCGTCGATGACCCAGTCCAGCACGTCCAGCGAGGCGGCCGGGTTGAACACCAGGCCCGGCTTGGCGCCCTGGGCACGGATGTTCTGGATGCTGCGGTGCACGTGGGCCGTGGCATCGGGGTGGAAGCTGATGTAGTCGGCGCCGGCCTTGGCGAAGGCCGTGGCCAGTTCGTCCACGGGCGTGACCATCAGGTGCACGTCGACGGGCACGGGCTGGCCGTCGGGCGTCTTCGCATGGGGCTTCAGGGCCTCGCAGATCATGGGACCGAACGTGAGGTTGGGCACGTAGTGGTTGTCCATCACGTCGAAGTGGATCCAGTCGGCGCCGGAGGCGATCACATTCTTGACCTCGTCACCCAGACGGGCGAAGTCGGCAGACAGGATGGAGGGGGCGATGCGGTAGGTGGGGCTCATGGCCTGCGATTGTCGCAGCTAGCCCATACCGGCACCAGCGACGGCACAAAGCCATGGGCGGCGGCGCGTGGGGACGTTCGCAAGCCGGTACATTGCGGGCAGTTACCATTGCCGCCATGCCCATGAACGAGTTCCAGGTCCAGGTCCGCCCCGCCTTTTTGCCAGAGCAATCCGCTCCAGCGGCAGGCGTGTACGCCTTCTCCTACACGATCACCGTGACCAATACCGGCCAGGTGCCGGGCCAGTTGATCGCGCGCCACTGGATCATCACCAACGAACTGGGCCATGTCGAAGAGGTCAAGGGCCTGGGGGTGATCGGCCGCCAGCCGCTGCTGCAGCCCGGCGAGACCTTCGAGTACACCAGCGGCTGCCAGCTGCGCACGCCCAACGGCAGCATGCAGGGCACCTATCTGTGCATCAGCCACGAGGGCGAAGTCTTCGAGTGCCCCATCCCGCGCTTTCATCTGCAGTCGGGCGCTGGCGGCGACAGCTTTCCAGACCCTGACAACCGCGTGCTGCACTGAGCGCGTTCCTCGGGGGAGGCGCTAGTCTTCCGCCCTGCCGCAAGACCCCTACATGAAGCGAATCACCCAAGACCTGCCCGGCCTTCTGGCCGCACTCGACCCCGAGGCCGACCTCGCGCACCGCCATATCTGGCTGATCCACCTGCTGGAGTGGGTGCGCGCGCCCAAGCCGTCGGTGGACGGCGCGGTGCAGCGCGTGCAGTTGCTGGTGGAGGCCGTGGAGGCCGATCCGGCCGTGCGCCAGCGCCTGCATGCGTGGTGGCTGCGCTTCATCGATACCGTGGACATCACGGCGCTGCTGGCCGATTTCGGCTTTGCGCCGCGCACCAACATGTTCAGCGAGCTGTCCGAGCGCGTGCGCTACAAGCTGCTGCCCAGCACGCCGGAGACGGTGGATGCCTCCGAGCTGTTCATGCTGGCCATGCCCGACGAATTCGACGCGCGCTGGCTGCACGCGCTGGAGGCGCCGCTGCTCGAACGCATCGCACTGCTGCTGACCGATGGCAGCGAGGGCCAGGGCAGCAGCTTCTGGCAGAACAGCCTGCTGGGCTCCATCACCTATTGCACGGGACAGATCCTGTCCACGGGCTTCTCGCCCGAGCTGCGCCTGCGCATGGACGAGCAGGCGCGCGACGACCAGCCCTTCCACGCCCTGATCCACGATGCGGAAAGCCTGCGCGTGGAGGTGCTGCACGCGCTGCGCACCAACGACCGGCGCGACGCGGCCGAGGCCCGGCTGCGCGAACGGCTGGATGCCTGCCGCGCAGCCGTGACATCGGTGTACGCGCATTTCGAGTCCGAAGGCATTTCGGTGGGCCTGGTGTTTCGCCTGCGCCAGCTGCGCGCGCGCATCCTGCGCGTCAGGCGCCTGCTCGACTGCCTGCTGGCCGACAACCGCGCCACCGAGACGGCCGACCTGCTGGCCAACCTGGTGTCCGTGGGCATCGAGCGGCGCAGCCTGCGCGCCCTGCTGGCCACCAATACCTCGCTGCTGGCCGCCAAGGTGGCCGAGCGCAGCGCCGAGACCGGCGAGCACTACATCACGCGCACGGGCCGGGAGTACCTGTCCATGGTGACCAAGGCCGCCGGCGGCGGCTTCGTGATGGCCTTCACCACGCTGCTCAAGTTCGCGCTCTACGCGCTGGGGCTGTCGGCTTTCTGGGGCGGGCTGGCCGCGGGCATCAACTACTCCATCAGCTTCGTGCTGATCCAGCTGCTGCACTTCACGGTAGCCACCAAGCAGCCGGCCATGACGGCGCCGGCCATGGCCGCCAAGCTCAAGGACCTGCGCGCCAGCGAGGCCATCGAGGAATTCGTGGACGAGGTCGCGCACCTGGTGCGCTCCCAGGTGGCGGCCGTGCTGGGCAACGTGCTGGTGGTGCTGCCCATGGTGCTGCTGCTGTCGCTGGGCTATGCCCAGCTGTTCGGCCACACGCCCATCGACGAGCCGCATGCGATTGCCGTGCTCGATTCGCTGAGCCTGCTGGGCCTGTCGCCGCTGTTCGCTGCCTTCACGGGCGTGCTGCTGTTTGCCAGCAGCCTGATCGCGGGCTGGGCCGAGAACTGGTTCGTGCTGCGCCGGCTGGACTCGGTGATCCGCTACAACCCCGGCATCACGCGCTGGCTGGGCGCCGGGCGCGCGGATCGCTGGGCGCATTTCTGGCGCAAGAACATCTCGGGCTTTGCTGCCAATGTCTCGCTGGGCATGATGCTGGGCCTGGTGCCGGCCTTCGCGGCCTTCTTCGGCCTGGGGCTGGAGGTGCGCCACGTCACGCTGTCGGCCGGCCAGATCGGGGCCGCCATGGCCGCCCTGGGCTGGGAGGTTCTGCACTCCGACATGTTCTGGTGGGCGATTGCCCTACTGCCCATCAATGGCGCGTTGAACGTCACTGTCAGCTTTTATCTGGCATTCCGCGTTGCGCTGAGGGCACACAATGTCAGCGGAGTCGACCGCTCGCGCATCTATTCGGCCATCCGCCGCCGTCTGCGCACAGCGCCGCTGAGTTTCTTCCGCCCCTGAGCCTGCGGGACCTCGGGAACCACGCGGAACCCACGTGCTGGCGTGCCCGCCCGGCCTTGCAGCCTGGCAGTCACGCCAGTGGATCGCCAACGAAGTGTCCCCGTGCCAGGCGCACGGGACGCGGGCTTGCCCGCGCCGCAGGGAAGGCCTTGCGGAGCTTCGCTTGCGGGCCACTGGCTCGCGCAAAGGACGTCGCTGATGAATGACATGCTGAGCTTCTGGGAACCGTGGCTGCGGCCTTCGGCCGGGCTGGCCACGGTTCAGTGGTCCCTGCTGCTGGCCGTGGCCACCATGGTCGGCTATGCCTGCCAGCGCCATGCCGCCCTGCCCAAGGTGGTCGGCTACTCGCTGGTCGGCGGCATTGCCGGGTTGATCGGCTTTGGGGCCAACACCACCTGGCCGCTGCAGGGCACGGGGCTGTTCCTGCTGGAGCTGGGCGTGGCCATCGTGCTGTTCGAATGCGGCGGGCGCATCACGCTGCGCTGGTTCCGCCACAACCCCATGGTGCTGGTGCAAAGCGTGGCCGAGTCCGCGCTGACCTACGTGCTGGTCTCCCTGGTGCTGGGCTGGCTGGGCATGGCCCCCGAAGTGGCCGGGCCGCTGGCCCTGGTGGCCATGGCGGCCTCGCCCCTGGTGCTGACGCGCGTGGTGGCCGACATGCGTGCCGCAGGCGCCGTGACCGATCGCGGCCTGGTGCTGTCCACCCTGTCCACGCTGTATGCGCTGGCCCTGGGCAGCGCCAAGGCGGGCATGCTGACGCAGCCCAAGGCAGGCTTCGTGGCCTCGATCATGCCGGTGCTGGTGGTCTTGGGCGTCTCGGTGGCCGTGGCCCTGGTGCTGGCCGTGCTGATGCGCCTGGCGCTGCGCTTCATGAGCCCGGCCAGCGAGAACACCTCCATCCTCTTTCTCACCCTGATTTCGGCCAGCGTACCGCTGACCTCGTACCTGGGCGGCTCGGCGCCGCTGGCGGCGCTGCTGGGCGGCATCCTGCTCAAGCAGTTCAACCCGCGCCCCTGGGCCTGGCCGCGCCAACTGGGCACGGCGGCCTCGCTGCTGACCATGCTGATGTTCGTGCTGGTCTCCACCGTGGCCGCACAGGCCGACTGGAGCGCGCCGGTGGCCGGCGTGGTGGGCGCCGTGATCCTGGCGCGCCTGGTCGCCAAGACCCTGGGCGTGGCCGTGGGCAATGTGGGCACGGGCGCCAACTGGCGCCAGGCCTTCTGGGTGGGCTGCGCCATGGCGCCCATGTCATCGGTGGCGCTGCTGATCGCCTCGCAGTTCGTGGCCGCCGCGCCCGAGCTGGGCGCGCAGATCGCAGGCGTGGCCCTGCCCACCATTTTGGTGATGGAGGTGCTGGGCGCCGCCCTGGCCACCGTGGCCATCTACCGCTCCGGCGAAAGCTCCCGTCCCTGGAAGCCGCTGAGCCGCTCGAACACCGCAGGAGATGAACGTGAGTCTTGAAGCCTTCAACTCGTCCGAACCGCTGACCCTGGGCGTGGAGCTGGAACTGCAGCTGGTCAACACCCACGACTACGACCTGGCCCCCTACGCCGAGGACATGCTGCGCCTCATGCTCAAGAACCCGCTGCCCGGCAGCGTGGTGCCCGAGATGACGAACAGCATGATCGAGATCTCCACCAGCGTCTGCCATTCGGCCTCGGAGGTGCTGGGCCAGCTCAGCCAGATCCGCGATGCCCTGGTCAAAAGCGCCGACAAGCTCAACATCGCCGTGGTGGGCGGCGGCACCCACCCCTTCCAGCAGTGGCATGAGCGGCGCATCTACGACAAGCCGCGCTTCCAGGAGCTGTCGCAGCTGTACGGCTACCTGTCCAAGCAGTTCACCATCTTCGGCCAGCACGTGCACATCGGCTGCCCCGACGCCGATGCGGCGCTGCTGATGCTGCACCGCATGTCGCGCTACATCCCGCATTTCATTGCGCTGTCGGCCTCCAGCCCCTATGTGCAGGGCCATGACACGGCCTTCGACTCGGCGCGGCTGAACTCGGTGTTCGCCTTTCCGCTGTCGGGCCGCGCGCCCTGCGTGCTGCACTGGAGCGAGTTCGAGCAGTACTTCGACAAGATGACGCGCACGGGCGTGGTCAAGAGCATGAAGGACTTCTACTGGGACATCCGGCCCAAGCCCGAGTTCGGCACCATCGAGATCCGCGTGTTCGACACGCCGCTGACCATCGAGCGGGCAGCCGCCCTGTCCGGCTACGTGCAGGCGCTGGCCGCCTGGTTCATGGACACCCAGCCCTTCACGCCCGTGGAGGACGACTACCTGGTCTACACCTACAACCGCTTCCAGGCCTGCCGCTTCGGCCTGGAGGCCGTGTACGTGGACCCGGCCACGGGCGAGCACATGCCGCTGGCCGACCACATCCTCAAGACCATGGATGCCGTGGCCGACTACGCGGCCCGCCATGGCGCCGCGCCCGCCCTGCACCTGCTGCGCAGCGACGTGGCCGCCGGCAGCAACGATGCCCGCTGGCTGCGCGAACGCCAGCGCAGCGAGCAGCTGCTGGCCGAGGTCTCGCGCCAGGCGGCCATGCGCTTTCGCGGCCAGGCCGTCTGAGGCCTGCGTTCAGCGCAGGCTCAAGGCAGCACCGCCGCCGCACGCGCGGCGGTGATCTGCGCGTCGGCGTCGCGCTGCAGCAGCAGGCGCTGGCGCACCAGGTCCTGGGCCGCCGCCGTGACGGCGCTCACGTAGCCGGCCTGGTCGACATACAGCTCCTCCAGTGACGGCCGCCCGTCACCGGCCGCCAGCCGCGCCGCGCGCGTCTTGTGGAAGGGGATGAAGCTGCCCGTGAGGTTGGACAGGTCCACGATGCCCGGCGTGGCCACGTAGTTGAACTCCATGCTGGTGCCCAGCGGTGCCCGCGCTTCCACGCTGCGGATGCCTGCGCGCGTGAGGCCGGTGGCCGCATCGACCTGGGGCACGAGGATGGCGTAGTCCTTGCCCGTGGCGCGCGGCGGCTGCAGCGTGGCGATGCCGCTTTCGTCCTGCGGCACGTACTGCGGGCCGAAGTCGAGCAGCGCAAAGCCGTTGTGGCGTGCCAGGTAGCGGAACTCGGGGATGGCGGTCTGCACGCCGCCCACGCTCCAGCTCAGGCCCTTCATGGCGGGAAAGACCAGCTTGTCGGGCCGCACCAGGGTGCCGTCGGCCAGCCTGGGCACCTGGCTGGCCGGCGGCTCGGTGCCGCGCACCACCCAGTCCTCCAGCGCGATGAACAGCGCGCGGAAGGTGTCGTTGAAGTGCACCACGGTGCCGGCCGGATAGACATTGCGCGTGGGCGCATAGCCGATGCTGGCCGTGCCGCCTGCGCCGCCGTGCTGGGTGCTGGCGTAGTAGTAGATGCGCGCATTGGCGGGCTGGGCGATGTCGCGCAGGCCGTTGGCATCGGTCAGCACGGGCGAGCCCTGCAGCTGCCAGAACTCCGTGCCGGACAGGCCCAGGAAGAACTTGGGGCAGGTGTTGCTGGCTTCGCAGCGCTTCATCACGCCGCCCTGGCGGCCGCTGACCTCGTCGCTGTAGTCCTTGTCCAGGCCGCGCGGCGCGGTCTGGCCAAAGGCCGTGTGGTCGGTGCGCAGGCCGCCCCCGCCGCCGGGCACGGCAAAGCGCGTGTTGATGTTGGTCTGGCGCGCGGCCACGTGGGCATACATGCCGTCGAAGACCTTGCCGCCATCGAGCGCCTGGTTGAAGCCCAGGTGCAGGAAGGTCTTCATGGCATTGCCCGACTGCGAGGTGCCCTGGCCGATGGTGTGCGTGATGCGCCCGGCCAGCGGATTGGCCTTGCCGTCGGCATCGGCCGCCTTGGCGCGGAAGAAGCTCACCGTATCGCGCAGCGCGGCCAGGCCCACGCCCATGACCTTGGGGTCCTTGGCCACATAGACCAGCTCGTAGAGGTACTGCGGGTCGAACCCGCCCTTCAGGCAGACATTGGTGGCGCTGGGTGTGCCGGGGAAGGGATTGGCGGCGGCATCGCAGCTGGCGAACTTCCAGTCGCCCGCAGGCACGGTCTGGCGCGCATCGGTTTCGTTGATGCGGCGCGTGAGCGAGTAGCCGGCCTGCGTGTTGTCCAGGCTGGCGGGCTCGTAGGGGATCATGGTCCCGTTGAACACGCCGCCGGGCAGGGCCATGGAGGGCACGGCGGCGGCCGGGACCAGCTCGGTGCGGTAGCTGCCCGTGATGCTGCTGCCGTCCTTGTTGCGGGCCACGGGCACGGTGACCGTCAGGCGCGCTGGCGTGGACTTGGGCACATCGCCCTGCCAGGCCGAGTACAGCAGCACGTAGCCGCGCTCCAGGTAGACCGCATCGCCGGGCGTGGCCGTGGGGTTGGGCATGGTCAGGATGTTGCCGCGATTGGGCGCGTCATAGCGCAGCACACCGCTGGCCTTGGACATGTCCTTGGGCTTGAGCATGACGAAGTCGGTGCTGTACTCCACCATGCCGCGCGCATTGAGGGGCGCCAGCGCCAGGTCCTGGATCACGGCGTTCTTCGGGTCGGCCGGGTCCAGCTCGCCGCGCAGCACGCCGGTGACTTTTTCGTAGGCGCCGACACTGCCGTAGCTGCCGGCAAAGTCCTCGGTGGCGCTGATGCTCAGCTGCATGCGCGGCGCCTGCGAACCGGCAGGCGAGTCACTGCCGCCGCAGGCGGTCAGCAGGCCGGATGCGGCCAGGGCAAGGGCCAGTGGATGGGTGGATCTGATGTGCATGTTGTCTCCTTGGGGTCATGGCACAGGCAAGGCTGCGCCCTGGCCGCCGTGCATTGCGGCGGCCTAGGGCGGTTCGGAAAAAAAGGAACGGGAGAGCGGGGAACGGGAGAGCGGGGGAGCGGCCTACTCGGGCTGGATGCCGGCGGCCTTGATCACCTGGCCCCACTTCTGGGTCTCGGCGGCCTGGAAGGCGGCCAGTTCCTGCGGTGTGGCCGTCCAGCCCTGGGAGCCGGACATGTCGAAGAAGGACTTGGCGCCCGCGCTGTGCACGGCGTCGGACAGCAGGCGGTTCAGGCGGGCCACCACGGCCTCGGGCGTGCCGGCCGGCGCATAGGCGGCGAACCAGTAGCCCATGTCATAGCCCTTGACGCCGGCTTCCTCCAGCGTGGGCACCTCGGGCAGCTGCGGGCTGCGCTGGGTGGTGGAGTAGCCCAGGGCGCGCAGCTTGCCCGACTTGACCTGGGGCACGCCGGTGGAGGTGTCGGTGATCATCAGGTCGATCTGGCCGCCCAGCAGGTCGGTGATGGCCAGCGGATTGCTCTTGTAGGGCACGTGCATCAGGTCCACGCCGGCCAGCTGCTTGAGCATTTCACCGGCCACGCGGCTGGAGGAGCTGCCGCTGCCGAACGACAGCTTGCCCGGCTGCTTCTTCGCCGCCGCCAGCAGATCGCCCACGTTCCTGTACGGCGCATCGGCGCGCACCACCAGCACCTGGCCGCCCTTGCCCAGCCCGGCCACGGGCGCGAAGTCCTTGACCGCGTCATAGGGCAGCTTCTTGTACAGATGCTGGTTGGCCGCGTGCGTGGTGTTGGTGGTGATCAGCACCGTGTAGCCATCGGCCGCCGAGCGCGCCACCTGCTGGGCCGCGATCATGCCGCTGGCGCCGCCCTTGTTCTCAACCACCACGGCCTGCTTGGTCGCCGTGGTCACGGCCTGGCCCAGCGCCCGTGCCAGCTGGTCGGTGGCGCTGCCGGCCGCAAACGGCACGACGAAGGTGATGGGCTTGGACGGATAGTCCTGTGCCAGGGCCGGTGCGGCGGCGGCTGCGGCCAGCGCGCAGGCGGCCAGCGCGAGCACATGGCGGCGGGGGAAGTTGTGCGAAAGGTTCATGTCTGTCTCCTTTGTTGTGATGAATGTGTGACGGGCGGGTCCTGCCGGCTACTCCGGCGCCAGGTGGGGCAGCAGCGAAGCCGGTATGTGGACCTGCATCTGTAGCAGCCAGTACGACAGCGCCTTGCCGTGGCTGTCGAGGTTGAGCGCATCGTTGACGCCGCCGTCCAGCACCGCGTCCAGCACCCAGTTCATGGCCTGCAGGCGCTGCAGCACGAAGCGCTGCACGCGCGCAGGGCGCCGGGCGGCGAAGTGCGCGGCCACGCGCTCTTCGGTGATCTGCTCCACCAGCACGGGCCAGCAGGCGGCATTCCAGGCGATGAGGCTGATGTTGGAGCGGTTGCCCTTGTCCCCCGTGCGCCCGTGCGCCAGGCGGTACAACGGCACGGTGACGGGCATCGTGGTTGGCAGTGTGTTCATGCGGCGTGCTCCCCGGCCTCTTTCTCGACCCCTTTATCGACCCCTTTGTCGGCCTCTTCCTCGGCCCACTTCCACCCGGTGGCGATGCTCTGCTGCGCCAGCAGGCAGGACACCGTGCCCAGCCGCGCGCGCAGCGCCGTGCGCACGCCGCCGCCGCCGGCCGGCCCGCAGGTGTACAGCGCATTGACCTCGCGCGGCAGGCGCCGCGCCTGGGCCTGCGTGGGGCGCAGCCAGGCGGCGCGCAGGCGCACGTCCTGGGGGGCGGCTGCGCCGGCCGGCTGCGCGTCGCGCCAGCGGCCGGCGTCGTCGCCCAGCACGCTGGCCACGCCGATCCAGTCCAGGCGCAGGTCGCCTGCGGCCTCGCCGCCCAGGCGCTCGCGCAGCACCTCGCCGGCCAGCCGGGCGCGCTCCAGGGCGCGCGGGCCGGCATAGGAGATCTCGCCCTCGGCCAGCCAGCCCGAGGCATGGCAGACATTGACCTTGTAGTGGCCGTTGTGCGCATGGCCGCGCACGCCGCTCAGGCGCACGGCGTCAGGCCCCACCTGGTGCACCTCGGCCTCGGACAGGTCGGCCACCACGTCGGGCGTCAGATAGGCGGCCGGGTCGTGCACCTCGTACAGCAGCTGTTCCTTGACCGTGCGTTCGCTGACCAGGCCGCCCGTGCCTTCGGGCTTGGTGATGGTGCAGTCGCCCGAGGGCTCGATGATGGCGATGGGATAGCCCAGCCGCGCCAGGCCCTGCACGTCCTTGAAGCCCGGGTCGGCGAAGTAGCCGCCCGTGACCTGGGCGCCGCATTCCAGCAGGTGGCCGGCCATGGTGGCGCGCGCCAGGCGGTCCCAGTCGTCCCAGGCCCAGCCGAAATGCGCCATGGCCGGCCCCAGGGTCAGCGAGGGGTCGGACACGCGGCCGGCCACCACGATCTCGGCGCCGGCCTGCAGGGCCTCGGCAATCGCGCGCGCGCCGATGTAGGCGTTGGCACTGACCAGCGAATCCTCGGGGAACTCCGCGCCCAGCGCGGCCCGCAGCGCCCCGCGGTACGCCGGGCCGCTGACATCGTCGCCATGCACCACGGCGATGCGCGGCACGCGCAGGCCCAGGCGCTGCGCCAGCCGCTGGATGCAGCGCGCCGCGCCTTCGGGGTTGGCGGCACCGAAATTGCTGACGATGCGTATGCCATGCGCCAGGCAGTCGGCCAGCACGGGCTCCAGCAGGTCCTCCAGCAGGGGTTCGTAGCCCGCGTCGGGCTGCTCGCGCCGCGCGAGCTGGGCCAGCGCCAGCGTGCGCTCGGCCAGGGTCTCGAAGATCAGGCAGGCGCTCTGGCCGCTGGCCGCCAGGGCGCGCACCACGGGCGCGGCGGCATCGGTGCGGTCGCCCGAGAAGCCGGCTGCGCAGCCCACCCACAGCGGGGGCCTGTCCGGGGCAAGAGAGGGTTCCAGGTTGTCCATGAGAGCCAATGTAGGCAGCCGCTGCTAATCTGTGAAATCGATTGTTCGGATCGACTTATCCAAAAACCCGATGAATATCTCCTCCCGCCAGCTCGATGCCTTCATCGCCCTGGCCCAGCTCAGCAGCTTCACCCTGGCCGCGCAGCGCTGCCATCTGTCGCAGCCGGCCTTCAGTGCCCTGATCAAGGGGCTGGAAGACGGCGTGGGCGTGCGCCTGTTCGACCGCAGCACGCGCCATGTGGCGCTGACGCAGGAGGGGGCGCAGTTCCTCGATGCCGCGCAGCGCATACGCGCCGACCTGGGCGATGCCGTGCACGGCCTGCGCGAGGCGGCGGCGCTGCAGCGCGGGCGTGTGTCCATCGCCCTGCTGCCTTCGCTGGCGGCGGCCTGGCTGCCGCCCGTGCTGGCGCTGTTCCATGCGCGCCATCCGGGCATACAGCTGCAGGTGTCGGACCTGCTGTCCGAATCGTGCATCGCCCAGGTGGCCTCGGGCCAGGCCGACCTGGCGCTGGCCGCCATCCGCGCCGACACCGAGGAGCTGCAGGCCGAATGGTTCTGCGCCGACCGGCTGCACCTGGTCTGCCGCGCCGACCATGCGCTGGCGGCCCTGCCCGCGCCGGCCATGGCCGACCTGCGTGACCAGCCCTTCATCCAGCTCGCGCGCCACAGCAGCGTGCGCCAGTACCTGGAATCGCAGGAGCAGGCCCCGCCCCTCAACACCTTGCTGGAAGTGGAGCACCTGGCCACCGTGATGGGAATGGTGCGCGCGGGCCTGGGCATCAGCGTGGTGCCGGCCCTGGCGCTGTTCCACTTCGTGCAACCTGGCCTGGTGACGCGCCCGCTGGCCGATGCCGACCGCCGGCGCGACCTGTACCTGGTGCGCAGGCGCCAGCGCAGCCTGTCGCCGGCCGCCCAGGCCTTCCACGCGCTGGCGCTGGAGCATCGGCCCGGTGCGGGCGAGACCACCTGATACGGGGCAGCACGAACCTCGCAGCACAATAGCCCGATCGCCAACCGCCTCCGAAAGCCGCCACCGTGGGTGAATTCGACCTGATCCGCCGCTTCTTCCAGCGCCCCGTGCGCCGCGCCGCCCTGGGCGTGGGCGATGACTGCGCCCTGCTCGCCCCGGCGCCGGGCATGCAGCTGGCCGTCTCCAGCGACATGCTGGTCGAGGGCCGGCATTTCTTCGCCGACGTGGACCCGCGCCTGCTGGGCCACAAATCCCTGGCCGTGAACCTGTCCGACCTGGCGGCCTGCGGCGCGCGCCCGCTGGCCTTCACCCTGGCCCTGTCCCTGCCGCGCGCCGATGCGGCCTGGACCGAGGCGTTTGCGGCCGGCCTCCTGGCGCTGGCCGACGCCCACGGCTGCGAGCTGGTCGGCGGCGACACCACCCAGGGGCCCTTGAACATCTGCATCACCGTCTTCGGCGAAGTGCCGCCCGGCCAGGCCCTGCTGCGCAGCGGCGCGCGCGCAGGCGACGACATCTGGGTCAGCGGCAGCCTGGGCGATGCCCGCCTGGCGCTGGAAGCCCTGCTGGGCCACACCCCCCTGCCACCCGGCACGCTGGCCGCCGCGCGCCAGCGCCTGGAAGCGCCCACGCCGCGCGTGGCCCTGGGCCAGGCGCTGCTCGGCATTGCCAGCAGCGCGCTGGATGTGAGCGACGGCCTGCTGGGCGACCTGGGCCACATCCTGGAGCAATCCCGCGTGGGCGCCAGCCTGGACACGCGCCTGATCACGCCCCTGCTCGATGCCGGCAGGCACACGCCCCTGGCCATCGACCTGCTGCACCAGTGCACCCTGTCCGGCGGCGACGACTACGAGCTGTGCTTCACGGCCCCGGCCGACCGGCGCGATGCCGTGCAGGCCGCAGGCCGCGACAGCGCCACGCGCGTCACGCGCATCGGCTGCATCGAGGCCCCGCCCGGCCTGCGGCTGATCGGCCCGGACGGTGCGGCCATGGCGCCCCGATGGACCTCGTTCGACCACTTCGCTGCGGCCTGACGCCGCGCCAAACCACTTTCATCCGAGAAGGACTGCCCATGGTTCAACGCTCCGCCCTGCCCGCCCTCTCTGCCCTGGCAGCCGCCTGCTTCCTGCTGGCAGGCATCCCGGTCCAGGCCCAGGCACAAGCCCAGGAAGCCACCATCGCCCGCGCCCCCATCGCGCGCGTCACCCTGTATGCGGGCGTGGCCTCGGTGGAGCGCACGGCGCGCATCACGGCCGCCACGCGCCAGCTGGTGTTCGAGTGCCTGCCCGGCTCCATCGACCCGCAGAGCCTGCAGGTCAGCGCCGATGCCGGTGTGCGCCTGGGCGACTACAAGCTGCAGTCGCAGCCGCGCGAACTGGCCTCCAAGGCCTGCGCCAGCCCGCTGGAGCAGCAGATCCGCACGCTGGAAGACCAGCTGGCCGCGCTGGAGGCCGACGAGTCCGCCGCCAAGCTCGTGGGCGACTACCTGCAGGGCCTGGCCAAGCCCGGCGATGACGCCAAATCCCCCGCCCTGCCCGCCGCCAGCCAGCTGGGCGCCGCCACCGAGGCGCTGCGCAGCACCAGCCGTGGCAACACGCTGCGCGCCCACCAGATCCTGCGGCAAAAGCAGGCGCTGCAGGAGCAACTCAGGCCGCTGCAGCTCGAACGCGACCGCACGGGCGCAGGCAACGCCCAGGTGATGAAGGTCACCGTGCAACTGGCCAGCCCGGCCGATGCCAATGTGCAGCTGACCTACCAGGTGCGCGGCCCGAGCTGGCAGCCCACCTACCGCGCCCAGCTGGACCCGGCCAAGGGCACGGTGGCCATCGAACGCCTGGCCCTGGTGGCCCAGAACAGCGGCGAGGACTGGAGCCAGGTGCAGCTGCTGCTGTCCACCGGCCAGCCTTCGCGCAGCACGCAGGCACGCCTGCCCAATCCCTGGACGCTGGATGTGGAACGGCCCCGCCCCGTGGCCGCCATGGCCCCTGCGCCAGCGCCGGCCCCGGCGGCCCCTGCGATGATGCTGGAGCGCGCCCGCAAGCCCGGGGCGGCCGGCGAGGCCGCCGAACTGCCGGTGCTCGATGTCGCCAGCCTCAACACCGCCTACGCCACGCAGTTCTCCGTGCCCTACCGCATCAGCGTGCCCTCCAGCAGCGAGCGCGTGACCCTGGCCCTGGGCTCGCAGAACGTGCCGGCCACCTTGCTCACGCGCACGGCGCCCGCCGTGGAAGAGGCCGCCTACCTGGTGGCCCAGCTGGCCGTGCCGGCCGGTGTCTGGCCCGCAGGCCCCGTGGCCCTGTTCCGCGACGGCGCCTTCGCCGGCCAGGGCCGGCTGGACTTCGGCAACGCCGCCGCGCTGGCCCAGGGCCTGTCCTTCGGCCGTGACGACAAGGTGGTGGTGCGCAACCTGCCCGTGGACTCGGCCACGGGCAGCGGCGGCCTGCTCAGCAGCAGCACCGAACGCCAGGTCACGCGGCGCTTCCAGGTGGACAACCGCCATGACCGCGCCATCGAGCTGCAAGTGGTGGACGCCGCACCCGTCTCGCGCAACGAGCAGATCCGCGTGCAGTCCCAATACAACCCGCAGCCGTCCACCACGCGCTGGAACGACCGCAACGGCATGATCGCCTGGCAGCAGCCGCTGGCCGCTGGCGCCAGCGCCAGCTTCGAGGCCCGCCACCAGATCCGCCATCCGCAGGATCTGGCGGTCGAAGAGCGTCAGTGAAGCACCAGGGCCGCGCTTATGATCTCGCCCCATGAGTGACGCGCCGCTGCGGCCGGAGGTTTCCGGCGATCCTGCTACCCCCACCTATGCCTCTGCGGCGCGCCCACCGGAAGGCCCGCCGCAGGGCGGCATGGCACGCCCCACGCTGGAATTCATGATGTCCCACCCGGCCCACTTCATCGCCATGGGGCTGGGCTCGGGGCTGGGGCGCATCGCGCCCGGCACCGTGGGCACGCTGTGGGCCTGGCTGTCCTTCCTGCTGCTGCAGCACTGGTTCACGCCCCAGCAGATCGGCCTGCTGATCGCGGGCAGCATTCCGCTGGGCTGGTGGGCCTGCACGGTCACGGCGCGCCACATGCGCGTGGCCGACCCGGGCAACCTGGTCTGGGACGAGATCGTGGCCTTCTGGCTGGTGCTGTGGCTGGTCATGCCCACGGGCTTCTGGGGCCAGCTCATCGCCTTTGCGCTGTTTCGCTTCTTCGACGCCGCCAAGCCCCAGCCCGTCAAATGGGCCGACCGGTGCTTCAAGGGCTTCGGCTGGCGCGGCGGCTGGGGGATCATGTTCGATGACCTGGTGGCCGCCTTCTGCACGCTGCTGGTCATCGCCCTGTGGCGCCATTTCATCGGCTGAAGGAGCTGGCATGAGCGCATCCAACGAACTCGTCGAAACCCTGGCAGGCCTGCTGCTGCAGCGCGGCTGGATGCTGGCCACGGCCGAGAGCTGCACGGGCGGCATGATCGCTGCGGCCTGCACGGACCGCGCCGGCTCCAGCGAATGGTTCGAGCGCGGCCTTGTCAGCTACTCCAACGCGGCCAAGCACGACCTGCTGGGCGTGCCCGAGGCGCTGATCGCCGAACACGGCGCCGTGAGCGAGCCCGTGGCGCGCGCCATGGCCGAAGGCGCCATCGCCCACTCACGCGCGCAGTGCAGCGTGGCCGTGACAGGCGTGGCCGGGCCGGGCGGCGGCAGCGCCGCCAAGCCCGTGGGCACGGTCTGGTTCGGCTGGAACGTGTACGGCACCACGCACAGCGAATGCGTGCGCTTTGACGGCGACCGCGCCGCCGTGCGCCAGGCCACCGCGGTCCATGCCTTGCAGCGCCTCAATGCGCTGATCAGCGCAAGGCTTTTATGAGCCGGTGCGCGATCTCCTGCAGCGGTGCAGGCAGGGCGCGGTAGCTTTCCAGCAGGCGCTGCTCGTCCACGGGCAGCGGCGCGTTGTCGTCTTCTAGCCCGGCGGTCAGCTCCAGCGCCGTGGTCTGCAGCGCCAGGGCCACGCGGGCCAGGGTGTCGTTCTTGAGGGTGCGGATGGCCCCCGATTCGATCTGCGACACGGCCGAGGCCGTGATGCCCGCCGCCTCGGCCAGCCGGCCCTGGGTCATGCCCAGTTCGGCGCGGCGGGCGCGTATGCGTTCACCGATATGTCTCATGGCCCGTGCATCCAAAGCCTGTGGCGCGGGCGCTCAGGCGCCGTGGCACTTCTTGAACTTCTTGCCGCTGCCGCAGGGGCAGGGGTCGTTGCGGCCCGGCTGCTCGCCCTTGACGATGGTTTCCTGGCGCGGGCCCATGCTCTTCCAGATCTGGCGCAGGTCGTACAGCGCCCAGATGGCCTCGCCGAACTGCTCCACGCGCTCCTGGCTGGTGCTGGCGGGGCCGTCCTCGTCGTACATGCAGACTTCGGGCTTGCCGGTGTCGTCCTCGGTCAGGGCCACAACGGCGTTGAGCGCCTCGTTGAGCCAGCCGGCGGCTTCCTTGTCGCGCGGGGCGGCCCATTCCTCGGCCCAGTTCTCGACCACGAACATGAAGCCCAGCGCCCAGATCTGGCCGAACGAAGGAATCTCGCCGTCATCGGGACGCTCTTCCTCGGGCAGCGACAGGATGGCGCCGCGCATGTCCATGGCCTCGGGCTGGAAGGTGCGGTCGTCTTCCAGCGTCTTCACGTCGGCGTCCAGCTGGGTGCGGATCTCGTCCATGCGCAGGCCCACCAGCTCCAGAAAGCGCGCCTGCTGCGCCGCGTCCTTGAACACTTCCATCAGCGGCAGCGGCTGGCCCTCGGCCGCCTCCAGCGTGCCGCCGTCGCCCAGCAGCATGGGCAGCCACTCGGCGGCCGGCACCTCGCGGCGCGTGCAGATCAGCGCCGTCAGGAAACCGTCGCAGAACTCCCACTGCGGAATCTCCTCGCCGCGCGTGCGCAGCTCGTCGAGCAGATCGTCAAGCTCCTCCAGCGCCTCGGGCGTCAGGGCAGGCTCGTCGGGCAGGGCGGTGGCTTCGTGGGCGTCGTTGGACATGGCGGAAATCTCTAGGGAAAACAGGGAGAAGGAACCGGCCACGGCCAGCCCCTCGAATGAATGGCCCGCAGTGTAGCCGCGCCGCCATGTCCGTGGCGCCCGGTCGGAACTGGCGCCCACGGGGCCCTATCGCCCCACATGGCCCACATGGCCCACCCGCTACCCGGCTCCCTGCCAGGCCGGGAGCATGGAAAGCCCCACCCATTCCCCGACCCGGCTCATCGTCAAATTCTGCAAAGCGCCGCTGGCGCCGCCAAAGACTGCCACCAGTGCCCATGTCTGCTCGTCGAAACCGCAGGTCGTGCAGCAGGCCATCTGGGGCAGGCACATCGCCTCGGCCGGGTCCTGGGCCAGCAGGCTGACGAATTCCTGCGCGGTCACGGTCTCCGGATCCAGGCCCATGGGCCAGGACCCCTTCCAGCGCTGCGCATCCAGGGTCACGCTGTGCACGCCCCATGTCGGAGCGCCTGGCATGTCGCCCCAGGCCAGGCGTTGAAGGACCAGGCCCAGCCCCGTCTCCGCCCATGTCACCGGGTAAGGCGGGGCGTGATCGATCTTCAGCAGCTGCGCATCGCTCAATCCCGCTTGGCGCAGGGCCAGGCGCAGGTAATCCTGCCGGCTGTGCCGTCCCAGCGTGCGCAACACGGCATCCATCAACGGGGCGATGGGCTGTGGCTTCATGGTGCTTTCCATTCAGAACTCATCAAAACGACGCATATAGGCGTCGCATGCCAATTGCCACGCGTCTTCGTCGTTGGATCCTGATGGCGGGGCACCGATAAAGTCATTGAGCCGGGATTTGGCACGGACAGGCTTGAGCAGACGCGCCGCCTCGCCAAAGGCCGGCAGTGTCAGTCCCTTATCCATGTCCCCCAGCCCCGGAAAATCTCCTGCACGAATTCCCAGGCAGTTGCCCACATCTCCGGCAGAAAGGTATTGGCTGGCCTCAACCTGCTTACGCACTGCCTCCCGTCCGCCCAGTTTTTCCAGCAAGGCATCACTGACAAAACTGAGCCAATTGATACTGTACATGGCGTTGTTGAAGTCATGGCTTATCAACGCAAGGCTGCCCAAGGCATTCAATCCAGGAAACCGCTGCAAATAGGGATAAAGTACTTGCTGCCCTTGGCTAATAGGTCCGATATTTCGTTCTTCAACCGTTGACATGACCCCCCACCCTGCAATGGCCCAGAAGGGTTGCATCAATTCCACCACCTGAGAGGTAATGCGACCCACATTGCTTTCTGGCGGCTGGTTGATGATCCACCACGCGGGAAATGCCATGCGAATGAAAGACATGGAAGGACCTATTCCAGGGGAGGTGTGCCGGTCATGTGGCCATGTGAACTCTTCGTTAGCTATGCAACAGCGAAGACGAAAGTTTTGTGCATTATCCGTCCACGCTTCCGGCGGCTTTGGCGAGCCAGAGGCCAAGTGAAACATCATTGCATAACCTTTAGGATTATCCAGGCTCTTTTGCTTCTTCGTGGTCAGTTTCTTCTGCGCCGCACTACTGATTAATCTAGCCGGCATACCATCATGCCAGTAAACCAGCTTCTCTTTACCGACAGCCTCACAAAAGAGATCAACCACCTTCCATGCACGCTCACGCACAGCCAGAGAATCTCCTTCATGAAATACCATTTCAATGGTCCAGCCTGCTCGTGCGCAAATACATCCAAATCTATCCTGCAACGCCATCCCCTTGAGAATATCCAGTGTTTCCACCATGTTGGTGCCCGATTTTTCATTGACTGATGGCCAGTCGAAGTCATGTCTTGCATCCATTGCCGCTCCTCCACTCCTTAATAATCCCCGGAAATCAGAAAAAATCAAACCGACTCATATAGGCATCGCATGCCAGCAGCCACGCATGTTCATCATTGGAGCCCGAAGGCGGTGGGCCGATGAAGTTGTTGAGCCGGGATCTGGCGCGAACAGGCTTGAGCAGGCGCGCCGCCTCGCCAAAGGCGGGCAGCGTCAGTCCTTGATCCATATCCCCCAGACCAGGAAAGTCTCCCGCACGGATTCCCAGGCAGTTGCCCACATCCCCGGCCGAAAGATACTGACTGGCCTCCACCTGCTTTCGCACGGCCTCTCGCCCGCCCAGTTTTTCCAGCAAGGCATCGCTGACAAAACTCAGCCAGTTGATGCTGTACATGGCGTTGTTGAAGTCATGATCGAACAATGCAAGACTTCCTATGGCATTCAATCCTGGGAACCGCTTCAGATAGGGATACAGCACCTGCTGGCCCTTGCCATCGGGTCCAATATTGCGTTCTTCCACTGCAGGAATGACACCCCACCCGGCAATAGCCCAGAAGGGTTGCATTAATTCCACCACCTGGGAGGTGATCCGGCCCACATTGCGCTCGGGCGGCTGACCCAGAATCCACCATGCGGGAAACGCCATGCGAATGAAAGACATGGCAGGACCTATGCCAGGCGAGATATGGCGGTCATGTAGCCAAATACCTTCATCGTTGTTTATACGGCAGTGAAGTCGAAAGTCTTGAGCATTTTCAACCCAGTCATCTGGTGGCTTTGGATTTCCCGAAGCTAGATCAAAAATCATCGCAAACCCTTCGGGATTGTTAAGCGTACTCGGCTTGTGTTTGGCAATTCTCGCTTGTGCTTGCTTGCTGGTCAGTGACATAGGCGCCAGACCCCACCATATTGCAAGCTTGTCTGCGCCAACAACCTCACAAAACAGATCAATCACTTTCCATGCACGCTCACGTACGGCCAGTGAATCCCCTTCATGGAACACCATTTCGATGGTCCACCCAGCTCTTGCGCAAATACGTCCAAATCTATTCTGTAATACCATCGCTTTCAGAATATCCATAGTCGCCACGGTAGCTTTTTGCAGTTCTTTAGTGCTTAAAGGTTTATTAAAGTCTTTAGCCATATCCATCTCCATATCTGACCGTACCGAAGCCATTGCTTCAAAATGTCACGCCGAGGACTCTTGCCAGTGCGGTTCCCACCGCACCTACACCTCGGAGTACACGCCCCAATGCGGACGCACCGGCCGCAGCCCCAATTGCTGCTGCCGTATCCGCATTTACCCGTTCTGCCAAATAAATTTCCTTTTCTCTGTTGGCCTGCCATCGCATTGCTTGGTTCAATACGCCTTCGTTCGTCGTTTCTCCATCGCCTTCGCAAGCACAACTTCCTGCGTCTAAGGCATCCTTGAAAAACTTTTCTTTAAAAATGTCGCTATATGCCTGAAACTGTATCTTGCCGTCTGGCCCAAATTCTGAAGAAAATTTATCCCCCGGGAATTTCATCTCATAGACCCGCTGCACGTTGTCCAGCACAGGCGGAAGGCGCGGGTTCTTCACCACGACCACATCCGGGATGCGCGAGCCCGCAGGCCGGCTGCGCGTGGGTCGTACGGGCTCCCTGCGCGACATGACGGGGGCCTTGTTCAGGTACGGCACTTCCTGCTTGTAGTAGCCCCGGTAGCCTTCAAACCCGTCGGCCTGCATGACCACGCCGGCCACGCAGCGCTGGCCCAGGCCGCCGGTCATGCAGCAGCAAAACAGCTCGCACAGCGCCCTGCGGTCCAGTTCGTTGTCGAAGTCCCGGGTGCCGCATACCTTGTTGAAGCCCACAAGCACGACGGCCTTGCACAGGTCCCTGGACCGCTTCAGGCGATTGAGGGCAATGAAGGCGGGGACCAGTTGTTCGCAGCTCATGCGCCAGGCCCGCCGAGGGGCGAGGAGGACTCGCCCACAGGCGTGCGCCGCCGCACCACGTCCCAGATCCCCATCGGCAGCTCAAGCATCATCAACTGGATGCGGCCGTCAGGCGGCAGGTCGGTGCGCGCGAGAAATTTGCGCACGGCGGGAAATTCGTCGAAGCGCTCGCCAAACTGGTGGCGCAAGGCCAGGAAGCCGATGACATCGTCCGGCGTCGACAGGCCCCAGCCCACCGCGCGGTCAAGGCCTCGCCGGGTATGGGCCAGCAGCCTGTCATGCGGCCAATCCTGCTCGCTGAGATGGCAGGTCTGCCGCACGATGGCGGCAATCCCTTCTTCGCTGGGCACGAGGTTGCGGCGCAGCGTGCGCTGCATTTCCAGGGTTGAAATTTCCATCATGGCGAAGACACCTCCCATTGCCTGTTGTCCAGGCGCGCCAGGCCTGTGACGTGGTCCAGAAACTTGCGTTGCGCCATGCCGACCCAGATCCCCTCGGGATGCGGTGCCAGGCAGGCGAGGATGCTGTGGCCGCGGAACCAGTCCCCCAGATGCGCCGGGTCGAACTGCGCCAGCAGGCGAGGCAGCACGCGCGGGTCGTAAAAGCGCAGCCACAGCCGCTGGCCGCCGTCTCCCCTGGCCTGCAGAAACCGCTTGAGATGGCGCTTGAGCGCAGGGGCCGGCAGCCGGCTGATCAGGAAAATGCCCCAGTGCGCCTGCCAGCCTTCATGCGGCCAGCGCTGGAACAGCGGACTGCCTGCATGCACCCGCATGAGATAGGGCGCGTAGCGCGCATAGCGGGCGGCGGGCATGCCGTCATACAGGCAGGTGATGCCGGACTGCGGCGGCTCGGCCAGGATGGCGTCATGCAGGTGCTCATCCGCCGCCGCGTCCACGATGGCGTAGAGCAGGCCGTCATAGGTCGCCGCCACCTTTTCGAGCACGGCCTGGCGTGCCATCTGGAGTTCGTCCGGCGTGCCGGGGCCTGGGGGGATCAAGGTGGACATGGCGATTCAGTCCTCCATGGCCGACACGAAGGCGGCCCCCGATTGCGCGGCTTCGGCCAGGCACCGGCCCGCATTCGCACCGATCCAGACGGTGGTGCAGCCCGAGACGACCACGCCGCCGTGCACGGTCCTGTCCCCCATGCGGGCTGCGGGCCTGCCGCCGATCAGTACCGTGGCTTCGCCTTCGGCAATGGCGTCGGGCGGCGAACGGGGGCACAGCGCCTGGTCCGTGACCCTGGCCGCCGGCATGCCGCCGATGAGCACATCGGCCTGGCCGGAGAGAATGGCGCCGCCCCCGTGGGCGGGGCAGGCATGCATGTCGCCCACTCTTGCTGCAGGTTGTCCCATGCGAGTGCCCCGGGTTCAGCAGTTGATCTTCACCAGCGGCGACTTGATCTCGACCATGGCCGGAGAGATCTCGATGGAGCTCGCCCCCGATTGCAGCCGGATGCTTCGGGTGCCGGTGACGATGACCTGTTGCCCATCGACCGTCAGCGTGGTGCCCGCCGCCAGGGCCAGCTGTCCGCCCGCATCGACCAGGCTGTTGGCGCCCACCCGCAGCGCGTGGTCGTTGCCGACGTTGACCGCCTGGTCCTGCCCTACCTCGGTGCTGTCGTTGTTCTGGATGGTGCTGCTGCGGTTGTTGCCCACGATGAGGCCTTCATCGTTTCCAACCTGCGCGCTGCGGTTGCGCCCCACGGTCCGGCTCCAGTCCATCCCCACGCTGTCGCTTCGCAGGACACCCACGTTGCTCATCAGCACCGCGCCTACGTTGAGGTTGTAGGCACACCCCACGGTGACCATCTTGAACAGGCCCGTGCCCTGCGTGTAGCCGATGCCCACGGTTTCGGATTTCATGCGCCCCGTGGCCAGGGTCCAGTTGCGGCCGATGCTGTCGCGTCCATTGGCATCCACGGTTTTCGTGCGGTTCTTGCAGATGCGGATGCTTTCATCCAGGTCCACCGTGCGCGTGCGGTTCTGGTGGACGGTGAGGGTCTCGTCCAGGTCCACCACCTCCGTGCGCCAGCCGTGGACATCGATCTTCTCGTTGCGGTCCACGGTCTCCGTGCGGTCGCGGTGGATGACGCTGGTCTCGTCCCGGTCGATGGTCTTGCGCCGGTCGTTGCCCACCCATTTGTCTTCGTCGTTCTCGACTTCGGTGAGCTGGTCCTTCTGTGCATGCAGCCACAGCTGTTCGGCGCCCGCCTTGTCCTCGAAGCGGATGGCGTTGGCGTCGCCCTGGCCGTTCTTCATGCCTGACCCCGGGTTGCCATCCTTGCTCGATCGGGTCTTGATGCCCGATTGCGTGGCATTGGCCGGCAGCGCCCAGGGCGGCATGTTGGCCGCGTTGTAGACGCAGCCCGTGACCAGCGGATAGTCGGGGTCGCCATTGAGGAAGTCCACCACCACCTCATGCCCTATGCGGGGGATCGAGATGGCGCCAAAGCCCGGGCCGGCCCAGTTGGTGGCCACGCGGATCCAGCAGCTGGAGTTCTGGTCCTTCTTGCCCAGCCGGTCCCAGTGGAACTGCACCTTGATGCGGCCGTATTCGTCGGTCCAGATTTCCTGCCCGGCCGGGCCCACGACAATGGCCGTCTGCGGCCCCGTGGTGCGCGGCTTGGGCGTGGTGCGCGGTGGCTTGAAGGCAAGATCCGTGGGCTGGGCCTGCAGCTCGTAGCGCTGGAAGGAGCCTTCTTCCTTGGCGCCGTCCCGGGTACTCGGTGCGGATGGGACGCCACGTACGCTGGAGATCGCGCTGACGCGAGGGTTTTCTTTCAGGTGGTAGCTCAGGCCCGTGATCAGGTACTGCCGGTTCTGGTCACCACGCGGGTAGTTGTAGAGGCTGAAGGTGTAGCCCGTGGCCAGCGCCCGATGGCAGGACTGGCCCCGCACCCGGCTGTGGCCCGTGAGGCCTTGCTTCAGGCGCACGCGGATGTAGGCATCTCCGTCGCCGTACTCCGTGTAGCCGCCCGGCCATTCGTAGGTTTCATGGCCGTCGTGCGCATGGCCCGGTGGATCGCGGCGCATGTGGGACAGTTCGGCCCGGGGCTTTTTGAAGTCGTAGTCGTCGATGTAATGGCGGCCCGGCTTGATTTCCTGCTCCAGCTGCCAGGCGTGGATGTTTTCCTGATCGCCCGCGGCGGCTTTTTCCGGGGGATAGAAGGGAATGGATTCGCCGCCGGGCAATGCGCCGTGCGAGGCAATGATGTCGTCGCACAGCACCAGGGTGTGTTCTCCCATGGCATGCGCGAAGTGGTAGTAGATGCCTTCGTGCTCCATCAATCGCGAGACGAAGTCGCAATCGCTTTCGTTGTATTGCACGCAGTAATCCCAACTGCGATAGGCGCGGGTGAGTTTCCTTTGCAGGGGATGGCCATAGACGCCCAATACCTGCTCGATGATGTCGGGCACGGTCTGGTTCTGAAAGATGCGAAAGTCGCTCTTGCGCGTGGCCAGCCACAGCCAGGGGCTCAGGCGGGCCTTGTAGGCGTAGTGGCGGTGGTCCTGGCCCTGCATGCCGAAGCGGGTGACGATGCCGTCGATGAAGCGCCTGCCGCCGCCCTGGGTTTCTATTTCTATGGTGGCGTTTTTGCCCAATAGGGCCTTGGGATCGATGCTTTCGCTTTCGCTGAGCATTTCCACATCGAGGCTGAAGAGCTGGCTGATGTTTTCCTGGCCGCGCAATTCACGGAAATGCAGTTCATCGCCCAATGGCGTATGGATGGTGACTCGGCGTGTCATTGGTGCTCTCGCCCTGTGGGGGCGCCCTCCCGATCTTTCGATACGGAAAGATCATGGAAGAATGAGCCGCTCTATGGAAATTCCAATTTCTGCCAAAAAATAGGATTGCCAAAAGGAAAATTGCCGCTTCTCCCACTCGGATCGGGCTTGGGAAAAGCCTAGGACAAGCGGCCGGAGCAAGGGCCTTCATGATGTGCAGCCGCCACACATCGCCCCGGCTGGCCGCCCCCGGATCAGGGCGCCGCACGCCCGCGCAGCCGCTCAGGGGTTCAAAGAGTCCTTGCGATGATCTCCTTCATGATCTCGTCGCTGCCACCGTAGATCCGCCCTATGCGCGCATCGGTCCAGGCGCGGCCGATCTGGTATTCGGTCATGTAGCCGTAGCCGCCGTGCAGTTGCAGGAATTCGTCGAGCAGGCGGTTTTGCAGCGCCGTGGCATTGAGCTTGACCATGGCCGCCCGGTCGGGCGCGAGCGCGCGGCGCAGGTGCAGGGCGATGCAGTCGTCCACGAAGACGCGCAGCATGGTGGCCTGTGCCTTGGCCTCGGCCAGCTTGAAGCGCGTGTTCTGGAAGTCGAACACCGGCTGGCCGAAGGCCTTGCGCTCGCGCGTGTAGGCAATGGTCTTGTGCAAAAAGGCCTCGATGGAGGCGGCGGCGCGCACGGCCACCACCAGGCGCTCCTGGGCCAGTTCGTGCATGAGGTACCTGAAGCCCGCGTTCTCCTCGCCCAGCAGGTGGTCGGCCGGCACGCGCACGTTGTCGAAGAACAGCTCCGAGGTGTCCTGCGCCATGAGGCCGATCTTCTCGAGCTTGCGGCCCTTGGAGAAGCCGGGCATGCCGTCCTCGACCACGATCAGGGACACGCCCTTGGCACCCATCTCGGGCGCGGTCTTGGCGACGACGATGACCAGCTCCGAGTTGATGCCGTTGGTGATGAAGGTCTTCTGGCCGTTGAGCACGTAGTGGTCGCCCTCGCGCCGCGCCGTGGTGCGCACGGACTTGAGGTCGCTGCCCGCGCCGGGCTCGGTCATGGCGATGGCGCCGATCAGCTCGCCCGCGGCCATGCGCGGCAGCCAGCGGTCCTTCTGGGCCTTGCTGCCATAGGCATGGATGTAGGGCGCGACGATGTCCGAATGCAGCGGAAAGCCCAGCCCGCTGGCGCCCGTGCGCGCGATCTCCTCCAGCAGCACGGCCGCATGGCCGAAGTCGCCGCCGCCGCCATAGGGCTCGGGCAGCATGGGGTTGAGCAGGCCTTCGCGCCCGGCCTTGCGCCAGACCTCCTTGGGCACGATGCCCTGGCGCTCCCATTCGGCATGGTGGGGGACGATCTCGCGCTCGAAGAAGCGGCGGGCCTGCTCGCGGAACTGTTCATGGTCTTCGCGGTAGACGGAGCGCTCGGTCAGGTCTTGCATGGGTCGGTATCCGGTGGTTGTCGGTGAGGAAAGACGGGGAAGGGCCGTTCAGGCGCTGCGCAGGTTGAAGCCCGCGTGGGGCTGCTCGCGCAGCCTGTCCTTGAGCACGCGGCGCAGCAGCTTGCCCGTGGGCAGGCGCGGCAGCTCGTCCACGAACTGCAGGCGCTGCGGGCGCTTGAGGCGCGACAGCGTGGCGCCGGCCTCGGCGACGATGGCGTGCGCCATCTCTGCACTGGCCGCATGGCCCTGGCGCAGCACGACCACGGCCATGGGCTGCTCGCCGAAGTCGGGCTCGGGCACGCCGACCACGGCCACCTCCTGCACGGCAGGGTGCGTGGCCAGCGCGTTCTCTATCTCCTGCGGATAGAGGTTGACGCCGCCCGACAGGATGAGGTCGGCCCGCCGGTCGCTGAGGAAGAGGTAGCCCTCCTCGTCCACATGGCCCAGGTCGCCATAGGTGGCCCAGCCACGCTCGTCGATGGCCTCGCGGGTCTTGGCGGGGTCGTTGAGGTAGGCGAAGGGCGCCACGTCCGAGAAGAACACACGGCCGATCTGGCCCGCAGGCAGCTCCTGCCCGTCGTCGCCCACGATGCGCAGCCGACCGTAGCTGGCGCGGCCCACGGAGCCTGGGCGCCGGCGCCATTCGGCGGAGTTGATCAGCGTGATGCCGCAGCCTTCGGAGCCTGCGTAGTACTCCAGCAGGATGTCGCCCCACCAGTCCAGCAGCGCCTGCTTGACGGCCACCGGGCAGGGCGCGGCCGCATGGATGGCGCAGCGGTGGCTGGACAGGTCATAGCCGTGCCGCACCTCCTCGGGCAGCTGCAGCAGGCGGCCCAGCATGGTCGGCACCCATTGGCTGTGGGTGATGCGGTAGCGCTCGATCATCGCCAGCGCCTGCTGTGCGTCGAAGCGCGCCGTGATCACCACCGCGCCGCCGCCGTCCAGCGTGCGCAGGCAGTAGCGCAGCGGCGCTGCGTGGTACAGCGGCGCGGGCGAGAGGTAGACCGTGTCGGCGTCAAAGCCCATGTTGCGCTGCCAGGCCAGGAATTCGGGGTCGGCCTGCGTGCGGTAGAGCGCCGCCGGCAGCGCCTTCTTGATCCCCTTGGGCCGGCCCGTGGTGCCCGAGGAGTACAGCAGGTCGCGCCCCAGCGGACGGCCTGACAGGTCGATGGGCGCGGGCGCCTGCACACGCCAGGCGGCCAGGGCATCGGCCAGCGACGGCAGGCCCGTGGATGCGCAGTCTCCGTCCACCGAATGCACGGAGGCGGCCAGTTCGGCCGGCAGCTGCGCCGCCGTGGCGGCCGAGGCAAAGACATGGCGCGCCCCGCTGTCGCCCAGGATGTAGGCCACCTCGGGCGCCGTCAGGTGGGTGCTGATGACCACCGCGTACAGGCCCGCCAGGCGCGCGGCCAGCACCAGCTCCAGGATCTCCACGCGGTTTTCCATCAGCACGGCCACCGTGTCGCCGGCCGCCAGGCCCTGCCCCGCCATCCACTGCGCCACCTCGCGCGAGCGCTGCGCCAGCGCGCCCGCCGTGTGCTGCTGGCCGCTGTCGCCCATGGTCAGCGCAACGCGGTCGGGCCGGGCATCGGCCCAGCTGTGAAAGTCATGCACGCCTGTCTCCTTTGGTTTTTTGAATCCGCCGTCTCGAATTCATCGGGTTTCAGCAAGTATTTTTGTTTGCGCGCGGTTTTTCATCCGGGAAAACGCTTTGTTCAATGCAAATTTCGAGACTTATCATTCATTTCGTGAACCTCCAGTCTCATTAAATCAGCATGAACACTCCCGTCATCGTCGATGCCATCCGCAGTCCCATGGCCCGGGCCAAGCCCGATGGCGCCCTGGCCCAACTCCACCCCGTCGATCTGCTCAGCCAGGTGCTGGAGCAGCTCGTGCAGCGCAACCGCATCGACCCCGGCGCGGTGGACGATGTGATCACCGGCTGCGTGAGCCAGGCCGGCGAGCAGGCCGGCACGCCGGGCCGCCTGGCCTGGCTGGCCGCAGGCCTGCCGGCCCATGTGCCGTCCACCACCATCGACCGCAAGTGCGGCTCCAGCCAGCAGGCCGTGCACTTTGCCGTGCAGGCCATCATGTCGGGCACGCAGGACATGGTGATCGCCTGCGGCGTGGAGTCCATGAGCCGCGTGCCCATGGGCAGCTCGCGCATGGGGCAGAACACCACGGGCGCGCGCTTCGATGCGCGCTTTGCGCCGGGGCTGGTGGGCCAGGGCGTGTCGGCCGACCTCGTGGCCGCGCGCTGGGGCCTGAGCCGCGAGGAACTGGATGCCTATGCCGCGCGATCGCACCAGCGCGCCCATGCGGCCCAGTCGGCCGGGCACTTCGAGCGCGAGATCGTAGGCATCACCACGCCTGCCGGCCTCTTCACGGCCGACGAGACCATCCGCCCGGCCACCACGGCGCAGAAGCTGGGCGCGCTCAAGGCCGTGTTCCAGAACGACGAGCTGTCGGCGCGCTTTCCGCAGATCCGCTGGCACACCACGGCGGGCAATGCCTCGCAGATGACCGACGGCGCCAGCGCCATGCTGCTGATGAGCGAGAAGCGCGCCCAGCAGCTGGGCCTGCGCCCGCGAGCGCGCTTCGTGGCGCTGGACGTGGTGGGCGACGATCCGCTGTACATGCTCACGGCCCCCATTCCCGCCACGCGGCGCGTGCTGGCCAAGGCCGGCATGCGGCTGGAGCAGATGGACCACTGCGAGATCAACGAGGCCTTCGCCTCCGTGCCCCTGGCCTGGCTGAAAGAGCTGAGGGAACTGGGCGCCGACCCCGAGCGGCTGAACCCGCGCGGCGGCGCCATCGCCCTGGGCCATCCGCTGGGGGCCTCGGGCATCCGCCTGATGACCACCATGCTGCACGCGCTGGAGGACAGCGGCGCGCGCTACGGCCTGCAATCCATGTGCGAGGCCGGCGGCATGGCCAACGCCACCATCATCGAACGCCTGTGAGCCAGGCACGGGAGACACATCCATGCAACTGCAAGAGAACATGACGGCCCTGGTGACGGGCGGCGTATCGGGCCTGGGCGAGGCATCGGCCCTGGCGCTGCTGGAGCGCGGCCTGAACGTGGTGGTGGTGGACCTGAACGAGGACCGCGGCGCGGCCATGGTGGACGCCGCCCGCCAGCGCCACGGCAGCCGCCTGCGCTTCGTGAAGGCCGACGTGGCCGACGCCGACCAGATGGCCGCCGCCATTGCGGCCGCCGAGGACTTCGGCGAGTTCCGCGCCCTGGTGCACTGCGCGGGCGTGGGCGGGCCGCTGCGGCTGGTGGAAAAGGACGGCAGCCCGGGCTCGCTGGACAAGTACACGGGCATCGTGCGCGTGAACCTGATCGGCACCTTCAACACGCTGCGCCTGGCCGCCGCCAGCATGGCGCGCAACGAGCCCGTGCAAGGCGAGCGCGGCGCCTGCGTGCTCACGGCCTCGGTGGCGGGCTACGAGGGGCAGATCGGCCAGATTCCCTATGCCTCGGCCAAGGCCGGCATCATCGGCATGACCATCGTCGCCGCGCGCGACCTGGCCACGCGCATGATCCGCGTGTGCACCATTGCGCCGGGCCTGTTCGACACGCCCATCCTGGCCAAGCTGCCCGACAACATCCGCCAGTCGCTGGCCGCCTCCGTGCCCAACCCCGCACGCCTGGGCCACCCGTCCGAGTACGCGCTGACCGCGCTGCACATTCTTGAAAATCCCATGCTCAATGGCGAGACGATTCGCCTGGACGGTGCCATTCGGATGAGTCCTCGCTGAGAAGCGCCCCGGCCCAGCACACGCGCGGAGAAGAAACACCATGTTCAAACGTCTCACGCTGGCGGCGGCTGCCTTGCTGTGCGCCACGGCCGCCATTGCAGCCGATGCCTGGCCCACCCGGCCCATCACCCTGGTCGTGCCGGGCGCGGCCGGGGGCTCCACCGACATTCCCGCGCGGCTGCTGGCGCTCAAGCTGGGCGAGCGGCTGGGCCAGCCCGTCATCGTGGACAACAAGCCGGGCGCGGGCGGCTCCATCGGTGCCAGCCAGGTGGCACGCGCGCAGCCGGACGGCTATACGGTGCTGGTGGGCAACACGGGCTCCAACGCCATCAACTACACGGCCTACAAGAAGCTGCCCTACAGGCCCGAGGACTTCGTGGCGCTGACGGACATGATCTCGTTCTCCAACGTGCTGGTCGTGCCCCAGGCATCGCCGGTGCGCTCGCTGGACGATCTGCTCAAGGCCGCGCGGCAGGCGCCGGGCAAGCTGTCGTTCTCCTCGGCCGGCGTGGGCCAGACCACGCACCTCATGGGCGAGCTGCTGCGCGAGCGCACGGGCGTGGACGTGGTGCATGTGCCCTACCGCGGCTCGGCACCGGCCACGGCGGCCATCGTGTCGGGAGAGACGCAGTTCATGTTCGACAACCTCACGGCCTCGCTGGTGCATATCAAGGCGGGCAAGCTGCATCCCATCGCCGTGACCGGCGCGCAGCGCGAGCCTGAGCTGCCCAACGTGCCCACCGCCACCGAGCTGGGCCTGCAGGACTTCGACAAGGTCGGCTGGATGGGTTTCTTCCTGCCCGCGCAGACGCCGCCCGCCGTGGTGCGCAAGCTCACCGACGGCCTGGTCGCCGTGCTCCGGGACCCCGAGGTGGCGCGCCGCTACCGCGAGCTCGGCGGCCGCCCGGGCGGCATGCCGCAGGCGCAGTTCACCCAGCTGGTGGACAACGACCGCAAGAGCTGGGGCGCGCTGATCACCAGCCGCCAGCTGCAACTCGACTGAACCGATTTCGACGGAGACGCCATGAAGGTGCTGGACAGCGTGCGCGTGCTGGAGATTGGCGGCATCGGCCCGGGGCCGTTCTGCGCCATGCATCTGGCGGACCTGGGAGCCGATGTGGTGTCCATCGTGCGGCCCGAGGCGGAACCCGCCGCCACCTCATCCGCCTCAGCCACCTCAGCCGCCTCCGCGCTGTCGCGCGGCAAGCGCTCGGTGTTCGCCGATCTCAAGTCGCCCGAAGGGCGTGACCTGGTGCTGGCCCTGGTGCGCGATGCCGATGCGCTGATCGAGGGCATGCGGCCCGGCGCCATGGAGCGCCTGGGCCTGGGACCCGAGGCCTGCCAGGCCCTCAACCCGCGCCTGGTCTATGGCCGCATGACGGGCTGGGGCCAGGACGGACCGCTGGCCCAGGCAGCCGGCCACGACAACAACTATGCCGCCGTCTCGGGCGCGCTGTGGGGATGCTCGCCGGCCGGCGCGCGGCCGGTCTCGCCCTTTGCCACGCTGGGCGACATCGGCGGCGGCGCCATGTACCTGATGACGGGGCTGCTGGCCGGCATCGTGCAGGCACGCGCCACGGGGCGCGGCACCGTGGTGGACGCGGCCATCGTCGATGGTGCGGCGCACATGCTCAACCTCATGCTGCACGCGCGCCAGCGCGGTCTGGTGGCCGACGAGCGCGGCCACAGCATCCACGACAGTGCGCCGTTTTACGAAACCTATGCCTGTGCCGATGGCGGCTTCATCACCGTGGGCGCCATCGAGCCGCAGTTCCACGCCCTGCTGCTGGACAGGCTGGGCCTGGCCGGTGCCGCAGCGTTCCAGGGCCCCCAGTGGGACCGCGCCGCCTGGCCCGCGCGGCGCGCGCAGCTGCAGACGCTGTTCGCCTCCCGGCCCCGCGCGCACTGGCAGCAATTGCTGGAGGGCAGCGATGCCTGCTTCGGCGCCGTGCTCAGCCCTGTGGAAGCCGCCAGCCACCCGCACCTGCAGGCGCGTGGCGTCTATCTGCAGCCCGAAGGCGGCGCCCTCCAGGCCAGCCCCGCGCCACGCTTTGACGGCCAGGCCTATGCCCCGGGTCCTGCGAGCGCCGCAGGCTCCGACACCGCCAGCGTGCGGGAGAAGGTGAGCGCAGGGCGCGCGCAGGAAGTCTGGCGCAGCGCCCGCTGATTCACGAGAGGCTGGAGGCGCCCAGCATGCCTTCGACCAGGCGCACCAGCGTGATCAGGCGCGGCCCGGCATCGCTTTCCAGCGCGCGGCTTTGCGGGCTGTAGATGGGCAGGGAGACCGAGAACACCCAGTACTCGCCGTCCTGGGCCGTGGACATGGGCACGGCAATGGACTGGATCTCGCGGTGCAGGTCGCCGTGGCTGCGGCAAAAGCCGTGCTCGGCCAGGTCGCGCCGCGCATCGTCGAGCCGCTCGCGCAGTTGTTGGGCGCGTGCGGGATCGTCGGCCTGCAGTTCCGCGATGAAGGCCTCGCGCTCGGCCTCGGGCAGGCTCAGCAGGTAGGCGCGGCCCGTGGCGGTGCGCGACAGCGAGATGTGCACGCCGATCTCGGGCAGGAAGACCTTGTTGGTCAGGCCGTTGGCCAGCTCCACCAGGCACAGCTGGCGGCCGTGGCCCACGGCCAGCTGGATCTGGCCCTCCAGGTGATTGGCCAGCTCCTGCATGTGCGGCCGCGCGAACTGGCGCATGTGCATGCGCGCCAGCACGGGCGAGGACAGGTTCAGCAGCCCCACGCCCGGCACGTACTTGGACAGGCGCTCGGAGTAGCGCATCAGGTTCAGTTCGCACAGGGTGTCGATCAGGCGGAACAGCGTGGGCTTGGGCAGGCCCGTCATGTCCATCAGGTCACGGGCGCTGAGTTCCTGGTGCTTGTTGGAAAAGCACTGCAGTACGGAGATGCCGCGCACCAGGGCGGCCACCAGCTTGCCACTGTCTTCGGAATTCATGGATTGATGAGGGCTGAAAAGATGAAACGATTGTCTCAATTTTCAGGGTGCCGCCGCACAGATTTCCAGGGCCGTGCGCAGTGCAAACCCGTAAACAGGCCTTGCCCCGCGCAACGGACATGACACGGCACAATCGGTCCATGCTTGGCGCCCTGCGCCTCCCACCAGAAAAGCCTGCCGTGTCCGAACCGTTTGCCGCCGTCCCGCCTTCCGAATCGCCAGACTACGACGCCTTCCTGCGCGCCCATGTGCTGAGCCAGCCTTTGAGCATCCAGCGCTATGACCGCGGCGACGAAACCATCTGGGTCAAGCGCGCGGGCGCCAGCAACCCGGCGTGGCGCTATCGCGCCCTGGCCCTGCTGGCCGCCGGCCTGCGCCTGCCCGTGCTGCGGCCCGTGCCCAACCCGGGCGGCCACGAAGCCATCCGCACCGAGGTACGCCGCCTGCGCCAGCTCGCGCAGCGCGGCCTGCGTGTGCCTGCCGTGCTGGCCGAGTGCGAGGACGGCTTTGCCATGCGCCACCTGGGCAGCCCCGGCGTGGAGGCGCCCTCGCTGGGCAATGCCATGGAAGCCGCCCTGCCCCGGGGGGATGGCAGCACGCTGGCGCTGTGGCTGCAGGGCCTGCAGACCCTGCAGCAGGTGCATGGCAGCGGCGACTGCCTGAGCCAGGCCTTTGCGCGCAACATGGTCTGCTGTGCCGACGGCGTGATCGGCTTCATCGACTTCGAGGACGACCCTGCCGCCCACCTGCCCCTGGCGCTGTGCCGCGTGCGCGATGCCCTGTGCTACGCCCACTCCACGGCCTGGATACTGGAGCAGGCCGGCGCCATGCCGGCCGCGCGCACGGCCTGGCGGGACTTCGTGCAGTCCATGGAGCCCGAGACCCGCGCCCTGATGGCGCGCACCGTGAAACAGCTGGCCTGGGTGCGCCGCCTGCCTGAGAGCCGCCGCCTGGGCCGCGACATGCAGCGCGTGCGCATGGCCTACACGCTGGTGACGCCGTAGCGGCAGCGGGCTGCACGCCTCAACCGGGCCTCAGCCGGGCAGATGGCCCAGCGAGGCGCTGACGCGCGCCGCTTCGGCGCGCAGGGCCCGGGCCACAGCGCCCTGCGGGTCCGGGTCGAAGCCGCCGCTGGCGCCCAGCGCGCACAGCACGCCCACCACATGGCCTGTGTAATCGTGCAGCGGCGCCGCCACGGCGCTGATGCCCGGCAGGTTGACGTCGCGCACCGAGGCGCAGCCCGCAGCGCGGATCTCGCGGCGCAGCGTGCCCAGCGGGTCCGCGCCATCGAGCAGCGCGCGCCGCGCGGCCGGCGCCTCGGCCAGCTCCCGGGCCAGCAGCGCATCCACGCGGGCATCGTCGTCCATGAAGGCGAAGAAGGCGCGCCCCGTGGCCGACCACAGCAGCGACATCACCGAGCCCACGCGCACATTGACGGTGACCGGCAGGCCCGGCTCCTCGAAGCGCACGATGGTCGGCCCCAGGTTGCCCATCACGGCCACGAAGCTGGTGACCTGCAAGGCCTCGCGCAGGTGCAGCAGGGCCGGCTCGGCCAGGCGGATGGGGTCGGACTGCCGCATGGCGGCCAGGCCCACGCGCATGGCCTCGGCCGCCAGCGCGTACTGCGTGCCGCCACGGTCCTGCTCCACCAGCCCCTCGGCCATCAGGCTGGCCAGGTAGCGGTGGACCTTGGCCGGGCTTTCCTCCACCGCGCCCGCGATGGCCGTGAGGCTGGCGCGTCCGCCCAGCGTGGCCAGGGCCTTGAGCACGGCCAGGCAGGTCTCGGCGGCCTGCACGCGCTGGCGCCTTTCGCGCGGCGGCGCGGGCTCGTCAATCTCGGAGGCAACAGTGGAAGTCATGGCGGCAGGACGGGTCTGGAAAGGCCTGTTTTAAGGGCTGGCGGGGCATTGTGCCGCAGCTTGCGGGTAATCCCGGGCGGTGTTTTTACGCAATGCGTAGAAAAATTACGCAAAACAAGATTCCATGGATTCCACCCAGGCCTCACCGGAGACAAGCCCCATGCACAAGCGCCTTTTCCTCACCACACTGGCCGCAGGCCTGCTATCGGCCACCGCCCTGCCCGGCGCGCTGGCCCAGGACGGATTCCCCAGCAGGAACGTGCGCTGGATCGTTCCCTACGCGGCCGGCGGCGGCTCGGACTTCCTGGCCCGCACCATAGGCCAGGCCTGGGGCGGCCAGGTGCACCAGCCCATCGTGGTGGACAACCGCCCGGGCGGCAACACGGCCATAGGCGCCTCGGAAACCGCGCGTGCGGCCGCCGATGGCTACACCGTGCTGTCGGCCGACAACGGCACCCTGGTCTTCAATCCCGTGCTCTACAAGAGCCTCAGCTACAACCCCGCCAGGGACCTCGCGCCGGTCACGCTGATGGGCCGCTTCCCGATGATCCTGGTGGCCGGCCCCGGCATGGCAGCGGCCACGGCCAAAGACTTCCTGGCCCAGGCGCGCACCAGCAAGGACGGCGTGAACTACGCCTCGGCCGGTGCCGGCAGCCCGCACCACCTGGCCATGGAACTGCTCAGGGTGGAGGCCGGCCTGAAGCTGGTGCACGCGCCCTACAAGGGCGCGGCGCCGGCCCTGGGCGACGTGGCTGGCGGCCAGGTGCCCGTGATGATGGTGGACCTGGCCGCGGGCGCAGGCTTCATCAAGGGCGGCAAGGTCCGCCCGCTGGCCGTGGCCAACGCCACGCGCCTGCCCCAGTTGCCCGACGTGCCCACCTTCGCCGAGCTGGGCCTGCCCAAGGTGCAGGCCGCCGCCCTGGTAGGACTGGTGGCGCCCGCCAGGACCCCGGCCCCGGTCATCGCGGCCCTGCACCGGCAGGTCGTGGCCGCGATCAACGAGCCCGCCGTGCGCCAGAAGCTCGTGGATTTCGGCGTGGAGCCCGTGGGCAACACGCCCGAGCAGTTCGCCGCGCTGCTGGCCAGCGAAAGCACGCGCTGGCACCAGCTGATCCGCGACCAGAACATCACTTTGGATTGACCCTCCGCGCCTGCCTGCCTGCGAACAACCTGCCATGACTGCCTCCGCCGCCCCCGACACCGCCCCGTCCGCCTCTGCGCCAGCATTTGCGCCCGGCTCTGCGCCCGCCTCCGCGCGCTGCCCCTTCGACCACCGCCAGCCCAGCGGCCAGACCGGCCCCACGGGCTGCCCCGTCAGCGCAGGTGCCGCGGCCTTCGACCCGTTCAGCGACGGCTACCAGCAGGACCCGCCCGAATATGTGCGCTGGGCGCGCGAGCAGGAGCCGGTGTTCTACAGCCCGCAACTGGGCTACTGGGTGGTCACGCGCTTCGACGACATCAAGGCGGTGTTCCGCGACAACATCGCCTTCAGTCCCTCGATCGCGCTGGAGAAGATCACGCCCACGGGCGAGGAGGCCAATGCCGTGCTGGCCTCCTACGGCTTCGCGCTGAACCGCACCCTGGTCAACGAGGACGAGCCCGCCCACATGCCGCGCCGCCGCGCGCTGATGGACCCGTTCACGCCCGAGGAGCTGCGCCACCACGAGCCCATGGTGCGCGAGCTGGCGCGCGCTTATGTGGACCGCTTCATCGACGACGGCCGCGCCGACCTTGTGGACCAGATGCTGTGGGAGGTGCCGCTGACCGTGGCCCTGCACTTCCTCGGCGTGCCCGAGGAGGACATGGACCGGCTGCGCGAGTACTCCATCGCCCACACCGTCAACACCTGGGGCCGGCCCCGGCCCGAGCAGCAGGTGGCCGTGGCCCATGCGGTGGGCAACTTCTGGCAGCTGGCCGGCAAGGTGCTGGCCAAGATGCGCGAGAACCCCGATGCGCCGGGCTGGATGCAATACGGCATACGCAAGCAAAAGGAGCTTCCCGAGGTCGTCACCGACTCCTACCTGCACTCCATGATGATGGCCGGCATCGTGGCCGCGCACGAGACCACGGCCAATGCCACGGCCAACGCCGTCAAGCTGCTGCTGCAGCATCCCGGCGCCTGGAAGCAGATCTGCGAGAACCCTGCGCTGATCCCCAATGCCGTGGAGGAATGCCTGCGCCACAACGGCTCGGTGGCCGCCTGGCGGCGCCTGGCCACGCGCGACGTGGTGATCGGCGGCGTGGCCGTGCCGGCGGGCTCGAAGCTGCTCATCGTGACCTCGTCGGCCAACCACGACGAACGGCATTTCGCCGATGCCGACTTCTTCGACATCCACCGCGACAACGCCGCCGACCACCTGACCTTCGGCTATGGCTCGCACCAGTGCATGGGCAAGAACCTGGCGCGCATGGAGATGCAGATCTTCCTGGAGGAGTTCACGCGCCGCCTTCCCCACATGCGGCTGGCCGAGCAGCGGTTCACCTACGTGCCCAACACCTCGTTCCGGGGCCCCGAGCACCTGTGGGTGGAGTGGGACCCGGCCCTCAACCCCGAGCGCGCCCGTCCCGCCCTGCTGCAGGCGCGCCAGCCCGTGCGCATCGGCGAAGCCCTGCAGGGCGGCGCCAGCCGGCCCATGGTCGTGGCCGAGGCCGAGGCTGCCGCCGAAGGCGTGCTGCGCCTGCGCCTGAAGGCCGCCGATGGACACGCCCTGCCGCGCTGGACGCCGGGCTCGCACATCGACCTGCAATGCGGCGACACGGGCCTGTCGCGCCAGTACTCGCTGTGCGGCGACCCGCAGGACACCGGCAGCTACGAGATTGCCGTGCTGCGCGAGGCCAACGGCCGTGGCGGCTCGGCCTGGGTGCATGCGCATCTGCACCGCGGCGCCACCGTACAGGTGCGGGGCCCGCGCAACCATTTCCCGCTGGACGAAGGCGCCAGCCACCTGATCCTGGTGGCCGGCGGCATCGGCATCACGCCCATCTCGGCCATGGCACGGCGCGCCAGGGCGCTGGGCCTGTCCTATGAAATCCACTACAGCGGCCGGCGCCGCGCGGGCATGGCGCTGCTGGCGCCGCTGCAGGCCGAGCATGGCGCCCGGCTGCACCTGTACGTGGCGGAGGAAGGCCGGCGCGCCGACTACGCCGCCCTGCTGGCCACGCCGCGCGCCGGAGCCCGCATCCATGCCTGCGGACCGGCGCGCCTGCTGCACGGCCTGGAGGCCGCCAGCCGCCACTGGCCCGAGGACAGCCTGCGCGTGGAGCATTTCGTCTCCACCGTGGGGGCGCTGGACCCTGCCAGGGAGCAGGGCTTCGAGGTGGAACTGCGCGCCTCGGGTCTTGTGCTACAGGTGCGCAACGACCAGACGCTGCTGGACGCCCTGCGCAGCGCGAAGATCGAAGTGCAAAGCGACTGCCGGGAAGGGCTGTGCGGGTCCTGCGAAGTGCCCGTGCTCGACGGCGAGGTGGACCACCGAGACATGGTGCTCACGCGCGGCGAGCGTGCGGCCTGCACCAAGATGATGAGCTGCTGCTCGCGCGCCAGGAGCGGCAGGCTGGTGCTGGGCCTGTAGTCAGGACTCCGCTGCCCTGTGCCCGCAAGCCCGGCGCCCAGAAACACAAAAGCCCCAAGGCCATCATCGGCAATGGGGCGATCGCATCGGTGGGCGCGCTTCAGGGCGCACCTGCCTCCAACCGGATTACTGGTTGGCGATTTCGAGCTCGGCGTTGCGGGCTTGCTGGATGAAATCGATCAGGGAATAGATTGCTTGGCGCATGGTGAACTTCCTTACTGAGACGCTCAACAATCACTGGCGGCATGCATCTCAAGTGCCGCGAATGCCGGGAAAACCCTCTAAGCGTTTACCCTAGGAATAAGTATAAACCACTAGATCCCGGCGTGCAAACGCACAGTTGTAAGCGCACGTCAAGATTCCGCAGAGGTGCCCAACTGCGTCCCAATGTCAGGCATGGGATGATTCAGGCTTATGACCGCGCCTTCCGTTTCCCTCGCACCCTGGCACATAGAGCCGCTGAACCCGGCCGAGGCGCCGTGGCCGCTGCTGCTGTCGGCGGACCCGTCGCGGGAAAAGGTGCGCGGCTATCTGGCGGGCTCCACCTGTTTTGCCGCGCGCGAGTCCTTCCAGCGCGAAGGCCAGCCGCCGCGTCCCGGCGGGCGCGGCGAGGTATTGGGCATGTGCGTGCTGGTGCCGCTGCGCGACAGCGGCGACGAGGCCTCAGGCCCACCCGCCTGGGAGCTGATGAACATCGCGGTTGCGGAATCGCTGCATCACCGGGGCCTGGGCACCGCCCTGCTGCGCCAGGCCATCGCCTGGGCGCGCTCGCAAGGTGCTCCCCGCATCGAGGTCGGCACCGGCAGCTTCGGCGACCAGCTGGTCTTCTACCAGCGCGCGGGGTTTCGCGTGACGGGAATCGTGCGTGACTTCTTTCTGAAGCACTACACCACCCAGCTGTGGGAGCGCGGCGTGCAGCACCGCGACATGCTGCGCCTGACGCTGGAGCTGGGCACGGGCCGCTGAACGGCCGCCCCGCTCAGTCCGAAGACATCTTCATCAGCACCAGGCCCGAGACGATGAGCACGGCCGCGCCGATGCGCATGGCGCTGACCTGCTCGCCCAGGACCGTGATGCCGACCAGGAAGGCGCCCACGGCGCCGATGCCGGTCCAGATCGTGTAGGCCGTGCCCAGCGGCAGGCTGCGCATGGCCACGGCCAGCAGGCCGAAGCTGGCGATCATGGTGACGATGGTGATGGCGCTGGGCACCAGCCGCGTGAAGCCGTGCGATTGCTTCATCGAAAACGCCCAGACCACTTCGAGCAGCCCCGCCACCAACAGATAGACCCATGCCATGGAAAACTCCTTGTGAAGCCGGGTCGTCCCGGCGCATGCATGTCCCGATGTGGGGGAGGCCGTCCTCCTGGCAGAAGGGCTTGTGCCTCCTGCATGGCCGCCAGTTTAGGAGAAAGCCTTCAAGCCGGCCGCACCCAGCCTGTTGCCCCATTGCCGCCTGGGTGGTTGCTGCACAACAGCATCCAGGGCGTCAGGCGGCCAGTGCCTCTTCCTGTTCAGCCAGCAGGATGTTGCCCACGGTGGCGCCCAGGCCGGCCACGCGCTTGCGCAGCTTGAGCACGGCCTTGTCCTTGCTGATCAACAGCGCCTGGTGCTGGCTGGCCAGGTCCAGGAAATGCTGGTCGTCGGGGTCGGTGCAGGCAAAGCGGATGCGCGGCGCATCGGCCACGTATTCGACGGCTCCGTCGAAGGCCGAGAGCACGCCTTCGGCCGTCTTGCCGTAGAAGGCCACGCGCGGCGCGATCTGGCTGTAGTGCAGCACGCGTTCGAGCTCGATGCGCTGGGCCTGGTCGGCGATCCAGCGCATCTGCCCCTGCTCCACCAGCTCGCGGATCGGCGGAACATGCGGATCGTCGAAGATCAGCATATCAAGGACCACATTGGTATCGAGCACCACGGGCCGGGGCAGGGGACCTTCGTAGCCGTCGTTGCACTGCGGCCAGCGCAGCACGATCTTCATGGCACGGTGCCCTCTGCCGGGCCTTCGGCGGCCTTTCTGGGCTTGACAGCGCCGCGGACCATGTCGAAGCGGAACAGCCGGCATTCGATGGGGCCGTTCCACATGGGCGTGCGCCGCGCTTCCTTCAGGCGCATCTTGCCGGGCAGCTTGAGGTCGGGCGTGAGCATCCAGGCGCTCCAGCCGCTGTAGTTCTTCTTCCAGTGGGTGGCCAGCTGGCTGAAGAATTCCACGCCGTCCTCGGTCTGGGCCGTCTCGCGGCCCGCGCGCTCGACCACGGCCATGCGCTCGCCGGCGCTGCGGCCGGCCGAGCCGGCTGCGGCAATGCGCTCGCCATAGGGCGGATTCAGCAGCATCAGGCCGGGCTGCTCGCAGGGCGGCATGCGCTGCAGCGCGTCGCCGCCGCGCAGCTGCACGGTCTGGCCCACGCCCGCGCGCTCGGCGTTGCGCTGGGCGAAGTCCACCATGCGGTGGGACACGTCGGAGCCATAGATGCCCACGGGGCTGTCGGGCAGGATGGCGGCCTCTGCCTCGTCCAGCATGGCTTCCCACACATGCCTCTGGAAGGGCACGAGCTTTTCGAACGCGAAGCGCCGCAGGATGCCGGCCGGAATGCGCCGGGCGATCTGCGCGGCCTCGATCAGCACCGTGCCGCTGCCGCAGCAGGGGTCGTACAGCGGCTGGGGATCGTCGCCGTGCGGGTCCCAGCCCGTGGCGGCGATCATGGCTGCGGCCAGGGTTTCCTTGAGCGGCGCATCGCCCTTGTCCTCGCGCCAGCCGCGCTTGAACAGCGCCTCGCCCGAGGTGTCGATGTAGATGGTGGCCTCGTCGGTCGTCAGGTGCAGGTGCACGCGCACGTCGGGGTGGCGCGTTTCCACGTCGGGGCGCACGCCCTTCCTGTCGCGGAAGCGGTCGGCAATGGCGTCCTTGACGCGCAGCGCCGCAAAGTTGAGGCTGGTCAGCGGGCTGTGCTGGGCCGTGACTTCGATCTTGAAGCTCTCGCGCGGGGAGAACCAGATCTCCCAGGCCACTTCGCTGGCGGCGCGGTACAGGTCGTTTTCGTTGCGGTACAGGGTCTGCGACAGCTGCACCAGCACGCGCTGGGCCAGACGGCTGTGCAGGTTCAGCAGCAGGGCGTCGCGCCACAGGCCGCGCACCATCACGCCGCCACGGCCGACCAGGAGGTCGTGGCCGCTCAGGCCGGTGATCGCGTGGACCTCGTCGGCCAGAAATCCCTCGACGCCGGCGGCGCAGGGCAAAAACAGATGCAGTTGGTTCATAGCTTGGGTGCCGAGCATACGCGCACCGCGATTCCCCGCGCAGGCGCCAGCCGAAACCCGCTTGCCTGCGCTTCGGCCCGGGCCTACAGTGGAAGCAACCGCGAGGGAGAGCACCATGAAGACTCGAACCACGCCCGTCCACACGGATTTCCTCGGCGCCACGCAGGCCGCACGCCTGGTGGCGCAGGTCGGCGTCGCCGCCTGCCTGGCCGGCCTGGCCGATGCCATCGAGCAAGACTTCGCGCGCTGGCCCGATTTCGAGAAATCGGCCCGCCTCGCCCACCATTCGCCCGGCGGCGTGATCGAGCTCATGCCCGTGTCCGATGCGCTGGACTACGCCTTCAAGTACGTCAATGGCCATCCAGACAACGCCGACCGGGACCTGCCCACGGTGATGGCCTTCGGCGCCCTGGCCGACGTGGCCACGGGCCTGCCGGTCTTCCTGTCCGACCTGACGCTGGCCACGGCGCTGCGCACCGCGGCCACCTCGGCGCTGGCCGCGCGCCGGCTGGTGCGGCCGGGCTGCCGCAGCATGGCGCTGATCGGCGCAGGATCGCAGTCCGAATTCCAGGCCCTGGCCTTCACCCACCTGCTGGGCGTGGAACGGCTGCGCATCTTCGACATCGATGTCCAGGCCATGCGCAAGCTGGTGGACAACCTGGGCCATGCAGGCATTGCCGCCCAGCGCATCACCTGCTGCACCAGCAGCGCCCAGGCGCTGGAAGGCGCCGACATCGTCACCACGGTCACGGCCGCCAAGCGCCGCGCCTGCGTGATCGCCGATGCCGATGTGCGCCCCGGCACCCACATCAATGCCGTCGGCGGCGATTGCCCCGGCAAGACCGAACTGCCCGTGGAGTTGCTGCGGCGCGCGCGCATCTTCGTGGAGTTCACGCCCCAGACGCGCGTGGAAGGCGAGATACAGCAGCTGCCCGCCGACGCGCCCGTGACCGAGCTGTGGCAGGTCATCAATGGCCTGGCGCCGGGACGCGGGCACGACACCGAGATCACGCTGTTCGACTCCGTGGGCTTTGCGCTGGAAGACTATTCGGCCCTGCGCTGGTTGCGCGCGCTGGCCCACGACACCGGGCTGATGCAGTCGATCGACCTGGTGCCTGCGCTGGCCGACCCCCGCGACCTGTACCGGCTGGTGCGCGAGGCCGGGCAGGCAGAACGCGGCTTTGGCTGACACGGGGACTGCATACCATGGGTCCCATGAGCATGAACACCCATACGACCCCGCAGACCGCACGCGCCCTGAGACTCATAGGCGTGCCCACCGACATCGGCGCCAGCCGCCTGGGCAGCGCCATGGGCCCCGACGCGCTGCGCGTGGCCGGCCTGGCCCCGGCGCTGCGCCAGCTGGGCTGCCAGGTGCGCGACATCGGCAACCTGGCCGGTCCGCCCAATCCCCAGACACCGCCCGAGCAGGGGCTGCGCCACCTCGCACCGGCCCGCGCCTGGATGGACGCCGTGCACCAGGCCGTGGGCCAGGCGCTGGACGATGGCGAGCTGCCGCTGATGCTGGGCGGCGACCACAGCCTGGCCATGGGCTCGATCAGCGCCGTGGCCGCCCACTGCCGCCGCCTGGGCCGCGCGCTGCGCGTGATCTGGCTGGACGCCCACGCCGACTGCAACACGCCCGATATCTCGCCCAGCGGCAACCTGCACGGCATGCCCGTGGCCAGCCTGTGCGGCCTGGGGCCCGAGCCGCTGACCGCGCTGTCCCAGGGCGGCGATCCGGCGCTGGATGCCGCCTCGCTGTGCCAGATCGGCCTGCGCAGCGTGGATGACCAGGAAAAGCGCCTGCTGCATTCGCTGGACATCGAGGTGTACGACATGCGCGCCATCGACGAACTGGGCATGCGCGAGGTCATGCGCCGCGCGCTCGACGGCCTCGCCGGCAGCGACACCCACCTGCACCTGAGCTTCGACGTGGACTACCTCGATCCCGACATCGCGCCCGGCACGGGCACGCCCGTGCGCGGCGGCCCCAGCTACCGCGAGGCCCAGCTGTGCATGGAGATGCTGGCCGATACCGGACGCCTGGGCTCGATGGACCTGGTGGAACTGAACCCGGCGCTGGACCTGCGCAACCAGACGGCCGAGCTGGTGGTGGACCTGCTGGAGAGCCTGTTCGGCAAGAGCACGCTGGTGCGGGCCGATCGCTGAGGCCGCTCAGGCTGGCGAGAGCGAAACACGCCAGCCGTCGCCCGGTGCGTCCGTAGCGAAGCGCACAGGCACAAAGCGCTCGATCACCTCGAAATTGCTGCGCGCATGCGGCGTCAGTTCCGTGCAGGTGTAGCTGGCACCGCGCCCGCTGCGCCAGACGGCCAGCGCCAGCGGCAGGGCCCATTGGTCGGCCAGGTACGGGCCCAGCGCGGCCCGGCTGCCCTGGTGGCGGCGCACCTCGCGTGCCAGGTCATGCGCCACCTTTTCGGCGCTGACGCCCTTCTTGCCGAACTGCGTGAACACTTCGCTCAGGTGCTCATAGGCCAGCGTGGCCAGCAGCGCGTTGCCCGGCCCCTCGTTCTGGCGCACGGCAGCCACCTGCAGTTGCTCGCCAGACCAGTCCAGGGCCTGGCCCAGATGGTCCAGTTCGCGCTGGGCCACCGCGCGTGGCAGCGCGGGCGCAAAGCATTCGGCATGGCTGGCCAAGGGGGCGCCGCGTTCGGTGATATCGAAAGGCACAAGCCCATTGGTTGCCGGCGTGATCGTCACGTCCATCTCGCCGCCACCGGCCGGATAAAAGCCCAGCCGGCGCAGCCGCAGTTCGCAGCGCGCGCCCAGCCTGTGCAGCAGCGGCGCATAGCTGCGCTCCAGGAAATGGAAGGGCGGCGCGGCCGGGTTGTGGGTGCCGCCGCCCAGGGTCAGGCGGCTTTCCCCATTGGCCAGCATCAGCGCGGGCCACAGCGTCTGCAGCAGCAGGGTGCAACTGCCCGCCGAGGCGATCACGAAGCGGTACTCGCCCGCACGCACCGGCCCCGGTGTGAATTGCAGCGTCTGCGAATTCATCTCGGCGCCCTGCATCTGCGCGCCGCAGATTTCGGCGGCGGCATTGACGCAGGCCAGGTGCTGGCGCATCAGGCCCGGCTTGGCGCGCCCGGCACGGATGCGCTGCATGGCAAAGGGCTGACCCGTGCACATGGACAGCGCCAGCGCGCTGCGCAGCATCTGGCCTCCGCCCTCCCCGGCGGAGCCGTCGATCTCGATCACTTTCATTTTTCTCTTTCATTCATTGCCGCCAAAGCGCGCCACGGCATCCCGCAGATAGCGGTCCAGCGGCGCCGCATCGGCCTGGCCCCCCGGATCGGGCGCATGGGCCATGGCATGGGCCAGCTCGCGCTCCAGGAAATCATGGACGCGCACCCGGCGCGGCCCCTTGGCGGCCTCGCCCAGGCGCATCTTGAGCTCCAGCAGCTCGTTGAGCTCGGCCAGCAGGCCCGCATCCTCCAGCGTGCCCGCCGCCAGCTGTGCAAAGCGCATGGGCGGCGCACCGCGCCCCTCGCGTATCCAGCGCGCGGCCAGCAGTGGACGCAGCACGTAGAAGTACTTCTTGTAGCGCACCACATCACCCTGCAGGTGGGCGCGCAGGTTCTTGCGCGCCATGGCCACGTAGTGGTGGTAGCCGCGCACCGGCGAAAAGCCCTGCTCGGCCAGCAGATGCAGGCGCTCGGCCCAGGGCTGCTCCTGCCGGTAGACCACGGGCGAGCGCAGCCATTCGAGCAGCGTGGGGTTGGAGGCGCGCAGCAGCCCCAGCGCCTTGCGCAGCTCCCAGCCGCTGACATCGAGCTCGCCGCTGAGCGGCTGCTCTATGACATCGCGGCCCGGCGCCACCGTCAGATACCAGGGCAGGCGGTGGACGTAGATGAAGCGCACGTCATAGTCGCTGTCGGGCGAGGCAAAGCCCCAGCCGCGGCTGCCCGACTCGCAGGCAAACAGCACCGTGACCTCGTGCCTGCGCTCCACCTCGGCCAGGTTGGCCAGCACCGTGGCGCGCATGGCGTCGGAGACCGGATGCGCGCTCAATACCTTCTCTTCCCTCATGCTCTCATCCTGCTTTCTGTTCCGGAGGATGAGAGCCCGGGGCCCTCATCCACTCACCCTTTCACGCACACCACTTGCTTCAGGGTGTGCACCACCTCCACCAGATCCTGCTGCGCGGCCATGACCGCATCGATGTCCTTGTAGGCCATGGGAATCTCGTCCACCACATTGGCATCCTTGCGGCATTCCACGCCCTCGGTGGCCTTGATGTGGTCCGCCACGCTGAACATCTTCTTGGCCTTGGTCCGGCTCATCACGCGGCCCGCACCGTGGCTGCAGCTCTCGAAGCTCTCCGGGTTGCCCAGGCCGCGCACGATATAGCTGCGCGCGCCCATGCTGCCCGGGATGATGCCCAGCTCGCCGCGCCGCGCGCTCACCGCGCCCTTGCGGGTGATGAACACGTCCTGGCCGAAATGGCGCTCCTGCTGCACGTAGTTGTGGTGGCAGTTCACCGCCTCCACATGCGACTCGAAGGGCTTGGCGATCACCTTGCGCACCGTGGCGATGAGGTTGGCCATCATCACCTCGCGGTTGCGCATGGCGAACTTCTGCGCCCAGGACACGCCGCGCACATAGTCGCCAAAGTAGCGGGCCCCTTCCTCGAAATAGGCCAGGTCCTTGTCGGGCAGGTTGCGCTGATGCAGTTCTGCGTCCTTCTTGGCCAGCTCGATGAAATGGGTGCCGATGGCATTGCCCACGCCGCGCGAGCCCGAGTGCAGCATGAACCACACGAAGCCCGCCTCGTCCAGGCAGATCTCGATGAAGTGGTTGCCGCTGCCCAGCGTTCCCAGGTGCTTGCGGTTGTTGGTGTTGGCCAGGCGCGGATGCAGCTCGCACAGCAGGTCGAACTCCTCGGCCAGCGTGGCCCAGACCTGGTCCACCGACACGGGCGGGTTCTCCCAGCTGCCTGGATCACGGCCCCGGTGGCGCGGCACCGAGCCATGCGGCACGGCCTGCTCTATCGCCGAGCGCAGCGGGCCCAGGTTGTCGGGCAGGTCCTCGGCGCGCAGCGTGGTCTTGGCAGCCATCATTCCGCACCCGATGTCCACGCCCACGGCCGCCGGGATGATGGCCTTGATGGTCGGAATCACCGAGCCCACGGTGGCGCCTATGCCCAGGTGCACATCGGGCATGGCCGCGACATGCTTGAACACCACGGGCAGGCGCGCGGCGTTCTCCAGCTGCTTGCGCGCCTCGTCCTCCACGGGCACGCCCTTGGTCCACATCTTGATGGGCACGCCGTTTTCCACGTTGTGTTGCAGGTAGTTCATTGCGTTGTCCTTCAGTCTTCTTGTCTGTTCGTCTTGTTCAGGTCTTGCTGCCGCGCGGCTCATCCACGCATCAGGCGAGACAGGTCCCGCTTGCGGATGGCGCTGCCCAGGCTTTGATAGTCCCGCAGCGGGAATTCATGCTCCAGCCAGCGCTTTCGGTATTCCTCGACGCCCATGCCGCAATAAATACCGTCCAGCACGCGGTACACGCTGCGCACCACGTCCTCGCGGGCCATCTGCCCACGGGCCAGCACTTCATAGTCATCCATGGCGGTGATGCCCCAGCTGGCCCAGTCCGCGTACTGCCGCAGCTCGTATGAAAGGGTGTCGTGGCCACCCTCCATGCTCAGGTGCACTTCGCCGGGCTCGTCCATGAACACGGCGGCAGCGCGGTGCGCGCCCTTGGCCAAGGCCAGCGCCATGGCGGCCAGATCACCCAGCGAATCATGCAGGTAGGACACGGCACACACCAGTTCCTCCTCGGGCGTGCTGAACTTCAACGTCGCCCAGCCCGCCTTGCCCACCTCATAGCTCCATAGTTCTTCGAATGCGGCCATGGCCGTACCTCTCTTTTGTTTCTTCGTTGTCCGTTGTGTGCCGACCAGCCTGCCGGTCAACGCATCTTCACCAGCCCGTTGAGCACCTGGTCCAACCCTCCGAACACGGAGATCTTGTCGATGCGCTCGGCCACGCGTTCCAGCGTCTCCAGCTCCTTCATGCGCAGGGCCACGGGGTTGTCCTCCATGACCTTGGCGGTGTTGAGCAGCGAGCGCGTGGCCGCTGTTTCCTCGCGGCGGCGGATCACGTTGGCCTGGGCCTGCTTTTCGGCCTGCACCACCTGGGTCAGGATGGCCTTCATCTCGCCGGGCAGCACGATGTCCTTCACGCCCACGCTCTCCACCACCATGCCGAAGGGCTGCAGCTTGGCCGCCATGTGAGCGGTCACCACGTCGTCGATCACCGTCTTGTTCTCCAGCAGCTCATCGAGCGTGCGGGTGCCCACGGCGGCGCGCAGCGCGAACTGCAGCTCCCGGTACAGGTGCTCGGCGGGCTTTTGCAGCTGGGCAAAGGCGCGCAGAACGTCGGTGTGGCGATAGGTGGCGCTCAGGTTCAGGCGCAGGCTCACCTTGTCGCGGGTCATGATGTCCTGGCCCGAGACCTCGACGGCCTGCAGGCGCAGGTCCACCAGCTCCACGGCAATGCTGCGGCCGAACTTCCAGAACGCATGGCTGCCGGCCTGCAGCAGGCGGTCCACCTTGCCGTCGATGGTCAGCAGCGCGCACTGGCCTGCGGGCACCTGCACCTGCAGCACGCCGTTGAGGCCGGACACGCTGCGCTGGCGCAGCTGCGTCTGGGTCAGGCGCGCCGCCAGGGCGGCGGGCAGCTCGGCGCCGGCCTGCAGGTCGACCACCTGCACGCTCACATCCACCAGTCCCTTCCAGTACAGGCGGCGCGTGCCGGGCGGCAGGATCTCGACCAGCACGCCGTTTTCGCTGCGCAGGCCCGCCTCGGTTTCGGACAGTTCCACGCGCAGGAATTCGGCGGCCACCACGGCGGGCTCCTGGGCCATCAGGTAGTCGGCCAGGCCGTGCGTGAAGGCGGGCTGCTCCAGGGCAAAGGTTTCCACGCGCAGCTGGTCGGTGCCGGCAAACAGCCAGTGCCGGCCGCTGTGCAGCACGCGCTCGAAATCGCCATTGCGCAGCAGCAGGGCGCGTTCGTTCTTCTTGACGGTGATGCGTTGGATCTTCAGCATTTCTTCTTCTCCTCGTTCGGCGTCTTCGCCGCAATCCATAGGGGTGCCGTTACAGCAGCGGCAGGGTTCCAGGGGGCACGGCCCGGGCCTTGCAGTGCGCCGTGGCGGCAACCCTGGAAACAGGTTGCAGCGTGGCTGGCTGCGGGCGCGGACCGTGCCGGGACCTGGCACAGCCGCCGCTGCTGACGGGGGGGCGGCCTGGGGCTGCATCGCAACCCGGCGGCCACCTCCCGCGTTCGGCGGGTGGTCTTTCGACCGTTTCAATAGCCCGGCCTTGCGGCCGGAAGAGTGGACAGGAATCGAACCTGCGACAGTCCTCTTGCGAGGGTGCTCTACCAGACTGAGCTACCAGTGGCTGGCAAGCCTGGAGTCGAACCAGGCGTCCCTTGCGGGACGGTTTCCACAACCTTGCCGTCACCCAGCGCCTGCGGCGTGCGGCATGCGGGAAATCGACAAGCCCCTGGGGGCCCGGACTTCCGGCACCGGCGGGGCGGGCCTTTGCCCCAACCCCGGCCTGTGAGCGGTCACCGCCTGCACTGGATGCCTTGGTTATTGCGAGATGCGTGCCAGCCCGGCATCAGGCGCCAAACAATTCTTCAACCCCTTGATTTATTTGGATAAATCTCAAATCACACTTTTCTTGATTTCTTCTTCAATCCAAAGAAACTAGAATTTCAGCTATCCAACTAGACAAAAACATGGAAAAGAAAAAGGTCGTCATCGGCTTTCTGGGTACGCAGCTGGACTCCGGCAGGGGCGCGGGGCGCTGGGAGAAATGGCGGCCGACCCTCTCCCTCATGCAGCACGAGGATCTGGTGGTGGAGCGGCTGGAGCTGCTCTACACGCCGCCCCATCTGGCCCTGGCGCAGCTGCTGCAGGGCGACATCGCCACGGCATCGCCCGAGACCCAGGTGAACCTCGTGCCCATGGACATTGCCGATCCCTGGGATTTCGGCGAGGTCTATGCGCGGCTGTTCGACTGGACGCAGGCCTATCGCTTCGACCCCGAGCGCGAGGAGTACTGGACCCACATCACCACGGGCACGCACGTGGCACAGATCTGCCTGTTCCTGCTGGTGGAGTCGCGCCGCATTCCCGGCGTGCTGGCCCAGACTTCGCCGCCCCGGCGCCAGCGCATGGGCGACCCGGGCAGCTATGCGCTGATCGACCTGGACCTGTCGCGCTACGACGTGATCGCCCAGCGCTTCGGCGCCGAGCAGAGCGAGGCCGTGCAATTTCTCAAGAGCGGCATCGCCACGCGCAATGCCGGGTTCAACGCGCTGATCGACGAGATCGAGCGCGTGGCCGTGCGCTCGCGCGCGCCCATCCTGCTCACGGGTCCCACGGGTGCGGGCAAATCGCATCTGGCGCGGCGCATGTACGAGTTGAAGAAGGCCAGGCACCAGGTGCAGGGCGAGTTCGTCGAGGTCAATTGCGCCACGCTGCGCGGCGATGGTGCAGCCTCGGTGCTGTTCGGCCACAAGAAGGGCGCGTTCACGGGCGCTGCGGCCGACCGCGCCGGCCTGCTGCGCAGCGCGCACCAGGGCGTGCTGTTCCTGGACGAAATCGGCGAGCTGGGCCTGGACGAACAGGCCATGCTGCTCAAGGCCGTGGAGGAAAAGCGCTTCTATCCCATGGGCAGCGACCGCGAGGTCAGCAGCGATTTCCAGCTGGTCGCCGGCACGCACCGCGACCTGCGCATCGACGTGGCGCAGGGGCGCTTTCGCGAGGATCTGTTCGCGCGCATCAACCTGTGGTCCTACGCGCTGCCGGGCCTGGCCGGGCGCCCCGAGGACATAGAACCCAACATGGACCACCTGCTCGCGCGCTCGGCCGACGAGACCGGCCAGATGGTGCGCTTCAACGTGGAGGCCCGCGAGCGCTATCTGCGCTTTGCGCGCTCGCCCGAGGCGCTGTGGAGCGGCAACTTCCGCGACCTGTCGGCCAGCATGACGCGCCTGGCCACGCTGGCTGACGGAGGGCGCATCTCCACGGCCCTGGTCGATGCCGAGATCCAGCGCATGCAGTGGCTGTGGCAACGGGGCGAGGCAGCGCAGCCCGCCCCCGCCGGCGCCGGCTGCGGCCTTGATGCGCTGTTGCCCGCCGATAGGCTGGAGCAGATGGATCTTTTCGACCGCATGCAGCTCGAAGCGGTGCTGCGCGTGTGCAGGCAATCGCCCTCGCTGTCCGATGCGGGGCGCCGCCTGTTCGACCAGTCACGCACCCAGCGCAGCGTGGTCAACGATGCCGACCGCCTGCGCAAATACCTGCTGAAATTCGGCCTCAAATGGGATGACGTGGCCGGCCGCGCGCCTGCGGCCTGAGAGCGTGCGCGCCCTGCGCGGCTACAGCGCCTTGCGCAGCGTGGTCGGCGGGATCTTGAGCAGCTCGCGGTACTTGGCCACCGTGCGCCGCGCGCATTCGATGCCCTGCTCCTTGAGCATGTCGGCGAGCTGGTTGTCCGACAGCGGCTTCCTGGGGTCCTCGGCTGCGACGAACTGCTTGATGAGCGCGCGCACGGCCGTGCTCGACGCGTTGCCGCCCGCCTCGGTGCCCAGGCCCGAGCCGAAGAAATACTTGAGTTCGTAGGTGCCCTGCGGCGTGGCCATGTACTTGGCCGTGGTCACGCGGCTGATGGTGGATTCATGCAGGCCCAGCGCATCGGCAATGTCGCGCAGCACCAGCGGGCGCATGGCCAGCTCGCCATGCACGAAGAAGTTCTTCTGGCGCTCCACGATGGCCTGCGACACGCGCAGGATGGTGTCGAAGCGCTGCTGGATGTTCTTGATGAACCAGCGCGCCTCCTGCAGCCGCTGCTGCAGAGCCGCATGGCCTTCGCTGCCCCGGTGGCTGCGCAGCGCGCTGGCATAGATGTCGTGCACGCGCAGCTTGGGCATGACATCGGGGTTGAGTTGCACGCTGAACTCCATGCGTCCCGCACCCATGCGCACCGGGCGCACGATGACATCGGGCACGACGATCTGGCGCTGCACGTCGGCGAAGCGCCGGCCCGGGCGCGGCTCCAGCCGGGCGATCAGGACCATCGCCTCGCGCAGCCGCTCCTCGCGCGCGCCGCACAGGCTGGCGAGCTTGCGCAGGTCACGCCGCGCCAGCAGGTCCATGGGCTGGGCGCAGATGTCCAGCGCGGTGCGCAGCACGGCCTGCCGATCTTCGTCCTCGGCACTGCCGTCGCCTTCGCGCTCGGCATCGGCCAGTTGGTCGCGCAGCTGCAGCGTCAGGCATTCGGCCAGGTCGCGCGCGCCCACGCCCACCGGCTCCAGGCTTTGCAACAGGCGCAGCGCCACGGTGAAGCGGTGCACCAGTTCCTCGCACTCCTCCAGGTCGTCGCCCGCCAGGCCCTGTGCCAGCTCGTCGAGCGGGTCTTCCAGGTAGCCGTCGTCGTTGAGGTTCTCGATCAGAAAGCGCAGCGCGGCGCGATCCACCTCGCCCAGGCGCAGGCTCAGGGCCTGGCGGTGCAGATGGTCGGTCAGGCTTTCTGCGCTGCGTGCCAGCTCGGTGGCATCGGTCTCGTCATCGTCACCCTGGCCGCGCGTGCGGCTGGAAGGCGCATCGCTGCCCCAGTCGCGGTCGTCGTTGCCCGAGTTGGTCTGGCCATCTCCTTCCCAGCTCAGGGATTCGGCCGTGCCGGAGGTCTCGGCGGCATCGCCGGAGGATGTGTCCGACGGCGCCTCCCATTCCACCGCAGCCGATGGCTGGTCCGCACGGCTTTCCTGGAAGGAGTCCGCGGCGTCGGCGCCGGGCGCCGCAGGCTCCGGGGCGCTGCTTGCCGCTTCGTGGTCGCCGTCGTCGTTCGCCAGCTCCAGGAAGGGGTTGTCGCCCAGCATCTGCTCCACTTCCTGCGCCAGCTCCAGCGTGGACAGCTGCAGCAGCTGTATCGACTGCTGCAGTTGCGGGGTGAGCGAAAGATGCTGGGAGACGCGCAGCGACAGTCCGGGCTTCAAGCGGCAGCTCCTTCGCGCAGGCAATCTCGCAGACGGGCCAGGCAGGGCATGGCGCTACATCCGGAAGTGTTCGCCGAGGTAGACGCGCCGCACTTCGGCGTTGTCCACGATCTCCTCGGGTGTGCCTTGGGCCAGCACATGGCCGTCGCTGATGATGAAGGCATGGTCGCAGATGCCCAGCGTCTCGCGCACGTTGTGGTCGGTGATGAGCACGCCGATGCCGCGCGCCTTGAGAAAGCCGATGATGCGCTGGATCTCGATCACGGCGATGGGGTCGATGCCGGCGAAGGGCTCGTCCAGCAGGATGAAACGCGGCTGCGTGGCCAGGGCACGTGCAATCTCGACGCGGCGGCGTTCGCCGCCCGACAGCGCCAGCGCGGGCGATGCGCGCAGATGGTCCACGCGCAGCTCCTGCAGCAGCGCCGTCAGGCGCTCCTCGATGACGCTGCGCGCCAGCGGCCGGCCCTGCTCATCCCTTTGCAGCTCCAGCACGGCGCGCACGTTGTCCTCGACGCTGAGCTTGCGAAAGATCGATGCCTCTTGCGGCAGGTAGGACAGGCCCAGGCGCGAGCGCTGGTGGATGGGCATGTTTCCCACGGCCTGTCCGTCGATGAAGATGTCGCCGCCGTCGCTGCGCACCAGGCCCACGATCATGTAGAACGAGGTGGTCTTGCCCGCGCCGTTGGGGCCCAGCAGGCCCACGACCTCGCCCTTCTTCACGGACAGCGACACGTCCTTGACCACCTTGCGGCTGCCGTAGGACTTGGCCAGATGGCGCGCCTGCAGGCTGCTGCCCTGTTCGGCGCGTGGGGAGGAAGCGTGGGCAGCGGGGGCTGAGGCCTCGGTACTCATCGCTTGGTACCACCAAGGCTGTCCAGGGTGTTGCTGGGCTGCAGGGATGTGCCCGGCGCGCCTGCGGCGGGAGCGCGCGGCTGCGAGCCCGGTGTGCCCTCCTTGGGCGCCAGCACGGCGCGCACGCGCCCGCCCTGGCCGGCGGTGGAGCTGGGCTGGCCGCCGCTGGTCTTTTGCCCATCGACGGTGAACACGTCGGTGAGGTTGTTGTAGACGATGATGGAGCCCGTGATCTCGTCGCTGAGCTGGCCGCCGCGATAGCGCCGCAGTTCGCCGCGGCGGATGAACTTCACAAGATCGGCCTTGCCGTCGTATTCGATGACCTCGCCCTCGCCTTCCACGAATTCCTCAGGCTGGCCGGGAACGGTGTCGCGCTTTTGGCGGAAGAAGGCGCGCTTGCCCGCTTCGGCCGTGACCACGCCGTACTGAAAGCCTTCGGGGTCCTGGCGCACATCGAGCTGGGCACCGCGCAGCACGATGGTGCCCTTGGTCATCACCACGTTGCCGGTGAAGACGCTGGTCTGCTTGAGTTCGTCATGGCGCAGCGCGTCAGCCTCGATGTTCATGGGCTTGGTGCTGTCGGCCTTTTCGGCCTGGGCCAAACCGGCGAAAGCCGCCAGGGCGGCTGCGAGCAGGAGGGGGGAAAGTCGTTGTTTCATGGAGGGCACGCTTCTTGCATCCATTGTAGGGGGTGTCGCGCGCAACCGTTCCTGGCGTCTTTCAAGCCGGGGGGCAAAGCGCTGACACGAAGGCACAAAAAGAGGTTTCCAAAAGCGACAGGCCCGCTCAATGGCGGGCCTGTCACGGGTGGTCTGGGCCGAGGCCCCTACCTCAGCCCTTGCGGCTGGTGGCGATCAGCTGATCGACCACGCGCAGCACATTGGTCATGTTCCCGGCCTTGGTGCCATCGGTGTAGTAGCGGCCCGCCACGCCCATGGCCGGCACGCCTTCCACGTCATAGTCCTGCTGCAGCTGGGTGGCCTTGCGCACCTGGTTGGAGACCGTGAAGGAGTTGTAGACCTCCTTGAACTTGGCCACGTCCACGCCCTGCTTGCCCACCCAGGCGAAGATCTCGTCGTCCTTGGCCAGGCGGTTGCGTTCCACATGGATGGCGTGGAAGGCGCGCGCATGCATGGTATCCAGCAGGTTCATGCCTTCAAAGGCGTAGTACAGCTTTTGCTGGGGCACGAAGCTGGCGTTGAATGCCACGGGCACGCGGTGCACGACCACGTCGGCCGGCGCCTGGTTCTTCCAGGCGGCAAAGGTGGGCTCGAATGCATTGCAGTGCGGGCAGCTATACCAGAAGAACTCGACCACCTCGACCTTGCCGGCGCCGGCGCTGGTGGGTGCGGGCTTGGCCAGCTTGATGTAGTCCTTGCCCTCCTTGGGCGCTGCCGCCTGGGCCTGTGCGGCGGAGGTGCCCAGCGTCAGCGCGCTGGCAGCGGCTGCCGAGGCAGCCAGGGAAAAGTCGCGGCGATTCATCAAAACAAACTCCTCGTTCAATGCTGCAGATTAGGAGGCTGGGGTTTGCCAAAAAGTTCAGCGCTCTTGCTCAACGCTGTTTCAGCGAGCGGCGCGCACCAGCGTGGACTCGACCCCGGCGCCATCGAGCTTTTGCTTGAGTTGCTCGGCATCGTCGCGCTTGGTGAACGGACCCACGCGCACGCGGAAGATGGTGATGCCGTTTTGCTCTCGCTCACTCACGCGCGCCTCCCATCCCAGCATGGCCAGCTTGGCCCGCTGCGCATCGGCATCGCCCTGGCTGCGGAAGGCGCCGGCCTGCACGAAGTAGTTGAAGGCAGCCTCGGCCTTTTCCGTCTTCTCGGCAGCGGCGGAACGCGCCTTCACCAGATCACCCAGCGGGTCGGCGGAGGTCTTGCCATCGGTCTTGGTGTCGGGCTTGGCGGGCGGCTTGGCCGGGTCCACGGGCGCGGGCGGCGGCGTCACGCCGCCGGCCACGGCGGGCGGGGTGGGCGCTGCTGGCGTGGTGCTGCCGGGGAGGCTCGGCGTGACGGCAGCCGGTGGTGGCGGCGCCGGGTTCTTGCCCTGCAGCGGTGCGTTGGGGTCCCAGTTCTTGTTGCGCTGGGCCTCTGCCGCGTCCTGGTCGGCCGTCTTGCCGCCCTTGGAGAGAAAGGGCACGGGCACCTTGGTCACATAGACGGCGACGGCCAGGGCTGCTGCCAGCCCGACGATCATGCCGATGATGAGACCGATGACGGTGCCCCCACGTTGCTGTGTCTTCATAGATGGCTTGTCGCTCGAAGTTACATGCGTTGCGGGGCCGAGACGCCCAGCACTGCCAGGCCATTGTGCAATACCTGGCGCGTGGCCGAGATCAGCGCCAGGCGGGCGAGCTTGACCTTTTCATCGTCCACCAGGATGCGTTCCGCGTCGTAGTAGCTGTGGTACAGCGAGGCCAGTTCACGCAGGTAGAAGGTCACGTCGTGGGGCGCATTGCCTTCTGCGGCCGAGGTCAGCATGGCCGGGTACTTGGCCAGCTGCAGCATCAGCGCCTGGGCCTGCGGGCCTTCCAGCGCCGACAGGTCCACGTCCTTGAGCGTGTCCGCATCGCCGCCCCAGGCTGCCAGCACCGAGCAGATGCGCGCATGGGCGTACTGCACGTAGTACACGGGGTTGTCATTGTTCTGGGCCACGGCCAGGTCCACGTCGAAGGTGTACTCGGTGTCGGGCTTGCGGGACAGCAGGAAGAAGCGCACCGCATCCTTGCTGGTCCACTCGATCAGGTCGCGCAGCGTGACGTAGGAGCCGGCGCGCTTGCTGATCTTGACTTCCTCGCCGCCACGCACCACGCGCACCATGGTGTGCAGCACATAGTCGGGATAGCCGGCCGGAATGCCCACGTCGGCGGCCTGCAGGCCGGCGCGCACGCGTGCGATGGTGCCGTGGTGGTCCGTGCCCTGGATGTTGACGACCTTGGAATAGCCGCGCTTGAACTTCTGGATGTGGTAGGCGACATCGGGCACGAAGTACGTGTAGTTGCCGTCCTGCTTGCGCATCACGCGGTCCTTGTCGTCACCGTAGTCGGTGGACTTGAGCCAGAGCGCGCCGTCGAGTTCGTAGGTGTGCCCGCCCGCGATCAGGCGCTGCACCGCATCCTCGACATGGCCGTTGGTGTAGAGGCTGGATTCGAGGTAGTACTCGTCAAAGTGCAGGTTGAAGGCCTGCAGGTCCTTGTCCTGCTCGTTGCGCAGATAGGCGACGGCGAACTGGCGGATGTTGTCGTAGTCCTCGACATCGCCGTTGGCCGTGAATTCGCGGTCATCGGCCTTGACGGTCTTGCAGGCCTTGAAATCGTCTGCGATGTCCTGGATGTAGGAGCCGTTGTAGAAGGCCTTGCTTTCCGGATTCTCGGGATCGATGGGCCAGCATTCGTCGCCGGGCTTGAAGCCCTTGGCGCGCAGTTGCGTGCTCTTGGTCAGCGTGTCGATCTGCACGCCCGCGTCGTTGTAGTAGAACTCGCGGTGCACGCCCCAGCCCTGGGTGGCATAGAGGTTGCAGATGGCATCGCCCAGCGCGGCCTGGCGGCCATGGCCCACGTGCAGCGGGCCGGTGGGGTTGGCGGAGACGAACTCGACCAGCATCTTGGCGCCACGGTCGGCCTGCCAGCCGAATTTCTCGGCCTGTCCCAGCACTTCACGGATGATCTGCTGCTTGGCGGCGGGCTTGAGACGGATGTTCAGAAAGCCGGGGCCGGCGATCTCGATGGCATCGACCCAGCGCTGGAAAGCCGGCGTGGCCTCCAGCGCAGCCTTGAGCTGTTCACCGAGCGCGCGCGGATTGAGCTTGAGTGGCTTGGCCAGCTGCATGGCGGCCGTGCAGGCGAAATCGCCATGGGCAGCCACCTTGGGGGATTCGAAAGCGGCACGGGCACCGGCGCCGGGCGACAAAGTTTCAAGCTCGCCGGCCAGAGCCGCGAGCAGTTCCTGTTTGACGGAGAGCATCGGCGGATTCTACGTGGCAGGCCCGCCCCATGCCGCCAGACAGGAAAACCGGGCCTACATGCCCCGCGCCCAGAACACCGCCACCACCGCGATCACAGGCACCACATGCGCCTGCCACATCACCCAGCGGCGCGTGCTGGCCACCTCGGCAGGCTGGGGCAGGCCCTGGCCGGCATCCAGCGCGCGGCGCCAGCGGCGGAAGGCCAGCGTGGGCTTGATCGACAACACGGCGCCGACCACGAACAAAGTCATCTTCAGATGAAACAGTGGCTGCGAGACGTACCAGGACATGCCCTTGACGCCCCACACCAGGCGCGCAATGCCGGTGAGCACCAGGAACACCACCGCCAGCCCGTAGATCATGTCCAGCCGCGCCAGGCGCTGGACCACGGCGGCACTCATCCACTCGCTGCGGCACAGCGCCGCCTGGCTGGACAGGAACACCACGAAGGTGAGGATGGCCAGCAGGTGAAGGCTGGCCAGAATGGCTTCTATCGTCATGGGGAATCCGTATAGAAATTGAGCCTCTTGGGCCATGCTGCATTACGCCAGAAACGGCGACCGCCATCGGGATGCCCGAGGCAATCGGTAGACCACTGCGGTCCTCCCGTCGCGCCGGCTCTTGCGTCGTTACTTCGGCAGTTCCGCGCGCAACCAGTCATCCAGCAGCGTCTTCTCGTAGCGCAGGGGATCGTTGGGATACAGGTCGGGGCGCATCATGAAGGTCGCATCGCGCAGTTGGCGGCTGCCCTCGCGCAGCAGCTTTCCGTCGGCATCCAGCAGCTTGAAACGCAGGTCGATGCGCGGCGGATAGATATCGCGGACGATGCGCACATCGGCGGCCTGGGGTCCGCGCCAGGGCTCGAAACTGCCTGCGCGCTGCACATCGGTGAGGTGAACTTCAAGCCGCTGGCCCTGGGACAGCCTGGGCGCGGCACGCTCGGCCAGGAACTGGGCCAGCGCATCGACCCAGGCGCGGCGCGCCTTCTCGGACTCCTGGGGTCCATTGCGCCCGGCATCGAACCGCGAGGGATCGTCAAAGGTCACGCTCACGATGCCGGCAGGCACCGCGCCCTGCCGCATCCCGTCCGGCCGGCCCTGCCCCGGCCCCTGGACGGCGCAGCCTGCCAACATGCCCAGGCAGGCGGCGCCCAGCGCCATGCGCATCCAGCGCCGCCGTCCTGGGGCCGCGCCCTGCGTTGCGGATACCGCTTCCGTCGCGATCGACACTGCCATGCTCATTCCTCCTTGCTGGGCGGCCCGCTCAGGCCGCGTGGGTTCGACGCCAGAATTCCGGCTGCTCGTAATGGTGCTTGAGATAGTCGATCCACAGCCGTACGCGCAGCGGCATGTGCTTGCGCTGGGGAAAGACCACGAAGATGCCGTTCGGTGGGGCCGCAAATTCCTCCAGCACCGCCACCAGGCGCCCGGCGGCGATCTCGGCCTCCACCTCCCAGGTGCTGCGCCAGGCAATGCCCCAGCCGCCCAGGCACCAGTCGTGCAGCACCTGGCCGTCGGAGCAGTCCAGCGGACCGCCCGGCTTGAAATGCACGACTTCGCTGGTACCGCTGTCCGGGTGCGGAATGCGAAAGGCCCAGCCGCGCGTCTGCGAGGCATCGCTGGACAGCGTCAGGCAGTCATGCTGGGTCAGCTCGCTGGGGTGGCGCGGCGTGCCGCGGCGCTCCAGATAGGAGGGCGTGGCCACGCACTGGCGCCGGTTGTCGGCGATGCGCACGCTGACCAGGGCCGAGTCGGGCAAGTCGCCTACCCGCACCGCGCAGTCAAAGCCCTCACCGGCCAGATCGACCACGCGGTCGCTCAGATTCAGGGAAATCGTCACATCGGGGTGCAGGTCCCGAAAACGCGGCACCAGAGGCGCCACATGCCGCCGACCAAAGCCTGCCGGCGCCGTGATGCGCAGATGTCCTGTGGCCTTGACCCCGCCCGCACTGACGCTGGCCTCGGCGTTGGACACATCGGACAAGAGGCGCTGGCAATCCTCGAGAAAAGCGCTGCCCTCGTGCGTGAGCGAGATGCGGCGTGTGGTCCGCACCATGAGCTTGACGCCCAGGTGCTCTTCCAAGGCATCCAGTCGCCGCCCCATGATGGCTGGCGCCACGCCTTCCGCCTTGGCCGCTGCCGTGAGGCTGCCGCGCGTGGCCACCGATACGAATGACTCGAATGCCTTGAGCTTGTCCATGACTGCTGTCCGTTTCTTTTCCGTGTTCTTGTGGGGCATGCGCATGCATGCCTGTCTCCTGGGGTCCGCCTTTTTGCGCAGTAGGCACTGGCTGTCTGCCATTTGCCCTTCGCACCGGGCTGCATGCCAATTTCCGATGGTTTTGGCAGGCGCATAACCTTCCCACATTTTTGCGTAAAAGTCACGAGTTTTAAGATTTATGGTCTATTTATGTACGCAAATAAATCTAATAAAGTATTCCTTATAGTCAGGCCCGTAAAGGGTCCAGGCCAGTCTTTCCATCCATCCAACCGGGGTTCCCACCATGACCGATCGCACCCAAGCCCACAGCCTGCAGGTGGCCACAGAGCTGCACCGCTTCATCAATGAACAAGTGCTCCCGGGCACGGGTGTCGTGCCCGAGGCATTCTGGAAAGGCTTCGACGAGATCGTCAACGACCTCGCCCCCCGCAATGCCGCCCTGCTGGCCGAACGCGACCGCCTGCAGGCCGAGCTGGACACCTGGCACAAGGCCCATCCCGGCCCCATCACCGACATGGCCGGCTACCAGCAGTTCCTGACGCAGATCGGCTATCTGGTCGAGCAGCCCAAGGATGCCAAGGCGACCACCACCAATGTGGATGCGGAACTGGCCATCCAGGCCGGCCCCCAGCTGGTCGTGCCCATTCTCAATGCCCGCTATGCGCTCAACGCCGCCAACGCGCGCTGGGGTTCGCTGTATGACGCGCTGTACGGCACGGATGCCATCGGCGAGGACGGCGGCGCGGAAAAGGGCAAGGGCTACAACCCCGTTCGCGGCGCCAAGGTCATCGCCTTCGCACGTGATTTCCTGGACCAGGCCGCCCCGCTGGCCTCGGGCTCGCACAAGGATTCCGCCGGCTACCGCGTGGAAGCTGGCCAGCTGGTCGTCGCGCTCAAGAACGGCGGCACCACGGGCCTGAAGAACACCGCCCAGTTTGTGGGCTACCAGGGTGATGCCGCAGCGCCCTCTTCCGTGCTGCTGCTCAACAACGGCCTGCATATCGACATCCGCATCGACAAGACCACGGCCATCGGCCAGACCGATGCCGCCGGCGTGGCAGACGTGGTGGTCGAAGCCGCCCTGTCCACCATCCTGGACCTGGAAGACTCCGTGGCGGCCGTGGATGCCGAGGACAAGGTGGTGGGCTATGCCAACTGGCTGGGCATCCTCAAGGGCACGCTGACCGAGACCTTCGACAAGGGCGGAAAGAGCATGACGCGCGGCCTGAATGCAGACCGCGAGTACACCGGCGCCGACGGCAAGCCCGTCAGGCTGCATGGCCGTTCGCTGATGTTCGTTCGCAACGTCGGCCACCTGATGACCAACCCGGCCATCCTCTGGGGCAACGGCAAGGAAATCCCCGAAGGCATCCTGGACGCCATGGTCACCACGGCCATCGCCGTCCATGACATCAAGGGTCTGGGCGCCAACGGCATCCGCAACTCGCGCACGGGCAGCGTCTACATCGTCAAGCCCAAGATGCACGGCCCTGCGGAAGCCGCCTTCGCCAGCGAGCTGTTCGGCCGCGTGGAAAAGGTGCTCGGCCTGCCCGAGAACACCGTCAAGCTTGGCATCATGGACGAGGAGCGCCGCACCAGCGTCAACCTCAAGGCCTGCATCGCCGCCGCCGCATCGCGCGTGGCCTTCATCAACACCGGCTTCCTGGACCGCACGGGCGACGAAATGCACACCGCCATGTATGCCGGCCCCATGGTCCGCAAGGCCGACATGAAGGGAAGCGCCTGGCTGGCCGCCTATGAGCGCAGCAACGTGCTCGTGGGCCTGGGCCTGGGCCTGCGCGGCAAGGCGCAGATCGGCAAGGGCATGTGGGCCATGCCCGACCTGATGAAGGCCATGCTGGAGCAAAAGATCGGCCACCCCAAGGCCGGCGCCAATACCGCCTGGGTGCCCTCGCCCACGGCCGCCACGCTGCACGCCCTGCACTACCACCAGGTCAACGTGGCCGAAGTGCAAAAGCAGCTGGAGCAGACCAATGCCGACGCCGAGCGCGCCAACATCCTGGCCGACCTGCTGCAGGTGCCCGTGGTCAAGGAAGACAAGTGGAGCGCGGCTGAAAAGCAGCAGGAGCTGGACAACAACGTCCAGGGTATCCTCGGCTATGTGGTGCGCTGGGTGGACCAGGGCGTGGGCTGCTCCAAGGTGCCCGACATCCACAACGTGGGCCTGATGGAAGACCGCGCCACGCTGCGCATCTCCAGCCAGCACATCGCCAACTGGCTGCAGCACGGCATCGTGACCGAGGCGCAGGTGCGCGAGACCTTCGAGCGCATGGCCGCCGTGGTCGACCAGCAGAACGCGGGCGATGCGCTGTACAAGCCCATGGCCGGCCACTTCGACACCTCGATGGCCTACCAGGCCGCCTGTGACCTGGTCTTCAAGGGCAAGGAGCAACCCAGCGGCTACACCGAGCCCCTGCTGCATGCCTGGCGCCTGAAGGTCAAGGCCGCCGCCTGACGCGGGCGGCGCCCGGCGCTTGAAAAAGCACCCAGGCTTGCCTGAGGTGCTTTTTTCATGGATCTACACTCAGAACCACGATGAGTGCCCCTCCCCCCGATGCCAGCCTGTGTCCGCTGTGCGGCCGCAGCAATCAGTGCGCCATTCTTGCGGGCGTTGATCCGCTGAACTGCTGGTGCATGGACACGCCGGTGGCACCCGATGCATTGGCCCGTATTCCGGAGCCCCTGCGCAACAAGGCATGCCTGTGTCCCGCCTGCGCACTTGGCACCGACAAGCCTCGACCGCCCGCGTCGGCCGATATGATGTCGCCGACCCAACCCCCTAGAACTTGATCCCTGAGGAGATTGACATGCCCACGTACCACGTCGAAATGATGGAAGGCCGCACCGTCGAACAAAAGCGCAAGCTGGTCGAAGAGATCACGCGCGTCTCGGTCGAAGTCCTCGGTGGCTCGCCCGAATCGGTGGACATCCTGATCACCGACATCAAGCGCGAAAACTGGGCCACGGGCGGCAAGCTCTGGTCCGAGCGCAGCTGAGGACTTTTCCTCCAACGCATGCAAAAGGCAGCTTCGGCTGCCTTTTTCCATGAAGTTGCAGCTTTACTTGCGCATTTCTCCAAGTGCCTGCAGCGCACTGGCAGCCACGGTCCACGGCACAGGATGGGAGTCTCTGGCCTGCCAGTACCTGGCAACCCCATCCATGGAAACCTGGGTCAAAACCACCTGGGCGGCGCCGGCCGCATAGGCTTGAAAAGCGGCATCGGTCATCCGTGCCTGGTAGCCAGAGAGATCGCCTCTACGGAAAAGCGCCCATGCGCCTTCGACACACTGCAGCTGCAGGCGCAGATGTGCATCGCCAGACAGCAACGCTTGCATGAACAGATCGCGCGTGGCTTCATACGTCGTGGGAGCAGCACACAGCAGTGCAATGCGTGACTGGGGATCTCTCTGCAAGGCAGCGGCCACCTTGCGGGCCAGCATGCCATCGGCACGCCAGACCTTGCCACTGCGGCAATCCGCCACGGCCGGGCCCAGGGTCGAGCAGGTCAGCAGCACGGCATCGATATCGGCAGGGTCTGCCAGCGCATCAAGCTGCCCCGCCGTTTTCTGCCGAAGCGACGCATTCATGCCGCCGGCAGCCTCCGCCTCCAACAGCAGTTCCTCATGCACCTGATGAACGATTGAGTGGGCCGGCCAGCCCAGTTCGGCAGCAGCCTGCTCGAAGATCACGGCGTTGCTGTGCGCCGTATGCAGACAGAGGATGGGCATGGGTGTGTTCCGTTTTTTTGCCGTTGCCCCGCATTGTGCTTGCAGCTGCCGCGCCAGGCGTTAGGCTATGGCTTGAACTACGCAAACAACGATACCGCCATGTGCCAGCTGCTTGGAATGAACTGCAACACGCCCACCGACGTGCGCTTCAGCTTCTCGGGGTTCACCCAGCGGGCGGGCAATACCGGCGACCATACGGACGGCTGGGGCATCGCCTTCTTCGAGGACAAGGGCCTGCGCCACTTCGTCGGCTACGAGCGCGCCATCGACTCGCCCATCGCCAAGCTGATACGCGAGTACCCGATCAAGAGCCGCAACGTCATCGCCCACATCCGCAAGGCCACGCAGGGCGCGGTAAGCCTGCAGAACTGCCACCCCTTCGTGCGTGAACTGTGGGGCCGCAACTGGGTCTTTGCCCACAATGGGGATCTCAAGGGCTTCGCTCCGAAACTGCATGCCCACTTCCATCCGGTAGGCAACACCGACAGCGAGCAGGCCTTCTGCTGGATTCTTCAGGAGCTCTGGAAGTCCCATGCCGGCCTGCCCAGCGTCCAGGAACTCACGCACACGCTGCGCGAACTGGCCAAGCGCATCTCGCCGCACGGTACCTTCAACTTCCTGCTGTCCAACGGCGAAGCGCTGTGGGCCCATGCCACCACACACCTGTGCTATATCGAACGACGCCACCCCTTTGCCCAGGCCCATCTGTCGGATGAAGACCTGGCCGTGGACTTCGCCCGGGAAACCACACCCCAGGACCGCGTGGCCATCATCGTCACGGCGCCATTGACCAAGAATGAGACCTGGACTTCAATCCAGTCGGGCGAACTCAAGGTCTTTGTACAGGGCGAATGCCTGCCGCTTTGAACCATTGCGCATTCAGGAATAAAAAGAGAGCGCGTCAGCGCTCTCTTTTTTTGGGTTGTCCGTTTTGGCTGTTCAGCCTGTTTCCCCGTTTCCTGTAGCCCAATGCAAAAAACCCCGTAGCTTTGGGCTACGGGGTTTCTTGGGCTGTAAGAGCCTGACGATGACCTACTTTCACACGGGAACCCGCACTATCATCGGCGCAAAGTCGTTTCACTGTCCTGTTCGGGATGGGAAGGAGTGGTACCAACTTGCTATGGTCATCAGGCATAACTTGTTGTCATGCTGCTCTTGTGAGCAACACAACGAATTCATAGAGTCTGTAATCAGCTTTGTATTTTGACTGCGCCTTACTTGGCATAACCANCTTGATGATCAACGTCATCAAAGTTATAGGGTCAAGCCTCACGAGCAATTAGTACTGGTTAGCTTAACGCATTACTGCGCTTCCACACCCAGCCTATCAACGTCCTGGTCTTGAACGACTCTTCAGGGGGCTCAAGGCCCCGGCAGATCTCATCTTGAAACGAGTTTCCCGCTTAGATGCTTTCAGCGGTTATCTCTTCCACACTTAGCTACTCGGCAATGCCACTGGCGTGACAACCGATACACCAGAGGTGTGTCCACTCCGGTCCTCTCGTACTAGGAGCAGGCTTCCTCAAATCTGCAGCGCCCACAAATGGCGAACAGCCATACCCTTGGGACCGACTACAGCCCCAGGATGAGATGAGCCGACATCGAGGTGCCAAACACCGCCGTCGATATGAACTCTTGGGCGGTATCAGCCTGTTATCCCCAGAGTACCTTTTATCCGTTGAGCGATGGCCCTTCCATACAGAACCACCGGATCACTATGTCCTGCTTTCGCATCTGCTCGACTTGTCAGTCTCGCAGTTAAGCACGCTTATGCCATTGCACTATCGTCACGATGTCCGACCGTAACTAGCGTACCTTCGAACTCCTCCGTTACGCTTTGGGAGGAGACCGCCCCAGTCAAACTGCCTACCATGCACTGTCCCCGATCCCGATAAGGGACCTGGGTTAGAACCTCAAACGCACCAGGGTGGTATTTCAACGTCGGCTCCATGAGAACTAGCGTCCTCACTTCAAAGCCTCCCACCTATCCTACACAGATCCGTTCAAAATCCAATACAAAGCTACAGTAAAGGTTCATGGGGTCTTTCCGTCTTTCCGCGGGGAGATTGCATCATCACAAACATTTCAACTTCGCTGAGTCTCTGGAGGAGACAGTGTGGCCATCGTTACGCCATTCGTGCAGGTCGGAACTTACCCGACAAGGAATTTCGCTACCTTAGGACCGTTATAGTTACGGCCGCCGTTTACTGGGACTTCAATCAAGAGCTTGCACCCCATCATTTAATCTTCCAGCACCGGGCAGGCGTCACACCCTATACGTCCACTTTCGTGTTTGCAGAGTGCTGTGTTTTTATTAAACAGTCGCAGCCACCGATTTTTTGCAACCGCTTTGGGCTCCCTTTGTTCAAGTTCACCTACTTGCGGCATACCTTCTCCCGAAGTTACGGTATCAATTTGCCGAGTTCCTTCTCCAGAGTTCTCTCAAGCGCCTTAGAATACTCATCTCGCGCACCAGTGTCGGTTTGCGGTACGGTCGTGTGTAGCTGAAGCTTAGTGGCTTTTCCTGGAAGCAGGGTATCACTCACTTCGTCTGCAAGCAGACTCGTTATCACCCCTCATCTAAGCCCGGCGGATTTGCCTACCAGGCACGACTACAGGCTTGAACCAACATATCCAACAGTTGGCTGAGCTAACCTTCTCCGTCCCCACATCGCACTACACATCGGTACAGGAATATTGACCTGTTTCCCATCAGCTACGCATCTCTGCCTCGCCTTAGGGGCCGACTCACCCTACGCCGATGAACGTTGCGTAGGAAACCTTGCGCTTACGGCGAGGGGGCTTTTCACCCCCTTTAACGCTACTCATGTCAGCATTCGCACTTCTGATACCTCCAGCACCCGTTACCAGGCACCTTCACAGGCTTACAGAACGCTCTCCTACCACTTGCAATAAATTGCAAATCCGCAGCTTCGGTAACTGGCTTAGCCCCGTTACATCTTCCGCGCAGGACGACTCGATCAGTGAGCTATTACGCTTTCTTTAAATGATGGCTGCTTCTAAGCCAACATCCTGACTGTTTTAGCCTTCCCACTTCGTTTCCCACTTAGCCAATTTTAGGGACCTTAGCTGGCGGTCTGGGTTGTTTCCCTCTTGAGTCCGGACGTTAGCACCCGGTGCTCTGTCTCCCAAGCTGTACTCTGCGGTATTCGGAGTTTGCATAGGTTTGGTAAGTCGCCATGACCCCCTAGCCTAAACAGTGCTCTACCCCCGCAGGTAATACTTGAGGCACTACCTAAATAGTTTTCGGAGAGAACCAGCTATTTCCAAGTTTGTTTAGCCTTTCACCCCTATCCACAGCTCATCCGCTAGTTTTGCAACACTAGTCGGTTCGGACCTCCAGTACCTGTTACGGCACCTTCATCCTGGCCATGGATAGATCACTTGGTTTCGGGTCTACACCCAGCGACTGGACGCCCTATTCGGACTCGATTTCTCTACGGCTCCCCTATTCGGTTAACCTTGCCACTGAATGTAAGTCGCTGACCCATTATACAAAAGGTACGCAGTCACCCTTGCGGGCTCCTACTTTTTGTAAGCATGCGGTTTCAGGATCTATTTCACTCCCCTCCCGGGGTTCTTTTCGCCTTTCCCTCACGGTACTGGTTCACTATCGGTCGATGATGAGTATTTAGCCTTGGAGGATGGTCCCCCCATATTCAGACAGGGTTTCTCGTGCCCCGCCCTACTTTTCTCTAGCTCAGTACCACCAGTCGGTTTTCACATACAGGGCTATCACCTACTATGGCCGGACTTTCCATTCCGTTTTGT